>NZ_DATLWX010000040.1:0-116894 GCF_035576065.1 Nocardioides sp.
ACGAAGTACGCTTCACCTACGGAGTGCCTTCCAGTTCGAGAATCTTGTGACGTCGCAATCCCAAGTTTCCCCTGCTGGGTAGGCACTTCCGTGTTTCTACACGCCGATCAGGCCGCTGCCTCGTGAACGATCCGGGCTAGGCGACCGCGACTGAGCCGACCGGTAGGCAGCCGCCCGGTCTTCGACTCCCCGGACCTCGGACCGGATGGCTGCGGCATACTGGCTCGCGGACTGGAAGACCGGTCGGACGACCTCGCGTTGGACCCAGGTTGTCGGCTCCGCCTGTCTCCCGCCGCCCGCCCCCGTAGCTCAGCTGGATAGAGCAAGAGCCTTCTAATCTCTAGGTCGCAGGTTCGAATCCTGCCGGGGGTGCCACGCCGTCCCGGTCGGGACGAGCGAGATCGACCATGGCCCGAATGTGCTTCTTGGCCGTCACGACCCCAGTCGAGCCACTCGACGGGGTCTTGGTCGCGCGCGCCGGACGGCGCGCCTCCCGCCGGAGCGCGCTCGCAGGAGTTAGAAAAGTGCCTACTCCCGGCGACGTATGAGACCGCCGGGCGCCGCACCCTCAGAAATTGGTGAAACCCCGGCAAGTATGAGTTGCCGGGGTTTCGGGTGTCTTCCGGACCGAAGTCCTTCCGACAAGCACTGTTCTATGCCTGCTGGGACGTCCTGGGCAAGGTCTGCGCCGGACAAACTTTCCCGCGCTCGGCGTGTCGGCCCGGACACGCGGTGGCGTGTGACGTGTGGGACTCCTCAGGCCTGATCAGACACGTAGTCGTCGATCTCACCGAGGACCCGTGACTTCACATCCGGCGGCGCGAACGAGGATCGGACCGCCGCCCTCGCGAGCTCGGCGACCCCGTCCGAGGAGAGGGCCAGCAGGTCCGCGGCGATCGCATACTCAGCATTGAGGGTCGTCCCGAACATCGGTGGGTCGTCGGAGTTGATCGTCACGGACACACCCGCCTCGACGAAGACGCCGAGCGGGTGCTCGGAGAGGCTGGCGACGGCCCGCGTCGCGACGTTCGACGACGGGCACACCTCCAGGGTGATCCCTTCGTCGGCCAGGTGCCTGAGGAGCGACGGGTCTGCGGCGGCCGACGTCCCGTGGCCGATCCGCTCGGCCCCGAGCAACCGAAGGGCCTCCCACACGGTCTCCGGGCCGGTGGTCTCCCCTGCGTGGGGCACCGAGTGCAGGCCAGCCGCCCGCGCCGCGTCGAAGTGCGGCTGGAACTGCGATCGGGGTACGCCGATCTCGGGTCCACCGAGGCCGAAGCCGACCAGCGCCGAGGGGCCGTGGTCGAGGGCGTAGGCCAACGTCGCGTCGGCGGCGGGGATGCCGGACTCGCCGGGAATGTCGTAGATCCATCGCAGCACCAGGCCGAAGTCACGCTCGGCCGCCAGCCGAGCATCCTCGATGGCCTCGGTGTAGGCCTCGATCGGCATGCCGATGTCGTCACGATCGGGACGGATCGAGGTGTACGGAGTGCACGTGAGCTCGGCGTACCGGAGGTGCTGCCCGACTGCCATCTCGCGGGCGACCTCATAGGTCAGCAAGCGCACGTCCTCAGGAGTGCGGACGAGGTCGACGACCGCGAGGTAGACCTCGATGAAGTGTGCGAAGTCGCGGAACTCGAAGAACGCCCGCAGTGCCTCTGGGTCTGCAGGCACGGTCCCGGGGTGTCGGGCCGCCAGCTCGGCGACGATCCGTGGGGACGCCGAACCGACGTGGTGGACGTGCAGCTCCGCCTTGGGCAGGCCGGCGATGAAGTCGGTGAGGGGCGCGTCAGTCACGCCCTGAGTCTCGCATCGCCGACCAGTCAGCGATCAGCCGAGCGCAGCGCGGATCGCGTCGGCATACTCCTGCGGGGTCGATCCGGCGAGCTCACCATCAATGAACACCGTCGGGGTGCCGTTGACCTTGTCGACGGACATCTGCTCGGTGGCGTTCTCGATCCACTGAGCGAAGACCTTGTCCTCGATGGCGCTGCGGACCTTCGACTCGTCGGCGCCGGCTGCCGTGGCCGCGGCGATGAGCTCCTCGTCATCCGGGCCGTCCGTGCCCTCGACAGGCTGGTTGGCGAAGAGCTCGTCGTGGAACGACTTGAAGGCGTCGACCCCTGCGGTGTCGAGCACCACCGCGGCCGCGTTCATGGCGCGTGAGGAGTACTCGTTCTTGGACGCACGGTCCAGGAACGACACGATGCGATAGTCCACCTTCACGGTGCCCGCCTCTATGCCGGCGTTGAGCTCCTCGCCGATCTCCTCCTCGAAGTCGGCGCAGACCGGGCACTGGAAGTCCTCGTAGATCGTCACCGTGGTGGGTGCCGCGGCGTCACCCACGACGATGCCGTAGTCGTCCACCACGCCGGCCGGGGGCGTGGCTGCCTCCCCAGTCGAGTTGCGGAGGTTCTGGACCAGGAAGCCGGCCCCCACCACGAAGACCAGCCCGGCGACCACGGCTCCGATGAGGAGCAGTCGACGGCGCTTCTCCTGGCGCTCCTGCTCCGCCTTCAGGGCAGCGGCCCGAGCGGCCCGCTCAGCGGTCTTGTTGATGTTGCGCTTCGACATCCCAATCCTCTCCGTCGCCCGGTCCGGGCGAGACTTCACCCGCGCGAGGCGGGAAGACAACAGCATCTAGTGACCAGCGAGTGCGTGGCCAGACCACGAGCCAGGCGGACAGCAGCAGCAACCCGACGTCGCGGGCGATCTCCCAGGGATACTTCGACGAGGCGCCCTCCTCGAGGCCGCCACCACCGAAGCAGCCGCAGTCGATCGACAGCCCGCGCGCCCAGGCGGCTGAGATCCCGATGATGAAGACGACGAACAGCAGCGCCGAGATCACCCCCATCGAGCGGGTCAGCAGGCCGAGCACGAGGCAGAGCCCGACGACGACCTCGACGATCGGCAGCAGGTGCCCGACGGTGGGCACGATGGACTCGGGCAGCAGGTCGTAGGCACGCACGGCTCGTACGCTGCCGGCCGGATCGGGAAGCTTGATGGCCCCCGCCACGATCCAGACACCGCCCGTGATCAGCCGTGCGACGAGACCGATCCACTGCTTCACGCCCCCGACCCTAGGCGGCGTCGCTGAGGTGCTCCTGAGAGGGCTGAGTAGGGTGCACAACGTGAATGAGCGACTCGTGTGGATCGACTGCGAAATGACCGGCCTCGAGCTGGGGGCCGACGCGCTGGTCGAAGTCGCCGCGCTCGTCACCGACTTCGACCTCAACGTCCTCGGCGAGGGCATCGACGTGGTGATCAGGCCCCCGCAAGCTGCGCTGGACCAGATGATCGACTTCGTGCGCACGATGCACGTCACGTCGGGCCTGTTGGAGGAGCTGGACGCCGGACTGACGATGGCCGACGCCGAGCAGCAGGTGCTCGACTACATCAAGGAGCACTGCCCCGACGGCAGCCGGCCCCCGCTGGCGGGCAACACGGTGGCCACCGACCGCGCGTTCCTGGCGCGCGACATGCCCACCCTGGAGGGCTTCCTGCACTACCGCAACGTGGACGTCTCCTCGATCAAGGAGCTGGCCCGCCGCTGGTACCCCCGGACCTACTTCGCCGCTCCGGCCAAGCGCGGCAACCACCGGGCGCTCGCTGACATCCAGGAGAGCATCGAGGAGCTGCGCTACTACCGGGAGGCCGTCTTCGTCCCGCAGCCCGGCCTCGACACCACCTCCGCGCGCGAGGTCGCTGCCAAGCACGCCGGCACCATCACCGGGCTGGCCCCCGATTCCGAGACCACTGCCTGATTGCCCTACACTTCTCATCGGCCTCGCGCCTGTCGCGAGGGGCCATGGTGGGTATAGCTCAGCTGGTAGAGCGCCGCCTTGTGGTGGCGGATGTCGCGGGTTCAAGTCCCGTTACTCACCCGAATCAGAGCCCCGGTCGCTGACCGGGGCTCTGTCGATTTGTGCGCCTCCGCTTCCGGGCGTCCCATCGCCCGCGCCACCTCCGTCTCCGACCGGGCAGCCGTTGCGGATACGTTGCTCTGATGAGCACAGGTGAGCACAACTACGACGTGGCCGTGGTCGGCGGCGGGCACAACGGTCTGGTCGCGGCCGCCTACCTGGCCAGGGCAGGACTCAGCGTCGCCGTCCTCGAGCGTCTCGACCACACCGGCGGGGCTGCGGTCTCGGTGTCTCCCTTCGCAGGGATGCCTGCGCGGCTCTCCCGCTACTCCTATCTCGTCAGCCTCATGCCCGAGGCACTGATGGCTGACCTCGACCTCAACCTTCGCCTCGCTTCTCGCGCCACCGCCTCCTACACGCCATACGTGCGCGACGGTCGCCCCGGCGGACTGCTGGTCGAGCGTCCGGAGGGGGACGCCACCCGCCAGTCCTTTGCCGACCTGACCGGCTCCGACCGGGACTACGAGGCGTGGCAGAGGTTCTACGCCGAGGTGGGGGGCATGGCCGAGGCCATCGCCCCGACCCTGATGAACCCGCTTCCCCTCGAGCGCGAGCTGCGCGAGGTGATCGACCCCGACATCTGGCGCGACATCGTCACCGAGCCGCTCGGGCGCACGATCGAGGAGCGCTTCGCCGACGACACGGTCCGCGGCGTGGTGGCGACCGACGCGTTGATCGGCACCTTCGCCTCGATGCACGAGGCGTCGCTGATCCAGAACCGCTGCTTCCTCTACCACCTGATCGGCAACGGCACCGGCGAGTGGAGGGTGCCGATCGGCGGCATGGGCGCGGTGACCGACGCCCTCGCTAGATCGGCGATCGACGCGGGGGCCGAGCTCATCACCGGCGCCGGGGTGAGCCGGATCGAGCCCGGGACCGATGCGGCCACCGTGGTGTGGCACGACGGGTCGCGTGAGCAGTCGCTCACCTGCCGCCGCGTGCTCTCCGGCGTCGCCCCCTGGGTGCTCCGGATCCTGCTGGGCGAGGGCGAGGACGACACCAAGCCGGTCGGGTCGCAGCTCAAGATCAACTTCCTCCTCGACCGCCTCCCGCAGCTCAAGTCAGGAGCAGACCCTGCCGTGGCGTTCGCTGGCACCCTCCACCTCGGCGAGGACTACAGCCAGCTCGAGACGGCGTACGCCGAAGCGTCGGCCGGCTCCGTGCCGTCGCACCTGCCCGGCGAGGTCTACTGCCACTCGCTCTCGGACCCCTCCATCCTCGGTGAGCTGGCCGAGCAGGGAGCGCACACCCTGACCTACTTCGGCCTCCACACCCCGGTGGGCCTGTTCGAGGGACCCGACGGCGCCGCGGCGAAGGAGCTCGCCGTCCAGCGAGCCATCGCCTCGCTCGACGAGCACCTGGTCGAGCCGATCAGCTCGTGCGTGACCACAGACGCGGACGGCCAGGCCTGCATCGAGGCCAAGATCCCCCAGGACGTCGAGCGCGATCTCGGCATGCCGGGTGGCCACATCTTCCACGGCGACCTGGAGTGGCCCTGGGCGCCGAACCGGGCCCGCCTCGACACGCCCGCGCAGCAGTGGGGAGTGCAGACCGACCACGACGTCGTCCTCCTTTGCGGCTCCGGAGCCCGGCGTGGTGGCGCCGTCTCCGGCCTCGGCGGACACAACGCGGCGCAGGCCGTGCTGGCGGAGCTGGGCTGAGTGCCGGGCGCCGGATCTCGATTTCATCCGCTCCTGGCCGACGTGTAGAGTCACTCCTCGTTGCACGGCACTCGCCTGCCGTGCAACAAGATGCGCCAGTAGCTCAATTGGCAGAGCAGCTGACTCTTAATCAGCGGGTTCGGGGTTCAAGTCCCTGCTGGCGTACAAGAGAAGGCCAGGACCGTCCACCGGTCCTGGCCTTCTTGCTATTTCCCGGTCGTCATTCCCCGCGAGTGCGTCCCGCGACTTCGCCGGACGTCATGAGATCTGTTCGTCGGAGGAGTCGATTCTCATGACGTCCCGGCTGGCCTGCCGATCAGATCGACCCCGATCCGCCCGCTCCCGCCCCGCCTTGCGCTCGCGCGCGAGGTCCCAGAGGTAGTAGTCGAAGTCGACCTGCATGGTGTGGCGCGGAGAGGCATAGAACTGGCGCAGGTTGCGCGCGTGGTCGGCCGCCATCTGTCGGCGTACGGCGCCTGCGTCAGGCGGCACGTAGGCGCCGGTGAGCATCTCCGTGACCCACGCCGACTGGGCCTCGGCGAGCGGCATCATCGCGCCCAGCGGCTGCATCAGTCCGAGGAAGAACAGACCCGGCAGGTCAGGGTGGACCGTGCGCTTCCACAGGGGCAGGTCGTTGCCCCGCGGGTCGACCAGGGACGGGTCGAGGAAGGGAAAGCTGACGCGATATCCGGTCGCCCACACGATGAGGTCCGCCGGCGCGCTGGACCCGTCGACGAAGACGACGCGGTCGCCGTCGAGGCGTTCGATGCCCGGGCGCGCCGTGATCGAGCCAGCGGCCAGGCACTCGCGGATCTTCTCCGACTGCACCGGGTGCGAGCGTCCTGGAGCGTGGGTGGGCTTGGGCAGGCCGAACTTCGTCATGTTCCCGGCGGCGGTGGCGCCGAGCCTCAGCCGTGCCGCGGTGACCCACCACGGCAACCACGCCGGCAGGGTCACCTGGTCGCTGGGCTTGCCGAAGAAGAACTTGCGCAGCACCCACTCGGTCCGGCGTACGGACCAGGTCGCGGTGCGGGCGCGGGTCGCGGCCTCCACCGAGATGTCCATCGCGGAGTTGCCGGCCCCGACGACCACGACGTCACGGCCATCGAGCTGCTCGCCGTTGCGGTAGTCGTGGGCGTGGATCTGGTCGCCGTCGAAGTGGCCGGGATAGGCGGGCTCGGGCCAGCGGGCGTCCCAGTGGTGGCCATTGGCGACGAGTACGGCGTCATACGTCTCGGACCGGACACCCTCGGGGCCCTCGACCCGCACCTGCCAACGGCCGTCCCCGGTGGGTGACACCTCCTGGACGCGGGTGTCGAAGGTGATGGTGTCGCGGAAGCCGAAGTGGTCGACGTAGTCCTCGAAGTAGGTGTGGACCTGGTCGTGGCGCGCGTAGTCGGGGTAGTCGGCCGGCATGGGGAAGTCGGAGTAGGCCATCCGCGGGCACGACGTGTTGATCTCGAGGGTGTCGTAGCAGGCCGACACCCCGTTGGGGTTGTCGTAGACCCAGTTGCCGCCGACCGACGAGCCGGCCTCGAAGCAGTCGAACGGCACGCCGGCGAGGTAGAGCTGCTTGGCCGCGGCGATCCCCGACGAGCCCGCGCCGATGATGCAGGCCCGGGGCAGGGACGGGTCGGCCGGGATCGGCTCGGTGACGGCCGACGTGCGGTGCGACTGCTTCACGAAGTAGGCCATCAGGTCTCCTGGGTCGACGGGGCGGTGCTGCCGCCCAGCTCCATGGCGGGCAGGCCGAGCTTGCGGTGGTCCCAGCTGCGGGTGCGCTCGATGTCGAGTCGGACCACGATCCGGTTGTTCATCATCAGCTCGAGGAAGGGCCGGAGCTCGGGCGTGTACGGCGAGTGGTAGCGCTCGAAGATCTGCAGGCACACCCGCTCCAGGAGCTCGGGGTCGTCCTCGATGATGACTCCGCGGCCCTCCAGGGAGACGCCCCGCAACGAGTCGTAGGTGTGCCCCGCCTCGACGAGGAACGTCATCCGGTCGTTGCGGCGCAGGTTGCGCACCTTCTGCGACTTGGCCTTCGTCTCGAGCCAGATGTGGCCGTCGAACCACGCGAACCACATGCCGACGAGGTGGATCTGGCCCTGCGGACCGAGCGTCGCCACCGTCGAGCTGCGCTGCGCGGTCAGGAACTGGTCGATCTCCGCCTCGTCCATCACGATGACGTCGCGCTGCTTCACGGGCACACCCTAGAGGAGCGGTCCACGGCACGGCAGCGCGTTCACGCGCCGATACGGCCCCTGGACGGGCGGGTCAGAGGTAGAGACCGGTGGACCCGGCGTCCAGCCGCTCGGCAGCGACCGCATGCACGTCCCGCTCGCGCAGGACGACGTAGACCTCGCCGTGCACCTCGACCTCCGCCTTGTCCTCGGGATCGAAGAGCACACGGTCGCCGACCTCCACGGCGCGCGCGTGCGGGCCGACCGCGATGACGCGTGACCACTGCAGCCGACGGGCTCCCATGGCGGCCGTCGCAGGGATGACGATCCCACCGGAGGACCGCCGCTCCCCCGCCTCCCGGTCGAGCTCGACCAGGACGCGGTCGTGCAGCATCTTGATGGCTGCAGCTCCGCTGCCCGTGGACGCTGCCGCGCCGCTGCTCACTGCCGTGCCTGCGCTGGTCAGTTGACGATCTTGCGGATGATCGCGAGCACCACGATCGCGCCGATGACCCCGCCGGCGACCTTGATGATGTTGTCGGTGCGCGGAGCCCCGGACTCGAGGTCCACGAAGTGCGCCTTCACCGAGGTCACCTCGCGACCGACGATGGTCTTGGGGCTCGCGCGGTGGGCGAGCTGGTCGATCGTGCTGGCGAGACGCTGGCGCGTCTCCTCGATCTCGCGCTCGAGCGCCGTCTGTTCGTTGGTCACGCGGGAAGGTTATCAATGGCGCTCGGATCGAAACCCCACGGCAGCTCGAGTCGATGTCCCGCCATCAGAGGCGCATCTGTGAGTATGTCGAAGGTGCGCCCGTCGGCGACCACGACGCCGTCGCTCAGCACGACCGAGCGCGGGCACAGCTCCAGGGCGAAGGGCAGGTCGTGGGTCACCATCAGCACGGTCACGTCGAGAGCGCGCAGGATGTCGGCCAGCTCGCGTCGACTGGTCGGGTCGAGGTTGGAGGTCGGCTCGTCGAGCACCAGGATCTCGGGCTCCATCGCCAGCACGGTCGCCATCGCGACGCGTCGGCGCTGGCCGAACGAGAGGTGGTGGGGCGGCCGGTCGGCGTACTCCGCCATCCCGACCTTCTGCAGGGCGGCCATCACCGTGGCCTCGAGCGCGGCGCCCTTGACCCCGAGGTTGGCCGGCCCGAAGGCGACGTCCTGTCGCACGGTGCCGAGGAACAGCTGGTCGTCGGGGTCCTGGAAGACGATCCCGACCCGGCGGCGGATCTCCTTGAGGTTGCCCTTCTCCACCGGAAGTCCGCCCACGGCGACAGATCCGGCTCCGGCGGTGAGGATGCCGTTGAGGTGGAGCACCAGGGTCGTCTTGCCGGCGCCGTTGGGGCCGAGGAGGGCGACCCTCTCCCCCTCGTGGACGTGGAGGTCGACACCGAACAGCGCCTGGTGCCCGTCTGGGTAGGCGAAGGCGAGACCGCGGACGTCCAGGACCGGCCCCAGCGTCGTGGTCATCGCGGCAGACTGCCGTCGTAGCCGCGCGAGAGCATCGCGAGGTGCACGCGTTCGCCCCGCTCGTAGGAGCGGATGAAGAGGGCTCCCATCGCCCGCGCGAGAGCCGGCCACTGCCGTGGCGAGCGTGGGTCGCAGCCGCGCGAGCGCATGGCGACGAGCATCCGTGACAGCTCGCCGGTGACGACGTCGACGTAGCGGATCATGAATCCCATGATCGAGACGATGAGGTCGGGCATCCCGAGCCGGTCGAGTCCGCGCAGAACGTCCTGGGGCTCGGTCGTGGCCGCGAGGGTCAGCGAGGCCAGCACGCCGATGGAGCCCTTCGCCAGCAGGGTCAGCCCGGCGTCCAGTCCGAGCTCGGAGACCTCCAGCCCCAGCACCTCGATGCGTGGACCCTCGGCGACGAACGGCATCAGCAGGGCGAAGGCGGCGAACGGCAGCTCGATGACCATGCGGGGTGCCAGGTAGGTCACCGGCACGCGCGAGACGCCGATGACTGTCAGGAGGACCAGCGCCTCGACCACGAAGGCCGGCCACCAGGCCCCGGGTGTCGCCACGACCACGAGCATGAAGCCCAGCAGGGCCAGCAGCTTGAGGTGCGCCGGCGCGCGGTGGATCGGACTGTGACCGTGGAAGTGGAGTCGGTGCCCGTGGCCCGCGCCCATCAGGCGTCAGCCTGGTCCGGCTCGGGCAGGGTGCCGCCTGCGGAGGTCCCCGCGTGCGGTCGCCGGCCCAACGTCCAGAACAGTGCTCCCCCCAGCAACGCCACCAGCCCGACACCCGCGACACCGGCGACCGCACCGCTGAGTCGGCCGTTGTCGACGCCACGGGTCGTGTAGTCCGCGAGCGGGCTGTCCGCAGTCGCTGACTCCTCTGCCGTGTCGCCGAACCCGGTCTCGCTCGCCACGTACTCCAGTCCGTCGGGGTGCTCGCTGGCGTAGTAGCTCGCCACGCCGGCCAGGAACAGGGTCAGCAGCACGGCGGCAGCGAAGAACGTGCGGCGGCTCATGAGGCCGCCCCGGCCCGAGTCATGCGGATCTCGAGGGTGCGTACGGCGAGCAGCGGGCGTGCGCCGTACACCAGATCAGGTCTCGTCGACATCACACTGGCGACCACGAGCCCAGTGACCGCCGCCTCCCCGAGGCCGATCAGGGTGTGCCAGCCGAGCATCGCGGCGACGACCAGGGAGAGGTCGACGGGAGCCTGCCCGCCAACGGCGAACAGGCCGGTGAAGACCAGTGCGGCACTCGGCACGCTGATGAAGGCGGCGACCGCGGCCGCGATCGGCACGGACGCAGGGCGCAAGGGCAGCACGCGGCGAAGCACGACGAACGTCGCCCAGCCGACCGTCACCGTGACCAGGGCGATCAACGTGACGTTGGTGCCGAGGGCCGTGATCCCGCCGTCGGCCATCAGCAGCGCCTGGACGAGCAGGACGACCGACACGCACAGCACCGCCGACCAGGGCCCGACGAGCACCGCCGCGAGCGCCCCGCCCATCAGGTGTCCGCTGGTGCCCGCCCCGACAGGAAAGTTGATCATCTGGGCGGCGAACACGAAGGTGGCGACGAGACCGGCCATCGGCGCCGTGCGGTCGTCGAGCTCGCGCCGGGCGCCACGCAGAGCGACGGCGACTCCCGCTGCTGCGACCACACCGGTCGCCAGCGAGGTCGGCGCGTCCAGGAACCCGTCGGGCACGTGCATGATGTCTCCCTCTCCCTCGGTGCCGGTCGTGCTTGGATGTCGACCGCCGGGCTCGGAAGCCCGCCACCACTTTATTGCATATCGTTTGCAACAACCAGACTGACCCAGGAGTCCCCATGAGCCCGACCACCTCCGGCCGCCTCGGCGCCGGCGACGCCGCCCCCGACTTCACCCTCACCTCGGACGCCGGCGAGCAGGTCACGCTCTCGGAGCTGCGTGGGCGCAAGGTGATCGTCTACTTCTACCCCGCGGCGATGACTCCGGGCTGCACCAAGCAGGCCTGCGACTTCAGCGACTCCCTCGACGCCCTGTCCAGCACCGGTTTCGAGGTGCTCGGAGTCTCCAAGGACAAGCAGGCCAAGCTTGCGAAGTTCCGCGAGCGCGACAACCTGACCCTCACCCTCCTCTCCGACGAGTCCCTCGAGGCGCACCAGGCCTTCGGTGCGTACGGCGAGAAGTCGCTCTACGGCAAGGTCGTCCAGGGCGTCATCCGCTCCACCTTCGTGATCGACGAGCAAGGCACCGTCGAGCTCGCGCAGTACAACGTGAAGGCCACCGGCCACGTCGCCAAGCTGCGCCGGGACTTGGGCCTGGACGGAGGCCCGGAGTGAATCGGCCGGTCTAGGCTGGGTCGTCCAGCGGTCGTAGCCCAACGGCAGAGGCACACGGTTTAGGTCCGTGACAGTGAGAGTTCGAATCTCTCCGACCGCACCCACCCGCTGACCCGCACAAGCTGGCGGCGGCCGACCTGCTCGCTCGTGTTTGATCGGTCGTACGCCGCCAGTTCGTGACGGCGACACCTCGTCGAAGCCCCCACCGGACCCCCCGCATCGCTAGGGTCCGGACATGGACTCCGCGCTCGTCACCATCGGACTGCCGATCGCCCTCGCCCTGATCATGTTCGGGCTCGGGCTCGACCTGACGCCGACGGACTTCCGACGGGTCGGCAAGCACCCGAAGGCCGTGCTTGTCGCCCTCGGGGTGCAGCTGGCGATCCTGCCGGCGATCTGCTTCGGCCTGGTGCTGCTCTTCGACCTCCCGCCGCTGCTCGGCATCGGGATGATGCTCCTCGCGGCCAGCCCGGGCGGGACGACGGCCAACCTCTTCAGTCACATTTTCCGAGGAGACGTCGCCCTCAACATCACCCTGACCGCGATCAACTCGATCATCGCGATCGCGACCCTGCCGCTGATCACCAGCCTCGCCATCGGCTACTACGACCGAAGCGACGACGTGAGCATGCCGTTCGGTGAGGTCGTGAAGGTCTTCGCACTGATCCTGATCCCCGTCGGGATCGGCATGCTCGTCCGCGACCGTGCCCCGAGCTTCGCTGCTCGCATGGATCGCCCGGTCCGGATCGCGTCGGCCGTGATCCTGGCGATCCTCGTGCTGGCGATCCTGCTGGACCAGCGCGACAACATCCTCGACTACCTCGGCGACGTCGGTGTCGTCGCGGCCATCTTCTGCGCCACCAGCCTGGTGGTCGGCTATCTGATCCCGAAGGCCTTCGGGATCACCGCCTCCCAGGCCATCGCGTCCTCGTTCGAGATCGGCGTCCACAACGCGACCCTGGCCATCTTCGTGGCGGTCGAAATCCTCGACAGCGTCGAGATCTCGGTGCCGGCGGCGGTCTACTCGATCATCATGTTCATCTTCGCCGCCCTCTGGGGCATGTTCATCTCCCGCCGCGTCGGTGCGACCCGGGAGGGCGTCACCGCCTGACCCGGCCGCCGTTCAGCGAAGGGCCGCGGCGACCCGAGGTGCAAGGGCCCGCAGGGCATGACCGCGGTGCGAGATCCGGTCCTTCTCGCCCGGATCCAGCTCCGCCGTCGTGAGCCCGGCGTCCGTGTGCTCGTCGGCGACGAACACCACGTCGTACCCGAAGCCACCGCCACCCCGGACCCCACGGATGATCCGGCCGGACATCCGGCCGTGCTCGACGACCTCGACGCCCCCGGCCCCCACGAACGCGACCGCACACTCGAACCACGCGCTGCGCCGGCCGTCCGGCACGTCGCCGAGCTGGGCCAGCAGCAGGTCGTTGTTGCGCTCGTCCGACTTGGGTGGCCCCGCCCAGCGCGCCGACAGCACGCCGGGCATCCCGTTCAGCGCCTGCACGCACAGCCCGCTGTCATCGGCGATGGTGGGCAGCCCCGTCGCAGCGAAACCGGCCCGCGCCTTGAGCAGGGCGTTGCCCTCGAAGGTCGGCTGGTCCTCGATCGGTTCGTCATAGTCGGTGACGTCGCCGAGCCCCAACACCTCGACGCCGGGGATGTGCTCGGCCAGGATGCGCTGCATCTCGACCACCTTCTTGGCGTTGCGCGAGGCGAGGAACACCTGCGTCGTCGCTGGGGACATCGCGGCCTCCGTCATCGCGACAGAGCCTCCTGCTGCATCCTGGTCAGGTCGGCACATCCCTTGGCCGCCAGGTCGAGGAGTGCGTCGAGCTCGGCGCGGTCGAAGGCGGCACCCTCGGCCGTGCCCTGGACCTCGACGAAGGAACCGGTGCCGGTCATCACGACATTCATGTCGGTCTCGGCGCGCACGTCCTCCTCGTAGGGCAGGTCGAGGCGCGGCGCTCCGTCGATGATCCCCACGCTGACGGCCGCCACCGAGCCGGTGAGCGGCTCGCCCTTGAGCGCGCCGTTGGCGCGGAGGTGGGCAACGGCGTCGGCGAGCGCGACGTAGGCCCCCGTGATCGCCGCCGTCCGGGTCCCGCCGTCGGCCTGCAGCACGTCGCAGTCCAGGACGATCGTGTTCTCGCCGAGCGCTTCGTAGTCGATGATCGCGCGCAGCGAGCGGCCGATCAGGCGGGAGATTTCGTGGGTCCGGCCGCCGATCCTGCCCTTGACCGACTCGCGGTCCGAGCGGGTGTTCGTCGAGGCCGGGAGCATCGCGTATTCGGCCGTCACCCAGCCGAGTCCGGAGCCCTTGCGCCAGCGCGGGACACCTTCGGTGGCGGACGCGGCGCACAGCACCTTGGTGCCGCCGAACTCGACGAGCACCGAGCCGGCCGCGTGGTCGAGCCAGTTGCGGGTGATGGTGATGGGGCGGAGCTGGTCGTCGCTGCGACCGTCGGCGCGGACAGGTGCGGGCTGGTTCGTCATGTCCGGAACCCTAGTGAAAGGCGCACCGGGTCCGGTCATTCTCGCGGATGACCGGACCCGGTGCTTGCTGGCTCTCTCCCCCGCGGGGGCCAGCTTGGGTGAGCTACTTGAGCTCGGCGCGCAGGATGCGCCGGAGCCCGATGCCCATGGGCAGCACCACCCAGATGACCAGGGTGCTGAGGATCGGCCCCACTCCCAGGTCGGGGGTGCCGCTGGGCACCTCGGGCATCTCGCCGCGGAAGGCCCCGACTGCGTAGCTCAGGTCGATCCACGGCACGACGTCCGGACCCCAGCTGAGGAGGAAGTAGACCGCCCCGTAGACGATGTTGGGCAGGATCAGCGCGACGAGGTAGTAGACGACGATGCTGCCGGGCGTGTTGAGGATGGCCATGGCCAGGCCGAACGCCATCAGGAAGTAGACCATCTGCAAGTAGAAGGTCCAGGCGAGATCCGTGCCGTCGACGCTCCACGAGACATCCACGCCCGTCACTGCCAGAGCGGCGTGACCGGCGACCGCGATGACCGCGGCGAGCACCAAGGTGATCAGCGCCAGGAGCGTGACCGCCACCAGCTTGGACAGGATCACGCGGATTCGGTGCGGCTCGAGGGCGAAGGTGACCAGGCCCGTTCGCTGGCTCCATTCCTGGGTCACCGACATGATCGCGAGCGTGGGGACCAGCATCGTGGTCAGGAAGGTCAGCATTCCCTGCCAGTCGGACAGCGTCATCGAGAACTGCTCGTCGAAGAGCGAGATGATGACCACGATGCCGGCCGCCACGACCAGGACGCCGAGCGTGATCCCGAGCAGCCACCGACCCGCCCGCGTGTCCGTCATCTTGCGGAGCTCGACGGACACCAGGCGCCCGAACGGCACCTGCTGGGTCGAGGACACGTCGATGCTCGGGACCCGGTCCAGGGCAGGGTCGACGACCCCATTGACAGCGGTGTTCACAGCAGGGGCGGTCATACCGCGACTCCTTCGGGAGTGACGCTCTCGCGCTGGGTGTCAGCGGTGAGCTCGAGGAACAGGTTTTCCAGCCCGCCCTCGGCGGGCCGCAGGTCGGTCAGGACGAGCTGCTTGGCTGCCGCCACCTTGCCGACGGCCACCGGGTCGGCCTCCACGCGAAGGCCCTCTCCGGCCGGGGAGATGTCCAACCCGGCCGCCGACAGTGCGGTCGACAGGGACGGGATGTCGAGCGCCATCACGTGCGTGGCGCCGCCCGCGCGCCCGGCGAGCAGCTGCTGCTTGGTGCCGCTGGCCACGATCTTGCCGCGCCCGATGAGGATCATCTCGTCCGCGATGAGCTCGACCTCGTTGAGCAGGTGACTGGACAGGAGCACGGTGCCTCCGCGCTCGGAGTAGTCCTTGAGCAGCCCGCGCATCCAGCGGATGCCCGCCGGGTCGAGGCCGTTGGCCGGCTCGTCCAGGATCAGCACCGAGGGGTCGCCCAGCAGGGCGTGGGCGATGCCGAGGCGCTGACGCATCCCGAGCGAGTAGTTGCGGAGGCGACGCTTCGACTCGACGTCGGAGAGGCTCACGAGCTCGAGCATCTCGTCGACCCTCGAGGCCGGCAGGCCCATCAGCTTGGCGCCGAGGGCGAGGATCTCGCGACCGGTCCGGCCGGCGTGCTGCGCGGACGCATCGAGCAGGACCCCCACGTGGCGTCCCGGGTTGGGGATGTCGCGGTAGTGGTGACCCCCGATCGTCACCTCGCCCGCGTCGGCGGGGGTCAGCCCGGTCATCACGCGCATCGTCGTGGTCTTGCCCGCACCGTTGGGGCCCAGGAAGCCGGTGACGCGACCGGGGCGACACGTGAAGGTCACGTCGTCGACGGCCGTGAAGTCGCCATACCTCTTTGTCAGTGACATCACTCGAATCATGTGGACAGGCTCTCGCGGAACGGCCCCGCGCCACATCAGCCGCAGGGCTCGACCCTGGCTGGGCCGAGCCCTACCAAAGTAGGGGTGTCGGCGCGGCGGCTGCGCGCGCCTAGCCTTGCCTCATGCAGGGCCGAATCGATCACCCGAGTGCGGCGGAGACGCGGCCTGAGGTGACTCGTCTCGGGCAGGCCTGGCGTTTCGTCGTCTGCCTGCTCATCGGGGTTGCGGCCTGGTCCCAGGCGGCGGAGCGCGAGTGGGCCGAGCAACCCACGATGTTCTGGTTCGAGATCGTGCTGGGAGTGATCGCGTTCGTCCTGGTGGTCTTCCGGCGCCGGGCTCCCCTCGCGATCGCGGCCGCCACCGCGTGCCTCAGCACCTTCTCGGGTCTGGCGGCAGGGCCGGCCACGCTCGCAGCGGTCTCGGTGGCGACCATGCGGCGCCCGCTGCCGATCGTCGGCATCGGACTGCTCAACCTCGTGTGCGCCCTGGGCTACATCTTCTACGCGCCGGTGGAGCAGGTCATGCCCCTCTGGGTCTCGGTGGTGATCACCCTGACCGTCAACACCGCGATGATGGGCTGGGGGATGTACATCGGCTCACGCCGCGAGCTGATCTGGACACTGCGGCAGCGCGCAGCCCGGGCCGAGGAGGAGCAGGAGCTGCGCGTGGCACAGGGACGCAGCCAGGAGCGCGAGCGGATCGCCCGCGAGATGCACGACGTCCTGGCCCACCGGATCACCCAGATCTCCATGCAGGCAGGGGCCCTGGCGTTCCGCGAGGACCTGCCGACCGGGCAGCTCCGAGAGGGTCTCGGGGAGATCCAGGGCAAGGCCAGGGAGGCGATCAACGAGCTGCGTGGCGTGCTCGGCGTGCTCCGTGACCACACCGGGGAGCTCATCGACGGACCCCAACCGACCTACTACAACATCGGGAGCCTGGTCGCGGAGGCACGCGCCCACGGGGTGAACGTCGAGCTCCACGACCGGGTCGACCGGTCGGTCACAGCCGTCCCCGACCCCGTCGGCCGGGCGATCTACCGGATCATCCAGGAAGGCCTCACCAACTCCGTCAAGCACGCCCCCGGGGCGCACGTCAGCATCGAGATCAGCGGATCACCCCAGGAAGGCATCTCGGTGACGATCTCCAACCCCCTGGGTTTCTCCGGCGGTACGCCGGACGGTACCGGCCTGGGGCTCGTCGGCCTGGTCGAGCGGGCCGAGCTGCGCGGCGGCACCCTGGTGCACGGACAGGTTGGGTCCACGTTCGTCCTTCGCGCGTCGATACCGTGGGCGGCATGACGACGACCGCGCCCTCCCGGCCCATCCGGGTCCTGATCGTCGACGACGACGCGCTGGTTCGCTCAGCCCTTGGCCTGATGCTGGGGGGACAGAGCGACCTGGTGCTGGTCGGCGAGGCCGGCGACGGTGCCGAGGCGCTGAGCGTCGCCAAGCGCGAGCGCCCCGACGTGGTGCTGATGGACATCCGGATGCCCGTCATGAACGGGCTCGAGGCGACCAAGGCGATGCTGCTCCTCCCCCGGGCGCCGTCGGTGATCGTGATGACGACGTTCAACGGCGACGACTACGTCGTGGAGGCGGTCGCCGCCGGTGCCGACGGGTTCCTGGTGAAGGACACCCCTGCCCTGGAGATCATCCAGGCCATCCGGAAGGTCGCTGACGGCGAAGCCATGCTGTCGCCCTCGGTCACCCGTGCGGTGCTCGAGCAGATGAGGCAGACCCAGGTCCCGGACCGGGCGGCCCACGCCGAGGGCAGGTTGGCGATCCTGACGCGGCGCGAGCGAGAGGTCGCGATCTGCGTGGGCCGAGGGCTGAGCAACGCCGACATCGCAGGCGAGCTCTTCCTGTCCGTCCCGACCGTGAAGGCGCACGTCTCGCGGCTCTTCGACAAGCTCGAGACCACCAACCGGGTCCAGATCGCGATGGTCGTGCACGACGCCGGTCTTGTCTGAGGGCGCCGACTGTTCGCGCTGACTGTTCACGCTGACTGTTCACCACGGTATGTCGCTCAATGGGCACTTCCCATGGTCAATTGACCTTGGGAAGTGCCCGTTCGCCTACATCCCATGGTGAACAGTCACCAAGCGGGTCCCCTCAGAGGTCGATGACCATGCCCGCGACCGCGATGTCGAGGGGTCCGTCCCACGTGGTGCGCGCTTCGGCGTACGCCGTCTGCGGGTCGTGCCACGGCGGGACGTGGGTGAGGACCAGGCGCCCCACCGCCGCTGCGAGGGCGGTCGTGCCGCACTCGGAGCCGGTCATGTGCAGGTCCGGCGGGTTGACGTCCGCGTCCCGGAAGGAGGCCTCGCACAGCAGGACGGCGGCGCCGGCGGCGAAGACGGTGAGCTCCTCGCACGGTCCGGTGTCGCCGCTGTAGACGAGCGAGAGGCCGCCGACGGTGACGCTGATGGCGAAGGCGTCGACGGGATGCACCACCGGCATCGTGCGGACCAGGAACGGTCCGATCTGCACCGGGTCACCGTGGGCGCGGAAGTCGAACTCCTCGGTCATCCCGGGGTCCAACGGCAGGTCGTAGGCACGGGCCATCCGGCCGGGGGTGTCCTCGGGGCCCCAGACGGGAATGCGTGGCTGAGGGCCTGTCGGGTGGTACTTGCGCATCACGTAGTAGCCGCACATGTCGAGGCAGTGGTCGGCGTGCAGGTGGCTCAGGAAGACCGCGTCGATGGTCAGGGGGTCGGCATACCGGTGCAGGTGCCCGATCGCCCCGTTGCCGAGGTCGAGCAGGATCCGGTAGGTGCGTCCGTCCTCGTCCGCCTCGATCAGGTAGCAGCTGGCGGGCGACTCCGGGCCCGGGTAGGAGCCCGAGCAGCCGACGACCGTGACCCTGGCGCTCACGACAGTCCCCCGACGAACTGCGAGGCGCCGAGGAGCTCAGCGCCCAGGAAGCGCCGGCCGATGGTCTCGAACTCGTCCGGGCTGCCCGTGGTGGCGAAGGAGTACGCCGCAGCGCCGCCCTCGCGCATGAGGTCGGTGCGCACCAGCATCTTGTAGACGTCCTTGGCGCACTCCTCGGCAGAGCTGACCAGCGTCACTTCGTCGCCCATGACCAGGGAGATCACCCCGGTCAGCAGCGGGTAGTGCGTGCAGCCCAGCACCAAGGTGTCGACGCCCGCGTCGACCAGCGGCTGGAGGTACTCCCCCGCGACGTCGATGAGCTCGTTGCCGCCGGTGACGCCCTGCTCCACGAAGTCGACGAAGCGTGGGCAGGCGCGGGTGAGCAGCTCGACGTGCGGGGCGGCCGCGAAGGCGTCGTCGTACGCCATCGACTCGGCCGTGGCGCGCGTGCAGATCACCCCGATCCGCCCGTTGCGGGTGGCGGCGACGGCGCGTCTCGTGGCGGGCAGGATCACCTCGATGACGGGCACGTCGTAGCGCTCGCGGGCATCGCGCAGCATCGCGGCGCTGGCCGAGTTGCAGGCGATGACCAAGGCCTTCACGCCCTCCGCGTAGAGGTGGTCGAGGCACTCGAGGGCGTACTCACGCACCTCGCTGATCGGCTTGGCGCCGTACGGCTGGCGGGCTGTGTCACCGACGTAGCGGATCGACTCGTGCGGCAGCTGGTCGATGACCGACCGCGCGACCGTGAGACCACCGAAGCCGGAGTCGAAGATCCCGACCGGGGCTTCGCGGGTGGAGGAGGGCACGACCGCAAGGCTAGGCGGTCCGGCCCTCCAGCGGCACCGCGCCGGGGCGTATGTCGGGTCACACCCGGCGGCGGCCACCCCTCGGGAGCGCTTCGCCATCTACCCTGAGTCCATGTCCCGCCTCGGAGTCGCCCTGTCCGTCCTGACCCTTGCCCTGTCCGGGGGTGCGGCCTACGCGGCGACCGGCGAAGCACCCGACGCGGTGTCACAGCCGGGGTCGCAGCCCGCGTCGGAGCGTCGCCTCGAGACCGTCGGTCCCATCGACACGGTCGTCGCGATCTCGATCGACGGGCTCAACCCGAAGGCGATCACGAAGCTGGGCAAGCAGCGCGCCCCGGTGTTGAACAAGCTGATCCGCCAGGGCGCGACGACGCTCAACGCACGCACCGCCATGGAGCTCACCGACACCCTTCCCAACCACACCAGCATGGTCACCGGCCGCCGGATCGAGGCCGCCACGGGCGGTCACGGCGTGACCTGGAACGACGACCGCCCCCTGCCCGCCACCGTCCAGGATGCAGCCGGGCACGACGTGTCGTCGGTGTTCAACGTCGTCCACGACGCCGGTGGCAGCACCGCCTTGTTCGCGAGCAAGACGAAGTTCTCGCTCTGGGACCGGTCCTGGCCCGACGCCATCGACACCGACCTGATCGTCGAGCCCAACCGTCCCCTGGTGCGGGCGTTCGTCACTGATCTCACGAGCCAGACGCGCAGCTTCCGCTTCCTGCACCTGTCCGCACCGGACGCGACGGGACACGCGCGTGGCTTCATGAGCCCGGCCTACCTCGACGCGGTGGCCGCCACCGACCGACTGGTGGGCAAGGTGATGAAGACGATCGCTGTCACACCCGCGCTCACGGGGCACACCGCCATCATCCTGACCGCGGACCACGGGGGCCAGGGGGCCAGCCACCGCACCCCCGACAAGCTGGCCAACTACAAGGTGCCGTTCATGGTCTGGGGGCCTGACGTGGCCGCCGGCGCGGACCTCTACGCCATCAACCCTGACTACACGAACCCGAAGCTGGCGCGCACGACGTACGCCGATGCGCCGATCCGCAACGGAGACGTGGCCAACCTCGCGCTCGACCTGCTCGAGCTGCCGGCCGCCCCCGACAGCGAGCTCAACGCGGACCAGGACCTCTACTGGGTCGTGTTCACCACTCAGCGGGACGCGGCCACGGGTTGAACCGGCAGCCGTCGAGCCCCTTGGACTGCTGCATCATCACGGGAGCCAGCTGACCCGCACCCGGGCAGCCGCGGTGACCGTGGCCGAGCCAGTGGCCGGTCTCGTGGTTGACCACGAGGTGCCGGTAGTTCCGCAAGCCGGCCCGCGCCCGGTTCCACGCGGGTGACGCGAACTTCCAGCGGTCCTGGTTGATGACCACGAAGCGACCCACCCGGCACGACCAGAAGGTCGAGCACTCGGCGCCGAAGCTCGGCAGCGTCGACGCTTCCGCGAGCACCAGGGTGAAGTCGCCGCCGCGTGGAACCTGCCGGAAGGCGATGCCCCCTGCTCGCCAGCCGCGCGCGTCGGCGTACGTCTCCTGCGCCTGGCGCTTGAAGGCCGCCAGGCTGGTGGTGACCCGGCCCCGGGTGGCGACCGAGTAGGTCACCTGTCGGCGCACCGGGGTGCGGTAGTCCACCTCGGTCGTGGGCTCGGACACCGCACTCGTCCACGCGTAGCCCTCGGCTCGGACCCGGACCTCCACGCTGACCCGGGTGGCGACGTCGAGCGCGGTGAGGCGGTAGGTCCGGCCCCGGGCGCCCTTGATCGGCTCGGCGTCGCGCAGCCAGCGGTAGCGGGTTTCCGCGCGCTGCGGCGTCCAGCGTCCCGGGTGTGCGCGCAGGACCTGTCCCTCCTTCGGCGTGCCGCTGATCGCCGGCGCCTCGACGTTCGTCAGCGGCGGGAGGTCCGCGACTGCCGGGGACCGGCCACCGAGCACCGTTGCGCCGAGCAGCAGGGCGAGGAGGACGAAGGCCAGACGCGTGAGCACCCGGCCAGACTAGGCGAGCGCTACGCCCAGAGCTGGCCGTCGAGCCGGTCCTCGGCCTCGTCGACCGTGCCCTCGTAGGCGCCGGTCGAGAGGTACTTCCAGCCCCCGTCGCAGACGACGAACGCGATGTCGGCGCGCTCGCCTGCTTTGACCGCCTTCGCTGCCTGGCCGAGCGCTGCGTGCAGGATCGCGCCGGTCGAGATGCCGGCGAAGATGCCCTCGAGCTCGAGCAGCTCGCGGACACGGCGTACGGCGTCGCGCGGGCCCACCGAGAAGCGGGAGTCGATCAGCGTGGCGTCGTACAGCTCGGGCACAAAACCCTCGTCCAGGTTGCGCAGGCCGTAGACGAGCTCGCCGTAGCGGGGCTCGGCCGCGACGATCCGCACGTCGGGCTTGGTCTTGCGGAAGAAGCGCGAGACGCCCATCAGCGTGCCGGTGGTGCCGAGACCGGCGACGAAGTGGGTGATCTCCGGCAGGTCGGCCAGCAGCTCCGGACCAGTGCCCTGCTCGTGCGCGAGGGCGTTGGCGTCATTGCCGTATTGATAGAGCATCACCCAGTCGGGGTGCTCGTCAGCCATCTTCTTCGCGACCCGGACCGCTTCGTTCGAGCCGCCCGCGGCGGGCGAGGAGACGATCTCGGCGCCCCACATGCCGAGGAGCTGTCGGCGCTCGGCGGACGTGTTCTCCGGCATCACGCAGACGATGCGATAGCCCTTGAGCTTGGCCGCCATGGCCAGCGAGATGCCGGTGTTGCCGCTGGTCGGCTCGAGGATCGTCGCACCCGGTCGCAGCGTCCCGTCCTTCTCGGCCTGCTCGATCATCGCCAGAGCGGGCCGGTCCTTGATGGAGCCGGTCGGGTTGCGGTCCTCCATCTTGGCCCAGATCCGGACGTCCGGGCTCGGCGACAGCCGCGGCAACCCGATCAGCGGTGTGCCGCCGACCGACTCCAGCAGGCTGTCGAAGCGGGTCATCCGCCAGCAACCGCCGGCAGCACGACGACCTGGTCGCCGTCGGCCAGGCCGGCCTCGAGACCGCCGATGAAGCGGACGTCCTCGTCGTTGATGTAGACGTTGACGAAGCGGCGGAGATCGCCGTTCTCGATCAACCGCCCCTTGATGCCGGGGTGGTTCTGCTCGAGGTCGTCGATCAGCGCCGTCAGCGTGGCCCCATCTGCCTCGACGGCCTTGGCGCCGTCGGTGTAGGTGCGGAGGATGGTCGGGATGCGGACCTCGATGGCCATCAGGGCGAGCTCTCTTCCTGGGTCGTCTGGGGGGGCGTGATCGTGACGTCTTCTTCGCTCACGACACCGTCGATGATTCTGTATGACCTGAACTCCACCGGGCCGCCGTTATTCCCCCCGACCTCGTCGAAGCAGTCGCGAGTGCTGACCAGCACGTAGTGGGCCCCCGGCTCGCTGGCCAGACCGATGTCGGTCCGGCTCGGGTAGGCCTCGGTCGCCGTGTGCGAGTGGTAGATCACCACCGGCTCCTCGTCGCGATCGTCCATCTCCTTGTAGAGGGCGAAGAGGTCGCTCGAGTCGAACTCGTAGAACGTCGGCGAGCCGGCCGCGTTGACCATCTCGATGAACCGTTCGGGTCGGTCGCTGCTCTCGGGCCCGGCGACGACGCCGCATGCTTCGTCCGGGTGGTCGCGCAGGGCGTGGGCGACGATCGCGTCGTGGATCTCCTGGCCGATGGTCAACACCGTTCCAGCCTAGGCACGTGGTCAGCTTGACGGCACCGCGTCTCACCACATATATCTTGACGTCAAGATATTGCTAGCCGTGGGAGACCGATGACGACCAATGCGGTGCAGCCGCTGACCCGCTGGGGCGTGCCGCTCGAGCCCACGCTGCGGACGATGGCGCTGGGGCAGTTCGCCAACCGCTTCGCCGCCGGAGCGCTGATGACGACCAGCGCCCTCTACTTCACCCGGCAGCAGGGCTTCACGGCGACCGAGGTCGGCCTCGCGCTCTCCGTCTCCGCCTTCGTCGGCCTGCTGGTCACCGTCCCCGCAGGGCACCTCGCGGACACCCGCGGCCCGACCCGCGTGCTGACCTGGCTCATGCTCGGCGCAGCCCTGACCGCGTGGCCACCGGCGTTCGCGCCCACCCCGGTGGCCCTGGCCGTGCTGCTGTCCGTGCAGTCCGTCTTCCTCAGCGGCTCCGGGGCCGTCTACCACGGCGTCATCGCCCAGCTGGCCACCGGCGGACGCGGCGTGCAGTTCAAGGCCTACCTCCGCGCGGTGACCAACACCGCCATCGGACTGGGCTCGATGGTGGGCGGGCTGGCCCTGCTCGTGGACGAGGACTGGGCCTACATCTCGGTCTTCTTCGCCCAGGCGGTGCTCACGGGTTTCGCCGCCTGGAACACCACCCGGCTCCCGCGCCTGCCCGCGTACGCGCGAGCGGAGGGCGAGCCGCGCCTTGCGGTGCTGCGGGATCGCCCGTACGCCGTCCTGATGGGTCTGCACACGCTGTTCGTGACCCACTTCTTCATCATCGAGATCGGGCTGGTGTTGTTCATCGCCGAGCGCACGACGGCACCCACCGTCCTGGTGTCCGCGACGCTCGTGCTCAACACGGTGCTGGTGGCCCTGCTCCAGGTGCGGCTCACCCGGCACATCGAGACGGTGGTGGACGGCTCCCGCGCGCTCGTGCTGGGCGGGTGGCTCGTGGCCGGCGGCTTCGTGCTGATCGGCTTCGCGGAGGACCTCGACGTGTGGGCGGCATGCGCCCTGCTGCTCCTCGGGACCGTCGTGCACGTCTTCGGCGAGATCGTCGGCTCTGGTGGGCAGTGGAGCCACCAGATGGGGCTGGCGCCGCACGAGCGCCAGGGGCAGTACCAAGGGTTCGCCTCGCTGAGCTTCGGTGCCGCGCGCGTCATCGGACCCCCCGTGGCGGCCTTCTTCTGCGTCGGCCTGGGGCGCACCGGCTGGATCGCGCTGGCGGTGGCGATGGTGGTCATCTCCTACGCCATGGCGCCAGTCGCCCGGTGGGCCCTGGCGACCCGCGCCGACTACGGCGTCACCACCCACTCCGGGTGAGGCGCAACACCCAGACGCCGCTCAGACGCGGATCGCGGCCGGGATCCCGTCGCTGAAGGTCTCGGGCTCGGCGGGGAACGACTCACTGTCGCCGCAGTCGTGCCGAGCCGCGGTCCACGCGGACGCGCAGGCGTCGAGGAGGTCGTCCTCGGCGAACCCGGAGCCCCGGAACCAGGCTGGAGCGGTCAGCCCCTGGGAGCGCAGGGCGTCCCGCCGAGCCTGGACACCCGCGGAGTCCTTCTTCGACACCAGCAGCGGCGAACCAGCCATCCGGGCGAAGCTGAGCTCGGGATGCACCTCGATCACCTCGGTGCCGGGAGCCGACCGGACCCAGTCGTCGACCTCGAGGATCTTGCGTCGCAAGGCGTAGGCCTGGGCGCTGGCACTCGCGTCTCCACCTGTCGCTGCCAGGTTGGCCGCTCGCGCCTCCTCGTAGCTCTCGGCACGGTATGCCGAACGCGTGAGCGTCGGGAACACCGACGACCCCTTCCCGACGAGCTCGCGGCGCGCCTCGGCGTCGGCACGTCGACCGCCGCTGTCGGGCAGCCCGATGGGGATGTCGATCGCCACGACCGCTGGAGCCGCTGACTCGCGGACCAGCGCCATCAACGTGGTGATCGAGTCCGCGACGTGGACCGTCGGCCGACCCTCGGGTCCGACGAGCACGCCGACCCAGCCGGCCGTACAGGCGTCGACGCCCAGGACCGGGCGGTCGGGACGGAAGGTCTCGGGTCGCGGCGGCACCGGGGTGGACCCCGGCGGTCGGACGAACCGCGCCTCCCGCTCCTTCGACAACCCCGCATCGATTCGGCTTGCCATGTGCTCCGACATCGGCGGCAGGTCGTCGATCGGCCACCACCGCACCTCGGTGGACTCGTCGTCGGCGACGTACGCCTCCCCGCTCAGCCAGGTGCAGGCGAAGGTCAGGTCGAGGAAGGCGGCCCGGTCACCGTTGTCGAAGGTGAACTCCGGCAGGACCGTGGTCGCAGCGAGACGGTCGACGCTGATCACCACGCCGGTCTCCTCCAGCGCCTCGCGGGCCGCCGTGGTAGCCGGCTCCTCCTCCGGGTCGACGATGCCGGTCACCGGTGTCCAGGCGCCGTTGTCGGAGCGCTTGACCAGGAGCACGTGCCCGTCACCGCGAGTGATCACGGCGGTGACGCCGGGGAGCCAGAGCGGGTGGTGGCCGATCATCTCGCGCATCTCGAGGATGAAGTCGGGGATCGGGTTCACGCGGTCAGTGCCTCCACGATCGTCTCCTGGAGCCACCCGACCCACTCGTAGATGTCGTGCGCCTGAGCCCGCGGGTCGTCGTCGGGCAACGCCAGCCACGTCGCCTCGTCGCCGTCCTCGATGCCGAGCCGGGTGGCGAGGGCGAGCCGGATGTCGGTGAAGGAGCGCATCCACGTCTCCGCGGTCGGCTCGTCGAGCTCGACGTCGATCATCAGTCCGTCCTCGGTGAGCTCGGGCGGCAGCCCGGCCTCCTCGAGGCAGTCGATGATCATGCAGGCGGCAGCGGCCTTGCCGTCGCGCAGCGTGCCCTCGGTGAAGCGGCGGAACTCGGCGGCGGCCTCAGGGTCCTCCGGGTAGGCCGTCGGGAACAGCCGTTGGAGCACCGGGTCCTCGGGTTCGCTGGTCGGCCCGGAGAAGTCCATCATCGCCTCGAACGGGTCGCGAGCGTCGTCCGGCACGGCCGCCTCGTTGCGGAGCAGCTCGACGATCTGGGAGGCCAGCGACCTGAGCAGGTCTGCCTCGAAGCCGGTGAAGTTGGCGATGACCAGGCGAGACTTCCGGTGACGGGTGAAGGCGCCCACGTCAGGTTGCCTTCTCCATCGTCGCCCACAGCCCGTATTCGTGCATGGCCTGCACGTCGCGCTCCATCTCCTCGCGGGTGCCCGTCGAGACCACCGACTTCCCGTCGTTGTGCACCTCGAGCATGAGCTTGTCGGCCTTGGCCTCGCTGTAGCCGAAGTACTTCTGGAAGACGTAGCTGACGTAGGACATCAGGTTGACCGGGTCGTTCCACACGATCGTCACCCACGGCTTGGCGAGGAAGGTGATCTCGTCCGGGGAGAGCGTCGGATCGAGCTCGACGGGGCTTGCGGCGGACATCGCGCCATCGTGACACACGAGAAGGGCGCTGCCTCACCGCCCTCGCCCGGGACGCGCCGGTCAGGGCCAGGTGGTGGCGTGCCGGTCGAAGTCCGCGCGATCGGTCCAGACGGGCACCACGCAGAACACCAGCCCACCGGGATCGGCCATCACGACCCAGCCGTCGGCACGCTCGCTGACCGTGGCTCCCAGGCCCTCGAGTCGCGCGACCTCGGCCGCCACGTCGTCGGCCTCCAGGTCCAGGTGGATGCGCGGCGGCGTACCGCTCCCGGTCTTCTGCAGCTCGAGCGCGACGTTGCCGGGCAGGCGGGCCAGGGACTCGTACGGCGGCTCAGGGTCGGTCTGGCGCTGTGCCCCCTGCGCCGCCGCCCAGAAGGTCGCCGCGGCGTCGTAGGACTGCTCCGGGTGGTCGATCAGCACGACTGCGATCCGTGACCTGTGCATGCTCAGCACCACTTCTTGGCGAGTGTCGTGACGACGTTGTAGTTGCGGTTGGTGGCGACGCCGACCAGCTTCTCCACGCGGAGCGGGTCGACGCCGCCAGCTTCATAGCTCGGTCCCAGCAGCAGGTGACAGGCACGGCCGCGTACGACGGCGTGGTTCTCGTCGGTGGACAGCGCCTCGATGCCTGCGGCGTCTGCCGCGGGCTCCTTGAGCAGGAGGACGTAGTGCCGCGCGAGCTCGCGTCGTGCCGTGAGCTCCTCAGCATCCTTGCCGATCTGCGCGAAGTCGGCCTGGGTGAAGGCGATCGTGGGCACCTCGAAGCCCGCGGCGTCGAGGAAGGCGGCCTCCAGCGCAGCCTCCACCTTGGCTCGGGAGCGGAGCGACGAGGTCACGCGGACGTTGCCGGTGTTGATGTAGGTCTCGACGTCGGTGAAGCCGGCGCTCTCGCAGGCGCCCCTGATCGCGTCCTTGGGGAACTTGCGCTTCGCTCCGAGGTTGATGGCACGCAGGAAGGCGAGGTACGTCGGCATGTCGCCTAGACCTCTGCTGGGCACGGTGCCGTGGGCGCGCCGCCGACCTGGAACACCGTGCCCGGTGGTGGCTCCTCGAGAGGAGAGTCGTCACTCGACGGCGTCATGATCACCTCAACCGCCGGACTCCCGAGCCTGTGGGAGTCCTCGACGAGAGGGATGAACCCGAGGTGCACGGTGTAGGCGATCGCCGAGTCGGACCGCGTCGCGACGTGCACTTCCGACTCGCTGGTCTCGGACCGGTTCGACAGCGTCCTGACGAGCCCACGAGGAAAGGCATCCAACGCATCCGAGCCCGTGAACATGGTGGTGACGCTGCTGACCGCTGCCCTGACCACCCGGACGCGCGTCAGCGGATAGGTCGGGTCCAGCTGCGCGGGCAGGGGCTTGAGCCACCGGGGAGTGTCCGTCACGTCTACCCAGCAGCCCGTCGCCGGTCCGGCCGTCAACCGACGCAGGACCTGGTCGCCCCACACGAGGAAGCTCATGTCCACCGGGTTCGTGGCGACGGTGACCGTGACCTCGCTCCCTTGCCCTCGAACAAGACGCCCGGTCACCGCCATCACTTCGTCGTCCAGCGATCCGTCGTCGTAGGTGACCGAGCTCCACTCGATCACCTCTGCCTCGATCAGGGGTTCGGCGTAGGACGCAAACTGCTCGTCCTCGTCGAGGACCTCCGTCACAGGGGAGCTCGGCGCCGGCACGGACTTCTCGCTCTCCTGGGTCGTGCAACCCGTCAACGTCACGGCCCACGCCACGACGACCAGGGCAAGCCGGAACCACGCCATCTTCATCCCCCCTTGTGACCCACGAGCAACCGACCCTAGTCGCCCAGCCCTCCGAGGCGGTGTCGGTGTCGGACCGCCGCCCCGACCTTCGGCTCAGCCCAACCATCCCTGGGCCGCGCCGGTGATCTCGCTCGTGAGGTCGGCCATCAGCGGCGACTCCAGGCGCCAGTGCTGCCAGAACAGCGGGACCTCGGTCCGGCGGCCCGGCACCAACTCCACCAGGCGGCCCGCGTCGACGTCCGCGCGGACCTGGGTCTCGGGGATCATCCCCCACCCCATTCCTCGTCGTACGGCGTTGTCGAAGTCGCCGACCGACGGGATCCAGGTGACCGGCGGCGTGAGGTGGCGGCGGGTGACCTTGCGCAAGAAGTCGTGCTGCAGGGTGTCGTTGCGGTCGAAGGCGACCATCGGCGCCCGCGCCAGAGCAGTCGTCAGTGGCCCGTCGGGCAGATGAGCGTGCATCCACTCCGACGAGGCGACCGCGCGGTAGCGCATGATGCCGAGCTTGACGACGCGGCACCCGGGCACTGGCCGGGGATCCGAGGTCACCGCGGCCATCACGTCGCCCCGTCGCAGCCGCTCGGTGGTGCGCGACTGGTCCTCCCGGACGATCTCGAAGGTGACCCGGTGACTGGCCTGCACCGCAACGAGGGCGTCGATCAGCCAGGTGTAGAGCGCGTCCGCGTTCACCGCGATGGGCACGGAGACGAAGGGGGTCTCGTCATCGTGCTGTTCCCCCTCGAGCAGCTCCGACACCGCCTCCCGCTCGAGCAGCTCTGTCTGGGCGGCCAGCCGGACAAGCACCTGGCCGGCCTCGGTCGCCTCCAGCGGCTTGACCCGATGGACCAGAACCCGACCGACGTAGGTCTCCAAGGCCTTGATCCGCTGGCTCACCGCGGAGGGCGTGACGTGCAGCTCTCGGGCCGTGGCCTCGAAGGTCCCGAGCCGCACAGCGGTGGCCAAGGTGCGCAGAGCGACGGGGTCGATCTGAGTGACGTCTTTCATAGTAAGAGAGTCTAATGATTGTTGAAAATACTTCGCTGGATTGAAGGCTATGTCTCACCTACTGTTCTATACATGTTGAACATCTTCTTCACCGGTGTCCTCACCGGCTTTGCCCTCATCGTCGCCGTCGGCGCACAG
The DNA here is from genome assembly GCF_035576065.1 of Nocardioides sp. Lineage (GTDB taxonomy): Bacteria > Actinomycetota > Actinomycetes > Propionibacteriales > Nocardioidaceae > Nocardioides. The sequence continues at coordinate 29,667 of NZ_DATLWX010000040.1, forward strand.
AACGCGTTCGTCCTCCGTCAGAGCATCCGTGGCGAGAAGGTGCTCCCGGTGATCCTGGTGTGCCTGCTCTCGGACATCCTGGCGATCACCGTCGGAGTCGCCGGCCTCGGCGTCGTCATGGAGCGCTGGCCGGCGGTGCTGCCCATCGCCCAGATCGGTGGCGGGCTCTACCTCCTCGCCTTCGGCGTGCAGTCGGCGATGCGTGCCTGGCGCCCGGCCGCGCTCGACGCCGAGGGCGGCACCTCGATGACCACTCGTCGGGCCGTGCTCCTCACGCTCGCGCTGACGTGGCTCAACCCGCACTTCTACCTCGACGCGATCCTCATGCTCGGCACCGTCGCCAACAGCTTCGGCGACCAGCGCTGGTGGTTCTGCGCCGGTGCCATCGTCGCCAGCCTGATCTGGTTCCCCACCCTCGGCTTCGGGGCACGCTTCCTGCGCGGGCTGTTCGCCCGACCGTCGGCCTGGCGGGTCCTGGACTCGGGCATCGCCGTCCTCATGGGCACCCTCGGCGTCGGCCTGATCGTCCACTGAGCGCGCCTCCGCCAACCTGACTGACGTCAGTCAGGCTGGCGCTGCGCCTGACTGACGTCAGTCAGGTTGAGGAAGACAGGAATCCGAACCCGCGCTCCGCCAGCGCGGCGCGCAACCGGTCGATCGCGATCGGACCGACCCCGTGCAGCGCAGCGAGCTCGGCCTCGGTGAGAGCGGCAACCTGCTCGAGCGTGGTGATGCCTGCTGCCCGCAGCGCGCGGGTCGCCGGGGCACCGACCCTGGGCAGCCGCGTCCCAGGTGCTTGCGGAGCACGCTCGCGCGGAGTGGGGAGTCCGGCGTCGACCACCGCCTGTCCGCGCGGCGAGAGGAGGTAGCCGATGTCGAGCGACTCGGTCATGCCCAGCTCCTTGAGCTTGCGGACGTCCTTCTTGAAGTCGGCCGTCTCGCGTCCCACCTGCGCTGCCAGGTCGGGGGCGCGCACGGTCGGGTTGAGGTCGATCAGGTCCAGGGTCGCTCGGGTCCAGGCGCCGTACGCCGATGCCTTGTCCAGCCGGTCGAGGCGGGCGTTGATCGCGGCGATCTCGCCCTCGTCGGGGACCTGTTCGCGGAGCGCCTCTCGAGGGTCCGGGCCGACATGAGCGAGCCCGATGCACCAGACAGGGTCGTCGGGTCGGGCGGCCAGGGCCGCCTTCAATGCCTGCAACGAGGCAGCGCCCGCCCGCTCGGCGTCAGCGGCCGTGAGGCGACCGGCCCGCTCGACCGAGGTGACCTCGACGACGCCCACCGCGGTGCGCATCCGTGTCCCCACCACCACCCGCGGCTTCGCCCACCGACGGAAGGCCAGATCGATCCTGCCGGCCTTGATCGCGGCGAGCTCCGCCGGTCGGATCATCATGAGTCCCAGCGTGCCAGACCGGCGGGGCACGAGGACCCCCCTCGTACGCTCGCCGTATGGGATCCCTACGCACCCGCCTCGGACACGAGCTGTTCACCCGGGTGGCCGGGCCGGACGGCCCGCGGCAGCGCGACCGGATCCACGGCACCCCCGGGCCGCGGCTGTTCGACAACGACTCGGAGATCGTGCGCGTCCATGCCGACGCGTCGATGTTCATCGGCGGCATCCGGGCGATCCTGCTCCAGACCATGCACCCCGCCGCCATGCAGGCCGTCGCCGACCACTCCGGCTTCCGCGGCGACATGTGGGGACGTCTGGCCCGCACGAGCACCTTCCTCGCGGTGACGACCTTCGGCACTGTCGACCACGCCGAGCAGGCGATCGGGGCGGTCCGCCGCATCCACGATCGCGTGACCGGCACGATGCCCGACGGCACGCCCTACGTCGCCTCCGACCCCCACCTGCTGGCGTGGGTGCACGCCGCCGAGGTCGACAGCTTCCTACTCGCGCACCAGACGTATGGCGCCCGGCCGCTCGACGCCGCCGGCTGTGACGCCTACGTCGCTCAGGCCGCGGTCGTCGCCGGCAAGCTCGGCGTCATCGATCCGCCGACCACCGTCGCACAGCTCCATGAGGTGCTCGAGGACTTCCGCCCCGAGCTGGGAGCGACCGACGAGGCGAGGAGTGCGGTCCGGTTCCTGATCCTGCACCCGGACCTGCCCCTGGCTGCCCGGCCGGCCTACGGCGTCCTGATGGCTGCAGGCATCGCGTTGATGCCGCGCTGGACGCGCCTGCCTCTGCGGCTGCCCTGGCTTCCGGTCTCCGAGCGCACGGTCGTCAAGGCGCTGGGGACCCTGGCCACCGGCACCATCCGGTGGGCGATGGCCTCGGGTGTCGAGGACGTCAAGGAGATGCGGGTCGCCGCCGCATCGACCTGACGCGGCGGCGCTGCTTGGGCGTGGATGAGTCCCCGCTTAACCGGGGACTCTGTCGCTTCATGGCCTAGATCTCGGTCAGGAAGTGCAGGAGTCCCCGCTTAGCCGGGGACTCCTCCCGGGGCTCAGAGGTTGCCGCGGAGGTCCTGTTCGCGCTCGATCGCCTCGAAGAGGGCCTTGAAGTTCCCCTTGCCGAACCCCAGCGAGCCGTGGCGCTCGATGAACTCGTAGAAGACCGTCGGCCGGTCGCCCATCGGCTTGGTGAAGATCTGGAGCAGGTAGCCGTCCTCGTCGCGGTCGACGAGGATCTTGCGCTTCTTCAGCTCCTCGATCGGCACCCGCACCTCGCCGATCCGGGCGCGCAGCTCGGGGTCGTCGTAGTAGGAGTCCGGGGTGTCGAGGAACTGGATGCCGTTGTCACGCAGGATGTCGACCGACCGCAGGATGTCGTTGGTCGCCAGCGCGATGTGCTGGCAGCCGGCGCCGTCGTAGAACTCGAGATATTCGTCGATCTGCGACTTCTTCTTCGCGATCGCCGGCTCGTTGAGGGGGAACTTGACGCGGTGGTTGCCGCTCGCGACGACCTTGGACATCAGCGCGGAGTAGTCGGTGGCGATGTCGTCGCCGATGAACTCGGCCATGTTCGTGAAGCCGAGCACCTTGTTGTAGAAGGTCACCCACTCGTCCATCTTGCCGAGCTCCACGTTGCCGACGCAGTGGTCGATGGCCTGGAAGAGCCGCTTGGGGTGCCCCTCGCGGCGGGTGACGGCAGTCTCCCGCGCGACGTAGCCGGGCAGGTAGGGACCGTTGTAGTTGGAGCGGTCGACGAGGGTGTGCCGTGTTTCGCCGTACGTCGCGATCGCGGCCAGCCGCACGGTGCCGTGCTCGTCGGTCTCGTCGTGCGGCTCGACCAGCACCGTCGCACCGGTGGCGCGTGCGTGGGCGATGCACTTGTCGACGTCGGGGACCTCGATGGCCAGGTCGACGACGCCGTCTCCGTGCTTGCGGTGGTGCTCGAGGACAGGGCTGTCGGGGGTGACGCCGCCGGTGAAGACGAATCGGGCCGAGCCGCTGCGCAGCACGTAGGACTTGGACTCGCGGTGACCGGTCTCCGGACCGCGGTAGGCCTCGAGCTCCATGCCGAGGGCGAGCTGGTAGAAGTTCGCGGACTGCGTCGCGTTGCCGACCACGAAGCACACGGCGTCCTGCGCGATCACCGGGAACGGGTCGCTCGACGCGTCGTAGTCCACCAGTCCGACCAGCTGCTGAAGCTGCTCGAGGGTGAGCCCGGCCTGCTGCTCCTCGGTGGTGAGCACTGTCAGCGTGGTGTCCGTCATGGCGCCCACTACAGCAACAAACCCGCAACGTGTGCAACAGTACGCCGAAACACTGGACACTTTGACTGATGGAGCGACGTCAGATGGACCATCTTGACAGCAGATTGATCGACCTCTTCGCCGCCGAGCCGCGCATCGGTGTCCTGGAGGCCAGTCGACGCCTCGGGGTGGCGCGCGGGACCGTGCAGGCACGGCTGGACCGGCTGGCGGCGACCGGCGTGGTCACCGGGTGGGGCCCCGAGCTGTCATCGGAGGCACTGGGCTTCCCGGTGACGGCCTTCCTGACCCTGGAGATCCGCCAGGGGGCGGGCCACGAGGCGGTGGCGGCGTACCTCGCGGACATCCCAGAAGTGCTGGAGGCATACACGATCACCGGCGCAGGCGACATGTGGGCCCGGGTCGTGGCCCGCTCCAACGCCGACCTGCAACGGGTGATTGACCAGGTGCTGGCAGACCCCGGCATCGAACGCTCGACCACGGTGATCGCCCTGGCCGCGCAGATCGTGCACCGGGTGCTACCCCTGGCCCGCGCCGCCGTCGCTCCCGCACAGGAGAAATCCGTACAGCGGGTCGGCCTCGAAGGGCTACCGGTTCCGGTCTGATACGTCCGCGGAGCCCTGACCCCTCGGGTACGGTCGATTCACATGTTCACATCTCGGAAGTTGAAAGGCGGCGCGGTTGTATCAGGCAGTAGGTGACGTCTCGGAAGAGGAACGGCTGGCCAGTCTTCAAGCTTCCGGCCTTCTTGAGCCGTCCGAGACCGACGACTCGTTCGACCGGATCACCCGACTAGCGCGCACCGTGCTGAGGGTGGACGGCGCCATGGTCTCCCTGGTCGACCGGAACCGACAGATGTTCAAGAGCCACGTCGGGCTGTCGGGTCGCATGGCCTCGGAGTCGGGCTCGGACCTCGACCGGTCCTTCTGCAAAGTGGCTGTGGCCTCCGGCAAGCCGTTCCTGATCGAGGATGCGCGGGCAGACCCGCTGGTCCGCAACAGTCCCTTGGTCACCGAGGACGGGATCGAGGCGTATGCCGGTGCACCGTTGAAGATCTCGACCGGGCACATCTTCGGCACCCTGTGTGTCTTCGAGGAAACGCCCCGCCGCTGGTCCGAGGCGGAGGTGGAGATCCTCGAGGACTTCGCCGCGATGACGGTTGCCGAGATCGAATACCGGATGAAGACTCGCGAGGTGGCCGGCCTGGAGGCTCTTGCGCACCGACTGCCAGGCCCTGTGGCCCGCCTCGGTGACGTCGTCCGTAGCACCGCCGCGTTGGTCGACACTCCCGACGACCCGCGCCTGCCGCGGATGGCTGAGCAGGCGAGATACCGGCTCGCCGCGGTGGAGGCATTGACCCAGGACCTTGCGCAGTCCGCAGCCAGCACCCGCACTCGGCGCCCCTCCGGGCCGCTCAGGGTGGACCTGACCGCCCTGGTCCAACGCATCTGTCGCCTCGTGGGTTCAGCGGCTCGTCCCGAGGATCTCGAGGTCCGGACCGGAGACGAACCTGTCTACGTGACCTGGGAAGGACCGGATCTCGGCCAGGGACTGTCCCTCGTGGTCATGGCGGCGCTCCATCACCTCGGCCCCGGGCAGCGGGCGGACGTCAGCCTCACGAGGGAATCCGAGCACGTCCGGGTGTCGGTCACGAGCCCCGGCCGCCTGATGCCGGTGGGCGACCTCCTGCGCGCCTCCGGCGGTTTCGTCACCGACGAGGGAGCCACCTCGAACGTCACGTCCAGACAGCGTCAGACCACGGTCCGCAACGGACCCCTGAGCGCCACCACCTCCGCCTCCGGGAGCAGGTTCGAACTCGTGCTACCGCTCCGGACGCCAGTCAGAACGGCAGGCGCAGGAGGCTCGAGTGGACTGGGTTGACCCGCTGCTGCGAGGGATCGTGGGGCTCATCGCGACGGGCCTCCTGATCATCGGGGCTCGCATTCGCTACCAGCAGAAAGGGACGATCGATGGTCCGCGTGACCTGGGCCTGGACTGATCGTCACACCGCAGTGGCAGTCATGGTGACGACCATCCTGGTGTCGTCGCTGGCCGGCCTCACCGAGCGTCCACCGGTCCCGTTCGCCGTCGCAACCGCCGTTGCGGTCTGTGCGTTGGTCTCGCTGATGGTCGACGGTTTTGGTGGCGCTGTGGTCGGCATCGTCTGTGCCGCCGGCCTCGTGGCCTGGCGACGACTGACCGGGCACTGGGAAGAGCCCGACTTCGTCGCGGCCCTGATCGAGACAGTGGGGATCGTTGCGGCCGGGGTGACCGCGGGGCTGGCCGCCTCCCGCCTCCGCAGCCCATCTGAGACCCACGTGCCGTCCCCGTTCGAGCCCGTCTACGGCTCGCTCGGTTTGTTCGGCCAGGACGCCGCCATGGCTCGACTGACCGAGGAGGTGGAACGCGCGAGGGACAATCGACGACCACTGTGTCTGGTGGTGCTCGGTCTGGACATCACGAACCCTGACCTCCCCAAGGACGGTGCCGCAGCTGCCCTGAGAGCCGCCGCTCGCATCGTCGAGAGCCGGGTCGGCGACGGCGATGTGCCCTTCGCGCTCGCGGTCGATCGGCTCGGTGTGGTCCTGCCCGAGGCCACCTCTGCCAAGGCATGGGACGTCGTCGGAGACATCCTCCATGCCATGGCCGACGCCCGCTTCACGTTCGGCTCCGAGCGAGAGCAACGGCTGATGACCGACGACCTCGACGTCAACGTCGGCCTCGCGCAGTTCGGCCCGTCACTGCCGACCCCGGAGGCACTCATCGATGCCGCCGTGGCTGCGCTCGACGAACCAGCTCACGAGGCGCGGCCCTGATGACGGGCGCCGGCGCCTCGATCGTGTTCCTCGCCGTGGTGGCCCTTGCGGTCTTCGCCTACTGGCGACACTCCATCGTTCGGCACAAGCGCCGCCTCGACCAGCTCGACATCCGCGTCCACGTCAACGGCATTCGCGGCAAGTCGAGCGTCACGCGCCTGGTCGCGGGTGTGCTGCGGGAGGGCGGCTACGTGACGGTGGCCAAGACGACCGGGAGCGCCGCCCGGGTCATCGGCCCCCAGGGCGAGGAGGATCCGATCAAGCGCCGGGGGGCGCCGACCATCAACGAGCAGGTCGACATCGTGCGTCAGCACGTCACTTCCGACGTCGAGGCCCTGATCATCGAGTGCATGGCCGTCCGGCCGCTCTACCAGGCCTACTCCCAGGACTTCATCGTGCGCTCCGACATCACGATCATCACCAACGTCCGCGAGGACCATCAGGAGGAGATGGGCGAGACTCTCGAGGAGATCGCCGACTCGATGTCGGTCACCATCCCTCGAGGCGGCATCCTGATCACGGGCGAGAGCCGTCCGCACCTGCAGGACCGCCTGCGGCGCAACGCCGAGAACCGCCAGTCCGAGTTCATCTACGCCGACCCTCGCCAGGTCGTCGACGAGGACCTCCTCGGCTTCGACTACCTGCAGTTCAAGGACAACGTCGCCATCGGACTCACGGTCGCCAAGCTCTTGAACATCGACCGGCGCACGGCGCTGCGAGGGATGTGGAACTCCGTCCCGGACGTCGGCGTCGTCCGTCTGCTGCACTACGACATCGGTGGCAAGGACGTCCTGTGGGTGCCGATGTTCGCCGCCAACGACCGCGAGAGCGTGATCGTCACCTTCGAGCTGCTCCAGGCCCACTTCCCTCCCGACGCCACCGTCATCGGGATCCTCAACAACCGGCTCGACCGGGGGCGGCGCGCCGAGCTGTTCGCGACGATGGTTCCTCAAGACCTGCGGGACTACCTGCACCATGTCGTGACCTTCGGTGCCTACGAGGAGACCGTGACGCGCGCGATGGTCGAGCACGACTATCCGGCGGAGCGGATCCACAACCTCGGAGAGACGCGCGACCCCTCCCTGGAAGAGATCCTGGAGAAGATCGCCTCCCTGATCGAGGGCCCTCGTGGGGTCCTCGTGGGGATGGTCAACATCCACACCCACCAGGCGGAGATGTTGATGGAGCATTTCGCCGGCATGCGGGGCGGGGAACACGACGACGAACTGGCGGCATCGCGGGACCCCCGCCGCATGCCCCAAGGGACCCGGCGCATGCGGCGGGCCCACGGCGCTCGCGAGAGACCTCCCGCTGATGCATGAGTACTTCTTCCGGCCCGAGGTCGCCCGCGTAGCCCTCGTGATCGGCGTCGTGGTCAGCATCTTGTTCTACGAGCGGGTGCAGCTCACGACCGGCGGTGCCATCGTTCCGGCCTATCTCTCGATGTTCCTGCCTGCCCCGATCTCGATCATCACCACGCTGGTCGTTGCCTACGCGACCTACTACGTGGTGAGCGTGGTGATCGCGAAGCGGCGCATCATCTACGGCCGACGCAAGTTCGAGCTCGAGATCCTGGTGGGTCTCGCCTTCGTCTCCGTCACGACAGTGATCGCCGGCTACCTCAGCGACTGGGATCCCCTGCTTCTCGGTCTCGGCGGCGTCGGCATGCTGATCCCGGGAGTGCTTGCTCACGACATGTTCCGTCAGGGGCCGCGCAAGACGCTGTTGGCAGTGACCGCAACGACATCCATCGTGGCGCTCATCGTCTTCCTCTTCGCCTCCTTGCTGGCCATCTCGCCTGTGGGGACCCAGGCACCCCTGCCACCCTTCGACGAGAACACCGGCTATGCGCGGGAGTTGCTCCTCGTGGGAGCGGTCGCCAGCGTGCTGATGGGTCTGTTCACCTTCGCCCGGTTGGGTCTGCGGTCAGGCGGTTTCATCAGTGGCGCCTACCTGGCCCTTGTCCTGCCGCGTCCCTTGGATCTGCTCTTCGCCGCTGTCGTCGCGTTGGCGGTCTGGCTGACGGTGACCAAGGTGGTGATGCCTCGGTTGATGGTCTTCGGACGGCGCAAGCTCTCCACCATGGTGCTGGTCGGTGCGGTCGTCGCCTGGAGTGCTGAGCTCCTCGTGATCGAAGCCTCAGGCGGGAGGTATGTGCCGTGGAGCGGCTTCACGCTGATGACACTGATGATCCCCGCACTCCTGGCCAACGACGCCCAGCGACAAGGGCTCGAGCGGACCGCATGGGGGGCCGCCATCGCGACCATGGGCGTCTACGGCATGGTCAACCTCGTCGAAGCAGGATTGTTGGCGGTTGGCTGGCTCTAGTGGAGCGGTTCACTAGAGGCGTCGTGCGGCGCGCCAGGCCCGTGCGTAGTGTCCAGTGCCGGTGACGGTCGACCTCCCGCCGACGTCGCCCAAGGTCGGCCCATCGGCCGTCTTGCGGCTGGAGATGAACCGGGCGGAGCCGGTGCTGTCCACACCGAGGTAGAGACCGACGTGGTCCACTGCCGTGCCGTCGTCGGTGCTTGCGTCGAAGAAGAGCAGATCACCGGGTGCCAGGCCCGCGGTCGATGTCGGTTGTGCGCCGGTGCTGGCGACGGTGACCCGACCGGGGGCCGAGGACAACATCTGGTGGGCGCGTCGTGGAAGGCGCACGCCGTCGGGGTCGAGCGTCATCGCCAGGCCACTGCGATATCCCATCACCATGCGGACAAACCCCGAGCAGTCGAGGGATCCCAGCTGGGTGGCCTCAGGAAGGTCGGCCACCGCGTCGTACTCCCACCGAACTCCGAGGTAGTCGTTGAAGTCCGACCCTTCCTGACGGGTGCCATCGGGCTGCAGCGGTCCGTAGGAGGCGTCACCGGAGACCACTCGACCCGCCGCGTCGAGGGTGGTGGGTGCACCGGCGACGTACTGGAGGGACAACGCCAGCACGTCGGGCGAGGAGTCCGCCAGGGCGGCCTCCAACCAGGTTCGATCGACTGTCCCTGTGAACGGGGTCGGCAACAACCGGACGCGCGTCGCACCGGTGACGGTCGCCGATGTGGTGCCCGGTTCGGCCAGGGTCCGGACAGGACCTCGGACGTTGACGGTACGCGCTCCGTTGGTGAAGGTGGCGACCACACCCGAAGCGTCGAGGACCTGGACCCGGGGTGGGGCCTTGAGGGTCTGGAACCGCCAGGCGGGGGATGAAGCGGCCGAGACGGCGGGCAGGGGCGCCCACGTCAAAGCACTGAGGATCAGCGCGAACAACAGCGTTGCGGCGCGACAAGGACGAGCGTCCGGACGGGACATGTGAACCTCGAGATGGGGGGAAGGCTAGGTTTTCACACAGATCCGGCCGGTACAGCCGTTCGGCCCAACTGGCCCATCCACCACCACGTGACGAGGACGAATGCGACTTCGCGTGCTGCTGTCCCTCGTGATCTGTCTGCCTACGCTGGCCGCCTCAGCACCGCCCAGGGCACCCGCAGCGGACCTTCTCGACGTCGTCCTCGACTACGTGGCCGAGATCCCCCGAGCAGACACCGACGCCATGACGCTGCCCACCGAAGCGGAGGGCGAACGCTTCATCGCTGGACTCACAGCCGTCAGTCGTGGGGATCATGAGCAGGCGATGCGACTGTTGGAGCCACTCTCCTACACCCTCACGACGCTCACTGACTCCGTCACCGGCCGGCAGTCGTGGGTCGTCTCGGAGTCACAGGACGATGACGGCAACTGGCCGCATGGCTGGGGCCTCTACGTGTTTGCTGCCGAGTCCGGCAACCAGCTCGTCGTCGAGGTCTCGCACCCCCTGTTCGACGTGAACACTCCCCAGATCGGGGTCGAAGCGTTTCGGCGCGGCGACGCACAGGTGCTACTCATGGCAGGCACGCATCGCTACTCCAACAGCGACGGCTCCAGCGACGTTGCCCACGAGGCGGGGACGATGTTCGCCCGAGTCCACCGCGCCGTCGTCACCTCGCGCCAGTCGGTCGTCCAGTTCCACGGCTTCGACGACCCCGACTCCCAGGAGTTCGGCGACATCGTCGTCTCCGCGGGCGAACCCACTCCAGACGAACAGATCGACCCGGTGACGGAGGCTCTGGAAGACGCCGGCTTTGATGTCTGTCAGTACGATGGCGACCAGTGCGAGGGCCTAGGAGGCACGGAGAACGTCCAGGGTGAGTGGTGTCGCGAGGTGGACGCCCGGTTCCTCCATGTCGAGATGAGCCGCGAGGTGCGCGACGACGCCGATCGACGTTCGATGGTGGCCCGGATCGTGGCCGAGGAACTCACGGGTTAGCGGCGCTACGCCTCGGGGTGCCCGGACCAAGGCGCCCTCACCTCAAGCGGTCCGCCACCTGCTGGGCTGCGGCGATGACCCGCGGCGCGACGACCGACTCGTCGATGGCACCGTCGAGGGTCACGATCCCGACGCTCGCGCGCAACCCCTCCAGACCCCGCACCGGGGCCGCGAGCCCGTGGGCGCCCGACTGGAGCTCACCGCTCGTGACGGCGTACGCCGAAGCGTCGGCCTGGTCCAGGAGGCCGATCGCCTTCCCCGCAGCTCCCGCGGCAAGCGGATGCCGCGAACCGATCCGGTAGGCCACGTGGAAGTCGGTCCACGTCGGCTCGACCACCGCCAGGGCGAGCGCCTCGTCGCCGTCGGCGACGGTGAGGTGCGCCGTGGACCCGATGGCCTCGGCCAGCGACCGCAGCACCGGGACGGCCAGCTCCCGCAGGAGAGGTTGGACGGCCGAGGCGAGATGGAGCACACCCAGTCCGACGAACAGCCGACCGCGCACATCGCGACGGATGAGGGCATGGCCCTCGAGGGTGCTGATCAGCCGATAGACCACCGTCCGGTTGACCTCCATCCGGGTCGAGAGCTCGGTGATGGTCAGCCCTTCAGGAGACTCCGCAAGCACGCGCAACACCCGCAGGCCCCGGTCGAGCGTCTGGGAGGTCTCAGCAGCCATGTCTCCAATCTAGTGACAACTTCCTCACCACGGCCCCCATCACACCCTTGAGTGCTTCCTGCACCGGGGCCCCCAGACGGGGTTGCCCGCACGAGACGATCAGAGGAGAACCATGCATCGCCATCTCAGCCGTTCGTTTGCCGCCACCGGGGCCACGGCCCTGCTCGCCACAGCACTTCTCACCGCCCCAGGCGCACAGTCCGCCGCCGCCACGACCTGCCAGGGCAAGACCGTGACCATCGACGGCACCGGTCAGCCGACCGTCACGGGCACGCCCGGCAACGACGTCATCGTCGTCAGCCAGGGCTCGACCGTCACTGCGCTGGCCGGGGACGACACCATCTGCGTGGTGCCGGGCACGGCCACCCCCGCCCCCACCCCTGCCGCCGCCACGACGATCGATGCCGGGGACGGCAACGATTCGGTCGAGAGCGGAGTCGCCGGGCAACCCAACCCCGACAAGATCACCCTCGGCGCCGGTGACGACACCCTCATCTTCCACGGCGTTCAGACCCCCGCCGGCTCGGCCGACTTCGGCGAGGGGAACAACACCTTGGTCGACAGCGACGGAGGCGTGGTCGCGATCAACGCCACCACGAAGGTCCTCGATCGCAACGGCGTCGTCGCCCTGCGCTGGCAGGGCAACGTCACGACCTATGTCGTCGAGTCGACGGCGACATCGGTCGCGTTCACCGGCACGAGCGCCAACGAGACCTTCGTCCTGCGCGACCCGGCCACCGGCGCCACACCGACCACGGTCGCCGTCGACATGGCTGGTGGTGACGACACCATCACCATCCGCTCCAACGTCCTCGACGGGTCCACCTGGAACGGCGGCGACGGCACCGACCTGTTCCAGGTCGCCTTCGACTACACAGCGCTGCTCCTGGACCTCCGGAGCGGCCAGTTCGAGACCGGAGCCGCTGATGTGACGGCCGACCAGCGGGTCAGCAACTTCGAGAACGTCGACGCCGTGACTGCCACGGTCACCGTCAAGGGCAGCGACCCCGCCAACGTCATCAACCTGCAGGGCTGCACGATGACGGCCGCGAGTCGAGCAGGAGCCGACACCATCAACAGCGGCGTGGACATCGCAGACGCTCCGACGCTGACGTGCACCGGCTCCAAGATGGTCGCCCGGGGTGGCAAGGATGCCGACACCATCAACGGCACTGTCGGTGGCGACCGACTGTTCGGCAACAAGGGCGAGGACGTCATCAGCGCGGAGGGCGGCGACGACGTCATCTTCGGCGGCGACGACGCCGACCGCATCCAGGGCAACGGCGGGGACGACAGGGTCCGCGGCAGCAAGGGTGACGACGAGCTCGCCGGCAACTTCGGCAAGGACCGTGTCCAGGGCGACCAGGACGACGACCGCCTGCTCGCGCACGCCGGCAACGACGTGCTGGTCGGCGGCCTGGGCTTCGACCGCGCCAACGGCGGCAAGGGCATCGACAAGTGCAGCGCCGTCGAACGCAGCAGCAAGTGCGAACGCTGAGCCTCGAACGCTGAGCCTCGTTCGCTGAGCCTCGTTCGCTGAGCCTCGGGCTCTGGCCCTCGTCAGGCCCTCAATCGGCCGTCGTCCGCACCCGCGGGCGGCGGCCGATCTGTCGACCGTGCTGGATCGTCCCCCGCAGGGCGCCGAGGATCCAGCACGGTCGGCTCGAACCCGACGTCCCGCTGAATCAGGACGTCTTCTTGATCGCCCACTCGCGGACGCGGTTGATGCGCGCGTGCAGCTGCTCCGCAGAAGCCACGGCCGCGGCGGGCCCGCCACACTCCTTGCGGAGGGCGGCGTGCGTGATGCCGTGGGCCTGCCCCGTGCGGTGGTGCCAGGCCGCGACCAGCCCGTTGAGCTCGCGCCGGAGCACAGCGAGCTGCTCGTGCGTGGTCAGCTCGGCCACCGTGTCGGGTTCGCGAGCGGCCTTCTGCTTCTTCGCCCGCTCGCTCGTGCGCGAGTGCAGGAGCTCTCGCACCTGATCGGGCTCGAGCAGCCCGGGGATGCCGAGGAAGTCCATCTCCTCCTCCGAACCGGCGTGCACCTCGCCCGAGTGGCCGAACTCGCCACCGTCGTAGAGCACCCGGTCGAACGACGCAGTCGAGCCCAGGGCCTCGAAGGACATCTCCAGCTCACTGGAGGCCGACTCCCCCGCCTGCGCCGCCGCGAGCAGCTCGTTCTCGGCGGCGAAGATGTCGTCCTCGTTCGTGACCTTGCGCCCGAGGACGTGGTCGCGCTCGACCTCCATCTCGGAGGCGTAGCCGAGCAGGTGGGGCACCGACGGCAGGAACACCGACGCCGTCTCGCCCCGCGAGCGGGCACGGACGAAACGTCCGACCGCTTGGGCGAAATACAGCTGGGTGCCGGTGGTCGTGGCCCACACACCGACAGCGAGGCGCGGCACATCGACACCTTCGGAGACCATGCGGACCGCGACCATCCACCGCTTCTCCGACTCGGCGAACTGACCGATCTTCTTCGACGCGCCCTTCTCGTCCGAGAGCACCACCACGGGAGCCTCGCCGCTGATCTTGCGCAGCAGCGCGGCATAGGCGCGGGCCGAGTCCTGGTCGCTGGCGATGACGAGGCCGCCGGCGTCGGGCATGTGGCGGCGTACCTCGGAGAGCCTCTTGTCGGCAGCGGCCAGCACGGCCGGGATCCACGACCCTGCCGGGTCGAGCGCGGTGCGCAGGGCCTGCGCGTGCATGTCCTTGGTGAGCGGCTCGCCGAGTCGCGCCGCGACCTCGTCCCCGGCCCGGGTGCGCCAGGTCATCTCGCCGGAGTAGGCCATGAACAGCACCGGCCGGACGACATGGTCGGCCAGCGCGTGGGCGTAGCCGTAGGTGAAGTCGGCCGCCGAGCGCGGGATGCCGTCGTCACCTGGGGCGTAGGTGACGAACGGGATCGGGTTGATGTCGGAGCGGAAGGGCGTGCCGGTCAGTGCCAGCCGGCGGGTGGCGGGCTGGAACGCCTCGCGGATCCCTTCACCCCACGACATCGCGTCGCCGGCGTGGTGGATCTCGTCGAGGATGACGAGGGTCTTGAAGCGCTCGGTGCGGATGCGCATGGCCAGCGGGTTGACCGCCACCCCGGCATAGGTCACCGCGATGCCGACGTAGTCCTGGGAGGTCTTGCCCGAACCGGCGCTGTAGGTCGGGTCGAGCGGGATGCCGGCACGCGCGGCCGCCTCGGCCCACTGGGTCTTGAGGTGCTCGGTGGGCGCGACGACCGTGATCCGGTCGATGATCCGCCTGCCGAGGAGCTCTGCTGCCACCGACAGGGCGAAGGTGGTCTTGCCGGCCCCGGGCGTCGCCACCGTCAGGAAGTCGCGCGGAGAGGTGGCGGCGTACTGGTCCATCGCTGTCTGCTGCCAGGCGCGCAGCAGGGGCGCAGTCCCCCAGGCCGCGCGGTCGGGCCAGGCGGGCGAGAGGTGTACGGCGTCAGGCCGCCCCGTCACGCGTCGGGACCCTGATCGCCTGAACCGCCGGGCTTGATCGACTCCCAGATCTCCTTGCACTCCGGGCAGACCGGGAACTTCTCCGGCGCTCGGGACGGCACCCAGACCTTCCCGCAGAGAGCGATCACGGGAGTGCCCATCACCATCGCCTCGGTCAGCTTGTCCTTGGGGACGTAGTGGCTGAACCGCTCGTGGTCGCCATCGTCGGTCGGCTGGGTGCGACGGTCTTCGATCGTCTGCGCGCCGGGCGAGAATCCGATGGTGCTCATGGGCACTGAGTTTAGGTCAACCGACGCCACTAGTTCAGGTCGGGATCAAGAGGCCGTGTCGTGTGCCAGGCGAGCTGACCGGGTTGGCGGCGCAGCACGTCACGCCACAGGTCGGAGGTGTCGGAGCGGAAGGCATCGACCGGTTCGGCCGTCACGGCATACCAGCTCCCTTCGGCGATCTCGGCGCGCAGCTGCTGCGCGTCCCACCCTGCGTAGCCGGCGTAGACACGCAGTCCGCTGAGGGTGCCGTCCAGCAGCTCGACGGGGGTGTCGAGGTCGACCATCCCCAGCCGCCCCAGGATCGGCCGGAACCCGACGGGCTCATGCTCGGCGTCGCGCAGCAGGGCCACGGCCAGGGCGCCATCAGGAGACACCGGGCCGCCGCGGAAGAGCACCTCGGGTTCGACGCACAACGAGCCCCAGGGCTCCAGCACCTCGGTCACCGGCACGGGCGAGGGACGGTTGAGCACGACACCCAGCGCGCCCTCTTCGGAGACGTCGAGCAGCAGCACGACGGAGTCGGCGAAGTTGGGATCGACCAGCTCAGCCGTGGCGAGCAGGAGCATGCCCGGTGCCACCTCGGTCTCGCTTCTCATGCTCCACTATCTCTCAGTCGAGGCATCCGCGAGGGCCTATGCCGATGACGGCGGGCGGATCGTGAGCCGCTGCTCGACTCCCTGTCACGTTAACCGCCGCATGGGTGGTCCCCCCACCTCCCGAGGGAGGAACAGGCATGACCGACGACCCCCGCCCGACGCATCAGGGAGGGAGGTCGCGGTCGGGAGCAACCGCGTGCGTCGGTGGGGGCCGCCTGCTGGGGGGGCCGCCTGCTGGGCCTTCCTGGAGAGTCCGTCAGGCAGCGGTGAGGACGGCCCTGATCCGCTCGACCAGGGTCGACGGCGCCGGCCGGGTCAGCGTCCGGGCTGCCGGGGCGTGCCTGGTGCGGGCGCGCTGGGCGATCTCCGCGCCGACACGGGCGCTCGGGGCATCGCTGGCGCTGCTCCGACCGGCCATCACCGCGAGCAGGTGGTGCTCCTTGCCCGTGGAGACCTCCATCGCGGCGGCCATCTCGTCGTCGACGGGCTCGGCGCGGTAGTGGTCGATGATGGCCAAGATGCCGGGGAGCTCGCTGGCCGTCGAGTGCCAGGCGGCGATCACGGCTGCCTCCAGATCCATCGGCTGAGACATGAGCTCGCGCTCGATGCGGCCGGCGAGACGTGTGTGCCACCGCAGCTGCAGGGCTCCGAGCAGGGTGTGCTCGTCTCCGAACGTCTCGGCAACACCGTTGACGTCCATGGGCAGGCAGCCGTCCTGTCGGGCGTCTGCTTCGGCGATCACGGTGCGGAGGATCTCTCCGCGCCGGTGATGGGAGTTCCAGGTCATGGGCACCTCCTTCGGTGGTACATACTCTCGGTACGTACTCACGGTATGTCACTCGGCATCGCCACACCAGCGACGGCGGCCGTGACCGTGCCCACACACCGCACACCGGCCCTAGACTCGGTGCATGAGCAAGTCGTCGGCCGGCCGGTTGATGCCGAACGTGCCGGTGCCGAAGGTGACCGGCCGGCGGGCGCCGTACTCCGGCTCCACCAAGCGAGCCCTGGTCGACGTGGCCGAGCAGCTGTTCACCGAGCAGGGCTACGCCGCCACCTCTCTCGACCAGATCGTGGCCGGGGCACGCGTCACCAAGGGCGCCCTCTACCACCACTTCTCCGGCAAGCAGGCGCTCTTCGAAGCGGTGTTCCAGCGGGTGGAGGGGGCTGCCGGGACGACGATCGAGAAGGCACTGAAGGGCCAGCGAGACCCGTGGCTCAAGGCGCAGGCCGGCCTCCAAGTGTTCCTCGAGGTCGTCCAACAGCCCGCCTACCGGCGCCTGGTGATCCAGGACGGACCCTCGGTGCTGGGCTACGAGCGGTTCCGGGAGCACGAGGAGCGATCCACGTTCGCGAGCGTCACCGAGATCGTCCGGGCCGTCCTGAATGCCGGCACCTGGGAGCTGGGCGAGGAGATGCTCAACACCTTCACCCGCATCTTCTTCGGGGCGATGTCGTCGGCCGGCGAGTCGGTCGCCACGAGCGACGACCCGGCGGCAGCCGCGCTGCGGGTCGAGGCCGCGACCGGGTTCATCCTCGCCGGTCTCCAGTCGCTGGTCGACGCGGGAGTGGAGCCTCCCGACCCTGCAGACGCCGAGACGGCGTAGGTGCCGGGAGTCGCCTGCCTACTTCGCCCAGGTGACGTTGCCGGTGCCCTGCGGCACGAGCTCGATCCAGATGCGCCCGGCCGGCACGGTGAGGGCGCCCTTGTCGGTGGACAGCTTGATGGCGCCGTTCAGCCCGTCCTTGCTCCACGTGCCCTGGACGACCTTGCCGGCGTGGAAGAGCTGGGCCGGGCCGGTGCCCTCGAACATCGTCTCCGGCACGGGGTAGCCCGAGGGGTCGCGGTAGCCCGCGTCGCCGATGCGGACCCGCAGGACCAGCACGCTGGTCGCGGGGAACGCATCACCCTGGGCGGCGTAGGAGTTGGTGTTGACGTACTTGCCCCCCTGGAAGGCCCAGGTGGTGGTGTGACCACCGAACCCTGCCGAGATGTTGCGCGCGGGCTTCTTGCCTGGGTAGTCGGCAGGGGTGCCGAACTCCAGATAGGGCTCTGGGGCGTCGCCGCCCTTGATGCCCTTCGCGATCACGTTGGGGTTGGAGAAGAGGTTGTACGGCGCAGAGCGCCCGTTGTCGCGGTAGATGCCCTTGGCGCCCTCGGTGACGAAGGGGATGCCGGCCTTCTTGACCCGGGCAAGCGTGACGGCTGCCGCGCCGCTCGTGATGACGTGCGCGCCGGTCGGCACGATCCCGATGTCGCTGGCCCGCATGGACCGGACCGGCCCGACGACCGGGGGCACGTCGGAGTAGTAGAACGCGGCGAGCCGGGTCATCCCGCCCTCGACGAGCTCCTCGACGACCATGTCGGCCGAGCCGAGCCCGATCTGCGGAGAGCTCGAGGACGTGTTGTCGACCTTGGTGACCAGCACCGGGTGCGAGGGCAACTCACCCTTGACCTCGAGACCCGTGAGCGGCCACAGGGCGGGCGGTTCAGGCGTCTCCGTGGCCTCGTCGCCGGTCTCCTCGGAGGACGATGACGGGCTGGCTTCCGGGGACTTCTCGTCGCCGCCGCAGGCAGCCAGGCCGGTCAAGAGGGCGCTGGCCGCGAGGGCGGCCACGATGCGTCGTAGGCGGGGGTGCACGACGTGCTCCGATCTGAGAGGGCGGGGAAGCTCGGGACCATTCTCGCCGCACAGCCGGGGGCCGCGTGGCAGGCTCGCCCAGAATGTGGCCCCGGTCACTGAAGTTCGACGAGCGCCGCGCGCACAGGCACGGCGCTCGCCGACTGGTGGTCAGCGGAGCGTGCCGCCGAACCAGCTGTCCGTCCACGGCGCGATGACCTGCACTCGCTTGCCGGAGCCCGGAGCGTCCAGCATCATGGCCCGGCCGCGCTCCCAGCGCAGGAAGATCGCCGCGTGGTAGACGGCGCCACCGGCGTGGAAGAACATCAGGTCGCCGGGCCGCATGTCCTGCTTGGCGACACGCCGGGTGTAGGCAGCCTGTGCGCCGGACGTCCGCGGGACGTCGAACCCGGCCTGGCGATAGCTGAAGTAGATCAAGCCGGAGCAGTCGAAGGCGTTGGGACCGACCCCACCCCAGGAGTAGGGATCGCCCATCTGGGCGAGCGCAGTCTGCTTGGCGGAGGTGATCCGCGACTCGAACCTCTGGGCTGCACTCTGCTGACGGGCGGCCTGGCGCTCGTCGTACTTCGTGACCTGGCTCTGGGTCATCGCGACGGCACCACCAGAGCGGGAGTCGTCCCCCTGCTCGACGGCGTGGGCAGGAGCGACGGCCAGGGTGGTGGCGGTGACTCCGAGGGTGACGAGCGTGAGGGCACAAGAGCGCACAAGACGTCGTACGGGCATGGCAGATTCCTTTCCCACGCCTGTGAGGTGAGCTGTCGGGTTGGAGCTGGAAGGTGCTCCGTCACCTCGCGGTGACTTCACCCCGAGCCGTCCGCCCAGGCGCTTCGTGCGCGCGTGCGGCCGGCAGTGAGACCTGTGGGTCCCCCACTCCTGCCCGATCTGCAAAGACTCGGGGGTGCCCACCCCGGGCGGGCAGGACTCGGCGTTACCCGGGGTAGGTGTGTCTGTTGACGAACTCCCTGCGCACTCGGGGCGCAGGGGCTGTCGACGACGTTAGGCAGCAGCTGGGTGAAAATCCAACCGCTTGGACGAACTGTGGAGCTCCTGTGGCCCCCTTGGGCGTGGATTCAGTCGCAGACGTGAGGAGCGTCTCGTCTGGTGGGCTACCTCAGCCGAGCTTCGCGCCGCCGTCGACATAGAGCGTCTGGCCGGTGATGTAGGAGGACTCGTCGCTGCAGAGGAAGGCGGCCGCGGCGGCGATGTCTTCTGGGAAGCCCACGCGCCGGACCGGGTTGGACGCAGCGGCGGCGGCCCGGAAGTCCTCCACGCTCATCCCGACCCGAGCGGCCGTCGCGTCGGTCATCTCGGTGGCGATGAACCCCGGCCCGATCGCGTTGGCGTTGATGCCGAAGGGGCCCAGCTCGATGCCCAGGGTCCGGGTGAAGCCCTGGATGCCCATCTTGGCCGCGGAGTAGTTGGCCTGGCCCCGGTTGCCGAGGGCGGAGACACTGGAGAGGTTGAGGATCTTGCCGTACCTCTGCTCGACGAAGTGCTTCTGCGCGGCCTTGGTCATGTTGAACGGGCCCTTGAGGTGCACCGCCATGACCAGGTCCCAGTCGTCCTCGGACATCTTGAAGAGCAGGTTGTCCCGGGTGATCCCGGCGTTGTTGACGAGGATGTGGATCCCCCCGAGGCCGTCCACCACCTGCTGGATCGCCGACTCGGCGGCAGCGGAGTCGGACACGTCGCAGCCGATCCCGATCGCCGTGGCGCCGGCGGTGAGCTCGATCTTCTCCGCCGCCTGCTGGGCGTCCGCCTCGTTGAGGTCGACGATGGCGACCGACGCACCCTCGCTGGCGAAGCGCTGCGCCGTACCGAATCCGATGCCGCGTGCAGCTCCGGTGATGACCGCGACGCGAGCGTCGAAGCGACCCATGATGACTCCTCAGGACTTGGGAACTGGTCGGCGTCGACCCTAGTACCCAGTGCTCAGGAGGTCGGCCCGGTGTCCTCCAGTACGCCGCGGAGCCGGTCGGCGTAGTCCGCCGCCTCGCCGGCGGAGTACTTGGTCCGGGGCCAGAAGAACCCCCGCAGTCCGTCGCCCTTGGTCCGGGGCACGACGTGGAGGTGGAGGTGCGGCACGGACTGGCTCACCGTGTTGTTCATCGCTACGAACGAGCCCTGGGCGCCCAGGGCGTCCTTGACCGCCACGGCGAGATCCTGCGCTGCCGCCAGGAACCCGTCGCGCAGCGACGCCGGCAGGTCCGGCAGGGTCTCGACGTGCTTGCGGGGCACGAGCAGCACGTGGCCCTTGAAGACCGGTCGGGTGTCGAGGAAGGCCACGAAGTCGTCGCGGGCAAGCACCACGTCCGCCTCCACCCTGCCCGAGACGATCCCGCAGAACACGCAGTCGACCATGTCGGGGAGGGTAGCGCTGACACTTGCACCCCTCGGGGTGAGGTGGCACCCTCGTTGGCGGCCGTCCCCCGGCGGTCTCCCCCCACACCGGAAGCCACCTTCTTGCGTTCCTTGACCGTTGCCCTCGCAGCAACCCTCTCTGCCCTGTCCGCCACTCTGCAGGCCCCTTCCGCCCAGGCCTCCGCCGACCTCGACTACGAAGCGCAGGCCGTCGCCACCACGAACCTCCACCGGACCCTCAACGGCCTGGCGCCACTACGGCCGAGCGCGTGCCTGGGTCGCTTCGCGCAGCGCCACGCCCAGCGAATGGCCGATCAGCGACGGATGTTCCATCGAGACCTCGCCCCGATCCTGCGTCGTTGTGACCTGTCCAGCGTCGGCGAGAACGTCGCCTACGGCTACAGCGACTCGCGCGCGGTGGTCAGCGACGGCTGGATGCTCTCGGCGGGTCACCGCAAGAACATCCTCGAGGCGCGGTTCCGGCTCGTGGCGGTCCGCGCCGTGCAGTCCGGCAACGGTCGCTGGTACACCGCGCAGGTCCTGGGCGCCCGCTGATCGACCTCCGTCGTCAGGACGTGAGCAGTCCGACCACCTTCCGCGCGGCCCCGACGCTGGACGCCGGGTTCTGACCGGTCACCAACGTGTCGTCCACGACCACGAAGGGCGCCCACGCTTCTCCCGAGGAGAAGGTCGCGCCCGCCTCGCGCAGGCGGGACTCCAGCAGCCAGGGCGCCTTGTCGGCGAGCCCGGCCTGCTCCTCCTCGGCGTCGGTGAAGGCGGTCAGGTTGCGTCCGGCGAACAGCCAGGAGCCGTCTGCCCGCTTGGCCGGCAGGAGACCGGCCGGGCCGTGACAGACCGAAGAGACGACCTTGCCGTCATCGAGCATGGTCACGAGGATGCGACCGAGATCGTCGCTGACGGCGAGGTCCTCCATCGGGCCGTGCCCGCCGGGAACGAAGACGGCGTCGTAGGAGCTGACGTCGACATCGGCGAGGACCAGCGTCGACTCGAGCCGGCCCGCGAGGGCGTCGAGCGCCTTGCGCTGCTTCGCCGACTCCTCCTCACCGATGGTGTCCGGGGCAAGGCTGCCCTCGTCCACGACGGGCGTCTTGCCACCGGGGCTGGCGATGTCGGCGTCGATCCCGGCGTCGGAAAAGACCTGCATCGGGGACAGCAGCTCTTCGGCCCAGAACCCGGTCGGGTGCAAGGTCTCGTCAGTGAGAGTCCAGTGGTCGGAACCGGTCAGGACGATCAGGATCTTCGGCACGAAGCACTCCTCGGGTCATCGGCGTGAGCGCCGTTCGGCGCTCCTGGACGACGGTACCCATCAGGTGGTCGGCTCAGAATCGAAGCCTTACGCCCATGGGAGGCGCCCAGCCGCCCGGTCGCTGACGCCAGGGCCGAGGAGACATCCCGGCGAGGCATGAGACCCGCTGCCTCTGGTACGCAGGGTTTCGGGGGCCGCTGATCAGCTGCATTTCGGCTGACCCGAACCGTGCCTCGACCGACACGACTGGCAGCATGCGGCTCGTGGACATCACCGACGATCTCGCCCCGACCGGCACCCTGCGTGCGTCCATCAACCTCGGCAACCCTGTCCTGGCCCAGGGACCACCCGACGCTCCCGCCGGCGTCACCGTCGACATCGCCCGTGAGCTCGGTTCCCGGCTCGGTGTCCCCGTCGAGCTGCTCTGCTTCGAAGCCGCGCGTGAATCGTTCGAGGCGATCGGGGCGGGGAAGGCCGACATCTGTTTCCTTGCAGTGGACCCTGCCCGCGAGAAGTCGGTCTCGTTCAGCGCGCCGTACGCCATCATCGAGGGAGTCTTCGCAGTCCCGGACGACTCGGTCCTCACCTCGGGAGCAGATGTCGACCGACCCGGCGTCCGGGTCGGAGTCAAGGAAGGGTCCGCCTACGACCTGTTCCTCACTCGGACCCTGGAGCATGCGCGGGTGGTCCGTGGCAGCGAAGGCACCTCGGTGTTCACCGAGCACCAGCTCGAGGTCGCCGCCGGCATCAGGGCGCCGATCGCCGACTTCGCGGCCACTCACCCTGGCCATCGACTTCTCGAACCCCGTTTCATGGAGATCCAACAGGCGGTCGGCACCCCCCGCGGCCGGAGCGCAGAGACGGTCGCTTTCCTGCACGCCTTCGTCGAGGAGCTGAAGGCCGACGGGTTCATCACCAGCGCCCTCGATCGCTCCGGTCGGAGCGACGCAGCCGTCGCTCCACCCGCCTGACACGGACCTGCTACCACCGGCATCCGGCTACGCAGTTGCCACATTTCGATATCGCCGTTCGGGACGTCCCGCGCCGTACTGCAGCCGGACCTGCGCCTCCCCGGTCGTCACGAAGTGCTCGAGGTAGCGGCGCGCGCTCACCCGCGAAAGACCGAGTCGCTCACCCGCCTCGGCGGCCGAGAGCTCGACTCCACCGGCCAGGGCGTCAAGGACCAGCTGCCCGGTCTCGGAGCTGAGCCCCTTGGGCAACGACGTAGGCGGTCGAGGTGCCTGGCGGGTTGTGCCGAAGAACCGGTCGATGGTGTCCTGGTCGGTCGAGCCGGGCGCCAGCTCCTGCATGGCCGCCGCGACCTGGGCCAGGCGGGCGGCGAGGTCGTCGTAGGTGAAGGGCTTGACGAGGTACTGCATCGCCCCGCCGTGCAGCGCCCTTCGGACGGTGTCGGCGTCGCGCTCGGCGGTCACCATCACCACTCCGGTCCTGGAGCCGTCGGCGCGAAGCCGGGCCAGCACCTCCAGACCACTGATGTCGGGAAGGTGCACGTCAAGCAGAACCAGGTCGGGGTGCAGCTGATCGACAAGTGCCAGCGCCTCTGCCCCGGTGCGGGCGCTGCCGACGACCTCGAAGCCGTCGGTCTGCGCGACGAACCGCTGATGGATGCTGGCCACCATGAAGTCGTCGTCCACGACGAGCACGCTGATCACAGGGGCCTCCTGGAGGAGTAGGGCAGCCGCACGGAGAACACCGCGCCCTTCCCTTGGTGAACCTCGATGCTCCCACCTCGCTGCGCGCAGATGAGCTGCACCAGCGGCAGTCCTATACCGCGGCCGCCCAGCACGTCGGGCTTGGTGGAGAAGCCCCGGACGAAGATCGCCTCGCGGAGCTCCTCGGGGACGCCTGGACCGTTGTCGGCAACCTCGACATGGAGATGGGAGTGGCCTGCCTGGAGCGAGACGATCACCTCGGCGCCTTCCATTCCGCGGCAGGCGTCCACGGCGTTGTCGATCAGGTTGCCCAGCACGGTCGTCAGGTCGGCGGCATCGCCCGGCGCCAGCACAGGCAGCACCGAGTCCTCGCTCAGCTCCAGGCGCACGCCGTGCTCATCGGCCACGCTCGACTTGGCCAGCACCAGTGCCGCCACCGCCAGGTCTTTGACCCGTGCAGTCACGAAGTCCGATGTCTCGGCCCGGCGGCGGGCAAGGTTGCCTACCAGCGAGCGCAGCTCGGAATACTCCTCGAGCTGGACAAGGCCCGAGATGATGTGGAGGTGGTTGCTGAACTCGTGGGTCTGGGCACGCAGCGTGTCAGTGATGGAGAGGTTGGAGGAGAGCTGGCTCTGGAGCGAGACCAGCTCGGTGCGGTCGCGCATGGTGGTCACGGTGCCGATCCCTCGGCCTCGGCTCGAGGCTGCGCGCCGGTTGAAGACGAGCACGCGGTCTGCGACCACGGCCACGGCGTCCTCGTCCACCGCGGCGGAGCCGTCGAGCAGCGAGACCACCTCATGGGCCAGCCCCAACCCTGCCGCCGGCTTCCCGAGGGCGTCGGGCTCGAGGCCGAGCAGCCGTAGTGCGGCATCGTTGACCATCGTGATACGCCCGTCGGTGCCGACGGCGAGCACGCCCTCTCGGATGCTGTGCAGCAGCGCCTCACGGTGATCGGCAAGCCGCGAGATCTCAGAGACGCCGAGGCCACGGGTCCGCCGCCTGACCACGCGCGAGACGACGTACGTGCCGAGCACTCCTAGCAGGGTGCCCACGCCGAGGAAGACAGCGAGGTCAGCCGCGCTGTCGGTCAGCCGCTGCCACACCGTGGGGTAGTTCTGCTCGACCAGCACCAACCCGACCAAGTCCCCCTCGCTGCTGTCCTCGTCGGAGAGGACGGGGGCGTACGCGGCCACGACCGTTCGGCCGTCGACCTCGCGCAGTCCGGACCAGCCGCGACCTCCTTGGACGCCGCTGCCATCGAGGTCGGCCTGAGTGCCCACTCGCTGCGGGTCAGAGCTGACCAACACCTCGCCGTCCGGTGCGGTGATGTCGATCTCGCTGGCGCTGGAGAGGCTCAGGGCAGACTCAATGGCCGGCGCGAGCTGAGTGACGGTGTCGCGCGCGGCCACTCCCGTTGACTGGTCGGCGACCTCCTCCAGCTTGGTGCGGACCTGCGAGGAGTTGGCGACGTATTCGGCCACCGAGCGCACCTGCGCCCCGGCCTGCTGCTCGAAGGTCACGCCCGACTGCCGGAGGGAGATGACGGCGACCAGGGCCAGCACCCCGAGGACCACCGCCAGCTGAAGCACGAGCACCTGCCCCGCCAGGCTCGGGTCGCGGCGCCGACCGGTAGGTGACGGAGACCACAATGACCACAACCTCCATTGCTTCCGCAAGCGTGACCGGCGCCACACCCGCGGGACATGATCCCACGGAACTCACCGAGGAGGTGCCCCAGGATGACCATCACCCTGAAACCCCGCCGCACGCGGACCACCCGACGTGGCCTGCGCGCCGCCCTAGCCACCGTGAGCGTCGTCTCGCTGGTGGCACTCACCGCATGCGGTGTCACCTCTGACGGTGGTGAAGCAGGCGGCGACCTGTCCGACCAGCGTCTCCGCATGATGATCCCGAACGCCGCCGGCGGTGGGTACGACCTCACCGGCCGCGCGGCCGTCAAGGTCATGGAGGACGAGGGCCTGGCCGACCGCTTCGAGGTCAGCAACGTCGAGGGAGCCAGTGGCACCGTCGCCATGCAGCGCCTCCTCAACGAGGAGGGCTCGGACGACCTGTTGATGACCATGGGCCTCGGCGTCATCGGCGCCGTCTACACCAACCAGTCCGACGCGACCGTCGACAAGGCCATACCGATCGCCCGCCTGATCGAGGAGCAGGAGGCCATCATCGTCCCCGCCGACTCCCCCTTCACCACGGTCAACGACTTCGTCGAGGCCTGGAAGGCCGACCCCGACAGCGTCATCATCGGCGGCGGCTCGGCTCCTGGCGGCCCCGACCATCTCTTTCCGATGCAGCTCGCCGACGCGGTCGGTATCACCCCCAAGGACGTCGCCTATGTGGAGTACGACGGCGGCGGGCCCCTGACCACCGCACTGCTGGGCTCCAAGATCGACGTCGGCATGTCCGGCCTCGGTGAGTTCGCGGGCCAGATCGAGGACGGCTCGCTCCGGGTCCTGGCCGTCTCGGGCGCCGAGCGGCTCGACACCACCGACGCCCCCACCCTCACCGAGGAGGGCATCGATCTGGTGTTCACCAACTGGCGCGGTGTGCTGGCCCCTCCCGGAGTCGACGACGCCACTGTGGATGCCTACATCGCCGCCTTCGAGGAGATGCACGACACCCAGGCCTGGAAGGACGTGCTGGAGGAGAACGGCTGGAGCGACAACTTCGCAACTGGCGACGAGTTCGACACGTTCCTCACCGAGCAGAACGACCGGGTCCGCACCACGCTCACCGACCTTGGTCTGGCCTAGCACCGAATTGCTGATGGTGAGTTCGGGCGGCCCGCTGCGGGCCGCCCGAACTCACCCGGCCGACCGAGGAGGTCCCCGCCATGCCCGAACTGACCCAGCAGATGCCTGACACGACGCCTCCCGCGCGACCCGTCGTCGACTCCGCGCAATACGGCATGGCGGCGTTCCTCGCCGTGGCCGGCGCCTCCATCGCGTACAACGGCACCCAGATGCGCAGCAGCGCGTCGAAGGACTTCCTTCCGCCGTCCACCTTCGCCTATGTCGTCGGTGCGGCCCTGCTGGTCCTGTCAGTGTTGCTCGCAGTTGCCACCGCCCGCGGTGACACCCCTGACGCCGAGGATGGCGAGGACGTCGACCTCGCTGGCGGCAGCGACGTGCGCACGCTGGTGCTGCTCGTTGCCGTGCTGTCCGTCAACGTGTTCCTCATCGAGCCCCTCGGCTGGCCCGTCACCGGCGCCATTCTCTTCACCGGCGCCGCGTGGGTGCTCGGGAGCCGCCACTGGGTGCGCGACATCGCCATCGGCGTCGCGCTCTCCTTCGGCACCTTCTACGCCTTCTACCTCGGCCTGGGCGTCCCACTGCCGGCCGGCATCCTGAATGGAGTCCTGTGACATGGACCTTCTCCTCGACGGCTTCGCCGCCGCCCTGACCCCGACCAACATCCTCTTCGCCGTCCTCGGCGTGCTGCTCGGAACCGCCGTCGGCGTGCTCCCGGGAATCGGCCCGGCGATGACCGTGGCCCTGCTTCTGCCCGTCACCTACAGCGTCCCTGCCGAAAGCGCGCTGATCATGTTCGCCGGCATCTACTACGGCGGTATGTACGGCGGCTCGACGACCTCGATCCTGCTCAACACCCCCGGCGAGTCCTCCTCGGTCATCACCGCCCTGGAAGGCAACAAGATGGCCAAGACCGGCCGGGCCGCGCAGGCGCTGGCCACAGCGGCCATCGGCTCCTTCGTGGCCGGCACGATCGGCACCGTCCTCCTGATCCTGCTGGCCCCCATGGTCGGCCCTCTCGTGGTCAAGCTGGGTGCCCCGTCGTACTTCGCCATCATGCTGCTCGCCCTGGTGTCGGTCACCGTCGTCCTCGGCTCCTCCAAGCTGCGCGGCTTCATCGCGCTCTTCCTCGGCCTGGCCATCGGCCTGGTCGGGATGTCGAGCGGACAACCCCGCATGACCTTCGGCTTCGCCGAGCTTTCCGACGGCATCGAGATCGTCGTGGTCGCGGTGGCCATCTTCGCCCTGGGCGAGGCACTGTGGGTCGCGGCACACCTACGTCGTAGTCCGCTGGAGATCATCCCTGTCGGCCGGCCGTGGATGAGTCGCTCCGACTGGAGCCGATCCTGGAAGCCCTGGCTCCGCGGCACGGCCCTCGGCTTCCCGTTCGGCGCACTGCCCGCCGGCGGAGCCGAGGTGCCGACCTTCCTCAGCTACGTCACCGAGCGACGGCTCTCCAAGCACCCCGAGGAGTTCGGCAAGGGTGCGATCGAGGGCGTCGCCGGTCCCGAAGCAGCCAACAACGCCTCCGCCGCCGGCACGCTCCTGCCGATGCTCGCGCTGGGCCTTCCGACCACTGCGACTGCGGCGGTCATCCTGGTCGCCTTCGAGAGCTACGGCCTGCAACCCGGACCTCAGTTCATGACCCAGAACGAGGAGCTGGTGTGGGCGCTGCTGGCGAGCCTCTTCGTGGCCAACACCCTGCTGCTGGTGCTGAACCTGCCCCTCGCCCCCGTGTGGGCCAAGCTCCTGCAGATCCCCCGGCCCTATCTCTACGCCGGGATCCTGTTCTTCGCCACGTTGGGGGCGTACTCCGCCAGCGCTTCCCCCTTCGACCTGGGACTGCTCCTGGTGTTGGGAGCGCTCGGCTTCGCCATGCGCCGCTTCGCGATTCCGGTGCTGCCCCTGATCATCGGCGTCATCCTCGGCCCCCGTCTGGAGGAGCAGCTCTCCGAGGCGCTCGACATCTCTCGAGGCGACTACTCGACGCTGTGGGGCGAGCCCGCGGCGATCATCTGCTACCTCGTCATGGTGCTCATCGTCGCCAGCCTGGTCGCTGTCCAACTGCGCGGCCAGCGTCAAGCCACCCACCCAACGGTCACCGAGAAGGACGAGGTCCACACATGAGCGTCGTCATCGCCTACAGCCCGGACATCCACGGCCGGGCCGCACTGGACCACGGGCTGGCCGAGGCCCAGCTGCGGAAGGCCTCGCTGGTCGTGGTCAACGTGACCCGCGGCGACAGCCTGGTCGACAGCCACTACGCCCACGAAGACGAGGTCCAGCAGGTCATGGACCGACTGAAGGCCGAAGGCATGGATGCGAAGATGCGCCGCGACGTCGTGCCCGACATCGCTGACGCCGTGCTGGATGTCGCGCAGGAGGAGCACGCCACCTTGATCGTGGTCGGCGTCCGTCATCGCAGTGCGGTGGGCAAGATGCTGTTGGGCAGCGTGGCTCAACGAGTCATCCTGGATGCGAATTGTCCCGTCCTGGCCGTGAAGCCTGCCTGAGCGACTCTGATCCCGCCAAGATCCTGGACACTCAGAGGGGCCACCGCTTCCCGTGCCGACGCTGAGGTCATGCGCGCCGAGTCGAGCAGTCCCAGCGCCACCACGAAAGCGTCAGCTCGACACGGCGGGCCGGTAGACCGGCGACGGTTGCTGCCGGCCAAGTCCGTACAGCATCACCAGGAACCACACCAGCACTGCGAAGTCGGCAAGACCGATACCGGCAAGGATCAGTCCAGAGTCGGGATCCGTCCAATTGACGATGAACGCCAGGACCAGGGCGATGGCGAGGCTCACGACCAACCAACGGATCGTGTCGGCCGACGTGGCGCCGGGTGGGCTCACCGCCAGGATGGCGGTGCACGTCTGGTACTGCGCGATGACCAAGGCGAGCGTGAGCGCGCTCGTGATCAGGATGCTCTCCACACCGAACCACTCGGGGACCGAGGGAACAACGGCGCACCACGCGGCGACGCCGGCGAGGTAGAACCCCCGATGCGCCGGGCGCAGTGAGCACAGCGCCTGAGCGGCGATCGCCCAGCCGAGCGGGTCGGGGATGAGATCGAAACTCTCGATCCGGAAGTCGACCAGCACGACGACCAGGCCGAACGCAGCCGTGGCCAGCGGACGCAGGTCGGGAGGCGGTGCCATGGGGCCCGTCCCAGGCACAACCGGAGATTGGGTCCTGGTCCGGTCGCGCCGGCGTCTGACCAGGAGCGCACCGGCCCAGGCCAGGAGCATGGCGGCAGCAGCCCATCGCCACGGCGTCCGTGGGTCCGAGGTGCCCTGCGGCGGTACGGGCGCTGCAAGGGGTTGCTGCCACAGGCCGGAAGCAAGCACGGGGTCGTTGAACGTCTTGCCGTAGCCGCGCGTGTCGTGAGCGACCACGTCCCCCGTGACCACGTCAACGATGTAGACCATCGTCCTGTAGTCGCCGATGACGACGTGATGGTCGTCGGTCCAGCCCCGAATCTCGGACGGGTCGACCCCGTTGGGCAGGTCCAGGGGCACCTCTCGAGCCCCGGCCAGCGTCGTGCCGGCGTACAAGCGCACCGACGCGGAGATTGAGTCCTTCTGCGCGACCGGGCTCGGTGCTGCGATGTAGGCGAACGCCTTGTCATC
This sequence comes from Nocardioides sp., assembly GCF_035576065.1. Lineage (GTDB taxonomy): Bacteria > Actinomycetota > Actinomycetes > Propionibacteriales > Nocardioidaceae > Nocardioides. The sequence goes on from NZ_DATLWX010000040.1 coordinate 59,772, forward strand.
AGGCCCCCACGAGGCAATGACCACCTCGTGTGGAAGGACCTCAGAGGTGGGCGCGGTCGCGGTACCGACTTCCCACCGATAAACAGTGTTCCCCCGGGACCACACGACCCCCGTCGGCGCCGAACCCAGGTTGGGCAGCGAGTGCTTGGCAGGCGCCTCGATCTCCGTGGGTGTTCCGTCCGTCACGTCCCACGCGACGAACTGGTGATCGTGTCGCTGTCCGGGAGCGGGCACGTTGTAGGTCGTCAGCAGGTGACCCGAGTCGCCGGAGAACGCCAGGTCCTGCATGGAATCGCCGACACGCGGAGCACCGAGGTCTCGCAGCTCTCGGACCTCCCCTGTTGAGGTGTCCATGACAGCCCAGCCGACGAGCCGTTGACCTCGAGCGGCGCCGTACTGCCTCCAGCCGATCCACCGACCGTCGGGCGACAAGGCGACGTCAGCCACCTCTTCGATGCCAGGCAGCCAGGTGGCGTGCCCGTCGATCGCCGAGACGCCGAACATGTCCACGCCCTCCAGCTCGCCCGTCACGCCCGTGGCCTTCATTCGAGTCGACGCGCCCACGGCCGCCAGCGGCCCGTCGGTGCCCTCATCGTCGGACCAGATGCCCGGTGCGTTCACCACCTCTGGCAGTGCCGGAACCGCGCCTGCCCCACGGTCGTCTGTCGAGGCCTCGTGCCGCCATACCGCTGCGATCACAAGAAGGAGAGCCACCACCCCCACCGCAGCGATGACGAACTTCGGCCTCATGTGACCCCCGTGGTGATGTGAAATGGCGAGCGAATCCTCGCACGCAGAGAGAGCGACAGCCGCCCCGACGTGGGTCGGAGCGGCTGTCGTGTTCAAGAGGGCTGGCTCTCGGTGGAGTGACCCACCGGGACCGATTGTTCTGCGCGTGGAGCTGGCGGGAATCGAACCCGCGTCCTCGAGCGTCGAACCAGGTCTTCTCCGGGTGCAGTCAGTGATGTCGTTTTCTCAGTCCCGGCACTCGCACAGACACGTCGCCGACAGACTCAGTCAGGAAAAAGTCCCGATCACCCCTCCTGACGGAAGTGATCAGCAAGTCCTCTAAATGAGGCCTGGGTCCGGGACGAGGACGGGTGCCCGGTCAGACCCTTCGATCACTGCTCAGGCAGCGAGAGCGAAGTCGTTGCGGTTTGAGTTGGCAACTATGGTTTTCCAGCGATCGTTAACGAGATGACGCTGGCTTCTCGACCCGCTTCCCCTGGAACTAACGTCCCAAGTCGAAACCGATCAGCCCCTCTTGAGTTGTGTTGGTCAGTCTAGGGGTCAACACCGACAACCGCCGCATGCATTCCCGTCCGGGTCCGGTGGCGACGCACGAGATCAGCCGCCGCATCGGGCCAGGTGGGGTGGTCGAAGACGAACCCCTCCTCGAGCAGGCGCGCCGGCACCACGCGCCGGCTCTTGAGGAGGAGCTCGGTCTCCGAGCGCAGCACGAAGGCCCCCATCTCCGCCATCAGCCTGGTCGCCGGCAGGCCGATCCTCCCGTTCCGGAGGACCTTCATCAGCTCGCGCTGGGGCACCGGGAATGGCGACGCCAGGTTGACCGGTCCCTCGATGTCGTCGCGCGTCAGCAACAGCTCGACGGCGCGCACGAAGTCGTGCTCGTGAATCCAGGAGACGTATTGCCTGCCCCCGGCCACCGGTCCCCCGACCCCGAGCCGGGCCATCCGCAGCAGGATGTCGAACACCCCGCCACGGTCAGGGCTCATCACCAACGCCGAGCGCAGCGCGACCCTCCGTGTCCTGGGGGTGTCCGCCTGCTGCTGGGCCGCTTCCCACCTCTGGGCGATCTCCACGCTGAAGGCCCAGGAGGCCGGCGCGGCCTCCTCCCCACCGCCGATCCGACCGTCCTCGCCGTGGGCGGGGCCGTACGTGTGCTCGTAGATGGTGGCCGTGCTCGTCTGTAGCCAGACCCGCGGCGGGCGCTCGGCGCGTTCGATCGCCTGCCCGACAGCTTGCGTCGAGTCGACCCGTGAGTCCATCATCTCGGCGCGGTGCTCGTCGGTGTAGCGGCAGTTCACCGTGCGGCCGGCGAGGTTGATCACCGCGTCGGCGCCATCGATCTCGGCGGCCCAGTCGCCGACGGTCCGGCCGTCCCACCGCACGTGCCTGATGCCCGGCTCGAGCGCGGTCGGGCGCCGACTGAGCACCACGACCTCATGACCCTGCTGACTGAGCGCTCGCCGCAGGATCCCACCCACCTGTCCGGTTCCCCCGGGGATCACGATCTTCATGTCGCTGACCCTACGCTACTTTTGAACGCGTTCAAAACCTTCTCGGTCGCCCAGCAGGGCGCTCGCGTTGTCGTGGCACACCGCCCGGAGCCAGTCGTCGCCCAGGTCGAGCCGCTCGAGCGACTCGAGCTGGTGGAGGTAGGGATAGGGAATGTTCGGGAAGTCCGAGCCGAGCAGCACCTTGCCGCCGAGTCCCAGGTCACGCAGTCTCGGCAGCAGGTCAGCCGGGAACACGCCGCCCATGTCGGAGAAGAAGTCGGTGAAGGCCATCGTCGTGTCGAGGTGCACCCGCTCGTGGGTCTCGGCGATCGCGAGGAACTCGGCATACTCCGGTGCGCCGAGATGGGCGATGACCAGCCGCAGGCGCGGATGGCGGGACAGGAGCAGCGCGACCGGTCCTGGTCCGGTGTACGCCGCAGGCACCGGCCCGCTGCCGGCGTGGATCACCACCGGGGTCCCGGCCTCGGCGACCAGCCCCCACGTCTCGTCGAGCAGCGGGTCGAGGGGCGAGAAGTTGCCAACCTGCACATGGATCTTGAACACCTCGACGCTGTGGAGTCGCGCTTCGACGTACGCCGCTGACGACTCCTCCGGGAAGAAGGTGCCGCACACCAGTGCCTCCGGGACCCGGTCGGCGAAGTCCGCCGCCCACTGGTTGAGCCAGTCGGCCATGCCGGGCTTGTGGGCGTAGGCCAGCGCAGTGAACCGCTCGATCCCGAACGACCTCAGCGTCTCGACGAGCACGTCGTCGGTGTCGCGATAGGTCAACGGCCAGGGGCGGCCGATCAGCGGACCTGCCGCGTCGAACTGGGCGCGCACCTTGGCCATCACCCGCGGCGGCAGGAAGTGGGTGTGGATGTCGACCAGCCCGGGCAGGCCGAGACGGCCCCACCAGTCGCGGACGCCGGCCGCCTCGCTCATCGTCGTCACAGCGCCTTCACGAGCACCAGCGTCGGCCCGTCCCAGTCGATCTTGTCGAACTCGTGGATCGCGACGAAGCGGCGCCCGGCGTAGAAGGCACGCGTCTGCTCGTAGTGGACATCGTCGTAGGACGGGCCGACCGTGTGGACCTCGAGCATCTCGACTCCCTCGCGGCGCAGGTCACCTTCCACCTCGTCGAGCAGCGCTCCCCCCACTCCGGTGCCACGACGTGCCGCCGACACGGCGATCAGGTGGACCTCGCGTGATCGGAGGAAGTGCTCGGCCAGTAGGACCACACCGACGACCTCACGGTCGTCGACGGCGAGGTAGGACACGAGGCGAGAGGCGTCTGCGACGTACGCCGCAATCGCCGACTCGACGCCGAACCATTCGGGGAGGCCGTGCAGGATCCGCTCGACCGCTGCCGGGTCGTGGCGCCGCACCACCTCCATCAGTCGGTGATGCCCTTGAGGCGCCGCTGGACGGCCTGTTCCTTCTCGCGGTTGGCCTGGCGCTCGGCGAGGGAGTGACGCTTGTCGTACTCCTTCTTGCCGCGGGCCAGGGCGATCTCGATCTTGGCGCGGCCGTCCTTGAAGTAGAGGCTGAGCGGGACGATGGTGTAGCCCTTGTCGCCGATCTTCCGCTCGATCTTGTTGATCTCCACCCGGTTGAGGAGCAGCTTGCGCTTGCGGCGAGCGGCGTGGTTGGTCCACGTGCCCTGCGCGTATTCGGAGATGTGGACGCCGTGCAGCCAGACCTCGCCGTTGTCGATGTCGACGAAGCCGTCCACGAGGCTTGCGCGACCCTCGCGCAGCGACTTCACCTCGGTCCCCTGGAGCACCAGGCCGGCCTCGTAGGTGTCCTCGATGTGGAAGTCGTGGCGGGCCTTCTTGTTCTGGGCGATCAGGCGATTGCGCTGATCCTTCTCCTTGGCGGCCATCCGGTCATCTTCTCAGACGCCTCAACCGGGTTTGACCGCCTGCGTCGCTCGACCATCGAGCGGTCTCACAGCCACATTCCTCAGCACCTGAGTGTGGCTCACGCACCGCTCGCCCGCGTGTCGGCGTCGGCCACCCGGCCCAGCGGTCCCACAGCCACCTTGCTGAGCCGGAAAATGTGGCTCACTCACCGCCCGACGAGGACTCCCCGAGCTAGATGGCGAGCCGCGAGACCTCAGAAGTAGTCGGCGGGGTTGACGGCATTGCCGTTGGCCATCACGGTGAAGTGGAGGTGGCAGGCGGTGGACCAGCCGGTGTCGCCGACGTAGCCGATGATCTCGCCGCGCTGGACCCGGGTGCCGTCGCCGACGGTGTAGCGCGACGCGTGGTTGTAGATCGTCGCGACACCGGCGCCGGCCAGGGCGCCGTGGTCGATGATCAGCCGGTTGCCGTAGACATCACTGAAGTAGGAGGAGATGACGACGCCGGACTCGGCCGCGACGATCGGCTGGGCACAGCCACCACCGAAGTCGGCGCCGTCGTGGAGCCCCCAGTAGCCGTAGATGGGGTGCGTCCGGTAGCCGAAGGGCGACGTCAGGCCCCCACCGACGGGCATCTGGAGGACTCCGGCCGTCGGGCCGACCCGGGCGTTCATGGCGGCTTGGGAGCCGGCCGCTGCGTTGGCGGCGGCCAGAGCGGCGGCCTTGGCCTTCGCCCGGCGCAGTGCCGCGGCGGCGCGCTTGCGCAGCATCTCCTCGATCCGTTCCTTCTGGCGCTCGGCCTCCTTGAGCTTGCGAAGGTCCCGGGCCCGGGCCCGGGCCGCGTCGTCCTCGGCGGACGCCCGCTCCCCCACCAGGGTCACCACGTCGGTCTTGGCGGCGGCGGCCTCGGACTCGAGCGCCTCCATCGTGAGGAGGTTCTCGGCGGCCGCTTCGCGCTTGAGCGCGACGTCGTCACGGGCGTCCTCGACGTGGTCCTCGTTGACGGCGAGCAGCACCTCGGAGGCCTGGAGCTTGTCGTAGTCGCGGGTCTGGGTGTCCACCATGACGGCGTTGATCTCCGCGCGTCGCGAGAGGTCCTGGGCGGACTCCGCATCGATCAGGGAGGCGAAGGCCATCAGGTCGGGGTCACCCTCCATGTAGAGGCGGGTGATGGTGTCGCCGACGATCTCGCGCTGCGCGTCGACGACGTCCTGTCCCTGCTCGAGCTCGCTCTGCGCCAGGGCGAGCGCCGCCTCGGCCTGCGCGAGCTCGGCCTGCATCAGGGCGTCGCGCTCCTGGGCGACGGCGAGCCTGCCTTGGGCGGTCGCGAGCGCCGTACGCGCGTCAGCGAGCTGTGTCTTGGCGGCGTCGAGGCGGGCGCCGGCCCGGCGGAGCTCCTTGCTGGACTCCTGGACGTCGTCGTGCGCGCGGTGGATCTCCTTCTCGACGCGCTTCTGCTTGTCCTTGAGGTCGTCGGCAAAGGCTGGATCGAGAGAAGTGGGGACGGCGAGGGCGCCCAGCGCCAGGGCAGCCGCAGCGGCTGCTGCGGCCATGCGGCGGCGGACGGTACGGGGGAAGGATCGCACCGGGAGGCCTTACTTTGCGTTCGGGGAAGGGAACGCCTCGAAGGTATCCCGCCCGGCTCACACTTTGAGGTATTTGCGTGTCAGCACGAGTGTCGGGAGCACGGTGAGCAGCGGTCCGAGGACCGCGACGATCGCCACGGCGACGACATATTGCTCCATCCCGATCCACGGGATGAACTGCAGACGGTCCTGACCGCGCTGCTCGATGCCGAAATACATGAACGCCGCCAGCGCCCCGGTTGCGAGGAGTACGCCGAGGAGTGCCGTGACGAGGGCCTCGAGCAGGAACGGCAGTGCGATGTAGAGCGTCGACGCGCCGACCAGTCGCATGATCCCGATCTCCTTGCGCCGCGCGAAGGCCGCGAGGCGGATCGTGTTGGCCACGAGCAGCAGGGCGGCGACGACCAGGAAGGCGGCGGTGGCGACCGAGACCACCAGCAGCATGTTGATGGAGCCGATGATCGGCTCGATGTAGCGGCGCATGTCGCGGACCCCGGCGACGCCGTCGAGTCCGCGGACCGCGCTGACGATGCCCTGGAACTCCTCGGGGTCCTTGAGCTCGACCCAGAGCGACTCCGGCATGTCCTCGGCGGTCAGGACGGCGTTCTTCCCCTCGAACTTCTCGGCGCCGTAGAGCTCCTTGACCTTCTCGAAGGCCTCGTCCTTGGTCTCGAGGTCCCAGCCGGCCGCCTCGGGGTTCTCGTCGATGACGGCGGTGATCGCGTCCCGCTGGGCGTCGGTGACCTCACTGGCGCATGCGGGATTGCTGTCCTCGGCGTTGCACAACGCCACCTGGATCTGGAGCTGGCTGCCCCAGTGCGCGGCGGCCTTCTCCGCCTGCAGGTGGAAGAGCACGCCGAGACCGACGAGGGTCAGCGACACGAAGAGGGTCAAGATCACCGCGAGGTGCATCGACAGGTTGCGTCGGAGGCCCTGGCCGAGCTCGGAGAAGACGTAGCGAAGCTGCATGGAGAGGTGTCAGTCCTGTCAGTGCTGGGGGAAGAAGTCAGCCGGAAGAGTTCAGTTGGAGAAGCCGTAGACGCCCTGGGCCTGGTCGCGCACCACGCGGCCGTGCTCGAGCTCGATGACGCGCTTGCGCATCTGGTCGACGATGCCGGCGTCGTGGGTGGCCATCACGACGGTCGTGCCGGTGCGGTTGATGCGGTCGAGGAGCTTCATGATCCCCACCGACGTGGTGGGGTCCAGGTTGCCGGTGGGCTCGTCGGCGATCAGGATCTTGGGCCGGTTGACGAACGCCCGCGCGATCGCGACGCGCTGCTGCTCACCACCGGAGAGCTCGTCGGGGAGCCGCTCGCCCTTGCCGGTGAGCCCGACCATCTCGAGCGTCTCCGGCACCAGCTTGTCGATCTCGCTGCGGGACTTGCCGATGACCTGGAGGGCGAAGGCGACGTTCTCGGTGACCGTCTTGTTGCCCAGCAGCCGGAAGTCCTGGAAGACGGTGCCGATCTCGCGACGCAGGCGCGGCACCTTCCAGCTCGCCAGCCGGTTGATCTCCTTGCCGGCGACGTAGACCCGACCCGAGGTGGCGCGGTATTCACGCAGCACCAGCCGCAGGAAGGTCGACTTGCCGGATCCAGATGAGCCGACGAGGAAGATGAACTCGCCCTTGTCGACGTCGACGCTCACCTGGTCGAGCGCCGCGTGGGCATGGCCGGGGTAGGTCTTGGTCACCTTCTCGAAGCGAATCACGCGACCGAGGCTACGCGCTGGACCCAGCAGATCCCGAGCTCACGCGGCCGGGGGTGGAGCAAGACACCTAAGGTGACGTCGTGCTCGTCTCATTGCGTACGCCGAAGCGCCGGCGCCGCCCCGGACCGCCGACTGCGCTCGCAGGCATGCTGCTCGCCGTGACCGCTGCCTGCTCGACCAACCCACCGACTGTTCCACCCACGCTGGGGCAGGGAGACCCGACCTTCGCGCCGACCTCGCTGAGTCGCTACGACACCTCACTCATCTCCATCGTGCGAGCAGCCTTCTGCGACCGGGTGTCCGGCGACGCGATCTCGGCAGCGCTCTCGGGTGAACCGGAGGGGGAGCAGAGCTGGCGACCGGGCGGCCCGTTGCCGGGGAGCAAAGCCATCAGCAACGAGTTCGGCTGCGCCTGGACCAGCGGCGACGTGAGAGCGCGCGCCTGGGTCTTCGCTCCCCCGGTCACCACCGAGCGGGCAGTCGATCTGGCCGTCGAGGTGGTGGACGAGAGGTGCGAACCCGTTCAGCCCGTGCCTGACCTGGGTGAGCCGAGCGCGATCCAGCGGTGCGAGGACAGCTCGACCCGGACCTCGATCCACGGGTTGGTCGGCGACGCGTGGGTGAGCTGCGAGATCAGCGGATTGACCGGTGGGGCCTCCGTGGACACCCAGCTCGTCAGCGAGTGGTGCGTCGCGGTGCTCGAGGCGCTTCGCGGGACCTGACCCAACTCGGCCCCTCACAGGATTGTCGGTGGAGAATGCAACCGGCAGGGGCCCGCGGACGTGTTCCCTCCAGTGGCAGCCGACCAGGCCGTCGCCCGATGCGGGGGACCCGATGGATCCAGCAGCAGAGCGCGACTTCACCGCGTTCTACGACGCGACCTGGCGCCGCACGGTGGCGGTTGCCTTCGCGATGACCGGCGACCTTGCCGCCGCGGAGGACCTCGCACAGGAGGCGTACAGCCGGGCCTGGCCGCGGTGGTCGTCGCTGAAGTCGTACGACGACCCGGGGGCCTGGGTCCGTCAGGTGACCAGCCGACTGGCGGTCAGTCGCTGGCGGCGTACGAAGACCGCGATGAACCACCTGGCGCGGTCCCGACCGCCCGAGCACGCGACGCCACCGAGCGAGACGTCGGTCGTCCTGGTCCAGGCACTGCGCACCCTGCCCGAGGCGCAGCGCCGGGCGCTCGTCCTGCACCACCTCGGGGAGCTTCCCGTCGCCGAGGTGGCCCGGATCGAGGGCTGCCCGGAGGGCACCATCAAGGCCCGCCTCTCGCGGGGTCGAGCCGCCCTGGCCGACCTGCTCGCGGAGTCCAGCGCACCCGTGCCGACTGACACCCACGCCGAGAACGGAGCACCCACTCATGCCTGACATCTTCGACATCGACCGCGCGTTCGACGTGCTTGCGGACGACGTGATGCACCGCGCTTCTCCCCCGACCGCCATCAACGCCATCAAGCAGGCCCGGCGCCGTCGCCGTACGGCGCTCGCCACTGCCGCCGCAGCAGCACTCGTCGTCGTGGCTGGTTTCGTCGTGCCGACGATGGTGGGTGAAGACGACTCCTCGCGGGTCGCCGAGAACGACAAGAACGAGGACGTGGGACGGGTGCGGCCGCTGCCCGCCCCGGCCGAGTTCGCCCCCGAGGGTTGGGAACCACTCATCACCGGGGACACGCTGTTCCCGCACACCAGCACGTGCCTGAGGTCTTTCCTGGAGCCAGGCCCCGAGGACCGGGGCCTCGACATCATCAGCGAGCTGGGCCGCGGCGACGACCGGTTGGTGAGCCGGTTCTTCGACTTCCACGACGACGAGGACTCTGCTGAGAGGGCCGACCAGCTGGTCGCGGCCACTTCCTCGTTGACCGGCTGCGGGGCGCCGACCCGTGTTCCGCGCGACGCCGACGCAGACGTCCAGCACTTCGCCAGCACGGAGGGCGGGATCGCCACCGACCTCTGGGTCGCGCAGACCGCGGTCGACGGGCCAGGACTGATCGGACTGAAGCAACGGGTCGGCATCTCCCTCGCGGTCAGCAAGACTCCCGCCACCTCCGGAGAGGTCGCGATGATCGCCGACTCGTTGGTGGCGTCGTTGCGTGACAGCTCGGTGTCGCCGGGGGGGTCACTCCGGGCGTACAGCAAGCCGGCACTCCGTGCCGAGGAGGCAGAGAAGAAGCGCCTCCTCGAGGACGCCAGGACTGCCTTCGGTGCCTGGTCGCGAGTTTGGGGCGGGTCGGACAGCCCGTCCTTCGGGCTCTGTGCCGAGCCGCCGTTGCGTGGTGCCCCGAACCCCTTCCTCGAAGGGTGGATCGACTACGCGGTCGGTGCCGGCGGTGCCGTGGACATCGAGTTCAATGTCTGGCGGACCGACGACGAAGCAACCACCGCTCGGGCCGAGTTCCTCTCACAGCTCGCCGAGTGCAACGTGACCCAGTGGCAGGTCGAGAGCAGCGGACCTTCCACGTGGATCGCCACGTCGCACCTCGGCACGGCGTGGATCGTCCAGGACGCTGAAGCGTTCGGAGTGCTGCGCGCACGAGAGGCCATCGACCCTCCCGACGATGTCAGTGCCGCCGTGTTCGACGTGCTGACCTCAACTTTGGTCGAGAGACCTCGTCCGTAGGCGCCCCACGAGTGGGCGTCAGGCCTCAGCCGCCGTACGTCATGGGGACTGCGTGTTCGAGCGAGCAATTCTCATGACGTCCGGCGTCGAGTGCTACGCCTCGTCCTTGTCGGCACCGACGCGCCAGCGGATGCCGGCCTCGATGAAGGGGTCCAGGTCGCCGTCGAAGACCGCGCTGGGGTTGCCGCTCTCGTAGCCGGTGCGCAGGTCCTTGACGATCTGGTAGGGGTTGAGCACGTAGTTGCGCATCTGGTCGCCCCACGACGCCTGCACGTCACCGCGCATCCCGTCGAGGTGGGCCTTCTCCTCTGCCTTCTTGCGCGCGAGCAGCTTGGCCTTGAGCACGACCATGGCTGAGGCCTTGTTCTGCAGCTGGCTCTTCTCGTTCTGGCAGGAGACGACGGTGCCGGTGGGGATGTGGGTCAGACGCACCGCGGAGTCGGTGGTGTTGACCGACTGACCGCCCGGGCCGCCGGAGCGGTAGACGTCGGTGCGGATCTCCTCGTCGGGGATCTCGATCTCGTCGGTCTGCTCGAGCACCGGCACCACCTCGACAGCCGCGAAGGACGTCTGCCGGCGGCCCTGGTTGTCGAAGGGGCTGATCCTCACCAGGCGGTGGGTGCCGGCCTCGACCGACAGCGTGCCGTAGGCGTAGGGCGCGTGGATGGCGAAGGTCGCGGACTTGAGTCCGGCCTCTTCGGCGTACGACGTGTCGAAGACCTCGACGGGGTAGTTGTGCTGCTCGGCCCAGCGGACGTACATCCGCATCAGCATCTCGGCGAAGTCAGCCGCGTCGACCCCGCCCGCGCCGGAGCGGATGGTGATGAGGGCTTCGCGGACGTCGTACTCCCCGGACAGGAGGGTCCGGATCTCGAGCGACTCGACGGCCTTCTTGACGCGGCCCAGCTCACGCTCGGAGTCGGCGAGCGTGTCGGCATCGCCCTCATCCTGCGCCATCTCGACCATCAGGCCGAGGTCCTCGATGCGGGTCTCGAGCGCGAGGAAGCGGTCGAGCTCACCCTGGATCAGCGAGAGGCGGCCGGTGACGCGGGTGGCGTTGTCCTGGTCGTCCCAGAGGTCCGGCGAGGCGACCTGGTCGCCGAGGTCGGCGATCTCCTCACGCATCTTGTCCAGGTCGAGGACCTGGCCGATGGTGTGCATGGTCGCCTGGAGCTGCTTGATCTCTTGGTCGTAATCGGTGCCTGCCACAAGCGGCAACACTACGGGCCGGGCGGTGGGGTGTCGAAAGACAAAGCCGCCGACAGACCTGCAAATGACGGGCCGCCCGGTGTCACGTGAGTGACTCCGGGCGGCTCGCTCGGGCTGGTGCGGCCCGATGGTGCGCTCCCTGACTGGGAAGTGGGGAGCGCGGCTGGGACTACTTGGTGCAGAGCACCTCGGGCGAACCGATCGCGACGTACGAGTCGGGAGCCTTGGTGGAGGTGGTGGAGTAGCTGATGCGGAAGGCGTCGCTGATGTCGACCTCGTTGTTCTCGACGACCTGGCCGAGCACGAGGGCGTAGGAGAAGACGTTCTTGCCGTCCTTCGCCAGCGCCACCGAGCCGGTGCCACCAGTGGCGCTCGAGTCGGTCAGCGCGTAGGTCGCCCGCAGCTTGAGGCACTTCTTGCCCAGGGTGTACTCGATGGAGGAGTTTGCGCCCGCCGCCTCGGTGACGAGGCTGGAGCTGAAGGGCTCGGTGCCGATGGTGGCGGTCGTGAACGACATGTTGCTCTCGGGACCACTGGTGCGATGGGTCAGCTTCTCCCAGGCGTAGACGACGAGCTTGAGCTCCGAGCTGACACCCTTCTTGACCGTGCCCGCGGCCGGCTTCAGCACGCGGTAGAAGCGGGTGCCCGCGGTGCTGGGTTCGTCCTTGAGCAGGAACCTGCCGTTGGCCTTGATCTTCGCCGTCCCCGAGACGGACCACGTCTTCTTGTTCTCCATGCGCTGCTGGAGGACGACCTTGTCGCCGGCGGCCTTGGGGCTCACCTGGCCGCGGATCTTGACCACGTCCTCCTTGGCGATGGCCGTCGTCCGGTTGATCGCAGCAGAGACCGAGTATGCCGGAGCAGCGGCGCGCTGGACCGTGGCGTCGTTGGCCGTGGCGGTGCCCGCCGTGGCAACGAGCGGGGTGGCAACGAGCGCGAGGCCAAGTCCGGCGGTGGTGAAGCGGTTCATTCTGTTTCCCCTGTCTGGTGGGCCCTGGTGGGCCGTCTGCAGGGGAGATGCGCGCGATGCAGGTTTGGTTGTCCGCTATCCGTGCATTTGTCCCACGCTCTCAGGAGTCGAAGCCGAGACCGAGGCGATCGAGGATCCGGAGCCACAGGTTGCGCCTGCCGGTCGCGTCCTCGCGAGCCATCGCCCAGCGGGTGACCTGGATACCGAGCCAGGCCAACGGCTCGGGCGGGAACGGCAGCGGCTTGGACCGGACCATCTTCAACCGGGTGCGTTCGGTGGACTCGCCGTCGACGAGGTCGAGCATGACGTCGGCGGCGAACCTGGAGGCACCGACCCCGAGGCCGGTGAAGCCGGTGGCGTACGCCGCCCGCCCGCGGTGCGCCGTACCGAACATGGCGCAGAAGCGGGTGGAGGTGTCGATGACCCCCGACCAGCGGTGGGTGAATCGGATGCCCTGCAGCTGCGGGAAGGTCTCGGCGAAGTTGCGCGCCAGCGTCTCGAACGTCGCGCGCCGGTCGTCGTGCTCGTCGGCCATGGAACGACCGAAGTGGTAGATCGCGTCATAGCCGCCCCAGAGGATCCGGCGGTCAGGCGTCACGCGGTAGTAGTGGAACTGGTTGCCGGAGTCGGCGATGCCGATGGACGGGTCCCAGCCGATGCTCCTCAGCTGCGCTTCGGTGAGCGGTTCGGTGGCCAGGACGTAGTCGTAGACCGGCACGATGGACCACTTGGCGCGACGGAACTGGTCGTGGAAGACGTTGGTGGCCACGACGACCCGCCTGGCCCGGATGACCGCAGCGCCCGTCGTGGCCTCGAGGCCGTCGTCCCGACGCCTCAGTGCGTCCAGCCGGGTGCCCTCGAAGATCCGCACGCCGAGCCGCTCCGCCGTCTGTGCCAGTCCCCACGCGAGACGGGCGGGGTCGACGAGCGCACAGCCATCGGGGTGGAGGCGTCCGGCGAGGTAGGTCGGGGAGTCCACGACAGTGCGCACCGAAGCCGCGTCGAGGAAGCCCTCCTGTTCAGGCTCGAGCCCGGCCACCTCGTGCGGACGGGTCGCGACCAGCAGCGTGCCACCCCGCACGAAGCCGCAGTCGATCCCGTGCCGCTCGATCGTCTCCTCTATCCCGTCGAGGTTCTCCACCCCCAGGGCGTGGAGCCGGTCGTACTCCCCCGGCCAGCGGGAGCGCCCGTTGTTCTCACCGTGGGTCAGACTGGCCTCGCAGAAACCACCGTTGCGGCCCGTGGCGTGCTCGGCGATCCGGTCGGCCTCGATGAGCGTCACCGACCTGCCGGGGTGTCGCTCCACGGCACGAAGTGCGGTCCAGAGCCCGGTGAAGCCGCCGCCGACGACCAGCAGGTCGGTGTCCAGGGCACCCGACGCCTCCTGCCTGGCCACCGGACGCGCCGGGTTGTCCAGCCACAGCGGCATCAGGACCGAGTCGTCCAAGGAGTCCGCTGGCCACGGCGTGTGCCGGTCCCCGTCGACGACGTCGTCCACGTGCGTGTCGGTCATGGGGCATCCTCAGTCAATCTTCGGAATCAGTCGTCAGCGGGACATGTTGGCGTCGGTATGCACTCCATAGTGCCTCTTCCCATTGACTTATCGCTAGTTCAAACCCACTCGGACTGCGCAGACCGGTCCGCGTCACGTGTGCGCCCGCCGCTCGTCGTCCAGCACCATGAGGGATGATCATCCCCACGCGACGGAGGCTCGTACGGAGCCTGCTGGTCGTGCTGGTGATCGGGGTGGTGCCGGTGGGGATGCTGTGGGCGCTCCAGCGCCAGCTGATCTACTTCCCTGATGCGCGGCCCGTGCCTCCGGCGGCGTACGCCATCGAGGGTGCGCGGGACGTCACGCTCCGCACCGCCGACGGCCTCGAGCTGAACGCCTGGTTCATCCCGGCGGCCGGGACCGAGGACACCGCGATGGCGGTGCTGGTCGCGCCGGGCAACGGCGGCAACCGCGCCGGTCGGGCCAGGTTCGCCGAGGAGCTGAGCAGCCGTGGGATGGCCGTGCTGCTGATGGATTACCGCGGCTACGGCGGCAACCCGGGCACCCCGAGCGAGGAGGGCCTCGCGGCAGACGCGGACGCGGCCGTCGATGCGTTGGCGGAGCAGGGCTATCCCCCGCACCAGACGATCTACTTCGGGGAGTCCCTCGGGTCGGGCGTCGTGGCGGCGCTCCAGGCCCGGCACCCGCCGGCCGGGGTCGTGCTCCGCTCCCCCTTCACCGAGCTCGCCGACGTCGGCGCCCACCACTACCCCTGGCTGCCGGTCCGGGCGCTGCTGCGCGACCAGTTCCCCGTGCTGGATCACCTCGCCGGCAGCGACGTGCCCGTGACGGTCATCTACGGCGACCGGGACTCCGTGGTCCCGACCGAGCTCAGCGCTCGGGTCGCGGACGAGGCTCCGGCACTGGTCGAGCGGGTGGTGCTGCACGCCGACCACAACGAACCGGTCATGTTCGGACCGCAGGTTGCTGCTGCCGTCGAGCGAATGGCACGCTCGATGGGCTGACGGGGCCGCCCTGCGTCAGTCGAACTTCACGAAGGCGCGCAGCGATCCGTCCTCGAAGTCGCGGGTCTCGGCGAAGCCGAGCGACTCGTAGAACGCACGCTGGCCGGGCTCGTCGTCAGTGAGCAGCACCTTCTGCCGTACGTCCGCGTAGGGGGCGAGCGCCTCCGTCACGAGCTGCCTCCCCACCCCGCTCCGCTGCTCGTCCGGGTGCACCAGGATGTCCTGGAGATAGGCGATCGTGACGCCGTCACCGACGATGCGCGTCAGGCCGACGAGGCGCCCGTCGCGGCGAGCTGTCACCACTCGCGCGGATCCCTGGAGCGCTCGCTCCAGCGCGTCGAGATCCTTTGTGTACGCCGACCAGCCGACGGCGTCGTACAGCCCTGCTAGCTCGTCGCGCTCGGGGAACATGCCGGCAGCAATTTCGATCGTCATGGGGTCATCATCGGTGCTGAGGCCATGGCGGCGCACCATGCCATCCGTGTGGTCGGAACCTGTACGTGCCACCAGGCCACTCGCATCCGAGGCCGCCACCGCATGGCGGGCGCACTCGACGCGTCAACCCTCTGTGCTCATCAACTCTGCGGCAAGCGCGCGGCCATCACAGGCGAAGCCTCTGATCGCTCTCGTGCTGCAGCCCGGTTACGACTGACTACTTCCCGCTGCGCGTAGGCGTTGCAGCCGAGCAACAGAGAGGTCGTCCTTGAACGGCGCCATCGCGTCCTCAGCCTCGGAGATGAGTTCGGCAGCCGCGGGGTCGGAGTCGATGACAGCCAAGGTTGCCGCCGAAAACAACTTCAGTGGCAAGTTCGCGGGAATGACGAAGTCCCGGCGATCCGTCGGATCTCGGTTCAGAAGAAGGTAGCTACGAACTTCCTTTCGCGAGGAGAACGCTCGAAGCCTTGCCTCCACTCGACCGAGGTCGGCAGCGACACCGGACGCAACTTGCTCAGCATCGTCCGCCGAGGTAGCCGCATCCAAACGAAACGATTGGCACTCTGGCGGATGGTGAATAGTCCCTGGCGTGCCGCTCATGAGAGCGGCGCCAACGTCGCCGTCACGGAAGTCCGTTCCCCACAGAACGGGCACCGCTTCCGGACTCACAACGCCCCATTGCACGTCGAATCTACCCCGGCGCGAAAGCAGGGCGATCACATGCTGGAGTTCAGGCGTCCGCCGACACCACGAGCGATTCGAGGTTCGCTCGAACCCAGCGGGTAGCAGGACGGATTCGATGCCGTCGGCTTCAATCTTCCGCAACGCCGCCGCACGACTCAGATCAACCTCACTCATGGAACGGCATATTGCTTACATTCCGTCGGAGTCAACAGGGCGTGAAGTCGGTACCGGATGACATGCCGGTGTCCAATATTGCCTTAACCAAGTCATCAGCAAGATAAAGGTCCCCACGCGGCATCTCAGCCAACTTGAATGCTTGCTTGTCATTAAGTGCATCCGCGATGAAGGCGGGTCGGCGCAACGACATGATGCGCCCGGAACTGAACTCAGCCATGTCTGAGCGATCCCTATCCAGGGCTCCTGCAATAGTCGGCGCCGAGAACAGAGAGAGTCGCGCGTCGTCGCAGTCCAACGGCAGGACCTCGCCATGCGGCAGAAGGAGCGCCCCTACGGTGTCGACTGCCTCATCGCGAAGGACGAGAACTTCAGATCCAAGCCACGGCATTTGAGCGCGCCTCTGTGGCTGACCACGATCATCCGATCGGAGAAGAGACATGCGAATCGGCTTCCACGCCGACCCGAGTGACCTGTCTGCCAACGTCCTGATGGCTTCGAAGTCACTGGCGTGCATTGGCAATGCCCATTCGAACCCCTCTGGGACAGAAGTCCGGAAGATGCGAGGGCTGCCTGTCACGGGAACCCTCCTGACGACAATTTGGAACTCACATATCCGAGCGCGTCGAGCGCATCCGTTCGAGTCGTAGCTTGGCTGAGCAAGGAATTGACCCCCGAATAATAGGCATTGGTGTGAGTCTTGGAATGCACCGCCGCCCCAGTTGGGTTAGGCGAGGCACTGGAGCCTGGTAGGAAGACTCCGTTGTTGGCATCATTGATGTCGATACCGAACCGCTGCAGCACAGATCGCGCTTCTGACGCCTTCGCAGAACTCCCAGCCACGATGTGGTGTGCGGCTGAGCCAGAGGGCCGGGGCACTCCCGCAGCTTCCATGTTGGCTCCGAGCACTCGTGCCGAGGGTTTGGAAAGAACCGGAGCCACACCCCTCACCGCGTCGTCCAGGGTACTTCCAACGATTCGCGATCCTACGACGGCGCTACTACCGATTACCGTGCCCGAAGACAAAGCCCCGCTGCTCATGGCTGCCCCGTCGGCCAAGGCGGCACCTCCGGCAACGCAGCCGGCGGACGCCACCACGCACCCAACCACGGCTGCAGCGCTTAGCGTTACAACTGCGCTGAAGATCGAGGTTTGCTTGACGGTTTCGATATCAAGCTCGCCATTTTCCTTCAGTGGCAGCGGCCCACTTGTGCAGGGTCCCAAGCAGAAGGACGCGTTGTCGAAGAAGTCATCGTTGCTTTCTTCCGCTTCCGGCTCAGGCTCGGGCTCGGGCTCGTCCTCGGGCACGGAGACGCCTGTGGAGTTCGACCCGCCTCCACCATCAAGAGGGGCGATCTGGTGGCCGTCGAGCTCGACCCCGGTGACGGGGTTGCCGCCCGCGAAGGCGTAGCGGTTGGTGTTCCACGGGTCCATGCCGAGCGCGACGTCGGAGAGGGCGCCGTTGTACATGTCCCGGCTGGTGTAGCGGTTGAGCCCCGGGTCGTAGTCGCGGAACCCCATGTCGTAGGACCCGGACGCGCCGTCGTACCTCTTGCCGTTGAACCGGTAGGGGTTCACGACGTTGGCGTGTGGAGCGTCCTCGGGCTCGTCACCGGCCTGCGCGTCCTCGGGCGTCTCGGTGTCCGGGGCGTCGATGCCCAGGCTGCCGGACTGGTCGGCTGACCCGTAGGCGGTGTAGCGGTAGGACGAGACGACCTCGCCCGTGTTGTCAGTCAGGGTCTCGATGTCGCCGTGCGGGTTGGTCCCGAAGAACAGCTCCCGGCTCTCCCCGGCGTCGAGCTGCTTGTCGGGGTCGGTCGACTCGGTGGCGTCCGGACCGGGGACGTTGACACCGATGTCGCGCATGGCGAGCTGTTCGCCACCGGGCCCGTAGGTGTAGGCCTTGGCCAGCTGCCACGCACCGCCCGTGTCGCGTTGTTCCTCGAAGGCGACCTGGTCACCCTTCCCCAGGTAGACGTACCGGGTCGAGACGGCCGGGTTGTTCCGGACCGTGGCGGTGCGGTGGGTGGTGCGATCGAAGGCGTCGTACGTCCGGGTGATGGTGGTGTCGTTGGTGTCTCCGTCGGAGAGGAACGACTGCTCACGTACGACCCGGTCGAATCCGTCGTAGCCGTAGCGCTTGACCACGGTGCCGTTGGCTCGGGTGCCGGTGCCGCCCTGATAGCTGAGGGTGGTGGCACGACCGAAGGCGTCGTACTGGTGGGTGAGGGTGCTCCTCGCAGTCTCGAGCTGTTCGGACCCGGTGGGACAGGTCAGGTCAGCAACGTCCGTCTTCTTCGTCTGCGTCTTCAACAGCCGGTTGCGGTCGTAGGTCATCCGGGTGAGGTCGCGCCCGACCTTCTGCTCGGTGATGTTGCCTGCCGCGTCGTAGCAGTAGGACTCGCCCTTGCCCGGCTTTCCCGATGCCGCGTCGGGGACGGTCTTGTTGACCGACGCCAGCTGGCGCGACGGGGTGTAGGCGAAGGTGGCGACCTGGTTGAGGTAGCCGTCCGTGTCGGGGTTCTCGACCTTCGAGACGTCCTTGCTGCGGTCGCCGTCGAGGGTGAACTCGAGGTCGTGCGACGCGACGAGCTTGGCGTTCTTGTCGCGCTCGGTGATCGAGCGCGGCAGACCGTCGGAGTAGTAGGCGTAGCTCGTGACGTTGCCGTTGGGCTTAGTCATCGCCACCCGCATGCCCCGCGGGTCGTAGCCAAAGGTCGTGGTCTTCAACGACGCGTCAGGAGTAGCCCCGGCGGCGACCGAGGCCACCATGTCGCGGATGTCCCAGGTGTAGCGGGTGAAGCGCGAGGACTCGTTGTTGCCGTTCTCCGACCCGTCGCCGGCCCCGCGGAACGCGTAGGACGACAGCATGTTGGAGGACAGGTCGTAGGCCCAGGTGGTGGTCCGGGTCCCGGTGGCGCCGCCGGTCTCCGTGGCCTTGAGGGCCCGACCGAGTCCGTCGTACTTCGTGGTGAAGCTCTTGGCGCCGTCGGTGACCGTCTCGACCTGCCCGTTGGCGTCGTAGGCGTAGCTGAACACCCGGCGCTCGGCCGACGAGTCGGTCTTGCGGAGCTTGATCGCGTCGGCGACCGCAACCCCCGTTGCCGACGGGGCCAGGGACACCTTGATGTCCTCGCCGCCGGCGAAGGTGAAGCTGCCCAGCAGCGGTGCGACGGTGCCGCTCTGGCAGGCAGTCTGGTCCACCACCTTCGTGGTGGTCGTGGTGGCGTCACCCTTCTTGACCTTGATGGTGAAGGTTGCATTGGTGGCGGCGCCGGTGACCTTGGGGCACGTGACGCGCAGGTCGTAGGTGCCGGCGACGTCGGGGCTGATCCGCCATACCGCGGCGTCGGCCCCGCCCGCCGCGTGCGTTTGGACGTTGTCGCCCTGTTGCCCGACTGCGGTCGACTCGACCCACGTGGTCTTTGCGGCGACGAACGCACCGGTGTTGTCGGCGACCTGGGCAGGGTGGGCTCCCGCATCAGTGCGCTCACGCAGGGACCCGTCGGGCCAGAACGCCCACGTCATCTCGCGTGTCGCGCTGTCACGGTGCGGGTCCGCCGCGGCGGCGACGCTCAGCGTGCGACGCGTCTGCTGCCCGAGCTTGTTGTAGTCGAAGCCGGCCTGGATCCCCCACGGGTCGGTGGTGGTCTTGATGTCACCCGAGGGCCAGTAGGCCATGGCAGTCCAGTTGACTCCGGGAGCGTTCGGGTCCTCCAAGAAGGTCGGGTCGGACTGCTTGGACACCTGACCGGCCGCGTCGTAGCGGATGTAGGTGCGTGCCGGCTTCCCGTAGGCGACGCTGCTGTCGCTGGCGCCGACGTTCTCCACCGCCCGGTTGAGGGCGTCGTAGATCGTCCGTTCGACGCGCCCCGACGGGCGGGTCACGCGTTCGCGGTTGCCGGCAGCGTCATACCCGAACGAGGTGACCAGCACCTGGTCGGCGCGCGGAACCTCAGCCCGCACGACCTGCCCAGCCGCGTCGTAGACGAGTGTCTTGACGTTGCCGATGGCGTCGGTCTGCGTGGTGACGTTGCCGTCCCGGTCGTAGCCCGACTTGGTGGTGTAGCCGGCCGCGTCCGTGGAGGAGAGAAGCTGTCCGTCGAGGTCGTAGGTCATGGTGGCGCTGTAGTCGTCCTCGGACGAGGCGACCTTGTTGGGGTCGACCACCTTGGTGACGTTGCCGGCCAGGTCGTAGGTGTAGCTGGTGACCGCAAGCTTGGCGGTCCCCGCGCCGTCGATGCCGTCCTTGAACGGCTGCTCGGTGCGCAGCACCTGTCCGATCCGGTCATGGACATAGCGAGTGACGAAGTCGTCCGGATCGGCGGTTGCGGTCCCCTTGGGCGCCGTCTCACTGATCAGGCGACCAAACGCGTCGTAGGCGTAGGCCAGGGTGCGGCTGCTGGTGGCCGCGGAGTTGGCGGGCAGTGCTGTCGTGAGCACCTCGTCCATCCGGCTGTGCGTGTTGATCGTGGTCGCACCGGTCGGCGCGATGGAGCGCTCCACGTTGTCGTTGTCGTCGTAGGACGTGGCTTGGGTGCGGGTCTGTCCCACCGCTTGGTCCGGGGAGGTCACCTTGGTCGAGCGCCCGAAGTCGTCGTACTCCACCGTCGTCCTCCGCAGCAACGGGTCCGTTGCCTGCATCAGGTTTCCGCGGGAGTCGTAGACGAAGGTGCTGGCGTTTCCGAGCGCGTCCACGACGCGCTTCGGCTGGCCGGAGGGGTGGTAGTCGAGGAGGGTGGTCTTGTTCTGTCGGGCATCAAGATCGGCCGCGAGGGTCCCGTCGGCGTTCAGGGTGTACGCCGACGCGCGCCCGAGCGGGTCGGTGACGCTGATCAGGTTGCCGCGTGCGTCGTGACCGAACGTGCTGGCGCGCCCCATCGGGCTGGTGACCTTGGTCAGCACCGTCGGCGTGCCCGCGCCCGACAGCTGGGCATAGGTCAGCACCGTGCCGTCGGTGCCGTTCTTGACGGCCTCGGGGCTGCGGACCACCTTGGGGTAGCCGGTGATGGGGTCGTACTCCCATGTCGACACCGCGCCGTTGGGGGCGGTGAGACGGTGCACGTTGTTGTCGGCGTCCCAGGCCAGCCGGGTCACGGTGGACGTGTCTGCACCACCGACGCCCGCGTTGGCGTTGGCGTGGCGGATCATCGTGGTCCGACCGAAGCCGTCCATCCGGTAGGACGTCACCACGGCACCGGTGGAGCCGGCGGTGCCGTTGAGGTCGGTGACCTCGGCCGCCACGTCGTTGCCGTCGTTGCCGTCAGGGTCGCTGTAGGCGAACGTCGTGTGCTGGCCGTTGCGGTCGGTGAGCTGCTTGACCCAGCCCTGGTGGTGGGCGCTCTGGGACGGGTCGTCGTTGGCGGCCCAGTAGGCGATCGTGGAGATGTTGGCACGCGGGTCGGTGACCGTCACCAGCCGCGCGTGCTTGTTGACCGGCTCGGTGGCATACCCGAAGCCGAACGAGCGGACCTTGCCCGCGAAGAGGCCCGTGGTGGAGTTGAAGCCACCGCCGTCCTGGATGCCCTTCAGCTCCAGGGTGTCGGTGTAGCTGAACACGATTCCACGACCCGAGATGTCCCGGATCCACTGGAGACGCCCGGTCTTGCTGCCCCGCTTCGCGTCCCATCCCAGGGTCAGCGTCACCTGGCCCTTGGCGTCGATCAAGGAGATGAGACGGCCGTCGGCGTCGTGCGTGAAGCGCATCGTGTTGCCGTTGATGTCGACGACCGAGGTCGGGAGTCCGGTGGACTGGGCGTAGAAGAACCGGGTGCCGTCCGGGCGGGTGAAGACCCACTGCGTGGCGTCGGGGGCCGTCTTGTCACGGTGCAGGGTGAGGTGGACACCGGCAGGACGCGTGTAGACGGTGCGGGTTGCGGTGCTCGCCAGCTCGTCGATGCGGTAGTAGTGCGTGGTCCCGTCGCCGTCGATGAACGACATCTCCTTGGCGGTCGAGTTCCCGTTGGGCACCGACAGCCGCGAACCGAGTCGGGTCAGCGTCGAGGCCTGGATCGAATAACCGAACCCGGCCCCGGCGTCGGAGACATCGTTGGAGTTGTAGGTCATCCGGACGAACGTCGACGGGCCCACCGAGGGGTTGGCCAGCAAGTCCTTGGCGAACACTGCGTTGCCGGACGCCAGGTTGACCAGCACCTGACTGCCCTGTCCTGTCGCCTCTCCGGTGAAGCTGCCGAACTTCTCGAGGCCGAGACCGTCCGAGGACGGGTCTTCGACCACGCGGTCCACGCACAGGAAGCCGGTCGTCGTGATGCCACACCCCCGGGGCGGGCGGACGCTCTGCGCCGCGGGCACGGCCGGACTCGTTGCCGACCACCACGCACCGGCGTTGCGCAGATCCAGCAGAAGGTCGTGCGTCAGCCGCTTGTTGCCGGCATCGGAGTTGATCGGCGCCTTGATCGGCAGCTGCACCGTCACCGACTCACCCGCGGCCAGTGCGCGACCGAGCGCGACGACGCCCTCCGCGGCAGTGGTCGACGGAGCCGCGAAGGCACCGGGCGCACCCCAGCGGTAGCCCAGCTCCATCGTCGCGGGCCACGCGGTCGTGCTCGTGTTCAACACCCGAACGGGAACAGTGGTCGTCGTGTTGGGCACCAGCCGCTCGGGCATCTCAGGCGCGGAGAACATCGCCGACGCGTCGCGGGAGGCGTACTCGATCGTCAACCGCGGCCGCTGAGCCGCACTGCTGCCAGCGTCGGCAGCGACGAGCTTCAGCGCCGGCGGCGGCGCCGACGGGTCGGGCGTCGGGGTCTGGCATTCGACGATGCACGGCTCAGTTGGCGCCTGCTGAGTCGACTGCTGGTCGCTCTTGGCCGTCGAGCCCGACGTGGACATCGTGCCGTCGGAGTAGACGACTCCTGACTCATCCGCGAGACGGGCTCGAACCCCATGGTTGCTCGCGGTGTCGGTCACCCACGACTGCACCAGCGAGTTCAGTGCGGTGCCCGTCCACGAGAGCGTCGGGGACAAGCTGCTCGCCGAGGCGCTGCCCGCGCTGGTCGCCACGTCGCCGCCGGCCGTCGACCACGGGATCGTCGACGACGCCATGTTCCAGGTGGCTGACGCTTCAGCGAAGTCCTTCGTGAGCCCGTGCAGCTGGACCGAGCCCGGCTTGCCCACCACCGAGCCAGGCACCACTGTCGCGTCGATCCGGGACGACAACACGCGCGAACCGGCCGGCACTGCGGACGTGTCGAACTCGACCAAGGCACGCGTCTGCTTCGGCCCGACTCGCAGCGGACCGGCCCCTTCGGGGGTCTCGCTGAACGCTGACGAGATCGTCGCGTCAGGAAGATCACCGCTGAGCGTCTGCCGCGTACGCCCATCGAGGGGAGTCGTCACCAGGACACCGCCCGAGGCGGCCGTCCCGTTGCGACCCTGCGCCACGTCGGCCGCCGTACGGGCCACGACCCAGTACCGATACGTCGCGACGTCCTCGGTGGAGGACGACACCGCGGAGGTGTCCGCCCACGCCAGCACGTCCTTCGCGACCGATCCCACCAGCTGTGCCTTCGAGGAGGCCGACGTGTCCAGCTGCGTGGTCACGGGAGAGGAGCACGCGTTGCCGGTGCCCGGGAAAGGAAGGGTGGTGCAACCGCGGAAGACCTGGTACTCGACCACGTCGTCGGAAGGACTCGTCGACGGGTCCGTGTAGGCACTCCAGCGCAGCACGGCACCGTTCGACCGCACGGTCTCCGGCTCAGCCAGCGTCATGCCGGGGGCCGTCGTCACCGGTGGCGGCGGCGATGCCTTCGCCGTCGAGTCATCATCCACTGCGGCAGGCGCCGGCTCGACCAAGGTCGTCTCCGCGCTCGCAGCAGCTGCCAGCGCCCCGCCTTGCGCGGTCACGGGCGCCGCGCTCGCGACCACCCCCGACGGGACCAGCAAGCCGCTGACAGCCAACGTCAGCGCGCACGAAACACCAAGAAGACGCGACAGCATCTGATTCCCCCGAGCCCGAGATGCCCGCCGCGGTGGCGCGCCGCCGGAGTTTTGCAGATCCCTGCATCCGAGCGCCAATTTGTAGCGTTGCGAGAAGATGCAACTGCACTAACCTGCAATCTCGATCGTCATGGGGTCATCATCGATCCTGAGCGAGGGCGCCGCACCCCCCTTATCCCCAGTAGGACGACCACGCGCTCCAGTCCCCGTCAGCCAGGTACTGGTGGTAGGTCACGCGGTAGTAGCCAGGACGTGCGCACTTCTCGTACCGGCGGACCTGGTAGCGGAAATCGGGGGCCGGCTCCTCGTAGATCTTCCGGCTTCCGGCGGTGTCGAAGATCCCGTGGAAACGGCTCTTGGTGCCGCCAGAGCCAGGTCCTGTGCCGGTGCCGTCGGCCACGATGTACACCTGACGCCATTCATGACGCGTGACGCAGCCGGGCGTGTCCGCGCTGGCTGGCACGCCGCCTACAACCAGCAGGGTCGAGCCTGCGACTGCGCCGGTGAGAATCCGCCGCATCGTGCGAGCACCGTTGTTCATGGACATACCCCCGTGAGCGGTGGCACCCCTTGGTCGGACACCGATCCACGACGGTATCCCGCGTGAGACATCGCGTGAAGGTGCTGACGTCGTTCCTGGCTCTTCCGCTGAGATCTCCGCTACCAATGCCACGCTCGCTGCTGCGCGTTCCTCATCCGGGACGCACTCGGCATAGTTCAGCGGCGGCGTCCTCGAGCCCTGACCCGGCTGGAGCCCAGAGAAGCACCGCGCCTTCGCGGAGCATCCAGGCGCCTACGTCAGCCGGCTACGTCGACCACGACATCACGATACTCAGCCGCAACACGCGGATCCGTGCCGCTCGAGCGGTCAGTCGGGTGGCTCGACGGTCTCGAGGCGTGCGCCGGCCTGGTCGCTCGCTCCGCCGAGGCTCCGGATGCGCGCCGGGTCGAGGATGGCCGCCTCGAGGCGGTCGAGCTCCGCCCGAGCCCGGGCGGGGCCCAAGGGCTGGTTCACCAGGTGCACCCAGGACGGGTCAGACATGGCGAGGTATGGGTCAGCAGACTTCATGGCAGCTCTCCGGGGGGTAGACGTCAAACGTCGGCTGGCCGCGGCTCTCGTGCGACCTCGATCGGTACCCACTCAACGCCCGAGGGACGCAGAGGCTACGGGCCGCTCGCTACTCCTCCAGCGTCACCGCAGCCGTGCTGGTCGCCGTGACCACCGGCCGGGTCGGAGTCCCGGGGAGGTGCAGGGGCAGCTTGACCGGGGCGCTCAGGATCACCGTCACCGAGCGGTCCACGACGTTGACCCGGGCCTGCACCTCGAGTCCGGGATAGGTGCGGTCGGCGCCGACCGACGCGAGATAGGCGATCACGACCTTCCTGACCGCGCCCGACTCCTGCAGCAGCCGGTCCTGGGTCAGCCCTTCGCCGTACACCCCCGAAGCGCCGAGGTCGGCGCCGCGCAACGCGGCACCATCGGCGAGGGTGTCGAGGCTCTGGCGCTGGAGGTAGGCCGAGGAGGCGTTGATGACGAGCGCGATGCCCATCAGCAGCACGGTGGCCAGTCCGAGGATCAGCGGGATGGTGGATCCCCGCTCGTCGCGGCGCTTCACTGCCTGCCACCGCCTTGACTGTCTGGTACGGCGACGAACTGGCCGATCGGCACCGTGTGCCGGGCGGTGAGCTTGAACGAGCGCCGGTTGTCGGCCAGCACCTCGGGCAGGAACGGGAGGACCACCCCCGAGTAGACGTGGACCGTGATCAGCGACGTGCCGGCGTGGCAGTTGTCCGGGTAGGGCTCACACGTGACCAACACCTGGCCGACCTGCCCGTCGCCACCCTGGTCGGCCAGCGTCTGGTCGACCACCGCCTGGGCGCGCGCCGCCCCCGTCGCATCATCGGGAGCGAGGGCGTAGGCCCGGGCCGCCGCGCGGGCCGCACCGTTGACGGCGAAGGCACCCTGCTGGACCTCGAAGACCGAGATGACGATCCAGGTGATCGGGATGAAGAGGATGAGCGCGACCCAGCAGAACTCGACGAGAGCGCTCCCCTGCTCGTCCCTGCCTCGAAGTCGTCGCCGTCGCTCGCTCACTGGGACTGCTCGATGATCGCGTTGCCGCTCGCCTCCAGGGCGATCGCGGGCCCGCCCAGCCCCAGCGCAGGAACCTCCGCAGTGATGACCACCCGATAGGCCGGGGCTCCACCGATGACGGTGTCCTCGATGGTGATGTCCTGGGCGAACTTCGCATTGACGGTGCCGACGATCTGCTGCCTGGCCTTGGCGACGCCGTCGTCGGGGGTGGCGCCGGTGACCGCAGCGCGTCGAGCACCCTCGGCGGCAGCAGACGCCAGCGTGTTCTGGACGTGGAGCACCAGCGAGAGTTGGAACAGCGCGGCGAACATCGGCAGCAGCACCACGAGGATCATCACGAAGTCCACGACGGCACTGCCGCGTTCGGATCGTCCGCGTGAGCCGGACCTCCGCAGCACGGAGCTAGTTCACGGAGTCGAAGGCGCGCGTCAACAGGGCTTTGAGCGGCTCCTCGGCGAAGGTGAAGATGACCAGCGCCAAACCGACGGTCATCACCGTCACCATCACCCACCCGGGCACGTCGCCACGCTCGTCGCGTCGGCGCGGGCCCGAGAGGGCGAGGTAGAACAGCAGGAACTTGTCAGGTGCCGGGCGCTTCATGGGACTCCCCGTTCGGTTGGTCGATCGGTCACAGATGTGGGTGGTGGGCGGTGGGTGCTGCCTCATGGCACCACCAGGCTCAAGCCGATGGCGCCGGGGAAGAAGGCGAAAAGAACTGTCACAGGTAGCACCAGGAAGACGACCGGCGCCATCATGAAGACCTCTTTGCGAGCAGCGGTCTCGATCAGGTTGCGTCGACCTGCTTCACGGACGTCGGCGGCCTGCGCGTGCAGCACGTCAGCCAGCGGGGTCCCCCGCTCGATCGCGACCGAGATCCCCGTCGCGAACCTGGCCACCAGGGGCAGCCCCGTCGTCGCCGCGAGCCCGTAGAAGCCGGCGGCGACCGGCGTGCCGGTGCGGATCTGGGCCAGCACGCGGGCGAGGTCGGCGGAGAGCTCGCCGCCACTGCGGCGTACGACGCGGTCGAGCGCAGCGACCGGGCTCTCACCAGCAGCAACAGCCAGCGCGAGCAGCTCGGCAACGGTCGGGAACTCCACGACGATCTGACGCTCACGGTTGGTGGCCTGGCTGCTGAGGCGGTTGTCGCGCCCCATCACCCCGAGCGCGAACCCGACACAGCACAGGAGCAGGGCCCCCACCGGGCTGATGTCGTCGGTGAGGGCGCGCAGCAGGCAGAGGGCCGCCACTGCCGCGAACCCCGCGATCCCCCACACCACCTGCTCGATCCGGAACTCGTGCACGGTCTTGTCGATCGCGGCCCGCTCGAGCCGGCGTCGCACGGACGTGGCCCCACCGAGAACCTTCTCGACCAGATCGGCCGCCGAGCGGAGGAAGGGGCCGAAGATCCCGGCCGCTGCCGCTGTCGGCGACGAGGACGCGACCTTGAGCGACGGGGTCCGGCCGACCTGGGGCAGGTCGCGGATGTAGGGCAGCACGCGCAGCGCGAGCTGAGGGCGACGGATCACTGCCACCCGGGCGGCGACCAGGAGCACTCCGGCGGCGCACGAGGCCCCCAGGAGAGCGCCCCACCACGTCGGACTCATGCGAGGATCCGGCGCTCGACGGGCAACCGGCCGATGCGCATCATCAGCCGGTATGCCGACAGGCACAGGACGGCCCCGATGACGAGCACCACCACCCCGGCGCTCGAGGAGTAGGCGGTGATCGAACCGGACTGGAACGACATCAGCAGCAGCACAGCCCACGGGGCAGCCACGGCCAGCCGGGCGCCGTTGATGGTCCACGCCTGCCGCGACTCCATCTCCGAGCGGGTGCGGGCTTCGTCGCGGAGATAGCCGGAGAGGTTGCGCAGCAGACGGCCGAGCTCTCCACCACCGACCTCGCGGGCGATGCGCAGGCCCTCGACGACGCGGTCGCCCACCGGGTCGGACAGGCGTTCCTTGAGCCGGTCGAGAGACTCGTGGAACCTCCCGGTGACCTGGTAGTCGAGAGCGAACTGGTTGAAGGAGTCGCGCAACGCCTCGGGTCCGTTGGTGCCGAGCGCGGCGAGCGCATCGGGCAGCGACAGTCCGGCGCGTACGGCGCTGGCGAGGTTGTCCACCGCGTCGGGCCAGACCTCGGCGAACTCGCGTTGTCGCCTCGCAGCGCGCTGCTTGACCACTGCGATCGGCGCGTAGCCGGCCATCAGCGCGAACGCGAGCGACACCGGGACGGTCCGCGAGACCGCCTGGATCACCACGAAGGCGACCAGGGAGAACACGGCGCACAGCACCACCACGCTGGTCACGGAGACGTCGCCGAGGCCTGCGCGCGCCAACAGTTGCCGCCCACGGGCGCCGCCGGGTCGGGCAGGCCTGGCTGTCCGGGGCACGAAGAACGCCGACCAGATGAGCAGCAGGCCCACCCCCAGGCCCAGTCCGACGAGGGCGCCCATCAGTGGCCCGCGCTCAGGATCTGGTGCACGTCGATGCCGAGGCGCTCGAAGCGTTCGAGCCGTGACGGCGTCCCGGCTCCACGTCGCAGCTCTGCGCCGACGCGCTCGAAGATCGGCTCGATCTCGATGATGTCGTTCTCCACCCGACCGGGGACGGAGACGATCTCGTTGACGCGCCGGACGCCCTGCGTATCGATGCCGAGGTGCACCACCAGGTCGACGGAGCTGGCAACGGTGGGCACCACGAAGCGCGCCGAAATGTTCTCCCCGGCCAGCAGCGGCAAGGTGCACATCTTCATCAGCGCCTCCCGGGCACTGTTGGCGTGCAGAGTGCTTTTCTGCACTAACCACATGCCATCCCTGTGCCTAGTCAGGTCGAAGCGAAGGCATACCCAAACTCACCTCGGTGGTGACCCTCTGTTGACGGAGCGTCTCCTCACGCTTCGTACGCAGCATGCTCAGGGTGATCTCGATGCCGTCGATCTCGCCAGCCCAGCCTGACTCGTTGGCTCGATCCAGCCGCTCTAGCAGGTCGCGTTCGATCTCGTCGAGCCTCGGCAGCATCTTGCGGTCGACGTGCAGCATCGGGCACCGGATGCAGGCGTGCTCGTGGTTGCAGGGGGTTCCGTACGGGCGTCCGCACGAGCCAAGCTCCAGTTTGCGTTTGTCGAAGTGCTCCTCGAACTCTTGCCATTCTTCTGGAGTCGTAGGGCGGTATTCCTCCTGCGGTCGCAGCTTCCGTCGTCGGTTCAAGAATGACTGGAAGTGGGATACGACGTCCTCCGCAAAAACTGCGGCGTAGCCGCGCGTCGTCTCGATATTCAGGTGCCCCAATAGAGCCGCTCCGATGTGAATAGGGAGTCCGGCGTTCAAGATCTCCGTTGTGAACAAGCGCCGGAAGTCGTGCGGGGTGAAGTGGGTGCCGCGGAAGGCGGGAACAGTCTGTTCGGCCCGTCGGCAAGCCGCCTTCAGTGCATCCAGGACCGTGCCTGGTGACGTCACTCGGCGGATGCCACCGGTCTGCCGCTGGAAGATGAAGGGCAGCGGGTCTGTCATCACCTTCTCGTGAGTGTCGTAGCGCGGTATCACCGAGATCGGGCCATTCAGAGTCTGACGGCTGATGATGAGCGCGAGCACATGGAACAGCTCGGGAGAGCATGGGATCACTCGCTCACGGTCGGTCTTTGACGGTGCGATCACTAAGAGCGGGATCACCTCACCATTGGGACGGTCGTATGGGATGAGGCTGGTGTGAGTGATCTCTACGAGCTCCTCGACGCGGATGCCGGTGTGCCGAAGAACTTCGACGTAGGCCCACGCCCAGAAGGCCGTCTCCTCGCGCGAAGCGGCGTTCACAACCTCGCCCGTATCCAGATTGTCCACACGAAAGTTCTCGCTACCGGCTGCCGCTGCGACCTGGTCGACCCGACTGTCCGTGCGTCGATACCGAACGCCGGCGACCTCGAAATCTTCGCCACCGCTGGCAGCCTTGGTTGCCCGAAGGAGCTTGGTGGCGTCAGTCAGGTCTCGCTCGACGTAGTCGACGAGGAGCGGGAGGAGTGGCTGCCGCACGCGTGTGCGGCCGTCCATTCGCTGTTTGATCTCTCGCCGGCGCTTGGCGAAGCCGCGCAGGTCCGACTGCGGGACCGGGCAGGGCGCTGCCCACTCCGCCCATCTCTCGGGTTCGGTCAAGGCCCAGCTTTGGATGTCGAGGTACAGCGCCCGTACGGGCAGTAGCACCGACTGCATCGACACGCGTAGTTCGCCGTTGTCCTTGAATCGTGCAACTTCCTTCCACTGGTCGTACAGCTCGGGGGAGACATTCAGATCGGCTTGCCCCGGTGACAGTTGCTCGATGCTGAGCCAGAAGTTCTTGACCAGGAAGCTGGCCAGTCCCTCGCGAGTGTTGTAGTCGGTGTCCAACTGCCTTCGGATCAGGTAGTCGACCAGTAGTTGCCGCACGCCCTCGTTGCCAATGCGACCATGTCGATCTACGAGCTGCTCGGCGGACTTCTGTCCGTTGTACAGGCTGGCTCGCAGCGTCGGTGCGGTGTTCGTTGGGAAGTGGCCCATGGCGTAGCAGACGTCCCACGCGAGCAGACCCGCGAAGTGACCTCGCCCTTGGTTCCCCCTTCCGAGCACCAGTCCACTTCTGCGGCATTCGAGCGAGTAGTGCAACAAGGCTGGTGGCTCGAGGTCGGCGAACCGGATCCCTTGAGTCGTCATGGCGACAGCGACGTCGAAGAGCGCACGGTCCTGGTATCGGCTGGACGCGGTGTTCTTCCTCAGTTCAACCTCGAAGCGAGCCAGATCGGGGTCGCCTTGCGTCGCCACGAAGTAGTCGGCGTAGTGCCCGAACTTGTTAGCTCGGAAGGACACCAAGCTTGGCTGGATCACCCGCAACAGGAACAGCGCCTGCAAGCCAGCTGTGACCTCGTACCCCTTGTACTTCGAGTTCCCTCGGTAGTTGGCCTCCGTGACCACCGCAATGGATCGGGTTCCGCTGTCCAAGCCGCTGGCGATCCATCGCTCCTGCCAAGTGTTGCCGGGATAGCCCAGGAGGAACCTCAGCAGCCAGGCTGCGCCACGCTTCCGCTTGTCGCGCTGACTCTTCAACTGCGAGCCGACGAGTCCGGTTCGTTCAACGATCGCGTCGACCGTCGCTTGACTCAGCTCACCGAAGGGACGTGGAAGGACGCTCGGTGTCGCGGGACGCGCGTCGGCGTTCTCTAAGTCGAACCGGGACTCTGGTGCCTCCCTCAGGGCGTCTGAACGCACGCCACCCGTGGCTGAGCGGCGACTCCGCATCGTGTACGGAGCTTCGTCGACCAGGTCAACCACCGAACACCGCCTGCATGTCGGCTTGGTTGAACCCGCGGCCCAGGACTGGAACTACGCGTGGCTTGTCGTAATGCACGACCAATCGGTCGATGACGTCATCGAGCTCGGTGTGCTGGTAGATGCCGGTCGTGGTGATGTTGGCGTGCCGCATGATTGTCTGGATCTCTTCGGTCCGAAACGCCTCATCCCGCGACAGGCGGGTGCACAGGGTGTGCCGGAAGTCGTGAGCAGTCCAGTTGGTCCCGAGCGAAGCGTTCGCTCGCTGGATGATCGCGCGCATGGCTGGATATTGGAGCGGTCGATTGGGTCCTCGGCGTGTGCGCCAGATGGGTTCCCCGGGAGGAACGGACGGTGCGCCGTCCAGGTACTTGGCTAAGAGCCGCATAGCTTCAGGTGAGGCCGGGACCTCCTCCCGTGCTCTCGTGCCCTTCGATATGACCCAGAAGCGCATGCCGCCCCAGTCGAGGTCGTCCAGTCCTACCTCTAGCAGTTCCTGCGCGCGTGCGCCGCTCGACACGAACATGGTCACCAGTGCTCGGTCGCGATCGCACCGCTGTGCGGCTAGGAACTCGTCGTAGCGATCATCTGACATCGCGCGCGGCTGCTTGGCCGTCTTGCGCTGACGAAGTGGCGCTCGTCGAAACTGGCGCCGGGACTCGATCGGGCTGCGATGCCTAAGGGCGTCGGATCGTTCTCGATTTGCGGGCACTGGGTTGGTGACTGGGCCCCGTCGATTCTCGGCGTGAAAACTGTAGAACCCAGAAAGCGCGGAAAGAATGCCGTCGATGTACGAGCTCGAATAGCCGTGGCTCAGGTGTCTTTTCCGGGTGATCGGATTGACGCCGCCAGCGATTGTCTTCGATTCCACGCTGCGCCGCCGCTGGGGATTCTCAGCGCTCCGCAGATATCCAACAAGGACCTCGACGTCGGTCCGGGTCGCCCGATCCCACTCGACGTCAAGGCGCCACAAGAGGCGGAACCACCATTGGAGCGCATACGCGTACGCCTTCGTAGTCCCGGGTCGGCAGTCAGACAGGGCAAGGTCGCGTAAGTAGCGGGTGACCGCCTCGACCTCGGCTCCGCTGTCGTCGACGAAGACCCACATCGGGTGTCTCCGGCCGGACTCGCGGACCTCACCCAGCTTCGGGATCGGTACCTGGGCTTCGATGAGCTCGCGACGCACTTCGTCCAACACACGACCGACCCTGTACGAACGATCGACTGCCCCGCGTAGGACACGCCGTAGTTAGCGCAGTCAACAGAGCACATGCCGGGCAGACCCGCGTTGAGTGCGAGCAACAGGTCGAGGCACTCCTCAGCACGCACTTCCCCGACGATGATCCTGCTGGGGCGCATACGCAGTGCTTCCTTGACCAGGTCACGCAGCAGGATCTCCCCCGTGCCCTCGAGCCCGGCCTGACGCGTCTGCATCGGCACCCAGTCGGGATGCGTGAACTGGAGCTCGAAGACCTCCTCCGCGGACACCACCCGGTCGCCGCCCGGGATGGACGCGGACAGGCAGTTGAGGAATGTCGTCTTGCCGGCTTGGGTCCCGCCGGCCACCAGGACGTTGAGTCCGGCCCGGATCGACGCGTCCAGGAAGGCCGCTGCCTGGCCGCTCAAGCTGCCGAGCTCCACGAGGTCGTCGAGGCGTCTGGCGCGTACGACGAACTTGCGAATGTTCACCGCGAAGAAGCCGCGGCTGATGCCCTCCAGCACCACGTGCAGGCGATGGCCTTCGGGGAGCATCGCGTCCACGAAGGGCTGCGAGATGTCAATGCGCCGACCGCTGGACTTGAGCATCCGCTCCACCAGCTCGTGCACCTGCGCGGAGGACAACATCAGGTTGGTCAGCTCGTGGCGTCCGCGCCTCGCGATGAAGACCCGGCTGGGATCGTTGATCCAGAGCTCCTCGACCTCGGGGTCGTCGAGGAACGCCTGGAGCGGACCGAAGCCGGAGACCCGAGCGATCAGCTCCCCGACCACTGCGGCGGGATCAACCACCGGGGCGACGGCACCGGTGAGGCTGCGCTCGTCGTGGCGGCCCACCACCTCCTGCGCGATCCGGCGCACGATCGCGCTGTCCCGCTGGGGGTCGACCCCCTCAGTGCGCACCTGTTCGCGCACCCGCGCATCGAGCTCTTCGATGAGGTCGGCATGCGTGTCTGGACGCGTCAGCGTCATCAGTAGTCCCCCGGTCCCGAGATGGTTTCTACAGGCCCGAACGCTAGTGGAAGCGGAGCGCTGTCGACTACTGGCGAAGCAACATCTGTGGAGAACCTTTACCCGGCGGGCCAGGCTTCTCAGCTGGGTGACCGAGTCACGGCGGCCGCACGGCGACGCACACAGCAGGCGACTCAGGGCAGGACGGCAGTTGCCTCGAGCTCGACGAGCACGTCCGGCGTGTAGAGGACCTCGACGCCGATGAGAGAGGTCGGCGGAAAGGGCACCGACAGACCGATCTCCTCCGCGACGGAGTTGACGCCCTCCATGAAGTCCTCGATCTTGTCCGGAGTCCACCGCGTCACGTAGAAGGTCAGACGAACGACGTCGGCGAACGTGGCGCCGGCGGCTGACAGACCGAGGGCCGTGTTGCGCAACGTCTGGGCCACTTGCGCTGCCAGGTCGTCGGGTGCCACCGGGTCGTTGCCCCGCTGACCGATCTGGCCAGCGACATGCACCTGCGTGCTCCCCGTGGCGATGGCGACGTGGTGGTAGGGGGCTCCTTGGAGCATCTGGTCGGGTGAGATGAGCTGGATCGTCATGCTGGGTTGTCCCTTCGGATTGGTATCTGATGTATACCTGGTGCCGGAAGGGCACTTCAACTAGACTAGGTTTCGTGAGTGACACCACCGAGCGGCTCGTCCTGACCCAGGACCACCGAGAGATCCTGGGGCAGGTCTTCGACAAGTGGTCCATGTTGATCCTCGAGGAGCTGTGCGAGGAGCCCCGACGATTCAACGAGCTACGTCGGTTGATGCCGGTCACCCAGAAGTCGCTGACCACCACGCTCCGTCGGCTCGAGCGCAGCGGGATCGTCGAGCGGGTCGTCGTGAGCGATCGTCCCATCGCCGTCGAATACCGCATCACCACACTGGGCAAGACCCTGCGTGAGCCCGTCGAGGCAATCCTGCGATGGAGCGACGACCACCTCGATGCGATCAGAACTGCCCAGGCCGACTACGACGAGACGCTCGACCAGGTGCCGGTCAGTCGATGACCCGGCCGGTCTCGTAGGCCCACATAGCGACCTCGACACGGTTCCGGGCGCCGAGCTTGGCCATCAGGGCGCCGAGGTGGGTCTTCACCGTGCTGAGGCTGATGTGGAGCTCGTCGGCGATCTCGGCGTTGGTGCGGCCGCGGGCGACGGTGAGGAGCACCTGCTCCTCGCGGTCCGTCAGGGCGTCGATGGGCTGGACCGGCGGGTTGGCCCGGCTGCTGCCGGCGAACGACGCCAACAGCCGGCGCGTGATGCTCGGCGAGATCAGCGAGTCGCCGCGGGTGGCGGCGCGGATCGCCTCGCCGAGGAGCTCCGGACCGGCGTCCTTGAGCAGGAAGCCGCTCGCGCCCGCCTGCAGGGCCCCGTGGACGTATTCGTCGAGGTCGAAGGTGGTGATCACCACGACCGCCACCGGGTCCGCGACTCCCGGCCCGGCCAGCAGACGGGTCGCCTCCACCCCGTCCATGACCGGCATCCGGATGTCCATCAGGCAGACGTCGGCGCGCTGCTCGCGGGCCACCCGCACGGCCTCGCGGCCGTCGCCCGCCTCCCCCACGACCTCGATGCCGTCGAGGGTGCCGAGGATGAGCCGCAGCCCGGTGCGCACAAGGTCTTGGTCGTCGGCGACCACGACGCGGATCGTCATCGGGTCACCGCCAGCGGCAGCGTGGCCTCGACCGTCCACCCGCGCTCGGCCCCGGGTCCGACCCGGCACTCCCCGCCGAGGAGCTCCGCCCGCTCGACCATGCCGGTGATGCCGAACCCTCGACCCGCCGCCGGTGGCGTGGTCGGCTCGCCGTCGTCGCACACCGTCACCCGGACCCGCGACCGGTCCCGGTCGACGCGGACGTCGACCGCCGTGGCGTTGGTCGCGTGCCGCAGGGCATTCGTGACCGACTCCTGGACGATCCGGTAGACGGCGGCGTCCACTGCTGCAGGCAGCCCTTCGACGTCGCCGGACAGCGTCACCCGCACCGGCGGCCCGCTCGACGACGCGGCCGCCAGCCGCTCCAGGTCGCTCACACCGTGCTGGGGTGCGTAGTCAGCCGGCGTCGGGTTGCGCAGGACCCGGACCATGGCGCGCATCTCGGCGAGGGCTCGTGACGCCTCCTGCTCGATGACCGCCAGCGCCTCCAGCGGGGCAGCCGGGGCAGTGGCGGCCAGCGCACGACCGGCCTGCGCCTGGATCGCGATCGCCGAGACGTGGTGGGCGACGGTGTCGTGCAGCTCCCGCGCGATCTCCACCCGCTCGTCCGCCTTCGCCTGCTCGAGGCGCCGCTCCCGGGCACCGTTCTGGGAGCGTACGGCGACGCCGAGCGCCATCGCGGTGATGAGGACGGTCATGCCGCCGATGGTGTCGTCCAGCCCGGCCTCCCAGTCCACGACCAACCCGAGCCCGGCCGCGCCCAGGATGACGGGTAGGCCCACCGCCACCTCCCGGCCGGACGCCCACCGAAACAGTGAGTAGGGCAGCAGCAGGAGGTAGACGGCCGACACCATCTCCAGAGTGGAACGGTCCGCGACCAAGAGGCCCAGGTCGACCACGATCGCGGCCCCGAAGGCGATCTGGACCACGCGGAGCGGGTGGGTACGCCGCCAGCGGACCGTCGGCACCAGACCGACTGTCACGAGCCACGCCAACCACGGCAGGCGAAGATCGTCGCGCAGCCCCAGCTCCAGCGTCGCCGAGACCACCACCACCGCGATCAGGACCCAGTCCCGCCTCCGGGCACCGTCGCCCGCTGGCGCTGGGACGCGCGGCTCGTCGAGCAGCGACCGCAGGGAAGACATCACCGGCCCAGCCTAGGGAAGGCCGGACGTCGCCGTACCGACCGAAAGTCTGAGGCTCCCTCGGTCACAAGGACGACGCGGCACGAGCCGCGTGACCGATGCCCCCGCACCCCCGCCCACGGGACGGTGGAGGCACTGGCTGGCCGACGGTGCCGCCCCACTCGAGGAGATCCGCTCATGTCCCGTGCACTGATGAGGCTCGGCCGGTTCGCCGCCCGCCGCCCCTGGGTGGTCATCGCCACCTGGCTGGTCCTGGCCATCGTGGTCCTCGCCTCCGCGGCCGGGTTCGGGCGCGAGCTCGAGGACCCCTTCGAGGCCCCCGGGCTCGACTCGCACGCCGCCAGCGAGCTGCTGGAGCGCTCCGGCGACGCCGACATGGGGCTCGGCGCGGACGTCGTCGTCACCCCCCGCGACGAGGGCGTCAGCTTCATCGACTCCGCCGAGGCCCAGGCTGAGGTCGCCGAGGTCCAGGCTGCCATCGGCGCGCTGCCGAACGTGTTGGGCACCGGCGACCCGGCAGGCGCGCTCCAGCAGGGCCGGCAGGCCGCGATCGACTCGGGGGTCGTGTCCCGTGACGGTGAGGTCGCGTTGGTCCGGGTCCAGTACCCCGAGCGGCAGGACCTCTCGAAGCGCGACCTCGAACGACTCGAGACGGTCCTCGACGACCTGCGGGAGAGCACGTCGCTGCAGATCGAGGCGGGCGGTGACCTCCACTTCGCCTTCGAGGAGCCGCCGCCGGGTCTCGCCGAAGGGCTCGGCCTGCTCGCTGCGGTCGTGATCCTGCTGCTCGCCTTCGGGTCCGTGGTCGCGATGGGTCTGCCGATCGGGACCGCCCTCTTCGGGCTCCTCGTCGGGGCCGGCTCACTCCCGCTCGTCGCTTATGCCGTCGACATCCCCGCCTGGGCCACCACGATCGGCGCCATGGTCGGCCTCGGGGTCGGCATCGACTACTCCCTCTTCGTGCTCACCCGCTTCCGCGAGCACCTCGCCGAGGGCCGCAGCGTCGAGGACGCGGTCGGCCTGTCGCTGGCGACGGCCGGACGCTCGGTGGTCTTCGCGGGCGGGACCGTCGTCGTGGCGATCCTCGGTCTCGCCGTGGCGAAGATCCCGTTCGTCACCGCCGGCGGGATCGGCATCTCCTGGATCGTGCTGATGATGGTGCTGGCCTCGGTCACCCTGCTGCCCGCGCTGCTCGGCCTGGCCGGCACCCGCGTCAACGGCCGCCGGCCGCGCCGGGTCGAGGGTGTCAGCCGCGGCTGGCGCCGGTGGGGCGCCCACGTCGGCCGCCACGCGGTGGCCTACACCGTCGGCGCCACCGTCCTGCTGGTCGCGATGGCCGCCCCGGTCACCGCTCTCCGCCTGGGCTTCCCCGATGAGGGCGCGATGCCCGACGCGCGCACCGAGCGCCGCGCCTACGACCTGGTCACCGAGGGCTTCGGCCCCGGCGCGAACGGCCCGCTCGTCATCGCCGTCGACGTCGCCGGCGACCCGGGCGTCCTCGAGCCGCTTGTCGAGGCCATCGCCGCGGACCCGGGGATCGCCGAGGTCTCTCCCGCTCGGGTCGGAGCGGAGGGCATCGCGGTGCTGGTCGCGGAGCCCACCACGTCCCCGCAGGCCGAGGCGACGCAGGACACCATCGCCCGCTTGCGCGCCGAGGTCCTCCCCGACGTGCTGGAGGGCAGCCCGGCCAAGGCCCATGTCGGCGGTCAGGTCGCGGTCTTCGCCGACCTGGGCGACCGGGTCCAGGAGCGTCTCCCCTGGTTCATCGCCGCAGTGGTGCTGCTGTCGGTGCTGCTGCTCCTGGTGATGTTCCGCTCCGTCGTCGTCCCGCTGAAGGCCGCGCTGATGAACCTGCTCAGCGTGGGTGCGGCGTACGGCGTGATGGTGATGGTCTTCCAGTGGGGCTGGGGCAACGAGCTGATCGGGGTGCAGTCGTCGCTGCCGATCCTGTCGTTCATCCCGCTCTTCATGTTCGCCATCCTCTTCGGGCTCTCGATGGACTACGAGGTCTTCCTGCTCTCGCGGATCCGAGAGGAGTTCGTGCGGACCGGGGACAACGACGAGGCGGTCGTGCGTGGGCTGGCCGGCACGGCCCGCACGATCACGTCGGCGGCGCTGATCATGGTGGCGGTCTTCGGCAGCTTCGTCCTCGGCGAGGATCCGCTGGCGAAGATGATGGGGCTCGGCCTCGCGACCGCGATCGCCGTCGACGCCACCATCGTGCGGCTGGTCCTGGTGCCTGCATCGATGAAGCTGCTCGGTCGGGCCAACTGGTGGCTGCCAGGGTGGCTGGACCGGCTGTTGCCGGGCGAGCCGATCCCCACCTCGCCTGTGACTCCTGAAGCTGTACCCGAGCCGGTCGCCGTGTCCGCCTGACCGGCGGCGCGCCAGAAGCGCCGTTGTCAGACGGTGGAGTCGCTGCGGGTCTCGCCCGAGGTGCGGGGGGACGGGACTCGTGGTGCGAGCGTCGGGGCGTCCTCGACCGGCGCGGGGGTCGCGGGCGTGCTGGCGATCCTCACGTGGTCATGTCGAGCAGCCCGCGCCCCGCTGAGCAGCGCGGCCCCCAGCAGAACACCGAGGGCTGCGGCCAACCAGTAGCGCACCGGCCCATCCAGGATGTCGACGGCGTAGCCGGCGTAGGGCACGTGCGCGACGACGACGTCCTGGCTCGAGGCGTCGAGGGTGACGGTCCACGGGTCCAGGGCGCCCGTGCCGTCGCCCATCGTGCGATAGACGCCGGCCTCGATCCCGGCGATGCGTCGCGTGACCAGGGGACTGTCCTCGGTGGAGGTCGTTGCGTAGGTGATGATGTCGCCCAGCTCGAGGTCGGCGACAGGCACCGACTCGACGACGACTGCCGAACCCTTGTCGATGGTGCCGCTCATGGCGTCATCAGTGACGGTGTGGAAGGCCAGACCGGCGGCCGCAGGGACCACGAAGCTCAGCGCGATCAGCAGCAGCAGGAAGCTCGCGACCTGGACGACCGTGCGGCGATTGCGCGCTGCGCGCCGCCTCGAGCGGGTGGTCAGCTCGAGCGTCAAGACCGACTCCGCTCCTCAGGGGCTCCCGGTTGGGGGCTTCGTCCAAAGGTAAAGGAATCCACCCCACGCAGGGGCTACGCTCCACCAACGCCTCGGTAACGCTTCGGCCATCCCACTCGCGCGGGTCAACGACGCGGCAGCAGGATGTCCAGCTCGTCCTTCGTCGGATCGTCCGAGCACCGGCCGCCCAGGATCTCGATCTGCGTCCGGGCCTTGCGGGAGTCGGTCCAGGCGACTTCACCGGGGCGACTGGGGCCACCTTTCACCAGGATCCGGACGTGCTTCTCCCAGCCGGAGAACCGCAGCGTCACCGGCCCGGTGGCGTGCTCGGAGACATCGAGGAGCACGGTGTCGAGGAGCTGCTCCACCGGGCCGGGCGTGAGGGTGATCTCGGGTCCGACGTCGACGAAGGCCTTGATCTCGCGCGCCTCCGGCAACCGGTCGCGCCACCGTTGCGCGATGTGGTGGCCGAGCGTGACGAGGCTGACCTCCGCCCCGGCGACGACCTGGCGACCCCGGGCGAACTCGAGCAGCTCACCGACGGTGGCGTCGAGCCGCTGCACGTCGAGCAGACAACGCTCGGTCGTACGCCGCACCTCCTCATCGAGGTCATCGCGCAGGTTCAGCTCCTCGAGCTCGAGCCGCATCCCGGTCAATGGCGTGCGCAGGACGTGGGAGGTGTGCTGGAGGAACTCGCGGTCGCGGTGCATCGAGTCCTGCAGCTGCGTGGCACCGGCCTTGAGCGAAGCGGCGAGGGAGGCGACCTCGGGGATACGCGACGTAGGTGGGTCGATGTCGTAACGCCCCCGGCCCAGGGCGGCCGACGACCTGGCCAGCTGCTGGAAGGGCCTCGTCAGGCCCGTGGCCACGGCGAAACCGGTGAGGGCAGCGACGATGAGCATGAGCAGCATCAGCGCGAGCAGCTCTCGTTGCTCCTGTCGGGCCCGGTCGGCCACGACCTCCTCGCCCTGAAGCAGGCCGACCGTCGTCGAGCCCACGGTCTCCCGGACCCGGACGGCGTCCTCGCCGACGTCGGGATCGAAACCGGCGCCGGGGATCGTCACGGTCCCCGCGTCCGGCCGCTCCACGGTGAGCTCCACGCCCTCCGGGACGTAGGCAGCGAGCCTGTCCGAGGTGATCGGCGACCCGCTGTCCTCGAGGTCCTCGATGAGGGTGGCGAGCACCCGTGCCGTCGAGGCGAGCTGGTCGAGCTGGGCGGCCCTGACCAGGTCGTTGATGGCGGCCGACCGCGTGAAGCCGACCACCGAGGCGATGACCAGGGCGAGGCACACGAAGGCGAGTGTGAGCCTCGCCCTCATGTCAGGTGCCGCTCTCGAGCCGGAACCCCACTCCACGAATCGCGACGACCCGGTCGGTGGCGCCGGCCTCCTCGAGCTTGCTGCGCAGACGTCCGATGGTCACGTCGAGCGTCTTGGTCGAACCGAACCAGTTCTCGTCCCACACCTCGCTCATGAGGTGCTCGCGGGAGACCACCTTGTCGCGGGAGGCAGCCAGCAACGCCAGGACGTCGAACTCCTTGACCGTCAGCGCCACCTCGGCGTCGTTGAGCGTGACCCGTCGCGCGTCGGTGTCGATGCGGAGGCCACCCGGCTCGTCGGCCTCCAGGACGTGGGGGCTGCCGGGGGCCTGGCTGCGCCGCAGCAGCGCGCGCACGCGCGCCTGGAGCTCAGCCAGTCCGAAGGGCTTGGAGAGGTAGTCGTCTGCTCCGTAGTCGAGGCCGACCACCCGGTCGAGCTCACCGGCGCGCGCCGTGACGATCAGGATCCCGCCGTCGAAGCCGGCGTCGCGCGCTGCGCGACACACATCGAGACCGTCCATGTCGGGCAGTCCGAGGTCGAGGATCATGATGTCGGCCGACTTCGTCGACAGGTGCGCGAGCGCCGCCTTGCCGGACTCCAGCCACGTGACCTCGTAGCCCTCACGTTCGAGCGTGCGCACCAACGGGAACGCGATGTCTTCTTCGTCCTCGACGACCACAACTGACGGCATGCGACCGAGCATAGGTTGTCGCGGGTGTGATCCTGCGCTCACACTCGGGAGTCGAACAGGTCGCCGTGGTCCTGGATGCGCTCGATGACCTCTTCGAAGCGGAACTGCTCGAGCCCCAGGGGATCCTCCGCCCCCTGCTCGACCTCGTCCCAGGTGATCGGAGTTGCCACCGTCGGGCGTTCGCGGCCGCGCAGCGAGTAGGGCGAGATCGTGGTCTTCGAACCCGAGTTCTGCGACCAGTCCAGGAACACCTTCCCCGACCGCTTCGCCTTCGTCATGGCGGCGGTGATGGCCCCAGGGTCGGCCTTCTGGAGGTCCTCGGCGATCTCCTTGGCCAGCGCGGTGGTGCCGTCGCTGTCGCGCTTGCGGGGCAGTGCGGCATACAGGTGCAGGCCCTTGCTCCCACTGGTCACCGGGCTGCAGGTGAGCCCGTGCTCCGTGAGGGAGTCGCGGACCTTGAGCGCCACTTGGCAGCACTCGTGCAGTCCGGCGGGCTCGCCCGGGTCGAGGTCGATGACCAGGCGGTCGGGGTGGCGGGGCTTGCCCGCCTTGGTGACCTGCCACTGGTGGACGTGCAGCTCGAGCGCCGCCAGGTTGACCAACCAGGTCAAGGTGGCGAGGTCGTCACAGATGGGGAAGCGGATCGTGTCGCCGGCGGGTTCTCCCCCGCCCCGCCACGAGCGACTCCCGGTCGTCGGGACCGTGGCGGTCCGCACCCAGGACGGCGTCCCGGACGGGGCGTTCTTCTCGAAGAAGCTGTTGCCCTCCACGCCATGGGGCCAACGGATCCGAGTGACGGCGCGGTCGCGCAGGTGCGGCAGCAACACCCCCGACACGCTGGCGTAGTAGTTGAGCACCTCGCCCTTGGTGGTGCCGGTGCGTGGATAGAGCACCTTGTCGAGACTGGTGATCCGCAGGGTCCGGCCCTCGACGTCGACGTGCACCTCGTTGCCTGCAGGGTTGGCAGCAGGGCTCACAGCAGGTCCTCCGGTCCGATGTCGGTGCGCACGCCCCGGAACGACGGCTGACGCAGCCGGGTGACCGGGCTGCGGCTGAGGCTGTCGACGTCGACCACCACCCGTGGCTCGACCCAGTGCGTGCCCTTCGCGTCAACAGCCGGCACCAGGTCGGCGAAGGGCGACTCCGCCACCTCCAGTGGCTTGACGAGCCCGGACAGCAGGCGACTTGCAGCGCCGCCGATCCCGCTGCCCACGCGGCCGCGATAGATCAGTCCGTCCGGGGTGGGCTCCCCCACCAGCACCGACGCCAGCCGGTCACTCGTCCCCTCCTGCGGGCGCCAGCCGGCGACCACGAAGGAGTAGCGGTGTCGATGCGCCAGCTTGACCCAGTGCGGGCTCCGGGCCTCGAAGGTGTAGCGGGACGCGAGCCGCTTGCTGACGATCCCCTCGAGTCCCTGCTGCAGGGTCGCGTCGAAGAGCATGAGGCCGTCGTCGTACGCCGCAGGCACCTGCCACGCACCATCGAGCTCGAGCTCCGCCAGCACCTCCCGCCGCTCGCTCAGCGGCCGGCCGGTGAGGTCCTCGCCGTCGAGACGCATCAGGTCGAAGACCATGTAGGTCGCCGGGATCCGTCGGGTGAGGCGCGCGGCACTGGAGGCCGAGCGCACGTGCATGCGTTCCTGCAGGACGCCGAAGTCAGGCAGGCCCGCCTCGTTGAGGCCGATGATCTCGCCGTCGACCAGGACGTCGCGGTCACCGAGCGGGCTCGGGTGGACGTCCGGCCACGCGACGGAGGCGTCGTTGCCGTTGCGGGTGAAGAGCCTGGCCCGGCCGTCGTTGCCCGGGACGACGTCGCCCAGGATCCGCACGCCGTCCCACTTCACCTCGTGCGACCACTCCGGCCCCGTGGGGACATGGGTGCCCTTGGAGGCCAGCATCGGACGCATGGTCGCAGTCTGTCAGGAGGCGACCCGCGCCCCCAGACTCCAACAGGTGGGGATTTGGGTCTACGGTTTGGTCATGCGAGCGATCTGGAAAGGCGCTGTGTCCTTCGGCCTGGTGAGCGTGCCGGTCAAGCTGTACGCCGCCACCGAGTCCCACGACGTGTCCTTCCGCCAGGTGCATGCCAAGGACGGCGGCCGGATCAAGTACCAACGTGTCTGCTCCATCGACGGCGAGGAGGTGCCCTACTCCGACATCGCCAAGGGCTACGAGACCGAGGACGGCGAGATGGTCATCCTCAGCGATGACGACCTCAGCGCCCTGCCCTCGACCTCGTCGCGGGAGATCGCGGTGGAGAAGTTCGTGCCGAGCGAGCAGATCGACCCGATGATGTTCGAGAAGTCCTACTACCTGGAGCCGGAGAAGTCCGGCGCCAAGCCCTACGCCCTGCTCCGCCAGGCACTCAAGGACGCGGACCGGATGGCCGTGGTGACGGTCGCGCTGCGGCAGCGGACGTCGGTGGCCGTCCTGCGGGTCCGGGAGACGGACAGTGGCGACGTGATCGTGCTCCAGACCATGATGTGGCCCGACGAGGTCCGCAAGCCCGACTTCAAGATCGAGGCCGGCGACGTCAAGGACTCCGAGGTCAAGATGGCGCACATGCTCGTCGAGACGCTCGCCGGCGACTTCGACGCCTCCGAGTTCGAGGACGACTACGCCGGAGCCGTCGAGGCGCTGGTCAAGACCAAGATCGAGGGCGGCGAGGTGAAGAAGACCGCGACCTCCACCAAGTCCTCCGGAGAGGTCGTCGACCTGCTGGCGGCCCTGCAGAAGTCCGTGGCGGCCGCCAAGTCGGCCCGCGGCGAGGCGGCCTCGACCGCTGACGCCGACGAGACCGAGGACGAGGGCGAGAAGCCCGCCAAGAAGTCCGCGGCCAAGAAGACGCCGGCGAAGAAGACGGCCAAGAAGACGCCGGCGAAGAAGGCAGCCGCCAAGAAGGCGAGCTAGCCCCCGGCCCCTGCCCGCTCGCGGGCAACAACCTCGCCCTTGGCCGCGGCGGAGTCGGGCACCCGACGCGACATCTCGGCGAAGACGAAGTCGGCGAGCCGCGGACTCACCAGGTTGAACACCTCGCTGAAGGAGCCGATGAACCCGTTGACGGTGATCGGCCGGTCCTCCAGGGCGCGGACGATCCGCTCGGCACAGTGCTCGGGGCTCTCCGCCCGACGGCCGGCGTAGGC
Organism: Nocardioides sp.; assembly: GCF_035576065.1. Taxonomy (GTDB): domain Bacteria; phylum Actinomycetota; class Actinomycetes; order Propionibacteriales; family Nocardioidaceae; genus Nocardioides. The sequence continues at coordinate 104,332 of NZ_DATLWX010000040.1, forward strand.
GTCCGTGGGCCCGATCATGTCGGTGGCCACCAGCGCGACCCGCACGTTGGTGCAGGTGACGTTGTCGAAGAAGGCCTCCCGCCCCATGATCCGGCCGAAGACGTCGAGCGCGCTCTTGGCGGCGATGTAGGCGGCGAACTTCGGCGCCTTGATCTGGTTGCCCCAGGTGACGATGTTGACGACGTGGCCGAACTTCTGCTCGCGCATGGCGGGCAGCAGTCCCATCGTCAGCCGGACCGGTCCGAAGAAGTTGACCGCCATCATCCGCTCGAAGTCATGGAAGCGGTCATAGCTCAGGTCGAGGGACCGTCGGATGGACCGGCCGGCGTTGTTGACGAGGTAGTCCACGGCGCTGTGCTCCGAGAGCAGCCTCTCGACGAGGGCGTCGACCGCCTCGCCGTCGGTCAGGTCGAGCGGGTACGTCGAGGCGCGACCCCCGCGGGCGACGATCTCGCTCGAGACACGCGCCAGCTCATCGCCTCGGCGCGCGACCAGCAGCACGTGCGCGCCGCGCTGCGCTGCGGCACGCGCGGTGGCCTCGCCGATCCCCGACGAGGCGCCGGTGATCAGGACCGTGGCTCCCAGCAGCGGGCTCGGTGTGCCGGGACGCAGTGTCCGACGGAGTCGGGACAGCGCGGCTGCGGGGGTCTGGAAGAGCGGGTTCACCGGCCAAGTCTAGGAGAGCAGGCTGCGCACCACGCGCAGTCCCACCGAGAGCCGCGCCAGGTCGGCGGCGTCGTCGCGGCAGATCTCCACGAGCGTGGCCGAGGCCCGGGAGACGAGCTGGGCGTCGGCGTCCTCCCACGTGGCCACCCGAGCCGGGGCCGACTCGTCCTGCGGCGTCGTCGACAACACCGCGGCCGTCAGCTGCTGGTGCACGGCATAGAGGTCGTCGCGCACCGCGGCACGGGCCATGGTCGACCAGCGGTCGTCCCGCGGCAGCGCGAAGATCCGCTCCACCAGTGCGGGCAGCCCCAGGCGCTCGCCCAGGGCGAAATGCACGCGGGCGACCTCGACCGGGTCGAGATCGAGGCTGTCGGCGGTCTCGACGATGCCCAGCAAGGTGTAAGCCGGGGAGAGCACCGCCACCCGGGACGCGAGGTCCTCGGGGACGCCCGCATTGGTGAGCCGGTCGCGGCGCGCCACGAAGTCCTCGAGCTCCTGGCCGCTGATCAGGGTCGGGAGGACCGCCAGCACGGACTGGACACGTTCCTGGAAGAACGCCACCGTCGCAACGGAGTCGAGCGGGGGCCGCCGATTGTTGACGAGCCAGCGCGAGGCCCGCTCCACCAGCGTGCGCATCTCGATCCGCATCCTCGTCTGCCGCTCGGCAGGCACCGCGTTGTCGTGCGAGGCGATCTCGTCGCGCAACGCCAAGGACCCGAAGATCTCGCGCGCCACGAAGTTGGCCCGGGTCAGGTCAGCGACGGTGGCGCCCGTCTCCCCTGCCAGCCGCGGGATGAAGGTCATGCCGGCGCCGTTGACCAGGTCGTTGACCACCTGGGTGACGATGATCTCGCGCCGCAGCGGGTGGTCCTCCATCGACGGCACGTGGTCGGCGCGCATCCGCGAGGGGAAGTAGCTGAGCAGGTCTTCTCGCAGGTAGGGATCGTCGGGCAGGTCGGACGACAGCAGCTCATCGGCCAGCACGATCTTGGTCCACGACAGCAGCACGCACAGCTCAGGCATCGACAGGCCCTCGCCGCGGTCGAGGCGTCGGCGTACTTGCCTCGACGTCGGCAGTGCCTCGAGCTCGCGGTTGAGCACCCCTCGGCGCTGGAGGTCCTTCATCCAGTCCTCGTGCACGTGCAGGAGGGCCGGCGCGTGGGCCGCGGCGTTGGCGAGCGCGAGGTTCTGCTCGTAGTTGTCGCGCAGCACCAGGTCGGCGACCTCGTCGGTCATCTCGGCCAGGAGCGTGTTGCGCTGCTCCTCGGTCATCTCGCCGCGGGTCACCACCTTGTCGAGCAGCACCTTGATGTTGACCTCGTGGTCCGAGGTGTCCACACCGGCGGAGTTGTCGATGAAGTCGGTGTTGATGCGTCCACCCGTGCCGCCGCAGCCGCTGCGGGCGTATTCGACCCGGCCGAGCTGGGTCAGGCCGAGGTTGCCTCCCTCGCCCACACACTGGGCACGCAGGTCCTCGCCGTTGACCCGGATGGCGTCGTTGGCCTTGTCGCCGGCGTCCGCATGCGCTTCCTCGGACGACTTGACGTAGGTGCCGATGCCGCCGTTCCAGAGCAGGTCCACCGGCGCCAGGAGGATGGCGCGCATCAGCTCGGCAGGCGTGAGCTGGGTGACGTCATCGTCCAGGCCGAGCGCGCGGCGTACTTCGGGGCTGACGGGGATGGACTTGAGCGAGCGCGACCAGACGCCACCGCCCCTGGAGATCAGGCTCTTGTCGTAGTCCTGCCAGGAGGAGCCGGGCAGCTCGAAGAGCCGGCGGCGCTCGGCGAAGGAGGTCGCGGCGTCGGGCTCGGGGTCGATGAAGATGTCGCGGTGGTCGAAGGCCGCCACCAGACGGGTGTGCTCCGAGCAGAGCATGCCGTTGCCGAAGACGTCGCCGGACATGTCGCCCACGCCGACGGCGGTGAAGTCCTCGACCTGGCAGTCGATCCCGCGCTCGCGGAAGTGGCGCTGCACCGAGACCCAGGCCCCCCGGGCGGTGATGCCCATCGCCTTGTGGTCGTAGCCCACGGAGCCGCCCGAGGCGAACGCGTCGCCGAGCCAGAAGCCGTAGTCCTTGGCGATGCCGTTGGCGATGTCGGAGAAGGTCGCGGTGCCCTTGTCGGCCGCCACCACGAGGTAGGTGTCGTCGCCGTCGTGGCGGACCACGCGCGACGGCGGAACGGTCTTGTCACCGTCGAGGTTGTCGGTGATGTCGAGGAGCCCTGAGATGAACGTCGTGTAGCAGGCGATGCCCTCGGCCAGCCACTCATCGCGGTTGGACGGGTCGGGGAGCTGCTTGCAGAAGAACCCACCCTTGGCGCCCACCGGCACGATCACGGTGTTCTTGACCATCTGCGCCTTGACCAGACCGAGGACCTCGGTCCGGAAGTCGTCTCGGCGATCCGACCAGCGCAGACCACCGCGGGCGACCGAGCCGAACCTCAGGTGCACGCCCTCGACGCGTGGCGAGTAGACGAAGATCTCGAACTTCGGGCGCGGCTCGGGCAGGTCGGGGATGGCCGACGGCTCGAGCTTGAAGGACATGTAGGGGTGCAGCGACCCGTCGATCGTCTGGAAGTAGTTGGTGCGCAGGGTGCTGCGGATGTGGGTGCGGTAGGACCGCAGGATGCGGTCGTGGTCGAGGCTGACCACGTCGTCGAGGGCCTTGACGAGCTTGTCCTCCACCACCTCGATCCGGGCGGTGCGCGCCTCGGCGTCGGCCGGGAGGTCTCCCTTGCCGGGGTCGAAGCGCGCCTCGAAGAGGTCCACCAGCAGCCTGGTGATGTCGACGTTGCTGCGCAGCGCGCCCTCGATGTAGTCGAGGGCGAACGGCGAGTTCCCCTGCTTCATGTACTTCGCGTAGGCGCGCAGGACCGTCGCCTGCCGCCACGTCAGGCCCGCTCCGAGCACCAGGGCGTTGAAGCCGTCGATCTCGTTGTAGCCGTCCCACACGGCGCGCAGGGCGTCGACGAAGAGGGTGCGAGCCGCCTCGGGCAGGGGTCGGCCGTAGCGCAGGCCGAACTCGTAGATGTAGGACTCGCGGTCCATGCCGGTGAGCTCGTACGGCCGCTCGTCGACGACCTCCACGCCCATCGACGACAACATCGGCAGCACGCCACTCAGGGACAGGGGTGACCCGACCCGGAACACCTTCAGCCGGCCCTCTCCCCGACCGGCGTGACGCTGCTCGAAGAGGTCGAGGTCCATGCCCTCGTCCCCCTCGATCGCCATCAACCGACCGAGGTCGGCCGCGCCCGTGTGGGGCTTGAAGTCCTCCTTGTACGCCTCGGGGAAAGCGGCAGACCACGTGCGGGCGAGGCGCGAGCCGCGCTCCTCGCCGTACTCCGCCGTGACGGCTGCAACGAAGTCGTCGCGCCACGAGCGGGCCGCCTCCACCATGCGGCGCTCGAGGTCGACGACGTCGAACTCCGGGATCGTCTCGCCCTTCACGGGATGGACCACAAAGTGCACCCGCGCCGTCATCGCCTCGTTGACCCGCGCGGTGAACTCGACGTGCTTGCCGTTCAGCTGCTCCTTGAGGATCTGCGCGAACCGCTCTCGGACCGTGGTGTTGTAGCGGTCGCGGGGAAGGTAGACCAGCACCGAGACGTAGCGGCCGTAGGTGTCGCGGCGGGCGAAGAGCCGGGGCTGGCGACGCTCGCGCGCGAACATCACCGCCTCGACGGTGGGGGCCAGCTCCTCGGCCGAGGTGTGGAAGAGCTCGTCGCGCGGGTAGTTCTCCAGCGTGTCCATCAGGGCCTTGCCGGCATGGCTGCGGGGGTCGAAGCCCACCCGGCGCATGATGTCGTTCGTCTTCTCACGCAACAGCGGGATCCGGTTGACCGACTCGGTGTAGGCGGCGCTGGAGTAGAGACCCAGGAACCGGCGCTCGCCGACGACCTCGCCGTTCTCGTCGAACGTCTTGACGCCCACGTAGTCGAGGTAGGCAGGACGGTGGACGGTGGCGCGGGAGTTGGCCTTGGCGAGCACCAGGAGCGTCTTCTCCCGAGCCTTGTCCTGGACCAGGGGCGGGAGCTTGGCGAACGACGTCGACATGTCCTGGTCGGCGCGCAGGATGCCGAGGCCGGAGCCGGGTACGGCGCGCAGTGCCCATTCCTCCGTGTCTCCGCCGACGGCCTCGAGACGGTATTCGCGGTAGCCGAGGAACGTGAAGTGGTCGTCGGCCAGCCACCGGATGAAGTCGCAGCTCTGCTTGACCTCGCTGTCGCTGATGGGCGGCGGGTTGTGCTCGATCTCCCCGACGACCGACAGCGCCCGCTCGGACATCTTCTTCCAGTCCTCGACGGACTCGCGGACGTCACGGAGCACGCTCTGCAGGCCGTCGACGATCTGGACCAGCTCGTCCTCGTCGACGACGCGGTCGATCTCCACGTGCATCCACGACTCGTGGATCGCCCCGCGGGTGGACTCCCCGACGACACCGTCATCGAGGGTGTTGACCTCCTGCAGCTGGCCGGTGATGTCGCGGGCGAGCTGGAAGCGCGGGTGGATGACGACGTGCACGTTGTGCTCGAGGCGGGTCAGCTCCATCGTCACGGAGTCGACCAGGAAGGGCATGTCATCGGTGACGACCTCTACCACCGAGCGGCCCAGGGCCGACCAGCCGTCGTCGCTCGGGATGGGGGTCACCACCCGAACCGTCGAGGTGCCCTGGGGACGGGAGGCGGCGCTCGCGTAGTGGGAGGCGAGTGCGCCGTACACGTCCTCGGGGCTGCGCCCGTGGAGGTCCTCGGGAGGGGTGTGTCGCAGGTAGGCCTCGAGCAGCTCCCGGACCCGCTTCGGCGGCGGTCCGTCGGAGTCTCCGGCGGAGCGTGCCACCTCGGCAGCACGCTCGAGCAGGTCGGCCTTGTCGTTCGCGAGCTTCACCACGAAGCCGACACTATGGGCCCCGGAGTGACGCGGACAACACGGGGGAGGTACCCGGGAGTAGTGAACGGCCCGGGGGTCGCCATGTCCACGCTCGGCGACGCTCGGCCATGATGTCTGGACCTGATCAACCGGACCTGCTGCAAGGAGATCGCCCATGGCAACCCAGCTGCACAAGGAGCTCACCTACGACGCGAGCGTCGAGGAGGTCAGGGCGATGCTCAACGATGCCGCGTTCCGCGAGAACGTCCTTGAGGCCCTCCGCGTGATCCGGGGATCGGTCACGGTCGACGGCTCCCGGATCACCATCGAGCAGGTCTGGTCGTCCGACTCCCTGCCGTCGTTCGCGAGGAAGTTCGTCGGCGACGAGATCGTGATCGTGCAGGAGGAGACCTGGGCCACCGACCGTGCGGACATCACGGTGACCATCCCCGGCAAGCCGGGCGACATGTCCGGGACAGCGGCCCTCGAGTCGGGCTCCGACGGCAGCACCGTCGAGAAGGTCGACATGACGATCAGGGTCGCGATCCCCCTCGTCGGCGGCAAGATCGAGAAGCTCATCGCCGAGATGCTGACCAACGCGCTCGACAAGGAGCACACGACCGGCGTCGCCTGGCTGGCGCGCGCCTGACTGAGCGACAACCGCGACGGCTCCCCCGCAGTCGGACTCCATGACGAAGTCCTGCACTTCCTTACCGTTGCAAAGGCCAGGAAGTGCAGGAGTCCCCGGTTAAGCGGGGACTCCTACGCGTGGCGACGGCCGGGCTGGGTCAGCCCCGCCGCCGCAGCCAGACCACGACGCCGAGCAGCACGAACGGTCCGAACGCCAAGCCCAGGGTGAGAGCCTGCTCATACGGGTGCATCCCACCCATATGGAGAACGGTCACTCGGCATCCATGTGCGGGTAGCGGAAGTCCTTCGGCGGCACGAAGGTCTCCTTGATCGAGCGCGGCGAGGTCCAGCGCAGCAGGTTGATGGCGGCACCGGCCTTGTCGTTGGTGCCCGACGCCCGGCCACCGCCGAAGGGCTGCTGCCCGACCACGGCACCGGTCGGCTTGTCGTTGATGTAGAAGTTGCCTGCCGCGAAGCGGAGCTCACGACGTGCCCACGCGATCGCAGCCCGGTCCTGCGAGATAATCGCGCCGGTCAGGGCGTACGGCGCAAACGACTCCATCTGTGCCACGACCGACTCGAACGCCTCGTCCTCGTAGACGTAGACCGCCAGGATCGGACCGAAGTACTCCTCGGAGAAGATCTCGTCGGTCGGGTCGGTCGACTCCACGATCGTCGGGCGCACGAAGTAGCCGACCGAGTCGTCGGTCTGGCCTCCAGCCAGAAGCGTCAGGTGGTCGTTGGACTTGACCCGCTCGATGGCCTTGACCTGCTTGGCGAACGAGCGGTCGTCGATCACGGCGCCCATGAAGTTGGAGAAGTCCGTGACGTCGCCCTGCGCGAGGCCCTCGGTGTCGGCGATCAGCTGGTCCTTGAGCTTGTTCCACACCGACCGCGCGACGTATGTGCGTGAGGCCGCGCTGCACTTCTGGCCCTGGAACTCGAAAGCGCCGCGCATCATCGCGACCCGCACCACGTCGGGGTCGGCGCTGGGGTGGGCGACGATGAAGTCCTTGCCGCCGGTCTCCCCCACGATCCGCGGGTAGGCGCGGTAGTTGGAGATGTTCTCACCGACGGTGCGCCACAGGTGCTGGAACGTCGGGGTCGACCCGGTGAAGTGGATGCCCGCGAGGTCGGGGCTCGCCAGCGCGACCTTCGAGACGTCGAGGCCGTCACCGGGCAGCATGTTGATGACGCCGGGCGGCATACCGGCCTCCTCGAGCAGCTCCATCGTCAGCGACGCGGCGAGCTGCTGGGTGGGCGAGGGCTTCCAGATGACGGTGTTGCCCATCAGCGCCGGCGCGGTCGGCAGGTTTCCGGCGATGGCGGTGAAGTTGAACGGCGTGATCGCGTAGACGAAACCCTCGAGCGGGCGGTGGTCGGTGCGGTTCCAGATGCCGGGGCTGTTGGCGATCGGCTGGTCGGTGTGGATCTGCTTGGCGTAGTGGACGTTGAAGCGCCAGAAGTCGATCAGCTCGCACGCCGCGTCGATCTCGGCCTGGTAGGCCGTCTTCGACTGCCCCAACATCGTGGCCGCGTTGATGCGCTGGCGCCACGGACCCGCCAGCAGGTCGGCCGCCTTGAGGATGATCGAGCACTTGTCGCCGAACGGCATCCGCTGCCACGGCAGCGCGGCAGCCTTGGCGGCCTTCAGGGCGGCCTCCGCGTCGTCGGTCGTGGAGTTCTTGAAGGTGCCCAGCACGTGCTGGTGGTCGTGCGGCTGCACGACCTTCATCTCCGGGCCGCCACCGTCGCGCTTCTCCCCGTCGATGTGGGCCGACAGGTCGTGCTGCTGGCCCTCGAGCCGCGCCAGCTCCGCCTTCAGCTCAGCCCGTTCGGGCGTGCCCGGGGCGTAGGTCAGGTTGGTCTCGTTGACAGGGGCCGGAGGGGTGGTGATCGCGTCCATGGACCGACCTTAGCGACCCGCCAGCAGGTCCGTTATTTCCTGGGTGGCGTACCACGCGAGGTCGTCGTCCGGGTCCGGGTCGACGTCGAGGTCGACGTGCACGGACGCCCACATCTTCCGGGGTACGCCGCCGGCCAGATCGAGCACGTCAGCGACCAGCACCACGCGCCGCTGCGTGCCGCCGGCGAGCTGCGCAGCGGCGGCAGCGGCGGTCATCAGCGCGGCGTACTCCGCCTCCTCCGACTCGTCGTCAGCGACGAACTTCTCGACGTCCGGGGGCACCGACCCCGCCGCGTCGACGTCGGCGAGACCTTCGAAGGTGAGGGGCAGGTAGACCCTCACTTCTTCTTCCCCCTGCCGCGAGCCGGCGACGCCGGCTCGCCCTTCTTGCGGCCCCTCGGAGCACGCTGGCGCGACTCGCTGGCCGACTCCTTGAGCTCGTCGAGGGACTCGAGGATGCACTGGCCGAGCGTGTCGACGTCGGGCAGTGCGTCGCGATCAGCGGTGACGCCGTAGAAGACGTGCCCGTCGTAGGACGTGACGCCGATCGAGAGCGCGTGGTCGGGGAACAGCGGATGCACGGGGTAGGTCTCGACCATCCTGGCCCCGCCGGCGTAGAGGGGGAACTGAGGACCGGGCACGTTGGTGATGGAAAGGTGGAAGCCGCGGCGCAGCTCATCCGCGGCCACGCGCGACCCGAGTGCATGGAACGTGGTCGGGGCGAACCCGGCGATCCCGGCGAGGCGCTCGGCCCCCACGCCACGGCCGGTCTCCTTGTGCACCCGGAAGCTGTAGCTGACCTGGTGCAGCCGGACGACGGGTGAGGCCTCCGAGATCGGCAGGTGGACCAGGTGCGCCGCGATCTGCGTGCCCAGTGACGTGGGTTCGAGCTCGTCATCGATTACCGACATCGGCACGATCGCCTTGAGGGTCTTCAACCCGGCCATCGACTCGGTGCGCGTCATCAGCCAGCCGCGCAGGCCACCGGTGATCGTGGCCAGGATGACGTCGTTGATGGTGCCGCCGTGGACGCGGCGGATGCGCTTGTAGTCGTCGAGCTTGGTGTCGATCGACAAGAAGCGCCGTTGCTGGGACAGGCGACGGTTGATCGGCGAGGACGCGACGGGCCGGCGACCGGCCAACGCTCCCGCCACGTCACCGAACCGCTGTCGGGTGGCGTTCGCCGTACGGATCAGTGAGGCGCTGTTGGCCCGCGCGGTGTTGAGGATCGTGACGGGGTTCTCGAGGGAGTCCGTGATTGCACCCAGGGCCAACGAGAGCGAGTCGGGACGCCCTTGGGGGTGCCACTCGTCGGGCCCGAGCCGGGGCCGGTCCGGCTCCGTGTCGAGCAGCACCTGACCGATGTCGACGGTCTCGCGGCCGTCCACGAGGATCTGGTGACTCTTGGTCAGGATCGCGATGCGGCCCTGCGCCAGCCCCTCGACGAAGTAGGTCTCCCACAACGGTCGCGACCGGTCGAGCGGCCTGGACGCGATCCGGGCGACGAGCTCGCGGAGCTGGTCGTGGTCACCCGGCCGCGGGAGCGCCGACCGGCGCACGTGATAGCTGAGCTCGAAGTTCGGGTCGTCCACCCAGACCGGCGTTGCCAGTCGGCCGGGGATCGACTGCAGCCGCTGCCGGTAGCGCGGGACGAACGCGATGCGGTCGGCGATCAGGTCGACCAACCGGGCGTAGTCGAACCCGGACTCACCTGGATCGAAGATCTCCAGGGTGGCGTTGTGCATCGGAGTTCGGGGGGACTCGGTGGCGAGGAACGCCAGGTCCCGCGGCCGGAGCCGCTCGCTCATGTGTGCCCCTTCGTCATGGTGTCGCGCGCCACAGGTTCCCAACCCCGACACGGACATTGTCCCTCCGCGTGGGATTGTGACAGAGAACATCTCACGGAGGAGAACCACCCAATGACCCCCACAGTGTCTTCGCGCTCGCGAGGAGTCGCGACGCTCGCCCTCACGGCTGCCATCGCCCTCGGCGCCACCGGCTGCGGCAACGACGCGGAGCCGGTCGACGCAGCCGAGTCGACGAGCTCGTCACCGGAGACACCGTCGGAATCGAGCTCCCCCACCGAGACGGCCGAGTCGCCCACCGAGGCCGCGACTCCCGAGGGTCAGGTCATCGACATCACCATCAGTGGCGGGACGGTCGACCCCAGTGGCGAGCGCGTCGAGGCCGAGGTCGGCGAGGAGGTCACCCTGCGGATCACCTCCGACGCGGCGGACGAGCTCCACGTGCACGCCACGCCGGAGCAGGTCGTCCCCGTCAACGTGGGCACCACCGAGGTGCCGCTGACGTTCGACCGACCCGGCGTGGTCGAGGTGGAGCTCCACGATCTCGAGATCGTGCTCGTCCAGCTCGAAGTCCGCTGACGTGGACGACCGGCTCCTCGCGCACGGCCTCGGCGGCGCCAAGGACCTCCCGCTGTCCCTCGAGCTGGCGATCGCCGGAGCCGTCGCTGCCCTGGTCGTCTCGTTCACCGTGCTGGCGATCGCGTGGCGCAAGCCCCGCTACGACGCCGCGACGAGCGGTCACCCGGCACCCGCGTGGCTCGATCGACTGACCGCCTCGACCGCCTGGCGGGTCTGGTGGCGCGCCTTCGGCATCGCGGTGCTGCTCTACGTCGGCTGGGCAGCGGTCGCGGGCCCGGACACCCTGGTCAACCCGTTCCTCGGCGTCTTCTACGTCCTGGTGTGGGTCGGGGTGATGCTGTTGTCAGTGCTCGTCGGGCCGGTGTGGAAGGCCATCAGTCCCAGTCGCACGATCAACCTGCTGCTGGCCAAGGTGTCCGCCAGCAGCCCCGGGGAGGGCCTCTACGCCTACCCCACCCGCCTGGGCTATTGGCCGGCCGCACTCGGCCTGTTCGCCTTCGTCTGGCTCGAGCTGGTCTATCCGAGCTCCACCGAGGTCGGGGCGGTCCGGCTGTGGTGTGCGGCCTACCTCGCGATCATGCTCCTGGGCGGTGCTCTCTTCGGCGACAAGTTCTTCGCTCACGCGGATCCCTTCGAGGTCTACTCGTCCTTGGCGGCCAAGCTCTCCGTCTGGGGCAGGCGTGACGGGCGACTGGTGGTCCGCTCACCCCTCGCCGATCTCGACTCCGTCGCCGCCAAGCCGGGGCTGGTCGGTGTGGTCGCGGTGCTCTTCGGCAGCACCGCGTTCGACTCCTTCAGGGAGTCGGAGCGGTGGGTCCAGTTCGTCCAGGCGTCGAGCGTCGACAGCTTCGTCCTGAACAACCTCGCCCTGCTCGCCTTCTGTGTCGCTGTCGGGGTCATCCTCGCCGTCGGCACCATGGCCACGGGCGTGGGAGAGGGCGTACGCCGCAGCGCTCTGCCCGACCTCTTCGCGCACTCGGTCGTGCCGATCATCATCGGTTACATCGTTGCCCACTACCTGAGATACCTGGTCGAATACGGCCAGATCACCCTTGCCCAGCTCAGCGACCCGCTCAGCCGCGGCGACAACTACCTCGGCACCGCCGACCTGGGCGTGAACCTGTGGTTGACCTACCACCCCGAGTTCCTGGCCAGGCTCAAGGTGCTCGCCGTCGTCCTCGGGCACGTGCTCGGGGTGATTGCTGCGCACGAGCGCGCCGTCCAGCTGCTGCCCGCCAAGCACCAGCTGACGGGTCAGCTGCCCTTGCTCTTCGCCATGGTCGGCTTCACCGTCGGCGGGCTCTACCTGCTGTTTGCGGCCTGATCAGAACAGGCGCGGGTTCGCGCCGGTCGCCGAGTAGGACCTGTCCAGAGACGTGCGTGGGCTCTGGACACCCAGGTCCACCGGCCCGTAGGGCCAACCCTTGGGCAGGTAGTTGATGGACTCGATGACGTCGCACGTGCGATCGCCGAGCAGCTTGTCGAGCGGGTCGATCGGGCCGACGAAGATCACCCGGTCGTTCAAGCCCTCGTTGGGTGTGCCGATGTCGTCGTGGTCGTCGCAGTAGACCTCGTCGCGAGCTCCATCGGCGTACAGGTAGATCGTGTCGTTGCCCTGCTCCGAGTAGACCTTGTCCGCGCCGGGCCCGACGAAGATGGTGTCGTCGCCCTCGTCGCCCTTGATGTAGGCGTCGTTGCCGTCGCCGTCGACGATGGTGTCGTCGCCGGTGCCGCCGCTGAGCGACCAGTCGTCACCGGGTCCACCGTCGAGGTGGTCGTTGCCGTCGCCCCCGATGAGCTTGTCCCTGCCCTCACCGCCGGTGATGCGGTCGTCGCCGGGGCCACCGTTGAGCTCGGGACCGCCCTCGATGCCACCCTCGACCGCCGGCGAACCGTCATCGCCGGGACCGCCGTCGATCACGTCGCTGCCATCCCCACCGTTGACGCGGTCGGCGCCCTCGCCGCCGAGGATCGCGTCGTCGCCCGAGGCGCCGGCGATGGCGTCGTCACCGAGGCCACCGTCGATGCTGTCGTTGTCGCCGTTGCCGTCGAGGTCGTCGTTGCCGTCGCCACCGACCACCGTGTCGTCACCCGTGCCGGCATCGACC
>NZ_DATLWX010000041.1:0-98084 GCF_035576065.1 Nocardioides sp.
GCCGCGCGGCGCCGGCGGACACGGCTTCAGCGAGGCCGAGGGCGTCGGGGACGTCGAGGTCGGCCTCGAGGTGCATGGTGCCGTCGAAGGACACCTGGTCACAGACGAAGGTGACGTGCCGCTTGTCGGCGGCGGCTTCGACCTCTGCTGCCAGCAGTTCGGGCATGAACCTGGCCCGGGCATGAGCCACCAGCCGCATGAGCTGGGAGGGGGTGACGCGGTTGGCGCACCACGCGGTCTGCTGGTCCACGAACGCCGCTGCTTCTGGGGACAGATCGACGGTGGTCTGCGCGATCACCCGCGCCCGCCACGGCATCACGTCACCCATCAGGACCCCCGCCCACAACTGCGGCAGCCGGTAGCGAAGCTCAATGACATCGGTGAGGTACGACCCCACCGAATCGCACGTCATCCCGAGCTTGGTCGCGACCTCAGGGATGCAGAACTCATCAATGGCCGGGGAGCCCTCCCCGGCGAGGGTCTTCGGGGATTGGAAGCACCCGGCAGGGTCCTCTGAATCCGCGGCCGGGTGCAGTGCCACCCAGTGCGCTGCGAGCTGCATCGACCTGACGTCGGAGGCGCGGCGGGCATCCTGTTCGGTCCGCAACGCAGCCAGCACCTCGGCCGGGGTGTCCGGCAAAGTGGCGGTGGTGGCGGTCGCTTGCATGAGACAAGCCAAGCAGGGACCACCGACACTGAAGGCCCGAAAGGGGCCCCATCACGGCGATTGGGGAAGAAGTCTCGAATCTTTTTCGCGAGCAGGAAGCCCGCAGACGCGCTAGCGTCGCCGCATGGCCTTCATCTGCTGCGCTGTTGCTGGACGTACTCGCCGCTCCTGAGCGGCGGGCATCTGCAACATCTGCTCCGCCGCTTTCATCGTCCTTCGCCGACACGTGACACACGTATCGGCTTCGTCGTCATGAAACGGAGCAGTCGCATGCCCACGCAATCCCGTACCACTGAATCAAGGCCTCAGATACGCCGCCTGGACCCTGCAGATCTGGACGCAGTGGTGGACCTGTCTCTCCTCGCATGGGAGCCGGTCTTCACCTCGTTCGAGCAGATCCTCGGAGCCACGATCTTCGACAAGGTCTACCGACCGCACTGGCGCACAGCTCAAGCCGAGAGCGTCCGGACGAACTGTCTGGCCACCGGCGCCGAAACCTTCGTCATGGCCACAACCAGCGGCGACGTCGTCGGCTTCTTGGTCCTGATGCAGGACCAGGAGGAATCACTCGGGGTCATCGAGATGATCGCTGTGCACCCTCGGCACCAACGACGAGGTCACGGGCGGGGCCTCATGGAGTTCGCCATCCAGCGGCTCCGCGACCAGGGGCTGACCCTCATCAACGTCGGGACTGGTGGCGACCCGGGGCACGCTCCCGCGCGGGCTCTCTACGAAGCAGTCGGGTTCACCGGTGTCCCGCTCGTGAGCTACTACCTGGCGACCGATGAGGACTCGGCGGCTCCCCGACGGCCAACCGGAACTGGGTGGACGGACAATTCGTCCCATGGCCATGACCGTAGAACGCAGGCCGGCCCGTCGGGTGGGCAGCTCAATCGTGATCGCCCTACTGGTCATGGCCCTGGCGGTGTCGTCCCTGGGGTGGTTCCTCTCCGCTCGTGAGGGCAGGGGGATTCCGGTGGACTGCTACTCGCACGACGGAAGGACCCTGGCAATTGCTGCAGTCCACGGACGAGCCACGCTCCAGGCAACGTTCTCGGTCGCCGAGGAAGAGGGTCGCGTGGTGGTCGGCTATTGGGAGGAGGCCGAAGGCGGCGTGCACCTACAAGATGCGTTCCCCTCAGAGTTGACGTACGGCCTTGTGGAGCCGCTTGGCGAGAAGTCGGTGGTCGATCCTTCCGGCGCAGCGATACAGCCCTGCACTGGGAACCAATAGGGCCGACCGGCACCCGCGAATACTCGCTTGTCGCAAGTGGCAGTCGTAGGTAGGAATGGGGCCATGTTGGTCACCCCGGGCGAGGAGTCGTTGGCCGCGATCATCGAGGAGATGCGCACGTGGGACTTCGATCCGGACCTGGCTCCGCTGCACGTGGGCGACCTGGGCTGGAACCAGCAGTTCGGCGCGCCCGCGCTCGCCGCCGACCTTCGAGTGTGGTGGGTCGATGACCGCCTGGCTGCGGTAGGTCTCCTCGACGAGCCCGACCTTCTGCGCCTCACGGTCGCCCCTGAGTGCCGGCATGACGAGAACTTCATCCGCGCCCTCGTGTCGGATCTCGTTGCGGACGACGGACGCGTGCTGCCGTCAGGCGAGGTCGCGCTCGAGGCCCGGTTCGGGGGCCCGCTGCACGACGTGTTGCTGGCTCGAGGGTGGGAGTACGACGAGCCGTGGACCCCGCTCGTGCGCGATCTGTCGCAGGAGGTGCCTGAGCCCCGCCTGCGCGTCGAGGACGTCGACCCCGCCCGGATCGGTGACCGCCTCGCCGTGCACCATTCGGCATTCGACCGCAGCACCTTCACCGCCGAGCGATGGCTTGCCCTGACGCAGGGACCCGCGTACTCCCAGGCCCGGTCCTTGGTTGGGTACGACGACCAGGACAACGCGGTCGCGATGGTCACTGTGTGGGCGGGCCGGTCCGGCGGGCCCGGCGAGCTAGAGCCCATGGGTGTGCATCGCGACCACCAGGGCCGCGGTCACGGTCGGGCGATCTGCCTCGCCGCCGCCGTTGCCCTCAAGGAGATGGGGTCGTCGCACGCGTTCGTCAGCACCCCGAGCAGCAATGTGGGTGCCGTGGCTACCTATCGGGCGGCCGGCTATGAGGAGAAGCCCCAGGTGGGTGACCTGCGACGGCCAGCCTGACTGGCGTGATCCGTCAGCGGTCGAGCCAGGCCAGGATCTGCTCAGCGGTCTCGTCGGCCGACAGAGCGGAGTTGTCCAGCCGAAGGTGTCGATGCTCTGCGAGCATGCGTTCCCCCGGGGTCGGGGCCACATCGTCGCCGCGCCCCGTGTTCATGACGTATCGCTCCAACGAGCGCACGTTGCCGTCGGACCAGTCCACGTCGCGCTTGGAGCGCTTCTCGGCGAGTCGGTGCTCGGTCCGATTCCTTTCCAGACGCGTGTCGAGGTCGGCGTACAGCTCGACGAACGACACCGCGGCCCCGAGCTCGACGTGGGGACGGACGTAGTCGTCGACCCAGCGGGCGTCCTCTTCAAGCTCGAGTCCCCACACGTAGGTCAGCACCAGGTCGGTGCCGGATGCAGCAGCCTCTTCGACCACCCGGCCCCGGAACTCCACTAGCAGCCGCATGAACGGCTCGGTGCCGTAGTCGAAGACCTCGGAGCGTGTCACATGCGACGCCACGGACGCTCGTGCTTTCCACTGGGGCAGGCCTCGGCAGCCTCACATGGCGGAGCGAGCGGCTTCCCATACCCCGATGCTTGGACCCCACCACCGGGCTGTCGATCGAGGTGAAGGCCGATCCCGGGAGAGATCGCAGCTATGCGAAGGCGCAGATCGCACAGGACGTCGCTCTCCTCGACGATCCTTTGGCCGTAGTCAAGAAGGTCGAGTGGCACTTTCCCCGATGGTCAGGCTGATTCCGGCGACTCGGCTGGCGCCAGTGGAACGGGCGCTGGTCTGAATGTTGCGGCCGACCAGGCAACGTAAGCGACGATGCTCAATATGGCGGCGATCATCACCCACCCTGCTGTCTCCTGAATGACGGGGTCTTGGGTTGCGACTCTGCGGACACGCCAGGTCGTGTAAATGATGTAGGTGGGCAGAGCGAGCCCGGCAAGCAACCCTACTGCGCCTCCTCGCTTCATCCTGGAGCTCAAATACCCGAGCCCGAGCGCAGCGAGCACACCTATCACGGAATAGGAGATCAGATCGACGATCAGACCCAGCACGTCGACTGAACCCCCGAGAGCGGCGTATGTGCCAGCGCGGAGGTCGGTCACGTAGTAGCACCAGACAGCGGGAAGTAGGAAGCAAATTTCCAGGCGCGCTGCTGCCCTCCAGCTATTCGCTGCGAGGCCAGCGAGCAGTCCGACCGCGAGCCATGCCCATCCGTTGCCCAGCAGTTTCGACATGTGTTCCGACCATGGCCCAAAGCCATGGTTTACCAAAGACGTCAAGATACCGAAAGAACCTCCGAGGATCATTCGAGAAATCTCTTGGCGGCTGATTCGCGACACAGCAGTTCCAGTCCCTTCCATGCGAGCAACGAGTGCGGGGGCCCGTCTCGGCCCCCCGCACTCAAGAGGTGCTACTTCCTCCAGTACGCGTAACAGGTCTGGGTGGTGTACCTGTCGACCCTGGCGTTGGACACGTACCCTGCCCCCACGTAGGAACTGTCGGTTTCGCCATCCATCTTGACCGACGACCCGTGATCGACGTCGGCGTGGTCGTACTGCGAGTAGCAGACCTTCTGTCCACTCAGGGTGCGGGTGGAGCCGTACGCCCAGGTGCCCCCACCAGCCGAAACCACCGCGCGGGCGCTGGCTCCCGGAGCCTGGACGCTGTCGCTGCCATCGATGACGGCCCTGCCCAGCCCCGTGAAGGCAACCCAACCGCCGTCAGCGGTCTCGCCCTGAGCGATGATCGTGATCCCCGAGTCCTTGTTTGACTTCGCAACCTTAGCCGAGAAGGCCTCCGCGGTGTTTTCTGCGGCCGGAGACGCCGCCACGGGTGATGCTGTCATCAGAACGCCGGCAGCTGCGATTGCGCAAGTAACGATGATGCTTGATTTCTGCACTTGTTTCGTCTTTCTCTGAATGCGGATATGTGGAGCGCGCAGCGCAGCAGTGACGTGCCTGCGGTAAGTTGGCGCCCCATTCGAGCCGCGCGCTCAGCTAGAACAATTCCTGCCAGGATCCCACCCCGCCGGGAATTCTCGTGCCCGACCGACCGGCAATTTGACAAACCCGCCGGCGACTGAGAATGCATGCAATGCGTTGCGGGCTATTCTCGCTGCCACAGGCCGCTGCCCTGGTCCCTACAAAGGCGGTTTCGTCTGCGTCGGGGACTGTCGCGATCCCGTTGAGGTAATGCGGGCCCGCGGGTGTGTCACACGGGCCGGGAATGTTCGTTCCTCGTCGCCCCAAGTGGTCTGCAACGCGGATACCAGCAGAACTTGGTACCGGACGACGTCCGGTTGCCGCGCTCCTTCGGCATACACATTCCCGACTGGTCCGTGTAGACCACGGGCTGGTTCCCCGTTTCGCGTGCCGCGCCCCGAAGGAGATCACCCGAAAGTTATGGCTCCCGCTGGGACGACCACGAGAACTCCCGCGGATCATTGATCGTCCTTTGCCCAGTAGTCGATGACCGCGAAGCGTGTCGCGTCGCCAGCGCCCGGAATGTCTCGCTCAACGCCGCTCCTGTGTCGACCTCCGCCGTGACCTTGTGCGCGCCCGAGGACATCTCGAGAGGGAACTTGACCCAGTTGTGCTGGTCCTCGACGTGGAAGTTGCCGTCGACGACGGCCCGTCCGTCCACCGCGACCGTCAGATGGACCTCTTCGTCATCAAAGGACTGGTTGCTGACGTAGAGCACCAGGTCCGCGTGCCTCTCCTCCACGATCCTCACCTCGGCGTCGCCTGCGGTCACCTCCGGGTCCGGGGCCGGGTCTGTGCCTTGAGCCGTCTGCACCCGACCAGAGCCCGGCGCTACAGGTCGAGGAGGCGGGGCAGGTCGGTCTGCAAGTGCGCTGGGTGAAGGCCAAGAGGCGCGAAGTCAGCTGGCCCTGACCACATCAGCTCGAAGCTGTTGTCCGGTCCGTTGGCTTCCAGCTCCGGACCTGAGAGCCGGGGGGTGCCTACGACGTCGGTCATGAGGAAGTAGCGCGCCTCGCGCCCGTTGTGGTGCCCCGACAGGAGTTCTCGTTCAACTCGGGCACTCAGCGTGCTCTCTTCCCACAGCTCTCGAAGCGCCGCCGCCTCGAAGGTCTCGCCAGGTTCGACACTGCCCCCGGGGAGGACGGCGTAGTCGTTGCCGTCGTAGTAGCGCTTAATGATCAGCACCTCATGGTCACGACGCACCACGGCCACCGCCCGTGGTCCCTGCTTCTCGACGATCGCTGTCACGGTGCCACCGGCGTGGGCAGCTGACCGGTCCGCAACCAGCCGTACGTGGTCGCGATCTCCACGTCCATGTCCTGTGGCAGGTGCCCGCCGGACTCGTCCACGACGACCGTGGCTGTCGGTAGGTGCCGGGCCAACCAATGACCGTGGTCGGGCGGACACGAGAAGTCCTGCAGCCCGTAGGTCAGCAGCACGGGGACCGTGATGGTGCCGAGGTCGAAGCCCCACGGCCGCGCGAACGCCAGGGTGTCGTCCACCGAGCCGCCGACGCCATGGGCAGCCTGCTCGGCCATGATGCGGCGGAAGACGGCCACGACCTCCGGCCGGGCCAGGACCTCCTGGTCACCCTCGCTCATGCCGTCGCCCATGAACGACGCTGGATCCGAGTCGAGCTGCTCCACCATCGTCGTGTATCCAGACTGGATCTGCTCCTCGAGGAAGGCCTCGCCGGCGTCGACCCAGTCCAGGGCCAGAGCCATGTCCGGCGCCATCTGGTGGAGGTACTCGTCCCGAGACATCCCGCCCTCGCCGAGCGGGGCGAGACTGGACTGGCAGGCCACGCGCTCCACCCGGTCGCCCAGCAGCGCCGCGCACGCCAGCGCGTGCGGTCCGCCGCCGGACCCCCCGACGACCGAGAACCGGTCGAGGCCCAGCGCGTCGGCCACGGCCCGGACGTCCGCTGCCTCGTCAGCCACGCAGCGTCCGTGGTGCCGCGAGGACTGTCCGTAGCCCGCCCGGTCAGTCGTGATGTAGCGGACGCCGGCACGGGCGTACACCGTGTCATCGGGCAAGCGGGTGAGCCGGCAGCCGGGGGTCCCGTGAAGACCGATCACCGGGTAGCCGTCAGGGTCACCGCCGTCGAGGTAGGCGACCACTCGGCCGTCGGGGAGATTGACTGTGGGTACGTCCATGGCGCTCATGGTGGCAGGGGTGGGCCCACGCTCAGGACTCGCAGTGGCGCTCGGTCTCGGCGACGCACCGGTCGCGTCCCTTGTCACCGCTGGCCATGTCCCGCCCGGCGTCACCCCGCAGAGCGTCGCGGCCCTTGCCACCTGTCAGGTAGTCGCTCCCGCCATTGCCTCGCAGGACGTCCCGGCCGCTCTCGCCCTCGAGGATGTCGTCGCCGCTGCCGCCGAGAAGCACGTCTGACTCGTCGCCGCCCACGAGGCGATCCCGGCCGGCATTGCCCACGAGGCGATCCTTTCCATGCCAGCCGTAAAGCTCGTCGTTACCAGCGCCACCGAGCAACTGGGTCGCGCTGTTGCAGTCGAACGTGGGCTCTCCGTCGCCGCCTTGGGCACGGGATTGCAGGTAGTCGTGGCCGCCTTCGCCGTAGATCCGGACGTCGCATCCCCTCGCCCCCAGCGAGTTGCGGTGGGCGTTCCCACGCAGCACCACCTCGGGGGCGAACACGTCGGCGTCGGTGTAGCCCCCCATGACAGCCGCGGCTGTTCCGCCGACGACAAGTTGGCCGTCGAGGTCGACGTCAATTCCAAGGGTCGCGCTGACCACGACGAGGTACCCCCCGGTGTAGGAGCCCACGGAACCCGTGGGGGGTTCCGTGATCGAGAGCGTGGTCACGAAGGTGTCCTGCACGTGGTCGTCGGCGCCGTTGGCCTGCACGTAGAGGAAGCCGCCGCCTACTCCGCCGACATAGCGGTCCAGTCCGTCGCCCAGGTCAGTGGTGGTGGAGTAGGCGGTCGTCGCGGAGGCATCGACGGAGTCGTTGCCGGGACCGGCGCTGACGTAGATCCGCCGGTCCTGGTCGGTCGCCGTCACACAGATCAGGTCGTCGCCAGCGCCGGCGTCAGCCTTCCGGGACGCACCCGTGACGACGACGTCGTCACCGGAAGTGCCGCGGACCTCGGCGCCGGTGCCGACGATGGTCGCCGGTCGCCCCTGGCAGGTCTCCCCGACGGCTGAGGCGGGGGCCGGGGTCAGCAGCGCCGCGGTCAGCAGCGTGGTCGTGGCGAGTGCGGAGCGGTAGGACACGCGGTTCCCTCTGGTTGGCTGGGTGACGGAACCGACGAGGTCGATGCCCAGTCCTTCGACGCCGCCGCCCGGGGTTTGGTTGTCCTGCGTCCCTCAGAGTTGACCGACGACGTAGTCGATCGCGCCCGTGAGCTTTTCGACGTCCGAGGGGTCGACCGCGGGGTACATCGCGACCCGCAGCTGGTTGCGACCCAGCTTGCGGTAGGGCTCGGTGTCGACGATCCCGTTGGCGCGGAGCACCTTCGCGATCGCGGCGGCGTCGATCGCGTCGTCGAAGTCGATCGTGCCGATCACCAGGGAGCGGTGGGTCGGGTCTTCGACGTACGGCGTCGTGTAGTCGGTCTTCTCGGCCCAGCCGTAGAGGGCGTCGCTCGAGGCGGTGGTGCGCTCGACCATGCCGGCGAGACCGCCCTGGGCGTTCATCCAGTCGAGCTGCTCGGCCATCAGGAAGAGGGTCGCGACCGAGGGGGTGTTGTAGGTCTGGTTCTTGGCCGAGTTGTCGATGGCCGTCGGCAGGTCGAAGAAGGCCGGGATGTGGCGCTCGGTGCCGGCGATCTCCTCGGCTCGCGCCAGCGCCTTGGGCGACATGAGGGCGATCCAGAGGCCACCGTCGGAGGCGAAGCACTTCTGCGGCGCGAAGTAGTAGGTGTCGACCTCGTTGAGGTCCACGGGCAGGCCGCCCGCACCGGAGGTCGCGTCGACCAGCACCAGAGCGTCGTCGGCCGCACCCGCCGGGCGGAGGACCGGCGCCATCACTGCGGTGGAGGTCTCGTTGTGCGCCCAGGCGTAGGCGTCGATGCCGTCCTCGGCGACCGGCTCCGGTCGCGAGCCGGGCTCGCTCTTGATGACGCTCGGGTCCGCCAGCCAGGGGGCGTCGGCAGCCGCCTTGGCGAACTTCGACGAGAACTCCCCGAAGCTCAGGTGCTGGCTCTTCTCCCGGATCAGGCCGAAGGTGGCGATGTCCCAGAAGGCGGTGGCGCCGCCGTTGCCGAGCACGACCTCGTAGCCCTCCGGCAGGTCGAACAGCGCATCCAGTCCCTCACGCACACGGCCGACCGTGTTCTTCACCGGTGCCTGGCGGTGCGAGGTGCCCATCAGCTCCGAGCCGGTCGCGGCCAGCGCCTCGAGGTGGCTGGTCTGGATCTTGGAGGGGCCGGCACCGAAGCGGCCGTCTGCCGGGAGGAACTCGGCGGGGATCGTGATTGCGTCGGTCATCTTCTGACACCTTCCGGGACGTGCTGGGGGAGGGAGGACCTGACGACGCTGTCAGCCGTGCCAGCCTCTCATACGATGTCGGCATGACCAGTGAGGCCGTCTCAGGAGTGCTCGACCTCCGGCAGGTCCCGATCTGCCACCCGGACGCCCAGCTGCTGGTCGAGGCCGTGCAGCAGGAATACGTCGCCCGCTACGGCAGTCGCGACGAGTCGCCGATTGACCACACCGAGTTCCTCGAGCCCCGGGGCGCGTTCTTCGTCGGCTACCTCGACGGCGAGCCGGTCGTCTCCGGGGCCTGGCGCCGCCGCGACGACGTCGAGGTGGTCGGCACCACGGCGACGGCCGAGGTGAAGCGCATGTATGTCGTGCCGTCGGCCCGTGGTCTCGGCGTCGCCCGTCGGATGCTGGCGCACCTCGAGGCGACCGCGTTCGCCAACGGCGCCGGGGCCGTCATCCTGGAGACCGGCACCATGCAACCCGAGGCGATCGCGCTCTACGAGTCGGCCGACTATGAGGTCGTCGACGGCTTCGGGCACTACCGCGACTCGCCGTACAACCGATGCTTCGCCAAGGCGTGTCCAGCCGACACGCCGTATGCGGGATAGAAAATCTTCACTTTTGCCCCCGCGGCCCCACGAGCACCTCTAGTGTCCTGCCGTGCGCAAGGGACTCGTGGTGCTGTGGGCAGCTGTGCTGCTGGCCTGCCTCATCGGGGCGCCGACGGCGGCGAAGTACGTGCTGCCCGTCGACTCCTACGCGACCTACCAGCCTCAGAAGACCTGCGTCCGCACCGACAAGCCCGGCACTGTCGCGCTCGGTCAGTGGCTCGCAACGCGTGGCGGGGCGTACGGCGGCACGCTGCGCTCGTGCAGCAGCGGGGGCGCCTCGGAGCACAAGGACGGCCGCGCCTTCGACTGGACGCTGGACGCGCGTGACCTGGACGACCGCGCCGTCGCGGACGCCTTCATCATCGAGGCTTTCGCCGACGACGAATTCGGCGACACCGACGCCCTCGCTCGGCGGATGGGCATCATGTACATCATCTGGAACGACAAGATGTATGCCGCCTGGGAGGGCTTCGAGCCGAAGAACTACCTGAGCTCGAGCTGCCGCTCGCGCAAGACCTGCTCGGCCACGGCCAGGCATCGCGACCACATGCACATCTCGTTGAGCAAGGACGGGGCCAAGGGGCTCACGAGCTGGTACGTCGAGATGGCAGCCGCAGACCCCGCAGTGCCCGTCGGCTGAACTACTTCGCCCAGTCCTCGCTCCAGCCGTCGACGTCGCTGGCAGGCCGGGCCGACGGGCCGGTGTAGATCGCCGAGGGCCGGATCAGGCGACCGGTCCGCTTCTGCTCGAGGATGTGTGCCGACCAGCCGCCGGTGCGCGCGCAGGTGAACATCGCGGTGAACATGTTGGCCGGGACCTCGGCGAAGTCCAGCACGATGGCGGCCCAGAACTCGACGTTGGTCTCGAGCACGCGGTCGGGACGACGCTCGCGCAGCTCTGCCAGGGCGGCCTGCTCCAGCTTCTCGGCGACCTCGTAGCGGGGTGCGTTGAGCTCACGGGCGGTCCGACGGAGCACGCGGGCGCGGGGGTCCTCGGCGCGATAGACGCGGTGCCCGAAGCCCATCAGGCGCTCGCCGGAGTCGAGGAGCTCCTTGACGTACCCCGAAGCGTCGCCGTCGCGCTTCTCGACCTCTTCGATCATGGTCAGGACCCGAGCGGGAGCCCCGCCGTGCAGCGGACCGCTCATGGCTCCGATGGCACCGGAGAAGGCAGCGGCGA
This sequence comes from Nocardioides sp., assembly GCF_035576065.1. Lineage (GTDB taxonomy): Bacteria > Actinomycetota > Actinomycetes > Propionibacteriales > Nocardioidaceae > Nocardioides. The sequence continues at coordinate 11,043 of NZ_DATLWX010000041.1, forward strand.
CGTCGGCGCCGGTGGAGGTGATGACGCGGGCGGTGAAGGTCGAAGCGTTCATGCCGTGCTCGGCAGCCGAGCTCCAGTAGGCATCGATGGCCTTGACGTGGTCGGGGTCGGCCTCGCCCTTCCAGCGGATCAGGAACTTCTCGGCCAGCGTGGTGCCCTGGTCGACGAGCCGCTGCGGGACGACGGGCTGCAGCAGGCCGCGGGCCGACTGTGCGGCGTACGACAGGACCATGACCGCGACGCGGGCCAGGTCGTCGCGCGCCTGCTCGTCGCTGATGTCATAGGTCTGGCCGAAGCCGAAGGCCGGGGCCAGCATGGCCACGGCGGCCTGGACGTCCACGCGGACGTCGCCGGTGTGGACCGCGAGGGTGTACGGCTCCGCGGGCGGCAGGCCGGGGGTGTAGGCGCCGTCGATGAGCAGGCCCCAGACGTTCTCGAACGGGACGCGGCCGACGATGTCCTCGATGTCGACGCCGCGGTAGCGCAGCGCGGAGCCTTCCTTGTCCGGCTCGGCGATCTCGCTCTCGAACGCAACGACTCCCTCGAGTCCGTGGTGTACCTCAGCCATGCGGGAGACGCTCCTAAGCCTTCGACGTGCTCGCGTCGAGATGTCGGCGCAGCCAGATCATCCTAAGGTGCCTGTATGGATCAGGTGGACCTGGCAGCACTGCGGCAGGAGTACGCCGACGGAGGGCTCGACGTCGACGACCTCGACCCCGACCCCGTGGCGATGTTCCGGCGCTGGCTCGGTGAGGCAGTCGCGGCCGGCATGCACGAGCCGAACGCCATGGTGCTCAGCACCGTCGGTCCCGATCATCGTCCCTCGTCGCGGATCGTGCTGCTGAAGGGCCTCGACGCGTGGGGGTTCGTCCTCTTCACCAACCACACGTCGCGCAAGGCCCGCGAGCTGGCGGCCAACCCGAGCTGCTCCTTGCTGTTCCCGTGGCACCCGCTGGAGCGACAGGTCCGGGTCGAGGGGACCGCGCAGATCTTGGACCGGGAGACCGTCGAGGCCTATCACCGCTCCCGCCCCCGCGGCGCCCAGCTCGGTGCCTGGGCAAGCGCGCAGTCGCAGCCGGTGGCGTCGAGGGCAGAGCTGACTGCGGCCTACGACGCGGTGGAGGAGAGGTTCGCGGACCAGCCCGTGCCCGTGCCCGACCACTGGGGTGGCTATCGGATCGTGCCGGACAAGGTCGAGTTCTGGCAGGGACGGCCCAGCCGGATGCATGACCGGTTGATGTACGTGCGCTCCGAGCCTGGCTGGGAGATCCAACGGCTGGCCCCCTGAACCTTTGGTGAGTGAGCGCTCACTCAGGTAGGGTGTCCTGGTGACTCCCCGCGCAACGCCCATGTGCCCGGACGACCGACGCACGGCTCTCGTCACCGCGACCCTGCCGTTGCTGCTCGAGCACGGCCGCGCCGTGACCACCAAGCAGATCGCCGAAGCAGCCGGCGTGGCAGAGGGCACGATCTTCCGGGTCTTCGAGTCCAAGGAGGAGCTGGTCGCGGCGACCCTCGAGCACGCCTTCGACCCCGAGCCCTTCCTCGCCGACCTGCGCGGGATCGACCCCGACCAGCCGTTGCGGGACCTCGTCTCCGCGCTGGTGAAGGCCCTCCAGGACCGCTTTCGCGGCATCTTCGAGCTGATGACGGCGGTCGGCATGTCCGGTCCGCCGCCGGCGCGCCAGCACCTGGCGAACCACCGCGAGCTGGCCGCCCGGATCATGGCCGACCTGCTTGCGCCGTACGCCGATGAGCTGGCCGTGCCCGTCGAGGAGCTCGTCCGCATCACGCGACTCCTCACCTTCTCCGGCAGCCATCCGCACATCTCCGAGGGCCGCACCCTGACGACCGACGAGATCGTCAGCACCGTCCTCGACGGCCTGCGCGCCAAGGACTCCTGATGCTGCTCCGCCTGGTCCGATCCAGGCTCACTCCCTACAAGGCGCCGATCGCCGCGATCGTGGCGCTGCAGCTCATCGGCACGCTCGCGATGCTCTACCTCCCCAGCCTCAACGCCGAGATCATCGACGAGGGGGTGGTCGTGGGTGACACCCGCTTCATCCTCGAGCGCGGGGGACTGATGCTCGCGATCTCGCTGGTGCAGGTCCTGAGCGCCGTGGTCGCCGTGTGGTTCGCTGCGCGTACGGCGATGGGCTTCGGCCACGACGTCCGCGCCGAGATCTTCGAGCGCGTCGGCTCGTTCTCGGCGCGGGAGGTCCAGCACTTCGGCGCTCCGTCGCTGATCACGCGCGAGACCAACGACGTGCAACAGGTGCAGATGCTGGTCCTGACGGGCTTCACCATGATGGTCTCGGCGCCGATCATGATGGTCGGCGCGATCGTGATGGCGACCCGGGAGGACGTCGGACTGTCCTGGCTCATCGTGGTCACGGTCCCGGTGCTCGGTGGACTGATCGCGGTCATCGTCAGGCGCATGGTGCCCAGCTTCCGGGTGATGCAGGAGAAGATCGACGAGGTCAACCGGCTCCTGCGCGAGCAGATCACCGGCATCCGCGTCGTGCGTGCCTTCGTCCGCGAGGAGCACGAGGCGGAGCGGTTCGGCGCGGCCAACGCAGACCTGACCCAGGTCTCGATCCGGGCCGGCCGCTGGATGGCAGCGATGTTCCCGGTCGTGATGCTCGTGGCCAACGTCGCGTCGGTGGGGGTGCTGTGGTTCGGGGGTCATCGCGTCGAGTCCGGCGAGATGCAGGTCGGTGCCCTGACGGCCTACCTCACCTACCTCATGCAGATCGTGATGAGCGTGATGATGGGGACCTTCATGATGATCATGATCCCCAGGTCGGCCGTCTGCGCCGACCGGATCATGGAGGTGCTCGACACCCGGTCGAGCGTCGTACCGCCGAGCCGTCCGGTCACGGCCGTCGCTGAGCGGGGCACGCTGGTGCTCGACGACGTGACCTACGCCTACCCCGGCGCGGACGTGCCCGTCCTGCGCGGAGTCCACCTCGAGGCGCGCCCCGGCCAGACGGTCGCGATCATCGGGTCCACCGGCGCCGGCAAGTCGACGCTGATCAACCTCGTCCCCCGACTCTTCGACGTCACCGGTGGGCGCGTGCTGGTCAACGGCGTTGACGTCCGGTCGCTGACACCCGAGCTGCTGTGGTCGACCCTGGGGCTGGTCCCGCAGAAGGCGTTCCTGTTCAGCGGCACCATCGCCACCAACCTGCAGCACGGCCTGCCGGGCGCCACGGAGGAGCAGATGTGGGACGCCCTGGACATCGCCCAGGCCCGGGACTTCGTGGCTGCACTGCCCGACGGACTCCAGTCGACGGTCGCCCAGGGCGGGACCAACTTCTCCGGCGGCCAGCGCCAACGGATCGCCATCGCGAGGGCCGTCATCCGGAGACCGGAGATCTATCTCTTCGACGACTCCTTCTCGGCGCTCGACCTGGTCACCGACGCCCGGCTCCGCGCGGCGCTGGTGCCCGTCACCCGGGACGCCACTGTGGTGCTGGTCGCCCAGCGTGTGTCCACCATCCGTGACGCCGACGTGATCGTCGTCCTCGACGACGGCGCAGTCGTCGGTCGCGGCACGCACGACGAGCTCCTCGCCACCTGCGACACCTACCGCGAGATCGTCGAGTCGCAGCTCACCGCCGAGGAAGCAGCATGAGCACGACGGTCAAGCAGGACGGCCAGCAGGACACCCTCAAGGAGACCGAGCGCGTCGTCGCCGGCCCCGGCCCGGGTCGCGGGCCGATGGGCGGCGGCATGGTGGGCGGCAAGGCCAACACCTTCGGGCCGTCACTTCGTCGGATGGCGGCGCGCATGGCGCCATACCGCATCAAGACGATCGCGGTTCTCGTGCTCACCGTCGTCAGCGTGGCCGCCAACGCGGTCGGCCCCTGGATCCTGGGGCGTGCCACGGACCTCATCTTCTATGGCGCACTCGGAGACGACCTGCCGCCCGGCACGGTCGCGGGGACGGACGTCGTGCCCGGGCAGGGCGTGGACTTCGACGCTGTCGGCCAGGTGCTGACGGTCGTGCTGGCGGTCTACCTGGGTGCGGCCGTGCTGGCCTTTGTAGCGGGCTACCTCCTCAACGACGTCGTCCAGGGGACGGTCCGCCGCATGCGCGACGACGTCGAGGACAAGGTCAACGCGCTGCCGCTGAGCTACTTCGACCGCCAACCACGCGGCGAGCTGCTCAGCCGGGTCACCAACGACATCGACAACGTCAGCCAGACCCTTCAGCAGACACTGAGCCAGCTGCTCACCTCGGTCCTGACGGTCTTCGCGGTGCTGTCGATGATGCTGTGGATCTCGCCGGTCCTGGCCCTCGTCGCGCTGGTCTCGGTCCCGATCTCGATGATCGTGACGACGTTGGTCATGAGGCGCTCGCAGGGACTGTTCGTCCAGCAGTGGCGGCAGACCGGACGGCTCAACGCGCACATCGAGGAGACCTTCTCCGGGCACGCGCTCGTCAAGGTCTACGGCCGTCAGGGTGAGGCGGAGCGGGTCTTCGCCGAGGAGAACGACGCTCTGTGGAAGGCGTCCTTCGGTGCCCAGTTCGTGAGCGGGCTGATCATGCCGATCATGATGTTCGTCGGCAACCTCAACTACGTCGTGATCGCCGTCCTCGGCGGCCTCCGGGTCGCCAGCGGCACGATGTCGCTCGGCGACGTGCAGGCCTTCATCCAGTACTCCCGCCAGTTCACCCAACCCCTCACCCAGGTCGCCTCGATGATCAACCTCCTCCAGTCGGGCGTTGCCTCGGCCGAGCGGGTCTTCGAGCTGCTCGATGCACCTCAGCAGTCGCCCGATGCGGGTGGGCCACCAGCGCCAGTCCACCAGCGCCATGGCGAGGTGCGTTTCGAGGACGTCTCCTTCTCGTACGCCGCAGACCGCCCGCTCATCGACCGGCTCTCGCTCGTCGCGCTCCCCGGGCAGACCGTCGCCATTGTCGGACCGACCGGTGCCGGGAAGACGACGCTGGTCAACCTGGTGGAGCGGTTCTACGAGCTCGACGGCGGTCGGATCACCCTGGACGGCGTCGACATCGCCTCGATGCCCCGGGCGGCCCTGCGCTCACAGATCGCGATGGTCCTCCAGGACACCTGGCTGTTCGCCGGCACGATCCGCGACAACATCGCCTACGGCCGACCCGATGCCAGCGAGGACGAGATCCAGCAGGCTGCCCGGGCGACGTTCGTGGACCGCTTCGTGCACTCGCTGCCGGCCGGCTACGACACGGTGATCGACGAGGAGGGCGCGAACCTCTCGGCCGGCGAACGCCAGCTCATCACCATCGCGCGGGCCTTCCTGGCTGCACCGGAGCTGTTGATCCTCGACGAGGCCACCTCGTCGGTGGACACCCGCACCGAGCTGTTGCTGCAGCACGCCATGGCGGCGCTGCGCACCGACCGGACCTCGTTCGTGATCGCTCACCGGCTCTCGACGATCCGTGACGCCGACCTGATCCTGGTGATGGAGGACGGCGCCATCGTCGAACAGGGCGACCACGAGTCCCTGCTCCGTTCCGAGGGTGCCTACGCTCGGCTCTACCGGTCCCAGTTCTCCGCGGCGACGGCCTGATCCGGGGGCCGGCCTGCTCCGAGCGCCGGCCTGCTCCGGGGAGGTGCGTGAGCCACATTCCTGGCGCGGCGAGTGTGGGTGTGCCACCGCTGGCAGGAGGACGCTGCAGAAATGCGTTGAGTGGTCGCCATGTGCGGCGTACGGTTGTCGTACACGGAAAGGAGGTGGTCCGAAGAATGAGTTCTTTTCGGATGAGTGAGGTGGCTGCCCGCTAGGCAGCAACCGACCGGCCGTCCAACGGCGGCCGTCAACATCGTCGACGTACTGCCGGCGAATCCAACGCAGTCACCCGACCCGCAGGCCCCGGGAGTCATCCCCCGGATCGCCCCCCATGAGGGGCAGGCCTGCGGGTCGCTGCATTTCCTGGGCGTCATCCGGACGTGCAGGAGTCCCCGCTTAACCGGGGACTCCTGCACCTCCCGGCCTTTGCAAAGGTCATGAAGTGCAGGACTTCGTCAGGAAGTTGCTCCGCGCTCCGTGCCGGGCAGGCTCAGCGCAGCCAGACGGCCGTGTCGGGGGGAAGCTCGCCCGACACCGGTCCGCTCGCGATCACGACCTTGCCCGCAGGCAGCGGGACGGAGGTGGAGCCGGCGTTGAGGACGACGGTGACGTCACCGCGGACGAAGGCGAGGACACCGTCGCCGAGGGCAGGCGGGGACAGCATCTCCACGTCGGCTCCGAGCCCCGCCAGCACCGACCGGCGAGCGGTCAGAGCGGCGCGATAGAACTCGAGCGTCGAGCCCGCCCGACCCTCCTGGGTCGCCGCGGTGAGCTCCGCCCAGTCGAGAGGTTGGGGGAGCCAGGGCTGTCCGGCGCCCGGTCCGAAGGCGTACGGCGGTTCGGTGCCGTCCCAGGGCAGGGGCACCCGGCAGCCGTCGCGACCCACCTCGCCGGTGCGGAACCACGACGGGTCCTGCCGGTCAGGGGCAGGAACGTCTGCCTGCTCCAGGCCGAGCTCCTCGCCCTGGTAGATGTAGGAGGCGCCGGGCAGCGCCAGCATCGCCAAGGTCGCCGCGCGGGCGCGGGCGAGCCCGACCGCCCCACCGCCATATCGGGTCGGGTGGCGGACGACGTCGTGGTTGGACAGGACCCAGGTGGGCGCGGACCCGACGGGTTGGACAGCCGCCAAGGTGTCGGTGATCACGTCTGCGAACGCGGCTGCCGACCATTCGGCGAGCAACCACGCGAAGTTGAAGGCCTGGTCGAGCTCGTCCGGTCGCACAAAGGCAGCCATGGACGACGGCGTCTGGGTCCAGGCCTCGGCGACGGCCATCCGGTCGGCGCCGTACTCGTCCAGGATCTTGGCCCAGCGCCGGTAGACGTCGTGCACCTCGGGCTGGTCCCACATCGGCTCGTCCTGGAGGTCCCGGCTGACCATCGAGTGGTCGGCGTTGACCTGGCCGGAGGTGGGAGCGGAACCCCCCTCCAGCGCCTGGTCTCGCAGCGACTCCTCCTTGAAGAGGCCGTGCGCCACGTCCACCCGAAAACCGTCCACACCACGGTCGAGCCAGAAGCGCAGGATCCCTTCGAAGAGGTCGCCGACCTCGGGGTTGCGCCAGTCGAAGTCGGGCTGGGTGCTGTCGAAGAGGTGGAGGTACCACTGGTCGGTGTCGCCCACGCGGGTCCAGGCAGGACCACCGAAGACTGATGCCCAGTTGTTGGGTGGCAACGCGCCACCGTCGCGGCCGGTGCGAAAAAGGAAGCGTGCGCGCTCGGGCGAGCCCGGTGCCGCGCCAAGAGCCGCCTTGAACCACGGGTGTTCCGACGACGAGTGGTTGGGCACCAGGTCGACGATCACCCGCAGCCCGAGCTCGTGGGCGCGCGCGACCAGCGCGTCGGCGGCGGCCAGGTCCCCGAAGAGCGGGTCGACGTCGCAGTAGTCGGCCACGTCGTAGCCGTGGTCGTGCTGCGGGGAGGTGTAGAAGGGCGTGATCCACAGGGCGTCGACACCGAGCGCCTGCAGATGCGGCAGCCGCGCGGTGATGCCGGCCAGGTCCCCCACGCCGTCGCCGTCGGAGTCGGCGAAGGAGCGGACGTAGACCTGGTAGATGACCGCATCGCGCCACCAGTGCTCGTCAGCGTTTGGAACGTTCATATCGACCATGCGCTGCATCCTTTCCCAACGAGGCCGGGGGGTGTCAAGACGGGAGCCTCACCCGGGCGAGACGCCGCCGAAGGCAGCGGGGTCCACCGCGATCCAGACGTGCTCCGCACTCGCGACGAGCTGTCCCTCGGAGCCGTAGAGACTGGCTGCGGTGAACGTCTTGCGGCCCTCGCCGCCGCGACGCACGCCGACCACGACATGCTCCTCGCCGATCACCGGCAGGGTCGTGATCCGGGTCGTCATCCGTCCGAGCACCATCAGGCGCTCGGTGAGGTCTCCTGCCCAGCCACCGACGCAGTCGAGCGCGGCCCAGGTGGCGGCCACCGAGGCCCGGGCAGACGCGTCGACGTAGGTGTGCCAGTCCTCGGACAGGCTCGGGTCCGGGCGCCACGTCGCCGCCACCCCGCCGCTGACTGGACCGGGGAAGATGCGAAGCCCGTCCCCCTCATCGCGGGCGGTGCCGCAGGAGAAGCACGTGGGGAAGGGGTGGAACCTGTGTCCGGGGTACGCCGCCTCGGCGCCCCTCGCCTCGTCGACGGGCACCGGGTCGACGTCGGTCAGCGCGACCTCGACCCGCCGAGCGGTCGCGACCGCGGTTCCGTCCAGCACGGCGGTCGTGGTGCCCTCGTCCTCGACAACCTGCAGCGCGGTGTCGAGCGGCGGTGGCTGTCGCAGGGAGACCTCCACTGGCGGCCATCCGTCGACCCGGTTGGCGGGAGACGCGTGCGTCAGATGGGTGGCCAGGGCCCCCGCGGTCCAACCGCCGTTGGCCGAGTCGGGGGGCCCGCAGAAGCGCCGGGGTATGAGGAGCTGGTCAGAGATCTGGGTCACGCTTCGTCACTGTGCCGCACCCGCAGAGCGCATGCCAGTGTGCGGACGCCGAGGCCGCCCGGGCCATGGGTAAGAATGGCCGCGTGAGCGACCTGATCGACACCACCGAGATGTACCTCCGCACGATCTACGAGCTCGTCGAGGAGGACATCGTCCCGTTGCGAGCGCGGATCGCCGAACGGCTGCACCAGAGCGGACCGACGGTCTCGCAGACAGTGGCGCGGATGGAGCGCGACGGCCTCGTGACCGTCGAGGGGGATCGCCACCTCCAGCTGACCGACGAGGGGCTGCGCCTGGCCACCCGCGTCATGCGCAAGCACCGGCTCGCGGAGAGGCTGTTGACCGACGTCATCGGCCTCGACTGGGAGCTCGTCCACGCCGAGGCCTGCCGCTGGGAGCACGTGATGTCCGAGACGGTCGAACGTCGCCTGGTCGAGCTGTTGGGACACCCCACCGAGTCGCCGTACGGCAATCCCATCCCTGGCCTCGACGAGCTGGGCGAGGTCGAGCTGGGCGAGGGATTCATGGAGGGCGTGGAGCCGTTGTCGGCCGTCGCCGGGCCGGAGGAGTCGCGCGTGCACGTCCGGCGCATCTCGGAGGAGATGCAGAAGGACGCCGAGCTGATGAGCGCCCTGCGACGCGTCGGGGCCCTGCCGGACAAGACGATCACCGTGGCCGCGACCGCCGAAGGCATCCTGATCGGGTCGGGCGGCGAGACCGCCGAGGTCTTCGCGGACGCCGCGGATCACATCTTCGTGCGCCGCCTCTGATCCAGGTCGACCAGGAACTCGGTGGTCCCGACCTCAAGCTTGTAGGTCGCCAGCTCGTCGCCCCGGGTCGTGCCCCGGTTGACGATCACCACCGCAGTGCCGGCCTTGGCCGCCCGCTTCACGAAGCGCAGGCCGCTCATCACCGTGAGCGAGGAGCCGGCGACCAGCAGCGCGCCGTCGGTGCCGAGGGCATCGACGGCTTCGTAGCAGCGCGCGACCCGGTCGGCCGGGACGTTCTCGCCGAAGAACACGACGTCAGGCTTGAGCACGCCGCCGCAGTCGCAATGAGCCACGACGAAGTCCGCGGTCGCGTCCAGGTCGACGTCACCGTCCGGGCGCATGGCTGCCTGCCCGTGCCGGGACATCCAGTCGCTGTTGAGCTCGTCGAGCCGGGTCTGCAACGCCGCGCGTGAGGTCGTACGCCGACAGGCGAGACACACGACGTCGGCGACCCGACCGTGGAGCGCGACGATGCGTCGCGAGCCGGTCGCCTCGTGGAGCCCGTCGACGTTCTGGGTGATGAGGAGAGCTGGGTCCAGCCGTGCCAGCGCCCGGTGACCCTCGTTGGGCGTGGCTGATCCCATCCGGGCCCAGCCGAGGTGGCTGCGTGCCCAGTAGCGCTGCTGCGCTGCCGGCCCGGCGAGGAACTCCTGGAAGGTCATCACGCCCGGGGGGCGAGCCCCCCGGGATCCCCCCGAACTGCGAGGAGCACCGGGACCGCGGTAGTCGGGGATCCCCGAGTCGGTCGAGACGCCGGCGCCGGTGAGGACGACGAGGTCGCGTCCGGCCAGGAAGTCGAGGACCTCCGTCACGTGCCGTAGCGCAGCTCCGCGCGGGCTCGCGCCTTGGCGGCCTCGACGTCGCGGTCCTTGGGCGGAGCCGTGGTCACGAGGTCCTCGAGGAGGTGTTGGGTGATGTGCGCGATCTCGCGCACCGCCTGGTTGAAGGCGGCCTCGTTGGCCTGCGACGGCTTGGTGGTGCCAGCGACCTTGCGGACGTACTGCAGGGCTGCAGCCGTCACCTCGTCAGGCGTCGCCGGCGGCTCGAAGTTGTTGAGGGGACGGATGTTGCGGCACATGGCGCCAGCGTAATCCGGGACTCGCGGGTCCGGGAGTGCTCAGGGCTGCCCAGGACTGCTCAGGACTGCTCAGGACTCAGGGCTCGCCGACGCCCACGCCGAGGCGGTAGACCAGGTGACCGCCGAGGTAGGCACCCGCGCCGGCCATGACCGCGCCGCCCACAGCGAGTCGCCGGGCGGCCTTCTTGTCGCCGCGGCGGCGCTTGAGCCAGGCCGCGGTGAACAGACCCAGCGTCACGTCCATCACGAGTGCGTGGACCACGGCCACCCGGGTCTCCCGTCCCGACGTCGTGGCGAGGTCGTGGGCGCCGGCGATCGCTGTCGGCAGCGCCGCCAGGCAGCCGGTGAGGAGCAGGGTGTCGACAGCCGCTGCGTGCTTCTCCGACCCGATGAGGTCGAGCAGGACGGCCATCGACCACGCGCCGATGGGCGCCTGGGCCGAGATCGGGTGGACGCGGTGGCCGAGCCAGTCGCCGTTGAAGAAGGCGTGGACCGCGGGCGGATCGACCAGCTTGTCGTGGGCGCTGGCCCTGAGCTTGTCCGCGATCGCGTCGAGGGCTTCTGCGTCCTCGATGCGCCGTGCGATGGACTCGGGCAGGCTGACTCTGTCTCGAGACTTCAACATGCTTCGCAGTCGACCACGGATGAGCCACGCCGGACAGACCCTCAAGGGGGTTTCTGCTCAGGCGCCGGCGAGGTCGAAGAACGACACGCCGTCACCGGTGACCAGCACGACCCGCCCGTCCGCCAGCGGCACGAGCCGGACCTGCGCGACCTCGTCGCCGTACTCCACCTCGACCATGCGGTTGGACAACGCGCCCCCATCGAGGGAGAGCACCGAGACCCAGCCGGTGCGGCCACGCCAGCCCTGGGACACGACGGTCAGGGCTGTCCGCTGGTCGGGCAGCCAGGTGAACTGCCGCGGGTCGAGGCCGGCTCCGGCCGTCGAGTGCTTGGGGTACTTCACGACGTCGAGCTGCCGAGGCTCCGTCAGGTCGGTGACGTCGAAGAGGGCGGCCTGGGCTCCTCGGGTCATGCCGGTGTTGCTGGCGTCCTGCCCGACCCCGATCAGCCGCATCTCTCCCAACGGGTGGAGGTATTCGCTGAACCCCGGGATCTTCAGCTCACCCATCAGTCGCGGCTCGGTCGCGTCGGTGAGGTCGATGGCGTAGAGCGGATCGGTCTGCCGGAAGGTCACCACGATGGCCAGGGTGTCGAACCACCGCACCGACTTGATCTCCTCGTTGACGCCGAGCTTGTCGACGCGGCCGACCTCGGTGAGGGTCGCGTCCTTCTCCTGCATCGTGACGACCGAGTTGAAGTTGCCGGTCTCGTTGGTCGGGCCGAGCGCCACCCGCAGCGCGCCGCCGGCGTAGTCCATGGACCAGCGGTCCCGGATCTGCCCCTCCACGGTGCCGGAGGCGACGTACGTCGTGGCGGTGCCGTCGAGCGCGAAGGCGAAGAGCTCGGTGCTGCCGTCGTAGCCACTCGTGAAGCAACGGTTGTCGATGCAGTCGATCAGCGGGCTGGTGCCGCCCCACCAGCCGGACTGTGAGGCGCCGGCAGCGAGGTAGAAGCGGTCGGGCGAGAAGTAGGACGTGACGGCCGGCGTGGCCACCGCCGTGCTCACCGGCTCGACGACTGAGGCCTCGAAGGTGACCACGGTGGTGGTGCCCAGGTCGGTGTCCATCGTCGGCAGCGCGACATCGGCGCAGTCGACGGTGACCTCGCCGTCGCTCGTCGGCAACCAGTCGGCCAGGGTCGTCTGGCGCACCTGGTCCTTGTTGTGCTCCTCGGCCTCCTTCTCGGTGTGCTTGCCGTAGGGCTGCTGGAAGTCGAGCTCGGGCAGTCCGTTGTCCAGGACGACGCGCACCACATCGCCGTGCAGTCGAGCGGCGCTGATGGTGGCGGTGTAGTCGAACTGCTCGACAACCTCCGGTGTCCCGGGCTGGCTCACGTCCAGGACCACGATGCGGGCGCCGGTGGGCTCGTATTCGTTGCCGAGGTCGCCCAGGACGACGACCCGGTCTCCCGACACCAGGATCTCGCCGTTCCTGATGTCCGGCAGCTGGAGCGACGAGAGCTGCTGGGGCTCGTCGCCGGCGATGTCGTAGGTGATCAGGACGTTGTCCTGGATCCGGAAGAGCGTGCTGCCCGCGACCTTGACGACGTCAGGCTCGTCGACGCCGACCTCCTGCACGTTCGTCCCGGTCTCGTTGTTGGTCGAGCGGACCGTGGTGGGGGCAGTGGCCCGGGAGGTGGAGAGCTCGGCGCTGCCCGCCGCGTCATTGAGGACGTCGCCCTCCTCGGAGAACATGACGATCGGCCCCCCGCCGCCCCAGCCGTAGGCCGAGACGAGGTCGAGTCCGCGGTCGACGTACGACGCGAGAAGCGAGTCGCAGTCGTCGGCGAGCCTCAGGGACGCGTTGGCCAGCTCGAAGGCGCTGGGCGATGGACCCGGCGGTGTCGCAGATCGGTTGCCGTCGTCGCGGCCGAGAGCGAAGCCCACCCCCACCCCTGCTGAGACGGCGAGGGCCACGGTGGTGGCGGAGACGATGACGCTGCGGATTCTCACCTCCATGGGACGCCGCCCCTCGCCGGGCGGTTCCCGACCTGTGAGGATGGCGGGCATGGCTGAACGCGACTTCGACATCGTCCTGCTGGGCGCCACCGGGTTCACCGGGCAGCTCACCGCCGACTACCTCGCCCGGAACGCGCCGCCCGGTCTGCGCTGGGCGCTGGCCGGCCGCAACCAGAAGAAGCTTGCGGCGGTGCGCGATCACCTCGGGCTGCCCGACCTCGAGCTGCTCCAGGCGGACGCCGGCGATCCCGCGTCACTCTCCGACGTCGCGAAGCGCACCCGGGTCGTGATCACGACGGTCGGCCCCTACCTGCAGTACGGCGCCGCGCTGGTCGGCGCCTGCGCCGAGGCCGGCACCGACTACGTCGACCTCACCGGCGAGCCGGAGTTCGTCGACCAGATGTATCTCCAGCACCACGAGACCGGCGTCCGCACGGGCGCGCGCCTCGTGCACGCTTGCGGTTTCGACTCCGTCCCGCACGACCTCGGTGCGCTCTACACGGTCGACCAGCTGCCCCGCGACGTGCCGATCACGCTGCGGGGAGTCGTCCGCTCCGGCGGGATGGCCTCGGGCGGCACGATCCACTCCGCGCTCGGCCAGTTCTCCCGCGCCCGGCAGATGAAGACCGCCTACGCCGCCCGCCGTCGCGCCGAGCGCAAGCCGGCTGACGGTCGCTCGTCCCGCGCGGTCTCGGGGAAGCCGCACCGCGACCCCGTCCTGGGCTACTGGCTGCTCCCGCTGCCGACCATCGACCCGATCATCGTGGCGAGGAGCGGGGCCGCCCTGGCGTCATACGGCCCGACGTTCCGCTACTCGCACTACGCCGGCACGAAGACCCTCCGGTACGCCGCAGGCGGCGTCGCCCTGGTCACGACGCTCGCTGCTGCGTCGCAGGTCAAGCCCGTCCGCAACTTCCTGCTCGGCAAGGTCGCGGCAGGCGACGGCCCGGACGAGGCGAAGCGCGACAAGTCGTGGTTCACCGTCGACTTCATCGGTGAGGGCGGCGGCAGGACCGTGCGCACCCGCGTCAGCGGTGGGGACCCGGGCTACACGGAGACCTCGATGATGCTCGCCGAGGCAGCGCTTTGCCTGGCCTTCGACGACAACCCGCAGACGGCCGGGCAGGTCACGACCGCCCAGGCCATGGGCGAGAACCTCCTCGCCCGCGTCCAGGCCGGGGGCCTGCGCTTCGAGACGCTGGACGGCTGACGGGTCCTTCGGTGGTGCCCCAGGCAAGAGTCGAACTTGCGACCTTTCGCTTAGGAGGCGGCTGCTCTATCCACTGAGCTACTGGGGCGGGCCGTGCGGAGGTTCGGTCGAACTTCCGTGGGCGGGGTCATTTTGTCAGCATGCCGGGGCGGTGGCGAACCTGGCCCCTCCATCTAGTGGTCCTGAGCGACGACGAGTCGCCACGTCGCACCGTCGTCGACGGACTCGTACACGCCGGTGGCGGTGGCGGCATGCCACCGGCCAGCGATGGCGTCGACCGCTTCGGCGAATCCGTCGAGAGAGCCGACCTGACGCCACTGAGCGGTGGTGGGGTCGTCGGTCACCATGACTGCTCCGTCCGGGGCCACGCCGACGAGCGGCCCGTCGGACTGCCAGTCCATGCCGGTCAACGTGGGCGCACCGGAGACCTCCACCGGCTCACCCTGGTCGGTCGAGGAGATGAGGACACCTCGGTCGGTGGTGGCGTAGACGGTTGCCGGGTCGTCGGGGTTGGCGGCAAGGTCGTAGATCGGCAGGGTGGCGATGGTGTCCCAGTCGGCTCGGTTCGTGGTGGTGATGAGGGCGCCGGTGTGGGAGTCGTAGGCGTAGATGCGGTCGCCGACGGGTTCGATGGCGTGCAGGTCTGCGTCGCCGAGCAGCGAGACGGCATCCCAGGTTTCTGCGCCGTCGGTGGACTCGATGAGCCCGAGGCTGGAGGGGAGGTCTTCTTCGTTCAGGTCGGGGTGCCCGGAGCCGAGGAAGTGTCCCGGTCCGACGACTGCGAACCCCATCGTGTCTTGCCACCGGTCTGCCACTCGTTCGCGTTCACCGTCGGCGGTGACCCGAAAGACCCCGTAGTGGGAGGCGACGTAGAGGGTGTTGTCGCCCGGGTCCACACCGAGGCCGTGCACGTGTCCCAGCGCAGTCGCCTCCGCTGAGCTCGGTGTTCCTGGTGGTGAGGGGCTGTCGGTCCCGCCGCACCCGGACAGCGCGGCCGCCAGGGCAGCAGCGACGAGCAAGTACGTGGACCCCACGGGACGCAGGCGGGTGCTGAGGGGCGTGGACACGGTGACTCCTTCAGGCCGGTTGCCCTGGGTGCTGCCGCGCGCACGTGCGGGCGGCAGCACTCCGGGACTGCGGTGGTTGGCTGGCCCAGTGGTCAGGCTGGGACGACGGACTGGTTGCGGCTCAGGAGCCACTTGACCGCCGGGTAGCCGGTCAGCAGACCGACGAGGACACCCAGCTGCATGAGGAACCAGAAGGTGCTCTCAGTGACCGCCGGCATCGCGTTGTTGAAGTGCAGCAGGAGCATCCAGCCGACCATGCCGATGTCGAACGCCACAACGGTGATGACGGCGGCACCAATCGCGGCCCCCACCGACAGCCTGTGGGCGTGCCCGGGGCGGGGTTCGCTGCTGGCGACCCGTTCGTAGACCGCCACCATGATGACGACGAGCACCGCGATGAGGATGATCATGGGCCACATCGCCAGACCGGCGATGGTCCAGCCGACGGCGACCACGAACGGCACCGCGACGAGGTGCGCGACAGCGGACGCGCCGCCGCCGGGAAGCAAGGCAACCGCCGTGTCGGCGGGCTTGCCGGTGGATTCACCAGCAGGGGCCGAACTAGTGCTGGTGCGTCCTCGGCTCAGGTAGAAGGCGATGGCGAACGGGCCGAGGTACAGCCCGGAGGCAATCCACACGAGTTCGTTGGCGACGCTGGTGTGGCGGCGACGACCCAGGTAGATGTCGGCGGCGATGAAGGCGGCGCTCAGGACCGAGAGCGTCAGAAAGGTCCAGGCAACTGGGGTGAGCCAGGCCGGGACGGCGGATTCCATAGTCATGTCCATCGGGGGGGTTCCTTTGTGCGAGAAGGGGTGGGGGTCTGTGACCGGCGCCCAGGAGCGCTGATCGGCTGCGTGGCTTGCCAGACGCACGCAGCAATGGGTCGGCTCAGAAAGGACACTCTGAGCGGACTGTCAGACCCTCAACACACACAAGGAGGACAGGGACGGCACAGTCCAAGGTGTGGGGTCACGCCGTCGTCGGCGGACGTGGAGCAGAGGACCGACACGGGCAAGCAGACTCAGGAACGTGTCGCGGCGCGTGGCCATGAACAGCGTCAACAAGGCCGTGACTGCCAGCCCAGCGGCGACGGTGCAGTCGCCGCTGATGTCGGTGACGCAAGCGCTTTCGCACATCGACGCCATCGTCGGACCGCCATCACCGCCCATCTCCATGGGCATCGCGGCGAGTGGGGCGCCGATCGCTCCGACAGTCGCCTCGCCCATGCCGGGCATGCCGGTCATCGGGGTGGTCGATGCTGCGACCCCGAGGACTGCGCACATCAGGGCTATCGCCAGCGCGACCCCGGCGCACAGGGAGCGCGCCGAAGCGCTGGCAATCCTGGTGGCGACGGAGGTGGACACGAGGGAATCGTATCCGAGGCCTAGTTGAATCTTCAGAGAGCTGTCAGTTGCCGAACGAGAGCCTGGACGCGCGCGTCGACCTCATCGACGATGCGTCGAACGGTGTCGAGGTCCTGGCCCTTGGGGTCGTCGAGCTCCCAGTCCTCGTAGCGCTTCCCGGGGAAGTAGGGGCACTGTTCGCCGCACCCCATGGTGATGACCACGTCGGAGGTCTCGACCGTCTCGGGTGTCAGGAGCTTCGGTGCTTCACCAGCAACGGACAGGCCGCGTTCCTCCAGGACGGCGACGACCTGGGGGTTGAGCGAGTCGCCTGGTTCTGACCCCGCGGAGCGCACGTCGATCGCTCCTTGGGCATGGTGCTCGGTGAGGACCTTGGCGGCGAGGCTGCGGCCCCCGTTGTGAACACACGCGTACAGGACGACGGGCTTAGCCATGGGTGCGGTCCTTCTCGGTGGGGTTGAGGTCTGCGACGTCGGCAGCCACGTCGCGGGCGTGGGGATACAGGGCCAGCACCGCGCCGACCGCCAGGGCGCCGCCGATGAGCTGCATGGCGACGAAGGCGAGGACGGAGGTCGGGTCGATGCCCGCGAACGTGTCGGTGAGGGTGCGGGCGATGGTGACGGCGGGATTGGCGAACGACGTCGACGAGGTGAACCAGTAGGCGGCGGCGATGTAGCCGCCGACGGCGAAGGGCACCAAGGCGTCGCGGCCGGAGCGGACCACACCGAAGATGACGACCAGCAGGCCGAAGGTGGCGACGACCTCAGCGAGCCACAGGCCACCGCCGGACCGTTCCTTGGTGGAGATGGTGACGGCGTCGAGCTCGAACATGAGGTTCGCCAGCACGCTGCCCAGACAGGCGCCGGTGACCTGCGCCGTGATGAAGATGGCGGCTTCGCTGTTGGTGACCGCACCGAGGGCTCGTTCCGCCAGGGTGACGACGGGGTTGAACGCAGCCGAGACCGGCCCGAGGGCGAGGATGAGCGCGACCAGGACCGCCCCGGTCGCGATGCTGTTCTCCAGCAGCTGGAGTCCGACATCGTCAGGCGAGAGTGTCTGGGCGGCGATGCCGGACCCGACCACGGTGGCGACGAGCAGGGCGCTGCCGAGGAACTCTGCGAATGCTTTGCGCCACACGGTGTATCGATCGCCGCTGCCAGGGGTGTCCACGGGCGGAATGTAGTGGATGGGGGTGTCCGCACGGTGTCGGGCGCCGCAACAGTCGGCGTCTGTCCAGACCGTCCGCACCCTCAGGTCGAGTGACTGCCTGGCTGGCTGGCTGCCGAGTCGTCGCCGAGCTCGGCCGCGATCGAGACGATCAGCCCGCCCAGCATGAACGCGGTGATCGCAGCCACCAGGGTCGCGGTGGCCAACGTCGGGATGAACCGCCGCAGCCCCGTCGCAGCTGCTGCCCCGTGATAGCCGTGGGTCAGCGCGTGGCCCTTCCCCCTCTGCAGCAGGTAGCGGTTGACGGGGTAGGCAGCGAAGAAGGCGGCGGTGAGGGCGATCATCATGCTGATCCAGAAGACGGGGTTGACCAGCCCGGCGTCCATCGCGCCCGGGATGAGGGCCATCACGGAGTTGTCGACGATCTCCATGGTCGCGATGGACAGCGTGTCGGCGGCGAAGACCACCGCAAGCGCGGACCCGAGACCGAGACCGGCCTTCAGGAGCGGCAGCGTGGAGAGGGCATAGCCGAAGAGGAACGCCAGACCGACGGCCAGCGCGATGGTCCATCCGGTGCTCAAGCCGATGGCCGTGCCGATCATCAGTCCGAGGATCTCGCCGATGGCGCAGCCGGTCAGGCAGTGCAGGGTGGCGCTCAGGGCCATCGAACGCGAGTCGTTCATGTGTGGCTGGTGCTGGTGCTGGTGCTGGTGCTGGTGCGTGGTGCTGGACATGGGTCCCTCCGGTGACGAGTGGGCGCTTCCATTGGCACAAGCATACCCCTGGGGGGTATATTCCCACCTACGAAGTAATCTCGAAAAGGGAAGGGAGCACCACATGCCCCGCAAGACGTTCACCCGTGCCTTGGGCGCGACCACGCTGGCGATGACGCTGGCCCTCAGCGCGGTTGCCTGCGGCAACGACGACACCTCGGAGGGTCGTGCCGAGGTCTCGGCCACCGAGCACAACGACGCCGACGTCGAGTTCGCCTCGGACATGCTCCAGCACCACGCCCAGGCCCTGTCGATGGTCGACCTCACCCTGGAGCGTCCGCTCGACCCGGAGGTCCAGGGGCTGGCCGAGCAGATCCGGGCCGCCCAGGCGCCGGAGATCGAGACGTTCACCGACTGGCTCACCGACTGGGACGAGGAGATCCCCGAAACCATGCGCGACCACGCCAACGCGGGTCACGACATGGACGAGATGGACGAGTCGGAGGACGGTATGGACCACGGCGACATGCCCGGCATGATGACCGCCGACGACATGCAAGCCCTCGAGGACGCCTCCGACGACGAGTTCCAGACCATGTGGCTGGAGATGATGGTCGAACACCATGAAGGCGCAGTCGAAATGGCTGAAGCTGAGCAGTCCGAAGGTCAGTACAAAGCGGCGGTCGAGCTCGCCGACGACATCATCGAGTCACAGAGCGCCGAGATCGAGACGATGGAGGAGCTGCTCGGTTAGCGAGCTGGGCGGGGGCGCGGGAGCGGACCGAAGTCGCGGTTGCAGGCGGTGCCGGAACAGTCGGCCAGCACACGGTAGCGGCGCTCGAGCTCGCGGCGTACGGCGCGATAGCGCTCATCGGACAGCAGGTTTGCCAGCTCGTGGGGATCCTGGCGGCGGTCGTAGAGGAACCCGGCCGTGGGCCCGTTGTTGATGCGCCGCGCGTAGGAGTAGCGCTGTGTCAGCACGCCGCGGTAGGCCCAGCCGGGGAAGCGGGCGCTCGGGTCCTTCGCGCCGGTCTGGATCAGCATCGTGTCGCGGAGGCCGACCGCCTCCGGGTCGCGCAGGGTCGGGACGAAGTGCTCGCCGTCGATGGTCATGGTCGGCGTCAGCGACATCAGCTGCGCGAGCGTCGCGGTGAGGTCGATGAGCGACACGGTCCGGGCGGAGCGGGTGCCGGCCGGGATGCCGGGGCCACGGATCACCAGCGGCACGTCGAGGATCTCGTCGGAGAGGCGGTCCTTGCCGGTGAAGCGGTGCTCGCCGAGCGCGTAGCCGTTGTCTGAGGTGAGGACGATGTAGGTCTCCTCCAGCTCGCCCGCGCGCTCGAGGGCGGCAACCGTGTGCGCCACGGCCTCGTCGACGGAGAGCAGCGAGCGGATGCGGGCGAGGTTCAGCCTCTTCAGCGGGCGTGGCGCGAGCTTCGGTCGGCCGCTGACGATCGACTCCTTGTCGCGCATGTCGGCCTCATTGAAGGCGGGGTCCTTGAAGGCCCTGGGCGTGATCCCCTTCAGCGCATGGGCGTACGCCGCCTCGGCCGGTGGGAGGCGTCCACCCCGGTCGCCGTCACCGTCTCCCTTGGCCGACTCGGGGAACCAGATGTGCGGCGCGACGTGGTTGGCGAAGATCATGAACGGGCGACGACCGGCCCACGTGTCGATGTCGGCGACGGTCCGTTCGTCGAGTCGCGTGGTGACGTAGTCGTCGTTGAAGGAGTCGCCGTCGAAGAACGTGAAGTTCTCGAAATCGGTCGCGGGCTCCAGCAGGATGTCGAAGTTCGTCCAGCCCGGGTCCGCCGGCGCGTCGGCGTCGAAGTGGTTGAGGTGCTTGCCGTGGATCGCCGTCGCATAGCCGGCGTCCTCGGCCCAGGTGGCGATGGTCGACGACGGGTCGAACGACTCCCAGCCGCCGTACGCGCCGGAGTTGTGGTGCACGCCGTTGTTCTGTGCGTACTGCCCCGAGAGGAGCGCGGCCCGGGCCGGACAGCACAGCGGATGCGGTGACTGCGCCTCGGTGAACGTCATGCCCCGCTTCATCAGCAGGTTGCGCACGTGGGGGAGGTAGCCGAGGTCGTCCTTGCGCATGTCGTCGGTCAGGAACACCACGACGTTGGGCGCGTCGGGTGCCGGCAGCCGGGTCGTCTCCGAGGTCCGGACGACCGTGCTGGGTGTCGCGGCGGGCTCCACGCTGACCGCCTGCGCTCCCACCACGGCAAGCACGACGAGACCGACGAGCGCGGTCACGGTCAGGCGCAGGGTGTGGGGCACGGAGCAGGACCTTTGGTTGCCAGGGGCGGGGGAGCGCCCCCATCCTTCCTCATCACGCATGAGGGCGAGGAATTTGTCCCCGGCCCGGCTTGGGTGGATATTTGGTCAGTTCGCATAGGTTGCGAGGCGTCGCCCGCCTGGGGCGTCCGATGACGAAGGCTGGGAACTGGTCGTGACAGGTGTGTCGAGCGCCAACCCCGGTGCGCCTGCGCCGAAGCGCAAGGCCAAGGTCCCGCGCAAGCACACGGTTGGTCGGGTGATCCTGACCAGCTCCCTCGTGCTCGCGCTGGTGACGGCCCTCGGCGTCGTGTTCCTCGTCCGTCACCTCAACGGCAACATCACCTCCTTCGACATGGAGGAGGCCCTCGGCGAGGACCGCCCCGAGGAGGTCTACAGGGGCAACGGAGAGCCCCTCGACATCCTGGTCATGGGCGACGACAACCGGGACTGCGAAGGCTGCGACGTCGTCGGTGACGACGAGTCTGGTGGTGGCTCCGACACCACCATCCTGGTCCACCTCTCGGCTGACCGGAAGCGCGCCTACGCCGTCTCCATCCCCCGGGACTCGATCGTTGATCGCCCCGCCTGCGGGGACAGTCCGGCCGCCACCGATGTCAAGTGGAACGCTGCCTACGGCGTCGGCGGTCCGCTGTGCACCGTGGCGCAGGTCGAGAGCACCACCGACATCCGCGTCGAGCACTTCGTGGTGGTGGACTTCAACGGGTTCGGCGACATGGTCGACGCCGTCGACGGCGTGCCGGTGTGCGTCCCCGAAGACATCGACGACCCGAAGCACGGCATCTTCGTGCCGGCGGGCGACCCCTCCGTCCTGAGCGGGGACGAGGCCCTGGACTACGTCCGGGCCCGGTATGTCGGCGAGGTCATCCAGCAGAACGACATCAGCCGCATCAAGCGCCAGCAGACGTTCATCGCGGCGCTGGTCCGCAAGGTCAAGTCGGCCGGCACCCTGACCCGCCTCGACCGCGTGGTGGGCTTCCTCGACGCAGCCACCCAGTCCCTGACCACCGACGACGGACTGGGGTCGGTGACCCGGATCGGCAAGATCGCCATGCAGCTGCAGAACGTCGGCCTGGAGAACGTCAAGTTCGTGACGGCCCCGACTGAGTACTTCCCCCTCGACTCCGAGTTCAAGGGCAGCGTCTTCTTGACAGAGCGGGCCGACACCATGTGGCAGCTGCTCAACGAGGACAAGCCGCTTCCGAAGCCGTTGCTCGGCGACGCGATCACGGCCAAGCCTCCGGCAAGCTCCAACGAGTCGGAGCCCGATCCCGGCACCGAGCCTCCCGTGCCGGAGCCCACCACCCCCTCGGAGACCCCGACCGAGTCCGAGCCGGCGACACCGAGCGAGGAACCGACCCCGAGCGAGGAACCGACCCCGGATCCCGTCCCCGGGGTGTGCGCATGACCGCTGCTGACGACGCGACGTCGGACCAGCAGCCCGAGCCCGAGTGGGTACGCCGCAAGCGACTCGCCGCCGTCTTCGGTGACGTCCTGCCGGAGCAGACCAGCGACGACCGTCCACCCGCCTCGCCGGACGGTTCCGGCAAGGGCGACGAGTGGTACCGCGACCAGGTCCCGCCGCACCACGGTTGAGCCTGCTCGCCGCGCCTTGGTCAGTTCGCGTAGGTTGCGAGGTGTCGCCCGCCCGGGGCGTCCGATGGCGAAGGCTGGGAACTGGTCGTGTCAGGTGTGGCGAGCGCCAGTTCCGACGCGCCCGCGCCGAAGCGCAAGACCGGGGCCCCGCGCAAGCACACCGTCGCGAAAGTCGTCCTGATCAGCTCCGTCGTGCTGGCGATGGTGACCGCTCTCGGAGTCGTGTTCCTCGTCCGCCACCTGAACGGCAACCTGAACGTCGAAGACCTCACGCCAGCGCTCGGCCCCGAGGAGGAGCGCCCTCAGCGCACGGGTCCGGAGGGCGACCTCAACATCCTGGTGATGGGCTCGGACACCCGCGAGGGCGAGGGCAACGGCATCGACGCCGAGGACCCGGACAATGGCGCTCGCTCCGACACCACGGTCCTCCTCCACCTCTCGGCCGACCGCGAGCGGGCCTACGGCATCTCGATCCCGCGCGACTCGCTGGTGACCCGTCCCGATTGCGGTGAGGACGACGAAATCAGCGGCGCCGAGTCCGAGATGTGGAACGACGCCTTTGCGCTGGGCGGGCCCGCCTGCACGATCCGCCAGGTCGAGGCCACCACCGGCGTCCGCATCGACAACTACGTCGTCGTTGACTTCAACGGCTTCAAGGACATGGTCGACGCGGTCGGCGGCGTCCCGGTCTGCATCCCCAAGGACATCGAGGACCCCAAGACCGGGATCAACATTGACGCTGGGGAGCGGGAGATCCGCGGCGACGAGGCACTCGACTACGTGCGAGTCCGCTCCTCGGTGGGCAACGAGTCCGATCTGGGTCGCATCAAGCGTCAGCAGACCTTCATGGCAGCGATGATCAAGAAGGTCGCGTCCGCCGAGACCCTGGCCCGCCCCGATCGCCTGGTGAGGTTCCTCAGCGCGGTCACGAAGTCGCTCAAAACCGACTTCGAGAGCGTCCGCGACCTGGCCGGCCTCGGCCTCCAGCTGCAGGACATCGGCCTCGACAAGGTCCAGTTCGTCACCGTGCCGTGGGAGTACACGCCCAACTACCGCGTGCTGTGGCGTCCGGAGGCAGAGCAGCTGTGGAAGAAGATCATCGCCGACGAGCCCCTGTCGTCGCGCCAGACGGACACGGCGGTCAAGGCGGCCGAGGCTCCCGGGCCCGAGACGCCGTCCCCGTCGGCGTCCCCGAGCGAGTCGGCAACGGAGTCCCCGACACCGACGCCGACTCCCACCGAGACCGAGACCCTCACTCCCGAGGAGACCGAGGAGGCCGAGGCGGAAGCCGAGGCCAACGGTCTGTGCGCGTGACCTGAGTTGGCCCGTCCGGTCAGCCGCGGGCCCGCAACAGGTCGCGGATCTCCTCGAGCAGCGCGATGTCGGCCGGGGTGCCCTCCGCCTCGGTGGGGAAGAAACGTTCCTTCGCCTTCGTGTAGGGAACGACGACGGCGAAGTAGACGACTGCCGACAGCACAATGAAGGCGATCAAGGCGTTGAGGAAGAAACCGAGGTCGCCGAGCTCTGCGTCGGCGAAGAGATTGCCGGTGCCCGGCAGCAGGCTGGTCAGCCACGCGGTGAAGGCAGTGACCACGGAGGCGAAGGCCCCGGCGATGATGAACGCGACGGCGAGCTCGACGAGATTGCCCCGGAGCAGGAAGTTCTTGAAGCCAGTCACGGCTTCGACGCTAGCGGGTGTAGGCCACGGTCAGGAAATCCCTCAGCGAGGCGACCGCGACCGTCTCGGCGCTGGCAGGATCGATGCCGGCGACGATCAACCGCCCCGTGAGGCTCGAGTCGGCCGCACCGGGAGGCGGGATCGCCAGCACCAGGACGTCGTGAGCCAGCTCGTCGCTCTCCCCGGTCTCGGGGTCGACGGCGCTGAGGTCGATCCGGTCGCCTGCCTCGAGGAGCTCCACCACTGCCGGGTCCGGGAGCCGCAGCGGCATCACCGTCAGCTCCGGATGGGCCTCGGCCAGCTCAGCGCCCACGACGCGCACATCGGTGATCGCCTCCCCCTGGCGCACCGGTGCTGCAAGCACCCGGTCGACCGGTGAGCTTCCCAGCCCGACCGGCGCCAGCGCCTCCGGCCAGGCCACCATCGACACGTCCTCGGGCGCGACCCGGTCGCCGGCTGAGAGGTCGGCGGCGGCCACCGGCACCTGGACCGTCGGGGGAGCAGGACCGACGGTCGCGCGAAGCCCGGCGAAGACTGCCAGCGCGACGAGCAGCGCCGCGAGCGGTCGACGCCGAGCCAGGACGAGCCGGCGAAGGGCACGCGCCTTGCGGCGTACGGCAGGAGGTGTGCGCATCCGGTGACGCTAGGGCTCGGGATGCGCCCGGGCTCACCGTCGTCCCCAGCCGGGGGTCCAGCTCAGCTCGACGAGGCACCTGTGGACGACGACTGGCTCGAGCCCGAGGTCTTGGCGGGCGCGGACGCGGACGCGGCCGTGGAAGCACTGGACGAGTCCGCGGAGGACCCAGACGTCGACTCGGACTTCGAGTCGGACCTCGAGTCGGACTTGGACTCCTTCTTGGGGGAGTCCGAGGTCGACGAGCTCGACGAGTCAGCGGAGCGGCTGTCCGTGCGGTAGAAGCCGGATCCCTTGAACACCACACCCACCGCGTTGAAGACCTTGCGCAGTCGGCCCTGGCACTCAGGACACACGGTCAGCGAGTCGTCGCTGAAGCTCTGGACCTGATCGAAGGCGTGGGGGCACTCGGTGCAGGCGTATTGGTAAGTAGGCATGTGGGCACCCTTGGGGCTATGCAGTCGACAACGAGATCCGGCGGGCCCGCGACTCGCTGGCACTCCACCCGATCGACTGCCAAGGGTACGGCACAATGCTGATGACATGAACGAGCAGCCCGCCTCCGCCCCGTCGCTCCGCGCGCTGCTGCGCCGTGCGCCCCGCGGCCTGCGGTGGTCCACCTACGTCGCCGCCGCCTTGGTCCTGCTTCTGGTGCTGCTCCTCGCAACCGCTGCAGCGCTCGTACGCCGACCGGTGCCCGACACCGACGGCGAGCTCGAGCTCGCTGGGCTCGACGCGGAGGTGGAGGTCATCCGCGACGCCTACGGCATCCCGCAGATCTACGCGGACACTGACGACGACCTCATGCGCGCCCAGGGCTTCGTCGCCGCCCAGGACCGCTTCTTCGAGATGGACTTTCGTCGTCATGTCACCGCGGGGCGGCTCTCGGAGCTGTTCGGCGAAGAGGTGATCGAGACCGACAAATACATCCGGACCATGGGCTGGCGTCGGGTGGCCGAGGAGGAGTGGGCGCTCCTCGACACCTCGACGCGTGACGCACTGAGCGCATACGCCGAGGGGGTCAACGCCTACCTCGAGCAGAACGAGCCAAACGAGATCGCCGTGGAATACACGATCCTGGGGCTCAGTGGGCTCGACTACGAGCCCGAACCGTGGGAGCCGGCGGACTCGTTGGCCTGGCTCAAGGCGATGGCGTGGGACCTCAGGGGCAACATGGAGGACGAGATCGACCGCGTCCTCGCCGGGCTCGACAATCCGCCAGAACGGGTCGCCGAGCTCTATCCCCCCTATGACGCCGGAGCGCATGCGCCCATCGTCGACGCAGGCGGCGTGGTGGACGGCGTCTTCGAGCAGAACGCGTCCGGCAACGCGACCCGCAACCCCCGGCGACCGGCAGTCAACGACGACATCGTGCGTGCCCTCACCGACCTGCGCGCCGGGCTGGACCGCATGCCCGACCTGCTCGGTCGAGGGGACGGGATCGGCTCCAACTCCTGGGTGGTCGACGGGGAGCACAGTGCGACCGGTCTCCCGCTGCTCGCCAACGATCCGCACCTGGGGACCAGCCAACCCGGCATCTGGATGCAGATGGGTCTGCATTGCCGAGAGCTCAGCTCCGACTGCACGCTCGAGTCCTCGGGCTTCACCTTCGCCGGTGTCCCGGGGGTGATCATCGGGCACAACGCCGACATCGCGTGGGGCTTCACCAACCTCAGCCCCGACGTCACCGACCTGTATCTCGAGCAGATCCGGGGGACGAGCTGGATCCAGGACGGCGAGGAGATCCCGCTCGAGCTGCGCACCGAGACGATCAAGGTGCGAGGCGGCGACGACGTCACCCTCGAGATCCGCGAGACCGGGCACGGTCCCCTCCTCAGTGACGTGAGCGACGAGCTCACGACCATCGGTGACAACGCTGCGACCACCGAGACCACCGCGTCGGGGGACGACGAATATGCAGTCTCGCTCCAGTGGACCGCGCTGCAGCCCACCACCACCGCGGACGCCGTCCTCGCCCTCAACCGCGCCAGCAACTGGGACGAGTTCCGGGCTGCGGCCAGCGACTTCGCCGTACCAGCCCAGAACATGGTGTACGCCGACCGCGAGGGCCACATCGGATATCAGGCACCGGGACTGGTCCCCATCCGCAAGTCCGGCAACACCGGGGAGACCCCGGCCGAGGGCTGGCTCTCGGCCAATGACTGGACCGGCGACTACATCCCCTTCGACGGCCTGCCCAACGTCCTCGACCCCGAGGACGGCTTCATCGTGACGGCCAACCAGGCGGTCATCGGCGAGGAGTACCCCTACTTCCTGACCCGCGACTGGGACTACGGCTATCGCGCCACGAGGATCCGTCAGCTCCTCGAGGAGGAGGGGGAGCTCTCGGTCGCGGAGATGACGAGCCTCCAGCTCGACAACGCCAACCCCATGGCGGCGACGTTGGTTCCTTATCTGCTCGACATCGAGGATCTCGGGTCCGACTACTACGACGACGGCCAGGAGCTGTTGGCGAGCTGGGACTTCACGCAGCCCGCAGACAGCGCCGCAGCGGCCTACTACAACGTCGTGTGGAGCAACCTGCTCCGCCTGACCTTCCACAACACCCTGCCCGAGGAGGTCTGGCCCAACGGCGGGGACCGTTGGTTCGCCGTCGTCACCCAGCTGCTGCGCGACCCGAGGAGCCCGTGGTGGGACGACAGGACCACCGAGGACGTCGTGGAGTCGCGCGACGACATCCTGCGCCAGGCCCTGCTCGACGCCCGCGACGAGCTGACCCAGCGGCAGGCTCTCCAACCGGACGACTGGAGCTGGGGCGACCTGCACCAGATGGACCTGCGCCACTCGAGTCTCGGAGAGTCGGGCGTCGGACCCCTCGAGTGGCTCTTCAACCGCAACGGCCACCGCGTCGGTGGCGGCTCGGGCATCGTCGACGCGACGAGCTGGGACGCCGCCCAGGGATACGGCGTCACCGCGGCCCCGTCGATGCGCATGGTGGTCTCGCTGGCCGACTTCGACCGGTCCCGCTACATCAACCTCACCGGCGTCTCAGGACACCCCGGGTCCTCGCACTATGGCGACCAGACCGAGCTCTTCGTCGACGGCGACTACCTCCCGTGGGCGTTCTCGCGAGACGCCGTCGTCGAAGCCGGGGAGGACACCTTGGTGCTCACTCCCGCCGACGACGAGTGATCGCTACATTGACCGCATGAAGAGCGAACTGTTTGCCGCCGACAACCTCGAGATCCACGACGGGCAGCGGTTTGCCCTCCAGAACAGCCACATGCTGCGGGTCTCGCTGGGCCCTGACGTGCTGGCGGTCAAGGGCGGGATGGTGGCCTTCCAGGGTCAGGTGCGCTTCGACCACGAGAAGTCCGGCTCGATGGCCAAGCTGATCAAGAAGGTCGTCTCCAGCGAGGACATCCCGCTGATGCGGGTCTCGGGCCAGGGCGAGGTCTTCTTCGCCCAGGAGGCCGGCAACGTCCACCTGGTCACGCTCGAGGGCGACGGGATCTCGGTCAACGGGCGCAACCTGCTGGCCTTCGACGCTGCCATGGAGTGGGACATCAACCGGGTGCGGGGCGCCGGGATGATGGCCGGCGGCCTGTTCAACACCACCGTCCGCGGCACCGGCACCGTTGCGCTCTGCACGGTCGGCAAGCCGGTCCTCCTCGACTGCTCGCAGCAGCCCACCTTCGTGGACGTGCAGGCCGCGGTCGCCTGGTCGTCCACGCTGGTCCCCAACGTCGTGTCGAGCATGAACATGAAGTCGATGCTGCGCGGAGGGTCGGGCGAGGCCTTCCAGTATTCCTTCCACGGCCCCGGCTTCGTCGTCGTCCAGCCCTACGAGTGGGTCGCTCCCGCGTCTGGCTCCAGCGGTGGCGGTGGGGGCGGCGGCCTCATCGGAGACCTGCTCAAGGGGTGATGCCCGCGGGGGTGACCACGTGCGTCACCCGGCGGTCATGGGGCTCAGACGGCACGTCCAGTCCAGTTTCGTCCTCGTGGAGCAGTACGGCGACGGGCACACCGGCACCGACGCGGGCGAGCGCCCGGTCGTAGGAACCGCCGCCGCGCCCGAGTCGGTCGCCTTCGCTCGAGGCGGCCAGCCCGGGCACCAGCACGACGTCGGCGTCCGCGATGGTCGACACCCCGAGTCGCGGGCCCACCGGCTCGAGCAGTCCCCGGGCTGCAGGCACGAGCTGGCCGGTGAAGGCCACCCAGTCGAGGTCGTTGTCGGGCCGCAGCACGGGAAGCAGCACCCGCTTGCCCGTGCGGGTGAGCTCCTCCAGCAGGCGCGTCGTCCCGGGCTCCCGCCCGACGGCGACGTAGGCAGCCACGGTGCCTGCTCGGCGTACGACGTCCCACGCCAGCACGTGCTCGGCGATCGCCTCTGCGGCCGCCGCCGACTCGACCAGTGGTCGGCGCCGACGGGCGGCCAGGACCTGGTCTCGCAGGGAGAGCTTGGCGACGTTGGCGGGGCTCGCGCGCGACGGCACGGGGGGCTCGGCTGGTGCTGACACGCAATCAGCCTACGATCGGAGCATGGGTAGCAAAGGCCTCGCCATCGCACGCGCCAAGATGCAGGACGCAGGCGTCGACCCCGTCGCCGTCGACACGTTCGCGCACTACTACCGCCTGCTCGAGCACGGCGAGACGGGGATGATCCCGGAGTCGACGATCGATCCGCTCGACATGGAGGCGCTGGTCGACGTCGAGGTGAGTGACGACGTCGCGGCTGAGGCGATCCGCAGGACCGCGGTCATCAAGCTCAACGGTGGCCTCGGCACCTCGATGGGCATGGACCGCGCCAAGTCCCTTCTCTGTGTGCGCCGTGGCCTGAGCTTCCTGGACATCATCGCCCGGCAGGTGCTGCACCAGCGCGAAAAGTACGGAGCGCCGCTCCCGCTGATCTTCATGAACTCCTTCCGCACCTCCTCCGACACCATGGCCGCGCTCGCGCGCTACCAGGACCTCCAGGTCGACGGCCTGCCCCTGGAGTTCCTGCAGAACAAGGTGCCGAAGCTGCTGGCCTCCGATCTCATGCCGGCGGGCTACCCCAAGAACCCCGACCTCGAGTGGTGTCCGCCCGGCCACGGCGACCTCTACACCGCTCTGCGAGGCACCGGGTTGCTGGCGCAGCTCCTCGACGCGGGCTACCGCTACGTCTTCGTCTCCAACTCCGACAACCTCGGCGCCGTGCCCGACGCCAGGGTGGCGGGCTGGTTCGCCGGCACGGGCGCGCCGTTCGCGATCGAGGCTGTACGCCGCACGCCGTCGGACCGCAAGGGTGGGCACTTCGCCAGGCGCAGGTCCGACGGTCGGATCGTGCTGCGGGAGTCCGCCCAGACCCTCGACTCCGACCGCGAGGCGCTGGCCGACCTCGACCGGCACAAGTTCACCTCGACCAACAACCTGTGGTTCGACCTGCGGGCGATGACCGAGACGCTCGATGCTCGCCAAGGCATCCTCGGGCTGCCCCTGATCCGCAACGTCAAGCACCTCGATCCCGGCAAGCCCTCGACCCCCGAGGTGATCCAGGTCGAGACCGCGATGGGGGCCGCGATCGAGATATTCGAGGGGGCTCGCACCATCGAGGTCGGACGCGACCGCTTCGTGCCGGTGAAGACGACCAACGACCTGCTCGTGCTGCGCTCCGACATCTATGACCTCGGAAAGGACTTCGTGCTGGACCAGGCGACCGAGAGCGTGCCCTTCGTCGACCTCGACAGCGACTTCTACAAGCTGGTCGGCGACTTCGACAAGCGCTTCCCGGAAGGGGCGCCGTCCCTGCGCAGGGCCACCTCGCTGGTGGTCGACGGAGACGTCACCTTCGGCCGCGACGTCAGCGTCGTGGGCGACGTCGCGATCCAGGCGCCCTCAGCACAGCGGGTCGAGGCAGCCACGGTGCTGGAGTCCCGTGGCTGACCTGCTTCCGGTCCCTGACCTCGTCGAGCGGATCCTGGCGACGGTCTCGCCGCTGCCCGACTTCCCGCAGGCGTTGATGGACGCCCTGGGCCTCGCGCTGGCCGAGGACGTGTCCGCCCCGATCTCGTTGCCCAGCTTCGACAACTCGGGGATGGACGGCTATGCCGTGACGTACGCCGATGTCGTCGGCGCGTCGGAGGACACCCCGGTCCACCTGCCCGTCGTCGGGGAGATCGGCGCCGGCCGTGGCGGCCTGATGGCCCTGTCGCCGGGCACCGCCGCGAAGATCATGACCGGGGCCCGGGTGCCGGCCGGCTGCGACGCGGTCGTGCCCTACGAGTGGACCGACCGCGGTGTCGCCCAGGTGCGCATCACCAAGCCACCGCGGCAGCACCAGCACATCCGCGTCGCCGGCGGCGATGTCGTCGAGGGTGACGTGCTGCTCGAGCACGGGACCGTCCTCGGGCCGCGTCACCTCGGCCTGCTCGCGGCCGTCGGCCGGGCCACCGTGCGGTGCCGTCCGCGCCCGCGGGTGGTGGTCATCTCCACCGGGTCCGAGCTGCGCGACCCGGGGTCCACGCTCGGTCACGACTCGATCTACGACGGCAACTCCTACCTCCTGGCCGCCGCCGCCCGGGCCGCGGGTGCGATCGCCTATCGGGTCGGGATCGTGCCGGACGACCCCCGCACCTTCACCGACGCGCTCAGCGACCAGCTCGTCCGTGCCGACCTCGTCGTCACCAGCGGGGGAGTGAGCGAGGGCGACTTCGACGTCGTGAAGGAGGCCCTCTCCTCGCTGGGGTCGGTCTGGTTCGGCGGCGTCGCGATGCAGCCGGGGAAGCCGCAGGGGTTCGGCACCATCGGCGAGGACCAGACGCCGATCTTCACGCTGCCGGGAAACCCCGTCTCCGCATACGTCTCCTTCGAGACCTTCGTGCTGCCGGCGATCCGCCGGATGATGGGCAAGCTCCCCTACTCCCGACCGCTGTCGCGCGCGCGGCTCACCCACGGGATCTCCTCGCCCGAGGGCAAGCAGCAGATGGTGCGGGCTTCGTGGGAGAGCGACCGTGGCGGGGCGTTCGTCTCGCCCGTCGGTGGCCACGGGTCGCACCTCTTGGGGGATCTCGCGTCGAGCAACGCGCTCATCGTCGTCCCCGCGGCGACCACGGCGCTGCAGGCCGGCGACATGGTGCAGGTGCTCAAGCTGGACGACGAGTTCTGATGACGTCCTTCTCCCACATCGACGACTCGGGCGCCGCTCGCATGGTCGACGTGTCCGACAAGGCGGTGACGGCCCGGACGGCGTCCGCCTCGGGTCGCGTGCTGGTCTCCGAGGCCGTGATCGCCCTCCTGCGCGGCGCCGGCGTGCCCAAGGGCGACACCCTCGCGGTTGCCCGGCTCGCGGGGATCATGGGGGCCAAGCAGACGCCGTCCCTCATCCCGTTGTGCCATCCGCTCGCGCTGTCGTCCGTCACCGTGGACCTCACCGTCACCG
The DNA here is from genome assembly GCF_035576065.1 of Nocardioides sp. Lineage (GTDB taxonomy): Bacteria > Actinomycetota > Actinomycetes > Propionibacteriales > Nocardioidaceae > Nocardioides. The sequence goes on from NZ_DATLWX010000041.1 coordinate 43,074, forward strand.
ACACGTCGGTCGACATCGTGGCCACCGTCGCCACCACCGACCGCACGGGCGTCGAGATGGAAGCACTGACCGCTGTGGCCGTCGCTGCGCTGACCGTCATCGACATGGTCAAGGCGGTCGACAAGGCCGCCGTGATCACCGACGTCCGGGTGGAGACCAAGTCCGGTGGCAGGTCCGGCGACTGGACGCGCGGATGAAGGCCGTCGTCGTCGTGGCCTCCAACCGAGCGGCTGCCGGGGTGTACGCCGACGAGACGGGTCCCCTGATCACCGCGTGGCTGTCCGAGCAGGGCTTCACCGTGGACGAGCCCGTCGTCGTACCTGACGGTGACCCCGTCGGGGAAGCGATCGCCGCCGCCGTCGCAGAAGGTGCGCGGGTGGTGCTGACCACCGGTGGCACCGGCCTCACCCCGACCGACTGCACGCCTGAGGCCACCCGCCCGCTCCTCGATCGCGAGGTCCCCGGGATGGCCGACGCCATCCGCGCCCACGGCCTCGCCAACGGGGTCCCGACAGCCATGCTCTCCCGCGGGCTGGCCGGGGTCGCCGGCTCCTGCCTGGTGGTCAACCTGCCCGGCTCACGCGGGGGAGTCAAGGACGGGCTTGCCGTGTTGGGGCCCGTGCTGCGACACGCGGTGGAGCAGATCGTCGGCAGCGACCATTGATCGGCAGACCGACATGACGACGGCGGTCGGCTGGCCCGCCTGGCTCACCTACGACGGAGTCACCCTCCGCCCACTGGAGGGGGCCGACGCGCACGCCTGGCGTGAGGCGCGACAACGCAACGGTGACTGGCTCAAGCAGTGGGATGCCTCCGTGCCGCCGGGAGGGACCGGCGCCGGCGGCAGCTACGCCCAGGTCGTACGCCGCCTGCGCAAGCAGGCTCGGCAGGGCCAGTCGATGCCCTTCGCGATCGAGGTCGACGGTCGTTTCGTCGGTCAGGTGACGGTCAACAACATCGTCCGCGGGTCCGCGCAGTTCGCCTCGCTGGGCTACTGGCTGGATCGCTCGGTCGCGGGTCGGGGCATCATGCCGACCGCTGTGGCCATGGTCATCGACCACTGCTTCACCGCCGCGGGACTGCACCGGATCGAGATCTGCGTCCGCCCCGAGAACACCAACTCGCTGCGGGTGGTGGAGAAGCTGGGGCTGTTCGAGGTCGGCTACGCGCCACGGTTCCTCCACATCAACGGGGACTGGCGCGACCACCGGATCTTCGCGGTCACCGTCGAGGAGTGTCCCGGCGGAATGCTGGCCCGACTGTCCTCCTAGGCCTCAAACCCCACGAGTCACACCAGTTGTTTTGCGACACACCTATGGACATCCGTCCCAGGTCCGGGTAGCGAACCTAGTCTCGGGGCGTGGACCTGAGTGCGCTGATCTTCGTTGCCCTGGCGGTCGCCTGGGCCGTCTACCTGATCCCGAAGGCGCTCAAGCACCACGACGAGGTCGTTCGGAGCCGCTCCGTCGACCGCTTCTCCCACACCATGCGCGTGCTGGCGCGACGCGAGCCCGTCAACGCCCGGGCTGCCCGCCTCGTCGTCACTCCCGGCCGCCAGGCCTCCAGGCCGACGGTCGAGACGAAGGCGTCCAGCGCCGCCCCGAGCCAGCCGTCGTACGCCGCTCGCCGTGACGCCGCCCGCAAGGCCACCAAGCGGCGCCGCCACGTGCTGGCCGCGATCCTGCTCGCCAACACGGTCGTCATCGCCCTGGCCGGCGCCCAGGTGATCACCTGGCCCTACGTCGCCATCCCGGCCGTGCTCCTCGTCATGTGGCTCGTCGCCTGCCGGGTGATGGTCAAGGGTGAGCGTGCCGCCGCGCGCCCGGTCACGATCACGATCCCCGTCACCATCCCCGTCGAGGTCGTCGATGAGATCGTCGACGAGCTGCCCGAGACCACCGACTCGCCGATGGTGCCGGAGGTGGAGGTGCGCGCCGAAGGCGCTCAGCCGGATCGCGCCGAAGGCGCTCAGCCGGATCGCGCCGAAGGCGCCTGGGACATGGTCCCCACCACGCTGCCGACCTACGTCTCCAAGCCGGCCGCCGTGCGGCGTACGGTCCAGACGATCGACCTCGACTCCACCGGCGTCTGGTCCTCAGGTCGCAACGACGACGACAGTGCCCTGGCCCGCGGGGCCGAGGAGTCCGAGCGCCTCGCGCGTGCCGAGGCCGAGCGTCGCGCCACCGGTTCCTGACTAGATTGGCCGCATGGCCACCGTCACCCTGTCCCAGTCCCGCGCCGTGCCCGTGGCGGTCGACGAGGCCTTCGACCGGGTGCTGGCACACCCGCTCACCGAGATCTTCCGTCGACGCCGGCTCGCGATCCCGCCCATCAAGGACGTGCGCGACCAGCAGGGCGACTGGGGCACGGTCGGCCAGACACGCGTCATCGTCCTCGCCGACGGCGGCACCATGCTCGAGACGCTGACGTCGAACGACCGTCCGCACAGCTTCGGCTACACCATCTCCGAGATCCGCGGCCCGATGAAGCCCCTCGTGGCCAGCGCCGACGGTCTGTGGACCTTCGAGCCCGCAGGCACGGGCACCCGCATCACCTGGGCGTGGGAGCTCACCCCCACGACCGCCGGCCGGGTCGCCATGCCTGCCTTTGCGACGATGTGGCGCGGGTATGCCCGACAGGCGCTCGAGGAGATCGAAGCCATCCTGCTCAGGTGAGCCGACACGATTGGGAGGCGCCCAATCCCGGGTGCTATCTTTTCGAATCGCTTGGGGGTGTGGCGCAGCTGGTAGCGCGTCTCGTTCGCATCGAGAAGGCCAGGGGTTCGAGTCCCCTCACCTCCACCAGCACCCACGGCCCGTCGAGAGACGGGCCGTTCGGGATTTCGGCCCCGGTCAGATCCAGTCAGATCCAGCGCGTGAACCAGATCCGCTGCAGCCACTCGGAGTGGGTGATCAGCTGGTCGGTCCACACCGGCCAGAACCACGCGAACGCCAGCACGACCAGCACGACGTAGGACCCCGCGATCACGACGCCGGTCGTACGCCGAGGGGTCGGCACGTTGGACGGGCCGACCATGCTCCCGAGGGCCAGCGTCAGGCCGAGCACGAGGAACGGCAGGCAGGCCATCGCGTAGAAGATGAAGATCGGCCGGTCGTCGTACAACAACCAGGGCAACCACGTCGACCCGACCCCGACCACGGCGACCCCGAAGCGCCAGTCGCGCCCGCCCAGCCAGCGGACGGCGGCAAAGGCCAGGGCAAGTGAGCCGGCCCACCAGATCAGCGGGTTGCCGAGCAGCAGCACCTGTCGCAGGCAGCTGGAGCCCGCAGGTGCCTCGCAGCCCATCGTGCCCGGCTGGATGTCGAGCTGCGCGTCGACTCCGACGGGACGGCTCATCAACAGCCAGCCGGCGGGCTTGGAGGCATAGACGTGCGTGCTGTCGTTGAGGAAGTGGGAGTGGAAGGCGTAGACGTCCTGGTGGTAGTGCCCGAGCGAGCGCACCGACTGCCACACCTCACCGACGCCGCTGGCATCGGGTTCGTTCGCCGTGGGCCAGGCCTTGCCTCCGCCGTGGGTCGTGTACTGCGTGTTGCTGAGCGTCTCCTCGTATTCCGCGGCATTCATCATCCAGCCGGTCCAGGTGCTGACGTAGACCACGAGCGCGACCATCACCAGGCTGCCGAACGCGATCGGGCCGTCGACCAGGAGCGCCTTCACCAGCGCCGAGCGGTCCCCGAAGGACCGACGGGCGCCGTAGTTCCACGCGGTCAGCAGCAGACCGAACGCCGCAAGGGGGAACAGAGCCGTCCACTTGGTGCCGACGGCGAGCCCGAAGCTCACCCCGCCCGCCACCAGCCAGGGTCTCAGGAGCGCCCGCGTGGCGCCCTTCGCCAGCCGCGCGCGGAACCACTGTCGGTCCGCGACGACACAGTGGACCCCCAGCAGGATGAAGAAGGCGAGGAAGATGTCGAGGAGAGCAAGCCGCGACAGCACGAGGTGCAGGCCGTCCAGTGCGAGCAGGAGCCCACCCACCAGACCGAGCGCGGTCGAGCCGCTCACGCGGCGCACGAAGCGACACATCAGCAGCACCATCAGCGAGCCCACCACGGCGGCGCCGATGCGCCACCCGAAGGGGTCCATGCCGAAGGCGTTCTCACCCAGCGCGATGATCCACTTCCCGACCTCGGGGTGGACCACCATCGAGGGAGTGTCCTGCCACAGGCCGGTCGGGCTTCCGTTGAGGATCGTCTTGTCCGCGTCCTCGGCGTAGGTCCGCACGTAGCCGTGGTTGAGCATCGACCACGCGTCCTTGGCGTAGTACGTCTCGTCGAAGCTGAACTGGTGCGGAGTGCCGAGCTTCCACCAGCGGAGGAAGAAGGCCAGCCCGGTCAGCGCCAGTGCCAGCGTCCAGCCGACGAGCGGGTCCTCGGTGCGCCACCGCGGACGGGCGCGTTCCTGCGCCGAGGGCACCTCGCTGCCCGCGGCGGTGCGCGAGAGGCCGACGGCGGCGGGAGCAGACACGAGGCGAACTCTAGAACGTCGAGGTCGAAGGCCCTGACATGATCGGAGCATGTCCGACACAGGGTCCACCCCAGGAGTCCTGGTTCTGGCCGCGACCCCCATCGGGCAGACCGGCGACGCCCCGCCCCGCCTCGCCGCCGAGCTCGCCGGCGCCGACGTGATCGCGGCGGAGGACACGCGCAGGTTCAAGCGGCTCACCAGCGAGCTGGGCATCACCCTCACCGGCCGGGTCGTGTCCTACTTCGAGGGCAACGAGTCGGCGCGCACCCCGGTCCTCCTGGCGGCGCTGCTGGCCGGGGAGCGGGTGGTGCTGGTGACCGACGCGGGGATGCCGAGCGTCTCCGACCCGGGCTACCGTTTGGTCGTCGCAGCGGTCGAGCACGACATCTTGGTCACCGCTGTCCCCGGCCCGAGCGCCGTGCTGACCGCCCTCGCCGTGAGCGGGCTGCCCGTGGACCGGTTCTGCTTCGAGGGGTTCCTGCCACGCAAGGCGGGAGAGCGGAGCCGCCGGCTCTCCGGACTGCTCCGGGAGGAGCGGACCATGGTCTTCTTCGAGGCGCCCCACCGCACCGCGGCTGCGCTCGCCGCCATGGCCGAGTCCTGGGGTGGCGACCGCACTGCCGCGGTGTGCCGCGAGCTCACCAAGACACACGAAGAGGTACGCCGCGGATCGCTCGCCGACCTCGTCGCGTGGGCCGCTGAAGGTGTCCGCGGAGAGGTCACCATCGTCGTGGCCGGTGCTCTCGCACGGGCCGAGGTCGGCAGCGACCCGGAGTCGCTGCGTGCCGCCGTGGCCGAGGAGGAGGCCGCGGGGGCGACCCGCAAGGAAGCCATCGCGGACGTGGCTCGCAGGTCTGGCGTCCCCAAACGAGAGGTGTACGACCTTGTCCACAAATGAGTCCACCCATGAGCCGACGAATGGGTCCACGAGCGAGCCCACCCGCGTCCGGGCAGCGACCGAGGAGACGTCCGGGGCGCGCCGGGACCGGGAGCGCCCACCCGCGCCCGACCCGCTGCCGCTGCCCGTCGTCGACAACCACTGCCACCTCGACATCGCCGACGGGGAGTGGCTGGCGACCCGCGAGGCCATCGAGCTCGCGACGAGCGTCAACGTCCGGCGCATCGTGCAGATCGGGTGTGACCTGCCGGGCGCTCGGTGGGCCGTCGCCGCGGCTGCCGAGCACCCGGAGCTGATCGCCGGGGTCGCGCTGCACCCCAACGAGGCGCCCCGCGTGGACGACCTCGACGTGGCGATGGCCGAGATCGAGGAGCTGGCCGGCGCTCACGACAAGGTGCGCGCTGTGGGAGAGACGGGACTCGACCACTTCCGGACGGGTGCCGATGGTCTGGCCGTGCAGCAGGAGAGCTTCCGGCGGCACATCGACCTGGCCAAGCGGCTCGACAAGACCCTGGTGGTCCACGACCGCGACGCCCATGCCGAGGTCCTGCAGATCCTCGATGAGGAGGGTGCGCCTGAGCGTTGGGTGATGCACTGCTTCTCCGGCGACGCGGACTTCGCCCGCGCGTGCCTGGACCGGGGCGCGCACCTGAGCTTCGCGGGCACCATCACCTTCAAGAACGCCTCGAGCATCCGCGACGCGCTGGCGATCACCCCCCTGCACCGGCTCCTGGTCGAGACGGATGCGCCGTTCCTCGCCCCCACGCCGTACCGCGGGCGGCCCAACGCGTCCTACCTCGTCCCGCACATCGTCCGGGCGATGGCGGAGGTCCGGGGCGACGAGCTGGAGGGCCTGTGCCACGCCATCGACGTCAACACCGAACAGGCCTTCGGCGGGGCCTGGTAGGGGGCGAGCAGGGGGCGAGCAGGGCGAGACCCTGGTCACCTGGGCCACCCAATTCTGCCATTCGACTTTGAACCACCCCGCGTGCCCGTTATCGTCTTGTGATTGTTGGCCGGGATCGGAAATGATCCGCCAGCGCCCGGAGGGCGGTATGAGCCTCTCCGCGAGTCCCCGCTCGCACCCCGTTCCGCCACCCCCGGCGGTTTGAGAATGCACGTGGGCGCGCTGACGTTCCGAGGCCCGGGAAGTACGACGTTCGGAATACCTTGCGCGCACGTATCGCACTCCTCAGCAGGTCCACAGCACTCCTGGCAACCCTCGTGGCCGCCATCGTCGTCGCCATCGGTGGCTCGACCTTGGGCTACGCAGCCCTCACCAGGTCGGTGACCCTGTCCCTCGACGGGCAGACGAAGACCGTGGACGCCAGCGGCGACACCGTCCGCGACGTCCTGGCAGCCGAAGGCATCGAGATCACCGACAAGGACCTCGTCGCACCCTCGCTCGACGAGACCGTCGGTGACGGGACCCGGATCTCGGTCCAGTTCGGCCGTCCGCTCGAGCTGAGCGTCGACGGCGAGGAGCGCACCTACTGGGTCAACTCGATCGACGTGGCCAGTGCTCTGGGCGAGGTCGGCCGCGGCTTCTCCACCTCCGACCTCTCGATGAGTCGCGACGCCACGATCTCCCGCAGCGGGACCCGCCTCGAGATCACGACGCCGAAGAGCCTCGAGGTCAAGGTCGGCAAGCAGCGGGTCGAGAAGCACAAGATCACTGCCCTGACCGTTGCCGAGGTCTTCGAGGAGCTCGGCGTCAAGGTCTCCAAGCACGACCAGGTCAAGCCCCGGCTCGGCTCCGAGGTCGCCGACGGCGACACGATCGTGCTCACCGACATCCGCATCGTCACCAAGCGGGTCAAGAACGAGTCCGTCGACTTCACCACCGTCGAGCGCGCAGACGCCTCGATGTACGAAGGAGAGGACGAGGTAGCCCGAGCCGGTCGCCCCGGCCTGCGCGACGTCACCTACAAGCTGACCGTGCGCAACGGCAAGACCGTCGCGACCCGGGTCGTGACGTCCGACGTCGTCCGCAAACCGGTCAACGCGGTTGTCAAGGTCGGCTCCAAGGAGAAGCCGGAGCCTGTGAGCTCCACCAACTTCGCCGGCGGGAGCACGGTCTGGGACGCGCTCGCACAGTGCGAGTCCGGCGGCAACTGGGCGATCAACACCGGCAACGGCTACTACGGCGGGCTCCAGTTCAGCCTGGGCACCTGGCAGGCGTACGGCGGCACCGGCCTGCCCAGCAACGCCTCGCGGGAGACCCAGATCGCCGTTGCGACCAAGCTGCGCGACGCTTCCGGTGGGTATGGCGCATGGCCGTCCTGTTCGAGCAAGCTGGGCCTGCCCCGCTGACCACCGCCCGCTGTAACGCCGGGTTATCTTCTCCACCCACCCTGTTGAAACAGGGGTAGAACAGCGATTAACCCGGCGTTACAGCCGCCGCATAGGCTCCCACCATGACATCCCCTTCCGCCGGTCCGAGACTCCTCGGGCCGGCGGAAGTGCGAGCACTGGCCGCTGCGTTGGACCTGCGTCCGACCAAGCAGCGTGGTCAGAACTTCGTCATCGACGCCAACACCGTGCGCCGCATAGTCCGCGACTCGGGGATCGAGGCCCACGACGTCGTGCTGGAGGTCGGGCCAGGTCTGGGATCCCTGACCCTGGGCCTGCTCGAGGTCGCGCAGCGGGTGGTGGCGGTCGAGATCGACCCGTTGCTGGCCGAGCGCCTCCCGGCGACCATCGCTGAGTTCGCCCCGGAGCACGCGGACGCCTTCGAGGTGGTGCTGGGCGACGCCATGCGGATCGAGGAGATCCCCGGCCCGCCGCCCACAGCGCTGGTGGCGAACCTTCCCTACAACGTCTCGGTCCCGGTCCTGATCCACATGCTCACCCTCCTGCCGTCGCTCGAGCGGGGGCTGGTGATGGTGCAGGCCGAGGTGGCCGACCGGCTGGCCGCCGGACCCGGGTCGAAGGTCTACGGCATCCCGTCGGTCAAGGCCGCCTGGTTCGCCGACGTGCGCCGTGCGGGCGCGATCGGCCGCAACGTCTTCTGGCCTGCGCCCAACGTGGACTCCGGCCTGGTCGCGTGGACGCGGTGCGACCCGCCGTCCACCACTGCGACGCGCACGCAGGTCTTCACCGTCGTGGATGCCGCCTTCGCGCACCGCCGCAAGCAGATCCGCGCGGCACTGCGTCCGTTGGCGGGCTCGAGCGAAGCGGCCGAGCACGCCCTGGAGCAGGCGGGCATCGACCCGACGGCTCGCGGCGAGGTCCTGACCGTCGCCGACTTCGCCCGGATCGCGGAGGGCATGCCGTGGTGACCGCTCTCCGGTCTCCGGTGTCCGTCTCGGTCCGAGCCGCCGCGAAGATCAACCTGCATCTGGGCGTGGGAGCGGTGCGTGAGGACGGCTTCCACCCCCTCGAGACCGTCTATCAAGCGATCGGGCTCTACGACGACCTCACGATGACCGCCCATCACCACACGGGCATGGTGCTCGAGACGGCCGACTACATCGACCCCGCAGACATCCCCTCGGCTTCGGAGAACATCGCCATCCGCGCGTTGGAACTGGTCCGTGCCCACACCGGGAGCGACGGCCAGGAACACCTCAGTCTGGTGAAGTCCATCCCCGTGGCCGGTGGGATGGCCGGCGGCTCGGCCGACGCCGCAGCGGCCCTGCTCGCCTACGACCGCCTGCACAACTGCGGCCTGACCGACGACGTCCTCCTCGGGCTCGCGGCGGAGCTCGGCAGCGACGTCCCGTTCTCGCTCGTCGGAGGTACGGCGCGTGGTCGCGGCCGCGGTGAGCTGGTGCAACCCCTCGACGACCGGGGCACCTGGTGGTGGGTGGCCGTGCCCTCGAAGGTCGGTCTGTCGACGCCGGACGTCTATCGGCACTTCGACCGACTCTTCCCCCACGCGCTGGCCGAACCGGCCGCCCCGGACGACCTGTTGTCCGCGTTGGCCAGCGGCGAGCCCCTCCGACTGGCTCGCGCCTTGCACAACGACCTCCAGGCGCCGGCGATCGACCTGCGCCCGGAGCTCGGCACCCTGATCGAGCGGGGCGAGAGGGAGGGCGCCCTGCGCGGCCTCGTCTCCGGCTCCGGTCCGACCTGCGTCTTCCTGTGCGACTCCCTCGACGGGGCGCACGCGGTCGTTGCCGGCCTGCATGGCGCAGGGCACGACGTCGTACTCATCGCGAACGGCCCTGTGGCCGGCGCACATCTCCTGGAGCTTCCCTGATGGCCAACCTGATCAACCTCGAAAAGGTCTCCAAGGCCTACGGGATCCGACCATTGCTGAGCGAGGTCTCGCTCGGCATCAGTGTCGGGGAGCGCATCGGCATCGTCGGCCGCAACGGCGACGGCAAGACCACGTTGCTCGAGGTGATGACGGGGCTCGAGGAGCCCGACGCCGGCCGGGTCTCGATGAACCGTGGTGTCGAGATCGGCTACCTCCACCAGGGCGACGAGCTCGTCGACACCCACTCCGTGCGCGAGGCCGTCCTCGGTGGGCGGGCCGACCACGAGTGGCTGGCGGACTCGACGATGCGCGGGGTCGTGACCGAGCTGCTCGCCGGGATCTCGCTGGACCGGCCGGTGCTGGGGTTGTCGGGTGGCGAGCGTCGCCGGTGCTCCTTGGCCGCCCTGCTGCTCGGTGAGCACGAGCTCATCGTCCTCGACGAACCGACCAACCACCTCGACGTCGAAGCCGTCGCCTGGCTCGCCCACCACCTGGTGGCCCGCTCCTCGGCGCTGGTGGTCGTCACCCACGACCGCTGGTTCCTCGACGAGGTCTGCCAGACGACCTGGGAGGTCCACGACGGCGTGGTCGACTCCTACGAAGGCGGCTATGCCTCGTTCGTGCTGGCCAAGGCCGAGCGGCAGCGACAGGCGGGTGCCTCCGAGCAGCGCCGCCAGCAGCTCGTCAAGAAGGAGCTCGCGTGGCTGCGGCGAGGTGCCCCCGCGCGGACGGCCAAGCCGAAGTTCCGCATCGATGCCGCCAACCAGCTGATCGAGGACGTACCGCCGCCGCGTGACCGCCTGGAGCTCCAGCGCTTCGCCGCTCAGCGCCTGGGCAAGGACGTCATCGACGTCGAGCACGCCGACCTGTCCCGGGGCGAGCGGAAGCTGCTGACGAATGCCACCTGGCGCCTCGGACCCGGCGACCGGGTCGGCATCGTGGGCGTCAACGGTGCCGGCAAGACGTCGGTGCTGTCGCTGATCGCGGGGGACCTGTCGCCGACGGCCGGCCGCGTCAAGCACGGCCGCACGATCAAGATGGAATACCTCACCCAGGCCATCGACGAGGTGGACCCCGACGGTCGCGTGCTCCCGACGATCGAGGCCATCGCTCGCGTCACGCGCACCGCGACCGGGTCCGAGATCACGGCGACGTCCATGCTCGAGCGTTTCGGCTTCACCGGCGACAAGCTCACGGCTCGCCTGGGCGACCTGTCGGGTGGCGAGCGCCGACGCTTCCAGCTGCTCAAGCTCCTGCTCAACGAGCCCAACGTGCTGCTGCTCGACGAGCCCACCAACGACCTCGACATCGACACCCTCAACGTCCTCGAGGACTTCCTCGACGGCTGGCCCGGGACCCTGATCGTGGTCTCGCACGACCGCTACTTCCTCGAACGCGTGACCGACTCGGTGTGGGCGCTGCTGGGCGACGGCCAGATCTCGATGCTGCCGCGCGGAGTGGACGAATACCTCGAGCGCAGGGCTGCCGGCCTCGACGCCGTGCCCGCCTCCGCGCCCACCAGCGGCGCCGACCCCACGTCGTCGAAGAAGGCCAAGGCCGGATCGGCGGGGGAGCGCGAGGCACGCAAGGCCATCGCACGCCTCGAGAAGCAGCTCTCGCGCGTCCTGGCACGCGAGAAGGCCCTCAACGACGAGATGGCTGCCCACCTGACCGACTACGACAAGCTGGCCGACCTCGGCAAGCAGCTCAGCTCAGTGCAGGCCGAGAGGGACGTCCTCGAGCTCGAGTGGCTCGAGGCCTCCGAGGTGCTGCAGTAGGTCAGCTCTCGGGCGGGCTGAACGGCTCGAGCAGGGTGCGCAGCAACGAGGCCAGGGTGGTCCGGTCGCCGGCCGGGAGGGCTGCGAGGAGCTCGGCCTCGGCGGCGAGCAGCGCCCCGAAGGCGCCGTCGACCGCGAGCTTGCCCTCGGGGGTGAGCCGCACGAGCACGCCGCGGCGGTCCCTGGGGTCAGGCAGCCTCTCGACGAGGTTGCGGCCGGCGAGGCGGTCGACGCGGTTGGTCATGGTGCCGCTCGTCACCAGGGTCTCGCGCAGGAGACGACCGGGGGACAGCTCGTACGGCGCTCCGGCTCGCCTCAGGGCTGCCAGCACGTCGAACTCCCACGACTCGATGTCGTGCGCGCTGAAGGCGTCACGCCGAGCGAGATCGAGGTGGCGCGCCAGCCTGCTGATCCGGCTGAAGACCTCGACGGGCCCGAGGTCCAGGTCGCTGCGCTCGCGGGCCCACGCCTCGACCAGGCTGTCCACTTCGTCGCGCATCCCCGCAGTCTGTCAGATGCGTCGAGAATCTTGACATCGAGATAGTTTGGGCGCAGGATATATCTTGACATCAAGAGACTTGACGAGAGGCCCCCGACGTGCCGCACTCCTGGGATCCCCAGCGCTATCTGACGTACGCCGATGAGCGAGGTCGCCCCTTCGTCGACCTGCTCGCCCGGGTCGGTGCCAGCGCGCCGACGACCGTGATCGACCTCGGCTGCGGGCCCGGAAACCTCACGCAGCTGCTCGCCGAGCGCTGGCCGGACGCCCGCGTGAGTGGACTCGACTCCAGCACCGAGATGATCACCGCGGCGCGAGCGAGCGGTGGGGCCGACATCGAGTGGGCGGTGGCCGACCTGCGCGACTGGACCGCGCCCGAGCCGGTCGACGTGCTCGTCTCCAACGCGACCCTGCAATGGGTGCCGGACCATCTCTCGCTGCTGCCACGTCTCGTCGACCAGGTCGCTCCAGGCGGCTGGTTCGCCTTCCAGGTGCCAGGCAACTTCGACGAGCCGAGCCACACCATCCGCACCGAGATCGCCGGCCGTGCGCCGTACGACGAGCTGACCCGGGACGTGGCAGTCCCGTCCAGCCATGACCTGCGCGACTACTTCGAGGCCTTGGCATCGTTGGGGATGCGCGTGGATGCGTGGGAGACGACCTACCTGCACGTGCTGACGGGGGAGGACCCGGTCTTCACCTGGGTTTCCGGGACGGGCGCGCGACCGACGCTCCAAGCGCTTCCGCCGGACCTGCGGGCGGACTTCGAAGCGGAGTTCAAGCAGCGGCTCGCCGATGCCTACCCCGTCCGCGACGGCCGGGTGCTGCTGCCGTTCCGCCGCATCTTCGTGGTGGCGAGCAAGCCATGAGGCTGCATCACGTGCAGGTCGCCTGCCCCGTCGGCGGCGAGGACGTCGCCCGCCGGTTCTATGCCGAGGGGCTCGGTCTCACTGAGGTGGCGAAGCCTGCCGCGCTCGCCGGTCGGGGTGGGGCGTGGTTCCGCTCGCCCGCTGGCGCGGAGATCCACGTCGGGGTCGAGGAACCGTTCGCTGCGGCGCGCAAGGCTCATCCCGCGCTGTTGCTCGCGGACGTCGCCACTCTCGAGGCGGCCGCAGCACGCCTGGTCGACCTCGGGTTCAAGGTCGACTGGAGCCAGCGCGACTCGTTCCCCGGACATGTGCGGTGCCACACCTTCGACGGCCACGGCAACCGGGTCGAGCTGCTGGCGGAGGCGTGATCCTGTTACTCGCTGGTAATATGTCCCCATGAGCCAGGTCCAGAAGCTGTGGAACACCACCGCAGCCATCCCCGTCATCGGCCAGCGCGTCTTCTCCGCGGCGTTCTCGCAGAAGGCGCCCTACTTCGCCACGATCCGGCCGCGGTTCACCGTGGTCGAGCCCAATCACGTGGAGCTCGTCATCCCCAAGCGGCGCCGGGTGCACAACCACATCGGCACCGTCCACGCGATCGCCCTGTGCAACGGGCTCGAAGCGGCCATGGGCGCGCTGGCCGAGGTGAGCATCCCGAAGGGCAAGCGCTGGATCCCCAAGGGCATGGACATCTCCTACACCGCCAAGGCGACGAGTGACATCACCTGCATCGCCGAGACCGACCCCGAGCAGTGGACCAGCGACAACCCCGACATCAGCGTCCGGGTCCGCGGCGAGCGCGAAGACGGTGTCGTGGTGATCGAGGGTGTCATCAAGCTCTGGGTGACCGAGAAGCGCTGAACGAAGTGAAGCGTTTCGGCGCTGAGCGCTAGATCCCGGCACCGCCGGTGTTCTCGCCGCCCTGCATGTTGCCGACCCGGGTCAGGTCGAGCGGGCTGCGTTCCCCGACGAACTTGCGCTGCACCCAGGTCGCAAGCCACGTCAGGAGCAGGTTGACCAGCACGTAGATCCCGCCGATGACGAAGATCACTGCGACATGGTTGTTGAAGTTCTGGTAAAGCGGCTTCACCAACGCGGTGAGTCCCGGCGCGAGGATGTAGTAGCCGAGGCTGGTGTCCTTCAGTGCTACCACCATCTGGCTGATGATCGCGGGAATCATGATCTTCACGCCCTGCGGCAGCAGCACCTCCCTCATCACCTGCGACTTGCGCATGCCGATGGCATAGGCCGCTTCGCTCTGGCCCTTCGGCACGGCGAGCACGCCGGCCCGGAAGACCTCGGCCAGCACCGACCCGTTGTAGAGCATGAGCGCCAGGACCACCGACCAGTAGGCCCGGCTCGAGGTGTCGCCGACGCCGGAGAAGATCGCGAAGAACCCCAGGATCATCAGCATCAGCACCGGGACGGCCCGGAAGAACTCCACGACCACCCAGCTGATCCAGCGCACCGGACGGTGGTCGGAGAGCTTGCCCACCCCGAAGATCAGTCCGAACACGACGGCCGCGACGATGGAGAGCGCTGCCATCTGGAGGGTCTTGAGCAGGCCGTCGACCAGGATGGCCTCGATGTAGCGCGGCGTGACGAACGGCTCCCACTTCTCAGCGGTGAGTTGGCCAGTCGCCCAGAGCCGCCACAGGGCGAAAGCCACCAGGGCAGCGATGGCGACCGCGGTCAGGATCGCGTAGAGGCGGTGGCGCGCGACCGTGCGAGGTCCGGGGGCATCGAAGAGGACGCTCTGGGCGCTCATGCGATCCTCCAACGACGCTCGAGAACGATGGCGACCGCCGAGATGAGCTCGACGAGGATGATGTAGCCCAGCGCGATCACGATGAAGATCTCCCACCGGTCGCCGGCGTTGTTGTTGGTGAGTGCCCGCATGCGCGACACCGCCTCGGCCACGCCGAAGACGGCCGCGACGGAGGTGTTCTTGACGAGCGCGATCATCGTCGAGGCCAGCGGCGGGACCGAGGCCCGCACAGCCTGTGGCAGGACGACCTGTCGCATCCCGCCGGCGAACGTGAGGCCGATCGCGCGAGCCGCCTCGGACTGGCCGAGCGGCACCGCGTTGACGCCGGAGCGCAGCGCTTCGCACACGAACGTCGACGTGTAGAGCGACAGGGCGGCGACCGCTGCCCCGAAGAACGAGGTGAAGTCGAACGGCCCGATGTGGACGTCGAGCCACTTGAAGTTGATGCCGAGCTTCGGTCCGGCGATCACGAAGAACAGGAACACGATGAGCAGCGGTGTGTTGCGCACCAGGGTGACATAGGTCGCGGCTGCCTTGCGCATGACCGCGACGGGGCCGACCCGCATGGCCACCAAGAAAGTCCCGAGTGCCAGCGAGAGGACGGCGCTGATGAGGAAGAGCGCGATCGTGTAGCCGAAGCCCTTGAGGATCAGGTCGAGGTTGTCGAGGACCGCCTGCACGAGCGGCACACCTCCTTCACGGTGGTCGAGCGGAAGTAGAGAGGACGGATCAGGGGTGACGCACGGAGCGAAGCGCCAGGACGGGGACGGCCGAGAGGCCGCCCCCGTCTCGGATCACATCAGGACTCGCAGGAGTCCATCTCCGGGAAGTCGGGAGTGTCCACGCCCGACGGACCGAGAGTGGACTCGAACGCCGCCTCCCAGTCACCGTCCTCGTTGGCCGCGGTGATCGTGTCGACGATCCACTGGCACATCTCGGTGGCTTCCTTGGGGTAGCCGACTCCGATGTTCTCCTCGGAGAACTCCTCGCCGACGACCTTGAGCTCGCCCTCGTTCTGCGCGGCCAGGCCGGCCAGGATCGTGCCGTCGGTGGTCATCGCGTCGACCGAGCCGTCCAGCACCTTCTGTGCGCAGTCCGAGTAGGTGTCGAGCCCGACGCCCGTGGCGCCCTCGGCCTCGATGTTCTCGAGCGAGGTGGACCCGGTGACCGAGCACACCTCGATCCCCTTGACGTCCTCGACGCTCTCGATGTCGCTGTCCGACTTCACCAGGATCTGCTGACCCGTGACCAGGTAGGGGCCGGCCTGACCAACGACCTGGCGACGCTCGTCGGTGATGGAGTACGACGCCAGCACGAGGTCGACGGTGCCGTCCTGGAGGAACGGCTCACGGTTGTCGGAAATGGTCTCGACGAACGTGATGTCGTCCTCCGCGATGCCCAGGTCGGCGGCGAGGATCTTGGCCATCTCCACGTCGAAGCCGGTGGGCGTGTCACTGGCGGCGTCCTTGAAGCCGAGTCCCGGCTGGTCGAACTTCACGCCGATCTTGATGGAGCCTGCCTCGGCCAGCTCCTTCATCCTGGTGCCGTCCTCGAACTCCGAGGCAGCGTCCTCCTTGACCTCGATCTCCGGGCCCTCGCTGTCGCTGCCCGCGTCGCCGCAGGCGGCCAGGCTGAGCGCGAGGCCGAGACCGGCCACCACTGCCTTCGTACGGATGAATCGCATCTGTATCTCCCTTGTGTGTGGAACTTGCCGAGAAAAACGTCTCAGTGCTTGAGGATCTTGCCGAGGAAGTCCTTGGCGCGATCCGACTTGGGGTTCGTGAAGAACTCCTCGGGGGTGCCCTCCTCGACGATCGCGCCGTCGGCCATGAAGACGACCCGGTCGGCGGCGGTGCGCGCGAAGCCCATCTCGTGGGTGACCACGACCATCGTCATCCCCTGCTTGGCGAGGTCGACCATGACGTCGAGGACCTCCTTGATCATCTCCGGGTCCAGGGCCGAGGTGGGCTCGTCGAAGAGCATCACCTTGGGCTCCATGGCGAGGGCGCGGGCGATCGCGACGCGCTGCTGCTGGCCGCCGGAGAGCTGGGCGGGGTACTTCTCGGCCTGGTGCTCCACGCCGACTCGATCGAGCAGCTCGCGTGCCTTCTTCTCCGCTTCTGCCTTCTTCATCCCGCGGACCTTGATCGGGCCGAGCGTGACGTTCTCGAGGATCGTCTTGTGGGCGAAGAGGTTGAAGCTCTGGAAGACCATGCCGACCTCGGCGCGGAGCTTCGCCAGCTCCTTGCCCTCCTGGGGCAGGGGCTGGCCGTCGAGGGTGATCGTGCCCTCATCGATGGTCTCGAGCCGGTTGATGGCACGGCACAGGGTCGACTTGCCCGAGCCCGAGGGCCCGATGACGACGACCACCTCGCCCTTGGCGACGCTCAGCTCGATGTCCTTGAGGGCGTGCAGCTGTCCGAAGTGCTTCTGCACCCCGCTCAGGACGACGAGCGGCTCACCTCGACCCGCAGTGCGGGGTTCATGCTCCAGCGCGGTCATGTGCGCAACCTATCCGTACGTAGCCCGTTCGGGCCATCACCCATGGTCACCTTGTGCCAATCGTGACCAGCGCAGAGTTCGCTAGAGGGTTCGCACCGTGGCGGCGTCGGGGTCCCAGCGACGCAGCTCGACCAGCCGAAGGGTCATGTCCTCGTGCCCCAGGACGCGGAGAGCCGTCGGAACGTCCGCGCGCGGCACTCGTCTGGCGAGGGTCACGTGCGGGAGCCAACCGGGGTGCTGCCTGTGCGGCACGTCGGTGAGCAGGGTGAGTACGGCGCTGGTGACCTCGTCGGGAACGTCGAGGATCCGAACGATGGAGACCCGGCTGCCGCCGAGCAGCGCCAGGCCTGAGGATCGCGCCAGGACCGGCAGCAGCGGCGCCAGGTGTCGCAGAGCGTGCTCGTCCTTGTCGGCGTCCAGGGTCTCGGCGGTGAGGACGGTGACGTGCGGCGTGTTGGTCATGCCCTTGTGGTCCAGTTGCGAGGGCAGGCCGGCGTCTCTCAGCGCCTGCCAGTCGTGAAGGACGGCGTCGCGCCCCTCCTCGTCGGGCAAGAGCTCAAAGGCGTGGAGGCGGGGCATGGTGCGAGGTGAGGACCTCGTCGGGCAGGACCTGCTCAACCCCTGCGTGCGGCCTTGCGGGAGGCGACCGAGGTGCCGTCCCAGACCCGCACCCAGTCGACCTGGGCGGTCTGGCCGATCTCGTCGGCCGTCAGGTCCGCCAGCTCGTAGTCGGAGGCGAGCATCGAGAGGACGAGGTACTGGCGAGCCTGGGAGACGGCGTTGGTCTCGCGGTAGTACTCGCGGCCGTCGACGCGGAAGATGTAGGCCTCGGGGGTCCACTCCACGGAGAAGACGTGGAACTCGTCCCACCAGCTGGCGCCGTCGCTCAGCGACTGACGGGCGTCCTTGAAGAGGCCGCCGTGCTTCATCGAGACCCAGCCGGCCTCGTAGTAGTAGACGAACGAACCGATCGTCTCGCGGCCGCCCGGGGTCTCGCCGAAGAACTCCATGACGTCGATCTCGGTGCCCGCTGCCGCGTTGCCGTCGGTGAACTTGCTGCCCTCCGGCAGCATCCAGAAACCGGAGTGCATGCCCTTGGCCTGCTGGGGCTTCATCCGGGCGGCAGCGATGCCGTGGCTGAACGCGTAGGTGTTCTCGGTGGCGACCTGGCTGGTGAGGAGGAACGACTGCTCGCCGGCACCGGTGTCGGTTGTGTACTGGCAGCGCTGGTCGAGCCGCTCGGGGTCGAGCGCCAGGCCGAGGTGCATCACGCCGGACTCGACGCGGTGGGCGGCTGCGTCGGTGCGGGCACAGGTGCGGGCGGCGTACACGCTCTCGTGCTCGCGACGCTGGTCGCCCCAGATGCTGGAGCTGACGGCCGCGTCGGAGAAGGTGTCCTCGAAGGTCGGGGCCCAGGCCCGCGAGACGACGGTGCCGGTGACGAGCTCGTGGCCCTTGTCGGTCTCGGTGCGGGCCCGGTAGGTCCCGGGCTGCGTCGCGAAGGCCGCGGAGCCCCAGGCGTCCTGGCGCTTGCGGGCGACCTGGCGCCAGTCGCCACCCGTCTTGCGCTCCAGCAGGACGGTGCGGCCGATGCGGGCCGGGTCGAACGTGGCGACGACCTGGCCGGCGTTGGACGGAGCTGCGGGCGAGGTGCCCGGCTGCACGACCGGCGGCAGCGCGACGAGGGTGCCGCCGCGGACGACGGTCGTCTCGTTGGGCTTGCGCTTCGACTGCTCGGCCTTCTCGGCCTGGGCAGGCGCCATGGGGAGGGCCAGGGCGACGGCGAGACCGAGGAAAAGGCCTGTCCGCAAGAACCGTGCGCTCATGGTGACTCCCGGGGGGTAGGAGTGGTCCCACGTGGGACCGGGTGGAACTTCCAGGAGTTTGAACTGGGGGGGTCCGACTGGAAGTTGTTACCATTCTGTGGGTGTGCTGTGGCTCACGTGGGGTTTTGTGGAAATTCCCTCAAAGTGGTCTTTACCTTCTGCGCCGGAGCCCGCCGGGACAGCGATTCGGGGGGCCTGCGCGGGGCGCCGTACGCTGGACCACGCCATGAGCACCGCCACCCAGACCCAGCCGCGCACCTACGAGGTCCGGACCTACGGGTGCCAGATGAATGTCCACGACTCCGAGCGGCTGACGGGGTTGCTCGAGGACGCCGGCTACGTCGCCCACACCGCGGGTGAGCTCGCCGACGTCGTGGTCTTCAACACGTGCGCAGTCCGGGAGAACGCCGACAACAAGCTCTACGGCAACCTGTCGCACCTCGCGCCGATCAAGGCCGCCAACCCGGGGATGCAGATCGCGGTCGGCGGCTGCCTGGCGCAGAAGGACCGTTCGACGATCACCAGCAAGGCGCCGTACGTCGACGTCGTGTTCGGCACCCACAACATCGGCTCGCTCCCCGCCCTGCTCGACCGTGCGCGGTCCCAGCAGGAGGCGCAGGTCGAGATCCTCGAGTCGCTGTCGGTCTTCCCCTCGACGCTGCCCACCAAGCGCGATTCGGCGTACGCCGCCTGGGTCTCCATCTCCGTGGGGTGCAACAACACCTGCACGTTCTGCATCGTCCCCGCGTTGCGCGGCAAGGAGAAGGACCGGCGACCGGGCGACATCCTCGCCGAGGTCGAAGCGCTGGTGGCCGAAGGCGTCATCGAGATCACCCTGCTCGGGCAGAACGTCAACGCCTACGGCGTCGAGTTCGGTGACCGGCAGGCATTCTCCAAGCTGCTCCGCTCCTGCGGCGCGATTGACGGGCTCGAGCGGGTGCGCTTCACCTCGCCGCACCCGGCCGAGTTCACCGACGACGTGATCGAGGCGATGGCGGCGACGCCCAACGTCATGCACCAGCTGCACATGCCGCTGCAGTCGGGCTCGGACCGCGTGCTCAAGGCGATGCGTCGGTCCTACCGCTCCTCGAAGTTCCTCGGCATCATTGAGCGCGTCCGCGCCGCCATGCCGGACGCTGCGATCACCACCGACATCATCGTCGGCTTCCCCGGGGAGACCGAGGACGACTTCCTCGCGACGCTGGAGGTCGTCCGGCAGGCCCGCTTCTCCGGCGCCTACACGTTCCAGTACTCCCCGCGCCCCGGCACTCCGGCCGCGACGATGGCCGACCAGGTCCCGCCGGAGGTCGTCAAGGACCGATACCTCCGCCTGGTCGAGGTCGTCAACGAGATCGCGTGGGACGAGGGCAAGGCGCTGGTCGGCCGCTCCGTGGAGCTGATGGTCGCCGAGGGCGAGGGCCGCAAGGACGCTGCCACCCACCGGCTCTCCGGTCGAGCCCCCGACAGCCGACTCGTGCACTTCAACCCCGCCGGTGCCCCCGACGTGCGCCCCGGCGACATGGTCACCACCGAGATCACCTACGCCGCGCCGCACCACCTCGTCGCCGACGGTCCGGTCCTCGCCGTACGCCGCACGCGGGCCGGCGATGCGTGGGAGCAGCGCACCTCAGCGCCTGCCGCGCCCACCGGCGTCACGCTGGGCATGCCGGGTGTCGGTGCACCCGCGCCGCTGCCGCCGGCGCCGGTCTGCGGCTGACCGATCTGCAGACAGCGGTAGTCCACTGCCAGCTGGTGGCACTGAACTACCGCTGTCATGTCAGGGGCACTCCGGGCAGCGGGTCTGCGTCCCCGACCAGCCACGTCTCGCCAGCACTGCGGCCGTCCGCGCTGCTGTGGAGCACTGGTCGCCATACACCTGTCGCCAGCCGAGACGGAGAGTGATCTTGTCGTCCGACACTGCGGCCAGGTCTCGTGACAGGTCCCGGTCGTGCGCCTGTGCGGTGCCGTGCGTCGCGCGTCCGTCCAGCTCGACATAGACCCCGAAGGCCTCGTAGGCGACGTCGCGATACACCTTGCCTGTCGGAGTCACCTCGGCCAGCTGACGAGTGCCGACCGGAAGCCCGTGGGCTCGCTCCACTCGGTGGAGGTAGCCGTGCTCCAGCACCGAGTGGGTGCCGTCGCAGATGTCGGACAGCACGCGCACCAGGAAGTCCCGTCGAGCGATCCTCGTCCGTGCCTCCAGCGCCGCCAGGATGCGAGGACCCGTCGTCAAGCGGGCGGACACTGCGTCGGTGAGGACGCCCACGGCAGCAAAGTCGGTCGGTGCGCGAGCCGCGACGTCGAGCAGGGCATGCTCGATGCGCACCGTCGGCGGCGAGGTGTTGCGCCTCACCTTGGCGTCGACGTCCCCCAGCCGGTGGACGACGAGCCAGTCGACCGGGGAGATCACCCGACGATCTCGATCGATCGCGACATGGATGACCGACTCGTCGCGATGGGTCCGGCCGGGTCCCTCGACGGCTCGTAGGGCCGACTCATGGCACAGGACCGAGTCGCCGCAGTGAAGGACGGCCGCCCAGGCACGTTGGAGCCACGTGGGTTCACCGGTGTGGTTGACGTAGACGCCAGGGAGCAGGAGCACCCACGCCAGGCGGCGCAGCTGACGACGAATCTCGTGCGGACTGATCCCGGCATCGAGGGCCTGCGTCCGGGAGATGACACCGTGTTGCAGCGACAGGCTCCGGGCTACCTCGTCGGCGGGGGTCTCGTCAGGCGCGCTGCTCATCCGGCAAGCCTGTGGTGGCCGACCCCGGACCGCCACCGCGAAGATCCGGCCTGTGGACAACGAGATGGCGGTAGTCCGCTGCCACCAGGTGGCAGCGGACTACCGCTGTCACCTCAGGCCGGAGGCTCGACCGAGCCGTCCTCGGCCTCCTGGCCGGCGGCGGGGTCGTCGTCGTTCCCCGTTTCAGCGTCGTCGGCCTTGCCCTCCGGTGCTTGGGACTTCTCGTCGTCGGGCGCGGCGATCTCGTCAGGCACCTCGTCATCGATGGCCGGGTTGTCCTCAGGGTTGAGGTCCCGCGCGAGGTTCTGGTCGAACTCGTTCTCCGGGACGGCGTCGGCGCCGCCCGGGTTGGGTTCCTTGTCCTCGATGACGGGGTCCGGCTTCGGGCCGAGATCGTTGTCCATGTGTCCTCCGGGTGTGTCAGGTGTGGAATCCGTGGGTCAGATATCGCTGCTGGGTGCCCAGCTGGCTGAGGGCGAAGGCTTCGTGCGGCACCACCGGGTCGGGCAGGTCGCCGAGGGGGCACCAGCGCAGCTCGGCGCACTTGTCGGCCTCGACGATCCTCGGCTCGCCCGTCCAGGAACGGGCGGTGAAGAAGAAGTCCACCCGCTCGTCGATCGGCTCACCGCCCTGCGTGCGCTGCATCGTGAACTCGAAGGAGAGGTCCACGTCGGTGATGCCGAGCTCCTCGGTCGCTTCGCGCTGTGCTGCTGCGAACGCCGTCTCGCCCCGCTCGACGTGTCCCGCTGCGGCGGCAGCCCAATGCCCGTCCATGTAGGTCGTGCCTGCGCGCAGCTGGAGCAGCACCTCGGGCCCTCGGGTCGCGTCGTCGCGAAGGAGATAGACGTAGGACGCGGGCACCACCACGAAGCTCACGTCCGACAACCTAGCCGCAGCTCAGGGGCGGGGTCCCCCGGTGGCCGGGTTGCCGGGGTCGGTCGGGATCCCGGGGCCGGCAGGCGCGGGCTCGGTGACCGGCTCGGTCGGGACGATCGGCGGGAGCGGCTCGCCGGGGGAGGAGGGCTCGGTGGTCGCGACCTCGTCGTTCTGCTTGTCCAGGACGTCGTCCAGGAAACCCATGTGGTCCTCCGTGATCGGTGCGGCCCGCGGGTGGGCCGTGGCTCTTTGGGACACTACCGACCATGTCCGCTGAGTCCCACCCCGTGATCGTCGCGATCGTCGGAGCGACGGCTTCGGGCAAGACCGGACTGAGCCTGGACCTGGCGGAGCGCCTCGGCGGAGAGATCGTCAACACCGATGCGATGCAGGTCTATCGAGGCATGGACATCGGTACGGCGAAGCTCCCGCCCACCGAGCGCAGGGGGATCGCCCACCACCTCCTCGACCGGCTGGATGTCACCGAGACGGCGACGGTCGCCGACTTCCAGGTCTGGGCGCGCGAGGCGATCGCCGAGATCCGGGCCCGGGGCAACACGCCCGTGCTGGTGGGCGGCAGCGCGCTCTACACCCGCGCGATCCTCGATCGCTTCGAGTTCCCGGGCACGGACGAGTCGGTCCGTCGCGAGCTCGAGGAGGAGCTCGCCCGCGCTGGTCACGTCGCCCTGCACCAGCGACTGCGTGACCTCGACGCGGAAGCCGCAGCGAAGATCCCGCGGGAGAACGGCCGCCGGATCGTTCGCGCCCTCGAGGTGATCGCGCTGACCGGCCGGCCCTACTCCGCCAGTCTCCCCACCCCGACGTACGCCGACCCACGCACGGTGCAGATCGGCGTCGACATCGACCGGCCGACCCTGGACGCACGCATCGCGACACGGGTGCGACAGATGTACGCCGACGGGCTGGTCGAGGAGGCCGAGCGTCTCGACCTCCGCTTCGAGCGGGCGCGCACCGCGAGCCGGGCCATCGGCTACCACGACGCGGCAGCCCACCTGGGTGGTGAGATCACCCGGGACGAGGCCATCGCCCGGACCCAGGCAGCCACTCGGCGCTTCGCCCGGCGGCAGGACGGCTGGTTCCGCAAGGACCCGCGAGTGTCGTGGGTGCGCTTCGACGACCCGGACCGGGTGGAGCACGCACTCAGGGAGGTGGCCGCTCTCGACAGATCGCAGACTCCGGAGCAAGGTGGTCCTCTCTGACCTTCCGGGAGGTTCTCCATGCGCGTCACCCCTGCCCTCACCAGTGCTGCAGCCACCTCGGCCCTCGTCGCCGGGTTCCTCGTGGCGACACCCCCAGCATCAGCCGAGGGGTCGACGGCCGAGCGGGCCGCTCGTCCCACCGCGAAGATCCCGACCGCGGTGGGCAAGGGCGGCGCCGTCTCCACGGTCGACCCGGAGGCCAGCGCAGCGGCTCTCCGGGTGCTGAAGAAGGGCGGCAACGCCGCCGACGCCGCGATCGCTGCGGCGGCCACGCTGGGTGTGACGGAGCCCTACAGCGCCGGCATCGGCGGCGGTGGCTACTTCGTCTACTACAACGCGGAGACGGGCAAGGTCGCCACCGTCGACGGTCGCGAGACCGCCCCGCGCAACATGCCGACCGACGCCTTCATCGACCCCGCCACGGGCAAGCCCTACAACTTCACCCCTGAGCTCGTCACCAGTGGCGTCAGCGTCGGCACACCCGGCACGCCGGCCACCTGGCACCGCGTCCTGAAGAGGTGGGGCACGCTGACCATGGCGCAGGCGTTGAAGCCGGCGATCAAGGTGGCGACCCGCGGCTTCGTCGTGGACGAGACGTTCCGCCAGCAGACCCTCGACAACCAGGAGCGGTTCGAGGCCTACCGCGCGACCAGGAAGCTGTTCCTGCCCGGAGGGGACGCGCCCACGATCGGGACCATCTTCCGCAACCCCGACCTCGCGGCCACCTACGCCGACCTCGGCGACCGCGGCCTGCGGGCCTTCTACCGCGGCAAGCTGGCCAAGCTGATGGTCGACATCGTCCGCGACCCGCGCACGACCCAGGGCACCGACCTGCCGGTGCCGCCCGGCCACCTCTCGCGCAAGGACCTCACGAAGTACACGGTCCGCAACCAGTCGCCGACGAAGATCTCCTACCGCGGCCACGACGTCTACGGGATGGCCCCGTCCTCCAGCGGTGGCTCCACCGTGGGCGAGGCGCTGAACATCATGGAGCGCACCGACTTCACCGGCAAGACGCCCGAGCAGGTGCTGCACACCTACCTCGAGGCCGGCGCACTGGCCTTCGCCGATCGTGCCAAGTACGTCGGCGACCCCCGCTTCGTGGGCGTGCCGCTGCGGGCCCTCCTGAGCGACAAGTACGCCGCCGACCGGGCCTGCAACATCGACCCCGACAAGGCCTCGACGAAGCCCGTCGCGGCCGGTGACGCTTCGGCGTACGACGGTGTGTGCCCGGCCCCAGCCGCGCGCGGAACGGTCGACACCGACACGGAGAACATCTCGACGACCAACCTCACGGTGGCCGACAAGTGGGGCAACGTCGCCGAATACACCCTCACCATCGAGCAGACCGGCGGCTCCGGGATGGTGGTCCCGCGCCACGGCTTCCTCCTCAACAACGAGCTGACCGACTTCTCGACCGTCTACAACGAGGCCGACCCCAACCGGATCCAGCCGGGCAAGCGGCCGCGCTCCTCGATGAGCCCGACCATCGTGCTCAAGGACGGCAAGCCGTTCCTGGCGCTCGGCTCGCCCGGCGGCTCGACGATCATCACCACGGTGCTGCAGATGATCGTCAACCGGATCGATCTGGGCATGACGATCGAGCAGGCCATCGCGGCTCCGCGGGCGGCCCCGCGCAACACCGCAAACGTGACCGCCGAGCCGGAGTTCATCACCGCCTACGGTCCGGTGCTGACGGCCCGAGGCCACAAGTTCGTGCCAGCCGGCGACGCGTTCACCAGTGCTTCGCAGATCGGGGCGGCGACGGCGATCGAGTTCGGTCCGGGCGGGAGGCTCACGGCCGTCTCGGAGCCGGTCCGGCGCGGTGGCGGCTCGGCGCGCGTGGTCGACCCGAGGTAGTCGACGGTGGCGACGATCTACTACACGGGTTGCTCGCTCGACGGCTTCATCGCCACGCCCGACCACTCGCTGGACTGGCTCTTCTCCCGCGACATCGACCAGGCGGGGCCGATGAACTACGCGGGGTTCCGGGAGGGCATCGGCGCCTGCATCATGGGTGCCACGACGTGGCAGTGGATCCTCGACCATGACGACGACCCGTGGGGCGACCTGCCGACGTACGTCCTGACACACAGGACTTTTGAGCCGGTGGCTGCAGTGACCTTCACTGCCGATCCCGTCGAGCACGTGCACGCCGCGGCAGTGGAGCGCGCGGGTGACAAGGATGTGTGGCTGGTCGGCGGCGGGGACCTCGTGGGGCAGTTCCATGACCAGGGACTGCTCGACGAGGTGTGGGTGCAGTTCGCTCCCGTGACCCTCGGCGCCGGGAGCCCGGTCCTGCCGCGGCACGTGGAGCTGAGGCTGGAGGAGGTCGCGCGCAACCGTGACTTCGCCTGCCTCCGACACAGCGTGGTCAAGCCTGCGACACTGGAGCAGTGACCTACCGCTTCCTCAAGGGCCACGGCACCGAGAACGACTTCGTGCTGCTGCCCGACCCCGACGGCTCGGTCCACGGCGACCTGTCGGCCGAGCGGGTGCGGGCGCTGTGCGATCGCCGCTCCGGGATCGGTGGTGACGGCGTGCTGCGCGCGGTGCGGCAGGGCGGCCGGTGGTTCATGGACTACCGCAACGCCGACGGCTCCATCAGCGAGATGTGCGGCAACGGGATCCGCGTCTTCGCGCGCTACCTCCTCGAGCACGAGGGCGAGTCGTCGCCTCTTGAGGTCGACTCACGCGACGGCGTCAAGACCATCACCCGCGAGGGCGACGCCTTCACGGTCGACATGGGCTCGCCCCAGGTCTTCGAGAAGACGTTGGTCGGCGTCGACGGCGTCAGCCACCCCGCTCTGCACGTCTCGACGGGCAACCCCCACGCCGTGGCCTTCGTCGACTCGCTCGACGCGGCCGGCACGTTGCTCGAGGAGCCCGACGTCGACCGGGCGATCTATCCCGAGGGCGTCAACGTCGAGTTCGTCGTACGCCGAGGGGCGCACCACGTCGCCATGCGCGTCCACGAGCGGGGGTCCGGCGAGACCCGCTCCTGTGGCACCGGCGCCTGCGCCGTGATGGTCGCCTCGGCCCTGGCCGACGACGCTCCTCGCGGGACGACCTATCGCGTCGACGTGCCGGGCGGCAGCCTCGAGATCACCTGGACCGAGGACGACCGGATGCTGATGACCGGTCCCGCGGTCCTCGTCGCCGAGGGCACCACCGACCTCTGAGCATCGACCTCAGCGACTGCGGAGGAGAACGAGCACGTCGTCGAGCCTGGAGTCCACGGCGTCGAAGCGTTGGTCCACGGCGTCGAAGCGTTGGTCGTGTGCCTCGAGGTGCTGGGCCAACTCGTCGAGGCGGTTGCCTTGGCGGGCCTGGGTGGCGGCCATGCGGGTCTGGGTCGACCTGAGCTGATCGAGGATCTCGTGGATGGAGTGCACGTCGTTGTCCAACTGACGCACCTTCCGCTCGAGGTTTGCGGGCGCCGTCGTCATGACGACGACCGTAAGTCTCCACTGTGCCACGCACCATGGGCCGCAGGCCATCTGTGGACAAGCTGGACCTAGGATCGGCGACCATGGACATCACCGGAGCCACAGCCATCGTCACCGGAGGCGCCAGCGGCATCGGTGCCGCGGTCGCCCGCGCCCTCGCCGCCCGCGGCGCGGTCGTCGTCGTCGCCGACATCAACGCCGAGCAGGGCGAGGCACTGGCGGACGAGATCAAGGGCGTGTTCGCCCGCGTCGACGTGACGAAGACCGAGCAGATCGCCGCTGCCGTCCAGGCCGCCGCCGACATCGCTCCGCTGCGTGCCTGCGTCAACTCCGCCGGCATCGGGTGGGCGCAGCGCACGATCGGGCGCGACGGTGAGCTCGCTTCCGCACACGACCTCGACGCGTTCCGCCGCGTGGTCGAGATCAACCTCATCGGTACCTTCGACATGACCCGTCAGGCCGCCACCGTCATGTCGCGCAACGAGCCCGACGCCGACGGCCAGCGCGGCGCCATCGTCAACCTCGCCTCCGTCGCGGCCTTCGACGGACAGATCGGCCAGTCGTCCTACTCCGCGTCGAAGGGCGGGGTGGTCGGGATGACCTTGCCCGTCGCCCGCGACCTGTCGGCCGCCGGCATCCGCCTCAACACGGTCGCTCCCGGCCTGGTCGACACCCCGATCTACGACGCCTTCGGTGACCCGGAGGAGTTCAAGGCCAAGCTGGGCGAGTCGGTGCTCTTCCCCAAGCGCCTCGGCCACGCCGAAGAGCTGGCCAGCATGGTCGTGGAGTGCCTCACCAACTCCTACATGAACGGCGAGACGGTCCGGGTCGACGGCGGCATCAGGATGCCACCGAAGTAGCCACCCGCGCCGGCGCCCCCGCGTCGTCGGCACCGAGGCGACGCGCTTGCTCGAGCCAACCCGCCCGACGCTCGTCGCTCGCGCTGCGGACGTGGCTGAAGCGGGTCACCTTCACCGGCTTGATGCCGCAGAACTCCAGCGTGCGCCCCTTGAGCTGCTTGACCGTGGTGTCGCCGACGAGGGGGAGGTACCACCGCGGCGAGTCGGCGGTGATGATGATCCGCCCGGTGCGGCCGGCCAGGAGGCCGAGAGGGAGGCCGTTGTCCTTGTAGCGGAACGCCCAGCCGATCACCAGGGTCCGGTCGAGGAAGCCCTTGAGCAGCGCGGGCACCGAGCCCCACCACACCGGCGCCAGGACGGTGATGTGCTCGCTCCACTCGATGAGCTCGCGCGCCCGGAGCAGGTCGGCCTCGACGGGCTGGTCCGAGGTGTAGCCACCGTGCAGGTCCGGATCGATCTGGAGATCTCGGAGGGACAGGAGGACCGCGTCGTCGCCGGCGCCGGCGGCGTACTCCCGGGCCAGGGCGGCGGTCAGCGAATCGGGGTTGGGGTGACCGTCGATCACGAGGGTGCGAGTCATGGGCTTCTCCGCCTTAATATGGACACCGTCAACTATCTGGACAGTGCCCATACTGGGGTAGCATATTGCTCGTGTCAAGATCGAGAGCCACCTATCACCACGGCAACCTCCAGGCCGCCCTGGAGGACGCCGCGCTCGAGCTGCTCACGACCCAGCCGGCCGCCAAGATCAGCCTGCGCGAGGTCGCCCGGCGGGCGGGGGTCAGCCACAACGCGCCGTACAACCACTTCGGTGACCGGGCCGCGCTGCTGCACGCGCTGGGAGTGCGGGCGATGCGAGAGCTGCTCGAGGCGCAGGAGCGTGCGGTGGAGGGGGAGTCCGACCCGATCGCTCGCGTGCGCGCCCTGGGAGGGGCGTACGTCGACTACGCGGCCGACCACCCGCAGGCCTTCGCGCTCGTCTTCGACCCGGAGTACTGCCCGCCCGGTCATCCCGACGCCGACATGGCCCCGCTCATCACCCGCAATGAGGAGCTGCTGGCCGCAGAGGTCGCGGCGCTGGTGCAGCAGCCGGGCTTCACCGGCCGTGACCCCGAGGCGCTGGCAGCCGGGATGTGGGCGACCGTGCACGGGATGGCGGTCCTGGTGATGCTGGGACACCTGCCGCGCGAGGCTGCTCAGCCTGCGCTGGACGCTCTCATCGCCTGACGAACTCCCTGATCTGCGCCACGACGTCCGGGTCGAGCCCTTCGCAGAGAGCGTCGACGTCATCGATGAGGAACGACTCGGCGCCGCACCAGTCAGACTTGACGATCACGCCGTCGACGGACCAGTGCGTGTTGGTATGGCGCCCGGCGAGGACCACCTGGACTCGCTCGGCGTGCACCGTGGAACCGTCGAGCAGCTCCGTCGTCTCGGGACCCCGCCGGTGCAGCTCCGCCTCGTCAGCGCCCGCCTCGGGCTCGCCCTCGTCGAACTGCACGTAGGACACGGTGTCCACTCCGTCGAGGAGCATCTGGGCGAGGACCAGGTGTTCGCCGTACGCACCGACGGCACCGGTCAGGTGTGGGGCCGGGGCGCCGTCGAGAAGAACGACCCCGTCGCCGTCGCGGGTGCCCGAGTGCTGACTCGCCGAGGTGGGGGAGTCGTAGGCGAACCGCGTCCACCGACGGACGTCGCCGTCGTGTTCGACGACGTGGTCGACGAGGTAGACCGGAGCCTCGTCACCCATCTTGAACACGGTCCGTGTGCGGAGGCTGTCGGGCTCCAGGTGACGCAGGATGGCGCCGCACGGTCCGGCGTCGCCGTCGACAAAGGCGTGCATCTCAGTCTTCACAGGATGATCTTGCACTGGTGACTGGCGATCACCGCGTGAGGTAGGCGGTGAGCATGTGCGACAGCTCCTCGATGAGCAGGTCGCGGTCCGTGCTGTCCTTGGAGTCGGCGTGGGCCAGGGCGTGCCGGACCGTCTCCACGCAGAGCTCGATCCGGGTCCGGACGAGCGCCTCGGGGATCTCGGGTGAGACGGCGCCGGTCCTGATCATCGCGGTGGACAGGAGGTCGACGATGCCCTCGCGGGCCACGTGGGCGGGGGAGGCCACGAGGTCGGGGAGCCGTTCCTCGGTCAGCCGGTAGTAGCCGGGATGGGCCTGTTGGAGCAGCGCAGCATTCCTGACCAGCGTGTTGATGGCCACGGGCAGGTCCTCGGGGCCCGACACCTCGTCGAGCACCGCGCCGTAGGCGGTCAGAGCGGCGTCGAGATAGCGCTCCGACAGCGCGACGGCGATGGCCTCCTTGTCGGCGAAGAACCGGTACGTCGCCCCTACCGACACCCCGGCGCGCTGGGCGATCCGGCGGGTGGACGTGCGCGCCAGCCCGACCTCGCCGATCTCGGCGTCGGCCGCCGCCAGGATGCGCTCGACGGTCGCCCGTGACCGCTCCTGGAGAGGTTCCGCCCGGCTCACGAGGTCGTCATGGTCCCGTCCGGGAGGCGTCGGCAGGTGACCTGGCCGCCGCCGATCGTCACGGCGCTGCTCAGGCAGGCACCGAGCGCCTGGTGCCCCGCGAGGTTGGGGTGCCACGACTCCTGGCAGGTCTGGAAGTAGGTGTTGCAGGTCTTGCTGAGCCGCTGCACGCCGATCTTGTCGTAGCCGCTGAGGCTCTGCACAAAGGTGCCGTTGGGCTGGTCCTGGAGGCGCAGCGGAGTCGCGAGCGTGCCTGCCGGAGAGCCCGGGTTCTCGCAGAGACGGGCGCCGTCGAAGGCCCTGCGCACATCGAGGAAGACCAGCTTCTCTGCGGGCCGCTCGGCCTTCAGGGTGGCGTAGGTGCTGTGCACGATGCCGGCCAGCTTGTCGGTGAACTGCGCCGCGGGGCCGAGTGAGGCACGGTGGGCGGGGCAGCCTGCGGCGTACCGCTCCCGGACCAGCTCGCGGAACTTGTCGCGGGTGTCAGTGCGGCCGTCCTCGTCGTGGTACTGCGTTGCGAACTCGGTCGGCAGCGGGCTGGTGTAGTCCTGGAGCACGACGGTGTGCTGGCCGTCGGCGTCGACCTCGGCCAGCGCGGTGAGCACCTGCCGGACGGCAGCGGTCGTCTCCTGGGTGGCCGCGGCGACCTGCGCGTCGGTGGCCATCTCCGCGAGCGTGCACGGGTTCTCGTTGGCGACCGGGGTCCCGCTGAGCCAGTTCATCAGCGGCACCCAGATCTCCCACCACCCGGTGTAGCCGGCGGCCACGAAGCGGCCAGCGCACTCGGAGGCCACGGTGCCGAAGGTGAACTGGGAGTTGTTGGACCCGAGGCCGATGAGCACCACGTCGATGTCGTGGGTCTGCGCGACCTGGCGGAGCTGGGTGATCTGCGAGGCCACCGTGCGCCCCTTCGGTCGAGCGCTCGAGGCGGCCGCCATGTCGGCGGGCTGGCCCCCCGAGCAGGCCAGGTTGAAGCGGGCGCTGACGCCGGCGAGCTCGGCGACCTGGATCGAGGCGTTGGCCGAGCGGTGGCAGAAGTAGGCGTTGCTGTTCGGCGCCGTCCAGCCGGGGAACCCCTGGCTCACGCCGTTGAGGTCGGCCACGGACTGGTAGGCCCCGGCGCCCTCGCCGCTCACGAACGAGTCGCCCAGGGCGATGGCTGCGGTGGGCAGCTGGAGCGGATCCGCCTGCCCCGCGGCTCCCGGTGAGGTGGCCAGGGTGGCCCCGACAAGTGCTCCGGCGAGCGCTCCCGCGCTGGCGATGGTGCTCAGTGCTCGACGTACGCGCATGTCGTGTCCCTCCCAGAACGTGAACAATTGTTCTCGAATCTGGCGCAGGCCACGCCCCCTGTCAAGGGGGTGGTATCGCGCTTAACCGCTGGGCAGGTGCTCGGCGGCGGCCTAAACTCGCAGGCATATGACGAACGCACCTGACTTCAACCTCGCCGACTCCCTCGACGCCACCGACGACTGGGACGACGACGCGATCGACCTGGTCTCGCCCGACGGGCCCGACCCCGAGGAGATCGACCTCGACGAGCTCACCACCGGCGAGCAGGACCTGGCCGCGCGCCATGCCCTGCGGCGGGTGGCGGGGCTGCGCACCGAGCTCGAGGACATCACCGAGGTCGAATACCGCCAGCTCCGGCTCGAGCGGGTCATCCTCGTCGGTGTCTGGACCTCTGGCACCGTGCAGGACGCAGAGAACTCCATGGCCGAGCTCGCGCTGCTCGCCGAGACCGCCGGCTCGGAGGTCCTCGACGCGATCTACCAACGGCGGCAGACCCCTGACCCGGCGACCTTCATCGGTCGCGGCAAGGTGGACGGCCTGCTCGAGATCGTCCAGGCCTCGGGGGCCGACACGGTCATCCTCGACGGCGACCTGGCGCCCAGCCAGCTGCGCAACCTCGAGGACAAGCTCAAGGTCAAGGCGATCGACCGCACCGGGCTGATCCTCGACATCTTCGCCCAGCACGCGAAGTCCAAGGAGGGCCAGGCCCAGGTCGAGCTCGCCCAGCTCAACTACATGAAGCAGCGCCTCCGCGGCTGGGGCGGCAACCTGTCCCGGCAGGCCGGTGGCCGCGTGTCCGGCGGTGAGGGCATCGGTGGCCGTGGCCCCGGTGAGACGAAGATCGAGACCGACCGCCGTCGGATCAACACCAAGATCGCCAAGCTGCGCCGCGAGCTCAAGGAGATGAAGGGCACCCGCGAGACCAAGCGTCAGGAGCGGCAGCGCAACCACATCCCGAGCGTCTCGATCGCGGGCTACACCAACGCCGGCAAGTCCTCCCTGCTCAACCGGCTCACCGACGCCGGGGTGCTCGTCGAGGACTCGCTGTTCGCGACGCTCGATCCCACCACGCGGCGTACGACGACCACGGACGGCCGCATCTACACGGTCTCCGACACCGTGGGCTTCGTCCGGCACCTGCCCCACCAGCTCATCGAGGCGTTCCGCTCGACGCTGGAGGAGGTTGCCGACTCCGACCTGATCGTGCACGTGGTCGACGGCTCCCACCCCGACCCGGAAGGTCAGCTGGCCGCGGTGCGCGAGGTCCTGGCGGACATCCACGCCTCGAAGGTCCCCGAGCTCGTGGTGGTCAACAAGGCCGACGCTGCCGACCCGATGGTCATCGCCCGGCTGCGAGCTCGCGAGCCGCACACTGTCGTGGTCAGCGCCAAGACCGGCGAGGGCATCGAGGACATGATCGCGGCGATCGAGGCCGAGCTGCCGCGCCCCAGCGTGGAGTTCGAGGCCCTGTTGCCGTACGAGCGCGGAGACCTCCTCAACCGGCTGCACCAGCAGGGCGAGATCGCCTCGATGGAGCACACCGGCGACGGCACGCTCGTGAAGGGTCGCGCCAACGCGGACCTCGCAAGCGAGCTGGAGGCCTACCCCATTTAGGGCGGCTCGGCCCTCTGGGGGAGGATGGCGCGCATGTCACGCGGTGCCGTCGTTCGTTTCCTGCTCGTTCTCGGTCTGCTCGGCGGCTGTCTCGCCCTCGCACTGAACCAGAAGCCCAACCTGGGCCTCGACCTGCGAGGCGGCGCTCAGTTCGTCTTCCAGGCCAAGGACACCGAGACCACCGAGGCGACCTCGGAGAACGTCGACAAGACCGTCGAGGTGCTTCGTGGGCGCGTCGACGCCCTCGGCGTGGCCGAGTCGACGCTCGTTCGCCAGGGTGACGACCGGATCCTGGTCGAGCTGCCCGGCGTCAAAACTGACGAAGAGCGCGACGACGCGAAGGAGCGGATCGGGCAGACGGCGCAGCTGAGCGTCCACCCCGTGATCGCAACCGCCGCCAGCGCCGATGCCGAGCCCAGCAAGAAGGACAACCTCGTCCTGCCGGACGAGGACGGCACCTTCCTCGAGGTGGGACCAGTGGTCCTGCAGGGTGACGAGATCACCGGCGCCTCGGCCGTGCAGCCTGACGGCAGCGTCGGCTGGGCGGTGCGGGTCGACTTCAGCGGCAGCGGATCGGACGCCTTCGGCAAGCTGTCGGGCGAGGCGGCTTGTGCCCAGGGGGACCAGAAGCGCATCGCGATCGTGCTCGACGAGAAGATCATCTCCAGCCCCGCGGTCCAGGTGCAGTGCGGCGCTGACATCAGGGAGACCACCGACATCACCGGGTCCTTCAGCCAGAAGTACGCCACTGACCTGTCGACCCTGATCGAGGGCGGCGCGCTCCCGCTCGAGCTCGAGGCCATCTCCGAGCGGCTCGTCGGCCCGACCCTCGGGGCCGAGGCGATCGACGCCTCGATCGAGGCTGGCATCATCGGCCTGATCCTCACCGGCCTCTTCATCATGTTCATCTACCGGCTCGTCGGCGCCATGGCCACGATCGCGCTGACGTCGTACGCCCTGCTGGCGTACGCCATGCTGCTCGCGCTCGACTCGACCCTGACGCTGCCCGGTCTCGCCGGGTTCGTGCTCGCGATCGGGATGGCGATCGACGCCAACGTGCTGGTCTTCGAGCGCGCCCGGGAGGAGTACGCCCAATATCCCTCCGCCGGGCTGCGCCGCGCGCTGGTCGTCGGCTTCAACAAGGCCTGGTCGGCCATCATCGACTCCAACGTCACCACCCTGCTCGCCGCCGCGCTGCTGTTCATCCTCGGCTCCGGCCCGATCAAGGGCTTCGGCGTGACGCTCTCGATCGGTGTCATCGCCTCGATGATCTCCGCACTGGTCATCGCCCGGGTGCTCACCGAGCTGAGCGTCTCCACCAAGGCCACCGAGCGCAGTCCTGGGCTCAGCGGTGTCGCCACCGTGGGCAGGGTCCGCGAGTGGCTCGACCGCTCCAACTTCGACATCATGGGCAAGCGGGGCAGGTGGCTCGGTGTCTCCGCCGCCGCGCTGGTCTTCGCGATCACCGGCATCGCCCTCAACGGTCTCAACCTCGGCGTGGAGTTCAGCGGTGGTCGTCAGCTCGACTACTCAGTGAGCGAGGAGGTCTCGATCGACGAGGCCCGCGCCGCGATCTCCGACGCCGGGTTCGAGGCAGTCGTGCAGGAGGCCGAGACCGCCGACTTCACGGTGCGTACGGGCGAGATCACGAGCGACGAGGAGCAGCAGATCGAGGACGCCCTCGCTGAGATCGGCGGCGACGTCACCAAGGAGGACGACCAGTCGATCGGCGCCTCCCTCGGCAACGAGCTCCGCAACAAGGCGTTGATCGCCTTCGGGATCGCCCTGCTCGCGCAGCTGCTCTATCTCGCGTTCCGTTTCAAGTGGACGTTCGGTGTCTCCGCGGTCCTCGCGATGGCCCACGACGTCATCCTGGTCGTCGGGATCTTCGCCTGGCTGGAGAAGCCGATCGACGGCATCTTCCTGGCTGCGGCCATGACCATCATCGGTCTGTCGGTCAACGACACCGTCGTCGTCTTCGACCGCATCCGCGAACGCTGGTTCGGCTCGCGACCTGAGGACACCTTCAACGAGATGGCCAACCGGGCCGCGATCGAGACGATGCCGCGCACGGTCAACACCGGCCTCGGCACGATGTTCATCCTGGCTGCGCTGGCAGTCCTCGGTGGCGACTCGCTGCGTGACTTCGCGATCGCGCTCCTGATCGGTCTCGTCGTCGGCACCTACTCCTCGGTCTTCACCGCCACGCCGATGCTCACCTACTTCCAGGAGAAGTGGCCGATGAGCAGGGTGAAGCGCGAGAAGGTCGCCCGCACCCCCGACGACTCCGGCGCCGTGATCTGAGCATCTGCGTGTGTACGCCGCACTGTCGGTGCGCGCCCGTAGGGTGCTCGAGTGCCTGACACTGCCGAGCAGACCGAGCGACGCGCTCCCGACGTGGCTGGGGTGCTCGCTGCGGCGGTGAAGGCCCTCGGCGGTCAGGAACGCACGGGTCAGATCGAGATGGCCGAGGCCGTCTCCAAGGCGCTCGCTGACGAGCAGCACCTCCTCGTCCAGGCCGGCACCGGCACCGGCAAGTCGCTGGCCTACCTCGTCCCGAGCCTGCTCCACCACGACCGCGTGGTGGTGGCCACCGCGACGCTCGCCCTGCAGCACCAGCTCGTCGAGCGCGACATCCCGCGGCTGGTCCAGGCGATCGGCGACCAGGTCGATGCGACATACGCCGTGCTCAAGGGCCGGGGCAACTACGCCTGCCTGCACCGCATCCGCGAGGGCGTCCCCGACGAGCAGGGCGCGCTGGTCGAGGCGCCGATCGGCTCGATGGCCGAGAAGGTGCTCGAGCTGCGGGCGTGGGCGGAGAAGGAGAGCGAGGCGAGCGGCAGCGGCGAGCGCGACAACGCGCCGCGGCACACCGATCGGGAGTGGCGTCAGGTCAGCGTCAACCACCGCGAGTGCCTGGGTGCGAGCAAGTGCCCCTTCGCGGTCGAGTGCTTCGCGGAGCGGGCCCGGGAGAAGGCGCAGCACTCGCACCTGATCATCACCAACCACTCCCTGCTCGCGATCGACGCGATCGAGGGGGTGCCGATGATCCCCGACTACGACGCCGTCGTGATCGACGAGGCCCACGAGCTGACCGCTCGCGTGACCCAGGCGGCCACCGACGAGCTCGCGGTCAACGACATCGAACGCGCCGCGCGGCGCTCGCAGCGCTGGGTGGAGGACGAGTCGGCCGACTCGCTGGGGGAGGCTGCGGACTCCCTCGCCGAGGCGATCGAGGCCACCTCAACCGGCCGGATCGAGCGCCCGTCCGACCAGCTCGCCGAAGCGCTCGCCCTCGTGCGCGACGCCGCCCGCAAGTGCCTGTCGGCCTACCCCAAGGACACGACGTCCGCCGACGGCGACGCCGGGCGCACGCAGTCCAAGGGGATGGTCCAGGAGGTCTTCGTCAACGCCGAGCGGATGGCCGCCAACCTCGAGAGCGACGTGCTCTGGCTCAACGAGGCCCGCGACCGCATCCCGGCGCGGCTGCACGTCGCCCCGCTCCAGGTCTGGGGTCCGATGCGCGACAAGCTGCTGTCCGACAAGACAGTGGTCTTCACCAGCGCCACCCTGATGCTCGGCGGCGACTTCAACGCGGTCGCCACCTCGCTGGGCCTCAAGCCGACCGAGCGCGACGCAACCTCACGCACCCAGGACGTCCTCCCGTGGCGCGGCCTCGACGTCGGGTCGCCCTTCGACTACGGCCAGCAGGCGATCCTGTACGTCGCCCGCCACCTGCCCCCGCCCGGCCGCGACGGTCTCGTGAAGGCCCAGCTCGACGAGATCTGCGAGCTGGTCGATGCCGCCGGCGGGCGCACCCTCGGGCTCTTCTCGTCGCGCCGCGCGGCCGAGGCGGCCGCCGAGGTCGTGCGGGAGCGGCTGCCGCACCTCACCACGCTGGCCCAGGGTGACGCCCAGCTGCCCGAGCTCGCCAAGCAGTTCGTCGACGACCCGCACACCTGCCTGTTCGGCACGCTGTCGCTCTGGCAGGGCCTCGACGTGCCGGGGGAGACCTGCCAGCTGGTGCTGATCGACCGGATCCCCTTCCCCCGCCCCGACGACCCGCTGATGTCGGCGCGACAGAAGGCTGCCGACCGTGCCGGCGGCAACGGCTTCATGCAGATCGCGGCGACGCACGCCGCGCTCCTGCTGGCGCAGGGGTCCGGACGACTCATCCGGACGACGACCGACCGCGGTGTTGTCGCCGTGCTCGACCCGCGGCTGGCCACTGCCCGCTACGGCGGCTTCCTCAAGGCCTCGCTGCCGCCGATGTGGACGACGACCGACGGCGCGCTGGTGCGCAACGCGCTCGCGCGCCTCGCCGCCGGCTGAGCGAGCCGGCGGGCTCAGCGCAGGCGCGGCAGTCGCGAGGTGCCGTCGTACCCACCCTTCGGTGTCCCGACGCCGAAGAAGGTCGCGAGCGTGGGCGCCACGTCCAGCGTCCGGGCCTCCGCCGAGGCCGAGGCGCCGCGGGGGACGACCGGGTGGCCGCCGCCGATGAAGAACGGGATGGGCCGCGTGGCCGGGTGCCCGTGGTTGCCCGGGATCGGGTTGGAGTAGACGTCGGGGTCGGTGAACCGCCAGCCCGCCTTGCAGAAGGCCACGACGTCGCCGCTGACCGGCCCGGTCCGCAGGGTGGTGTCGACCCGCGGATCCAGTGTCTCCAACACTCCCGGTGTGGCCACCGCGAGCGCGATCATCCGCGCGACCGCCGCGTCGCGAGCGGTCGGGTCGCCGGTCCAGTAGAGGAGGTCGGCTCCACCGTTGTCCGCGATGACGACGTTGCCGGCGAGCAGCGGATCCGCATCCATCACGGGCTGCAGCCGCACGGTCGAGTCCGGCCGCGACCAGTCCATGGAGTGGTCGGCGAGCACGATGACGATCGAGTCCTTCCACCGCCCGCTCGCCTTGAGTGCGTCCACGAAGCGGCCCACCTGGAGGTCCGTCGCAGCCAGGGCCGTCTGGCGCGCGAGCCGGAGCGACAGCGGGCCGGTGAGGTCGGAGTGTCCCACCCGGTCGATGTCACCGAGGTTGACGAACATCATCGACGGGTCGTGTTCCTCGAGCATCGCCAACGCCGCGTCCATCGTGAACTGGTCCGGGGCGTGCCCGGAGACAGGCACGATCGGCGCGGGCTCCCAGCGGTGCGTGGCCCGGTCGCCGAACACGCCGTACAGGTATTCCTTGCTGAGCACCGTGCCGGTGGTGTGGCCGGCCGCGTTCAGCCGCTCGATGACGGTGCCGATGGTGATGTCGGTCGGGCGGTCCATGTCCCGGATGACGCCCTCGGCGCGGTCGTAGATCGAGTTCGCCGGGACGCCGCCGCGGTCCGGGCGGACGCCGGTCATCATCATCACGTGGTTGGGGATCGTCTCCATGATGGGCATCGAGGAGGCGAACGGGTGGTTGAGTCCGCCGTCGCGCAGCGCCGCTGCCCGCGGCATCAAGGGCGCGGTGACCTCATCGGGACGACAGCCGTCCAGGACGAGCACGTAGGCCCGTCGGTTCGACCGCCCGGCCCAAGCAGGGACGGCGCCGGTCGCGGTGGACAGGGCGATGGTCGCCCCGCCGGCGCCGACGAGCTTGAGCAGGGAGCGCCTGCCGGTGCGGATGTCGTCGAGGCCGCGGGCGAAGGGTGAGCTCGTGTTCATGGCGTTTCTCCTCACGCGCCGGGGCCCGGCACGGTGGTCGGCTGGGGGATCGGCTGGGGGATCGGCTGGGCGACGGGCTCGACCTTGTTGGTGCCGGACCGGGTCGCCCACGACGCGATCAGGGTGGAGGGTGCGGTGCGATCGGCCCGGTCGCCGATGGCGTAGTAGTCCATCTGCGCGCGGGCGGGCGTCAGGTCGAAGACCGAGTAGCCGTGGTCGTCGAAGTTGAGGTAGCGCACGTGCCGGTTGTTGCTCTGGATCGCGGCCTCGACCGCGAGGCTCGAGGTGCGCGGCGGCGTACCCGTGATGTCGTCCAAGTTGTTGGAGGTCACCGACGTGCAGACGAACTCCACTCCCGCGGAGTCGCCGACGGGATAGGTCGCAGCGTCGTACGGCAGGTCGCAGGCCCATCCCGAGTGGATGTCGCCGGTCAGGAAGACGACGTCGCGCAGGCCGCGGTCACGGATGTGGGCGAAGACCTCGCGGCGGTCGTCGGTGTAGCCGTCCCACTGGTCCACGTTGTAGGGCGCCCCGTCGCGCGGCAGGATCCCGGTCACGTCGTTGACGGGACCGACGAGGTCCTTCGGCACCTGGGCGAAGGTGACCGGCGCGATCATCACCGGGTTGCCGACCAGCTTCCACTGGGCGGGCGCGGTGAGGCTGTCCTTGAGCCAGTCGAGTTGCTCGCGGCCGGTGATGGTGCGCTCCGGGTCGTCGACCTCGGCGTCGGGGCTCGGCACGGGGGAGGGAACCGTGGTGTGGACCTGCTGGTCGCGGTAGGTGCGCAGGTCGAGCATGCTGATCTCGGCGAGGGTGCCGAAGGTGAGCCGTCGGAAGAGCTTCGTCCCGTCCCCCAGGTCGGCGGTGTCGCTCATCCGGACGGGCATCCACTCGTCGTACGCACGGTGCGACCTGTCCCGGCGGACGTGCCAGTCGCCCTCGTCGGGTTGGTGGTTCTCCGCGCCGTCGCGCCAGGCGTCGTTGGTGGACTCGTGGTCGTCCCAGGTGACGATGAACGGGTAGCGGGCGTGCAGGGCCTGCAGGTCAGGATCCAGCTTGTACTGCGCGTGGCGGCGCCGGTAGTCGGCCAGCTCGACCATCTCCTTGGCCGGGTCGTGCGGGCGGATGTCGACGTTGGAGCGGCCGTAGCCGTACTCGCCCGGCGCATATTCGTAGATGTAGTCGCCGAGGTGGAGGATCGCGTGCAGGTCGTCGCGGGCGGCGAGGTGGCGGTAGGCGCTGAACCAGCCGGCTTGGAGGTTGGCACAGCTCACGACGCCCAGCCGCAGGTGCTCGGGGCTCGAGGCCTCGTCGGGGGCGGTGCGCGTACGCCCGACAGGGCTGGTCGCCGACCCGACAGTGAACCGGTAGAAGTACCACGTCTGGGGCGCCAGCCCGGTCGCGTCGATCTTCACCGTGTGGTCGCGTGCTGCGGTGGTGACGACGCTGCCCGAGCGTACGACCTTGCGGAAGCGTTCGTCGCGCGACACCTCCCAGCGCACGTTGGTGTCGGCGCCGACACCCGAGCCCGGGGTCGCCGCCGGGACCGGGGTGACCCGGGTCCACAGCACGACTCGACGCGCCATCGGGTCACCGGAGGCGACGCCGTGCTGGAACATGCTCGAGGGCGGGGCGGCCGCCGCGTGGAGGGTGGTGGTGCTGGTGGCCGCGAGACCTGCGCCGGCGACGCTGGTGGCGAGGACGGTACGTCGGTGGAGAGTGGTCATGCTCCAGTCAACGACGCTCCGCCCGCAAGATCACGCTCGCGTCGGTGAAATTTCCCTCTGTTCACCCGTTGTTCGCGCCAGCAGCCGCCAGACCACGAACACGACCGCCCAGCCGGCGACGACGTCGAGCAGCCAGTGGTTGCCCGTGCCGACGACCACGACGACCGTGATGACTGCGTGCGCCCAGCCCGCCGCGCGCAGCACCCGGCTGGCGGTGGCGGCCGTGACGGCGAGGGCCACCCAGAGGGCCCAGCCGGCGTGCATGCTCGGGAACGCGGCCAGCTGGTTGGTCATCCAGCCCATCCCCTGTGGAGCCGAGGCCGCTTCGCCCCACCAGCCCCGGGCAGCGTGCAGTGCCATCAGGTCGGGGAACCCCACGAGCCTCGGGGGTGCGGTCGGCATCAGCAGGTAGCCGACCAGGGCCACCAGGGTGCTGGCCACGAGGGTCTGCCGGGCGCGCGGGTAGGCGCCCTTGCGACCGAGGAAGAGCGCCATCAGCACGACCGCGGTGACGACGTAGTGGGCGCTCGCGTAGTAGTAGGCCGCCAGCAGGCCGGCGGCATCGTGGTCGACGAACCATTCGACAATGGCTCGCTCGACGTCCAGCAGCATGGTGTCCTCGAGGATGAGGATGTGGAACGCTCGTTCGCGAGCGGGGGCCATCGAGTCGTCCGCGAAGACGCGGGACACGGCGTACGCCGCATACAACAGTGCCAGGTTGCCGAGCTCCCGCCACCCGCTGAGTCCTTGTCTCCCTGCCGGGGTGTCGGTCGAGAAGGCCGGCGCAGGCAGGAGTGTGGTCACCGGTCCATTCCAGCGGCTCTCTGCTCCCGTCGCATCAGGGAATTGAGCGGCGCTCCCCTGAGACGGCTGAGGCCGTCTCAGGGGAGACCCTGAGGAGTCACATGCGGCGCAGGACCGCGGTGACCTTGCCGAGGATCGTGGCGTGGGTGCCGTCGATCGGGTCGTAGGCGTCGTTGTGCGGGAGCAGCCACACGTGGCCGTCCTTGCGCTGGAAGGTCTTGACCGTGGCCTCGCCGTCGATCAGGGCCGCGACGATGTCGCCGTTGCTGGCGGTCTGCTCCTGGCGGATCACGACGTAGTCGCCGTTGCAGATCGCGGCATCGATCATCGAGTCGCCCGAGACCTCGAGCATGAACAGGGTGCCCTCGCCGACGAGCGACTTGGGCAGCGGGAAGACCTCTTCGATCCGCTCCTCGGCCAGGATCGGCCCACCGGCGGCGATGCGGCCGACCATCGGGACGTAGGTCGCCGGGGGAGCGGTGTTGCCGATGTCGGTCTCGTCGTATGAGGTCTCCTCGGCGCTCGACATGGAGCGGCGAGCCGCCATCACCTCGGGCAGGAAGACCTCGAGTGCGCGCGGGCGGTTGGGATCGCGCTTGAGGAAGCCCTTCTCCTCGAGCGTCTTGAGCTGGTGGGCGACGCTGGAGGAACTGGTGAGCCCGACCGCGGTGCCGATCTCGCGCATGCTCGGCGGATAGCCGCGGTTCTCGATGGAGTCCTTGATGGTGGCCAGCACGCGCTGCTGGCGCGGGGTGAGGCCTGTGGCGTCCGGCGGCCCGTCGGGCATCGCCAGGACCTTGGCGTCTGGTGCTTGCTTCTTCGCCATGGCGGCGCCTCCTGCTGATCGACTGGACTCAACGTAGCGATACCGACGCGGTTGTTCAAACATTTGTTCGAAGGCGTGTCGGGCCTCCGACCCCTCTCTCGTTGGGCGCTCGTCGCCTCGAAACTCGCTCGAACAATTGTTCGTCTCGGTTCTTGCATCGTTCGAACACATGCTCTACCGTCGTACACACGTTCGATCGAACGTCTCTTCGACCCGCCGCTCATTGTCGGTGGCTCCGTCTAGACAGAGATCGACACCACGACCGGCTGATCTTCCCCAGGAGGCCAACATGAGCACCCTCAGCATTTCCCCCGCGTTCACCGCCCCGAGCTCGATCCGTCTGCCGCGCACGAGCGTGCGCCTCACGCGCCGGGGTCGCCTCGTCGTCTTCCTGGCGGCGCTGGCCCTGCTCCTGCTCTCCGCGTTCTTCCTGGGCGCTGTGGCCGTCGGCTCCGAGTCGCCCGGCCAGGCCGAGCCGACCGAGATCGTGATGGTCGGCACCGGCGACACCCTGTGGGGGATCGCCGCTGAGATCAACACCGACGGCGACGTCCGCTCCACCATGGCCGAGATCGAGCGGCTCAACGCCCTCGAGTCCGTCGCGCTCTCCGCGGGTCAGAAGATCCGCGTCCCGGTCAGCGACGACTGACCGCACAAGCCTCCGCCAGTCGACTCGACCCCGGCTGGCGGTTTGGGGAAGACGAGGGGCGGGTCACTTCGGTGGCCCGCCCCTCGCTGCATTTCGGCTTCTTGCGCCCCCCCTGCCGTTCGGGCCGCCTCCGCCACAGATAGCGGTCGTTTGCTGCCACCTGGTGGCAGCGGAGTACCGCTGTCTCAGTTCGGGTCGGTGACGAGCTCGGGGCTTGCTTCGCGTACGTCCAGCGTCACCGGCAGTCCGGTGATGGACACCGTGCCGTCCACTGGCCGCCACGCTGTGGCGCCGGCGACCTTGAACTGCGCCGACCACGTCGTGTCGACGCTGACGGGCGCCGCCTTCAACTTCCTGGTGTAGATGTGGGTGATGAAACCGGTGCCGTCCACGTCGGCGCCCTCGGTCCATGGCGTGCCCGGGGTCGTGGACTCCTGAGTGGTCCCGTCGCCGTGGTGCCAGACGAACGTGCTCGGCCAGACCTCCAGGACGACGTCCAGGTCGACCTTCTCGAGGCGGACCTGGATCTGGTGACGCTCTGCCTGGGTGGAGAGGATGGTCTTGAAGTTCACCAGTGTCTCGCCGCCTGGCGGTTGGACGGTGATGCTCGAGTCCGGGAGGCCGACCTTCTGGAAGGCCGCCAGGACTTCGGCGGGGATGTTGACAGTCGGCGTGGCGGCTGTTGGTTGGGGATCCTCGGGGCATTGCGAGTACGAGCCGGCCGGCCCGAACTCCGTCATGAACATCCAGACCGTGGG
The DNA here is from genome assembly GCF_035576065.1 of Nocardioides sp. GTDB lineage: Bacteria > Actinomycetota > Actinomycetes > Propionibacteriales > Nocardioidaceae > Nocardioides. The sequence goes on from NZ_DATLWX010000041.1 coordinate 86,853, forward strand.
GGCTGATCCGTCTGGACAGGTGTATGCCTCGACGCAACCCGAAGCGCCGACGGTCTCGCACGGGTTACTGCTCTTGACCCATTTGCCAGCTGGCTCAGAAGTCGACGCCACGGCCTGGGTGGAGCCCGAGTCGGTCGAGTCGAGTTGACCCACGCCGGACGCCTCGCCGCCGACCAACAGTCCGTTCGGTGCTGTCTCGGCACTGCTGGATGTGCTCTCGCTGGGTGATGGGGCCGGAGAGTCGGACTCGTCGGCATTTGCGCTGTGCGCCGTGCCAACCAAGATAGCGATGCTCAAGATCACTGCTAGGACATGACGGACCATTCCGCGAACCTCCATCCTTGCTCGCCCTTGACCACGAGGACGCTGAGCTTCAGAGTCCCCGGCGGGAAGGTCCCGTCCAGTGAGGGGTCGCCGGACCCCTGGATCGCTTGTTTGGTGCTTTCGACCGTGGCATTCCCTCGATAGGTCGCTACCCCAGGGACGCCGCCCAGCTTGCCAAGTTCAATCCCCAGAACGGTCTGGTCGCCGCCGCTGATCGACCCGTTGTTCTTGCGGACACGGTCGATGAGGTCAGCGACGCCCTCGCATGCTGCACAGGTAGGGAGCGTCGTCTCGCGCAATGCTCCTGTGTCCCCTGTCCGTCGAGCATGGTCGACCATCGCGTAGTAGTGCCGCACGAACGCCTCGGCCGCCTTGATCCCTTTCCCCTCCGCCTCAGGCGGCAACGTGGGCTCAACGGGTTCAGCCGGCGCAGCGGACGTCGAAGCCACCGAAGTCGGCGCCGCAGTGGGCTTCGGGATCTTCGGCACCGGTTCGTCGTCGGCACAGCCGGCGAGGAGCAACGGAAGTGAGAGCGCCGCGATGGCAAAACGGCGTACGAACGTGTGCGACATACAGAGCCTTCTTCCCCGAGAGAGTCCGACCGAGGTAGGACGGGAAACACGCTAGGGGAGAGTTGGCGCCGAGACGAGTCCCGATTTCGAACTGTGGAAAAGTTTTACGAGGCGTCGAACGGACCAAACGCGCACCACAACCGGACGCTCACGCTCAGCAGCGGAGGGCCGGGCACAGAGTTGGGTCCGTCCGACAGGCAGGGACCTCAGCGGGCCGCGCGCCGCCCACCCGGCGTCCGAGGCGCCGCGGGCGGTGAAGACGGGGGAGCGTCCGTGTCGTCGGGTTTGGTGATCCCGATCTCCCGGAGCAGCCGCGAGACGAAGAGCAGGCCCGCGAAGAGGCACGCCACCGCCCCCAACGAGCTCAGCGCGAGCAGGCCCCAGCCTCCGGGCTCACCCGAGCGGGCGGCGGTGCCGAAGTCGATCGCCAGGTAGACGAGGTAACCCCAGGCGATCACGCAGGCGGTGATGAGGAGGGACAGGACCATCGCCGGTCGGCTCAGCGACGGCCTCGCCTTGGCGCCCCGTCGTGATCCTGCTCGTTTCCCGGTCACCACGCGGCCATTGTGGCTGATGGATCCGCGCGACACGCCGCGGTCCAGAACAGTCAGGACGTGTTGTCTGGGTCACTGACCTGCGGCTTTGGCGCTCAGACCCCGGGCTGGCGAAACTTGCCGGTCCACCCACTTGCCAACCCCTCGGACCCGACGTAGGTTTACCACTACATCTAGTAGTTACACCGGTGTGGTTCTCCACATCTAGTTCACAGACACCGGCCCCCGATTGCACAACGTCGGCCGAGTTCTCCACAGGAAACATCCACTGATCCACATGCGTTGACACCCGTGGCGGGTGTTTTCGTCGCGCCCCGAAGCGCCCCGAAGCGCCCCGTCGCGCCCCGAAGCGCCCCGAAGCGCCCCGAGCGCTCCCGAAAACCTTTGAAGCCACCCGAGAGGAGGCCCGCGATGCACTGCCCCTACTGCCGTAGCACCGACACCCGGGTCCTCGACTCCCGTGTGGCTGACGACGGCGCATCGATCCGTCGCCGCCGCGTCTGCACCACCTGCGACAAGAGGGTCACCACGGTCGAGCTCATGCAGCTGACCGTCCTCAAGCGCAGCGGCGCGAGCGAGCCCTTCACCCGCGACAAGGCCATCGCCGGCGTCCGGAAAGCCTGCAAGGGCCGCCCGGTCACCGAGGACCAGCTGGCCTGCCTGGGCCAGGCGGTCGAGGACGCGCTTCGCGTCTCCGGCCAGGCCGAGGTCAACGCCAACGAGGTCGGCCTCGCCATCCTGAGCCCGCTCCGCGTGCTCGACGAGGTCGCCTACCTCCGGTTCGCCAGCGTCTACCGCGCCTTCGACTCGGCCGAGGACTTCGAGAACGAGATCGAGATGCTGCGCGCCGAGCGCCGCCTCGAGCAGTCCGATGCCGCCGACGGCGAGCCCGTCGGCATACCAGCCACCACTGGCTGACCCAAGAACTGCCCGGCACGTGGTGGGGAAGCCGCGTGCCGGGCACACCAAACCCAACAAGCAGCAACAGGAGAATTCATGACCGAGACGCATGTCGCAGGCACCGGCCTCACGCTGGAGCGCGTCTTCAGCACGGAGGGCACGCACCCCTACGACGCCATCAACTGGGAGCGTCGCGACGTCGTGCAGACCAACTGGAAGACCGGCGAGGCCGTCTTCGAGCAGCGTGGTGTCGAGTTCCCCGACTTCTGGTCGGTCAACGCCTCGACGATCGTCACCACGAAGTACTTCCGTGGCGCCGTCGGCACCGAGGTGCGCGAGTGGAGCCTCAAGCAGCTCATCGACCGGGTCGTGAAGACCTACACGAAGGCCGGCATCGAGCACGGCTACTTCAAGACCGCCGCTGACGGCGAGGTCTTCGAGCACGAGCTCACCTGGCTGCTGGTCAACCAGTACTTCTCCTTCAACTCTCCTGTCTGGTTCAACGTCGGCACGCCTTCCCCGCAGCAGGTCTCCGCGTGCTTCATCCTCTCCGTCGACGACTCGATGGACTCGATCCTGAACTGGTACAAGGAAGAGGGCTTCATCTTCAAGGGCGGCTCGGGTGCCGGCCTCAACCTCTCGCGCATCCGATCGTCGAAGGAGCTGCTCTCGAGTGGCGGTACGGCGAGTGGCCCGGTCTCATTCATGCGCGGCGCCGACGCCTCCGCGGGCACCATCAAGTCGGGCGGCGCGACGCGTCGGGCGGCCAAGATGGTCGTCCTCGACGTCGACCACCCCGACATCGAGGAGTTCGTCGAGACCAAGAAGAACGAAGAGAACAAGATCCGCGCCCTGCGCGACGCCGGCTTCGACATGGACCTCGGCGGCAAGGACATCACGTCCGTGCAATACCAGAACGCCAACAACTCGGTCCGCGTCAGCGACGAGTTCATGCGCGCGGTCGAGGACGGCACGTCCTTCGGCCTGCGTGCCCGCGAGACCGGCGAGGTCATCGAGACCGTCGATGCCCGCGAGCTCTTCACCAAGATCAGCGAGGCCGCCTGGGCCTGCGCCGACCCGGGTCTGCAGTACGACGACACGATCAACGACTGGCACACCAACCCGGAGACGGGCCGGATCACCGCGTCCAACCCGTGCTCGGAATACATGTCGCTCGACAACTCGTCGTGCAACCTGGCGTCGCTCAACCTGCTGAAGTTCCTCAAGGACGACGACACCTTCGACGCGGCGCTCTTCGCCAAGGCCGTCGAGTTCATCATCACCGCGATGGACATCTCGATCTGCTTCGCCGACTTCCCGACCGAGCCGATCGCCAAGACGACCCGCGACTACCGCCAGCTCGGCATCGGCTACGCCAACCTCGGCGCGCTGCTGATGGCGATGGGCCTGGGCTACGACTCCGACGGTGGCCGCTCGATGGCCGCCTCGCTGACGTCGCTGATGACCGGGGTGTCGTACAAGCGCTCGGCCGAGCTCGCCGCGATCGTCGGACCGTATGCCGGATACCAGCGCAACGCGGAGGCCCACAAGCGGGTCATGCGCAAGCACCAGGCCGCCAACGACGTGGTGCGCGTGCTGCACACCGAGGACAGCCGCGTGCACAAGCTGGCCACCGCTGCGTGGGCCGACGTCATCGCGACGGGGGAGACGAACGGCTTCCGCAACGCGCAGGCCTCCGTGCTCGCGCCGACCGGCACCATCGGCTTCATGATGGACTGCGACACCACCGGCATCGAGCCCGACTTCTCGCTGGTGAAGTTCAAGAAGCTCGTCGGCGGCGGCTCCATGCAGATCGTCAACCAGACGATCCCGCGGGCGCTGGAGAAGATGGGCTACCAGCCCGAGCAGGTCGAGGCGATCGTCGCCTTCATCGGCGAGAACGGTCACGTCATCGACGCTCCCGGTCTCAAGCAGGAGCACTACGAGATCTTCGACACCGCGATGGGCGTGCGCTCGCTCAAGGCGATGGGCCACGTGCGGATGATGGCGGCCTGCCAGCCGTTCCTGTCCGGCGCGATCTCCAAGACGGTCAACCTCCCCGAGACCGCCACGGTCGAGGAGATCGAGGACGTCTACATGCAGTCCTGGAAGCTCGGGCTCAAGGCAACCGCGATCTACCGCGACAACTGCAAGGTCGGTCAGCCCCTCTCCGACGGCAAGTCCGACAAGGCCAAGCGCGACCAGGGCCAGCACGTCGAGGGCGACGACGTCGCCGAGACCAAGGTCGTCGAGAAGGTCGTCTACGCCCCGAAGCGCAAGCGCCTGCCGAAGTCGCGCATCGCCCGGACGACGTCCTTCACGGTCGGCGGCGCCGAGGGCTACATGACCTCAGGTGCCCACGACGACGGCGAGCTGGGCGAGGTGTTCCTCAAGCTCGGCAAGCAGGGCTCGACCCTCGCCGGTGTCATGGACGCCTTCTCGATCGCGGTGTCGATCGGTCTGCAGTACGGCGTCCCGCTCGAGACCTACGTCTCGAAGTTCACCAACCTGCGCTTCGAGCCCGCCGGTCTGACCGACGACCCGGACGTCCGGATGGCGCAGTCGCTGATGGACTACGTCTGGCGCCGCCTGGCCTTGGACTACATGTCCTTCGAGGACCGTGCCGGCCTCGGCATCTACTCCGCCGAGGAGCGTCAGCGTCAGCTCGAGACGGGCTCGTACGAGCTGTCGATGGAGGAGACCGGCAATGCCTCCGAGCTCGTGTCCGCCGAGGACATCGTGGTCGAGGACGTGGCTCCGGCCGCTCCCGCTGCTCCCGCCACCTCTGCCGACGTCGCCCCTGCTCCGGCTGGGGTCCACACCTCTGCCGAGCTGTTCGAGAAGCTCACCGGGACTGCTGTCGACTCGCCGCTCTGCATGACGTGTGGAACAAAAATGCGGCCTGCTGGGTCCTGCTACGTCTGTGAGGGTTGCGGGAGTACGTCGGGCTGCAGCTGATGTCGAATCTCAGTATTTCGCCACCGCGTTCTCAGCATTTCGCCACCGCGTTCTCAGCATTTTGTCACCAGTGATTCTCAGCAAAATGTCACCAGCGTCGCAGTCCTGAGATGCGTGAAGGGCCGGTCACCCAATACGGGTGACCGGCCCTTTGCGTCGGGTGAACCGATTGGGGGGAGTCCAGAAAGTCGGCGGCTTAGGGTGGCGCGGTGGACGACAAGCCGACCGTTGATGCACCTGGGCTCGTTTGGGTGAAGGACCCGGTGAACCGGTTGACGGGTGTTCCGAATGGAGACCTACCCAAGAGTCGCCATCACGACGACTGCATGCACTGGCATCGCGATGCGTCTGGCGGCTTGTTGGGGCCTGCGCCGTATCGGGCGAGTGAGCAACAGATGCGGGAACTGCCGCCGTGCCAGACATGCGCCACCTCTGTAGGGGGTGGCAGGTCCGCAGCGCGCCGTGAGGTCGTGCATGGGGGTCCGTGCCCGTCGTGCGGCATGGGATTGCCTCTGACCGGAGTTTGTGACGACTGCGGTTGACCCCTGCGAAGGTCAAGCGGTCCGAAGTTCTAGTGAGCCAGTTCGAGTTGTCGTGACCAGTGCGGGGCGGGCGGCGCGGGGCCGCACTTACAGGTCGGGAAGCGCGAGTCGCAGATCTGCGGTTGGTTCGAAGACGGCGTCGTCGTTCAGGGCTATGCAGCCCATGTTCTTCAGTGCGCCGACGGCGACGCGGGTGGGGTTGCTGGGGGAGCGGTCGAGAACGTTGTCCCCGCTGATGATGCGGGTGAGAATTGACGCTTCGGTGGTGTTGAGGCTGGAGCCCAAGGTGCGGACGCGTCGGAGTGCATTCTTGAGTCTTGTGTCGGTAGGCGCAGCGGGCAAGATTCTGATGGACCCGTTGGAGTGGTGGAGCCGCAGACCAGTCCCAGCAAGCGCCGTCGGGACTGCGTCAAGGGCTGCTTGTAGCCGCGCTCGTTCCCAGTTGCAGGAGCGAGCGACGTGGTCTACGGCGACGGTCTTGGCGACCTCGTACAAGACGGGGATGAGGTGTGCGGCGTCTTCCAGCGCAGATGGCTGAGGTGTTTTTACCGGTTCGTGGCCGACGGTTAGTAGTTCGGATGGGGTCAGACCTAGTACCTCTGCAAGTGCGTGGACGTGCCGCAGCGACAGCGAACTTTCGAGCAGTCCCTCTTGTCGTGCTGTCCGGAAGGACGCTTGCGGAATGCCCGTGCGGCTGATGATGGCGCGTTCGGACAGGCCGAGCGTGTTCATCTGGTCCGTGATGAGGTCTCGGTCGATGGGGATTTTCATGCGATGCCCTCTACTTTGATGCCGATGTTGCCGCGTCCTTTGTCGTCTTTTTGGGTGCGCCAGTAGGGAACGAGCGGCAGGTTTAGTTGGTGGACGACTGCGCGGATTCCTTGGCGGGTGGCATGTGCGTTGCCGTTGAACAGGGGCGGGTTCGCGTCCTTGGCGAGGAGTTGGTGCCAGCGTTGTGCTGCGAGGAGCACTTTGGCTTCTGCGGGGATGTTGAGGCTGAGGGTGGGGATGTCTCCCTCGGCGGTCACGTCGAGGGCGCGGAGGGCCAGGGTGTCTTCGGTGGTGACGTGTTGTGCGTGGAGGACCGTTGCGGCGGCTCGCCAGGGGTTCACGAATCCGCGTAGTTGGCGGTAGTGGGCACCTGTCATCAGGTTGACGTAGTTGAGTTGAACATGGCGGGTGAAGTGGTGCATGTCGAGGCGAACAAGCAGCCCGTTGCGGAACAGTCCGGCCTGCATGGCGCGGGCGGAGACGGTGCGTTCGATCTCGTGGATGCCGAGCCGTTGCCAGATGCTGCCTGCGAGGGTTGAGATTTCCTCGGTGGTATGTGCCTTGCTGTTCCGAGTTGTCGTGTACGCATCGAGATAGATGCGGTCGCAAAGGTCAACGATGTGCGGTGGCAGCGATGCGCGGTAGGCGGGACGGAACGTGGTCCAGTGATCGTCTGGCAGTTCAATGCCTTCGTAGGCGTCGGTGTTGGCCGTTGGTACGACCGAGAGGGGAACCGGATTCCTGAGACTGGTTGGGAGGTCCTCGAAGGGCCTGCTCTGGAATCCGGCCTCGTTCATGGTTGCTGCATGCACGTGAACTTGCCCGAACGAGAACACGAGGTGCAGGTGCGCGCAAATGCGCCCGGCAAAGTCGATGCAGTCGAAGATGGCAGGGCGGGTGAGGTCCTCGGCGGCTGCGATGTAGAGGTCGGTGATCCCGGTGGCGAGAGACCATGCTGCGGCGCTGCTGAGCATGAGGGTTTCCCCGTTGCGTTTGGTGTAGGTGTCGAGAACGGCTCCGAGGGCACGACAGATGGCCCCGGCCAGCGCGTGAACGGACTTGGCGTTGGGGGGTGCGATGACCCTGATGGCGGTGGGTAGATCGATGGGATCAACAAAACCGTCAAGTTGGAACCCCCGGGGTGCCTCGTAGTAACACATCGTGGTCATGCTGCGTCGTCCTCGTCCTCGTCCTCGTCTTCGGTGATGGACGTGATGGCCTCGGTGAGGTCGTCCTCGTTGGCGTGCTCGACTTCCCAGTCCTGCAGGGTTTCGATGAGCGCAACCCAGCGCCGCAGGAGGCCCTGTGCGTACCGGTCGTCGGCGTAGCGGATGACGTCGTCGGGGACTCCGATGAAGCGCTCGTCGATGGCGCGAACGGTGGTGAAGAGGTCAGCGCCCTTGAGCGGCTTGAAGAACCTCCTCTGCCGGATGCGTTCGCTCAGCGGCTGGTTCTCGCGGACCGTCTTGCTGGCTCCCCACCCGACGAGAAGCAACGGAAACTGAGGGCGAGTGGTGTCGTGGATGTAGCGCGCTTCGGTGAGCCCACGGAGCCCGACGTTCTGAATCTCGTCCAGGATGAGCAAGCCCTTCCAGTCGGCGAGGGCGGCAACGAGTTCGGCCTCCATCTCGGTCTTGTTGTGACCGTCCGGGTTCTGTCCAGTGACGGCAACGATGCTGACGCGTAGGAAGTCGTTCGGTGCCGGGTTCTCCGGCATCGCCGCGACTGCGCTCGGACGTCCGCACCGTTCGGCCGCCCACTGCGCAAAGGTGGTCTTGCCGGTGCCGGGCGGACCGTCGATGAGACCGATGCGGTTGCGCTTGAGAATGCTGGTCATGGCCGACTGTGCGTTGCGAAAACTGGGCGTCTTGACGAGCGGGTGGTCAAGTTCCAGACGCGGCGGCAACACCAGGTTGGTTAGGTCGGGCCGGTTGTTCTTGGCACGCTGCTGGGGCGTTTGGTTGGTCATTCGTCTTCTCCGAAGTTCGCGCCGGGACGCTTGGCGATGCGCTCCCGAATCTTGTCGGTCTTCGCCTCTTGGCGTTTCCGTTGTGCGGTGGTCCGTGAGGGCGCTTGCTGACGCCGACTGCGCTTGGGTGTCGTGGGGTCAACCCGCTCCAAGTCGGTCGATGTGGCAGCCGTCGTCGGTGATGGCGCGTCCGCTTTCGCCTCCGTCGTCTTGTCGCGGGCGCGGGTGATGTCGGTGACGTTGTCGATGGCCTCGTCGACTGCAGCAACCACGATCGGGTCGAGTTCGTCGACGTCGTCGTAGGCAGCGGTGTCGTCGGTGAGAGCGCGGTGAATGCGCTCTTGGTTCGCTGACGCGTTGATCCGCTTGAGCAGGTCGAGGTCGCGTTCACGGCCCTGGAGGATGGCGCGACGCTGGCTCTCGGTCAGGAGGTTCCGGTCGATGGCCCGGCACACCCACGAGTCGCCATCGAAGACCTCGATGAACCGCGTCTCGCGGGTTAGGTACCCGATACGAAGTTTCAGGCCACGCTCGCGGTAGTAGCCAAGTTCGGGGGCGATGTAGTCGACGCCACGGAAACGGATCCCTTCGGCGTTGACGGTCCGATCATTCTTCGAGCGAAGCATCATCGCTCGCACCGTCTCCTCGGGAGTCTCGCGGATGACGGTCGGGTCTATGGACCACGCGACTAGCGGCGTCTGGTTTCCCAGCCGATGCACCTTGGTCTTGGTGTTTTGGTCGACGAGCCACTTGCTGAGGTGGTTCTGGAAGGACTCGAACGAGAGCACGTCCTCCGGGTCAACTTGGTCGGCGTAGCGGGCTGCGACAAGCGGGTTCCCGTCGTCGCCGTTGCCGCCCTTGGTGTAGCCGGGCAATCCCTTGAGAAGTTGCTTGGCGAGACCGCTGAACGTCGATTCGGCCGGGCCGTTCTGATGCTTGTAGAACGCCTTCGTGGGGTTGATGACGACCCCCAGCATGAGGGCTCCCTTGGTCACGGCTTCGGCGAAGTGCTCCATGCCGTTGTCCAGAACCAACTGGACCGGTAGGCCACCGACAACGACGGGGCCGTCTTCGGTTAGGTACTCCCGGCGCAGCGAAGCGGTCGCGAGGAGGTCACAGATGGAGTCCTCGTTCGGGCGACCCTTGTAGGCGACCGCAGCCAACCTCATGGAGGTGGCGTTGTCACGGACGATGGACACGTGAGGGCGGATGATGCTCCCGCCCGGCAGGCTCACCCACACATCCGCTTCAGTGTGGTCAAGATGCCAGGAATGGTTCCGATGCGGAGCGGCCATCGACAGGTACACCTGTCCCTTCGACATGGCGTCCCAGCCGCCAAGGATGCCGTCACGGATGCTTGGAGGCAGGTTCTTGAAGGCGCGGGCGAATGTCGGGTACGACACCCAACCGTCGCCGCCCTTCGTGTCCTCGGGGAACAGCAGGTCGTGAGCAGCCTTCATGTTCAGCGTCGAACGGACAGTGAAAAGGTGGTCTTCGGTGAGTGTGAACGGTTTGCCCTTCACAGGGCGTGACGCTTTCTCGTCCGGACCAGGCGGCGCAGCCTTTGCAGCCTCGGCTTCCTGCAACCAGCGACGCAGTTGTCGTGCGCCCACACCGGCCCGCTGGCTGAGTTGGGCAACTACGAAATTGGGCACCCGCCCGCCGTAGGTCTCCCGGTACGACAGCAACGCGGCGACGACCGCTTCCCTGTGAACCGAAGGGGTGGTCATGCCGCCGCCTCCGTAATGGCCTGTGCCGGGGATTCGGCGAGCCGGTGGATGCCCCCGGTGGAGTCGATGAAGCGGGCCTCGTGAGGGTTCAGCAACGGCAGGAACCGGACACCCGCGAAGAGGTCGTCCCACTTGTCCGCGCCGTAGGTGCGGTACCGCTGGGACTGCTCCAGCATCGTGGCGTCCACGCCGAGGCGAACCCAGGCGGTGGTCTTTATCTCGTCGATGACGATGCCGAATTCGGGGACGAACCACGCGAGGTCGATACGCCCGCCGTCGAAGGCCAGTTCGGCACCGATGTATTGGGCGTCAGGACCCGGCGCGTAGGTGAAGAGGTACGCGCCAGCCATGGACGAAATTTGAGCCCGCGCCTTTGCGAGGTTCCCGAACACACGGGTGTCCTTGGCAGCGGCGTTCACCCATTCGGTGATGCGTCCTGCCAGGACGTTGCGGGACTCGCCCCGGTGCTCGGCGAGGTCACCGGCGCACCGGTGGACGAGTTGACCGACGGCGATGTGCCAGTTGCTCATGCCGGGGCGCACACTGCCTTCCCCCGACGCTCCGCTTGCGACCTGCCGTCCGCTGCGCTTGTCAGCGCTTTGCGCGTGCAACCGGGCGGCTTGCTGGTGGCGTGATGTCATTTCAACTCACCGCCGTCGTAGTTGCCGTCGGTGAGGACCGGGTTGATGTCGGAGCAGTGGAGCGGCTGCGGCTCGCCCTGGGCCGGGTGCCACGTGGACTCGTAGGGGGAGTCGAGAACGATGTGCCGGACCGGAAGATGTCAAGCAGTCTGAAACACGTCTCGTTAAGCGGTTTGTATGAGGGCCTCCGGTGATGGCTCGTTGATCCAGGCAGCGGTGGGAAGTTTTGGTGCCTGGGGTCGGCGGTTGCCGAACCGGTGTGGGTGGGCGG
>NZ_DATLWX010000042.1:0-186166 GCF_035576065.1 Nocardioides sp.
CAGACCAATCAGCGGCATGCGTGATCGGCGCACCCCCACACACCAGATCGAAGAACTCCTCCTGCATCTCGAACGAGATCCACTTCGGCATCACAACGCTCCTCAGTCAGCGTTGCTTAGACCGATGGACTCCGCCCGGTAGGTAAGTGCAGGAGTCCCCGGTTAAGCGGGGACTCCTGCGAGTGCTCGAAGACCCGCAACGATCGCGGGGCGGGTCCAGAACCGATCGCGCTGGCCGTGCTTGGGTCGAGCAACTGGCGGGGGACGACACCAGGTACGCCGACAGGGGTGTCGGGCGCCGCCAGTTCGTGCTGGACCGCCGCGTGGGCCTCCGCCCGGGCTCCCGTCAAGCACTCCGGAATGGATCCGGCGGCAGGAAGTCGGGGGTAAGGTGCTCAGAAACTTGACATTTCCCGAAGTCATCGGCGTGGCGACTGGAAATTACAACGTTGTAGTTACTCACGTTCCCTAGTAAACGCGTGTGACTGATGTGACTCTTGCTACTCGTGTGACCTTCCCCGCGCACTGGAGTAGCCACTTATGCGTCCTGTTCAAGCCCGATTCGTCACCGTCTGCCAGCAGCTGCTGGCTCTCGGTGTGGTCCTGGCCGTCATCACCCCCGCCGCCAGCGTCCTGTCCCTCGACATCGTGGGTGGACCCTCGCGCCCGGGCGGCGCCCCGGCGCCGCTGACCGGTGCGTTGAGCTCGGCCACCGTGCCCACCTCGACGGTCGAGCCCGAGGTCACCGAGGTCCCCCTCACCAGCCTCGCCGGGAGCTCTCGCGCCCTCGTCGGCTCGACGGTCCAGCGCCAGTCCCTCTCAGCCACGCAGGTCACCAGCCGCCCGCAGGCCGTCACCGGGTACGGCGCGGTCGGGGTCACGTGGGCCAGCGGAACCGAGGTCGCCGAGGACGGAATCACGGTCCAGGTGCGGACCCTGTCGGGGCAGGAGTGGAGCGAGTGGAGCGCGATCGAGTATCACGACGACCACAGTCCCGACGCTGACAGCCCGGAGGCGCTGAACGACCGCCCCGGCACCGAGCCCCTCATCATCGGCGACGTGGACTCCGTCCAGGTCAAGGCCGTCGTCGACGGAGGGAGCACCGCCGTGCTGCCCAGCGACCTCACGCTGGCCGTGATCGCGCCGGGTACCGCCGAGGAGTCCGAGAAGCAGGCCCCGGCCGAGGGTCCGTCGCCGGAGGAGGAGTTCGAGGAGCGCAGCGAGGGCGCGATCTCCCTGCGATCAGCCTCGACGACGCCGGCGATGCCGACCATCTACTCGCGCGCCCAGTGGGGAGCCAACGAGTCGCTCCGCAACAAGTCGGCGCTGCGCTACGGCACGGTCAGCGCGGGCTTCGTGCACCACACCGTCAACGCCAACGACTACACCGAGGCCCAGGTGCCCGGCATCCTCCGCAGCATCTACGCCTACCACGTCCAGTCCCGCGGCTGGAGCGACATCGGCTACAACTTCCTGGTCGACCGGTTCGGTCGCATCTGGGAGGGGCGCTACGGCGGCGTCGACAAGAACGTCGTCGGTGCCCACACGCTGGGCTACAACGAGCACTCGTTCGCGATGTCGGCCATCGGCAACTTCGACGTCGTCGACGCGCCTGACGTGATGCTCCGCTCCTACGGAGCGCTCTTCGCCTGGAAGCTCTCGATCAACGGCGTCTCGCCCGCCTCCATGTCACAGCAGGTCGGCCGGAAGACCTTCCCGGCCATCAGCGGCCACCGCGACGCCGGGTCGACCGCGTGCCCGGGTCGCTACCTCTACGCCAAGCTGGCCACCATCCGGTCCTACGCCTCCGCCGCGGCCCCGGCCCCGGCCCCGGCGCCGCCGCCCGCCCCGGTGCCGGAGACTCCGCTCGAGATCACCGACCCCGCGCCGCAGTCCAACCTGGTCGGCGCGGCCTACCCGGACCTCGTCGTCCGGCGGGCCAGCGACGGCCGTGGCCTGATCCTGCCCACCGGTGGACTGACGTCCTTCAGCAAGGCCACCGAGGTGTCCAGCAAGGGCTGGAGCAACCGCCCCGAGGTGCTGATCACTCCTGACGTGACGGGTGACGGCGTGCTCGACCTCGTCTCCACGAGCGAGCAGGGCGTGCTCCGGATCCGGCCCGGCAAGGGCAACGGCAGGTTCAAGGCGACGTCCAAGGTCATCACTGCCACCGAGGACCACACCCTGATGACCGCGGTCGGCGACGTCGACAAGGACGGACGCAACGACCTCGTCGCCCGGCACAAGGGCCGCATGGTGGCCCTGCTGGGCACGCCCAAGGGCGGCTTCAAGCGCAAAGAGCTGGCGAAGGGCATGGGCAGCTACACCCAGTTCATCGGCGTCGGCGACCAGACCGCTGACGGATCGCCCGACGTCCTCGCCCGCGACGGCAAGGGACGCATGTTCCTGTTCGCGGGCAAGGGGTCCGGCGCCTTCGGGGGCCGCACGACCGTGCCGGGGTCGTGGTCGTCGTACAACCGCGTCACCGGTGGCGCAGACTTCAACGGTGACGGCCGGGGCGACCTGGTGGCACGCACTGCCAAGGGCAAGATCTTCATCCACGTCTCCCACGGGGACGGGTCCTTCTCGCAGGCGATCGGTCCCGCCGCCAACGTGCGAGCCCTGCGCTCGCTGACCTCGGCCGGCAACCTTGTCGGCGACGCTGCTCCCGACCTGATCGGCGTCAAGGGCAACAGCCTGGTCGTGGTGCCCCACAAGGGCACCTTCGACCTCGGGGCACCGATCGACACCGGGATGTCCTTCGCGGGGGCCAACGCGATCATCAGCGCCGGCGACTGGGATCGCGACGGCGCCGGGGACGTCATCACCCGCGGCAGCGACGGTTTCCTCCGGCTCTACCGTGGGGACAACACGGGACTGCTGACGGGGCCGATCGACCTGGGTGGCGGGTTCGGCGAGGTCACCGGGCTGATGGCGGCCGGCGACGTGACCGGTGACGGATTCCCGGACCTGCTCGGCATGTCGGGCGGCGCACTCGCAGTGTGGCCGGGCACCGGGAGCGGGATCTCGCCCGGGCGGATGGTGGCTGCGCGCACGATCGCACGCACCGGCCTGCCCGCGGACCTGTCGCCCTTCGACTGGGTGATCCCGGTCAGCGACATCAAGGGGTCGGGGACCGGCGACTACCTGGTCCGTCAGCCCAGCACGGGCTATCTCTACGTCTACACCGGGACGCGGTCGGGTGTTGCGCCGCCACGGTGGCTCGGCGAGGGACTGGGGGCCTACGACCTGGCCGGCTGAGGCCCAGCGGCACTCAGAGTCGGTGCGTGGCGCGTTCGGCGTCGTACGTCGACTGCGACTGCTCGGCCGCGAGGTGCCGCACAAGAACCAGCGATCCGCCCTTTGCGAGCGGCTCGGTGAGGGTGACGATCCCCGGTGGGGAAGCCGGGTTCGTCGCCGAGAAGAGACGGCCGCCGTCGGTGAGGACACTCCCGGCGGCGGCCGCCTGCATCATCTCCGCCTGCGTCAGCCGCGTCCCGGGAGCCGCCACGGCCACGTCCGTCCCCGCCGGTGCGTCCCAGGCGGTGAAGGCGTCGGGCTGGGTCCACACCTCGATGCCGACGTCGTGCACTCCTGGTGGGACGGGCTCGGCGAACCGCACGCCGAGCGGGCGCAGGCTGCAGGCAAAGACCGGTAGCTCGTCAGCGCGCTCGCTCCACGCAGCCAGGGTGTCCGGACCGCACACGACCGCGTCTGCGTCGTCGTCGGTCACCACCAGTCCGATCGTCCAGGCGGCGCCCAGGAAGACCGGCCCGAGCCAGTGGGTCGGCAGGTCGAGGCGGAGCCTCATGCCGCGCTCGAGCTCGCCCTCCTCGACGAGCAGGCCGGCGGCCTTCGCCACCCAGTTGGCGTAGGTCGTGAGCGACAGCTCGACCCGTTCGCCGGTCGCATGGTCGTAGAAGGTGATGAACGGGCGGGACGCGTCGCTGCGCAGCTGTCGGGCCAGCTCGGCCGGGAAGGTCGTCACGGCCCCGAGCCTAGGGTTGCGGCCCGGCGGGTCTCGGCGGTGGCCTACTGTCGCGCCCATGAGCGAGCCCACGAGTGAGCCCAAGAATGAGCCCAAGAATGAGCCCAAGAATGAGCACAGCGCCGACCAGTTCCCTCACGAGCTCGACCACTTCTGGGCGGTGATCCCCGCAGGTGGGGCGGGCACGCGGCTGTGGCCGCTGTCGCGACAGACCTCACCGAAGTTCCTGCACGACCTCACCGGCACCGGGCGGACCCTGATCCAGGCGACGTACGACCGTCTGGTCCCGCTGGTCGCCGACCGGATGATCGTCGTCACCGGACGGGCGCACCAGGACGCCGTCGTCGCGCAGCTCGGCGCCCTCGGTCCCGACGCCGTCGTCGCGGAGCCGTCGGCCCGCGACTCGATGGCCGCCATCGGCCTCGCTGCTGCGCTCATCGAGCGGCGCGACCCCGACGCAGTGATGGGCTCCTTCGCGGCCGACCACGCCATCTCGGCCGACGAAGCCTTCCGGGCCGCGACGGCCACGGCGGTCGAGGCGGCACGAGCGGGTTGGTTGGTGACGATCGGGATCGAACCGACGCACCCGGCGACCGGCTTCGGCTACATCAGCGTCGGCGACGCGCTGGGCGACGTGCCCGGCGCCTTCGCCGTGCGTGAGTTCGTGGAGAAGCCCTCCGCCTCCGTGGCCGCGTCCTACGTGTCGGCGGGCTACCGCTGGAACGCTGGCATGTTCGTCGTACGCCCGGGGGTGCTCCTCGACCTCCTCGCCGAGCAGGACCCGGAGTTCGCTGCCGCCCTGCGCGGCATCGCCGCCGATCCGTCGACCCTGGGCGAGGCCTGGCCGAGCCTGCCCAAGGTCGCGGTGGACCACGCAGTGGCAGAGCCGGCCGCAGCCGCCGGTCGCGTTGCGGTGGTGCCGGGCGCCTTCGGCTGGGACGACATCGGTGACTTCGCCTCCCTCGAGGCCCTGCTCAGGACGGGGGACGGGATGACCGTCCTCGGCAATGCCGGGCTCGTGCGCGCGATCGACTCGTCGGGCGTCGTCGTGCCCGCCAGTGGCAGGTTCGTGGCCGTCGTGGGGCTCGACGACGTCGTCGTGGTGGACACCGGCGACGCCATCCTGGTCACCACCCTGGCGCGGGCGCAGGACGTGAAATCGATCGTGGCCGCCCTCAAGGAGGACGGCCACGACCACCTCGTCTGAGGTGGGAACAGATCGGGCTCAGCCGGCCCCGGGCTCGGGGGAGTCGAGGTAGGGATACTTCTTCATGAAGTCCTCCAGGGCTTCACCACTGGGTGCCGAGCAGTACTGGAAGACACCGGCCTGCTTGTCCTCAGCGGTCTCGCCGACGCCACCGACCGACCAGTGGGTCAGGGCCACGTGCTGGCCGCCGGGGAAGGGCTCGCCGTCCTCGGAGGTCCAGGGGGCGGCGATGAACTTGTCGCGGAAGTTCTCGGTGCCCTCGAGCTTGTCGGCGATGCCACGCAGGTCGTCCATCATCGCGTCGCTGTCGGCGACGGTCTTGTCGTACCAGAGGACCGTGTAGCCGTGCTCGAGGTTGTGCACGAGCGTGCCCACGTCGGGACGGTCCGAGGTGTAGAGCTTGCGCTCCATCAACGCGGGCACGTCGAAGTGCTGGCCGAACGCCGGCGGGGAGTCCTCGTAGGCGATGGGAGTGCCGAGGGGGACGTGGTCCTGGACGCCGGAGGCCTTCTTGGTCGTGATCTCCCCGCACTCGTCGGCGGCAGCGCCGATCTCGTCAAGGGACTTGGAGGAGAAGGCGCGCAGGTCGTACCAGTCCTTGATCGGCTGGTAGGCGGCCGCGCCGACGATCAGGAGGGCGATGGTGACGCAGACCCCGACGATCGCGAAGCCTCGCCGTTTCTCGGTGCCCTTCTGCTTGTTGCGGATGGAGTCGATGACCGCCTGGCGGTCGGTCCGTTCCTTCTTGGCCACAGCTGCTGAGTCTCTCGAAGTCGGTGGGCTCGCCCAGTGAACAGGCGGGGTCGGGGGCAGAGTCTACGGAGTGCCCGCTGAGACCTGCGCCACGACTCCCATTTCGTCCTCGTCCCAGCGCTCGAGGCGCCAGCCGTGGGCGAAGCAGACGGCAGCGATGACGGTCCGCTCTGGTCGCCCGCTGATCTCCAGGGCGTAGGCCGCCTGGCCCGCTGCGTCCCGGGCGCCGGCACCGATCCGTCCGGTGGCGTGCACGCGACCGACGGCCGCCACGAGCTCGCTCACGTCGGCGGGCGCACCGAAGGGCGGGCGGTCCGCCTCGTGCCCGGCCAGGGCCCGGAGCACGGCTTCGCGTGCGCCGTACCCGAAGAGATCGGAGCTCTCGGGGCGGATGAGCGAGATCGCCCCCGCTCCGTCGTCATCGATCGGCAGCACGAGGTCACCGCGGCCACGGACCAGGGCGACCGGTCGGCCACTCAGCTTGCCCTGCACGAGGTCGGCGGCCCCGGCGATCTCGTCAGCCACGGCCGGCAGCGTGACGACGAGGTCGTTGCCGTGGGCGTCGACCCGCCCGGCGTAGTCCTCGGCGACGCGGAGGCCGGCGGCCCCGACGGCGATGTCGGTCTGGCCGTCGCGCCACGCCCGTCCGGCGGTGTCGGTGACGACCACACCGACCCGGGCGCCGGTGAGGTCGTGCAGCCGGGCACGCAGGGCTCGCGCGCTGGCGTCCGGGTCGAGTGGCAGCAGCACGATGGAGCCAGGCTCCACGTTCGACGCGTCGATCCCGGCGGCGGCCATCGTCAGCCCGAGACGGGTGCGCACGATCGTGGTGGGGCCGCGACGCGCGACGACGCGTCGGGTCTCCTCGGCCAGGGCGTCCTCGCGGTCGCCGGAGCGGACCCGGCCCTCGGCCTTGCTGACGACCTTGCTCGTGACGACCACGATGTCGCCGTCAGTCAGCGTCATCGCGTCGGCGATGAGCGAGGCGAGGTCGGAGTCGGGAGTGATCTCGGGCAGGCCGTCAGGGGCGGTGACGACGAGCCTCACGCCGGCCGGACCAGGTCGATCGCGGCCGCCGCCATCGCTGCCGTGGCGTCGTGGTCGGTCATCATCAGCGGCACTGCGGCGCAGGTGATCCCCGCGGCCTCGACCGCGGCGACGTGGTCGCTGTCGGACTCGTCGACCAGCCAGCCGTCGAGCACCCCACCGGCGGTGCGCGAGCCGTAGTGGAGCGCAACGGCAGCCGCCGTCACGTCCACGCCGATCGCGTCGAGCATCTGCTTGGCCATCCCGTGGACGTGGGTGTCGGCGACGATGGGGGAGAGGCCGACCACCGGGGCGGGCGCGGAGATGAGTGCCTCGCGAAGACCCGGCACCCCCAGGATCGTGCCGACGGAGACGACGGGGTTGGACGGCGGCAGGATGACGAGGTCGGCGTCGACGATCGCGTCGAGCACCCCGGGCGCCGGCGTCGACTGCTCCAGACCCACGAAGACGAGCGCCTCAGCCGGGACTGCGGCTCGCAGGCGCACCCAGTACTCCTGGAAGTGGATGACGCGCCTGCCGCTCGGTGCGTCGGCATCGGCGATGGCGACATGCGTCTCCACCCGGTCGTCGGTCATGGGCAGCAGCCGCACTCCGCCCCAGGACTCGGCCGAGCGCCAGCGTCGGCACAACGCCGTGGTGACCTCGGAGAGCGGGTAGCCCGACTCGAGCATCTGCGTGCGGACCAGGTGGGTCGCGATGTCGCGGTCGCCCAGGCCGAACCAGGTCGGCTCGACGCCGTACAGCTCGAGCTCGGTCTTCGCGCTCCAGGTCTCCTCGCGACGTCCCCACCCGCGTCCGGTGTCGATCCCGTCTCCGAGGGTGTACATCACCGTGTCGAGGTCGGGGCAGACCTTGAGCCCGTGGATCCACAGGTCGTCGGCCGTGTTGGCGATCACGGTGACCTCCGCGTCGGGCGGGACACCTGGCAGCGAGCCGCGGGCGATCCCGTGAAGGAGCCCCTGGATGAACCTGGCTCCGCCCACGCCGCCGGACAGGACCGTGATCTTCTGCATGCGGACAGCCTGCCCTAACCCCCCGTACACCCTTCGTCGCTGTCCGTGGTGCGAAGGGGCCATATCAGATCCGGGCTTGACTTCCGCGTAGGACAGGCATGTAATTCCAACAGTGTTGTTCACACCGCGCAGCACTCGCAGCATCACATCACCGGGTCGAAAGGGCGAAAGCCATGAGAGCAGAACTTTTTCTCCTTGAGCCGGACGCTGAGGACATGGGCTGGCAGGATCGCGCTCTCTGCGCGCAGACCGACCCCGAGGCCTTCTTTCCGGAGAAGGGCGGATCGACCCGTGAGGCGAAGAAGGTCTGCCTGACGTGCGAGGTCCGCAACGACTGTCTCGAGTCCGCGCTGAGCAACGACGAGCGCTTCGGCATCTGGGGCGGCCTGTCGGAGCGGGAGCGCCGCAAGCTGAAGAAGCGGGCCGTCTGAGCCGCACCACCACACGTACCACCAGCACGCAGTCACGTCCCGGGTCGCCTGCGACCCGGGACGACTGCATTTCGGCTCCATTTCAGGGCCTGGCAGGTGCATGGCTAGGGTGCTGCGGTGACCGTCACCGCCCTGCTCGTCAGCCATGACGGGGCGCGGTGGCTGCCTGCGGTCCTCGCAGGAGTGGCTGCCCAACACCGGCGCGTCGATGCCTTCGTCGCCGTGGACACCGGCAGCAGCGACGCGAGTGCCGACCTCGTCGCCCGGGCGTGGGGCGAGGACACCGTCCACGTGGTCGACAGCTCCACGACCTATCCCCAGGCTGTTCGCACAGCGCTCGCGACCCTGCCCCCGAGGGCCTCGGACGACGAGTGGATCTGGCTCCTGCACGACGACGCCAACCCCGACCCGGACGCGTTGCTGGCGCTGACCCTGGCCATCGAGGAATACCCGGATGCCGACATCTTCGGCCCCAAGCTGCGTGAGTGGCCCTCGCTGCGCAGGCTGCTGGAGGTCGGGCTGACCATCAGCGGCACCGGTCACCGGGAGACGGGTCTCGAGCGCGGCGAGTACGACCAGGGCCAGCACGACGAGGCCCGGGAGGTGCTCGCCGTCAACACCGCCGGGATGCTCGTACGCCGCCGGGTGCTCGAGGAACTCGGCGGGTTCGACGACGAGCTGCCGATCTTCGGCAACGACATCGACTTCGGCTGGCGCGCCGCCGAGGCCGGTCACCAGACGATGGTGATCCCGCAGGCGGTCGTCTTCCACGCGGAGGCCGCGCACCGGGGGGCCCGGCGCACACCGCTGACGGGCACCCACACCCACTACCAGGAGCGGCGGGCGGCCCTTTTCACGCTGCTGGCCAATGCGCCGACGCGCAGGCTGCCGTGGCAGGTCGTCCGGCTGTTCTTCGGGTCGACGCTGCGCGTGCTCGGGTTCCTCGTCGTGCGCTCGGTCGGCGAGGCGTTCGACGAGCTCGGGGCGGTCGTCTCCGTCTACTCCCGGCCCGGTCATCTGCGCGCCGCCCGCAAGGCTCGCGCCGAGCGACGTGTGGGCCAGCCGGCCGAGGTCGGCAGGCTGCTGGCTCCCGCCTGGGTGCCCTACCGCCACGGCCTCGACTTCGTGACCGACCTGACCGCGGCCGCCACCAACCAGGCCGCGGACGTCGCCGAGCGGCGGCGCGCAGCGAAGCTGGCCGCGGCCGAGCCGGCCAAGCAGGAGCGCGGACCGCGATCGAGCAGCGACGAGGAGGAGGACTTCCTCCAGGACTCCGGGTTCGTCGCGCGGTTCGTGACGAGCCCGGTCGCGATGGCGCTGACCATCTTCGGCCTCCTCGCGATCATCGCGGCCCGGTCCGCGTTCGGCTCGATCACCGGTGGGGCGCTGTCACCGGTGCCCGGTGAGGTAGCGGACTGGTGGCGTCTGCACGCCGAGGGCAGGCATCCGCTGGGCACCGGCACCGAGGTCCCCGCACCCGCCTACGTCCTGCCCTTCGCTCTCGTCGGTACGCTCCTGGGCGGCAGCACCGGAGCCGTGATCTCCGCCCTGATGCTACTGGCCGTCCCCTTCGGGGCGTGGGGTGCGTGGCGCCTGTTGAAGGTCGTCGCCCACCTCGTGGACACCCGCGACCTGCCCCGCGGAGTGCACGTGTGGGGGGCCGTCACCTACGGGCTGGTCCCGGCCACCTCCGGCGCCTGGGGCGAGGGCCGCTTCGGCACCGTGGCCGTGGCCGCCCTCCTGCCGTGGGCTGCCCGTGCCGCCCTGGGCTTCGCCGACCCGGAGGCCGACGGCCGGTGGCGCGCGGCATGGCGCACTGCGTTGCTGGTCGCGCTGGGCGCGGCCTTCGTGCCCGGACTGTGGCTGTTCGCCCTGTTCGCGGCCGCCATCGTGTTCGGGGCAGCCGTCTTCGTGGCACCGCGGTTGCTCAAGGACCGATCCGTGTGGGCTCCGCCGGTGGTGAGCCTGCTCGCCGTCCCCGTCCTCCTCGCACCGTGGTTGATCCCCCTCGTCACCACCGGCTCCGCACCGGGGCTGCTCCTGGAAGCCGGGCGGCTCCCGGGTGACGAGGTCGACTTCGTCGGGTTGATCACCGGACGGCTCGGCGACGTGGGTGCGCCGTGGTGGATCGGCGCGCTGCTCGCCGTACTCGCCGTGCTGGCGTTGGCCCCCCGATCGACCCGTGTGCCGGTCACCATCTGCTGGCTGGTCGCCCTCGCTGCCGCCGTGGTGGCTGCCGGCCTGGCCTGGGTGACGCTGTCGCTGCCCGCGGCTGTGACGCGTCCGAGCCTGGGCCTCTTCGTGGTGATCCTGCAGGGGGTGGCAGTCACCGCCTCGGTGCTCGGCGCAGCGGCCTACGCTCGCCGGCTCCAGGCGGGTTCCGCCCACCCGGTGTGGCAGCGCGCCGCGGCCGCCCTGCTCGCTGTCACCGCCGCCGTCGTGCCGCTCAGTGGCCTGGTCTGGTGGCTGGCCGACCGGGATGACGCTCTCACCCGCACGGAGCAGGCGGTCGTCCCCGCCTACATGGAGCAGAGCTCCCAGCTCGGCGACGAGCACGGCGTGCTGGTGGTGCGTGGCTCGATCGACCGCGGCATCGACTACGGCATCCGTCGCGGCGACGGCATCACGCTCGGCGAGGACGAGATCCTTTCCTTGTCCGACGTCGACGGGGACTTCGATGCCTCGGTGCGCGCCCTCGTCTCGTCGCCGACGTCGACCGTCGTGAAGGCGCTGGGGGATGCGGGGATCGAATACGTCGTGCTCCCGTCCCCGGCGGACGGCACCATCGCGGCGGCCCTGGACGCGACCGCCGGCCTCGACCAGGCCAGCGCCGAGGACCGCTCGACCCGCGCCTGGCGGGTGGACCGCCCGTTGGCGGCCGACGACGTCGAGAGTCGCACCAGCGCCTTCCGGTCCGCCCTGCTGATCGTCCAGGCCCTGGCCATCCTGGCCGCGCTCGTGCTGGCCGCGCCCACGCTCAGGAAGGGCCGCGATGACTGAGCCGACCACCGTGGCGTCCGGACGCCGTTCGGGCAGCGTCCGGAATGCCCGCTTCGGGCCCCTCGATGTGCTCGCCGTGCTGCTGCCCGTCCTGACGGTGGCGGCGCTCGCGCTGGTGCGGCCCGTCGACGATCCTTCGGAGCTGCTCCCGCCCACGGCGGCGCCCCTGTCGCGCACCACGCTGGTGTGCCCCAGCGCCGTGCCCCGCACCGGCACCCTGGCCCTCGCCAACGCGGATGGGGTCCGAGGCGAGCTCGCGATCCGGCCCCCCGCCGACGACACCCTGGTCATCGACGGCACGGCTCGGACCGGGCTGAAGGCGTCCTACGTCGCCCAGGCCGAGGGCGAGCTCGCGTCCGGTCTTGTCGGCACGCGGTACGGCGAGGGCGCGGCCACCGCCTGCGGGGCGCCGCAGCCCCAGCAGTGGTTCACCGGCGTCGGTGCCGCTCCGGAGCACTTCTCGACCCTCGAGCTGGTCAACCCCGACGGCGGGCCGGCGGTGGCTGACGTCACGGTGCTCGGTCCGGACGGCCCGCTGGAGGTCCCGGCCCTCCGGGGCGTCACGGTGCCGGGAGGGCGGACCCTGCGGTTCGACCTGTCCGAGGTCGTGCCGTCGCGCGACGAGCTCGCACTGCAGGTGCTGGTGTCGCGGGGCCGGCTCGGGGTCCACGTCGTCGACCAGGTGGACGAGGTCGGTCGCGGTGTCCGCACCCGGGACTGGCTACCCGCCCAGGGCGAGCCCGACACGTCGGCATACCTGCTCGGACTGGGGGGGACGTCCGGTGAGCGGACGCTCGTCGTGGCCAACCCCGGGGACAGTGAGGCGCGGGTGAGCCTCGAGGTGATCACCAAGGAGAGCCAGTTCGCTCCTGCTGACCTGGATGAGATCCGGGTGCCGCCGGGCTCCACGAAGACCGTCGACCTGACCGATCTGCTGGCCGACCGGACGACCCGAGGTGCGACGGGGCTGGTGCTCGACGCGACCACGCCGGTGACAGCCGGCCTGCGCACCGTGGCCAAGGGCGACCTGTCCCACGCGGTGGCCGGCGGACGGATCGTTGAGCGGGCAGCTCTTTCCATGCCGCGTGGGCCTTCGCGCCTGGTGCTCGGCGGGGCCGACGGTGTCGGGGTGGCGACCTACGTGGTGAGCGACGAGGACGGCCTCGAGATCGCTCGGGAACGCGTCGAGCTCGTCCCCGGTGTCAGCATCCGCATCAAGCTTCCCGCCGCGGGAGCGCTGCTCGACCTGGGCGTCGAGCGCTCGAGCGTCATCGCCGCGGTCGAGGTCGGCCCGCCCGGCCTGGCGGTCCTTCCGCTCTCCGAGCTGGTCGTCGACGCTCGGGTGCCCGATGTGCGCCCTGCCCTCCGTTAGGAGTCGTGCTAGTCGGCATACCTCGGATCGATCTCCTCAGGCGGCAGCCCCAGGAGCTCTGCGACCTGCTCGACCACCACGGTCAGGACGAGCGCGTCGAGCTCGGCGCGAGACTCGCAGCGGTGCTCGATCGGTCGCCGGAACAGCACCAGCCTGCTCGGATCACCGCCCGTGCCCCGGATCAGCGACGACAGCGGGACCGTCTCCTGGCCCCAGTCGTCGGGGAGCAGGGGGGTGTCCTCGACGGCATACTCGACCAGCCCGAGCTCCCGCTGCCAGCGCGCGTCGACCTCGGTGACCGTGTCGAGCACGAGGCGGTCGAAGCGCTCGCGACGGCTGGGCCGCTCGGGGGTGCCCGGGTCGCGCGGCACGATGCCGGGCCCGCGCATGCCGCGCCCGCGGCGGTCACGGGTCGACCGCTTGGACTGGTTCACGACCGCGAGCCTAAACCGAGGGTGGAGTCCTCACGGGTAGCGTCTGGCGCGTGAGTCTCCGTCGCTGTTCGCGCACCGCCTGCGGGCGCAGCGCCATGAACACGCTGACCTACGTCTACGCCGACCAGACCGCTGTGCTCGGGCCGCTTGCGACGTACGCCGAACCGCACGCCTACGACCTGTGCGACATCCACAGCGAGCGGCTCTCCGCCCCGCGTGGCTGGGAGGTCCTGCGGCTGGCCTCGGACAAGTCGTCCCGCGGTCCGAGCTCGGACGACCTGCTCGCCCTGGCCGACGCCGTCCGCGAGGCTGGCAGGCCCCCGGAGCGACCAGCGCCCATCCACTCGGCCGACGACCCGCAACGTGGCGAGAAGCGCGGTCACCTCCGGGTGCTCACCTCGGACTGAGGCACCATGAGCCAGATGGACGCCGACCAGATGGACACCGAGCTGCGATACGACTCCATGGCCGTGCTCGTGTCGATGGTCGTGGCGGTGTTCACCTGGGGCTACATGGCTCCGTGGCTGGTGGCGACCGCCCGGGGCAACCCCGACCACTGGCGGGTCTTCCTGCTCAACCTGTTCCTCGGCTGGACCGTCATCGGCTGGGTCTGGTCACTGGTTGTCGCGATGCGGCCGCCCCGACCGCCCCGCGTCGTCAAGACCAACGGGGTCGTGACCGAGCTCCGCTGAGGCGCCAGCGGCTGGCGTGAGCTGCGGCCCTCTCACTCAGTGATGTCGATCGGGATCGCCGGGACCCCGTTGTCGAGCAGGATGGAGAGAAGGTCCCCGAGGTGAGGGGGATAGACCGTGTCCGTCGTCGTGGCGAGGTCTTCGATCGTCCACCAACGGAAGTCCTTGATGGTCCTGCTCTCGTAGTCGCTCAACGCCGTGGGTGTCGGGTCGAAGTGCTCGACGCGGTGGAGCAGTCACTCCTCGCTGACGTCCACCTCACGCCCGTCATACCGATAGGTGTGGTCCCGCGTCCACACGGGAGCACCCGGCGCCAACCCGACGAGACCGGTCTCCTCAGCGGCCTCCCGAGCAGCCGCCTGCTGGGTCGTTTCGCCCGGCTCGATGCCGCCACCGACGGGGTACCAGCACTCCTCGCCGCTTCGCGGGTCGCTCGAGTGGATGAGCAGGAGGCGGTCCTGCTCGTCGAGGAGCAGGAGCTTGACGGTCAGTCTCGGCACCGCGGCATGCTGTCAGACCGCATGCTGCTCGCCGAGCGCCAGCTGCAGGGCGGCCAGCCCTCTCGAGCTGTGGCTCTTCACGGTCCCCTCATTGATGCCGAGCTCGGTGGCGGTCTCGCGGACCGACAGGCCGAGCCAGTGGCGCAACACGACGACCTTGCGCTGCTGCTCGGGCAGTGCCTGGAGCGCGGTGATGAGGGCGTCGTGCTCCTCGAGCGGCATACCCAGCCTGTGGGCCACGTCCCGGTCGGCGACGAGCGCCACCGTGGGCACGCGCCGCTCTCGGTGCCGGTGCGCATCGATGCTGGCCCGCACCAAGATCTTGCGCACATAGGCATCGGGGTCGTGGTTGTCGCGGAGTCGTGGCCAGGCCAGGTAGAGCTTGGTCAGGGCCTCCTGGACGAGGTCGTCGGCCCGGTGCCAGTCGCCGCACAGGGCGTACGCCACCCGGCGCAGCCAGTCCTGGCGAGCGACCACGTAGTCGCTGAAGGCGGCCTCGTGCTGCCTCGCGTGGCGCGCCACTCAGATCGCCGACCGCAGGTTGGCGATGGCGGACTCGAGGGTCGGAATGCCGTGCACGCCGGGGCTCGTGAACGACGACTCGCAGTTCCCGGCGCCGAGGACGGCGAAGTAGGTCTCGTCCTTGTAGCGCACCTCCACTGCTGCCGTCTCGTGCTTGGTGCACCAATCCTCGATGTCCGGCTCCTCGATCACGCGCACGATCGTGACGCCCGGCACGGTGTAGAGCTCGCCGTGGTCGTAGCCGACGAGCGGCAGGTCCGCGCCGAGGCCGCGTCCGCCGCGGTGGAGGGCGACCGGCAGGCCCAGGAACGGACTGACCTCGTCCTGGGCGAACTGCTCCAGCGATCGCCCGTCGGGCTGGTCAGCGCCGCTGCTGCTGATGATGCCGCCGTTCTGGAGGACGAGCAGCACGAAGCGCCGCTCACCCTCCCGGGTCACGTCGAGAGCCACGGACTGGCGGCCCGGCACCGCCGGGTCGAGGGTGTCCGTCACTGAAACCCCTCTGCGGAGGGTGATGTTGCCCTGCTCGTCCATTCTCGCCCACTCGTCTTCCGCCCAGCCGTCGTCCGACGTGGCCACGGTGGTGGCGCGGGTCGGCGTCGGCGCGGGCGCTGCCACCGCCGGAGCTGCAGGTTCAGTCGCGCGATCCTGACCAGTGGCGAGGGTGGCGAGGGTGGCGACGCCGGCGACGACGGTCGCCGCTGCGGCTAGCGAACCGACTGCTCGTCGGGCCGTACGCCGACGTACGGCACGTCGTCCGAGCTCGAGCCGCGTCCCCAGCGGCACGTGCGACGGGCCGCCCGACGTAGCCAAGTCGAAGCGATCCTTGAGGTCCATGACGTCTCCCCGTTCGTTGCTGACTGATGCTGTCACGGATGAATACGCCTGCGAGGTGGATCGGTTGTCACCCCTTTGCGGGCAGTCATTTGGTTTCCGCGAACTTCTCGGAAGAACTTTCCCCAGGCACGACCACTCGACGCACAAAGCCCGGCCCACCGAGACGCCGACGTCACGAGCGATCGGCCCGACCAGTAGCGGTATCGCCCCAAACCCTGCAGACCAACAGGCTGCGTGGCCACAGTGACGTCTTGTTCGCGAACAAGGTCGCGCCGATCGACAAGCGGGGCGTTTCCGCCCACCTCGCAACGAGGGCTCAGAGCCGATCACTCGGGGTCAGAGCAAGTGTGCCGGCGACATACCCCGCACCGTCACAGGACTTGCCGTTCGGGTAGGACCGCGTGAGTCGTGCGTCTCGTTGGGCTGCCGCGATCACCGTCCCGTTGGCGTTGGACAGCTCGACCGTAACGATGACTGACCCTGGCTCGAACCGGCGACCCAGGTCACCGAATGTGACGTTGATTTCTCGACCTACGGCTCCCCCGGGTACGGCATCGAGTGGCTGGGTCGCAGACCCGCAGCCGTCTGCGGCGCAAACTTCAACGGACACACTCCCCGTCGCAACGAAGAGGGCACGCGGGATCTGCACGGCTAGGCCGTCGAATCCACCGACGTCGGAGCAGCCACTGCCAGCACAGCCCTGCAGCCCGAGGGCCGATAGGGCGAGGAGCGCGGTCAGGCACTTCACCGTCTTGGTCGTACTTCCGGCACGTTGGACCCCGCTCGCGGACGCAGTTGGCATGGCGCCAGTATCGAACAGGACTCACCGGACGACCTGAACTCGTCGGCCCGAGCCAACGAAGTCCGCGCTGTAGACCTTCGGGTCATCGGACCACCACGAAGCGCGACGCGCGCGTCCCAATTGATCACCTACATCGACGTCTGGCCAGACCCCGATCCTGTGGGAGGTCGCGTGGGTACCGATGTGCGGTCGCGCGATCAGACCGACCCCCTGCATCATTGAGCGATGACTGCGGCTGAGTCCTTTCGCCTACGGGTTGAAGGCGTGTTCGACCTCTCGGAGCGCGGCACGACGGTCCTGGGCCCGATCCTGGCAGGGGAGGTCTCTATCGGCGATGTGCTTGCGGTCGAGGGCCGCGAAACAGGACCCCGAGCCACATGTGTCGGGATCGACGCAGCGCCGAGAATGCTGAGGACGATGAAAGACGCCCTACCGCGAGTCGGCCTGACAGTGACCGCCTGGTCGAGGGATGACGTGGCCGAAGGTGACGTGCTGGTGGCGACGGAGCGGGCGTGACGAGACCACCGCACATGCCGCGATCAGCTCGTGCGCACAGGGCGAGCGTGTGCGCGCGCCTCGGCGTTCAGCGGACGCGGACCTTGGCCCGTTGACCGTGTTCCGGGACCAGGGTCGCCCAGCCGGCCTTGACCTCGCTCGGGATGTCGACGGTCCAGGTGACCGTGGCGTTCTCCCCGGCCTCGGCTGTGCCGAGGGGCCACGAGCGTCCCTGCTGGCGCAGGGTCAGAGTGATGCCGCTCCTCGGCGTGGGCTCGGCGCCGTAGTCGCACTCACTGCAGCCGAGCGTGGTCGTACACGAGCCGAGGTCCTGACAGCCGTTCGCGAAACCAGCACCTTTGATCTCGACGGTGGCGCCTGGGCGAGTCACCAGATCGTCGACGTTGGTGAGGTAGGGGCTGGCGCACGAGGCCGCTGCTGGCTCATGCCCGAAAGGCAGGAAGGTGGCGGCGGTCAGTAACGCCAGCATGATCGCTGGGGCAGATCGCATACGGCTTCGACGGCCGCGGCAAATCGTTCGTTCCATGCACCGGTCGCCGGTGAGTGCGGTCGTCAGGACGAGCTGTCCAGGATCGTTCCATCCGCCGTGAACCGTGCGGCAACCGCGCCACGCGTGTCGGTCGCCCATCGTTCGAGCCACTCACTGGACTGCGCGGCGGGTCTTGCCAGCCAACTCTGCGCCGCGGTGCGAACGACTGCGTGGAACTGCTCCGGGCCTGAGCGGCCGATCTCGTACAGGTCCTCAAGCTCGGCCCAAGCGCAATAGAGGTCACCTGCGTGGGGCATCCGAGGATCGCCGAGCAGGTCGATTCGGGACCAGGTGATCGACTCGTACGCGCCACGAGGGCCCGTCGCAGCGAGCGCGGCTCTGGCGGCAGGGTCGGCCTTCAAGAGGAGTTGCCACTCTCGTTCCAACGATTCGCTCGTCATCGCGCCAAACTTATGACACCGACATGCGGAGTCAAGGCCGTGACGCTCGTGACAGTGACGACCCCGGCCCCACACCCGCAGACCACCACCTACAGGGCCGCAGGCACGCGCTCAGATCGCCCCTACGCCCTCCCGGCTACGCCTCCACGACCCTCCTGAAGAGTGCGGCACAGGTCCGGCCCGCACTCTTCAGGAGGGACCTTGGGTGGCCGGGGACTGAGAGGCCTCGATGGCCGAGTGCGGCTCGGCTCCTTCCATTCGAGCCAGCGCCGTCCTCAGCTTCTCGAGGCCTCGCGACGAGTGGCTCTTGACCGTGCCGGTCGCGATGCCCAGCTCACTCGCTGTCTCCTCCACCGACAAGCCCAGCCAATGCCGCAGCACGACCACCTTGCGTTGCGCGATGGGCAGATCCTGCAACGCGTCGAAGAGGGCCGACCGCTCCTCGAGCGGCAGCTCCGTCCTGGCGACGGCGTCGTGCCCGAGAAGGCCGGGCCGCTCGCGTCGCCAGGGTCGTCGGCTCTCGTCGATGTTGGCGCGCACGATGATCTGCCGGACGTAGGCCTCCTCGCGGCCATCCAGGTGCAGCCGCGGCCAGGCGACGTACAGCTTGACCAGCGCGGTCTGGAGGAGGTCGTCCGCCTGGTGCCAGTCGCCGCACACCGCGTAGGCGATGCGCCGGAGATGGGTGCGTCGAGCGCTGACGAAGGCGCTGAACTCGGCGTCCCTCGAAGGGGTCCTCATCGCAGTCCCTCGCCCGAGGCGTACTTCAGCTGGGCCCAGGCCAGGAGCTCCTCGAACGTGCGTCCGACGATGTCGCCGGGCGGCGTGGTGATCACGTCGAGCGTCCCGTCGACCACCCGCCACACGACGAAGTAGTTCCCCTCCTTGCCGGCGACCGACACCACCGCCGCGCCCGTGATGTCGCCCGGTGACGCGAAGGTCGGACCGAGCTGCGGGTCGTCGGTGCGATTGAGGACCTGGGTGCCGGGAGTCGGGACGACCCGTTCCTCGTCGTCGAGCCGGAACGTCTCCGGCCAACCGCTGACGATGCCCGCAGTGGGGTCGACCTGGCTGGCGACGTAGTCGGCGAAGCTCGCCCAACCATCGCTGGGCTCCGACCACAAATCCAGAGTGCCCAGAGGCATCCGGCGCTTCTTGATGATCAGCCAGTGCCGCTCGCCCTTCCACGTCACGTCGAGTGCGTCGGAGAACTCCGGCGGCTGCAACCCGTAGGGATTACCGATGTGCTCGTGGACGATCACTCCCGGCCGGACCTCGAGCTCCCCGTCTGTGTAGCGGATCAACACACCAGGACCAGGACCTGGGCCACTCGCCTTGGGCCATGGCGCCTCGGAAGCAGCAGGGGCGGAGTCCTGCGAGGGACTCGGATCGGCCGGGGAGGTCGTCGAAGCCGGATCCCCGCCGCGCAGGTCGGAGGCGGTCGTGGAACCGGGCGAGACGGCGTACCAGCCCGCGATCAGCACGGTGACGGCAGCGAGGCCGGCAGTCACGCCGGCCACCCGTCGCCGGATCAGGGCGCGTCGACCTGCGGTGACGTGGATGCCGACCGGCGGAAGCGCGGGACCGTCGCCGAACGAGCGATCCAGCTTCTCCTGCATCGTGTCCATGATTCTCCTCCGGTGGCCAGGGCTTCACAGTGAATACGGAACGCGCCGTCAATGGGTTGTCACACCGGTCCTCCGGCCCACTGATCCGCAGACGGTAGACCCCCACTGGCCCCGTGACTCGCTAGCGTGAGCCACATGACCGACTCCTGCCTGTTCTGCGGCATCGCGGCCGGCGACATCCCGAGCGTCAAGGTCGCCGAAAGCCCTTCGACGTACGCCTTCATGGACATCAACCCCGCCTCCGACGGGCACGTGCTGGTCATTCCGAAGCGGCACAGCCGGGACCTGCTGGACATCAGCGCCGACGACCTGGTCGACGTGACGAGCGCCGCCCAACGCATCGCCAAGGCCGCTGTCGTCGCCTTCGATGCCGACGGGGTCAACCTGCTCAACTGCTCCGGCGCCGAGGCATGGCAGTCGGTCTTCCACTTCCACCTGCACGTCGTACCGCGCTATGCCGACACCACCAAGGACCGTCTTGAAGTCCCGTGGCAGCCGGGGACGACGGGTGACCCGGAGCTGATCGCCGACCTGGGCAACCGCCTGGCGGCCAGCCTGTGAGCGAGGTCCGCATGAGCAGGGCGCCCGTCCACGTCGGGGTCGTGATGGACGGCAATCGCCGCTGGGCCAGAGCCGCCGGGCTCACCAATGTGAGCCACGGTCACCGGGCCGGGGCCCAACACGTCGAGGACCTGCTCGCGTGGTGTGTGGAGGCGGGCATCGAGCACGTGACGACCTACGTCCTGTCGGCGGACAACATCCGCAAGCGCCCGGCGCACGAGGTGGGCTTCCTCTTCGACCTGCTGGCCGGCGAGCTGCCGAGCCTCGTGGAGCGGTCGGAGCAGTGGTCGCTGCACGTGTCCGGGGACCTCGAGATGCTGCCGCCGGACGTGAGGGGGGCGCTCACCGGAGCGGTCCGCACCACTGCCGGCCGGGCGAGACACCTGACGATGGCGATCGCCTACGACGGACGGGCCGACATCGTGGGCGCCATCCGTGCCGCGATGCGGGACGGCGCCGACGCCTCGGACCCGGAGGCGATCACGGCGCACCTCGGCGGCGGCCCGGTGAAGGAGATCGACCTCGTCATCCGCACGAGCGGTGAGCACCGCCTGTCCGGCTTCTTCCCGTGGCAGACGGCGCACGCCGAGGTCTACGTGTGCTCGAAGCCCTGGCCCGCCTTCGGGCGGGACGACTTCCTCGAGGCGCTCCGGCACTACTCCGACCGGGCCGACCCGGAGCGGCACGCAGCCTCCTGACTACGCTGCCCCCATGCCGACGAGTGCGACGCTGGACCAGGCGAACGTCAACGCCATCTTCAAGGCCTACGACGTCCGCGGCACCGTTCCGGACCAGCTCGACGAGGATCTCGCGCGTGCGACAGGCGCCGCGTTCGTCGAGGTGATCGGCGCCCCGACGATCGTCATCGGCCACGACATGCGGCCCGGCTCGCCCGACCTCGCGGGCGCGTTCGCCGCGGGCGCGACCGAGGCCGGCGCCGACGTCATCATGATCGGGCTGGCCTCGACCGACCAGCTCTACTTCGCGTCCGGCCGCCTCGACCACGCGGGCGTGATGTTCACCGCGAGCCACAACCCTGCGGGGTACAACGGGATGAAGATGTGCCGAGCCGGCGCGGTGCCGATCGGCTCCGACTCGGGGTTGCTGGAGATCCGCGACTCGGTGGTCCGTGGTGGCCATCGGCGCGCCACCACCGTCGGCAGCGTGAGCCAGCAGGACGTGCTGGAGGCGTACGCCGCACACCTGCTGTCGCTGGCGCCCGTCCCCGAGCCCCGGGTGGGGCGACCCCTGAAGGTCGTCATCGACGCCGGCAACGGAATGGCAGGGCTCACCGCCCCCACAGTCTTCGAGCGCGTCGGCACCGACCGCATCGAGGTCGTGCCGATGTACTTCGAGCTCGACGGCACCTTCCCGAACCACGAGGCCAACCCCATCGAGCCCACCAACCTGGTCGACCTGCAGGAGCGGGTCCTGACCGAGGGAGCCGACATCGGTCTGGCCTTCGACGGCGACGCCGACCGCTGCTTCCTCGTCGACGAGCGTGGCGTCGCGGTCTCGCCGTCGACCCTGACCGGGCTGATCGCCGCCCGGGAGCTCGCCAAGGAGCCCGGGTCGACGATCATCCACAACCTGATCACCAGCCGCGCCGTGCCGGAGATGGTCACCGAGCTCGGCGGCAAGCCGGTCCGCACCCGCGTCGGCCACTCCTACATCAAGGCCACCATGGCCGAGACCGGTGCGATCTTCGGTGGCGAGCACAGCGGCCACTTCTACTTCCGCGACTTCTGGAAGGCCGACTCGGGCATGCTGGCGGCGCTGCACGCGCTGGCTGCGCTGGCGGAGACCGACGCGCCCCTGTCCGAGCTGTTGTCGGCGTACGAGCGCTATGTCGTCAGCGGTGAGATCAACTCGACTTCTGCCGACCAGGCCAGCATCGTCGACGGCCTCGAGGAGCAGTACGCCGACGCCGAAGGTGTCACCACCGACCGTCTGGACGGGCTCACCGTGAGCCATGACGACTGGTGGTTCAACGTCCGTCCGTCCAACACCGAGCCGCTGCTGCGGCTCAACGCCGAGGGCCGGGACCGTGCCACCATGGAGCGCGTCCGCGACGAGATCCTCACGATCATCAGGAGTCAGTCATGAACATCGACCAGGGTCTGCTCGACATCATCGTGTGCCCCGACTGCCACGGCGACCTGTCCGTGCAGGGCGAGGAGCTCGTCTGCGCCGGCTGCGGCCTGGCCTACCCGGTCCGCGACGACATCCCGGTGCTGCTCGTCGACGAAGCCCGCAAGCCGGCCTGAGCCGGGAGCGGGAGCGACATGGCCACGTGGTTCGACGAGTCCCGGCTCGACGACGAGGCGGTGCTGGAGGCGTTCGGCCTCCGGCTGCGGAGCCTGGCGGAGAGCGGCGCCCGAGTGCGCCGGGAGTCCCACGACGCCGCCAGCGCCACCGCCGAGGCGATCGCCCGTGACCGCACGTCGTCGAGACCGCGCGCGGTCATCGCCGCCGGTCCCGACTCCCGCCTGCTGCGGGCCGTCCTGGAGCCGCGGTGCCCGGTCCCGTTCGTCGCCTGGCCCGCTCCGGCACTGCCCGGCTGGACCGGGAGCCTCGACCTGGTCGTGATGCTGGCGCCCGAGGGCTCGGACTCGCCCTCCGCGTCCGCGGTCGCCGAGGCCGTACGCCGCGGGGCACAGGTCGTCGTCGCGTGTCCGCCCACGTCGTTGGTCGCCGAGCACGCGGCCGGCCGCTACACCACCATCCTGCCGACCGTCACGGGTGACCAGCTCGCCACCGCGGTCGTCATGCTCGACTACCTCGAGCAGGTCGGCCTGGGCCCGCGCGCCGATGCCGAGAGCGTCGCGACGGCGTTGGACGAGGTCGCCCTCTCCTGCTCGCCCCACCGAGACCTGGCCGTCAACCCGGCGAAGATGCTGGCCATCGCCCTGGCCGACACCACGCCGGTCGTGTGGGGCGGCTCCGTGCTGGCCGCCCGCGCGGCTCGACGCGTCGCGGAGTCGATGCGGCGCGCGAGCGGCCGCAGCGCACTCGCCGCTGACGCCGACCACCTCCTCCCGCTGATCGAGGCGACCCGGCAGCGGGACGTCTTCGAGGATCCCTTCGCCGAGGAGGTCGGTGACCGACGCCCACTCCTCGTCGTCCTCGACGACGGGGCGGAGGACCCGGCGGTCAGGGAGCAGCGTGGTCGTCTGCAGGCAGCGGCGGCCGACCGCGGGGTGCGGACGGAGACCCTGACGACCGACGCGGCCACGGAGGTGGCGCGCTACGCCTCGCTCATGCTGCAGGGCCTCTACGCCGCGGAGTACCTCCGCGTGGGTCTGGTCGACGAATGAGCGCTGGATAGGGTGACGTCGTGAGTGACGTGAGAGAGATCGCCTGATGGCCGCAGGACTCTTCGCCCTGCTCGACGACGTGGCAGCGATGGCCAAGCTGGCCGCCGCCTCGGTCGACGACATCGGCGCTGCCGCCGGTCGGGCGAGCGGAAAGGCCGCCGGCGTGGTCGTCGACGACACCGCCGTGACGCCCCAGTTCCTCCAGGGCTCCGCGGCCGCCCGCGAGCTGCCGATCATCAAGAAGATCGCCATCGGCTCGCTGCGCAACAAGCTGTTGTTCATCCTGCCCGCGGCCCTGCTGCTCAGCGAGTTCGCCCCCTGGCTGCTGCCGATCCTGTTGATCTTCGGTGGCACCTTCCTGGCCTACGAGGGTGCCCACAAGGTCTGGGAGAAGATCAGCGGGCACGGCCACGAACAGGAGACCGAGGCAGAGGTCGAGGAGCTCGGCGGGCTCACGCCCGAGCACGAGAAGGCGACGGTCGCCGGTGCCATCCGCACCGACTTCATCCTGTCGGCCGAGATCATGGTGATCGCACTCAATGACGTGGTGAAGTCCGATCCGGGCTTCGTCACCAAGGCCGTGATCCTGACCGTGGTCGCCATCTTCATCACCATTGCCGTCTACGGCTTCGTCGCGCTCCTGGTCAAGATGGACGACGTCGGCGTCCACCTCACGACCAAGCCCTCCCAGGTGGCGAAGAAGGTCGGCTACGCACTCGTCGCCGGCATGCCCAAGGTGCTGGCGGTCATCTCGGTGATCGGCATCGCGGCCATGATCTGGGTCGGGGGGCACATCCTCCTGTTCAGCCTGAACGACCTGTCCAAGTCGCTGAGCGGCACCCTCGCCGAGGTCCTGCATGCGCCGTACGACTTCGTGCACCACCTCGAGGAGGGCGCCCACGACGCGCTCGGTGCCTTCGGTGGCGTGGGGGGATGGTTGGTCAACACGCTGCTCTCGGCAGTCCTGGGACTCGTCGTCGGCGGCATCGTCGTCGCCCTCATGCACCTGTTGCCCCACCGCCAGGACAAGGGGCACGACGGCGATCACGACAGCACGCATCCCGACGTGCGCGAACCGACCATCGACGGCCTCCCCGACGTGGCACCCGAGGTGACCCCCGGCGGGCCCGTCGAGGATTCTGAGAATCGGTGAAGCCGGTTCTACGCTTCTGAAGTCAGCGTGGGAGATCCCGACGACGCACAGACGTGCGGCGCAGACGCGCTCCACACACTTCAGGAGACAACGATGGACTTCAAGGTCGCTGACCTCAGCCTGGCCGAATACGGCCGCAAGGAGATCGAGCTCGCCGAGCACGAGATGCCCGGACTGATGGCCATGCGTGAGCGCTTCGCCGCGAGCCAGCCGCTCGCCGGAGCCCGCATCG
Source organism: Nocardioides sp. (assembly GCF_035576065.1). Classification (GTDB taxonomy): domain Bacteria; phylum Actinomycetota; class Actinomycetes; order Propionibacteriales; family Nocardioidaceae; genus Nocardioides. Next base: position 24,936 of record NZ_DATLWX010000042.1, read on the forward strand.
CCGGATCACTGCACATGACGATCCAGACCGCCGTCCTCATCGAGACGCTGACCGCGCTCGGTGCCGACGTCCGCTGGGCCACCTGCAACATCTTCTCCACCCAGGACCACGCCGCCGCGGCCGTCGTCGTGGGACGCCCGTCCACCGGGGGCACTGTCGACGCGCCCGCCGGTACGCCCGTGTTCGCCTGGAAGGGCGAGTCGCTCGCGGAGTACTGGGACGAGGCCGAGAAGGTCTTCGACTTCGCCGACACCGCCGACACCGCCGACACCGCCGGCAACCCGGTCGGCCCCAACGTCCTGCTCGACGACGGTGGCGACATCACCATGCTCCTGCACCTCGGTGCGGAGTTCGAGAAGACCGGCGTCGTGCCGTCCCAGGACAGCACCGACAACGAGGAGTTCAAGGAGGTGCTGCGTGTCCTGGCCCGCTCGGTCGAGGCCAAGCCGCAGCACTGGACCAACATCGCCAAGGACATCAAGGGAGTCTCCGAGGAGACCACCACCGGCGTCCTGCGTCTCTACGACCGCTTCCGCGAGGGCACGCTGCTCTTCCCGGCGATCAACGTCAACGACTCGGTCACCAAGAGCAAGTTCGACAACAAGTACGGCTGCCGCCACTCGCTGATCGACGGCCTGAACCGCGCGACCGACGTCATGATCGGCGGCAAGGTCGCCGTCGTGTGTGGCTACGGCGACGTCGGCAAGGGCTCGGCCGAGTCGCTCCGCGGCCAGGGCGCTCGCGTCATCGTCACCGAGATCGACCCGATCTGCGCGCTGCAGGCGGCCATGGACGGCTACGAGGTCAAGCGCCTCGAGTCGGTCGTCGAGACGGCTGACATCTTCATCACCACCACGGGCAACTTCGACATCATCACCGTCGAGCACTTCATGAAGATGAAGCACCAGGCGATCGTCGGCAACATCGGTCACTTCGACAACGAGAGCAACATGGCCGGCCTGGCCAAGATCCCCGGCATCGTCAAGGACGAGATCAAGCCGCAGGTCCACCAGTGGATCTTCCCGGGGGAGGACGGCGAGCCCGGCAAGAAGGTCATCGTCCTGTCGGAGGGTCGTCTGCTCAACCTCGGCAACGCGACGGGTCACCCGTCGTTCGTGATGTCGAACTCCTTCACCAACCAGGTGCTGGCACAGATCGAGCTCTACACGAAGGCCGACGAGTACGACCTCGGTGTGCACGTGCTGCCCAAGCACCTCGACGAAGAGGTCGCCCGTCTCCACCTCGACGCCCTCGGTGTCGAGCTGACGGAGCTCTCCAAGGAACAGGCTGCCTACCTCGGCGTGCCGGTCGAAGGCCCCTACAAGTCCGATCTGTACCGATACTGAGGCAGACTGCCTCACATGAGCCCGACCGAGCAGCCCACGAGGGGCAGCGTGCTGGTGGTGGACGACGACTCGTCGCTCGCCGAGATGCTGTCCATCGTGCTGCGCCAGGAAGGCTTCGAGTGCCGGATCGTCACCCGTGGCGACCTGGCCCTCGAAGCCTTCCGCAGCTTCAAGCCCGACCTCGTCCTGCTCGACCTCATGCTGCCGGGCAAGGACGGCATCGACGTCTGCCGGGAGATCCGGGCCGAGTCCGGGGTCCCCATCGTGATGCTGACGGCGAAGGGCGACACCATCGACGTGGTGGTGGGCCTGGAGTCCGGAGCTGATGACTACGTCGTCAAGCCGTTCAAGCCCAAGGAGCTCGTGGCGCGGATCCGCGCCCGCGTCCGCCGAAACGATGCGCCCACCAACGAGTCCCTCACCATCGGCGACCTCAGCATCGACGTCGCCGGGCACTCCGTGACGCGCGGCGAGGAGTCGGTCAACCTGACCCCGCTCGAGTTCGACCTCCTCGTGTGCCTTGCTCGCAAGCCGTGGCAGGTCTTCACCCGCGAGGTGCTGCTCGAGCAGGTGTGGGGCTACCGCCACAGCGCCGACACGAGGCTCGTCAACGTGCATGTCCAGCGGTTGCGGTCCAAGGTCGAGCACGACCCCGAGAACCCCGAGATCGTCGTCACGGTCCGCGGCGTGGGATACAAGGCCGGTACGGCGTAGCCCGACCATGTCCACGCCCCAGACCCCCGTCGCTGCACCCCCGATCCGGCCGGTGGACAGAGCGACCCACGGCGTCCGGCGGGCCCTGACGTTCTGGCGCCGCTCGATCCAGGCCCGGGTCGTGGCCAGCACCCTGCTGCTCTCCGCCACAGTGGTGGGAATCGTCGGGGCGTTCCTCATCCAGCAGACCCGGGACGGTCTCGTCGACAACCGAGTGGACCAGGTGGTCGCCGAGGCCGAGAACGAGACGGCCGATGCCCGCGAGCGGCTCTCCTCCGCGGTCGGCACCGACGACGAGTCCCGACAGCAGGAGGACCTCGTCGCGCCGATCATCAGCCGCGGCTCCTCCCGGGGCTTCGCCGTGATCCTCTCGCCGGCGGCCGGGCCCGGCGGCCGGCTCGAGGACGGCGGCGCCCAGTTCACCCGGGGCCTCGAGCTGTCGAGCGTACCGGCGTCGCTGCAGGAGCACTTCGAGCAGCCGGCGGCCACCTCCTGGACCTTCACCACGATCCGGACCAGCCGGGAGATCACCGGGCTGCCGCCGGGGCCGGGCATCGTCGTCGGCAGCCAGGTGACCCTGCCGGCCGACAACGAGACGTACACGCTCTACTACCTCTACTCCCTCGAGGAGGAGTCCGACACCCTCGACCTGGTCGGTCGGGCGCTGCTGACGGCAGGGGCGCTGTTGCTGCTCCTGGTCGCCGGACTGGCCTGGGTGGTCACCCGACAGGTCGTGACGCCGGTGCGGATGGCGCGACGCGTCGCCGAACGGCTCGCCGCCGGACAGCTGCAGGAGCGGCTGCGCGTGACCGGTGAGGACGACCTGGCGCGCCTCGCGACCTCGTTCAACCAGATGGCCAGCAACCTCCAGAAGCAGATCCGCCAGCTGGAGGAACTCAGTCGCCTGCAGCGCAGGTTCGTGTCCGACGTCTCGCACGAGCTGCGCACACCGCTGACCACCGTACGCATGGCCAGCGACGTCCTGCACGACGCGCGGACGGACTTCGACCCCGGCTCCAAGCGCGCGGCCGAGCTGTTGCAGAAGGAGCTGGACCGCTTCGAGACCCTGCTGGCCGATCTCCTGGAGATCAGCCGCTTCGACGCAGGAGCGGCGGTCCTCGAGCCCGAGGACGTCAACCTGGTCCACGTGGCCCATCGTGTGGTCGACCTGACGCGGGCCCTGGCCGAGCAGCGCGACACGCGGGTGATCGTGCACGGACCCGGGCACCCGTGCCTGGCGGAGGCGGACGTACGCCGCGTCGAGCGGATCGTGCGCAACCTCGTCACCAACGCCATCGACCATGCCGAGTCCCGTGACATCCACGTCTTCGTCGGGGGCGACGAGCACTCTGCCGCGATCGCGGTCCGCGACCATGGCGTCGGGCTCGGACCCGGCGAGTCGGCCATGGTGTTCAACAGGTTCTGGCGTGCCGACCCGGCGCGCGCCCGCACCAGTGGCGGCACCGGCCTGGGGTTGTCGATCTCGCTCGAGGACACCCACCTGCACGGGGGATGGCTCCAGGCCTGGGGTCGGCCGGGCGAGGGCTCGCAGTTCCGGCTCACGCTGCCCCGCAGGCTCAACGAGCCGCTCCGGCACAGCCCGCTGCCGCTCGTGCCCGCGGACGCCCTGGAGTCCGCGTGAAGACCTTGGCGGCCCGCGCCGCCCTCCTCCTCTGCACCCTGCTGGTGATGTCGGCGTGTGTGCGCATGCCGAGCGAGGGGCCGGTCACCGAGGTCCGAACCGACACCACCGACACCACCACGTCCGGCATCGCCTACGACCCCAAGCCGCCGCAGAAGGGGGAGTCGGCGACCGAGATCGTCCTCCACTTCCTGGAGGCGATGAAGGCGACGCCCAGCACGACGAGTGTCGCTCGCCAGTTCCTCACCGCCGACGCGCAGCTGAGCTGGAAACCGGAGGCGATCGTCACCTATGGCGAGCTGGGTGACCCGGAGGGCGAGCGGGAGGTGGCACTCCCGATGAGCAGCCTCGAGATGTACGACGAACGGGGTGCCTGGCAGCGGTCGCGGGACGAGAAGACCCAGGTGTTCGAGGTCACGGTCGAGAACGGGGAGCGGCGCATCGCCGTGCTGCCGGACGCGCTGATCGTCCCAGAGACGTGGTTCGCGGGCGTGTATCGCCGCGTGTCCCTGTACTTCTTCGACCCCACCACCCAGATCCTTGTGCCGGAACCGGTCTTCGTCCCCGAGGGTGATCAGCTGGCGTCCTCGATGGTTCGGGGTCTGCTCGACGACCCGACGGCCGATCCCCGGGTGAGTCGAACCGTCGTTCCCCCGGGCTTCGAGTCGTTCCCGGTGCCGGTCAAGGCTGACGGCACAGCGGAGGTCTCGCTGCTCGGAGATCCCAGCGCCGTCGACGACGAGCGCCGCGACCTGATCCTCACCCAGCTGGTCTGGACCCTGCGCCAGGATCAGCGGATCAGGGCGTTGCAGCTCGCGATCGGCGAGGAGGAGCAAGGCGAGTCCAGCGAGGCGATCCCTGTCACCAGAGAGGTCGGGACCGCCTACGACCCCACCGGGGCGCAGGCGAGTGGCGACCTGTTCGGCCTGGTGGACGGTCGTGTCGTGCGTGGTTCCATCGGGTCGCTCACCGAGACCTCCGGTGCGATGGGCACCGAGCGGCTCGGGGTGCGCTCCATCGGCGTCAACCTGGCCGGTGACCGGGTGGCCGGTGTCACGACCGACGGCCAGGACGTCCTCGTCGCCCCCGTCGACGAGGAGGTTCGAGCCAAGCTGGTGGCCAGCGGCGGCCGCAACCTCCTGCCCCCTGCCTGGGACTTCGCGGACCGGATCTGGCTGGCCGACCGCGCACGCGGCGGCGCGGTGATCAGCGTCGTCATCGGCGACCAGTCGCCGCGCGCCATCAACGTGCCCGGCATGAGCGGCCGCGACGTACGCCGCCTGCTCGTCTCTCGCGACGGAAGCAGGCTGGTCGCTGTCGTGCGTACGCCGACGGGCGACCGGGTCGTCGCCAGCCGGGTCCTCCACAACCTCTCGGGCAACGTGCTGCGGGCGACGCGGGCGGTCGTGCTGGACTTCCAGCCCGCCGCTGCGACGCCGGTCATCCGAGACATCGGCTGGCGGTCCCCGACCAGCATCTCGGTGCTGACGGACATCAACGACGACCTCTCCCAGGTCGCGACGATCTCGGTGGACGGCTCGCCCGGCGAGCTCTTCCTCGTGGGGGCCTCGTCCGTCCGCGGCGGCAAGCGCGAGCTCGTCAGCTCCCCGGTGGAGGGTGCAGAGGTGTTTGCCGTGGCCCGGGACGCCGTCAGTGACCTCACTGCCCCCGAGCGCCCGCTGCAGGCGCCCGAGCAGGGGCTCTCCTCGCTGACCTACGTCGGCTGAGGCCTCCACAGCCTCCGAGCGGGGCCTTGTCGCGGCGCGGCAGGCCTGATGCGATGACGGGGTGCGCGACGCCGTCCTCGACCTGCTGACGGGGAGCACCTGCGTCGGGTGCGGGCGCCCCGGTCGGATGCTCTGTCCTGCGTGCTGGGGGCTGCTACCCGCCCGGGCGAGCATCTCCTGGCCCCAGCCGACGCCGCCGGGCCTGGTGACCCCGTGGGCCGTGGCCGACTACGACGGGGCCGTCCGGGAGATGGTCGTCGGCCACAAGGACCGGGGCCAGTTCGCCTTCCGTCGGGTCCTGGGCGACCTGCTGGTCGAGTCCGTGCTGTGCGCCGTACCGCACCACGAGCAACCGCTCGTGCTCGTTCCGGTGCCCTCGCGCCCAGGATCCGGCCGGCGCCGGGGCTACGACCCGATGGGCGCCCTCGTCCGGGTCGCGGTGTCCCGCCTGCGGAGCCATGGACTCACCGCGTCGTCTGCACCGTTGCTGGTGTCGAGCCGATCGGTGGTGGACCAGGCAGGACTGTCCGCCGACCAGCGATCGGCCAACCTGGCCGGCTCGATGGCGTGTCCCTCACCCCGGCTGGCCCGACTCGCCCGGCGACACACCCATGGGCACGTGGTGATCTGTGACGACGTCTTGACCACGGGCGCCACCGCCGCCGAGGCCCAACGTGCCCTGACCGCGGTGGGTCTGACCCCGGTCGGCATCGCCGTCATCGCCGCGACGCGCCGCAGGCTTCCCGCTCAATTCAGCCGTTCGCTTTTGTCCTGAGGTGCAAGGGGCTAGCGTCGGTCCATGGAGTCCGTCCGGGTCCGTGGTTGCGTCATCCGGGCCGGTGCGCGTGCGCACCATCATGGATGGCAAGCCGATGCCAGTCGCAGGCGAAACGGTCCACGTAAGGCTGGAGACAGCCGATCACGGTGCGGCTTAGACGTAAGTCCTGCTTCGGCGCCGCCGTCAGACACGGCGACCGTCGGGAGAGGGCCGGTAGTGGCATTCAAGCTGCGGAAGCCCCAGCAGGCGATTGTGGGGACGAAGACCAGGTCGGCCGGGCGGGCTCCATCTCACCTTGCCAAACGTGCAGGCGTGGGTGCTTGAGCAGCCCGCTACAAGGAGGTTCACATGGATGTTGTGGTCACCGGCCGACACTGCGAGGTGTCTGAGCGGTTCCGTGAACATGTTTCGGACAAGCTCGCCAGACTCGAGAAGCACGATCACCGGATCATCCGCGTGCAGGTCGAGGTGGAACAGGAGAAGAACCCACGACAACACGACCGAGCCACCCGAGTGGAGCTCACCGCCTTCTCCAAGGGTCCGGTGATCCGCGCCGAGGCAGCTGCTGAGGACAAGATGGGGGCGCTGGACCTGGCGGTCGACAAGATGGCCGCCCAGATGCGTCGGGCCGCGGACCGCCGCCGCGTCCACCACGGTCGGCACGCGCCGCTCTCCGTGAGCGAGGCGCTGGCGGAGGTGGAGCCGCTGAAGACGGAGGAGAGCTCGGAGGGCCTCGACGAGACAGTCACCGAGCGTCAGGTGGGTCCGATCACCGTCGTGGGCGACGGGCCCCTGGTCGTGCGCGAGAAGTCCCACGCGGCCACGCCCATGACCCTCGACACCGCCCTGTACGAGATGGAGCTGGTGGGTCACGACTTCTACCTCTTCGTCGACAAGGACAGCGAGAAGCCCTCGGTGGTCTACCGCCGGCGTGGCTACGACTACGGCGTGATTTCGCTGGATCTGGACCAAGAGAGCCCCAAGTGAAGACCGGTCACGCCCGCGTCATGACATGATGCGGGCGTGACCGAGGCAACAATGAGGCCAGGGGCCGAGCCCATCCGAGTTCTCGTGGTCGATGACCAGGAGCTGTTCCGCCGGGGGCTCACGATGCTGCTGGCGCAGGATCTCGACATCGAGGTGGTGGGCGAGGCAGAAGACGGCATCACCGGCACCGAGCTCGCTGTCGCCCTCGTGCCTGACGTCGTGCTCCTCGACGTCCGGATGCCGCGACGCAGCGGCGTCGAGGCCTGCACTGCCATCAAGGAGGGCGTGCCGTCGGCCAAGATCATCATGCTGACGGTGTCCGACGAGGAGGGCGACCTCTACGAGAGCGTCAAGAACGGCGCCTCGGGATATCTCTTGAAGGACTCCTCGATCGAGGAGGTCGCGCAGGCGGTCCGCGTGGTCAACGAGGGCCAGTCGCTGATCAGCCCGTCCATGGCGGTCAAGCTGATCGACGAGTTCAAGCAGATGTCCAAGCCCAACAAGGAGCGGAGCACGGCGCTCAAGCTCACCGACCGTGAGCTCGAGGTGCTGCGGCTGGTCGCCAAGGGCCTGAACAACCGCGAGGTCGCCAAGGAGCTGTTCATCTCCGAGAACACCGTGAAGAACCACGTGCGCAACATCTTGGAGAAGCTGCAGCTGCACTCACGGATGGAAGCTGTGATGTATGCCATGAAGGAAAAGCTGCTCGACCTTCCCTGACGGCGATGGCCAGGCGATGACACCGCTGCAGTCACTGTCGAACGTCCAGGCACGCCGCGTCGCCCTGGCGGCCCAGGGCTTCACCGACCGCCCCCATGCCACGGCGTCGATGGCGACGCTCCAGCGCACGGTCGGACGGACCGGCGTCCTGCAGGTGGACTCGGTCAACGTGCTGCAGCGTGCCCACTACATGCCGCTCTACTCGCGGATGGGTCCCTACGACCCCGACCTCCTGCGGCGAGCCTCGCAGCAACGCCCTCGTCGCCTCGTGGAGTACTGGGCTCATGTCCAGGCCTTCATGCCGGTGGACCTGTGGCCGGTGATGCAGCACCGCATGGACCGCTACCGCACCCAGCGCGGCAAGTGGGGCTTCGTCGCTGACTCGGACCTCGAGCCGCGCGTCCTGGCCGCCGTACGCGATCGGGGCCCGGTCACGGCGCGGGGGCTCGACGAGGAGTTCAGCCAGCCCCGGCTCAAGGAGCACTGGGGCTGGAACTGGTCGGATGCTCGCCGGGTCCTCGACTACCTCTTCCTCGTGGGTGACGTGGCGATCGCTGGCCGCACCAGTCAGTTCGAGGTGTTGTACGACGTCCCGGAGCGGGTGCTGCCCCCGCATGTCCTGGCCCTGCCGAGACCGAGCAAGGTGGATGCGGACGTCGAGCTGGTCCGCCGCGCTGCACGCTCGCACGGCGTCGGCACGGTCCGCTGCTTCGCCGACTACTACCGGATGTCGATGGCCGACGCGAAGGCTGCGGTCGAGACCCTGGTCGAGACCGGGGAGCTCCAACCGGTCCAGGTGCAGGGCTGGGGGAAGTCGGCGTACCTCCACACGGCGGCCAAGCTGCCGCGACGCGTCGAGGCCAGGACCCTGCTCAGCCCGTTCGACCCGATGGTCTGGGAGCGCGACCGCGCCGAGCAGCTCTTCGGCTTCCACTACCGGATCGAGATCTACGTCCCGGCCCACAAGCGCGTGCACGGCTACTACGTGCTGCCCTTCCTGCTGGGCGACGCGATCGTGGCCCGGGTGGACCTGAAGGCCGACCGTGCGGGTGGTCGGCTGCTGGTGAAGGGCGCGTACGCCGAGGAGCGCGCGCCCGCAGCGACCGCTGAGGAGCTCGCGGCCGAGCTGGTCCGGCTGGCCGGTTGGCTGGGGCTGACGAGCATCGTGGTGGAGCCTCGCGGTGATCTCGCGCCTGCGCTGGCCGCCGCCTCTGCTGTCGCTGGGTGGCGTGGGTAGCATGATCGACGGCCATCCGGCCGTCCTTTTCCTGAATTGTCCAGTCTCATCAATCTTCATGACGGAGTTTCATCACCGTGCCTGCCATCATCGACAAGCTCCTCCGCATCGGCGAGGGCAAGATCCTTCGCGAGCTGGAGGCGATCGCCAAGACGGTCAACGCCATCGAGGACGACTTCGTCAAGATGACCGACGACGAGCTCCGCGGGATGACGCAGGAGTTCAAGGACCGGCTGGAGAAGGGCGAGACCCTCGACGACCTGATGCCTGAGGCCTTCGCGGTCGTGCGTGAGGCTGCCAACCGGGTCATCGGCCAGCGGCACTACGACGTCCAGCTCATGGGCGGCGCGGCACTCCACCTCGGCAACATCGCCGAGATGAAGACCGGCGAGGGCAAGACGCTGGTCTCGACGCTGCCCGCCTACCTCAACGCCTTGTCGGGCAAGGGCGTCCACGTCGTCACGGTCAACGACTACCTCGCGAAGTACCACGCGGAGTGGATGGGCCGGATCCACCACTTCCTCGGGCTGACCACGGGCGTGATCCTGCCGAGCATGCGCCCGGCCGAGCGCCGCGTCGCCTATGCCGCAGACATCACCTACGGCACCAACAACGAGCTCGGCTTCGACTACCTGCGCGACAACATGGCCGATGACATCGCGGACTGCGTCCAGCGCGGGCACAACTTCGCCATCGTCGACGAGGTCGACTCGATCCTCATCGACGAGGCCCGGACCCCGCTCATCATCAGCGGTCCGACCCAGGACGAGGTGAAGTGGTACGGCGAGTTCGCGATCATCGCCAAGTCGATGCGCAAGGACGTCGACTACGAGGTCGACGAGAAGAAGCGCACCATCTCGGTGCTCGAGCCCGGTATCACCAAGGTGGAGGACCACCTCGGGATCGACAACCTCTACGACTCGGTCAACACCCCGCTCATCTCGTTCCTGAACAACTCCATCAAGGCCAAGGAGCTGTTCCGCAACGACAAGGAATACGTCCTGATGGACGGCGAGGTGCTCATCGTCGACGAGCACACCGGCCGCATGCTCGCCGGGCGCCGCTACAACGACGGCCTGCACCAGGCGATCGAGGCCAAGGAGGGCGTGACGGTCCGCGAGGAATACCAGACGCTGGCCACCATCACCCTGCAGAACTACTTCCGTCTCTACGACAAGCTCTCCGGCATGACCGGGACGGCCATGACCGAGGCTTCGGAGTTCGACAAGACCTACAAGCTCGGCGTGGTCCCGATCCCGACCAACAAGCCGATGTCGCGCGCGGACCGGGGTGACCTCGTCTACCGCACCGAGGAGGCGAAGTACGCCGCCGTGGTGGACGACATCGCCGAGCGCAACGCCCTGGGTCAGCCCATCCTCGTCGGCACCGTGTCCGTCGAGAAGTCCGAGCTGCTCTCGGGACTGCTCAAGAAGAAGGGCGTCCCGCACACCGTCCTCAACGCCAAGCAGCACGCCGACGAGGCCAAGGTCGTCGCCCTGGCCGGGCACAAGGGCTCGGTCACCGTCGCCACCAACATGGCTGGTCGAGGCACCGACATCATGCTGGGTGGGTCGGTCGACTTCCTCGCCGACCAGGAGCTGCGCAAGCAGGGGCTCGACCCGGTCGAGAACGCCGAGGACTACGACGCGGCGTGGCCGGCCATGGTGGACAAGATCCAGGCCCAGGTCGGCAACGAGCACGACGAGGTCAAGGACCTCGGTGGTCTGTACGTCATCGGCACCGAGCGTCACGAGTCCCGCCGCATCGACAACCAGCTGCGCGGTCGCTCCGGGCGGCAGGGCGACCCGGGTGAGTCGCAGTTCTACCTGTCGTTGCAGGACGAGCTCATGCGCCTGTTCAAGTCCGACTGGGTCGACCGGGTACTCCAGGTGCTGAAGGTCCCCGACGACGTGCCGATCGAGAACAAGCGCGTCACCGGCGCCATCGCCAGCGCGCAGGGCCAGGTCGAGTCCCAGAACTTCGAGTCCCGCAAGAACGTCCTGAAGTACGACGACGTGATGAGCCGGCAGCGTGAGGTCATCTACGGCGAGCGTCGTCGCGTGCTCGAGGGTGCGGACCTCGAGGAGCAGATCCGCACGTTCATCGACGACGTGATCACCGGCTACGTGATCGGTTCCACCGAGGGCTACGCCGAGGACTGGGACCTCGACGGGTTGTTCACGGCTCTTCGTCAGATCTACCCGACCGAGCTCACCACGGAGAGCGTCGAGAAGGCTGCTGGTGGCCGCACCGGCCTGAGTCGCCAGGCGTTGATCGAGGACCTGAAGAAGGACATCCAGTCGGCGTACGACCGTCGCGAGGCGGAGGTGGGCCTGGAGGTCATGCGCGAGCTCGAGCGACGCGTGATCCTCTCCGTGCTCGACCGCAAGTGGCGCGAGCACCTCTACGAGATGGACTACCTGCGCGAGGGCATCGGTCTGCGCGCCTACTCGCAGCGTGACCCGCTCGTGGAATACCAGCGCGAGGGCTTCGACATGTTCGCCGCGATGATGGACGGCATCAAGGAGGAGGCCGTCGGCTTCCTGTTCAACCTGCAGGTGGAGGTCGAGCAGGAGACCGAGGAGGGCGACGAGGTCGGCGAGGACACGTTCACCGAGTCCGACCGGGCGGCTGCACCCACGCTCGACCCGACGACGCCCCAGATTGACTTCGCGCAGGCGCAGCGGAAGTCTCAGGGCGACGCCGCCCCGCAGATCCGCGCGAAGGGCCTGGAGCGGAAGGCGAAGCCGACCAACCTGGCCTACTCGGCGCCTAGCGAGGACGGTGACGTGGAGGTGACCACTGCGCCGGTCGACGAGGATCCCTTCGCCGGCACTGGCCGCAACATGGACTGTCCCTGCGGGTCGGGCAAGAAGTACAAGAAGTGTCACGGAGCTCCCGGCGGGGCATCGGGGCACGCGACCGTGGGCGGCTGATCAGACCGGGTCAGGCCCACTCCAGCGCGACGCACTGCCAGCGGCCGTCCCGGGCCTCGAACCGGGCGGCGATGGCGCGCGACCGTGCGCCGTAGCGCACGTGTGCCGAGGCCTCGAGCGCGCCCGACGAGACCAGGCTGGTGCGCATGGTCCTGAGCACCGGGCGGACCGCGCCACGGCCACGGCCTCGGGACGGCAGGGTGCCGGCGGCCGCCGAGACCAGGCGGGCCCGGCGTGCGAGGTCGTCGTAGACCCGGGGGGCGGACTGGCGCAGGAGCTGGGTCACCGGTCGGTCACCGGACGCGATCTCAGTGGCCCGGACGAGGAACGCGTGGGCGAAGCGGTCCAGGGCCATCCGTTCGCCCGGCTCCACGCTGACCACGTCACTGCGACGCTGGCAGGCGGTGGCGGGCCTCGCGTCGGGTGGATCGAGACGCGGGGTCAGGTCGAGGGCGAGCGAGCCCTGGACGCTCGCGGCCGGGACGGTTCGACGGATCGGGATGACGGGTGCCATGGGCATGCGCGTGCCTTTCGGGTCGGTCACTGGTCGGTCTCAGGCAGGGGCGGGCGGAGCTGCTGGCCCGGCGTGATGAGGTCGGGGTCGTCGCCGATCTCGGCGCGGTTCGCGGCATAGAGGGCTCGCCACCGTTCGTCGACGTCGTGGAGCCCCGCATCCGGCCCGAGGTCGGCCTGCGCGATGGACCACAGCGAGTCGCCAGTCCGCACGGTGATGGGCTCGGGACGCCCCGTCGCGGCCGCAACCGGGGGCGTATGTCGAACGGTCGGTCGGGGAGCGGTGGCGGGCCGCGGCTCCTGCGCTCGCCCGGCAGGGGCTCCGGCCACCGCCCGGTCGGGCAGCGGAAGGCCCGCGAGCACGGGCTCGTCGGCGCCGCCCCGGGCGAGGGCCGGGCTGGAGACGCCGGCCACGACGACGACCCCGCAGGCCACCAGGACGAGGCGACGGGTCAGACCCTGCGCCGAGCACGCGCGACCGGCCAAGAGGTCGGCAATCGTCAGCGTGGTGACGATCCACAGCCAGGACGCACAGGTGAGGAGAGCGGCCGAGGCCACTGCCACCAGCAGCTCCTCGAAGGTGCCCGTCCACACCTGCTCGGAGCCGAGGGACGCCACTGTCCGGGCCACGCCTGCCCAGGTGCCGGCGACCGCGGCCGAGACCAGGACCCACACCACGGTGGGTCGAGCAGAGCCTGGAGCGGTGTCCCGAGTCATCGCCAAACCTTTCGTTTGCTTCTGTTTGACACATTTAAGGGACTTTTGCGCGTGTAGTCAACGGCTTGTGCACAGGCCGCTAGAGTTGGCCGATGCCGCCGCAGCCGTCCTGGGACGACCAGCTCTTCGTCCTCTTCGACGACCTCGAGGGACAGGCCGCCGCGCTCTACGAGCTCGATCGCGATGCCGAGCTCGTGGACCGAAGTCGCGCCGCCTACCGCCAGGTCAGCCTCGAGTCCCGGCTGGTGGCCAGCACCGGTCTGCAGGTCGGCCTGGACGTGGCGGGGGTGGGGCGGATCGAGGGTGCGCTCCAGCGCGTCGGGACCGGGTGGTGCCTGGTCAGCGGCCATGCCCAGGACTGGATCGTGCGCACGAGTCGTATCCACGTCGTCCATGGCGCCTCGGATCGCTCCGTGCCGGAGGCGGCCTGGTCCCCGTTGCACAAGCTGGGCCTGGCATCAGCGCTGCGCCGGTTGGCTGAGTCGCAGCTCCGGTGCGTCGTCCACCTCGTCGACGGCGCTCAGCACGAGGCGGTGGTCTGCCGGGTGGGGGCCGACTTCCTGGAGATCCGGAGCCCCAGCGACGCGCTGGTGCTCATCGGCTACGACGCCGTCAGCGCCGTCCAGAGCCGGGACTAGATGCTCGGCCGAGAAGCGTTGTCACTGGCACTTCATCGGCCCAGGCGACCCTTGGCCGTCGGGTCAGCAAGGGCTGTGGTGTGCCCGTCACCGATCGGCGTACCGCTCTCGGCAGCAGCTACCGAACAGTCGCGGGGTGCGTGAGAACTCTCGACCCCCGGACTGTTCGGTAACGCGCCGGCGGGTCGTGGTTCTGCCAGCTTCCGGTTCAGGATGCCGGCCGGTGGTCGAAGGTCGCCCCCACAAGCCCCCGCTCGAGGATCAGGTCGCGTCGACGTCGTACGGCGGAAGCTGACCCTCGGCCAGGGCGGGCTCGGTGACGTGGCGTTCGTCCTCGTCCTCCATCGCCTCGATGATGTGGCGCCGGACGATGGCGCGTGGGTCGAGGTCGCGGAGCTCGAGGTCGGCGTATTCGGGACCCAGCTCGTCACGCAGCTCGTCGCGAGCGGCGTGCGCCATCTTGCGGGCCTTGCGCAGCATGAACGCGGCCTGCTTGGCGAGGTCGGGCAGGCGATCGGGTCCGAAGACGACGATCGCGACGAGCGCGATGACCACGACCTCGAGGAGCCCGATGTCGAACACAGGTCAGAACTTTGCGCTCGGAGTGAGGCCCAGCTGCATGCCGGCCAGGCCTCGGCTGCGTCCGGCCAGGGCGTCCGCCACCGCAGTCAGCACCACGGCAGCGGGCGCGGTCGGGTCGGACTCGACGATCGGCTTGCCCGCGTCGCCACCTTCGCGCAGTGACGGGTCGAGGGGGATCCGGCCGAGGACCTTCACGTCGTAGCCGAAGCGTTGAGACAGCGTCTGCGCCACGCGGTCGCCGCCACCGCTGCCGAAGACCTCCATCGTCGAGCCGTCGGGGAGGGTCAGGAAGCTCATGTTCTCCACGACCCCCACGACGCGCTGGTGCATCATCGAGGCCATCGTGCCGGCGCGCTCAGCCACCTCCGCCGCCGCCTCCTGGGGCGTGGTGACGACCACGACCTCCGCGTTGGGGAGGTGCTGGCCCAGCGAGATGGCCACGTCGCCGGTGCCGGGCGGAAGGTCGAGGAGCAGTGCGTCCAGGTCGCCCCAGTAGACGTCGGACAGCATCTGGACGAGCGCCCGGTCGAGCATCGGCCCTCGCCAGGCGACCACCTGGTCGCGGCGGGGCTTGAGCATGCCGATGGAGATGACCGAGACCCCGCTCGGGGTGGGGACCGGCATGATGAGGTCCTCGACCTGGGTCGGGCGCGCGTCGGCGATGCCGAGCATCGCCGGGATCGAGTGGCCGTAGACGTCGGCGTCGAGGACCCCGACCTTGAGGCCCTGCTTGGCCATCGCGATGGCGAGGTTGACGGTCACCGACGACTTCCCGACGCCGCCCTTGCCGCTGGCGATCGCGAAGACCTTGGTCAGCGACCCCGGCTGGGCGAAGGGGATCTCTCGCTGCGCCTGACCGCCGCGCAGGACCTCCTGGAGGCCGGCGCGCTGCTCGGCGCTCATCACACCGAGCGTCAGGTCGACCGAGGTGACGCCCGGGACGGTGTGGACGGCCGCCGTCACGTCGCGGGTGATGGTGTCCTTCATCGGACAGCCCGCGACGGTCAGCAGGACCGTCAGGGCGACGTCGCCGGTCTCCGAGACGGTGATCGAGTCCACCATGTCGAGATCGGTGATGGGACGCTTGATCTCGGGGTCGTTGACCTGGGCGAGAGCAGTGGTGACCTGCTCGACAGTGGGGGCGCTCATGATGGGGATGAGTCTACGAGTCGTGCGGTCGCCTCAGCCCGCCGGTCGGGCATCCGGACCATCCTTCTCGTCACCCTGGGCCAGGTCTTCGATGTCGTTGAGCAGGCCCCTGAGCTCGGATCGCAGGAAGTCGCGGGTCGCGACCTCTCCGACCGCCATCCGCAACGAGGCGACCTCGCGGGCGAGGAACTCCATGTCTGCGTGGGCGCGGGCGTTGGCCTGGCGGTCCTGCTCGCCGATCACCTTGTCCCGGATCTCCTGGCGATTCTGGGCCAGGAGGATCAGCGGGGCGGCGTAGGACGCCTGGAGGCTGAGCATCAGGGTCAGGAAGATGAAAGGGAACGGGTCGAAGCGGAGCTCTCGTGGGGCCAGGTAGTTCCAGAGCACCCAGACGATGACGAACATCGTCATGTAGATCAGGAACTTCGCGGTGCCCATGAACCGCGCGAACTGCTCGGCGAAGATGCCGAACGCGTCGGCGTCATAGTTGGGCCGGGGCATGAGGGACCGGCGGGTGTCGCGGGGCTGGTCGAGGCGCACGCGCGCGCGGGATTCGCTCACCGGCCGCTACCTCCGCCGATGGGGCCGGGCCGCACGGCCCGGTCGCGCCAGTTGTCGGGCAGCATGTGGTCGAGCAGGTCGTCGACCGTCACCGCGCCGAGGAGGCGTCCCTCCTCGTCGACCACCGGCGCCGCGACGAGGTTGTACGTCGCGAGGTGCGCCGCCACCTCGTCGATGGTCGCGTCCGGGCGGAGCGGGTCCATGGATTCGTCCAGTGCGGCCGCGACCAGGGTCGAGGGCGGCTCCCTCAGGAGTCGCTGGATGTGGGCTGCCCCGAGCAGCCTGCCGGTGGGCGTCTCCAGGGGCTGCCGGCAGATGTAGACCAGAGCTGCGAGCGCGGGCGTGAGCTCAGGGTTGCGCACGTGCGCCAGGGCGTCGGCGACGGTGGCGTCGGGGGAGAGGATCACGGGCTCGGGCGTCATCATGGCGCCAGCCGTGTGTTCGGCGTACGACATCAGGCGGCGTACGTCCTCGGCCTCGTCCGGCTCCATCAGCCCGAGCAGGGTGGCGGCGGTCTCCGGGCTGAGGTCGGCGATGAGGTCGGCCGCGTCGTCGGCGGACATCTCTTCGAGGACGTCGGCGGCTCGCTCGGAGTCGAGGTGCTCGAGGATGTCGACCTGGTCCTCGTCGGGGAGCTCCTCGAGCACGTCGGCGAGGCGCTCGTCGCCCATCGCAGCGACGACAGCCGAGCGTCGCTCCCGAGGAAGGTCGTGGATGACGTTGGCGGCGTCGGCCGGTCGCATCTCGCTGAGAGCAGCGATGAGTTGGGTGGCACCCTGGGTCTCCTCGCGTCGACTCAGTCCTTCGAGGTCGCGCCAGTCGACCGTGTGGGTCTGGCCGCTGCGCCGGAAGCCCTTGGACGGCTCCTGCACGGCGACCTTCGAGAGCACCCAGTCGCGGTTGCGTGCCTGCTCCATGGCGACGTCGTAGACCGTCCCCTGGACGCCGGTGTCCTTGATGGTCACGCGACGGTCCAGCATCTGTCCCATGACCAGTGTCTCGCTCGGGCGCTGCTCGAAGCGCCGCATGTTGAGCAGACCCGTGGTGTAGACCTGCCCGCTGTCGATGTGGGTGACGCGGGTCATCGGCACAAAGATCCGGCGTCGGCCGAACACCTCGGCGACCATCCCCAGCACCCGCGGCTGGTGTGCCTCCGTGCGCAGGGCCACGACGATGTCGCGCACCTTGGCGACCTGGTCACCCTGGGGGTCGAAGATCGGCAGGCCCACGAGACGGGCCAGATAGACCCTGGTCGGCTTGCTGCTCATGGCACCCAAGGCTACCGGGGACGGCGCCGGTCGAAGCCCGACGCGACGGGCCGGAGTCGCGGAAGATGTGGCAGGGCCCGCGATGTCAATTACCATCGGCCCATGGCAACTCTGGGGACCAAGATCGCCTCCGCGCTCGTGGCGCTGTGCGCTGCGACCGTGCTCGGGGCATGCGGCAGCGAGTCCGGCACCGACGACTCGGCGGCCGACCCCACCTCGCAGCCGACGTCCGAGTCGCCGAGCACGGCATCGACGGAGCCGGGCGCCCTGCCCGAGTGCGCTGACGTGTGGGTCGACGGGACCGATCTCCCGAAGGACTACACGGCGTGCACCACCGACGGTGTGACCGTCGAGCCGGTCAAGCGGACCTGTGGCTACGGCGCCAAGTTCCTGGAGCAGGACGGCCGGTTCTTCGCCATCAAGGGCAACCGGATCACCGATGCCGGCGACCTGGAGACCAGCGAGGAATACCAGCAGATCCTGGCTGCCTGCCAAGCCTGAGACAACGAATCCCGCGTCGCCGACATCACAGCACCAACGGCACGCCCACGTTCACACCAAGGGGACAAGTCATCACCATGAAGTCACGCATGACCATCACGGTCGCCGCCTCAGTCCTGGCGGTCGTCGCGCCACTGACGACGCTCGCCACCCAGGCCAGCGCCTTCGAGCAGCCTTCACAGGTCGCCAGGACCAGTCCCACCGCGACGCCCACGCCCACGCCGACGCCCACGCCGACGCCCACGCCCACGCCGACACCCACGGTGCCGGCGCCGACGGCGACCACGACCACGGCGACGCCCACCCCGGTCCCGACCGAGGAGCCGACCGAGGAGCCCCCCCAGTCGAAGAGCAGGTGGAGCCCCAAGGACGGTGTGCGCTTCAACGAGCCCCGGCAGGCCGAGAAGTCCCACAAGATCAACCGCTACATCCGCCACGCGATCGCCAACAGCCCCAAGGGCTCGCAGATCCGGCTGGTGACGTGGAACTACAGCAACGCGCTGTTCGTCAGCGACATCATCGCCGCCCACAAGCGCGGCGTCAGCGTCCGGGTCATCATGGCCAACGGTCTGGCCGCGTCCCAAGGGGCCGGCAGCTTCTACCCGCGCACGCGTGACGCCCTCGCCAGGGGCAACGCCAAGCGCGACCCGGAGATGACCAGCTGGTTCCGCACCTGCCTGAACTCCTGCCGCGGCAAGGAGGGCATCCAGCACGGCAAGTTCTTCATGTTCAGCCGCACCGGCGGCGTCAACAACGTCGTCATGTCGACCTCGGCCAACCTGACCGACGCGGCGGCGTACGTCCAGTGGAACGACCTCCTGACCATCTCGAACCGTCAGGTCACCTGGGACAACTACACCAAGGTCTTCAAGCAGATGTCGCGCGACAAGCCCATCAAGAAGGCGTTCCACACCTTCGAGGACGGCAACTACTCGGGCTGGTTCTTCCCCAACATGGGCAAGCTCAGCAACTACAACGTCATCAGGATGCTCGACAAGGTGAAGTGCAAGGGTGCCGTCGGTGACGCCGGCAAGAACGGCTACACCGTCATCCGGGTGTCGCAGGCGGTCTTCAACGGCAAGCCCGGTTCGGCGGTCTCCGCCAAGCTCCGCAACCTCCACGAGCGCGGCTGCAAGATCAAGCTCGTCTACGGCGTCCTGAACAACCTGTCCCGCACGAACCTCGAGGACATCCCGAAGAAGACGATCCTCGAGGACACCAACGGTGACGGGTACGTCGACCGCTACATCCACATGAAGGCGCTGACGATCTCCGGTCACTACGACGGCAAACGCTCCTCGCACATCGTCTACCAGGGCAGCGCCAACTGGTCGGGCATGAGCACCCTCTCCGACGAGCAGGGCTTCATCATCCGCAGCAAGTCGCTCGAGGAGGACTACTCGAGGTTCATCAACTACCTCTACAAGAACCCGCCGCCGCAGGGTGAGGACCTGATCAAGCTGATCGTGCTGCGCCAGCGCCTCGGGTTCGACCCCTACGCCCAGATCCGCGAGGAGATGGGCATGGGAGCGATGAAGCCGGCTCTCTGAGCAGGTTGCGGTGTCGCTCGACAACTCCAACGCGCGTTCGTGCGTCAAGTAATGCAGGGGCCAGACCGGTCGCGGTCTGGTCCCTGTTGCATTCGTGAACTACCGTGACTGGTGTTACTGATGTTGTCCCTTGCTCTGTGCTGTCTATCCCGGAGGTTGCCATGAAGGCGCCCATCGCCCTCATCGCCCTGTTCGCGAGCCTGCTCACGCCGCTCGCCCTGACCGTGCCGGCTGATGCTGGTGCAGGGTCGGTCCAGCTGAGCGGGGTGCAGTCCGCTGCCCCATCGCAGGACGTTCAGCAGGCTCCGGTCCGGAAGCGGCGCAACGCCGGGGAGACCGTGTCCAGCGGCGGTGAGCACGGCTGCCAGCTCCCCGGAGACGGTTCGCTGCTCTGCTGGGGCCGTGACCAGTACGGCCAGCTCGGCGACGGCAAGGTCGGCCCGGACGTGATGGCACTGCAGCGCGTGATGGGCGGCAACAAGTGGCGCAGCGTGTCCAGCGGAGGCGCCTCCACCTGCGCCATCAAGAACAGCGGCAAGCTCTTCTGCTGGGGAGTCAACCACCGCGGCCAGGTCGGCGATGGCTCCACCAAGGTGCGCGCCAAGCCGGTGGTCGTCAGCAAGAACACGAAGTGGCAGAGCGTGAACGCCAGCTGGTTCAACACGTGCGGCATCACGAGCCAGGCAAAGCTCTACTGCTGGGGCGACAACGCGGCGGGCCAGCTGGGCAAGGTCAAGGCGAAGCAGTCCGCCAAGCCCGTCAAGCTCCCAGGCGGCAAGTGGGCCTCGGTCCACGTCGGCAGCCGCTTCGTGTGCGGCACCAAGACCGACGGCTCCCTGTGGTGCTGGGGCGGCAACCTCTTCGGCCAGCTCGGCATCGGCTCGTACGGCGGCAAGGACAAGCCGACCCGCGTCGGTACGTCGACCGACTGGGCCGAGGTCTCGACCTCCTGGACCCACACCTGCGCGCGCACCACCGCCGGCGCCGTCTACTGCTGGGGTCGCAACACCTATGGCGCGCTCGGCAACGGCAACGTGACCACCACCGCCACCCCCCAGCTCGTCATCGGCGGCCGCACGGCAGTCGACATCACCACCTTCGAGGGCGGCTCGTGCCTGCTCGACGACAAGGGTCAGGCCTGGTGCTGGGGGAACAACGCCTACGGCCTCATCGGCGATGGGACCGTGCCCTTCACGGCAGAGCCCGTGGCGGGCCCGACTGGCCTGTCCCAGATCGAGGCAGGCTGGCGTCATGTGTGTGGCATCAACAGCGCCGGACCCACCTGCTGGGGCGCCAACGACCGGGCGCAGCTCGGCAACGGGACCCTGACCAGCAGCATCTCGCCGATCGAGGTGGAGCCGCTGCCACCGGCCGACCCCGCTGGCGTGACGGACTTCCGCATCGCCACCGTCAACGCGCTGGGCAACCACCACACCCGCGCCTACGCCCACGACGACTCCTTCGGCCCGGCCACCACCCGGATGGGCTGGATGGCCGACCAGCTCGACGCCAGCGCGGTCGACATCATGGGCATGCAGGAGGCCAACTCCGACCAGATGTTCCACTTCCTCAAGGCCGCGCGCGGCACCTGGGACGTCTACCCGCGCCCCGAGGCCGGCGACGACTTCGCCGAAGCGGCCATGGCGTGGCGCACCAGCGTCTGGGAGCTCGTCGAGGCGAGCACCATGATGAACCAGTTCATCAGCAAGGAGCTCCCGCGCCCCGTCGTGAAGCTGCGGCACCGGGTGACGGGCAAGGAGATCTACGTCATCAACGTGCACAACGCGCCCTGGGACTACGCCTTCAAGCGCCAGCGGGCCGTCAACGTGCAGGTCGCCAAGATCAACGAGCTGCGCGCCACCGGCACCCCGGTGTTCTACATCGGTGACCACAACGAGAAGCGGGAGATCCTCTGCAAGGTGCTCGAGAAGACCGACCTGGTCAGCCCGTTCGGTGGTGCGTACGACGACGCCACCGGCAGGTGCACCAACCCCCCGAGCCGGATGCGGGTCGACTGGATCTTCGGCTCGCCGGAGGCTTCCTACGCCAACTTCGAGTACACCCGGCCCCCGCTGCTCAGCTTGGTCACCGACCACAACATGGCCCTCGTCGACGTCCGCCTGCCCTGATCCTGCGACCCGAGGGGCCGACTCGATAGGGTCGGCCCCGGCAGCACCGCACTACCGGCCAACCGGGGCCGGCTGCGACGGTGCCGATCAAGGGGAGGGAGTTTCGCGTGGCTGAGCGCGTCGTGCTCCACATCGGCTCGATGAAGTCGGGCACCAGCTTCATCCAGAACGTCCTGGGCAACAACCGCGACGCACTGGCCCAGCACGGCATCTCGTTCGCCGGCGAGAAGTGGCGCGACCAGGTGGCGGCCGTGCAGGACCTGGCTGCCCACGGCGGGCCGAAGCAGCCCCCGCTGGAGCCGGCCGGCGCGTGGCAACGGCTCGTCGACGACATCAACGCCAGCCCTGGCACGTCCGTGGTGTCGATGGAGTTCCTTGCGCCACGCATGACCCCGAAGATCGAGATCATCCGCGATGCGCTGCACGGTCGGCTGGACGTCGTCCTGACCGGGCGCGACCTGGCCCGCAACATCGCTGCCATGTGGTTGGAGTCGGTGCAGAACGGGTCTGCCGTCACCTGGGACGACTACCTTGCCGCCGTACGCTCCGAGGACAACGTGTCGCCGGTCGCCCGCAACTTCTGGAACCACCAGGGCCTGGCCACGATCGCCCGTCGGTGGAGCGACGTGGTCGGCCCCGAGCACTTCACCGTGATGACCGTGCCGCCCAAGGGGGCGTCGAGCAGCCTGCTGTGGGAGCGCTTCGCGCAGGTCCTCGAGCTCGACCCGGCCGCCTTCGAGCTCAACGTGCGCGCCAACCGGTCGATCGGCCTGGCCACGGCGATCACGCTGCGACACCTCAACGAGATCCTGGCTCGAGACGGCACGCCTGCCGCCGACCAGCGGTTCTACGACCTGCTCGTCAAGCACCTGCTCACCAAGCGCGGGCTCGTCGCGCGGGAGGGTGAGCCGACCCTGGGTCTCGACGAGCGCTGGGTGATGAAGCGCGGTGCGGCCGAGGTGACCGCACTGCGGGCGCAGGGACACCGGGTGGTCGGGGATCTCGACGAGCTGTTGCCCCAGCCGGTCCGCGGCATCCACCCCGACCAGGTCTCCCTCGCCCAGCAGCTCGACGCAGCCATGGAGGGCCTGGCCCGGATGACCCAGATCAGCATGGAGCGCGAGGACAAGCACCGCCAGCGGCTGCGTCGCCGCAACGCGCGGCGCCGGGCCCAAGGAGGGAACCCATGAGTCTCCCGCACGTCGCCGTGATCACCATGGCCCGCGACGAGGGCACGATGCTGAGGCGCTGGGTGGAGCACTACTCGCGCGAAGTGGGGGCCGACAACCTCCTGGTGGTCGACGACAACAGCTCCGACGGGTCCACCGACGACCTGCCCTGTCCCGTGCTGCGGATCCCACCACTGACCAAGAAGTCCTTCGAGCCGGCCCGCATGGGGCTGCTCGGCGGCCTCTCGGCCGGGCTGCTCGAGGCGTACGACGCAGCGATCTTCTGCGACGTCGACGAGTTCATCGTCGCGGACCCCAAGATCCACGAGTCGCTGCGTCACTTCGTGGCTGCCCGGCCGGACCGCCGGGCCGTCGGGGTGATGGGCCTCAACCTGGTCCACGACGTGGCAACCGAGCCCCCGCTCGTCGAGGGTGAGCCGATCCTGGGGCAGCGACGGCTGGCGAAGTTCCTTCCCCTCATGTGCAAGCCGTCGCTGAAGTGGGAGCCCGCCAACTGGGCGCTCGCGTCGCACGGCATCCGCTGCCCCTTCGAGGTCGACCCGGAGCTCTTCATGTTCCACATGAAGTTCGCCGACCGCGACCACCTCAAGGCCGTGGCCGACAAGCGCCACGAGATGTTCCGCACCGACGGGCGCGCCGCCCGGACGAGCTGGGAGCGCAGCGGGGGCGACATGGTCGACCTCCTCGACGAGATCACCGCCGACATCGACCACGACGCGATCAAGCCCTTCGGTCCGCCGCTGCAGAAGCTCGCGAGCATCGTCGAGCAGAGCGCTCCCGACATCTGGCGCGCCGTCGGCGGTGGCCAGGTCCAGGCCATGCGCAACCGCCCGTTCGTGCGGATCCCGGACCGGTTCCTCGGCCGGGTGTGACGGCGGCATGACCAGTCCCGGGGATGTGTCGGTGATCCGCGAGGTGCGCGTCGACGACGACGGCCTGACGTTCGCGGCCGAGAAGGACGTGCTGTGCAACCTCTCCTTCGACGGCCGGCGCATCTGGTCGTTCTGGTCGGTGCGCGACAGCTCCGTCGACGGGCCACGTCGGCGGATCGCCTGGCCGGAGCGGCTCACGCTGCACCTCGAAGGCACCACCCGCCTCGGCCTCGCCCTCGGTGACGGCACGTCGGTCTTCGACGACGAGGTCCGCCTCGGCACCGAGGACCGCCGACTGACCGTGGTCGGCCGCGACGGAGCACTGCTCGGGATCGACATGTACGGCAAGCTGGTCAAGACCTTCGAGACCAAGGACCGCAGCGAGCTCACCCCGCTCCTCGACGCCCTCGAGACCGTCCTCGCCCTGCTGCACGAGCAGGGGCTGGCGGCGTTCCCGGCCTACGGCACGCTGCTCGGTGCGGTGCGCGAGGGGACCTTCCTGGGTCACGACAACGACGCCGACGTCGGCTACGTCAGCCGGCACACCCACCCGATCGACGTGATCCGCGAGTCGCACCGCGTGCAGCGCGCCGTCGAGCGTCAGGGCTGTGCCACCAGCCGCCACAGCGGTGGAGCCTTCAAGATCGACGTGCCCGACGCTGACGGGTCGGTGCGCGGGCTGGACGTGTTCGGCGGCTTCTTCGCCGAGGGGCACCTGGCTCTGCTCGGCGAGATCTGGGAGCCGTACCAGCGCGAGTGGATCTTCCCGCTCGGCACGGTGACGCTCGACGGACGCGAGCTGCCGGCCCCGGCGGATCCCGAGCGGCTGCTGGCTGCCGCCTACGGACCAGGCTGGCGGGTGCCGGACCCGGCCTTCCAGTACGTCAAGGACCCGGACGTGCAACGCCGCTTCGACGAGTGGTTCCGCGGCACCCGCCTCCATCGCGCGGCGTGGGACCACCGCTACGGCCTGGCGCGGCTGCTGCCGCCGTACCAGCCGCCCCACGACATCTCCCGGCACCTGCACGAGCGTGAGGACCCGGATGCGTGGGTCCTCGACCTCGGCTGCGGGCGGGGGCGCGACTCACGGTGGCTGGCCAAGCAGGGCCGGCGGGTGGTCGGGCTCGACTACTCCGACGTGGCGATGCAGTTCGTCCGGACCGCGGCGCTCGAGCAGGGCTGGCCGCTGGAGCTGCGCACGATGAACCTGCTGGAGCTGCGGCACGTGCTGTCGTGGGGGGCGCTGCTCGCCTCGCGCCCGGGGCCGCGCACCGTGCTTGCGCGGCACCTCATCGACTCCACGTCGACCTACGGCGTCGACAACTTCTGGCGCCTCGTCTCCATGGTCCTGCGGCCGGGCGACCGGGTGCATCTGGAGTTCCTCACCGAGGAGATCGAGGACCGCGAAGGTCGACCGTCGTTGACGCGGGCGCTGGACGTGGCGGCCGTGAGCGCCGACGTCGTCGGTCGTGGTGGAGTGGTCACCGACCGGGTGGACCTGGTGGGACAGGCGATCGACTACGGCTATGGCGAAGAGCTGTCCAAGGGCATGAGCTGGCGGTCCTGCCGCCTGGAGGTGGAGTGGCAATGAGGATGTCCAACAAGGACCTGGAGGCCCGCGTGGCCCAGCTGGAGTCGCAGGTCGCGACCCTGACGACGCGGGTCGAGGAGGGGGCGGTGCTGCACCAGCGCTTCGCGGAGCTGCTCGACCTCGTCACCGAGCTGCTGCCCGGTGCCGATCCCGCCAAGCTGCAGCAGTACGTCGACGAGCTGGGCTCCTAGGACGTGCCCATCTCTGCCAGCACCGAGGTCTTCGTCCACATCGGGCTGCCCAAGACCGGGACGTCCTACCTGCAGGCGATCGCCTGGCCGGGTCGGGC
Organism: Nocardioides sp.; assembly: GCF_035576065.1. Classification (GTDB taxonomy): domain Bacteria; phylum Actinomycetota; class Actinomycetes; order Propionibacteriales; family Nocardioidaceae; genus Nocardioides. The sequence goes on from NZ_DATLWX010000042.1 coordinate 50,573, forward strand.
GGAGTTGCGCGACGCGGGGCTGCTGCTGCCGGGGGCACGCAAGAGCGACCACCTCTTCGCCTCGATGATCGTGCGCGACGATCCCGGCGTCGCCCGGCGCGGACCCGACGCCCCCCAGGCGTGGGACCGGATCCTGGCGGACATCGCCGACTGGGACGGCAACGCGCTCATCAGCCACGAGTTCTTCTGTGCCGCGTCGGCCGACCAGGCGCAGCGGATGGTCGGCCAGCTCGCTCCGGCCGAGGTCCACGTCGTCGTCACCGCGCGCGACCCGCTCGGCCTGCTCACCAGCAGCTGGCAGGAGTCTCTCAAGAACAAGTCCACCACCCCGCTGGCCGACTACGGACGCACAGAGTCCGACGACCCGCGCGACGTGTGGGACTGGCGTTCCCTCGACCTCGGGCTGGTGCTCCAGCGGTGGGCGCCCGCAGTCGCGCCCGAGCGCCTGCACCTGATCACGCCCACGCCGGCGGGCTCCGGGCGTGAGGTGCTGTGGGAGCGCTTCGCCGGGGTGCTCGGCATCGAGCCCGACACGTGCGACACGTCGCGCGGGTTCGCCAACTCCTCGATGGGCCTGATCGAGGCGGAGACGCTGCGTAGGGTCAACGAGCGGCTCAAGGGTTTCAACAACGCGCGGGCCCGCGGGGTGTGGCTGCGCTCCTTCCTGGCCGACGAGCGACTCGTGCCGCGCGGAGGCGAGCCGTTCTGGCCGGCGTCCGACCAGGTCGAGGACGCCCGCCGGCGAGGCGCCCGCGCGGTGGAGCTGGTCCGCGCTGCGGCGTACGACGTGGTCGGCGACGTGGACCTGCTGCTGGTGCCCGACGACCTGCCGCCCCGGCGCAACCCGCAGTCGGTCACCGACACCGAGGTCGCTGACGTGGCGCTGGACCTCGTGGCCACCCTGCTCGGCGACCTCCAGCGCCGGACCGACCGGAAGCCGTCATCGTCCGGGCCGCCGCCGACCCCGCCGCCGACCCGGCTCGCCAGACTGCGCCAGGCCATCCGCGGCGTGTGACGACTGTCATGCCGGACGGCCGACCCAGTCCCTGCCCACCTGCCTAAACTACCGTCGAGTAGCCACCACGCTCCGAGCAACGAACTGAAGGGACGCCCCATGGGTCGCCTGTGCCAGACCGACGGACTCACCGAGGACCAGACGGAGATCCTCAAGGCAGTGCGTCAGTTCGTCGACGAGAAGATCATCCCGGTGGCGACTGAGCTCGAGCACGCCGACGAATACCCCCAGGAGATCGTCGACGGGCTCAAGGAGCTCGGCATCTTCGGCCTGATGATCCCTGAGGAGTACGACGGCCTCGGCGAGTCGCTGCTCACCTACGCGCTCTGCGTCGAGGAGATCGCGCGCGGCTGGATGAGCGTCTCGGGCGTCATCAACACCCACTTCATCGTCGCCTACATGCTGATGCAGCACGGCACGGAGGAGCAGAAGCAGAAGTACCTCCCGCGCATGGCGACCGGCGAGGTCCGGGGCGCCTTCTCGATGTCCGAGCCGGCGCTCGGCTCCGACGTGGCCGCGATCTCCACCAAGGCCACCTTGGGAGACGACGGCAACTACACGATCAACGGCCAGAAGATGTGGCTGACCAACGGCGGCTCGTCCACGCTGATCGCCGTCCTCGTCAAGACCGACGAGGGCGCCGACTCGGTCTACAAGAACATGACGACCTTCCTGGTGGAGAAGGAGCCCGGCTTCGGCGAGACCGCGCCCGGCCTGACGATCCCCGGCAAGATCGACAAGATGGGCTACAAGGGCGTCGACACCACCGAGGCGATCTTCGAGAACCACCCGATCGCAGCGGAGCAGATCCTCGGTGGTGAGCCCGGCAAGGGCTTCTACCAGATGATGGACGGCGTCGAGGTGGGCCGCGTCAACGTCGCGGCCCGCGCCTGCGGCATCGCCAACCGGGCCTTCGAGCTCGGTGTGGCCTACTCCCAGCAGCGCGAGACCTTCGGCAAGAAGATCGCCGAGCACCAGGCGATCCTCTTCCGTCTCGCGGAGATGGCGACCAAGGTCGAGACCGCGCACACGATGATGGTCCGCGCCGCGCGTACGAAGGACAAGGGTGAGCGCAACGACGTCGAGGCCGGGATGGCCAAGATGCTCGCCAGCGAGTACTGCAACGAGGTCGTCGAGGCGTCGTTCCGGATCCACGGCGGCTACGGCTACTCCAAGGAGTACGAGATCGAGCGGCTCTACCGCGAGGCGGCGTTCATGCTGATCGGCGAGGGCACCTCGGACATCCAGAAGATGATCATCGGCCGCAGCGTGCTGAAGGACTACAAGCTCAAGGGCTGAGTCTGAACCGTCCCGGCTCTGGATAGGGTGGCGCGCATGTCGCCCGGGCAGCAACGCCTCGTGCTCCACGTCGGAGTGATGAAGTCGGGCACCTCGTTCATCCAGTCGCGGCTCTTCGCGAACAAGAAGATGCTGCTGTCGGACCGCGGCATCCTCGTCCCGGGGCTGAACTGGCTCTCGCAGGTGATGGCGGCGCGCGACGTCCTCGGCTCGGGTGAGGAGCAGTGGGCCAAGATGGCCGGCAAGGTCAACGCCCACGACGGCACGTCCGTGATCTCGATGGAATACCTCGGGCCGGTTCGTCCGGCCGTGGCCCGCCGCGTCCTCGACTCCTTCCCCTCGCACCAGGTCGACGTGGTGATCACCGCCCGCGACCTGAACCGCTCGATCGCCGCGATGTGGCAGGAGACGGTGCAGAACGGCCGCACCTGGACCTTTGCCGACTACCTGGCCGGCATCGAGGCGTGGCGACCGGGGCACCGCTCTGCTGGCGATCCCCCGGAGGCCGGTCGGACCTTCTGGCGCCAGCAGAACCTCGTGCGCATCGCGCGGACGTGGGGCGAGCTCGCGCCGGTGTCGGTGGTGACGGTGCCGCCGCCCGGCGCTCCGCGCGATCTGTTGTGGGAGCGCTTCTGCTCGATCCTGCGTACGCCGCCGGACGGCTTCGCTCCGGCGCGGCTGGACAACGAGTCGGTCGGTGCCGCGTCCACCCTGGTCGTCCGGCGGTTGAACGAGCTGCTCACCGAGGCGGGACTGCCGTTCCCCGAGGGGACGGACCTGCGCAAGGGCGTGCTGGCCAAGCAGGTGCTGGCCGCCCGGAAGGCGGCCGAGCCGGCCATCGGACTGTCCGTTGCTCCGTGGGTGCGCGACCATGCCGCCCACATGGTCACCGCCCTCACCGACCTCGGGATCACCCCGACGGGCTCGTGGGACGACCTGGCGCCGGTGGACGTGCCGGGCGTGGACCCGGCCACCATCGACGACTCGACGGTCCTGGACGCAGCCATGGCGGGCCTGGCCGGGTTCCTGGCCCAGCAGATCCGGGAGGGGGACGAGTCGTGAGCTTCGACCCGCGATTCTTCTACGACGACTACCCACGCATCGAGGAGGCCTTCGGCGCCCTCGCCGACATCTCGCTCGCCCCTCGTGGCCCCGGCATCCTGTTCCAGGTCGTGCGCGAGCTCGACCTACCACCCGACTCGGTGGCGCTCGACGTCGGCTGCGGGGAGGGGAGGCACGCGGTGCGCCTCGCGATCCACTTCGGGTTCGAGGTGCTGGGCGTCGACCCGGTGCAGCGCCACCTCGACCTGGCGCGCGAGGCCCGTCGTGACGAGCCGGACGAGATCTCGTCCCGGGTCTCCTTCAGCCGCGGGACCGCGTCCGACCTGCCCGTCGCCGACGCGTCGGTCGACCTGGTGTGGTGCCGCGACGTGCTCGTCCACGTGACGTCGCTGGATGACGCGTACGCCGAGATCGCCAGGGTCCTGAAGCCGGGGGGCCGAGCGCTGGTCTATCAGCTCGTGGCCACCCCGCTGCTCATCGACTCCGAGGCCGCTGTGCTGTTCCCGGTGATGGGGGTGGTTCCGACCTCGATGGAGCGGGTCGTCACCGACGTGGCGATCGCCCGGTCCGGTTTGCAGGTCGACGCGGACCTCGACGTGGCCTCCGAGTGGGGCGAGCACGCCGAGGAGGAGTCCGGCCGTGCCTCCCAGGCGCTGCTCCGCCTCGCCAGGCTGCGACGGGACCCGGACCGCTATCGGGCGGCGTTCGGCGATGCGGCGTACGACGTGATGCTCGGTGACTCGCTCTGGCAGGTCTATCCGATGCTGGGCAAGCTGGCCGGGCGCATCCTGGTGCTGACCAAGTGAACGTGGTCGCGTGGCCCGGCTGATCCACCTGAACGGTCCGCCGGGGATCGGGAAGTCGACGCTGGCCAGGCGCTACGTGGCCGACCACCCGGGCGTGCTCAACTGCGACATCGACGTGCTCCGGACGTTGATCGGCGGGTGGGAGGACGACTTCGCCGGTGCCGGTGCGCTCATCCGGCCCTCCGCGCTCGCGATGATCAGCGCCTACCTGGCCGCCGGAAACGACGTGGTGCTGCCCCAGATGCTGTTCAGCCCGGAGGAGCTGGCGAGGTTCTCGGGCTGCGCCACCGACGTGGGGGCGGAGTACGTCGAGCGTTTCGTGATGGACTCCGAGGACTCGGCCATTGCCCGGTTCGGTCGTCGAGGGGCCGACGCGCCTGCCGACCCGTGGCACGGGCAGGTCCGCACCATCGTCGCGGCCAACGGGGGAGAGGCGGCGCTGCGGCGCTGTCACGCGGCGCTGACGACGCTCCTCCTCGAGCGGCCGGACGCGGTCGTGATCCCTAGCATCGAAGGGTCTGTGGGCGAGACGTACGACTTGCTCTGCGCCTCCCTGGGTTGATCTCCCCGAGCTACGCGTCGAAGGTGCGCGGGAGTCCGATCTCGGCGGCCAGTCTTTCGGCGTAGGGCTCGCGCTCTGCGGCGTCCACGTAGGCGGACTCTGCGTCCCGGACGTAGAGCCGGTCATCGGCGTACCGCGGGAAGACGTGGACGTGCAGGTGCCAGACGTCCTGGTTCCCGGCGGGTTCGTTGTGCTGCCGGGTGGAGATCCCGTCGCAGTCGTAGGCCCGCCGCATCGTGCGGGCGACGAGCGCCGTCAGGTCCCAGACGGCGTGACCGACGTCAGCCGGGATGTCGTAGAGGTTCTCGACGTGTGCCCGCGGGATGACGAGGGCGGCTCCCGGGTTGCCCGGCCACCACTTCGGCGAGATCCGGGCGTAGGCCAGGTCGGTCACGGCCACGACGTCGCCGGGTTGGTTGCGCTCGTTGTACGCGCCCTCCTGGATCCGGCAGAAGGGGCAGTCGTAGCCGGGGGGTTCGTGGGTCCACACGGGTGTGATTGTGGCGTACGTCTAGCGCGCGGCCTCCTCCAGCGCTGCCAGAGCGGCCGACGGGCCCGGCAGTGCCTGCCACTCGTCGGCGACGCCGACGCACCGCGCGCGCATGTCGTCATCGGCGAGGACCTCGCGGGCGCATGCCCCGACCTCCTCGAGGGTGACGGTCGCCGCGTCGAGGGTGGCAGCCAGACCCAGCTCGTGGGCGCGCATCGCGTTGTGCGGTTGGTCTGCGCCCAGCGGCAGGAGCACGGACGGGAGCCCATGGGCCAGCGTCGCCATCAGGCTTCCTGAACCGCCATGAGAGATGACCAGGTCGACGTCGGTGAGGACATCGCCCTGCGGCAGGAATCGTTCCACCCGCACGTGGGCCGGCTGGGGCCCCAGGTCTGCGGGGTCGGTCCCTCGTCCGACTGTGGCGATGATGTCCGCGTCGAGGCCGGCGAGCCCGGCCAGGAGGCGCTCGAAGAGGTCGCCCGACGCCGTGTTGAAGATCGTGCCGAGGGTGACGTAGACCCGCGGCCGGCCGGAGCGCGACGTCGCCCTCGGCGCAACGAAGGACCTGTAGTGCGTCGGGCTCAGGGACATCGGCGACATCGGACTCCGGAACGAGGGCGCCGCATCGGTCAGCACCAAGCCGGAGGTCAGCAGCGTCAGCTCGGGGTCCGGCGGTAGGCCGTGTTCAGCGCGGATGGAGTCGAGGCGCTGGGCCACCAGCTCTGGCCGGATCAGCAAGCCCGCGGCCAGCACGAGGTGGCTGGCGACAGGCACGTCCAGCAGCTGGGCGGCGATCGTCGTACCGAGGTCGGTCTCGTCGCGGAGCACGAGGTCGGGCTTGTAGGCGCGGATGACGTCCGGCACGGCCAGTGCCATCCGACGTGCGCCCCGGTCGGCGAAGTTGTCAGCAAACTCGAGCTCGGTCGCGCGAGCATCCATCACCTCGAGCGGCGTCCGGCCCCGGCTCGCACGCGTCTGGTCGTGGTGCGGCCGCGGGCTGGTCGCGAAGGCGGTGAACCCGGCCTCCTCGATCCGCGGGACCAGCCCACCCGACCCGGCGATCGCCACGTGGTGCCCGGCGTCGCGTGCCGCACGTGCCAGCGGGAGCAGCGGAGCCAGGTGGCCGAGGCCGCCGACGAAGGTGACGAGGAGACGCATGATGGCTCACCTTAGAGAGAGCCGCTGTGTCGAGTGGAAGGACGCCTTCGACGGAGCCAGCGGCTGCTCGTGTCGGTGGGGGATCCGACGCTTCACGTGCCCCGGAAGGCTCAGGCCCGGTCGACCTCGTCGGGCGCAACCTCGCGGCGACGTAGATCGGCCTTCATCGTGGCGATCCGTTGGTCGGTCCGGTCGATGCGGTAGGCGTCCAAGGTGCCGTGCCGCACGCCCAGTCGGATGATCCAGTACACGGCGAAAGCGGGGACTGTCCACAACACGAAGAAGAAAATCAGCTCGACCAACCCGACGTCCATCATCGGCGGAGGTTATCGCACTGCCGTGTGCGTGAGCGAAAACGGACGCGCGGGCGCCGCGGGCCTAACCTGACCCCCGTGACTTGGACCGATGTCGTCGACGGCTATTGCGAACGGACAGACGCGAGCTATTGGTCCGAGCCGCTCAATGCGGTGTCCAACCTGTCGTTCATGGTGGTCGCCGTCATCACCTGGCGTATGGCGCGTGCGGCCAATGACAAGGCCGCGCTCCTTCTCGCCCTGTCCGCCGGCAGCATTGGTATCGGGTCGTACCTCTTCCATACCCACGCAACACGTTGGGCGCTGCAAGCGGACGTCTGGCCCATCCGGGGCTTCGTGCTCCTGTTCATCGGATTCGCCGTCGTTCGCTTCTTCAACGCACCGCGGTGGGCGGGCCTTGCGACTGCGGCCGCGTTCGTGATGGCGACCGCGGCGACCATCGCGCTCGGCGGGGCGGTGGGCGTCACGTTGAACGGGTCGATCGGTTATGCCCCCATACCTGCGGCTATGGTGTTGATGGCTGCCCTGGTGGCACGCCGCGACCAGCGCGCAGCCATCGGCATGCTCCTGGGTGCCGCAACTTTCATCCTTTCCCTCGCCCTGCGCACCGTCGACCGTGAGCTCTGCGCGTCCCTGCCGCTCGGCACCCATTTCGGCTGGCACCTGCTCAATGGCGTGGTGATCGGAACGATGATCGCCGTGTTCATCCGAGGCGGGCGTGTGGTCGTCAACGACCTCGGCCGGTCGTCGCTCCCCATCGCGACAGACCGCTGACAGGCATCTCGGGCGTCAGTCCCAACAGCTCGTCCAGCTTGTTCATGGGCATGCGGCCTTCGTACTCGCTGGCCGCGATCATCAGCGTTGTCACGAGCTCGACCTCGCCAAGGAGATCGCCATCCTCGAGGCTCACGTCGAACTGGTCATACACGCGAACACCCCCATTGCGGTCGACTCGGGTGGACACCCATCTGTGTGCCCCCGATGAAGCCTTCTGGAGGCCATGCTTCCGCACCTGTGGCAACAGCACAGCAACAGCCGTGGCCCGGTCCCCAATTTCGGGGAAAGGCACGAAATCGCTTGACGTCGACCGGTGAGCGGTCGTTGTCACCCCGCGCGACATGCCTGTGGCCCCCGCAGGCCGTGCTCTGCGGGGTGTGGGGCAGGGAAGTCAGCTGTCGGGTGGGGGGCCCGGTCGGGCCGATCGGTCGGGATCCTGTGTGGTCGCGGAGGTACTGGTCTCCCAGCGGGCTGGTCCAGATGAACACCCCGGGGTCGGTCGTGCGGTAGCGCCAGCGACCCCGGGTCTTGAGGCGATGGTGTCGCCTGCACAACGGGGCGAGGTTGTCGGTGCTGGTGGGACCACCGCGGGTGGGGTCGGTGTGGTCGAACGGGACGACGTGGTCGAGGTCGCAGCTGCGCGCGTTGCGTCCGCACCACGGGAAGACGCAGGTCCGGTCCCGGGCGATGACGTGGTCGCGGATCCGGCCGGTCGGTGTGTAGCCGGCCGTCTCGAGACGCTGGTGGAGGTCAATGACGGGCTTCACCGTGACCTGGACGTCGGGGCGTCCGCACCAGTCCCGGATCTGGTCGGCCGCCAGGCCGCGGTGGCCGGCCTGTTCGACGTACCCGCTCAGGTACTCGTCCCCGTCGGGGTTGGTGCGGAGAATCGCGTCGGCGGAGAGGTGGGCGTGGAGCACGATCTGGGTCGTCGCCGGCTGCTTCGAAGTCGGCCGGGCGTCGGCGTCAGGGTCGTTGAACCCGAACGCGAGCTGGTGGCGGGCAAGGTCACCCAGGGCGGTGGCGCGGCGCCCGTCGAGGGTGTCGGTCGAGCCCAGGTCAGCAAGACGGGCGGCACCGTCTGCGACCGCTCGGGCGAGGCCGAGGGCGTCGGGGACGTCGAGGTCGGCCTCGAGGTGCATGGTGCCCTCGAAGGAGACCTGGTCGGTGATGAACGTGACGTGCCGCTTGTCTGCTGCGGCTTCGACCTCCGCTGCCAGCAGCTCGGGCATGAACCTGGCCCGGGCGTGGGCCACCAGCCTCATCAGCTGCGACGGAGTGAGCCGGTTGGCGCACCACGCGGTCTGCATGTCCACGAACGCCGCCGCCTCCGGCGTGAGGTCGACTGTGGTCTGTGCGATCACCCGGGCCCGCCACGGCATCACGTCACCCATCAGGACCCCGGCCCACAACCGGGGCAAGCGGTAGCGCAGCTCGATGACGTCAGTCAGGTAGGACCCGACCGAGTCGCACGTCATGCCGAGCTTGGTCGCGACGTCTGGGATGCAGAACTCGTCTATGGCCGGGGAGCCCTCCCCGGCGAGAGTCTTCGGGGACTGGAAGCACCCGGCAGGGTCCTCCGAATCCGCGGCCGGGTGCAGCGCGACCCAGTGCGCGGCCAGCTGCATCGACCTGACGTCGGAGGCCCGCCGCAGGTCCTGCTCGGACCGCAACGCAGCCAGCACCTCGGCCGGAGAGTCCGGCAGAGTCGCGGTGGTGGCGGTCGCTGTCATGAGACAAGCCAAGCAGGGACCACCGACACTGAGGGCCCGAAATCGACCACCCTGTAGATCTTGGGGAAGAACTTCAGAGCACGTCGGGGTCGAGGTCCAGCGTCGTCGTGTCGAGGCTCTCGAGCAGCCGCAGCTTGGGGCCGATGGTGGGCAGCTCGAACGCATAGAAGAAGCGCGCAGCCGCCCGCTTCCCGTCGTAGAAGTGGCCCTCACGCGTGCCGCAGGCCGTGAGCTGCTCGAGCCACAGCCAGGCCACGACGACGTGGCCGAAGGCTTCGAGATAGAGGGTCGCGTTCGCCAGGGCGAGCTCCGGATCGAGCTTCTCCCACAGGGCCGCGGTGACGCGGAGGACGTCGTCCCACGCGGCCTGGAGCAAGACGGCGTGGACAGCCGCTTCGCCACCGGCTTCGGGGGCTGTAGCAACGGTGGCGGCGATGCGGGCACCCAGCACGTTGAGAGCCGTGCCTCCACCCTCCACGACCTTGCGGCCGAGGAGGTCCAGGGCCTGGATGCCGTGGGTGCCCTCGTGGATGGGGTTGAGCCTGTTGTCGCGATAGAACTGCTCGACCGGGTAGTCGCGGGTGTAGCCGTAACCGCCGTGCACCTGGATGGCGAGGTCGTTGGCCGCGAGGCACCACTGCGACGGCCACGACTTCGCGATCGGGGTGAGGAGCCCGAGCAGCGCGCGGGCTTCACCGGCAGCCGCGGCGTCGGGGTTTGTCCGCTCCTCGTCGACGAGGTGTGCGCAGAACAGGACGAGCGCGAGCCCGCCTTCGACGTACGCCTTCTGTGCCAGCAGCATCCGTCGCACGTCGGGGTGGTCGATGATCGCCACCGGAGGAGCGGCCGGGTCCTTCGTGCCGACCGGCCGGCCCTGGGTCCGGACGCGGGCGTACTCGAGGGCGTGGAGGTAGCCGGTATAACCGAGCGCCACCGCGCCGGCACCGACCCCCACCCGGGCCTCGTTCATCATGTGGAACATGTAGGTGAGGCCGCGGCCCTCCTCCCCGACGAGGAAGCCGACGGCACCCGGTGCCCCGCGGGGCGTGGTGAAGCCCTCGCCGAGGTTGAGCAGGGTGTTCGTGGTGCCGCGGTAGCCCATCTTGTGGTTGAGGCCGACCAGCGCCACGTCGTTGCGTTCTCCGAGCGACCCGTCGTCCTCCACCAGGAAGCGGGGGACGATGAAGAGCGAGATGCCCTTGGTGCCGGGGGCGGCGTCCGGGGTGCGCGCGAGGACGAGGTGCACGATGTTGCCCCCGAGCTCGTGGTCGCCGGCCGAGATCCACATCTTGGACCCGGTGAGGCGGTGGCTGCCGTCGCCCTGTGGCACTGCGCGGGTGGTGATGTCACCGAGCGACGAGCCGGCCTGCGGCTCCGACAACGCCATGGTGCCGTACCAGCGTCCCTCGATGATGGGCAGCGCGTAGGTGGCCACCTGCTCGGGGGAGCCGTGGGTCACGATCAGGTTGGCGTTGCCGGCGGCGAGGAACGGGTATGCCGAGGCCCCGACGCTCGCGGCCATCAAGTAGCTGGTGGCCGCCATGTGCACCACGAACGGCAGCTGCATGCCGCCGACGGCGTCGTCGAAGATGCTCGCGCTGAGCCCGGATGCGGAGTACGCCGCCAGCGCCCGCGTCAGCTCCGGCGGCAGGACGACCTTGCCGTCGTCACCGACGAAGGGCTCGTTGGCGTCCACGATGGCGTTGAGGGGCCCGAAGTGGTGGGTCGCCAGCTGCTCGCTGAGGTCCAGGACGGCGTCGAAGGTCTCCCGGCTGTGGTCCGCGTAGCGCTCCCGCTCGACCAGGGCCGGGACGTCGAGCCACTCGTAGAGCAGGAACTCCACATCGCGGCGGTTCATGATCGTCGAGCTGGCCACTGAATGCCCTTCGTCGTCGCGGAAGCTGTGAGTCCCGGGCAGGTCTACCAGACCGGCACGGAAGGATCGGTGTTGTCGATGACCACGGCGGCGCGGGCCCGTGGGTCGCATTCGCGCAGGTAGATGCGCTGCCCTTCGACGTACCGCCGCATGCTCGGCTGGTCGGGATCGGGGTCCGACCCGTCCCGATCCGCCATCCGCCGGGCCGTCACCTCGAAGGGGACGTCGAGGAAGATCGAGAAGTCCCAGCAGTCGATCAGCTCGTCGCGGTGCAGGAAGATCCCCTCGACGAGAAGCACGCCGCCCGGCGGTGCGGTGACCCAGCCGCCCGCCACGAGCTCGTCGCTCTCGAGGTCGTGGGAGGCCGTGCGACAGCGACCGTTGCCACCCGGTGCCAGCGGATCGAGGACGTCCGAGCGGAAGGTGGCGTAGTCGTAGGAGTCGAGCCAGAAGCCAACGGGTGAGTCCTTCCCGAGCCGGTGGCGCACCCCGCGACGGTGGTGGAAGTCGTCGACCGAGACGGCGACAACCGTGGCCCCGCGTGCCTCGAGCGCGCGCGTCAGCGCGGCCGCGAACACGGTCTTGCCGGCGCCATCCACACCGTCGACAGCCACTCGGCGTGCCGGTATGGCGAGGATGCGGTCGGCGAGGCACGCCAGGACGGCGGCGCGGCCGCTGGCCCCGGGGTGCTCGGGCGTCATCGGGTCGGCAGGACAGGCAGGTCGGGGATCGGCCACTCGGGATCGGGACGGAATCGTTCCCAGTCGTCGCAGAACGGGGGACCCCAGCGGGATACCACGGCCTCGACGTCGGCAGCGTCCGCCTCGATCGCTGCCGCTGCGGCGGGGTCGAAGACGCCTTGGGCGACCGCGAGCTCGAGCTCGTCCTCGTCCTTGCGTCGCATCGAGCGATCAGGGTCGACAACGACGTCGAGCACGTGGTCGGTCGTGTAGACGGTGTCCCCGTCGCGTACGTGCGGCGTCTCGAGGTTGACGTACCACCCTGCGAACTCCCCGGTGCCCTCCGCGAAGAACACCCAGACCGACCACGGTCGCCCGGTCGGGGCCACCCGGAGCTGGTCGAACCAGGCGTGCACGCCGTGGTCCTGGACGACCTCGGCGGTGAACAGGGTGCTCAGGTCGGCTCGCTTGTCCAACCCGTCGGCGCGCGCCGCCCGCAGGACCGGCGTGCCGACGGGCAGCCACGCGACCAGGGCGTCGGCGTCGTCACGCACGACGGTCACCGGCTGGGCGAAGTGGGGGACAGCGAGGTCCGCGACCGGCGCACCGGTGCCCAGCGCTCCTGACCCCTCCCGCCACATGATCTGGGTGCCGGGGGACCAGTACGGCGGGCTGCCCGACGGTCGACGGCTCATCTGGGTCATGGGGATGGAAGGTACGTCACGAGAGCGGCTGGAGGCTGTCAGCCAGGTCGGAGGCGATTCGCTGGGACTTGTCGCGGTCGTCGGTGAGGATGTTGATCGTCGTAGCGGTGGTGTCCGTCTGCACGATGAGCTGAGCCTGATGATGGACGGGGTCCTTGAGGCTTGATGCGAACCCGGTCAGGATCGCTGAACCGACCGCCGTGTCGACCTCGGTGAGCTCGACGTAGTCAACCCCGATCGGGCCGCTGCGGTAGGTCGCCTCGATGTCGGACATCGAATAGATCTCGCCGTCCACAGGCCGCACATCCACGGACATCTTGGAGAGGACACCGTTGTCCACCCCCTTGGCCGAGGCGACGAACACCGGCTCGGTGCCACCGGGGATCCCGGTGGTGCTGATGAAGATCATGACCGGCGACCGCTCGGTGTCCGGGCCGTGCCTCTCGACCAGCTCCGCCATCAGTTTCTTGTCCGTGGAGGCTGCACGGGCTGTATCGACGTCCAGCTCCACCCAACCTGCGGGCATCTCGAAGGTCAGGCCGGCGTCCTTGATGGTGACGGTCTCCGACGACCCGCCGCCGTCCGAGCTGTCGTCCGAACAGCCGGCGAGGACGGCCAGCATCACGAGGACGGCAAGGGTCGTCAGGATCGAGCGGAGGGTATGGCGCACGCACGGAACCTACGGGATGCGAGCCCTCGCACCTGACGGCGACATAACCCACTCGACCAACGGCGGAGCGGACTGGCAGGCTGGTGCTGACCGAGGAGAGGATCCGCTCATGTCGAACGAAGACCTCAAGGCCAAGATGCGCGAGGCGCTGGACAAGAAGAACAACAAGGAGAAGGGCGTCCACCAGGATGGCCCGACCCCGGAGAAGGCCCACGGCTCCGAGGTGGAGGGTGGCGCCGCCCCGAAGATGCACCGCCGCAAGGCCGGTGGCGGCGGCAGCTGACCGTCACCGTGACAATGGCCACGTGAGCACCCGCGTCCCTCAGGGGCGCGGGTGCGGCACGATGTGGCCCATGAGCAAGACGACGAGCAAGACCAACGGGGGCAACTTCTTCGAGGACTTCACCCTCGGCCAGGTGGTCGAGCACGCCACCCCGCGCACGATCACCGAGGGCGACCGCGCGCTCTACCAGGCGCTCTACCCCACGAGGTTCGCGCTCCCCAGCAGCGCCGAGTTCGCCCGGCAGGTGGGTCTGCAGCAGCATCCCGTCGAGGAGCTGATCGCCTTCCACGTCGCCTTCGGCAAGACGGTCCCGGACATCTCGCTCAACGCGGTCGCCAACCTCGGCTATGCCGAGTGTCGCTTCCACCAGGCCGTGGTCCCGGGCGACACGCTGCGGACGTCGAGCGAGGTCATCGGCCTCAAGCAGAACTCCAACGGCAAGACCGGCGTCGTCTACGTCCGGTCGACGGCGCTCAACCAGCGCGGCGAGGTCGCCCTCGACTGGTGTCGCTGGGTGATGGTCAACAAGCGCGATGTCGAGGCACCGGCTCCCGAGACGTTCGTGCCCGACCTGAAGGCCGTGGTCGCCGCCCAGGACCTCAAGATCCCCGCCGGCCTCGACTTCTCGGCGTACGACGACAGCGCAGCCGGCGAGAAGCACCGGCTCGGCGACTACGAGGTCGGCGAGAAGATCGACCACGTCGACGGTGTGACCCTCACCGATCCCGAGCACATGCTGGCGACCCGGCTCTGGCAGAACACCGCCAAGGTGCACTTCAACACCCAGGTGCGCCCTGACGGCAATCGGCTCATCTACGGCGGGCACATCATCTCGATGGTGCGCGCGCTGTCCTTCAACGGTCTGGCCAACGCGCAGCTCATCGCGGCGATCAACGCCGGAGCGCACGTGTCCCCGGCCTACGCCGACCGCACGATCTACGCCTGGTCGGAGGTGCTCGACAAGGCGGAGACCGACGCTCCCGGCGTGGGCGCCATCCGTCTGCGGCTCGTCGCTACCCGGGGTCGCGACGAGTCCATGACGCTGCACGGCGAGGATGGGAAGTATGCCGACGGCGTGCTGCTCGACCTCGACTACTGGGCCTTCATGCCTGTCTGAACCGGAACAGGCACACCAGCCGGGGCGAAGGCCTTCGCCAGCGGAACCAGGGCGAGCACCAGCACCATGGGGACTGCGAAGCCGATGCGAAGTGAGCCCGCGCCGGCGAGACCCGTCAGCACCGAGCCCAACAGCGCCCCGACGTAGTTGAACTGGTTGAAACGCGCAATCACTGCGTCGACGCGCGCCTGCCGCGCGCTTCCGGTCAGCGCAGAGCCGCCGGCGAGCGCGGCGGCCGCAGAGAAGCTGAGAGGCGCGATCGTGGCGACGCCGAGCCCGAGCACCGTGAAGCCCAGCACGGCGACTGGCCACGTCGGAGCCAGGACGATGACGCCAAGCGCACAGAAGGCGACGAGAGCACCGGACCGGAGCAGGGTCACCGGCCCGACCCGCCTAACCAGCGAGTCGCCAGCCAGCCGCATCGCACCGCTGGCGACGAGGTAGGGCAAGGTCGCCAACGCCACGAGCCCTGAGGGGGTGTCGAACTCGTCTGCGAGATAGGTCGGTCCCCACGTCGCGGCCGCCGTGTCGACCATGTAGAAGAGCACCAGTGCCGCTCCCACGAGCAGGAGCGGTCGCCACTGCACGACCTCGGCGGCCGTGCTGGCTCGATCCGTCGCTGCCTGGTCACGTCGAAGGAATGGTGCGAACGCGACCGCCAGCGGGACCACCGCGACGAGCACGGCCCAGGACAACGACAACGAGCTCGTTGCCAGGGTGATCACCGAGCCGGCGATCCCGCCGAGGGTCCACATCCCGTGGAACGAGGGCAAGATCGTCCGACCGTAGCGATGCTCCAGCGCCACCGCCTGCATGTTGGTCGTGGCGTCCACAACGCCCAACGCCACGCCGTAGAGCGCCATGCCCGCGACGAAGAACGCAAACGCGGGTGCAAGGACGAGGCAGGGGACGGCGATCACCATGAGCAACAGGTCGGCACGAAGGACGAGGGCGCTGTCGGTCGACCTCGCGGTCCGCTCGGCGATCACTGAACCGACCCCCGCCAGCACCACCATCATCAGCAGGATGAGGGACAGTGTCACCTCGCCGAGGTCCCAGCGCTCCCGCACGTCGGGGAGGCGGGTGGTCAGGGAGATGAACACCAGGCCCTGGGTGAAGAAGGCCGCGCAGTCCGCAGCGCGGGCGCGGCCGAGGGTCGTCATGCGCTGATGGTGGCAGCAAACGGGGGCAACCGGCGTGTCAGACTCGCGCCATGAGCGCCGACCCAGCCATCACCACCGAGCTCTGGCTGGTGCGCCACGGCGAGACCGAGTGGAGCAGGGACGGCAAGCACACCTCCACCACCGACCTGCCCCTCACCGAGCACGGGGTCGAGGTGGCTCGGGGCCTCGCACCGCGGCTCGTCGACGTCGAGTTCGCCCAGGTCTTCACGAGTCCACGCCAGCGGGCCCGGGTCACCGCAGAGCTCGTCGGTTTCCCGGACGCCACCCCGGACGACGACCTCGTCGAGTGGGCGTACGGCGACTACGAAGGAGTGACGACCAAGGAGATCCGCCGGACCGTCCCGGGGTGGACCGTCTGGTCGCACCCGGTGCCCGGCGGCGAGACGCCACGGGAGGTCACGGAGCGGCTCGACCGCGTGGTCGCCAAGGTCCGCGCGAGCAGCGGGCGCACCCTCGTCTTCGCGCACGGCCACTCGCTGCGTGCGCTCACCGCCCGGTGGCTCGAGCAGCCGGTCACCGACGGCCGCTACTTCCGCCTCGACACCTCGACCCTGTCGGTCCTCGGCTACGAGCGCGAGACGCCGGTTCTCCTCCGCTGGAACTCTTGACGACGCCACCACATTGATGAGACTGGGTGGGTGCTCCTCGCCGGCTGCCCGCAGTGCGCTGAGCCCGTCCGCGAGCGCGAGTCGGGCTGGGAGTGCCCCGCGCACCGCGCGGTGACACCGCTGTGGCGCCCGCGCGAGGCGGTCTATGAGGCCTTCGTGGATCACCTGGCTCGTGCCGACGACTGCCCGACGCTGCTGCCGTGGCCGATGGCGCCGGCCTGGCAGGTCAGCGACTTCGGGGTGGTCGCCGCCCCCGACCGGTCGGCGATGGCAACGGTGACGTGCTGCTCGGGCATGAGCGAGCTGGACGGAGCAGTCGACGTGCTGATCGTCTCGGAGGAGCCCGGCACCGGCCTCGGCGCCCGGGTGGCCCGGCTCGGTCGCAGCCACCCGACCGGCGTCGGTGAGGGCCCGCCGGTCGCCCGGGTCAGGGTGGGCCGCGCCGCGGTGCCGTTGTGGACGATCTCGACCGGAGAGGACCCCGACCTCGACCGGAGCGTGCTGGTGGGGGAGGCAGAAGGCCGCTGGTTGTGGTTCGTGCTCTACCCGGCATCGGCCGCGCTGTTGCTGGGCGACGACTGGATCCTGCGCGACGCAGCCGACGCTGGTGCCGGGCTGGTCGAGCTGACCTTCGGGGGAACGCCACCCCACTGGTGACCCACATGGATGGACGGCTCGGTGACACACTTGTCCGGTGCTCATCGACCTCCACACCCACTCGTTCGTCTCCGACGGGACCGATGCACCGGCCGACCTGATCCGCGCGGCGAAGACGGCTGGCCTCGACGTCGTGGCGCTCACCGACCATGACACGGCAGCCGGCTGGCCGGAGGCTCAGCGCGCCGCCGACGAGGTGGGCATCACCCTGGTGCCGGGGATGGAGATCAGCACCAGGCTCGGCTCCGCGAGCGTGCACCTGCTGGGCTATCTCCTCGACCCGACGCACCCCCCGCTCGTGGCTGCGCTCGACCGGATCCTCGACGGCCGCAACGGCCGCGTGCCGGCGATCTGCGCCCAGCTCCAGGCCGTGGGCATCGAGGTGACCGAGGAGGACGTACGCCTCAGTGCCGGTGACGCCGCGGCCACCGGCCGCCCGCACATCGCCGACGTGATGGTGGCGACGGGCGCGGTCGCCAGTCGGGACGAGGCGTTCGCGAAGTTCCTCAATCCCGGCCGACCCGGCTACGTCCGGCGCTACGCCTGCCCGCTCGAGGAGGCGATCGGTCTCGTGGGCGAGGCCGGCGGTGTGCCGGTCATCGCGCATCCGTGGGGCCGCTCTCCGGGCGCGCTGACCGAGGAGACCCTGGCCCGTCTGACCGCCATCGGTCTGCACGGGATCGAGGTGGACCACCAGGAGCATTCGCCGCAGGCGCGAGAGGCCCTGCGCGGCATCGCCCGCAACCTGGGGCTGGTGGTCACCGGGTCCAGCGACCACCACGGCACCGGCAAGGTCGATCACGACCTCGGCTGCAACACCACGGACCCCGACGAGTACGAGCGCATCCTCGAGCTGGCTACTTCCGCCCCATCGACTGGTAGCGCTGCAGCACCACGGAGGGGATGACCCGCGTCAGGGCGCGGACTGCCTTGTACTGCGCCCCGGGGACCGAGTAGACCCGCCCCTTGTCGAAGTCCTCGAGCGCGGTCTTCACGAGGAACTCCGGCTCGAGCCACATGAAGCCGTCGCCACGCTTGACCTCCATGCGCTCGTGGAACTCGGTCTTGGTGAAGCCGGGGCACAGCGACATCACCTTCACCCCGTGCGGCCGGTATTCGTTGTGCGCCCATTCGCTGAAGCTGTTCACCCACGCCTTGGTCGCCGAGTAGGTGCCGCGCGGCAGGAACGCCGCGACCGAGGAGACGTTGATGATGCCGCCCCGTCCACGCTCGGTCATCGGCCCCAGCGCGGCGTGCGAGAGCCGCAGGACGGCGGTGACCAGCACGTCGAGCATCGCCTGCTCCTCGTCGACGGAGTTGTCGAGGAACCGCTTCTTGAGGCCGAAACCGGCGTTGTTCACCAGAAGGTCGACCGGGCGCCCACGGTCCGCCAGGCGGGCCTCGACCCGGGCGCACTGCTCCGGCACGACGAGGTCCGCAGGAAGCGTCTCCACCTCGACGGCGTACGCCGCCCGCAGCTCGTCGGCCACGGCAGCGAGCCGAGCCTCGTCGCGTGCCACGAGCACGAGGTCGTGCCCGCGCCGGGCGAGCTGGTGGGCGAACTCGAGGCCGATGCCGGCGGTCGCGCCGGTGATGAGGGCAGAAGTCATGCCCCCAGCAAACAGGTGTCGCCATGATCGTGCCAACCGGGTCGGGCATGATGGGGCTCGATGAGCAGATCACGCACGGTGACCCTCGCGATCGCCAACCAGAAGGGCGGCGTCGCCAAGACCACCACGGTGGCCTCGATCGGTGCTGCCCTCGTCGAGCTGGGCCACTCGGTCCTGATCGTGGACCTCGACCCGCAGGCCTGCCTGACGTTCTCGCTGGGGATCGACCCTGAAGACTTGGAGCTGTCGGTGCACCACGTCCTCACCAAGGGTCTCGACCCCAGTGAGGCGATCATCGAGACCGCCGACGGCGTGGACCTGCTCCCTGCCACCATCGAGCTGGCGCGGGCCGAGGCCGACCTGCTGACCCGGACGGGTCGCGAGCACGTGATCAAGGTCGCGATCGACGCGCTCGCCGACGACGAGGTCCACTACGACTGGGTCCTGCTGGACTGTCCTCCCTCGCTCGGGGTGCTGACGGTCGCTGCGCTCACGGCAGCAGACGGGGTGCTCATCCCCTTGCAGTGCGAGACCCTGTCCCACCGCGGCGTCGGGCAGCTGCTCGACACCGTCCACGACGTGCGGCGCTTCACCAACCGCAACCTCGAGGTCTGGGGCGTGCTGCCGACGCTGTACGACGGCCGCACCAACCACTCCCGCACCGTGCTCGAGACCATCAGCGACACCTACGACCTCGAGGTCGTCGAGCCGCCCATCCCGAAGACGATCAAGTTCGCCGAGGCGCCGGCCGCCGGCCGGTCGATCCTCTCGACGAGCCGCAGCAGCAAGGGCGCGCAGGCCTACCGCGAGGTCGCCGCCAACCTGGTGAAGCGGGCCGAGCAGCCCAAGGCGCGCAAGAAGGCCCCGAAGAACCCGAAGAACCCGAAGGCAGCCAAGGCCACGAAGGCCTGATCGTCGTGAGTCGCCATCGGTCCGCCCGCCCTCGCTACGGCCGGATCGTGCTGGCCGCGCTCGCGCTCTTCATCACGGTCTTCGCCGTCCTCGGGGGAGTAGGCGTGGTGCCGACGGCGCCGTCTGCCGCTGAGGGCGACCGGGAGACGAAACGGTCAGCCCCGTCGGAGACGACCTCGCCCGAGGTCGCGGAGGCGGCGGACACCCAGCCCGGGGTCACCGGCCCGACTGCCTCCGGCGCCGGGACCGGGACCGGGACGGACACGGAACCGCTCAGCGACGCGGGGGGGCGAAACGGGGGGCGAAACGGGGGGCGACACGACCAGCGACACGGACACGGACGACGTGGTCCTGCCGGCCGACTCGGGTGCCGGGCGTCGGATCGTCTTCAGTGAGACCGAGCAGCGGGTCTGGCTCGTGCGCAGCGACGGCAGCGTGCGGCGTACCTATCTCGTGTCAGGCAGCGTGCAGGACAACCTCGAGCCAGGGACCTACTCCGTCTTCTCCCGCTCCCGCTGGGCCGCGGGCCTGGACGACTCGGGAGTGATGGAGTTCTTCGTGCGGTTCGCCCAGGGACAGCGGGCCGCCATCGGGTTCCACACCATCCCCACCAAGCTCGGAGTCTCGCTGCAGAGCCGCGCCGAGCTGGGCACTCCGCAGTCCCACGGGTGCATCCGGCAGGCGAAGGCCGACGCGATCTCCCTGTGGAGGTTCGCCCCCGAGGGCACCACCGTCGTCGTCGTCTGAGCAGGGCGCTCGGCTGGCGTCGATTTGCGACGCGGCGGGGTCCTTGTCATGGTGTCGGGATGCCACACACCCCCAAGGCCTTCGCTGCTGCCTGTGCGCTGACGCTCAGCCTTGCGCTGACGCCGGCGGCGCTGGGCACCCCCACCGCCCACGCAGACATGACGAGCACCCCGGTCACCATCACTGCGGACGAGACGCCGGGCGCGGAGAAGCCGAAGCCACCCAACGGGTACGGCCTGCGTCTGACGACGTTCAACATCCTCAGCAGCTCGATCGCCCGAGGCGGCGTCGACCGCGCCACCCGGGCCGCGAGGTGGGTGCAGGAGCAGGGCGCGGACGCCGCGGCCTTCCAGGAGGTCGCGAAGGACCAGCTGCGCCAGATGCAGACCGTCATGCCGCGCTACAACTTCTTCCCGCGTCGGGGCCTGGGCACTCGCGGCTCGGCCATCCAGATCGCCTGGAACTCCAAGACGGTCAAGATGGTGGAGACCGGGCACATCATGCGGCCCTTCCTGGGGTGGGCCCGCCCCATCCCCTACGTGCGCCTGCGTGACCGCGAGACCGGTCGTGGCTTCTGGGTGGTGGCCATCCACAACGCCCCCGGTGGCCAGGAGCACGATCGCGACGTGTCGACGGCAGCCGAGATCAAGCTGGTCGAGAAGATGCTCGCCGGCCGGGACCGCCCGGTCCTCGTGATCGGCGATGTCAACGAGCGCTCCGAGTTCTGCCAGAAGTTCGCCGCCGCCACCCCGCTGGTCTCGATGAACGGCGGCACCGCCAAGAACCCGTGCCCCGTCCCGCGTTTCGGCGGCCCGGACTGGATGCTCGGCAGCGGTGCCGAGTTCTCCGGCTTCAAGAAGGTCTACAACGGGATCAGCGACCACCCGGCCCTCACGGCGCGGGCCTGGGTGCCCTCCGCGCACTGACAACGCCGGTCGACGACCGGCACAACGACAGGCCCGCCCGAGCTCAGCTCGGGCGGGCCCTGTCATGTGTAGCTGTCACGTGCTTGCTTGGTGGTGCTCAGGACTCGCTGGTCGTAGCGGCCGAAGCGGAGCCACCGCCGGAGCGGGTGCGACGACGGTTGCGGTTGGTGCGCGTCGCGACGGGCTTGTCGCCCTCGGTGGCGGCCACGGCCGGCGCACCGGCCGTCTCGCCCGAGACGGAGGACCCGCTGCGCGTGCGGCTGCGGTTGCGGTCGTTGTTGCGGCTGCGGGCCGGGCGCTCGGAACCCTTGTCGTCACGTCGACCACGGTCTCCACCGCGATCGCCACCGCGGTCCTCACGCGGCTTGCGCTCGACCGGGGCAGCATCGACGATGCGGCCCTTGGTGCCCTTCGGGATGCCTTGGTCGTGGAAGAGCTCGGGTGACGTGGAGTAGGTCTCCGGCGGGTCGGGGAACGGCAGGTCGAGCGCCTTGTTGATCATCTTCCAGCGCGCGATGTCCGGCCAGTCGACCAGCGTGATCGCCGTACCGGTGGCACCAGCGCGACCCGTGCGACCGATGCGGTGGATGTAGGTCTTGTCGTCCTCGGGGCAGGTGTAGTTGACGACGTGGGACACGCCGCGGACGTCGATGCCGCGCGCGGCGACATCGGTGCACACGAGCACCTTGAGCTTGTCCTCGCGGAACTTCGCGAGCGCCTTCTCGCGAGCGATCTGCGCCATGTCACCGTGGAGGGGAGCGGCCGCGAAACCGCGCTCGGCCAGGTCGTCAGCGATGCGCTGGGCCTGACGCTTGGTGCGGGTGAAGACGATCATCTTCTCCGCGTCGTCGGCCTGGAGGACGCGACCGATGATCTCCGGCTTGTCCAGGTCGTGGGCCAGGTAGATGAACTGGGCCGTCGCCGGGACGGTCGCGTTCTCGTACGACGACTCGGCGCGGATGTTCATCGGGTGGCGCATGTGGCTGCGGGCCAGGGCCACGATCGCGGCCGGCATGGTGGCCGAGAACAGCATCGTCTGCCGGGTCTCGGGGGTGAGGCTCAGGAGGCGTTCGACGTCGGGCAGGAAGCCGAGGTCGAGCATCTCGTCGGCCTCGTCCAGGACGAGCGCGTGGACGTGCGAGAGGTCCAGCGCCTTGCGGTTGGCCAGGTCGATGAGCCGACCCGGCGTGCCGACGACGATGTCCACGCCGGACTGGAGCGTGTCGAGCTGGGTGTCATAGCCGACGCCGCCGTAGACGGTCAGCACGCGCAGCCCGAGGTCCTTGCTGGCCAGGTGCAGGTCGTTCGAGACCTGGAGCGCGAGCTCGCGGGTGGGGGCGACGATCAGTGCCTGCGGCTTGCCCTGCGGCAGGTCGGCGTAGGCCGGGTCGCTCATGGTGACGCTGCGCTGCATCACCGGGATGCCGAAGGCCAGGGTCTTGCCGGTGCCCGTGCGGGCCTGGCCGATCAGGTCGGTGCCCATCAGGGCGACCGACAGGGTCATCTCCTGGATGGCGAAGGGGGTGGTGATGCCGGCGCGCTCGAGCGCGTCGCAGATCAGGGGGAGCACCCCGAGCTCGCGGAAGGTGGTGGTCACGTCTATGTCGCTTTCTTGTTCAAGTCCTCGTCGTGCGGCGGACTCGCAAGAGAAAGCCTGCCGCGCACATACGTCGGCGCCGGTCGGATCCTCAACGGAACAGGGCGCCCGATGAGGCCACTCTATCGCCTAGGGTGCGAGCATGACTGAATCGTCGTCGGCGCTGATGACCGACTCCGGGCAGGATCCCGCCTACACCCAGGCAGTGATCGACCTGCTGGGCGCGATCGCCTACGGCGAGCTGTCCGCCTTCGAGCGCCTCGCCGAGGACGCCAAGCTGGCGCCCACGATCGAGGACAAGGTGGCCATCGGATCGATGGCGGCGGCCGAGTTCGGTCACCTCGAGCGCCTGCTGGCCCGGCTCACCGAGCTCGGCGCCGACCCGTTTGTCGCCATGCAGTCCTTCAAGGAGGGCTTCGACAGCTTTCACGCCCACACCCGCCCGGCCGACTGGTTCGAGGGCCTGATCAAGGCCTACGTCGGCGATGGCCTGGCCGCAGACTTCTACCGCGAGATCGCGGCCTACCTCGACTCGGAGACCCGCGACCTGATCGTCGCCGCGCTGGCCGACACGGGCAACTCCGTCTTCGTCGTCGAGCGGGTGCGGGCCGGGATCGCCCAGGACCCGCGCCTGGGTGGGCGCCTCGCGCTGTGGGGCCGACGGTTGATGGGGGAGGCGCTCACGCAGGCTCAGCGGGTGGCGGCCGAGCGCGACGCCCTGAGTGCCCTGCTGGCCGGGGGTGTCGACCGTCCCGGTCTCGACCTCGCGGCGCTGAGCCGTATGTTCAGCAGGCTGACCGAGAACCACGCCCAGCGGATGGCCGACCTGGGGCTCGACGCCTGAGCGACTCCGGCAGCCCGACACGCGGAAGGGCCCCACGCCTCGCGGTGTGGGGCCCTTCGTCGCTGTCGTGTCAGGCGCGAGCCTGGATCAGACGCGGGTGCTGTGGTTGCTGTTGTTACGGCCGCTGACGGTCGAGGCGATCATGACCAGGACGGTCGCGGTGATGACGGCAGTGATCCACTGGATCCAGTTGAAGTCCTCGGTGTCGCCGCCGCCGAGGGCTTCGTAGATGAAGAAGCCGAGCAGGATCCCGCCGATGCCGCACAGGATGGTCAGCCAGACGGGCGTGTTGTCCTTGTCACCGGGGGCAAGGAGCTTGCCGAGGAATCCGATGATCACGCCGAGGATGATGAGAACGATGATGTCGATAATCATGGTGTCAACCTTTCTCTAGTCGCACCCTGATGGCGCGAACCTGTCGAACGCGTCGACTTGGTTCCATCATCCTCATCACGCAGGTCGGTCGCAATTGGCGTCGCCCATAGGGGTGGCGTGGCTCAGCGGTAGCCCACGCTGCCGGACTTGCCGGAGCCGATCTCGACATAGGCGATCTTGTCGCCCGCGACCGCGATCCGGCGGCCGCGGGTGTCGGTGAACGCGAGGATCCCGCCGGTGCTGACGGCCTCCGAGAGCAGTGCCTCGAAGTCGCTGGGACTGGTGTCGGTCTCCACGACCAGCTCGCGAGGCGCGTGCTGCACGCCGATCTTGACCTCCATGGTCACTCCTTGTGGGGTATGTCGATGGGTGCTGCGATGGGTCAGGTGTCTTCGGACTTCGGATAGCCACGGATGCCGCGCCACGCCAGGCCGGAGACCAGCGCGGCGGCGTCCTCGAGGGGGATGGCGCCGCTGCTGACGCCGTCCTCGCCGAGCCAGAACCGCGCGCTGACCTGTGCCATTCCCACCAGCGCCACGGCCAGCAGGCGTGACGCCTCGTCGGGCAGCCCGGTGTCCTCGTGGATGACCTCGGCGATCATCGCGGCGCACTCGGTGGTGACGCGGTCGATGTGGGCGCGCACGGCGGGCTCGCTCGTCAGGTCCGACTCGAAGACCAGGCGGAAGGCGCCGGTGTCGGAGGAGACGTAGTCGAAGAACGCCTGCATGGCGGCTTGCACGCGCAGCTTGTTGTCGGTTGTGGAGGCCAGGGCCAGCCGGCAGTTGTCGATGATGGTGTCGCACGAGGCGTCGAGGAGTGCGAGGTAGAGATCGAGCTTGCCGGGGAAGTGCTGGTAGAGCACGGGCTTGGAGACGCCGGCGCGATCGGCGATGTCGTCCATGGCGGCGGCGTGGTAGCCGTGCACCACGAACACCTCGAGCGCCGACTCCATCAGCTGGACGCGGCGTTCACGGCGAGGCATCCGAGCCCCGCGGGGTCGGGACTCGCCTGAGTCGAAACGGTCGACGCTCACGTGCTGTGTCCTCCCGGCGGTTCCTTGAAGTCGCAGCCTACTCATAGGTATCCCCGGGGATTCGCAGGGCCGACGGCTCGCCCCCGTCCGGATGCCGGGACTTGTGCGGACCGGTCGCCCGGGCCGGGGAACATGAGGAAGGTCGGTGGTGTTTGCCTCCACGAACCCTGAATCGATCTGAGTCCGAGGAGTACCCGTGTCGTTCGCCCCGCTCGTGGAGCCCGCCGCTGAGCTGACCATCGACGAGGTCCGCCGCTACAGCCGGCACCTCATCATCCCCGACGTCGGGATGAGTGGGCAGAAGCGCCTCAAGAACGCCAAGGTGCTCGTGATCGGCGCCGGCGGCCTCGGCTCCCCGGCACTTCTCTACCTCGCTGCGGCGGGGGTCGGGACGCTCGGCATCGCCGAGTTCGACACCGTCGACGAGTCCAACCTGCAGCGTCAGGTCATCCACGGCGTCAGCGACATCGACAAGCCGAAGGGCCAGTCCGCCCGGGAGTCCATCGCGGAGATCAACCCGTACGTCGACGTCGTCCTCCACCCCGAACGGCTCGACAACGACAACGTGCTCCAGGTGTTCGAGGGCTACGACCTCATCGTGGACGGGACCGACAACTTCGCGACCCGCTACATGGTCAACGACGCGGCGTTCTTCCTCGGCATCCCGTATGTCTGGGGGTCCATCTACCGTTTCGACGGCCAGGCCTCGGTGTTCGCGCCGATGCTCGGCGACGACCTGCCCTGCTACCGCTGCCTCTACCCCGAGCCGCCGCCGCCCGGGATGGTGCCCAGCTGCGCCGAGGGCGGCGTGCTGGGGGTCCTCTGCGCGAGCATCGGGGCCATCCAGGTCAATGAGGCCATCAAGCTGCTGACGGGCATCGGTGACCCGATCGCGGGCAAGCTGATGATCTACGACGCGCTGGAGATGGAATACCGCAAGCTCAAGGTGCGCAAGGACCCCAACTGCGCCCTGTGTGGGGAGCACGCGACCGTCACCGAGCTGATCGACTACGACGCCTTCTGCGGTGCGGTCTCCGACGAGGCGGCCGAGGCTGCGGTCGGTTCGACCATCTCGGTCACCACGCTGGAGCACATGCTCAAGGAGCGGGAGAACGGTGAGCGCGACTTCGTGCTCGTCGACGTCCGCGAGCCCAACGAGGCGGAGATCAACCACATCCCGGGTGCGGTGCTGATCCCGAAGGGCGAGTTCCTCAACGGCAACGCCCTGAGCCAGCTCCCCAGTGACAAGCAGATCGTCATGCACTGCAAGTCCGGCGTGCGCTCCGCCGAGACGCTGGCCATCGTCAAGGGCGCCGGCTATGCCGACGCCGTGCACGTCGGCGGCGGCGTGGTCGCCTGGGTCAGCCAGATCGACCCGAGCCAGCCGACGTACTAGACGCGCGGTCCCTTCCGACTGCTCGATCACCGACGAGGCGTAACCCCAAGGGGTCACGCCTCGTTGGCACGTTCG
Organism: Nocardioides sp.; assembly: GCF_035576065.1. Taxonomy (GTDB): domain Bacteria; phylum Actinomycetota; class Actinomycetes; order Propionibacteriales; family Nocardioidaceae; genus Nocardioides. The sequence goes on from NZ_DATLWX010000042.1 coordinate 77,083, forward strand.
GACGAGCCCTCGCCCACTCGGGAGCGAGGGCGCAATCGGAAGAGGACCCCACATGCGCACCTCACGCACCTTGCTCGCGGTCGCCGCGAGCATCACCCTCACGAGCGCCGTCGCCACGTCCGCCCCAGCCGTCGCTGCCAAGGGGGGAAAGAATTCCCCGACCGCCGTCTCCTATGCCCCGGCCGCCACCGCCAAGATCCACCCCGGCGTGCAGATGTACACCGAGGGCGCCCAGTGCACGGCCAACTTCGTCTACACCGACGGCGCCGGAGCCACCTACGTCGGCTATGCCGCGCACTGCGCCGGCCTCGGCGAGGCCACGGACACCAACGGTTGCACCGCACCCTCGCTCCCGCTGGGCACCCGCGTCCAGTTCGTCGAGGGCGGCTCGCTGGTCAGCCGCGGCACGACCGTCGGCCAGGGCACCCTCGCCTACTCCTCCTGGCTGACGATGCAGCAGCGCGGGGAGACCAACGAGAACGCCTGCGCCTACAACGACCTGGCGCTGGTCAAGGTCGACGCGGCCGATGTCGCCAAGGTCAACCCCTCCGTCCCGTTCCGGGGTGGTCCTGTCGGCATCAACACGACGGGCACGACCACGGGCGACACGGTCTACTCCTACGGCAACTCCAGCCTCCGTGCCGGCATCGAGACGCTGTCCCCCAAGCAGGGCACCAGCGTGATCACGGAGGGCGAGGGCTGGTCCCACGCCGTCTACACCGTGAGCCCTGGCGTGCCCGGTGACTCCGGCAGTGCCTTCCTCGACGGCCAGGGCAACGCGCTGGGCACGCTGTCCACGCTCGCCATCGCCCCGCTTGCCGCGTCCAACGGGGTCAGCGACCTCAACCACGAGCTGACCTACGCCCAGCAGAACGGTGGGATCAGCGGCCTGCGCCTCGTGCCCGGCACGGAGCCGTTCAGCCCGATCCTCTGATCGCGTAGCACCAGATTCCGGCGGCCCCGTCTGTGGGGGACGGGGCCGTCGGGCCTTTTCCTGCCTGTCCGGAGGACTAGGCTCCCGCGCATGACCTCGGGGGCGTGGCGCGCCGCGGCCGCAACCGCCGTCACCTGCGTCCTGGTGACGATGGTGGGCTGGGCTGCGCTGATCGGCCCGTCCGAGGTGTTCACCGGCCCCGGCCCTCAGCCGAGCAGCGAGACCACCACGACCAGCGAGGCGCCGGTCGAGGATGTCAAGGAGCTCCAGCGCAAGGACATCGAAGAACGTGAGTACGGCGCTGCGACGATCATCATCGCCAACGTGATCGGCGGTGCCATCCAGCTCTTCGTGCTGGTCGGTATGGGATGGGTGGCCTACCTGCTGCTGCGGCGCGCCCGGCGAGCCTGGCAGCTGAGACGGCATTTCGAGGCCCCGGCGACCGCCGACTTCGACATCCTCGAGGCCGGCCATCCCGAGCGGGTCCGGCGCATGATGGCGGACGACGCCGAGGCGCAGCTGGCGCTGCTGTTGGACGGCGAGGCCCGCAACGCCATCGTCGCGTGCTGGCACCGGTTCGAGGTGCAGGCCCATCATGCTGGGCTGCCCCGGCGCCCCTGGGAGACGTCGTCGGAGTTCGCCCTACGCATGCTCGAGCTGGCGGAGGTGGACTCGCCGGCCGTCAGCCGGCTGCTGGCCCTCTATCGCGAGGCGCGGTTCTCCGAGCACCCGATGGCTGAGGACGACCGACGCGCGGCTGCGGAGGCCCTGCGGCAGATCCAGTCCAGCATCGCCGCGAGCAGCTCGCCGGGGCGGTCGGGATGAGCCGGTGGTGGCGTCGCGTGGCTGTGCTCGTGCTGGTGGCGGTCGGGGGGCAGGTCGCGCTCACGCTCCTCGACTTCGACCCGGACCCGCTGCGGTGGGCGCTGATGGCGACGACCGGAGTCACGTTGCTGTGGCTGGTCCTCGACGTCCTCGGAATCGGCACCGCGCCCTGGGACGAGCCGCTGTCGCCGTACGCCCGTCCCGATGCCGCCGATGACAGCGTCCAGCACCGGGTGGTGGCCAACCACCTGGCAGCGCGCGACCCCGGTCCCGCGCTGCACCGCCTCCTCGTCGGGCTCGCCCGGGCCCGGGACCCGGCGCTCAGCGACCCCGAGCTCCGCGCCCTGGCCGAGGAGGCGCCGCGACGCCTCAAGGCCACCGACATCGACCGCTACCTAACCCGAATCGAGCAGCCCCATGACGACGACTGACGCCGTGCCCCAGCCCAGCGAGCTCACCGCCGTCGAGGCAGCCGCCGTGGCTCAGGAGGTGCTGAGCCAGGTCGGTCGGGCCGTCGTCGGCAAGCAGCAGGCGCTGAGTCTCGTGCTGGCCGCGATCCTGGCCAAGGGTCACGTGTTGATCGAGGACTTCCCAGGTCTCGGCAAGACCCTCGCCGCGCGGACGTTCGCCCAGGCGCTCGGACTCGACTTCTCCCGGGCGCAGTTCACGCCCGACCTGCTGCCGGCCGATCTCACCGGTTCCTACATCTACGACCAGCGGGTGGGGGAGTTCTCGTTCCGTCGCGGGCCGCTGTTCGCGGGACTGCTGCTGGCCGACGAGATCAACCGCACCCCGCCCAAGACCCAGGCCGCCCTGCTGGAGGCGATGCAGGAGGGCCAGGTGACGGTCGAGGGGGAGACGCACCCCCTGCCGGTGCCCTTCCACGTCCTGGCCACCGCCAACCCCGTCGAGTACGAAGGCACCTACCCGCTGCCCGAGGCCCAGCTCGACCGGTTCCTGCTGCGCGTCACCTTCGGATACCCGACGGCGGACGAGGAGTACGACGTGCTGGCCCGTCGCATCGCTCGCCAGCGCGAGGAGATCACCGTCGAGGCGGTGACCGACGCTGCGGGGCTGAGCGCGGTGCAGGCGGCCACCGAGCGCGTGCAGGTCGACCCCAGCGTCGGTCGCTACTGCGTCGCCCTCGCCGAGGCGACACGTGCCCACCCCGACGTGCTCATCGGGGCCTCGCCCCGGGGCAGTCTCGGCCTGGTGCTCGCCGCCCGCGGCTGGGCGCTCATCCGGGGACGCGACTACGTCATCCCCGAGGACGTCAAGGCCGTGGCGCCGTCCGTGCTGGCCCACCGGATCACCGTGAAGCCCGAGCTGTGGATGACGCAGGCCTCCGGGGGCGCGGTCGTCAAGGCCGTGCTGAGCGGTGTGCGTGCGCCCGGAGCGCTGGAGCGATCGTGAACGGGTGGGCACCGACGCCCGCCCTCGGCCGGGCGACCGTGGTGGCGGCCGTGGGGCTGGTCGGCGCCGCCCTGACCGGCTCGCCGGCGCTCGTGGTGATGGCGTCCTCCTTCGTCCTGCCCGTCCTGATGGGGCTGCTGGGCGGGCCCGACGTCGACCCCAGGATCGTGCCTCGCCTGGGGCTGGTCCGGCTGCACGAGGGGCAGGGCACCACCTCGACGCTCGAGATCGTCGACGGCGACGCCGTCGAGCAGGTCACGCGAGTGCAGACGCGGGCGGCGTACGTCGCAACCGTGCCCGCCTCCGGTGCGATGGCGGTGCCGATGGACCGGGCCGACGCCCGCGTCATCGCGCTCACCCCGCGTCGCTGGGGCCGACGCAACGTCGGTGACGAGCAGGTGGCGCTGACCAGCGCCTGGTGCGGCTACCGGTGGGGACCGGAGCGGATGCCCGCCCAGCAGCTGACCGTGTGGCCCCAGGCCGCGGCCTACGACTCGACCGCAGAGGCCCCGCAACCCGACGGTCTGGTCGGCGCGCACCGGTCGCGCCGGGTCGGCAGCGGGACCGAGTTCGCCGGCATCCGTCCTTTCGGGCCGGGGGATCGGCTGCGCCGGATCAGCTGGCCGGTGTCGCTTCGGACCGGAGAGCTGCAGGTCGTGACCACGCGGGCCGAGCAGGACGCGTCGGTCCTGGTCGTGGTGGACGCGCTGCGCGACATCGGTGTCTCGGGCGGGGTGGACGGGCGTGCCAGCAGCCTCGACCTGACTGTCCGGGCGGCGTCGGCCCTGAGCGACCACCACATCCGACGCGGCGACCGCGTCGGCCTGCGAGTGGTGGGCCCGAGGGACGTCCGCGTGCCTCTGGGCAGTGGCCCCCGGCACCTGCACCGGCTCACCGGCACGCTGGCGCGCGTGCTGCCCGACACCTCCCCGATGACGGCCGACAGCCTCGAGCTGGGAGTCACCGGGGACTGCATCGTCTACGTGCTGTCCACGATGCTGCACGCTCCGCTCGTCGCCGCAACCGCGCTGCTCTCGGCCAGGGGAGTCTCTGTGGTGGTCATCGACACGCTGGGGGAGCGAGCGATGGACGAGATCGGTGGGCCGACATCGGCGGCCGGCCTGGCCTGGCGAATGCGCATCCTGGAGCGGAGCTCCCTGCTCGATCGGCTGGCCGCCCTGGGGTGTCCCGTCGTGACGTGGCGAGGTCCGGGCACCGTCGATGAGGTGCTGCGCCAGCAACAACAGCGCCAGCAGCTCCCCAGGGTGCGGAACAGATGACCACCTGGCGGACCTGGAGCCGCAGCCAGGTGGGTTGTCGGGTCCTCGTGGCCCTGTCACCGGTCCTGGCCCTGCTGGTCGCACCCGTGCGACCGAGCGCCCCGGTCCTGGCGCTCGCGGCGGCTGTCTCCCTGCTCTGGGCGGCGTGGCCCGAGCTGGCCGCAGGGCCGGTGGTGCTGCTGCTCGTCATGGCCTGGTGGGTCCTGGCCGTTCCGGACCCCGTCCAACCGCGCGTCCTGGTGGCCGCCGCGCTCCTGCACACCGCCCACGTGGGAGGGGTGCTTGCGGCGTACGGACCCGCTCGCGCAGCGATCCACCCACGACTGGTCCGCATCTGGGTCCGCCGCGGGGTGCTGTCGTTCCTCGCCGCCCCGGTGGCCTATCTGGCCGTCGCGAGTCTGGACGACGTCCCGGACCAGCCGCTCATGTGGCCGGTCGCGATTGGCTTCCTGGTGGTCGCCGCCCTGACGATCGGCCTGCGATTTCGCGATCAACCCGTCCCGGTCTCTCCACAGGTGCGACGGAAAACTGTGGACAGGAACGGGTCATGATGTGGAGAACCTCCCTGCTTTGTGGAGGACACGCGGGTCAACCAGAATCAGTTCGAATTGGTTCTCCCAACCCCTTGTGCGGGGCGCGGCCGACGGCATAGAACTACTCCCACGCACTCCCCCCGGGGAGAGCGGGACAGCTCGGAAGTGAAGATCCATCCGACGGGGCAACCCGTCGCAGCGGCTGGGTGACGAAACCGCTGGGATCCGAAGACGAAGAGCCGTCGACTGGAGGCGTCACCACGATCCGGTCACCAGAAGGGCCCTTGCAACTCATACTTGCAAGGGCCCTTCGTCTATTTGCACATCCACGCAGGGGAAGATGTGCGACATGTTCTTCGCCGCGGTCCACCGAGTCGTCCCGCCCGTCGCCAAGGCCATCTGGCGGCCGACGGTGACCGGACTCGAGCACGTCCCGCGAACGGGTGCCGTGATCCTGGCCAGCAACCACCTCAGCTTCATCGACAGCACCGTGATCCCGGTGGTGGTGCCGCGCAAGGTGGTGTTCCTGGCGAAGTCCGACTACTTCGAGGGGACCGGCATCAAGGGTGCGTTCGTCCGCGCGTGGTTCGAGGGGCTCGGCATGCTGCCGGTGGACCGCGACAACAACTCGTCGGCGCTCGCCAGCCTCGACACGGCGCTCGAGGTGCTCGGTCGAGGGGAGGCCTTCGGCATCTATCCCGAGGGCACGAGGTCGCGGGACGGCCGCCTGTATCGCGGCCGCACCGGTGTGGCCCACCTCGCGCTCAGCGCCGGCGCCCCGATCGTGCCGGTCGGGCTGCGGGGCACGCAGGACCTGCAGCCGGTGGGAGCCCGCGTGCCGCGGCTCGCGCCGGTGAGCCCGGTGAGCATTGCCTTCGGACCACCGATCCTCCCTACGGGCTATGACGGTGTGCCGTCGGGCCGCGCCCGCCGCGAGCTCACGGACCGGGTGATGGCTGCGATCGGCGAGCTCAGCGGACAGGAAGCCGCCGGGGTCTACAACGAGCGGCCGGCCGACGGGTGAGGGTCCGCCGCGCACTGTCGGTGTCGTCTGTTTGAGTGCAGCCATGGCCGCGACCTCCCCGCCCACCACGCGCTACCGCCTTGTCCGGGCGGCCGCGCCGGCGCCCTCGCGCCCGACGCTCGACGAGCACCAGCAGGAGGTCGTCGACCACGCCGGCGGCCCGCTCCTGGTGCTCGCCGGTCCCGGCACGGGGAAGACCACGACCATGGTCGAGGCCATCGCCGAGCTCATCGAGCGACGTGGTGTGCATCCCGACCAGGTCCTGGCCCTGACCTTCTCCCGCAAGGCCGCAGAGCAGCTGCGCGACCGCGTGAGCGCGCGGGTCGGACGCACCACGTCGGCGGCGACGTGCTCGACGTTCCACTCCTTCGCCTACTCGTTGATCCGTGCCTACAGCCCGCTTGATCTGTACGACGCCCCGTTGCGGCTGCTGTCGGCCCCCGAGGCCGACGTCGTGCTGCGCGAGCTGCTGATGGACAACCCCGAGTCGGTCGCCTGGCCCGAGGCGCTGAACAGCGCCCTGGGGACCCGCGGCTTCACCCGAGAGGTGCATGCCGTCCTGTCCCGGGCGCGGGAGAAGGGCCTGGACCCCGCCGGGCTCGAAGCGCTGGGCGCGGCCAACGGGCTGCCCGAGTTCGTCGCTGCCGGGCTGTTCCTGGAGCAATACCTCACCGTCTTGGACAACCTCGGCGCCACCGACTATCCCGACCTCATCCGTCGGGCCGTGATCACTGCCGAGGCGCACCGCGATGAGCTGCGAGCCAGGTTCACCCACGTCTTCGTCGACGAATACCAGGACACCGACCCGGGCCAGGTCGCCCTGCTGCGCGCACTGGCGGGCGACGGACGCAACCTCACCGTGGTCGGCGACCCGCACCAGTCGATCTACGGGTTCCGGGGCGCCGACGTCCGGGGGATCCTCGACTTCCCAGGCCAGTTCCCCACCTCCTCGGGCCAACGAGCCCCGGTCCTCGTGCTTCGGCACACCCGCCGCTTCGGCCCGCGCCTGCTGCTGGCCGCGGGCCGGATCGCCGCCCGTCTTCCGCTGACGGGCAGCATCGGCCCCGAGGCCCGCGACGCGTTCCTGTCCCCGCAGGCCGTCCCCGGAGCACACGGCGAGGGCCGGGTCGAGGTCCACACCTTCGACACCGATCGCGCCGAGTCCGAGCACCTCGCCGACCTCCTGCGGCGCGCACACCTCGAGGACGGCATCGAGTGGTCGGAGATGGCGGTGCTCGTCCGCTCCGGCCAGGCGTCGATTCCCCCGCTGCGACGAGCGCTCGCCGCCGCCGGCGTCCCCGTCGAGGTCGCCACCGACGAGGTGCCGCTGGTGCGCGACCCGGCGGTGGTGCCCCTCCTCGACGCCCTGCGTGCCGTGGTCAACCTCGACAACAATGACCCCGACTCGGCCGACTTCCTCGACCCCGGGCGCATCGAGTCGTTGCTGCTCTCACCGCTGGGGGGACTCGACGCCAGTGATCTCCGCGCTCTCGTGCGCCGCCTGCGCACGCGGGAGAAGGTCAACGAGGCGCCCCGCACCAGTCGGGAGCTGCTGCGCCTCGCCGTCGCCGCCGACGACTTCCTCGCCGGGCTGGACGGACCCGAGGTCGACCGCTGTCGCGCCCTCGCGTCCCTCCTGCGCTCCGCATCAGCCCTTCTCGAGCAGCGGGCCAGCGTCGAGGACGTGCTGTGGCATCTGTGGTCCGGCACGAGCTGGCCCGACCGCCTCCGTCGTCAGGTCGACCACGGCGGGGCGGCGGCACGCCGCGCGCACAAGGACCTCGACTCGATCTGCGCCCTGTTCGAGGTCACTGCTCGCGCCGTCGAGCACCGGGACCACGTCGGTGTCGGTGCCTTCTTCGCCGGCCTCGTCGCCCAGCAGATTCCCGGCGACACCCTCGCCGAGAAGGGGGTGCGGGGTTCCGCCGTCCGGCTGCTCACCGCCCACCGGTCGAAGGGGCTGGAGTGGGACCTCGTGGTCGTGGCGCACGTGCAGCAGGAGGGCTGGCCGGACCTGCGCCGCCGGTCCAGCCTGCTGGGAGCCGATCGGATCGGTCTGGACGGCACCGGCCGGCCCGATCTCGTGCCTCCCGTCACCGCCCGGGCCCTGCTCATGGAGGAGCGCAGGCTGTTCTACGTCGCGTGCACCCGTGCCCGCCGACGTCTGGTCGTCACGGCGGTCAGGTCCGACGAGGACGAGGGCGAGCAACCCTCGCGGTTCCTGGCCGAGCTCGAGCTCGTCGCGGAGCACCACAACGGACGCCCGCCCCGCCCGCTGTCCCTCGGCGGTCTGGTGGCCGACCTGCGCCGTACCGTCGCCGACCCGGACACCTCCCAGCCTCTCCGGCATGCCGCTGCCCGACGCCTCGCTGCCCTGGCGGCTGAGGAGGTCGGTGGTCGCCCCCTGGTGCCCCAGGCCGATCCGTCGTCGTGGTGGGGCACCCGCGCGGTCACCAGGTCGCCTCGACCGGTGCGCGACCCCGAACGCCCGGTCCCGGTCTCCGCGAGCATGCTCGACGCACTGATGACGTGCCCCGCCCAATGGTTCCTGGCGCGGGAGGCAGGCGGCCTGACGGCAGCGCACCAGGCGGTCAACCTCGGCCAGATCGTGCACGCACTGGCCGAGCGGGTGGCCACGTCCGAGCTCATCGCCGACGTCGACGTGCTCATGAGCGAGGTGGACGCAGTGTGGGGGCGACTCGCGTTCCGCACGCCCTGGTCGCGCAAGCGGGAGCACGACCGCATCCGCAAGGCGATCGAACGCTTCGTGGCCTGGCACGAGTCCAATGGACGAGAGTTCGTGGCCGCGGAGACGCGCTTCAAGACCGTCGTGCAGGTCCAAGGACAGGAGATCACCCTCAACGGCACGGCCGACCGCCTGGAGCTGACGCAGGACGGCGAGGTGGTCGTGGTCGACTTCAAGACCAGCCGGAGTGCCCCGTCCGCGCCGGCCGTCAAGGCCAACCTGCAGCTCGCGCTGTACCAATACGCCGTCGACGCGGGAGCGCTCGACGAGGTGGTCGGCCGACCCACCAGGTCCGGTGGTGCGGAGCTGGTGCAGCTCGGCATCCAGGACGACACCGAGCTCGCCAAGGTGCAGGTCCAGGAGGCGCACGTCGACGGCGGTCCCGAACGCGAGCTGTTGCGCGAAGGGCTCGCGCGGGCCGCGACGCTGATCACGCACGAGACCTTCCCGGCGGTCCCGGGTCCGCACTGCCGCGACTGCTCGTTCGTGCCGATCTGTCCGGCCCGGGGCGCAGGCTCGGTGACCGTCCAATGACCCCATCAACGCCGATCCGCCTGGACACCCCAGCCGACCTCCAGGCACTCATGGGAGGACACGCGCCGAGTCCGGAGCAGTGGGAGGCGATCACCGCCGAGCTGCGCCCGACCGTCGTGGTGGCGGGCGCCGGCAGCGGCAAGACCACCCTGATGGCCCAGCGGGTCGTCTACCTCGTCGCGACCGGGCGGGTGCGGCCCGAGGAGGTCCTGGGGCTGACGTTCACGACCAAGGCCGCTGCCGAGCTGCGGAGCAGGGTCGCGCTGGCCCTCTCCAACGCCGGCCTGCGCTCGGTCGTCGCCGATGGCGAAGACGTCCTGGAGCCCACCGTCGCCACCTACCACGCCTACGCCGGCAGCCTCCTGACCGATCACGGGCTGCGGATCGGACACGAGCCCGACACCCGCGTCGTGTCCGACGCCTCTCGCTACCAGCTCGGTGCGCGGGTGATCGACCGGTTCACCGGTCACATCGAGCTGCTGTCCGACCACCCGGCGACCGTCATCCAGAACGTCCTGGCACTGGACGGGGCGATGAGTGAGCACCTGGTCGCTGCCGACGACGTCCGTCGCGTGGACGGCGAGGCACGCCAGGGGTTCGAGAGCGCGCGTGCTGAAGAGGTCCAGGGCAAGGCCCGCAAGACCTATCTGGAGGCCATCGACCGGGCCATCAACGCCTTGGACAGGCGAGCCGAGCTCCTGGAGCTCGTGGCCGGCTATCGCCGGCTCAAGGCAGACCTGGGACTCATGGACTTCGGTGACCAGATCGCCCTCGCCGCCCGGCTCGTCGCGGAGCAACCCGACGTCGGGGTGGTCGAGCGAGGCCGGTTCAAGGTCGTCCTGCTCGACGAATACCAGGACACCTCGGTCGCCCAGGCCACGATGCTCGCCCGGCTCTTCTCGGGCCCCTCCCCGGACTCAGGCCTCGGCCACCCGGTCATGGCGGTCGGCGATCCCAACCAGGCGATCTACGGCTGGCGCGGCGCATCGGTCTCCAACATCCTCAACTTCGCCGAGACCTTCCCCGCGGCCGACGGCGAGCCCGGCCGGCTGCCACTCACCGTCAACCGACGCTCCGACCGGCGCATCCTCGACGTGGCCAACCGCTTGGCCGAGCCCCTCCTCGCGGCGTACGGCGACAAGGTCGCCCGGCTCCGGGCACCAGAGGGGACTCCTGACGGCGTCGTGGAGACACACGTCTTCGAGCGCGCGGTCGACGAGCTCGACTGGCTCACGCGATCGGTGACCGAGGTCCATGACGCAGGCACGCCGTGGTCCGAGGTCGGGGTGCTGTGCCGCGACAACGCCCACGCGGCCGAGGTCTACGACGCGCTGACCGGGGCCGGCGTGCCGGTCGAGATCGTGGGCCTGTCGGGACTGATCCGACTGCCCGAGGTCGCGGAGGTCGTGGCAACGCTCTCCCTGCTGCACGACGTGACCGCCAATGCCGCGGTCCTGACCCTGCTGGCAGGTCCACGGTGGGCGATCGGGCCGCGCGACCTGCGCCTCCTGGCCGAGCGCGCAGCCGAGATCGGCGGTGGCCGCGACCGCAGCGAGGCGGCCTCGATCGGCCAGCAGCTCCTGCGCATCGCCGACGGCATCGACGTCTCCGAGCTCCCCGCTCTCAGCGACGCGCTCGAGGATCCGGGCGAGGCTCCGTTCTCCCCGGAGGCTCGCGAGCGCTTCGGGCTCCTCGCCGGGGAGCTGCGGCGCCTGCGCAGCCACGTCGGTGACCCGCTCCTCGATGTCGTACGCCGCGTCATCGACACCACCGGCGTCGACGTCGAGCTGGCGTCCGCCACCGCTGTGTCCGCGGCGGCGCGGCGCGACAACCTCGATCTCTTCGTCAAGGCCGTGGCCGAGTTCCAGTCGGTCGACGGCGACGTGACCCTCCCCGCGCTGCTGGCCTACCTGACGGCCGAGGACGACGACGGCAACGGTCTCGACATCGCCACCCCGACCGCCGCCGACTCGGTCAAGCTCCTGACCGTCCACCGGGCCAAGGGCCTGGAGTGGTCCTCGGTGTTCTGCGTCGGGGTCGGCGAGACGCGGTTCCCGAGCAACCGGTCACGGACCCTGTGGACGTCGTCGCCGGCCGTGCTGCCGGCGCCACTTCGCGGCGACCGGGCGGACCAGCCCCAGCTGCACGGCCACGACAAGGCCGCGCTCGACGCCTATCGTGCGGCCACCCGGGAGCACGATGCGGAGGAGGAGCTGCGCCTCGGCTACGTCGCCTTCACCCGGGCCGCCCACCATCTCGCCGTCACGTCCTACGTCTGGGCCCAGCGAGCCACTCCGTTCGGGCCGTCCGCCTACCAGCGCGTGGTGCGCGAACAGCTCGAGCACTGGGGCGCACCTGTCGGTGCCTGGCTGGACCGGCCGACCGGCAAGCCGCCCAACCCCAACGACGAGGTCGACCCCTCGAGGCCGTGGCCGGTGCCCGGTCCGGGTGAGGAGGCACGGCGACGGCTCGCCGCCGCGGAGCTCGTGCGCGCTGCCGATCCGACCGCTCCCGACGACGACCTCGACCTGATCGAGTCCGCTCGGGTGGCCGACTGGGACGACGACCTCGGCCAGCTCGTCGCCGAGGCCCGCGCCGCACGCGCTACCGACGTGGCCGTGCCGATGCCCTCGAGCCTCTCGGCGACCGCGCTCACCCGGTTGCACACCGATTCCGATGCCCTGGCCCGCGAGCTCGCCCGACCCATGCCACGCGCGCCGTCGGCTCAGGCCCGCTTCGGCACTGACTTCCACGCCTGGGTCGAGGCGCGCTTCGGCCAGCAGGCGCTGCTGGAGCCCGACGAGCTCTGGGGGCGGGCCGACGCGGACATCGAGGACTCAGGTGAGCTCCACGACGTCATCCGCAGCTTCGAGCGTGGCCCCTTCGCCGACCGAGCCCCTCACCGTGTCGAGGCCCCGTTCGCGCTCGTGCTGGCCGGACAGGTCGTCCGGGGTCGGATCGACGCCGCCTATCGCGAGGAGGACGGGTCCTTCCTGGTGGTCGACTGGAAGACCAACAGGGCCGAGACCGCCGACCCGCTGCAGCTCGCCATCTACCGCCTCGCCTGGGCCGAGATCAACGACGTGCCGCTGACGTCCGTGCACGCGGTGTTCCACTACGTCCGCACCGGGCGGACCGTGGAGCCCGACGACCTGCCCGGTCGCGAGGAGCTGGAGAGGATCATCGCCGGCTGATCTCCCGGGGCCGGCCCGCAGCGCGTCACTGATCCGGTCCCTGATCCGGAGCAGGAGGAGCTGTCGCAGCCGGGCGCATCGAAGACAGCGGTGCCTTGCTGCCACCAGGTGGCACCGAACGACCGCTGTCTCCGGCCAGAGCCCCCCCAGCGGCACCGGGGCAGGAAGAGCTGTGGCTTTGGTGCCATTCGCGGACATCAAACCACGTCAACGGAGCGCGCTCGGCCCCGGAGGGAGCCGCCTGGGTCAGGCCGAGCCGACCGAGATCGTGATGGTCGGCACGGTCCTCAGGCGAGTGCTGCTGACAGCGCGATGTGGACCATCGCGTCGAAGGTCTGCTCGCGCTCGGCCGACGTCGTCTGCTCGCCGGTGACGATGTGGTCGCTGACGGTGCACACGACCAGTGCCTTGCGGTCGTACGCCGCAGCGAGCGTGTACAACGCACTCGCCTCCATCTCGACGGCGAGCACGCCGTGGTCGGTCATGGGCAACATCAGCTCGGGGCGAGGTGAGTAGAACGAGTCGCTCGAGATGATGAGACCGACGTGGCTGGTGACGCCGTCGGTCGCCTGCGCGGCGGCGTACGCCCGGCTCAGCAGGCCGAAGTCGGCGACCGGTGCGTAGTCGAGGCCCCCGAAGCGCAGCTGGTTCATCGACGAGTCCGTGCAGGCACCGCTGGCCAGGACGACGTCGCGGACGGCGACCTTCTCGGTCAGGGCCCCGCAAGACCCGACGCGGATGACGGACTCGACGTCGTAGTCGGTGAAGAGCTCGTTGACGTAGATCGCGAGCGACGGCTGGCCCATGCCGGATCCCTGCACCGACACGCGCTGTCCGTGCCAGGTCCCGGTGTAGCCGTACATCCCGCGGACCTCGGTGTAGCACTGCGCGTCGTCGAGGAACGTCTCGGCAATCCACTTGGCGCGCAGGGGGTCCCCGGGCATCAGGACGACGGGGGCGATGTCTCCGGGCGCTGCGCCGATGTGGGTGCTCATGCACGTGCTCGCTTCGCTCCGCGCGCGCATGAGGCACGTGGCGCGCTGTGTTTGATGATTCGCTCGCTTCGCTTGCTCACGTGGTCAGCCTAGAGGGGTCGTACGGCGACGGAGACGCGGTCGTAGCCTGTGCACGTGATCCGCTTCCTGCCGCACGTGGCCCTGTCTGTCCGCGCCCATGACCGCGAGGGGATGCGGCGCACGGACGCAGACTGGTTGGCCGAGAGATGGGCGGACGACTCGACACTTGTCCTGGTGCTGGTCGGGACCAGGCTGCGTCCCGTCGACGGTGCGGTGCACTGGGTCAGCCCCGCGGAAGCACCGAAGGGCAGGCGTGTCCTGCTGGGCCATGCCGAGTGCGTGACCCGCTTCGCGGTGATCGCCCAGCCGGGTGACGTCGACGGCGAACGTGACGAGTGGGTCGCCCTGCGCGCGCTCTTCCCGGCCCTGCTGGCGGGCGATGAGTCGCTGGTGGGGGATGTGCCGTGGCTCTTCCACGCAGTCGGTCTCGCCGAATGGCACTGGGTGACCCGGTTCTGCCCACGCTGTGGGGGCGAGCTCGAGTCGAGCCACGCTGGGCACCAGCTCGACTGCATCGAGTGCGGGAAGCCGCAGTTCCCACGAACCGACCCGGCGGTCATCATGGCGGTCACCAAGGGGGAACCCGGCAGCGACGACGAGCGGATCCTGCTCGGACGTCAGGTGTCGTGGCCGGAGGGACGCTTCTCCACGCTGGCCGGCTTCTGCGAGCCAGGCGAGACGCTCGAGGACGCCGTACGCCGCGAGGTGCTCGAGGAGACGGGCGTGCTCGTCGGTGAGGTCACCTACTTCGGCAACCAGCCGTGGCCGCTGCCCGCGAGCCTGATGGTGGGCTTCACCGCGCGGGCGCTCACCGAGGACATCGAGGTCGACGGGACGGAGATGGCCGAGGCGCGGTGGGTCAGCAGGGCCGACCTGCGCGGCGATACCGCAGATCGCATCGCAGTCTCGAGCGGGATCTCCATCTCCGCGTCGCTCATGGAGACCTGGCTGGGATCGCCGCTGACCGGCGGCTGGTGACCGACCCGTATCGTCGGTCGGTCAGCTGGTGAGGGACGCGAGCTTCGCCTTCACCTGGGCGAGCGAGGGGTTGGTCTGGGCCGAGCCGTCGGCATACACCAGGGTCGGGACCGTCTGGTTGCCGTTGTTGACCTCCTGGACCGTCACTGCGGCCTCCGGGTGCTGCTCGATGTCGATGACCTCGTAGCTGATGCCCTCGCGGTCGAGCTGGCCCCTCAGTCGGTGGCAGTAGCCGCACCACGGCGTGCTGTACATCGTGAAGCTTCGCTCGCTCATGAGGCGTTGTCCGTCCTGACGTCTAGGGTTTCGATATCCGTCCAGCACAACCTCTCATCACCCGGAGTTGTTCCGCACCCATGCCCACGCCCGACGAGTTGCTGGCTGCCCTCGACCCCGAGCAGCGCCAGGTCGCTGAGGCCATCCGCGGGCCCGTTCGCGTGCTCGCGGGCGCGGGCACCGGCAAGACCCGGGCGATCACGCACCGGATCGCCTACGGCGTCGCGACAGGGGTCTACGCGCCCACCGAGGTCCTCGCCGTCACCTTCACGACGCGCGCGGCCGGCGAGATGCGGGGACGACTTCGTGGCCTCGGTGCCGGCGGAGTGCAAGCCAGGACGTTCCACTCCGCGGCGCTGCGCCAGCTGCGCTACTTCTGGCCCCGGGTGCACGGACACGAGCTGCCAGAGCTGATCGAGTCCAAGATCGGACTGCTCGCCGGAGCTGCCCGGCGTCAGCGCGTCCAGACCGACCAAGCGCTGCTGCGCGACCTCGCCAGCGAGGTCGAATGGGCCAAGGTCAGCAACGTCTCGCCCGACGACTACGCCCGGGTGGCCGAGCAGCGGGGCCGCTCCGTGGCCAAGCTCGATGCCGCGTCGGTGGCCCGGATCTACGAGGGCTATGAGGAGATCAAGCGCGGCCAGACCCGCATGGACATGGAGGACGTCCTCCTGTTCGCTGCCGGCCTGCTCGCCGACGAGGAAGCCGTGGCGGCACAGGTCCGACGACAGTACAAGTGGCTCGTCGTCGACGAGTTCCAGGACGTGTCGCCGCTGCAGTCAGCCCTGCTCGACCTCTGGCTCGGTGGCCGCAACGAGATCTGTGTCGTCGGCGACCCCGCCCAGACGATCTACTCCTTCGCCGGGGCCAACGCCTCCTACCTGCGCGACTTCGCCAAGAAATACCCCGCAACCACGTGCGTCGAGCTGGTCCGCAACTACCGGTCCACGCCGCAGATCGTCGGGGCGGCCAACCAGATGCTGGCGGGAAGTCCGAGCAGGGGCGTGCGGCTCGTCGCCCAGCAGCCGGCCGGCCCGGAGGTGACCTACAACGCCCACACCGACGAGGTGGCCGAGGCCGCCGCCACCGCCGACAAGATCGCGGCCCTGCGCGCCGCCGGCACGCCGGCGGGCGAGATGGCCATCCTCTTCCGGATCAACGCCCAGTCCGAGACCTTCGAGGACGCCCTGAGCCGACGCAAGATCCCCTATGTCGTCCGGGGCGCCGCGCGCTTCTTCGACCGTCCCGAGGTGCGTCAGGCGGTGACCTTGCTGCGAGGCACCGCCCGCTCCGGCCAGGGCGAGGGCTCCGTGGACGATCTCGTCCAGGCCACGTTGTCCGGGATGGGCTGGACCCCGGAGCCCCCGGGGACGCGCGGGGAGACCCGCAACCGCTGGGAGTCGCTGCAGGCACTGGTCGACCAGGCCGCCGAGTTCGTCCGCGAGCACCCCGGCGCCGCCCTCGGGTCGCTCGTCGACGATCTCGATCGACGCGCCTCAGAGCAGCACGCCCCGCTGGCCGACGGCGTCACGCTGGCCACCCTGCACACCGCCAAGGGCCTGGAGTGGGACGCGGTCTTCCTCTGCGGCATGCAGGACGGCACGCTCCCGATCGTCTACGCCGAGACTCCGGCCGAGATCGAGGAGGAGCGGCGCCTGCTCTACGTCGGCATGACCCGAGCGCGCAAGACGCTGGCGATCTCGTGGGCGCTGGCGCGCAACCCGGGCGGCCGTGGATCCCGCAAGCCGTCCCGGTTCCTCGACGCAGTGGCCGAGGTCGAGCGGTCCGCCACGGTCACGTCCGCAGCGGGTCGCAACCGCAAGGCGCGTCACTGCCGAGAGTGCGGTGGGCCGCTCGGCTCCCCCTCGGAGAAGAAGATCGGCCGGTGCAGCGACTGTCCGGCGTCCTACGACGAAGGCCTCTTCGAGCGGCTTCGCGAGTGGCGCCTGGCCCGGGCCGCCGACGACAGTGTCCCGGCCTTCGTCGTCTTCACCGATGCGACCCTGCAGCTGATCGCCGAGCACCGCCCCAGCGACCAGCGCGGGTTGCTCAAGATCAGCGGAGTCGGGGCCTCCAAGCTCATGAAGTACGGCGACGATGTGCTCGCTGTGCTGGCCGCCGAAGAAAAATGAAGAAATACCCATAAAATCGTTTGCCCATTACACGGGGCAGCCGCTACTTTTACTCCCACAAGCCACGCGCACACGATCACTGACACCGATCAGCGCCCGATCACCTGAGGAGGTGGACCGCAATGAAGATCTTCACCACATGGCAGCAGCCGGCAATCGAGCCGAGCTTCGTCATGCCCGTCAACGCCTCCACCTCCGCCTACGCCCGGCCGCACACATGCGGCATCACGGCGCCGGTGTCCGGAGCCGTCATGGGCGACGTGCGCCTCGATGCAGTCCGCATCAAGGGCGTCTTCCCGGGATCTCCCGCCTGGAGTCCGCCGATCAGTTGACAAGCAACTGAACGGCTCACCTCCAGGCCGCGGATCCCCACCGGGATCCGCGGTCTTTTCGTCTCTCCGGAGGCGTTGAGCCCGCGGACCCCGATCACACGAACTTGCACCAGCGATCAGGTCAACGAGAAGGAGGTGAAACACATGACCATCAGTGTTCTCGACCGCAACCGAGCCGGCGATGTCACCCAGGGAGACCTGGGCGGCCTCCACGACGCGGCTGCCCAGGTGGATGACGAGCTGCTGCCCTGCCGTACCAACGAGTCAGAGCTGTGGTTTGCCGAATCCCCGTCCGACGTCGAGTTCGCCAAGACCCTGTGCCAGGCGTGCCCTGTCCAGGCTCTGTGCCTCGACGGGGCCCTTGAACGGCGTGAGCCGTGGGGCGTCTGGGGCGGCGAGCTCTTCCTTCAGGGCGTGGTGATCCCGCGCAAGCGTCCCCGCGGTCGACCCCGCAAGAACGCCGCAGCCTGATCAGGGCCGCACCCCTTCTCACGAACGACCGGAGCACCTCAACACATGAACACCACTCAGCAACTCAACTCTTTCAAAGGACACGACATGAACACGATGCACGAAAGCCTGGCGCGCGCGCAGATGACCGCGCGCCTGGGAGAGGCGCAGCAGCTGCGGCGTGGCCACCAGCTGGCCCTGGCCCGTCGCATGAGCCGCAAGGCCGAACTGGCCGCGCAGCAGGCGCGTCTCGCCCTCGCTCGCGCGATCTAGCGACCAGCTCACCCTGATCGCGGGTGATGCAAGCAGAGCCGGCACGACAGACTCCTGTCGTGCCGGCTCTGGTGCATTTCGGCCGGGTAGCGTGATCTCATGCGCACCTGTGACTTCTGTGGCCGACAGGCCGAGCAGGCCGAGACACTGTCGTGGACGACGTCGGTCGAGAACGGCCGTCGCCGGACCTACTGCGACGAGTGCTCGCGCACCCACCTGCGGGCCATCGAGGGCAAGCTCGACAACGAGTGGTGGTAGCACCCAGCGTCAGCCGACCCGGCGACTGGCCCCATCATCGGCCCCATCATCGGCCCCATCATCGGTCAGGTGACCGGCCGACTGGTCTGGCAGGCCCCACGAGCAACCGCAGTGCGGGTGCCGCAGCCAGCGCTGCAGCTCGGGCTGCCGGTCGCTGGCCAGCGTGAGGGAGGACGACCACGTCAGGGGCAACCCGCCGGAGTGCCACGTCGCCAGGTCGCGCACCGCCCACCCCACTCCGGCCATCAGCAGCGCCGGATCCAGCGGCTCGCCGGGTGCGAGGGCAGGCGCCGCGGACGCAGTGGCGGCACCCCCCACCTGCACGCACCGCAGGCACGCCGTGACCCCCGGCTGGACGAAGGGGCCGAGCCGGATCGACTCGCCACCCAGGCACATGACCAGATGGGGCAGGGAGTCGACCAGCCACCGGTCAGTGGCGGAGGGGTCGTCCTGCGCGGTCACGAGGAGCGCAAGATCGGCAGAGTCGCTCGGTCGGAGCCCGGCCAGCGTCACGAGCTCGGTGATGCGGTCGGCATACGCGGGTGGCGCGTGCACCTGCGCCCGGATCGACTCCATGGCGACACTCAAGCAGCGAGAGTGGTCGCTCGCATCCGGCCGTCCACAGGCCCGTCAAATGCCAGCGGCGACGTCACCGCTGGGGTGACGTCGCCGGCTGAGCTGGTGGTGGTAGGCGAGTCTCACGCCTTGCCGAGGATGCGGTTGAGGTTGGTGCTGCAGACCGGGCAGACGGCCTTCGCCATCCGGGTGCCCTTGTCGTTGACCTTGACCTCGCCCTCCGCCTCGCGCTTCTCCTTGCACTTGACGCAGTAGAACTCGCCACTCCAGGTTTCGGCCATAGGGGCCTCCTTGCTTGGGTTCTCGCCTCGTCACGACGGGGAGGATGGGGAAGCCCGTCGGGGACACACGGCTGACCGCTGGTCCGTCAGCGACCCTACGCCAAGCGCGCTCAGGCACGGCGCAACACGCTCGGTCAGTAGGGTGAGCCCATGTCTGAAGAGCGCCGCGAGAACACGCCTGAATACGCGCAGCTGCGCCTCGATCGTCCCGCTGTCGGGGTCGTCCGCCTCACCTTGGACAACCCCGGAATGCGCAACGCCATGAGCGAGGAGATGACCGCGTCGTGGGTGCGTGCCATCGACGACCTGGCGGGAGATCGCTCGGTGCGGGTCGTCGTGGTCACCGGCGAGGGATCGGCGTTCTGCTCGGGAGGTGACACCAGCTGGATCTCCAGCGAGCCGGACGCCAGCGTCGACCACCTCCGCAACCGGATGCTGCCCTTCTACCGAGCGTGGCTCTCGATCCGCAGGCTCGAGGTGCCCACGATCGCGGCCGTCAACGGCCACGCGATCGGCGCTGGACTCTGCCTGGCCCTCGCCTGCGACATCCGCTACGCCGCCCGGGACGCCAAGCTCGGTGTCCCCTTCGTCAGGCTCGGCATGCACGCCGGGATGGCCGGCACCTACCTGCTGCCCAACGTTGTGGGTGCCGCGCACGCACGCGACCTGCTGCTCACCGGGCGCGTGGTCGACAGCGACGAGGCGCTGCGCATCGGCCTGGTCTCGCGGGTGATGGAGGGCTCGAGCTTCGCCGACGAGGTGCTCGACATCGCGCGCGAGATCGCCGCGACGGCACCGATCGCCACTCGCCTCACCAAGATCGCACTCGCTGACGGCGGCCACGCCGACTTCGAGAGCGCCCTGCAGTGGGAGTCGCTGGCCCAGCCGATGACCCTGGCCACCTCGGACCTCCAGGAGGGCGTCCGCGCCAGTCGCGAGAGGCGCGCACCGGAGTTTCGGGGGAGATGAAGACGAGGCCCTCGATCCGCTGGCGTCCGACCGAGCGCTTCCCCACGCTGGTCGTGCCCGACGGGCCGAGGGCCTCATCTGGCGCAAACCTACGAGATGGCTGATCGCGGGGTCAATGGGGGTCTTTCCACGCCTGTGCACAGGCCTGTGGACAACTTGTGGACCAACGGGCCGCGGCGGGGGAGAACCAGACCGGCAGCGGGGACGAGGTTGTGTGGGACACGCCCTACCGGACCGTCCGACAGCCCCGTGACCAGCCACAATGCTTGGCGAGGCCCTGTGGAGCAAAATGATCTGTGACCGACGTTCAGGAGGGGAGACGCGATGAGCGAGTACGCCGCTGGCCCGGTGGCCGCGCTGCGCCGCATCGCCTTCCTGCTCGAGCGGGCACGGGAGGACACCCGACGGGTCCAGGCCTTCCGGGCTGCGGCAGCAGTGATCCTGCCGCTGCCCGATGACGAGGTGAGCAGGCGTGCCGAGGCCGGCACCCTGACCGAGCTGCCCGGGATCGGGCCCAGCACCGCTGCCGTCATCGCCGACGCGTGTCGCGGCCGGCTCCCCGATCGTCTTGCCAAGCTCGAGGCCGAGCATGCCGGGCCCCTGGCCGACACCGGGCAGGGCCTGCGCGCGAAGCTCCGCGGCGACTGCCACTCCCACTCGGACTGGTCCGACGGCGGCTCGCCCATCGAGGAGATGGCCATGACGGCGATGGAGCTGGGCCACGAATACCTCGTGCTCACCGACCACTCGCCCCGGCTCAAGATCGCTCGCGGCCTCAGCGCCGAACGGTTGGCCCGACAGCTCGACGTGGTCGCGGCCATCAACGCCCATCTGGTGTCGCCGGACGCGACGACCGAGACGTTCACGCTGCTGCGCGGGATCGAGGTCGACATCCTCGACGACGGCTCGCTGGATCAGACCGACGAGCTGCTGGCTCGGCTGGACGTCCGGGTGGCCAGCGTCCACTCCAAGCTGGCGATGGAGGGCGACGCGATGACGCGTCGGATGATCGCCGCCGTGCGCAACCCATACACCAACGTGCTCGGCCACTGCACCGGACGGCTCGTCACCGGCAACCGCGGGGTCCGGAAGCAGAGCCAGTTCGACGCCCGGGCGGTCTTCGAGGCCTGCCGCGACAACGACACCGCGGTCGAGATCAACTCACGCCCCGAGCGCCGTGACCCGCCGACGGACCTGCTCGAGCTCGCGCGCGACCTCGGGTGCCTCTTCTCGATCGACTCCGACGCGCACGCGCCGGGCCAGCTCGACATGCTCGACTACGGCTGCGCACGAGCGGAGGAGGCCGGAATCGACGCTGACCGGGTCATCAACACGTGGCCACGGGACCGGTTGCTCGAGTGGGCCAACCGTGGCTGAGCCGCCCATCGTCGAGGTCCGGCGCTCGAAGCGCCGCCGGCGCACCGTGTCGGCATACCGCGAGGGCGACCGGGTCATCGTGCTGATCCCCGCCTCGATGAGCAAGCGCGACGAAGCGAGATGGGTGACCGACATGGTCGCGCGCCTCGAGCGGCAGGAGAGGCGCCGCAAGCCCAGCGACGAGCAGCTGATGGCGCGGGCCGCGGTCCTCAACGACACCTGGTTGGGTGGGCTGGCGACTCCGTCGAGCGTGCGGTGGGTCTCCAACCAGAAGTCTCGGTGGGGTTCGTGCACGCCCGGCGACCGGTCGGTGCGTCTCTCCGAACGGCTCCAGCAGATGCCGTCGTGGGTGGTGGACTACGTGCTGGTCCACGAGCTGGCGCACCTGATCGAGCCGGGCCACGATGCGAAGTTCTGGGCGTGGGTCGACCGTTATCCCAAGGCCGAACGCGCGAAGGGCTACCTCGCCGGTTGGTCGACGGCCGCGAGGATGGAGCTCCCGGAGGGCTACGACGAAGGCGAGTGACCCAGGCGAGCGAGCGCCGGCGCGATCCGCGACGCCAGGTCGGGGTTGGGCAGGTCGTCTATCGGCCACCAGGCGACGTCCAGCGACTCCTCGCTGACAGCGTGGCGGGCACCGGCGCGGGCGGTGGCCGCGAACATCACGTCGAAGTGGTGGACTGCCGTGCCGGGAGCGCAGAACGGCACGAGATGGGCGTCGAGCTCGATGGGAACGGGGTCGAGCGACAGGTCGGATCGCTGGAGTCCTGACTCCTCCACCGCTTCACGGAGGGCGGCGCCCGCCACGGTGGTGTCCTCCGGTTCGGGGTGCCCGCCGAACTGGAACCAGCGGCGTGCCTTCGCGTGATGGGTCAGCAGCACGCGGGTGGCGCCCTCGTTGAACACCAGGGTCGAGGCCGTGAGGTGGTCGGGCAGACAGTCACGCGTCATGGCGTCCGGGCGGGCATCGAGGAGGCACACGTAACGGTCGCGCAGCAGCGCTTGGTCGGTCGTCGGTGCGACCCAGCCCTGGAGGGTGGCGAGGGCGTCCGCGTGCAGCCGGCTCACTCCTGGCCGGGCTGGTCGCCGGACTGGTCGGGGTCCGGACCGTCGAGGAGCTCGCGCAGACCGGCGTCGAAGTCCTCCTCGGAGAGGGACAGAGGAGCCGCGGCGTCCTCGCGGAAGCCGAGCGGGTCGTCCAGGTCGGCGGCAGTGGGCAGCAGGTCGGGGTGCATCCACACGCCGTCTCGGCCCTCGGTGCCCTGGCGGGTCCGCAGCGAGCCCCACAGGGTCGAGGCGTCGCGGAGTCGGCGGGGCCGCAGCTCGAGGCCGACGAGGGAGGCGAAGGTCTGCTCCGCCGGACCGCCGGCTGCCCTGCGGCGGCGTACGGACTCCTGCAGCTTGGTCGCTGCCGGCATCCGCTCCTGGGTGGCCTGGCCGACGACCTCGTCGACCCAGCCCTCGACCAGGGCCAGGGTGATCTCCAGGCGATCGAGGGCGGCCTGCTGGGCCGGCGACTTGGAGAGGTCGAAGAGTCCGCCCTCGAGGGCGGACTGCATGGCCATCGGGTTCATCGGGTCGATCTCGCGGAGCTTCTCCTCCATGCCGGAGACGTTGATCTCCATGCCGCGGCCGTAGTCGGCCACGGCGCCGATCAGGTGCTCCCGGAGCCAGGGCACGTTGGCGAAGAGGCGCTGGTGCGCGGCCTCGCGCAGCGCAAGGTAGAGGAGGACGTCATCAGCGCTGACGTCGAGCTCGCCGGCAAACGCGTCGATGTTGCCGGGCAGGAGCGCTGCCTTGCCGTCCGGACCGAGGGGGAGTCCGATGTCGGAGGCTCCCAGCACCTCACCGGACAGTGCGCCCACGCCCTGGCCGACCTGGGTCGCGACCATCGCGCCGGTGATCTTGCCCAGCATCCCGATCAGGGGACCGGCCATCGCCCGCGCGTCCTCGGGCAGCGCGTTGCTCAGAGCACCGACGGCCGACCCGGCCAGCGGCTCGACCAACCGCTTCCACACGTCGGTGGTCTCCACGATCCATTCGGCGCGGCTCCACGCAGCAGTCGTGGTGACGCCCGACGGGAAGTCGGTGGTCTCGTCGAGCCAGTGGTCGGCCAGGCGCACCGCGTCCGCGATCGCGTCGCGCTGGGCCTGGGTCGGCGTCGGGTCAGGCGTCTGCGCCGCAGCCTTGCGGGCCACGTCCGTGACGACCGCCCAGTTGACCGGGCCGTCGTGCGGCTGCATGAAGGCCTGCATCTGGCTCATCAGGCCACTGAGGTCGGGCATCCCGGGAACGCCCTGACCCGGGCCACCAGCCGCGCCGAATCCGCCTCCGGGGCCGCCGCCCAGGGCCCCGCCGAGAGCGCTGAAGATCTGCTCGAAGGGGGTGCCCTTGAACGGGTTCGGCTCGTCCGGCGACTCTCCGGGGTTGTTGCTCATGGCTCCACGTTACTCACCGGCTCCCAGCGGGTTACCTAGACTCTGCCCATGACGCAGGCCCCCCAGCACACCGCCGTCCGCCTTGTCGCGATCCGCGACAGTGCCCTCGACGTCAACGAGGTCATCGACGTGCTCGATGACGTGGCGGCAGGGGCTCTGACGCTGTTCGTGGGCCGGGTCCGAGACCACGACGGGGGACAGGGCGTGACGTCCCTCGACTACAGCGCCCACCCGAGCGCCTACGAGCGGCTGGAGGACGTCTGTGCCCGGATCGCCAGCGAGCACGACGTCCACGGGCTGGTCGCGGTGCACCGGATCGGGCACCTGGAGATCGGGGACGTCGCGGTGATCGTGGCGACGACGGCCAGTCACCGCGATGTCGCCTTCCAGGCATCGCGCGCCCTCATCGACACCCTCAAGTCCGAAGTACCCATCTGGAAGCACCAGCGTTTCGCGGACGGTCGCGAGGAGTGGGTCGGCCTACCCTGACCACATGGAGATCCTGCTGTGGCTCGTGCCGGCCGCCCTGGCGACCGCCGGTGCCACCGTGTGGGTCAGCTGGCTGGCTCGAGAGGGTCGCGGTGAGGTCGATCGCGATGTCGCCGTCCAGCGCCTGGCGAAGGCGCTCGAGAAGGACCATCGCCAGGCACATCGCAGGGCCCTGCCCGCTCGCCCGGCGCGTGCGGCGGACCGCAGCACCGGGATCGCCGTACGCCCGACCCGGACCGGCCCAAGTGGCGCCTCAAGTGCCGGCCCCGAGACCCGTCGCGCGTCCTAGTTGCACCTGTTTGAGAGGCTGACGCCATGAGTCAGCGGACGATGGCAGCGTTGCTCGCCATTCCCTTGCTGATCGGGCTGTTCGTGGTGGTCGGCACCCAGCCGCTGCCGTACGTCACCTACCGTCCCGGCCCGAGCCTCGACATCCTCGGCTCACGCGGCGACAAGGAGATCATCGAGGTCTCCGGCGAGAAGGCCTATCGCGACGGCGGGGAGCTCAGGCTGACCACGATCTACGTCGACCAGCCGCAGGAGGACGTGACCCTCGACGAGCTGATGCGCGCCTGGCTGGACCCGAGCGAAGCCGTCTATCCCTACGACTCGGTCTACGCACCGAACGAGACCGACGAGTCCAACGACGCCGAGTCGACGGTCCAGATGGTGTCGTCGCAGGACGCGGCGATCGCCAGTGCGCTGAGCGAGCTGGGCTATGACGTGACCGAGATCGAGGTCGCGTCCGTCGACCGGGCCATGCCCGCGGACGGGGTGCTCCTGGTGGGCGACGTCCTGCTCTCGATCGAGGGCACGGAGATCACCTCGAGCCAGGACGTGGTCGACGCCGTGGACGGTGCCCCCGCCGGCGAGCCGATCGCCTTCACCGTACGCCGCAAGGGCCGCGAGACCTCGGTGACGGTGACGCCTGAAGTGGTGGACGGAGACAAGCGGATCGGCATCGAGCTCGGACCGCGCTTCAGCTTCCCGTTCGAGGTCTCGGTCGACATCGGGGACAACATCGGTGGACCCAGTGCCGGGCTGATGTTGTCGCTGGCGATCTACGACACGCTCACTCCCGGTTCCCTCACCGGCGGCGAGGTGGTGGCCGGGAGCGGCACCATCGACGCGGAGGGTCGGACCGGCGCGATCGGCGGTGTCCAGCAGAAGATCGCGGGTGCGCAGGACGCCGGTGCCGAGCTCTTCATGGTGGCTGCCGACAACTGCCCCGACACCCTTGAGCTCGACTCCGGCGACATGCGCCTGGTGCGGGCCGAGACCATGCACGACGCTGTCGAGGCGATCACCGCCTGGGCCGAGGACCACGACGCAGACCTGCCAACGTGTGAGGACAAGTCATGACCGAGATCTCCCTTCCGCAAGACCCGGCGCTGGCGACCGCGGTCCTCGAGATCGAGGCGCACGTCGCTGAGTCCGGGTGGGATCAGCCGTCGCGGCTGTACGCCCTCGTCGACACCGCCCGCATCGTGGAGCAGGAACCCGATCTGGCCTCGCAGATGGGACTCGACTCCGCCGCGGCGGACGGCTCCTTCACCCCGGTGGAGCAGGACGCGCTGCCCGACCAGACGCTCGAGGTGACCCTGGAGTCGATCGCCTGGCCGGAGGAGGTCAACGGCTGCGCGGCGGTGGTCGAGCGGCTGGTGCTCCCGCCCGGTGTCGACGACGAGATCCCCGACGACCCGGCTGCGGCGGAGGAGTTCGCTCGCGAGCACCCGCTTCGCCAGGAGGTGCGCATCGTCGCCGGCGTGACGCGCGCCGGGGCGACATACTGTGCCCTGCGTCTGAGAGCCCACGACGACGACTCGTCGGTCGTGGACGGCACCGAGCTCGTGCCGGGCCTGCTCGCCCTGCTGCGAAGCACGTTGGAGGTAGAGGTATGAGCTCGATGTTCGGAGCCGAATCGGCTCGCCAGGAGGAGCCGCCGGCACGGACCGGGCGCTCGCGCACGCTGGTCATCACCGCATCCGTGCTGGTCGTGCTGTTCCTGGTGCTGAGCGCGTTCGCCTCCTTCTGGACCGAGCGCCTGTGGTTCAAGTCGGTCGGCTACTCCGGTGTCTTCACCACCCTCCTGTGGACGCGGATCGGACTGTTCCTCGTCTTCGGTGGCGTCATGGCGGCGGTCGTGGCGCTCAACCTCGCGCTCGCCTACCGCGCGCGGCCGCTGCTGATCAACGGCGGCGACCCCAACCTGTCCCGCTACCGAGACGCCGTCACCCCCGTCACCGGCTGGCTGCTCGGGGGGATCTCGGCCCTGATGGGGTTCTTCGCCGGCGCATCGGCGTCCGGTCAGTGGCGGGAGTACTCGCTGTGGCGCCACTCGTCCCCGTTCGGCACCATCGACCCCTACTTCAAGCGCGACGTGGGCTTCTACGTCTTCGACCTGCCGTGGTGGCACTACCTCACCGACTTCATCATGGCCTGCACCGTGATCGGGTTGATGGCCGCGGCGCTCGTGCACTACCTGTACGGCGGCATCCGGCTCTCCGTCCCGCGTGATCGACTCAGCGGTGCCGCCCAGGCCCACCTGTCGGTGCTGCTCGGTATCTTCGTGCTGGCCAAGGCGGCCGACTACTGGCTCGACCGCTTCGACCTCGTGACCGCCTCTGGTCCGCTGATCGACGGGATGACCTACACCGGCAAGAACGCCGTGCTGCCGGCCAAGGAGATCCTGACCGGCATCGCACTGATCTGTGCCGTGCTGTTCTTCCTCAACGTGTGGCGGCGCACCTGGCTGCTCCCCACGATGGGCATCGCCCTGCTCGCGCTGTCGGCCGTGCTGCTGGGGCTCGTCGTCCCCGGCGTGGTCCAGCAGTTCGAGGTCAGCCCCAACGTCCGCGTCAAGGAGGGGCCCTTCATCAAGGAGAACATCGAGGCGACGCGCGCGGCCTACAACCTCGACGACGTCGAGGTCGAGCCCTACTCGTCCGACCCGGACACGGATGGCGGCGAGCTCGCCAAGCTCGACGCAGCGACCTCGACCGTTCCCCTGGTCGACCCGAAGATCGTCAGCCAGACCTTCGAGCAGCAGCAGCAGGTGCGCGGCTACTACTCAGTGGCCGACGTGCTGGACGTCGACCGTTATGAGATCGACGGCCAGGACCGGGCGATGGTGCTGGGTGTGCGCGAGCTCGACCAGGAGGGCGTGGCGGACGGCGACAAGAACTGGTCCAACCTGCACACGGTCTACACCCACGGCAACGGGATCATCGCGGCCTACGCCAACCAGCGCCAGGTCGACGGCGACGAGCAGACGGACACGATCCAGTGGGCCGAGGGGTCGGAGGAGAACGAGAGAGCACTGACCGACCTCAGTGAGGGCGGCTACGAGTCGCGGGTCTACTACGGCGAGAAGAGCCCGACCTATTCCATCGTCGGTTCGCGTGATGGCGTGGCGTCGATCGAGCTCGACCTGTCGAAGGGTGAGGAAGAAGAGCAGCGCACGACGTACGACGGCTCGGGCGGCGTGCCGATCGACAACATCTTCGAGAAGATGCTCTACGCGGTGAAGTTCGGTGAGCCCAACCTGGTGCTCTCCGAGCAGGTGCACGACAACAGCAAGATCCTCTACGACCGCCAGCCGCGGGACATGGTGCAGAAGATCGCCCCCTGGCTCACCGTGGACTCGGCGCCCTACCCGGCCGTCATCGACGGTCGGATCCAATGGATCCTGGACGGCTACACCGTCACCGACCGGTTCCCGCTCTCGCAGCGCGAGTCCCTGACCGACATGACCAAGGACTCGCTCACCGACGCGCCGGGCTTCCAGACCCTGCCGACAGACGAGATCAACTACATGCGCAATGCGGTCAAGGCGACGGTCGACGCCTACGACGGCACCGTGAAGATCTACGCGTGGGACGAGGAGGACCCGATCCTCAAGGTGTGGAGCGAGGTCTTCCCCGGCGTCGTGCTGCCCAAGTCGGAGATTCCGGACTCGCTGCGGGAGCACCTGCGCTACCCCGATGACCTGTTCAAGGTGCAGCGCCACCAGCTCGCGCGCTACCACCTCACCGACCCCAGCGACTGGTACGCCGGCGACGACCGCTGGGAGGTCCCGAGCGACCCGCAGGACGACGACACCAAGCAGCCGCCGTACCGCCTCTTCGTCGACGACACCTGGGCGCTCACCTCGGTCTACGTCCCGCAGAAGCGGAGGAGCAGCCTGGCGTCCTTCGTGTCGGTCAACAGCGATGCCACGAGCGACGACTACGGCAAGATCCGGGTGCTCGAGCTGGCGAACTCGGGGGCCCCGGGCCCGAGCCAGATCGCCAACGAGCTCGAGTCGGACGAGGGCGTGCGTGAGGAGCTGCTCGGCTTCACGCAAGGTGGGGTGGAGCCGATCTACGGCAACCTGCTGACCCTGCCGGTGGGCGACGGGCTGATGTACGTCCAGCCGGTCTACACGCAGAGGTCGAGCGACACCGAGACCAGCTTCCCCATCCTGCGATTCGTGCTCGTGTCGTACGGCGAGGAGATCGGCATCGGCCGCACGCTCACCGAGGCGATCGCCGACGTGCTGGGCGTCTCCTCGACCGATCCTCCGCCCGACCCCGACCCAGGCCCCGACCCAGGCCCCGGCACCGAAGGCCCTGACCCGAAGCCGACGGGCTCGGTCGACGAGCAGATCCGTGCGCTGCTCCTCGAGGCCGAGGAGAAGTTCGCGGCTGCCGATCGGGCGCAGGCCAACGGCAACTCCGTCGGGTGGGCGCGGCTGATGGAGGAAGGTCGAGACCTGATCAACGAAGCGGTGGCGCGGGCCGGCGAGCGCGACGACTGACCTCGATTTGAGGTCGCCCCCGCCGATCACGTAAGGTTCTGTTCACCGGCGCGGGGTGGAGCAGTTCGGTAGCTCGCTGGGCTCATAACCCAGAGGTCGCAGGTTCAAATCCTGCCCCCGCTACAAAGAAAGTCCAGGTCAGCCACAGGTTGACCTGGACTTTTTCTTTGGGGGGATCATGCGATCCCATCGTTTACCCATCACATTGACAGGTGCGCCGCGCCCCCCAGTCGTGCGTCGGCGCCGTTAAAGCCGAAGCGCACACCGACCGCGCCGTGCGCGACCGAGGTGAACGCCATCCGGGCCGTGATCAAGGCCTGGGAGCTGACACGTGGGGCGTCCGGTCCGAACCCGGACGGGCAGCTGGGCCAGATCGTTGAGGTCATGCTCGGTACCTCGGCACGGATCGGCGAGGTCCTGGCGATCCGCCGACGGGACCTGGACCTGACGACGACGTCGGCCACGCTGCGGATCTGCGGCACGGTCATCTCCGAGCGCGGTGTGGGGACCTACCGCCAGGAGCACCCGAAGACAGACCGCTCCAACAGGGTGATCGCGCTGCCGTCCTTCACCGCCGGGGCGCTCCGACGGCGGTTGGCGATCATGGCCGATCACTCGCTGGACGCGCTGGTCTTCCGCAGCCGTGAATGCACGCCGCTGACCACGGCCAATGTGCGGCGCCAGCTCCGCAAGGTCCTCGGGGACGCGGGCATCGAGGGAGTCAGCCCGCACATGTTCCGCCGCACCGTCGCGACGGTGATCAACGAGCAGGCCAGCCTGAACCTAGCCTCGGAACTGCTCGGACACACCGACCCCAAGGTGACGATCGAGCAGTACATCCGGCGCAACGAGCAGGTGAACCCGCTGACCGCGGAGCTGCTCGACGCAGCGTTCGCGCGAGCGGACAACGGGAGGGAGTTGGCATGACGGCAAGCTTGACGATACCTATAATCGGGAGATATCTTCCAGTTATGCGTAGTGACGGTCCGGCCCTGATGCCGGTGTTCCGCTCGCAGCATCAAGCGGAGTTGCTGATGTGGCTTCTGCTGCACCCTGAGCAGGAGTACGGCGTGACTGAGATGGCCGCACGGCTGGAGGTGCCGCTCTCCACGCTTCACCGCGAGGTGATCCGCCTCGATGAGGCGGGCCTCGTCGCGAGCCGCACCCAGGGCCGCAACCGGCTGATCCGAGCTAACCTCGACCACCCTGCCGCCAAGGCGCTGACCCAGCTGTTGGAGATCACGTTCGGGCCACGGGCCGTCATCGCCGAGGAGTTCGCGTTCGAGGGTGCTGAGCAGGTGGTGATCTTCGGCTCCTGGGCTGCTCGCTACGAGGGCGAGGCCGGCCCGCCGCCGAACGACGTCGACGTGCTTGTGGTGGGAAAGGTCGACCGTGCTGATGTCTACGAAGCGGCCGATCGGGCGAACGCCCGCCTCGGCATCGAGGTCAATCCGGTCGTCCGTACGGCGCAGCAGTGGGCCGAGCCACAGGATGCCCTGGTCGTGCAGATCAAGGAGTCTGCGCACGTGACGGTGCTCGACTCGCGTGAGCGGGTGAGCTCCTGATGGCCCGCTGGAAGCGCGGTGAGTCCGAGGTTGAGGCGCTGCTGGCTGCCGGGGAGCTGCAGAAGCTGACCGGCGCCGCGGCCAACGGCGAGCGGCTCCTGGAGAAGGCGACCGTGACGCTGACGACGGCTCGTTCAGCCGTCGGGACCGACCCTGACTCCGCCTTCGTGCTGGCCTACGACTCGGCCCGTCAGGCGCTGATCTCGTTGCTCGGGCATCAAGGACTCCGGCCGACGACGAAGGGCGGCCACTACGCCGTCGAGCAGGCCGTCCGCGCCCAGTTCGGCCCGGGGTTCCGCCAGTTCGGTGCGCTGCGGCGGCGTCGCAACGAGCTCGAGTACCCCGAACGTCCGGGCGACGACGCCACGCAGGTCGAAGCCGCCGAGGCCGTTGAGAACGCCGAGGCGATCCTCACCGCGGCGCAGGGCCTGCTCGATCAGCTCGGACTGTTCTGATCGCGTCGCCTGTTGGGCAAAGTCCCGACAACCGTTGCCGCCACCCGGCGTCTCAGAGGGCTGCCTTGCCGGGATAGCCGCCCTCGATGAAGAAGACCATGTCCACGACCTTGGCTCTGGTGTAGAGACGGGTCGAGGGGTGGCCGGTTGTGAATTCGAGCGTTGCCTGGCGCAATCCGTCGATCGTCGAAGCGTTCGCGCGATAGAACTCGCCGACCAGGCCCAACGATCCCTTGCTGAACGTCGAGATGCGGAATCCCTTCTTGAAGTAGGTATCGAACGCCGGGACGCAGCCGAAGACTCCGAGCATCACTTTGGTGACGAGGATGTCCGACGCCTCGACCGGCCGCAGGGCGCTGCGAATGTCGAGGGCCGTTTGGTACACGAGGTCGATGCCCGACGCGTCGTAGCCGTTGAGGTCGAGCTCCCAGAGCGCCGGCGGAACGTTGGCGATCCTCTCCACGAGGGGCACCAGATGTCGGGCGCTTCGTTGGAGGAGCTCCGAGGAGCCCCTGAGCATTCCCCAGCTCGCCAGGTAGAAGCCCAGTTGCAGGCAGCTGACCTCCATGCCGGTGGGTTGTCCCCATGCCGCGACGGCCGTGCGGTGCTCCTGGAAGTGGTTGAAACAGTAATCGAACGAGGCGTACCGAGCATCGGGATCTCGATCGCGGAGGTACTTGCCGACGGCCGCTTCGATGTTGACGTCGGTCCTAGTCGTCGCCACCGGGGCGCTCGGCGTGGCTTGCGCTGCGCCGTCGTTCTCGGCGCGCCTTTCAAAGCGGCGGTACACGCCGTGCTCAATCCGGGTGATGAGAGGTTGGCGACCCGCGAACATGCCCCGCGAAGCATCTGAGGCGTTGGAGGTCGCTCCCTGGATGTGTGCCCGTAGCGACGGCTCCTTCACGTCCGGATGGTGTCGGCGGAACCAGCCGACGATCTCGGACGCGCGGAAGGGCTCTGCCAAGTTCTGTACGCAGTAGTCGAGTCGGTCCCAAATGGTGTCGGCCACGGATTGATCCTCGCCCACATGCGCACTTTCGTCGCGTTACATGCCAACAGCAGCAGCGGACGCCGCGTGGGCTCGTGCTCACGCCGTTGGGCATCAGGGCAGGCCGGCGCGGTCGAACTCCTGTTGCAGCCGCGGCCGGCGACGATGCGTCTCCCGGAGCTCCGCGATCAAGCCATCAACCTCGACTGCTTGGTCGGACCCAGCGCTCAGCTTCCGCATCGTCGCAAGCCTTCGCGCAGCCAGTCGATAGTGCTGCGCGCCGGCCTCGACCAGCTCGTTCTCGACCAGACGCTGGTGGATCGGCAGCGTGGCGATCGGGTCGACCTTCTCGTACGCCTTCACCAGCTCGCTCCATGTGTGGTCGCTGTCCAGGGCGAGCGAGTGCGCGAGGTTCCAGGCGAACTGCGGCTCCTTCAGGGTGAGGAGCACGAACAGGACGGCGTCGCTGGGACTCGCTGCGAGGGTTGCCACGACCTCGTCGCGGTAGTCGGTCCACGCCTTGCCGGCGGCCTTGTGCAGCCGGGCCGCTGAGGTCGACGAGGGCCACTTGCGGAACACCGAGAGTCGCGCGTCGAACCCTTCTGATGGCCGATGCGCCTCCAGGAGTCCGCACCAGTAGTCGGCCGCCTTGAGGGACTGGTGCCCGCGGTCGAAGTCGGTCGCCTTCTTCGCCCAGTCGATGGCCAGGTCGATCTCGCCGATCTCCTCTAACGCCTCGGCGGTGTCCTCCAGCCAAGCGGCGACCTTCCGGTCCTTGGCATGGGTGCGGATGATGGCGTCGATGTCGTGGTCGAGGACCGCCAGCCGCCGTGCGTTCCAGTCCAGGGTGAACCACTCATGCGAGCGGCCCGACGTCCAGCGCTCGTCCTCCGATGGGCGAGGCCCGAGCTTCGCCTGGACCTCCGCCAGGCGCTTCCGGTACACCGCCATGCCGACCTCGCCGAGGGCCGGCGCGTACGCCACCGGGTCGAGCTCGAAGTAGTCGACCTCGTCGTCATCGAACTGGAACTTCATCATCCAGTCGATCAACTTCCCGACCGGCGTCCTGGCCGCGGCGGCTGCCCTCGGGTGGAGCTCCAACAGTCGACGACATCCGTCGCCGATGATCCCGCTGGAGTCATCGGCCCGGGCGATCACCTTCAGCGACGACGCGAGCGCCTTGTGAGTGACCGAGTAGACCTCGGCCGGATCAGTCGCCGGGATCGCGGCCTCGAGGATGTCGATGGCGTCGTGCATGTCCCGGCCGTGCGCATTGGCGGCGCTGTAGCGGTAGAGGTCCGAGCGGCTGCGGATCAGCGGGAGTACGGCGTCGGCCAGTGTGCTCACGGGCGACATTCTTCCTTCCCGACCTTCACTACATTTCCTCCACTCACCTTCTGCCCCGCCCTACCTCTTCCACCCCCTCATCCTCCTCCCTCTCCTCTTCCCATTCTCGCACTCCTCCTCATCTTCTTCTTCCTCTCCTTCATCCCCTTCACGCCTCTTGCAACTGAGGTGCGTGCCCGTCCCGGCGCCGTTCGGGAGCGCCTGCACACCTACCTTCTGAAGGAGGTGGGCGCGGTGACCGTGACCATCAGCAAGATGAGTGCCGGCAAGGGCTACGAGTACTTCCTGCGCACGGTCGCTGCAGGTGACGGGGACCGGTCACTCTCGACGCCGCTGACCCGCTACTACACCGAGCACGGAACCCCGCCCGGGCGGTGGATGGGCTCCGGCATCGCAAGCCTGGAGAGCCACGTGAAGATCGGCGACGAAGTGCTCGAGGGGCAAGCTGAGCAGAGGGGCGCCTGACACGCCTCGGACGACCTGCATTTGTGAGGAAGCCTGCGCTCCCAGCGATGCGGACGTAGTGTCCCTACAACCCCCCGTGTGACCTCGAGGACTGGGCAGGAGTGGGCCTCATGCGCGATTCGTCGTCGAACCGCGAGGACGAGCGCCCGGAGCAGGGCGGAGCCGCTGGCGAGCTCAAGGCACGTCCCCAGCGGTACGGCTCCGTGCACAACCGTGCGCCCGCGGGTGAGGTGGTCTTCATGCCAGGGCTGGACCACGCTGCGACGCTGGCGTCGCTCCAGGAGAGTGAGACGCGCCACCGCCTGGTCATGCTGGCGACCAACGACATCATCTGGGACGCCGATCTCGTCACGGAGACGACGCTGTGGAGCGGCGCCATCGAGGAGATCCTGGGGTACAGCGACCGGTTCCACCACGACGACGTGTGGTTTCGCTCGAGCTTGCACCCCGACGACTTCGACCGGGTGATCGAGGCGCTGGACAGTGCCCTCGGCGACCCGGACCAGTCGTTGTTCGAGGCGGAGTACAGGTTCCGTCGCCAGGACGGCTCCTACAAGGACATCTTCGCCCGGGGCCTGATCCTTCGCGACGAGCACGGGGCCGGCGTCCGGATGGTGGGCTCGATGATGGACTACACGGCACAGAAGCTGGCCGAGACCGTGCTGGTGGAGGCTCGTGTGCAGGCCGAGGCAGCCCAAGAGGCGCAGACCAAGTTCCTGGCCAACATCAGCCACGAGCTGCGGACGCCGCTGACCAGCATCCTGGGGCTGGGAGAGCTGTTGCTCGACGGTGAGATGGACCCTCAGCAACGCGCGTGGGCAGCAACGATGCATCGTTCCGCCGAACGCCTGCACGCCATCATCAACCAGTTCCTGGATTTCTCCAGGACCGAGGCTGGCTTCACCGTCGTGGATCCACAGCCGTTCGACCTCACCCTGTTGCTGGAGCAGCTGGAGGCGGAGTTCGCGCCCCTCGCTGACCAGAAGGACATACGTTTCACCGTCGAGGTGAGCAAGGACGTCGATCGCATCCTGGTGGGAGACGCCCTGCGCATCGCGCAGGTCCTGCAGAACCTGCTGGGCAACGCCATCAAGTTCACCAAGCAAGGCCATGTCGAGCTCCGCGTCGAACGTGCCGACATCGGGCCCGGACCGACCCTGCACTTCATCGTGGCGGACTCAGGCGTCGGCTTCTCTGCTGAGATCCAGCGAGACCTCTTCCAGTCCTTCCGGCAGGCGGACGAGTCAGTGACACGCGAGTACGGCGGGACAGGACTCGGCCTCGCCATCTGCAAGCAGCTCGCGGAGCTGATGGGCGGGGCGATCCACGCGGAGAGCCGTGTCGGCGAGGGGAGCACGTTCACGTTCGTGCTGCCCGTCGCGCCCTGACTCGGGGCCAGCGGCTCAGTCAGCCCGGACCGGAGACGTCCGCCGGCTCATCTGGACGACCCGGAGGTAGCCGGGCTTGGTGGCAGTGACTCGGACCGAGATCCGCTTGCCCTGCTGAGCTGCGCGCAGCAACAACGTCCGGCCCGTGGCGTTCCGGATGCGGGTGCCGTTGGCGAACCACTTGTAGGAGACGCGGACGCCAGGATCACGGTCACCGGCGCGAGCAGTGAGCTTGCTCCCCACCCGGGGTGTGCCCATCACCTTCGGCGTTGGGCGGAGGACCTGAGCAAGGATCTGCGGAACCACCACCGGTGGTACGACGACGGGCGGCGCAACGACGACGGGCGGCGCAACGACGGCTGCGGCTGCACGGACCACGCCGGTCGGGGCAGATGACGCAACACCCGGAGCGTACCCGACCCTCGTGCCGGTGGAGGTCACTGTCAGCGTGCTGCCCACCTCGCCGGCCGTCACCAGGTGAAGCACTCCCGTGCCGCACACGGTGCCGGGAGCTGCGCCACACCGCCA
Organism: Nocardioides sp.; assembly: GCF_035576065.1. GTDB lineage: Bacteria > Actinomycetota > Actinomycetes > Propionibacteriales > Nocardioidaceae > Nocardioides. The sequence continues at coordinate 113,005 of NZ_DATLWX010000042.1, forward strand.
CGAGTACGCGACGGCGGCGCCCGAGGGAGCCGTGGACCCGGCGGAGGCACCGAGGACGTCTCCGACCTCGGGGTCAGCGCTCCCGCGGACGCTGCTGGTGAGGTTGATGATCGTGGGCGCTCCGACCACTACCCGCCCGAAGAGGGCGTACAGGGTGACCGGGGCGGGTGCTCCATCCGGGCTGGACCCGGGGAGGGCGGTGACGTCGTCGACCACGAGGCCGGTGGCGTCCCGTTCGGTGCTCCACCCCTGGAAGTCCGGTTTCTGCGCGGAGAGGTCGGGCAGGGTGCGGGCGCCCGCCGCGAAGGAGGACGCGTAGACCGTGACCGGTGAAGGAGCTGTGAGGCCGATGCCGGGCTCGAAATCGACGAGGTAGTGGCGGTGGGTGACGTCGACCCCGACGGCGACCGTGGGAAGCGTGATGCTGCCATTGTTCTCGATGGCGCCCCCGCCGGTGATCGCAGCGCTGCCTCCACTGGCGCGGCGGATCACACCTGCCGTGCCGACCCGCACCGAGCTGTGGGGCACGCGAAGGTTACTGCCCAGTTCGAGAGTGCCGTCCTCGACGGTGAGGAAGGTGCCTGGTTCCGCCGTTGTTTGTGCTCCCCCGCCGATCGCGGAGCTGCTCGCATAGGCGTTGGCGCGCATGGTGCTCCCACCGGTCACAGTCGTCGACCCCGCAGCCCCGGAATACATTCCGGCGCCGATGCCGGCGCCTTCACTACCGTTGCCGGTGACCAGCGAGGCGTCGTTGCTGGTGGTGGTGCCACCTGCGCCCTCGGTGCCGCCACCGATCCCGGCGCCGCCGTAGCCCGAGCTGCCGACGATGGTCGAGGTGTTGTTGCTCGTGGTCGTCCCACCGTTGCCCGTGCGGCCGCCGCCGATGCCAGCACCCTGGCTGCTGCTCGTTCCGGCGACCGAGGCGGAGTCGTTCGTCGTCGTCGTACCGCCGCCGCCTGCGTTGCCACCTCCGATGCCGGCCGCGAACGCGCCCGAGGTGGCCACCACCACCGAGGTGTCGTTGCTCACCAACGTGCCCCCGGACGCGCCGGAGCCGCCGCCGATGCCCGCGGCGTAGAATCCCCCGGTCGCGTTCACCTGTGCTCGACCCGACGTCACCAGGGTGGCCGCGGTGGTCCGGATCCCGGGCACGTAGTTGTTGCCCGTGGCATTGGCAGTCAAGATGCCGGGGGCTCCGGCACCGGGGGAGGTGTCGGTGACCTCCAGCACCTGGCCAGCGTTGATGGAGACGTTGCGCACGTTGAGGTCGAAGCCGCTGAGGTCGATCAAGGCGACGCAGGCCACGGTGAGCTCGGCGGTGCCACCAAGGTCCTGCTGCAGGGTCACGGTGTACGGCGCAGCCTGGGTGCCGCTGCAAGTCGAAAGAGAAGCCGCCAGCTCGCCGAGGTCGGAGCCCGGAGCCGCCGAAGCCGGTGCGGCAAGCCCGGGCAGGACCGTGAGACCGACGACGGCGGCCGTCAGGGTCGAGAGCAGGATTCGGCCGTGGTGCCTCATACGGGGTGCCTCTCGGTGACGAGAGCAGGCCGAAGCGACCTCCCCCCTGGGGTGAAGGCAGTAGAGCACAGCACGGGTGACGAGTGGGCGAGAACCCAGAAGTCTTTGCCCTCCGCTGCGCAGCGCCCCGGGGGGGAAGGATCAGGGCCGTCGCTACTTGACCGAGATGTAGGCCTTCAGGCCGGTGACGGTCGACATCCAGCCTTCGCCGGCCGCGGGCACATGCCCGCCGCTCAGGGTGAGACGCAGGTGGCGGCGAGCGCCGTTGCCAGCTGGTCGACGTGCTTCTCGCCGAACACCAGCGGCGGTCGGATCTTGAGCGTCGCGCGGTCGCGGCCGGTGCGGCCGATGAGCACCCCGTGCTCCCGCATGCCTTCGACGATGCGACCCGCACGTGCCGCGTCCGGCCGCCCGGTGGCGGGGTCGACCACGTCGATGGCGAGGGCAAGTCCCCACCCGCGTGCTGCCCCCAGCTCGGCCCGGTCCTCGGCCACCGTGCGCAGGGCTTCGAGCAAGTGGGCCCCCACGACGGCCGCCCGCTCGACGAGGCGCTCCTCGTCGATGGTGCGCAGGACGGCGAGGGCCGCTACGCAGGCGGCGGTGCTGCCCCCGAAGGTGCTGAAGTAGTCGGTGCTGCTCACGAACGGATCCACCAGGGCGGCGGGGCCCACGACCGCGGCCACCGGGTAGCCGTTGCCCATGGGCTTTCCCACGGTGACCAGGTCGGCGGGGACGTCACCGGCCACGAAGCTCCAGAGGTGGGCGCCGGTGCGACCGTGTCCGGCCTGCACCTCGTCAGCGACGTACAGACCACCCGCGGCGTGGACGGCCGCAGCGGCGGCCTTGGTCCAGGCATGGGCAGGACCGTGCACGCCGTCGCTCGTGAAGACACCGTCCGCGAGCATCGCAGCCACGCCGTGCCCGCTCGCCGCCAAGCTGTGGACGGCCTCGACGACCGCCGAGGGTGAGGTCGGCGGTGGGGGCACGACCCGCATGTGGGGAGGGGCGGCTGCGTCTCGCCAGCTCTCCGGGGAGAAGGCGTAGGTGGCCTCGGTGACCCCGTGGTAGGCCCACTCTGTGGCGATGCCGCCGGCGGCTCCGGTCGCATGGCGGGCGATCCGCCAGGCAAGGTCGTTCGCCTCGCTGCCGGAGCTCACGAACAGCACCCGGTCGAAGCGCTGGGGAAAGGTGGCCAGCAGTCGCTCTGCCAGCTCGACCGGCGCGTCGTGGAGATAGCGGCTGTTGGTGTTGAGCGTCGCGAGCTGGGCGCCCACCGCCTCCACGACGGCTGGGTGCGAGTGGCCGAGCACGGGGACGTTGTTGTACGCGTCGAGGAATCGCCGGCCGTCGGCGGCATCGAGCATGACGCCGTCTCCCCGGACGAGGTGCAACGGCTGGTCGTAGACGAGCTCCTGATCGCCGAAGGCGCCTGCCCGTGCCCGGCTCAGCGCCGTCGTCGAGCGGCCGGCATGGAGCGTGGGCGCCTCGAAGCGGCGCGCGAGGGCGTCCAGTCCGATGGAGAGCATGGTCTCCAGCTGCACGTAGGCGTCGTCGTCGATCTCCGGCGCCCACCCCAGCTGGCGGGTGCGCCAGGCGGTGATGAGGACCGTGGCGGCGTAGCGAGCAGCCATCAGGTCGGCGACCAGGCCGCGCTCCTCAGGCTCCAGGGGGGTCACCGAGTGGTAGCCGGCGACGATCTCGCCCGCCAGGTCGAGCCCATCCGCACGCCCGCTGAGGACGTCGGCTGCAGCTACGGCCAGGTCACCGACGAGGGCCGTGTGCGTCAGGTCACCGAAGTCGGTGATGCCCGTCAGCGCGAGGTCGTCATCCACCAGCACGTTCGTGAGCGCCAGGTCGTTGTGCACCACTTGGGCGCGAAGCCGGGGGAGCGCGGGGACGACGCGCTCGTCGAAGCGGTCCAGGACCGTCTCGATCGCCGCCCGCCGGTCAGCCGCCACCGCCGGGAGCCACGGACGCAGCTGCGGCAGCAGCTTGACGTCCCAGGTGAGGGGATGGGTGGCGGCAGGGTGGGCGAAGGCGCGCAGCCCTCGCCCGAGGCGGGCGCTCGTGCGCCCCCACTCGCGCAGGTGGACGGGTTGGAGCTCGTCGGGCTCAGGGTGGCGTCCCGGCAGCCAGGTCGACAGCCAGGCCAACGAGCGGCGTCCGTCCCGGCCGGAGATCTCGACCCACGATCGACCATCAGGGGTGGGGACGACGCCCGGCACGGGCAGGTCAGGAGCGGCCGTGCGCAGGTGGCGCAATGCGGACTGCTGCAGGTCGAGGACCTCGTCGGTGTCGGCAGGGTTGTGCACCTTGAGCAGCAGGGAGCCGGCAGCGGAGTCGAGACGGAAGTTGCAGTCACGCTCTCCGTGCAGCGGGGTCAGCGCGCCGTCCGAGCCCCAGTGCGCATCGAGCATCGCGTGCACCACGTCGAGGTCGAGGTCGGGCCCGGGCACGCTCAACGAGTCCTCCGGCGCTGCACGCATAGGAGCATTGTGCCCGGCGCCGCGCCGGTCCTACGTCGCGCTGCTGGCCGCCGGGATGAAGACGGTGAAGGTCGTGCCCTTGCCCAGCTGGCTGGCCACCTCGATCCGCCCGCCGTGGCGGGCGATGATGCGGTGCACGATCGTCAGCCCCAGGCCGGTGCCGGGCTCAGCCACCGCCTCGGGGTTGGTGGAGCGGAAGAACTCCTCGAACAGGCGTTCCTGGTCCTTGGTGGAGATACCGAGCCCTTCGTCGGCCACGACGAGCACGACGTCCACGGCCCGTTGCTCGAGGGTCACGGTGATGGACCTGCCCTCGGGGGTGTACTTCACGGCGTTGCTGATGAGGTTGCCGCACACGCGGTCGAGGTCGCTGACGTCGCCGAGCGCGACCACGGGCTGGCTCGCCGGCTCGTGGATCGCCGCCAGCCGCTTGCGGCCGATTGTCAGCGACACCAGGTCGAGGGCATCAGCCACGAGGGGGCGCATGTCGACCGGAATGGCTACCAGTGCGTTGTTGGGGTCGCCGACCTCAGCCAGCGTGAGCATGTCTTCGATGACACGCTCCATCCGCACCGCGCCGCGTTCGATGAAGGCGACCGATCGCTGGGCCCGGGAGGGCACGCCGGAGGCGGCGTCGAGCATCTCGACGTGCCCCAGGATCGAGGTGAGGGGGTTCTTCAGCTCGTGGGCGACGGTCGCGATCAGCCGGCTCCGGTAGGTGTCCAGCTCGCGCAGCTCGGAGACGAGCTGTTGCTCGCGCTCGAAGTTGCGCGCGTTGAGCAGCGCGCGGCCCAGGTCTTGCGCGATGTCGAGCGCTGTGCTCGTCTCGATCGCAGTCCACTCCACGCCCGGGCCGCGGCGCGTGAGCACCAGGTTGCCCAGGCACTCCTGGCCGGCGCCCAGGGGCACGAAGAGGATGGAGGAGACTTCGAGAGTGGTGAGGAACTCGGAGATGAGGGTCTGCTGGGCGGCGGTGATGATCGGCGGCGGCTTCCGGTCGACGGCGACCACGACGGTCTCCTGCGCCTGCCAGAGCAACCCTGCGGCATCGCGGGAGATCTGGACCAGGTCGGCCGGCATGATCACTTCGCTGTCCGTGCCGGTGTAGATGGCGGAGCGTCCTTCGCCGTCCTCGTCGAAGGTCTGGATCCACAGCCCCGACACGTGCAGCCCTTGGGCGATCGCCGGTTGGCACACCTCCATGATCCGCTCGACGCTCAGCTCCGAGCCCACGGCACGCACGATCTGACGGGCTGCTGTCGCCAGGCGCACCTGCTCCTCGAGGCGGCGGCGAGCGACCTCCGTGAGCACCGCGCGACCTGCCTGGGCGGCGTACTTGTTCAGGAGTTCGCGGGTGGCCTGGTCAGGGCGACGTCCGTTGTCGGGGACGTCCATGTAGAGCACACCGAGGAGCTCGCCGCTGTCGTAGATCGGGGCCATGAGCAGGTCCATCGGATGCCACGCGTCCGGACCCGGCGCGACCTCGATCTCCGGGATCCAGACCGGCTCTCCATCGCCTGCCACGAAGCGCTCGCTGGGGACGAATCGGAGCATGCCCCACCGGTCTGCGCGCTCGATGTCGTCCAGGGTGGAGCGGACCGCGATCCGCGACCCGAGGAGCTGGCTGCGGGCGTCGTCGTCACCGGCGACCGCCACGGTCTCCAGCACCGAGTCCTCCTCGCGCAGGACCCGGATGGCGGCCACGCCGAAGCCGACGAGGTCGACGACGCTCTCGGCGATCAGCTGGAGGGCGTCGTGCACCACCGGTGGGGTCACCCCGTTGCTCATGTGTGTCTCGACCTTCCGCGGCGCAGGGGGGCGTCCCACCAACGTTCAACCAGTTTAGGACCGGCATCAGCGGTGCGGAGGGTTTTCTTCTACCTTCACCCACGGGTCGAGGTCAAGTCGGCCGGAGGCGTTTCCGGGTGTCAGGCCTCAGTGTGGGTGCCGACAGCGAGCAGGTACTCCTTCTCGAAGCGGGCGGCGCCCGGGGCGCCGACGTTCCAGGTGTCGCAGAAGCTGTCCAGGGCCGCATCGAACTCGGCTGCCCGGCCGTTGCGGTCCGCATTCGCGCGTACGGCGATGGTGGGACCGTAGTGCGCCTTGAAGTGCTCGCCGTAGTCGCGCGCCTCGGCGAATGCCGTGATCTCGAGGGTGTCCCGCGTCATCGTGTGGAACTCGACCCGTCCGCCGAACAGGCCGCGGAGGTGCTCCTCGCTGCCCCACAGGACTGGGGGCAGGGCGCCGGGCGGGGGTGCTGGCGCGAAGGGCTTCATGGTGGCGAACAGTGCGCCGAGCATGCCCTCCGGGGTCCAGCTCAGGAGACCGATGGTCCCTCCCGGGCGGCACGCCCGGACCAGCTCGTCGGCGGCGGCCTGGTGGTGCGGGGCGAACATCACCCCGATCGAGGACATCACCACATCGAACGAGTCGTCGTCGAACGGCAGGTGCTCCGCGTCGGCGGGGACCCAGGTGAGATCGAGCCTCGCCGCCTCCGGTCGGCTGCCTCCCGCCTCGAGCAGCTCGGGGGTGAGGTCGCTGGCCGTCACGACGGCACCGCGCTGGGCTGCCGGGATCGATGCGTTGCCGGTGCCTGCCGCGACATCGAGGACTCGGGTGCCGGCGCCGATCGGGCAGGCGTCGACCAGTCGCGGACCGAGGGGGAGCAGGAACGTGTCCACCATGTGCGGATAGTTCCCCGAGGCCCACATGCTGCGGTGTCGGGCCTTGAGGTCGCTGTCGGCTGTCTGGGTCGTCATGGTCGTCCTTTCGTCGGGTGGACCACCAGCGTCTTCCGGATCGGGCCCTCATCGCATCGGGCGAAATCCCCATCCCGTCCTAGACTCACGCCATGGAAGCCTTGGCCGGCGAGCTCGTGGCCGGCAGGCGCGCGCTGGAACAGGCGCAGTGGGCGGAGGCGCGGGGCTGCTTCGAAGCCGTCCTCGCCGCGGGTGAGTCCGGGTCGGTCCTGGAGGAACACGCCTTCGAAGGGCAAGCCCGCGAAGGCCTCGGTCAGGCGCTCTGGTTCTTGGCCGACATCGCTGGGGGCATTGCCTCCAAGGCGGCAGCCTTCGAGCTCTACGTGCGAGCGGGTCGCTGCAACGACGCGGCACGCTGTGCTGTCTGGGTCTCCCACCAGCACCTGCTCGGCGGTCGGGCCTCGGCAGCGCGAGGCTGGCTGGCTCGAGCGGAGCGAGTGCTCGAGGGCGTGGCTGAGTGCGAGGGGCACGGCTGGGCGGCCGTGGAGCGGGCGCGGCACGTCGTCGACCCGGACGACCGCGCGGCACACGCGCTCCGCGCGGTGGCGATCGGGCGCAGGGTCCGTGCGAGCGACCTCGAGATCTTCGCCCTGAGCGTGGTGGGCCGCACGCGGGTGGAAGCCGGCCACACCGAGGACGGGCTGCTGCTGCTGGAGGAGGCGTTGGCCGGTGCCGCGGGTGGGCAGGTGCGCAACGTCCACACGCTCGCCGAGGCCTACTGCAACCTGATCATCGCCAGCACCAGCACGGGCGACTGGGTGCGAGCCACCGAGTGGTGCGAACAGGTCGACGCGTTCGCCCGAGGCCACGACACCGCGCCGCTGTTCGGGACCTGCCGCGGGGTGCACGCAGACGTGCTCCTTGCGACCGGCCACTGGCTCGAGGCGGAGCAGGCGCTGGAGACGTCGTTGGCGACGCACGCGAGATACGTGCCCGAGATGGCCCAGCCGTCGGTGGCGTCGCTCGCCGAGCTGCGAGTCAGACAGGGTCGGCTGGGCGACGCCGAGGTGCTGCTTGCCGGCCGGGAGGAGAACCCGGCGGCGTTGCGGGTGCTGGCGATGCTCCGGGCGGCCCAGGGTCGGGAGGCCGCTGCGGTCGCGCTGCTCGAACGCGCGTTGCGACATGTCACGGGAGGCGTGGTGGTCAGGGCCCGGCTGCTGGCCGACCTGGTCGACGCTCGGCTGGCCGTGGCGGACCTCGAGGGCGCGCAGGAGGCGGCCGGCGACCTGGACAGCCTCAGCAGGGAGTCGGGGGTCCGCCTGGTGGAGGCTCGTAGCCAGCTCGCTGCGTCCCGCGTCGCGCGGGCCCGAGGAGACGTCGAGGAGGCAGTCGAGCAGGCACGCCTCGCCCTGACCGCATTCGAGGCCCTGGCCATGCCGCTCGAGGCTGGAGAGGCGCGCGTCGAGCTCGCCCGGGCGCTGGCCCTCTCGACCGATGCGGCGAGCGGCGTGGCCCTCGAGGAGGCTCAGGCTGCTCTCGTGGTCTTCCGCCAGCTTGGTGCCGCCCCGTCCGTCGCTGTTGTCGACACCTTGCTCCGCGAGCTGGCGGGAACGGACGCGGGTGCGTCCCATCGCGCCGGTCCGCTCACGCGCCGCGAGCAGGAGGTGCTGGAGCTGGTCGCCCAGGGCTTCTCGAACGCCCGCATCGCGTCCTCCCTGGTGATCACCGAGAAGACGGCGGGCCACCACGTCAGCCACATCCTGGCCAAGCTGGGAGTGCACAACCGGACGGAGGCGGCGGCCCACGTCACGGATCAGAGGTGAGGTGACGGTGCCGTCCGCAGGGCGAGAGCCGCGAGCGCCGTGGTCAGCGGCACCGCGGCGATCAGGCCCAGCGTCGCAACCACGCTGCGCACGATCTCCTGCGCCACGATCTGGTCGGTCACCACGCCGCCGAGGGAGTCGTTGTTGGCCACGATGAGGATGAGCAGCGGCAGGGACGAGCCGGCGTAGGCGAGGATAATGGTGTTGACCACCGAGGCGATGTGCGACCGTCCGACCCGGCTCGCCGCACGGTAGAGCTCAAGGAACCGGTAGGACGGGTTGGCCCGGGCGAGCTCGGACACGGTGGCGGCCTGGGTGACGGTGACGTCGTCGAGCACGCCCAGGGAGCCGATGACGATCCCGGCGAGCAGCAGGCCCTCGGTGTTGATGCCCTGCGACATACCGACCGATGCGGACAGGTCGTCGGTGACCCCCGTGAGGTGGAGCGCCGCGACGGTGGCGGCTGACAGCAGGCCGGTGAGGATCAGGGCGACCAGGGTGCCGAGCACGGCCACTGTGGTCGAGAGGGCGAAACCGTGGGTGAGGTAGAGAACCGTGAGCATGATGGCGCTCGATCCGACGATCGCCACCAGCAGGGGCGGCTCCCCGGCCAGGATCGCCGGGACGACGAACAGGAGCAGCAGGGCGAAGGTCGTGGCCAGCCCGGCCAGGGCGGTGAGCCCCCGCCACCGGCCGAACGCGACGAGCGCGAGGGCGAACGCGCCCGCGAGCACCCAGAGTCCGTCGCTGCGCTGGTGATCGACGATGGAGTAGACGTCCCCATCTGGGCTGCTGGTCCTGATCAGCACCACCTCGTCGCCGACGTCGACCTCGGGGGCACCCGCGCCGTTGGGCAACGCGACGGTGATCCCTTCCTCCGAGCCCGAGATGAGCGAGACTCGGGCGGAGCCGCAGCCGTTGACCTCGTCGGGCAGCTCCTCGAGGCACTCCTCGGCCTCCAGCGCCGTGACGGTACCGGCGTACTGCGTCATGGCGGCCTGCTCCGGGACGGTGACAGCATCGGCGGACGGCCACAGCCAGACCAGCGCTACCAGGGTCAGGACGACGACCGGCGCGATGACGACCAGCGCGAGGCGCTGCATCTGGCGTGTCTCCGGGGCCGTATGGCGCGAGTGGTGTCCACCCATGGGTCTCATGCTCCTCGCCAGGGGTCGGGTCCGCCGCCGGCAGATGCTGTCGGCTGCGGCTGCCGGTGGAATGAGCGTTCACCGTAGCCACGACGCATTCGCGGCCTAGACTCGCCGTGCTCCCCCCGCTGCCGCAAGGTGTCCACATGCCCCCCGTTCCAGCTCTCCAAGAGCTCGCCCGCCTCGTCGAGGGCGAGCCCCAGGCCGCGCTGCAGCGGCTCCTCACCTTGGCGTGTGAGCAGCTGGCCATGGACGTCGCGTTCGTCAGCGTTCTCGACGGCACCGGCAACCGCACCGTGCTGCAGTCCGTGCACGCCGATGGCACGGCCGGTCCCGCCGGCCTCACCGAGCCGGTGGACGCGACATGGTGCGGACGCGTCATGGATGACGGTTCGCTGCTGGTCGACGACGCACGTGAAGATGCCGCGCTTCAGGCCCTCCCGTCGACCAAGGCGTTCTCGATCGTGTCGTATGCCGGAGTGCCGCTCAGCGACGAGGACGGGAGCGTGTTCGGGGCGCTGTGCGCCTTGGGCCACCAGCCGCACCCTTCGCTCAACTCTCGCGACCGCGACATGTTGACCGGCCTCGCCGAGGTCGTCGCACCCTTGGTGCGCGCTCTCGACGACCCCCCCACGCCGCCCTCGGCGCCCTCGGGGCTGGCCGCGATCGCAGCTGTTCTCGAGGGCGCTCATGACGTCGAGCGGCTCAGTCGCCCGCTGCTGGAGGCGTTGCAGGACATCACCGGTCTGGCCTCGGCGTACCTCACGGTCGTGCACGAGGAGGACGACGTGCAAGAGATCCGCTACGCGCGAAACGCCCGTGACGGCTTCGAGATCCCGGAGGGATTGCACGTGCCTTGGGGGGACACGCTCTGCAAGCGTGCTCTCGACGAGGACCGTGCGTGCACGACCGACGTCCCGTCGATCTGGGGTGACAGCGACGCTGCCCGCGTCCTGGGCATCCAGGTGTACGTCTCGGTCCCTGTCTCCACGCCGGGCGGGCAGGTCTGGGGCACGCTGTGTGCGGCCGACTCCGTCGCAGCGGACGACGTCGAGTCCCACCTGCCGACGATGCGTCTCTTCGCACGTCTCATCGGTGCTGAGGTGGAGCGCGAAGAAGCCGTGAAGCGAGCCCGCGTCGAGGCCGCCACCGATCCGCTCACCCAGTGCGCGTCTCGCAGGGTTGTGGATCCCTGGCTCGCCGCGCAGCTGCCTGCCCTCTCCCCGGACGAGGTGGTCGTTGCCGCCTTTGCCGACCTCGACAACTTCAAGAAGATCAATGACTCACTCGGGCACGTTGCCGGTGACGCGGTGCTGGTGCAGGTGGGGCACCGTCTGCTCGCCACGGCTCGTCCCCACGACCTGGTTGCCAGGCTGGGTGGCGACGAGTTCCTCGTGGCGGCGCGCGTCCCGCGCGACTCGGCAGAGGCACTCGTGGCGCGCGTCCGCGATGCCCTGTCGTTCTCGCTGGACTGGCAGGGGACGGCTGTCGACGTACGAGCCTCGGTCGGCGCCGCGATCTCGGACGGTCGCGACGGACCGTCGCTGGTAGCGGCTGCTGACGCTGCGATGTACGCCGACAAGACCACGCGCTGACCGGCGGCCGACAGACCGGCCAAAAGGGTATGTCGGGCAGGGCGGCGTGGCGCGTAGTTTCGTGCCGATGGGCACGCATCACGGTGCCCGGCCACGTCCACGAACGCCCAGGAGGCATCCATGTCCAACGACGCCATCGTCCTGCTCAAGGAAGACCACCAGGAGATCAAGAGGGTCTTCCGCGACTTCGAGGGCGCGGGTGAGAACGCGGAGGTGCGCAAGGGCAAGCTCGTCGACAAGATGATCGAGCTCCTCACCCAGCACACCTACATCGAGAACGAGGTCATGTATCCGCGGGTCCGTGCGCTGCTTCCCGACCTCGAGGACGACATCCTCGAGTCGTACGAGGAGCACCACGTCGCGGACGTCCTCATCATGGAGCTCTCCACCATGAGCCCCAGCGACGAGCGCTTCGACGCCAAGACCACCGTCCTCATCGAGAACGTCGAGCACCACATCGACGAGGAGGAGGACGAGTGGTTCCCGAAGGTGCGGGAGAGCCTCGGTCGCAACCAGCTGCAGGAGATCGGCGAGGAGATGCTCGAGGCGAAGAAGACGGCGCCCACGCGGCCCTCGCAGCCGAGCGCCCTCAAGAAGACGATCGACGCCGTCCTCGACTGACCACGCCGCTCCGTCGCGACGGCTCAACGCCGACAACGGGCCACCCGCTCGGAGGAGCGGGTGGCCCGTTGCTATGTCCGGCTGTGCGCGGCCGGTTCGGTCAGCGAAGCACCGGGTTTCTCTTGACGATGCCCTGCGACTCCCACCAGGTGCCGAGGCCCCAGGTGCGACCGGCGTAGGCCAGTGCCAGGACGGCCATCACGATGACGCCGACCAGGTGGTCGTCGACGATCGGGTTGTTCTCCAGCGGCAGCACGGCGGCGTACATGAAGGCGTACATGAGAGCGCCGGCGGCGGTGCCGATCCGCATCGCGACGCCGGTGAGGAGCGCGACGCCGATGCCGAGGAGGCCGAGCATGAAGAGAACGTCTACCCAGCCCTGGCCAGCCATGCTGGTGAAGACTTCCTTGAACGGGTTGTCCGCCGGGACGCCGAAGGTGAGGAACCCTTCGGTGGGGCTGCCGCCGTTGATCCAGGCTGCGTCCTTGGCGAAGAAGTCGATGCTGTCGCGAGCCCCGGTCCCGGGGTTGGTGACCGCGCCGGTGTGGAATCCGAGGGCGAGCAGCTTGTCGAGGAACGCCCAGAGGAAGGTGATGCCGAAGGCGAGCCGCATGACGGCGATCGCCTTGTCCATCGGGGTGGACGTGGTGGGGGCGGCGGAGGCGTCGGTGGCGACGACCTCGCCGGCCTGGTTGGGGGTGTGAATGGCAGCCATGATGACGACCTCCTGGTGGGGTGCGGGTGATGCTCTGCACTCCATGGTGTGCCGCCGGAGCGCCGGGACGCAGGGCAAGTGGACCTCAGGTCGTGGGACCTTGGTCCCTCGCCGCCCGTGGTGCCAGGCCGAGCTCAACGGCTTCCTCGCGGAGCTCCTCACGCACGCTCGGGTGAGCGGCGTTCTCGATGAGCTGGCGTGCCTGCTCGGTCTGGTCGAGACCGAAGACCTGGGCGACGCCCTGCTCGGTGACGACGGCGCTCATCTGGAACGAGGTGACCGGCTCGTCGACCAGCGGCACGATCGTCGAGACGTCCGCCTTGGGGTGCCAGGAGCGCAGCGCGATGATCGCCTGGCCGCCCGGGCTGTGGAGGGCGCCCACGATGAAGTCGGTCTGGCCGCCGAACCCCGAGTGGATCCGGGCGCGGATCCGCGAGGCGTTGGCCTGCCCGAAGAGGTCCACCTGCAGGGCGGTGTTCACACTGACCATGGACTGGTTGCGAGCGATCCGGCCGGGATCGTTGGTGACCTCCGTGCGGGTCATCTGGACGCGTTCGTTGCCGTCAGCCCAGTCGAGCAGCTCCTCGGAGCCGAAGAGGAACGAGGCGATGATCGGAGCGCTGGTGTCGAGCGAGCCCGCGCGCTCGAGCGCGAGCACCGAGTCGGAGAACATCTCGGTCCAGATCCGCAGGCCCCGTCGGCCGGCGAGGCCGTGCATGGTCGCGTCCGGTACGGCGCCGATGCCGGCCTGCAGGGTCGCGCCGTCGACCACGCGCGCAGCGACGAGGCCACCGATCCGGGCGGACTCGTCGTCCACGCGGGACGGGGGCGCGAACGTCAGTGGTTCGTCGGCCTCCACCATCACGTCCAGCAGCGCCACGTCGAGCTCCGCGTCGCCGTACGTCCATGGCATGCGGTCGTTGACCTGGGCGATCACCACACCGCCACGGCGACGGACCGCCTCGATCGCGGCGGGCAGCACGTTGACCTCGGTCCCCAGTGACACCTTGCCCTGGCGCGGCCGCGTCGTGTGGACGACCACCGCGTCCGGAGGCATGACCGACGCGAACAGCGTGGGCACCAGCGAGAGCCGGGAGGGCACGTAGCTCAACCGCGGGCTGCGCCGCACCCCCGGTCCGACGAAGGACGTCTCCAGCAGCACGCCGTCGCGATCGGGCAGACCGGGTTGGCCGTTCAGGGCCCACAGGCGGTATTCGGGCAGGGCCGCGTCGACGAGGCGCAGCGTGTGCCACGGGGTGGCGTGGTTGCCGCTGACGACGATGCGCGGGGTCGCCGGCAGCCGGCGAAGGTGTGAGGTGAGGTCCACATCACCATCGTCCCTGACGTCCTGAGGAGTGCGATCGTCGCATCTTGTTCTATGGTTAGGCTGACCTAACTACGGAAGGCTGTCCATGAAGCACGTCCCTGCTCTCGCGGGTGTTCTCCTGCTCGGTCTGCTCACCGCGGGCTGCGGCTCCGACGAGCCGAAGCTGGTCGTCTACAACGCCCAGCACGAGCCGCTTCTGGAGGAGCTGGCGCCTGCCTTCACCGAGGCCACCGGCATCGAGGTCGAGCTGCGCAACGGCAAGGACCTCGAGATGTCCAACCAGCTCGTGCAGGAGGGCGATGCCTCGCCCGCCGACGTCTTTCTGACCGAGAACTCTCCCGCGATGTCGCAGGTGGAGGCCGCCGGTCTCTTCGATCCGCTGCCGGCCGACCTGGTCGAGCCGATCCCCGAGATGTTCCGCCCGCGCAGCGGTCTCTGGACGGGCTTCGTCGCCCGATCGACCGTGCTGGTCTACAACACCGACCAGGTGCAGGCCTCCGAGCTGCCGGCCTCGATCCTCGACCTCGCCGAACCGGAGTGGGCCGGACGCATCTCGTTCTCGCCCACCGGCGCCGACTTCCAGGCCATCGTCGCAGCGGTGCTCGAGCTCGAGGGGGAGGACGCCACCCGCGCCTGGCTCGAGGGACTCAAGGCCAACGGCACCATCTACGACGGCAACAACGTCGTGCTGGAGGCCGTCGACTCGGGGGAGTCCGAGGTCGGCATCGTCTACCACTACTACTGGGAGCGCGACCGCGCCGAGAACGGCGACGTCAGCGACACCAGCGAGCAGTACTACTTCGGTGACCAGGACCCGGGCTCGTTCGTGAGCGTGTCCGGAGCGGGGATCCTTGCCTCCAGCGACATGAAGTCCGAGGCCCGCGAGTTCATCGAGTTCCTCGTCAACGAAGAGGGCCAGCAGGTGCTGGCCGACAGCTACGCCCTCGAATACCCGCTCAACCCCGCGATCCAGCTCGACCCGCCGGTCAAGCCGTTCAGCGAGCTGCAGCCGCCCGAGGTCAACGTCTCCGACCTCGATGCGGAGCGCGTGGTGGAGCTGATGACCGAGATCGGCTTCCTCTGAGCATCGTCGAAGCACCCGCGCCGCCCCGCAGGTCACGAGGTCGTGGCTCGGCGGGTCCGGCGCCGACCGCTCTGCTCTGGGCGGGGTGCCTCATCGCTGCGATGTCCCTGATGCCCCTCGGCTACGTCCTCGTCACCACGGCCCAGCTGGGTGTCGGCGAGGCCGCTGCATTCCTCTGGCGACCACGGGTCGGTGAGCTCCTGTGGAACACCGTGCGCCTGCTGGTCGCGGGCGTCACGTGCTGCCTGCTGATCGGCCTGGCTGGCGCCTGGGTCGTGGAGCGTACCGACCTCCGGGGACGCGGCTGGTGGCACGCCCTCATGTGCGCGCCCCTGGCCGTGCCGGCCTTCGTCAACGGCTACGGCTGGGTCTCCACCACCCACGCCGTCCAGTCCTTCAGCGGTGCGGTCATGGTGACGACCCTGTCCTACTTCCCCTTCGTCTACCTGCCCACCGTGGCGGCCATGCGTCGACTCGACCCGGCGGTCGAGGAGGTGGCGACGTCCTTGGGTCACGGACCGTGGCGGGTGTTCTGGTGGGTCACCCTGCCCGCCATCAGTCCTGCCGTCCTCGGTGGCGCGCTGCTGGTGGGGCTGCACCTGCTCGCGGAGTACGGCGCCCTGCAGCTCCTCAACTACCCGACCCTGACGACGGCGATCCTGCAGCAGTACGCCACCGTGTTCAACGGCCCCGCTGCCACGCTGCTGGCCCTGGTGCTCGTGCTCTTCTGCCTGCTCCTGCTGCTGGTCGAGCACGTCCTGCGGGGTCGTCGGCCGCTGGCGCGCGTCGGCTCCGGGACGAGTCGGGCAGCGGTGCGGATGCCGCTGGGCCGGCACCGCCACACCGTCGCCCTCGGTCTCGGCCTGCTGGCCGTGTGGTCGCTGGCAGTGCCGCTCGTCAGTCTCGTGCGGTGGCTGGTCAAGGGCACCTCGGCCGGGATCGACGTCGCGGAGCTGAGCGGAGCGATCGGCACCACCCTCGGGCTCGGAGCAGCCGGCGGCCTGTTGGCCACGGTCACCGCGGTGCCGGTCGTCTGGCTGGCCGTGCGCCACCGCAGTGCGCTGAGCACGTTCGTGGAGCGGAGCGTCTACACCGCCAGTGCCATGCCCGGCATCGTCATCGGGCTGGCGCTCGTCACCATCTCGATCCGCGTGGTGCCGAGCCTCTACCAGACCGTGGTGGTCCTGCTGGTCGGCTACACCGTGCTGTTCCTGCCGCGCGCGGTGGTGAGCCTCCGCGGGACCGTCGAGCTCATCCCGGCCTCGCTCGACGACGTCGCCCGCAGCCTCGGTTGCCGCGGATCCGAGGTGATGCGGCGGGTCACGCTCCCGTTGGCGCTGCCGGGTCTGGCGGCCGCGACGGCGCTGGTGGCGCTGGCCGTGTCGACCGAGCTCACCGCGACCCTCCTCCTCGCGCCGACGGGCACCGACACCCTGGCCACGAAGTTCTGGTCCGAGGCGTCCTCGGTGGCGTACGGCGCCGCTGCGCCGTACGCCCTCGCCCTGGTCATTCTCTCGGTCCCGGCGACCTGGCTCCTGGGGCGACTGAGCACCCCCGGCGACCGGATCGAGGGGGCTCGGTGACTGCGGCTCTGGAGGTGCGCGGCCTCACGGTCGGCTATCCCGGACGCCCGGTCCTGCGCGGCATCGACCTCACGGTCGCAGGTGGCGTGACCGCCGTCGTCGGACCCTCCGGTTGCGGCAAGACCACCCTGCTCAGGACGATCGCCGGCTTCCACGCGCCCGACTCGGGCACGATCTCGATCGCGGGCCGCGACGTGGCCGGCCCGGGCCGCGCGATCCCCGCGCGCAGCCGCGGCCTGGGCTTCGTGCCGCAGGAGGGTGCCCTGTTCCCGCACCTGTCCGTGGCCGCCAACGTGGCCTTCGGGCTGCCGCGTGGCGAGCGGCGCAGCCTGGAGCGTGCCCGCGAGCTGCTGGCCATGGTCGACCTGCCCGTCGAGCTGCTGGACCGCTATCCCCGTGACCTGTCCGGGGGACAGCAGCAGCGCGTCGCGCTGGCTCGCGCGCTGGCACCCCGTCCGGCCCTGGTGCTCCTCGACGAGCCGTTCTCCTCGCTGGATGCCGGTCTGCGCGAGGGCACCGGACGAGCGGTGGTGGCCGCCCTGCGCAGTGCGGGTGCGAGCGCGCTGATCGTCACCCATGACCAGGGGGAGGCGTTGTCGCTGGCCGACCAGGTCGCGGTGATGATCGAAGGTCGGTTCCTCCAGGTGAGCTCCCCGGCCCAGGTCTACCTCGCACCGGCCGACCCGCGGGTCGCCTCCTTCATCGGTCACGCCACCCTGCTCCCGGGCGTCGCCACCACACGCGCGGCAGCCACGTGCGCGCTCGGTGCCCTGCCGCTGAGCAAGGCGGTCGCGCCTGGCCCGGTACAGATCGCCGTACGCGCCGAGCAGGTGCAGGTCCACCGCGCCGGTGGGCTGGGGGTGGAGGGAGTCGTCGAGGACGTCAGCTTCTACGGCCATGACGCGGCCGCCACTGTTCGCCTCCACGGCGGTGAGCGGATCGCGGCGCGGATCCCCGCGACCGGTGTGCCCGAGGCCGGTGTGCGTGTCCGGGTCGAGGTGCTGGGCGAGGTGGTCGCGTTCTCGACAGCTCCGACCCGCACCGCCGAGACGGAGCTGCCCGCTGGCGCGGGGTCGAAGGTCTGGGAGGCGACGCCGTGACGATGGTGCCCGACTCCGTCCACCAGCTGCTGCCCTTCGCCGGGGCGGCCGAGGACGTCGCCCTGGTCCAGGCGGGCCGGTCCCTGACCTACGCCGGCCTCGCCGCTGCGATCCGCCACGAGGCGGAGCGGTTGGATCGGCTCGGCCAGCGGCAGGTGCGGTTGCTGGAGATGCGCAACGACATCGACTCGGTGGTTGCCCTGCTCGGCTCGCTCAGCGCCCGTCACCCCGTGGTCGTCGTCGAGGCCGGAAACCCGGCGAGGTCGGCCGAGATCGAGGCGGCGTACGCCGATGCACGCGACCTGCACCCCGACCTCGCGCTGCTGCTGTCGACCTCCGGATCGACCGGGTCGCCCAAGCTCGTGCGGCTCTCGCACGACAACATCTGGGCCAACGCGCAGAGCATCGCCGACTACCTCGGTCTGACGAGCGACGACAGAGCGGTCACGTCCCTGCCGCTGCACTACTGCTACGGGCTGTCGGTCCTGACGAGCCACCTCGTCGCCGGCGCCACGGTGGTGCTCACCGACGCGTCCGTCGCCGACGATCGCTTCTGGGACCTGGCGCGGTCGGCAGGTGCGACCGGCTTCGCCGGCGTCCCCTACACGTTCGAGCTCCTGGAGTGCCGGGGCTTCACCGGGGCCGAGCTGCCGACCCTGCGCTACCTCACCCAGGCCGGGGGGCGGATGGACCCGGCTCGCGTCCGACGGTTCGCGGCACTCGGCCGTGAGTGGGGCTTCGACCTGTTCGTGATGTACGGGCAGACCGAGGCCACGGCGAGGATGGCCTACCTGCCGCCGCACCTCGCGCACGACCGGCCCGAGGCGATCGGCATCCCCGTGCCGGGTGGCGACTTCCGGCTGGCGCAGGTCCCGGGAGCGCCCGAGGGTGCCGGCGAGCTCGTCTACACCGGGCCCAACGTGATGATGGGCTACGCGCACACTGCAGCGGACCTGGCGCGCGGCGCCGAGACGACGGCCCTGCACACGGGAGACCTGGCACGCCAGACCGACGACGGGCTCTGGGAGATCTGCGGGCGCCTCGACCGGCATGCCAAGGTCCTGGGACTCCGGCTCGACCTCGCGCGACTCGAGGCCCGGATGCCCGTGGCGACGGCCCTGGTCGTCGACGCCGACGTGGTGCACGGCTTCGTCACGGCGCCGCGGATGACCGCGCGCGTACGCCGTGACCTCGCTGCACTGTCCGGGCTTCCGCCCCACCTCGTGCGGGTGCACGAGATCGAGGCGCTGCCGACGAACAGCCGGGGCAAGACCGACTACGCGCTCCTGGCCGCCCACGCGGCTGCCAGCGGCACCACGACCCTCGACGAAGTGGCCGTCGCTGACGGTGCCAGCGCGGAGGCGTTGCGCGACCTGTTCGCGGTGGTCCTGGGTCGCCCCGACGCGGACCTCGACCACACCTTTGCCGACCTCGGCGGGGACTCGTTGTCCTTCGTCGAGGTCTCCACCCAGCTCGCCCACCGGCTCGGCCACCTCCCGGCTGACTGGCCGAGGCTCACACCGCGCCAGCTCGCTGCGACGGCGCGCCAAGGCTCGCGCCACGTCCTGGCCACCGAACCCGCCGTGGTCCTGCGAGCGCTGGCCATCGTCGCGATCGTGGTCTCCCACGCCGACCTGCTCATGGTCATGGGCGGGGCCCACGTGCTCCTGGCCGTGGTCGGCTTCAACCTGGCCCGGTTCTCGCTCCACACAGCCGGGCGGACCCAGCGTGCCCGGCGGATCGTGACGTGCACGGCAGGCTTCGCCATCCCCGCGGCGCTGTGGATCGCCGCGACGGGGGTCGTCACCGGCGACTACCGGCCCGCGACAGCGGTGCTCCTCAACCAGGCGGTGGGTGCGTCGGCGTGGAGCGCCGACTGGCAGTTCTGGTTCCTCGAGGTGGTCGTCTGGTCCAACCTCGGCCTCGCCGCGCTGGTCCTGGTGCCGGTCGTCGACCGGGCACTACGACAACGCCCGTTCGCTGTCGCGCTCGTCGTCCTCGGGTGCGCCCTGGCCGCTCGCTACGCCAGCGTCGGCCTGAGTGCCGGCGGCACGCAGAAGTACACGCTGCTGGGCGCCTTCTGGTGCATTGCCATCGGGTGGGCGGCGGCCGATGCCCGCACCCCGGCGCACCGCTGCCTGGTCGCGGCGGCGGCGCTGCTCGGCACCTGGGGCTACTTCTCCGACGATCCCGCGCGCTATGCCGCCGTCGTGCTCGGCATGCTGCTGCTCCTGGTGCCCAGGAGCATCCCGCTCCCTCGCGTGCTGTCCCGGGCCCTGCACCTGCTCGCGGGGGCGTCGCTGTGGATCTACCTCACCCACTGGCAGGTCTATCCCGGGCTCGAGGCAGCCGGGCACCCGGTCGCAGCCGTCCTGGCCTCGCTGGCCGTAGGACTCGTCGCGCACCGGGCCCACGGGTGGATCCTCACCCGGTTCCGTCGCCGTACCGTCTCAACATCAGCGCCGACCCCGTCTGTTCATCACGGTATGTCGACGAATGGTGCACTTCCCATGGTCAATTGACCTGGGGGAGTGCCCATTGATCGACGTCCCATGGTGAAGGTGAGCTGGCATTGGTTCACGCTGGACTGAATACATCAATTGATGTACTGTTGTCCACATGAACACCACGGCCGACTCGCTCGACGCACTGGCCCGCTTCGGGCACGCCCTGTCCGACCCGACGCGGGCGCGCATCCTGATGACGCTGCGCGAGGCGTCGGCGTACCCGGCTGATCTGGCCGATGACCTCGGGGTCACCCGGCAGTCGATGTCCAACCACCTCGCCTGCCTGCGCGGGTGCGGGCTGGTCGTCACTGTCCCGGAGGGCCGCCGGAGCCGCTACGAGCTCGCTGACCCACGCATCGGGCACGCTCTCCTCGACCTCCACGAGGTCGTCCTGGTCACCGACCCGGAGGCCTGTGCCGCCGACGCCCACGCGCAGGTCAGCTGAGATGACCACGTCCCCTCACGCGCACCCGATCGTCTCGGCGCAGCGTCGCTCCGCGCTCAACCGGCGCGTCCGGTTCCTGGTCGCCTTCACCATCTCCTACAACCTCATCGAGGCCGCCGCTGCGCTCTTCGCGGGAACCGTGGCCAACTCAAGCGCGTTGATCGGATTCGGGCTCGGCTCGGTCGTCGAGGTCTCCTCCGCGCTGGCCGTGGCCTGGCAGTTCGCCGCACCACGTCCCGCTGAGCGCGAGAAGACAGCCCTGCGGATCATCGCCCTGTCGTTCTTCGGCCTGGCGACCTTCGTGGTCTACGACGCCCTCGCCAGCCTCATCAGCCAGCAGGCGCCCGCTCACTCCACCCTCGGCATCGTCATCGCCAGCCTCAGCCTGGTGATCATGCCGACCGTCTCGCTGCTCCAGCGACGCACCGGCGAGGAGATTGGGTCGCACTCGGCCGTCGCCGACGCCAAGCAGACCCTGCTCTGCTCCTACATGTCCGCGGTCCTCCTGCTCGGCCTCGCGGCCAACAGCCTCCTCGGCTGGTGGTGGGCGGACCCGGTTGCCGCCCTGGTGATCGCTGCCCTCGCCGTACGCGAAGGCATCAACGCCTGGAACGGCGACGCGTGCTGCTCGGCCGAAGCCCTGTTCGAGCGGGAGGACGGGTGCGAGGACTAGGGAGCTGACCGGGTCTTCGCCACCAGGGTCAGCACGTCGTACGTCGCAACCGGCTCGTCTGCGCTACTGAAGTGACGCGCGTTCGGAGTTCATGCACACGCGCGACCGATCGCCCATGGGCTTGTTGTGGCCGCGGCGAGCTCGTGGTCACGCGCTACCCATCCGCGAGATGCCCCGGTGGGGCGGTCACGACGCGGGCAGGTCGCTAGGACTGCTTGGCCCAGACAGGCGTGAGCGAAGTGACCTGCGGTGGCCCGGACAGCAGCGGCTCGACGTCGCGCAGGTAGCCGGCGTAGGCGTCGGTCTCCAGGAACTGCTGCGACGACTCGATGCTGTCGTAGACCTGGAAGGCGCTGATCGCGTCCGGATCGTTGTCGTCGAAACAGTAGAAGTAGGCGAGGTGACCGGGGTTGGCGTCCACGGCAGGCGCCAGGTGGGCCTCCCAGACTCTGCGAACGTCGTCCCTGAGGCCGGGTCGTGTCTGGTGTCGGATGATCAATGCAAGGTGAGTCATGCAGCGATGCTGTCATCAACCACCGACACGACCGCAGCACCGGCTTTGCTCCCGCCAGCGCCGCGCTCACGCGACGCAGACAGGAAAACCGGCACCCCTGCCCCCACGTCGACACGGCCGTCCAGGCCGGGATCGATTCCTCATGCTGGGCGCGCCCCGTCGGCGCGCATCCTGCGGGACACTGGACGCATGGCCGACCTCGGTTACGACGCCGATTTCCTTGAGACCACCCTTCTGCCCCCACATGCCCCCGACGCTGGTGGCACGGAGCTCGACTACATGCACTTCACCGTCCGCATGCACCCCTCCCGCCGCCTCGCATCGTGGGTGGCCTGGAACATCGACGGGCTACGGCTCTTCCCCAGCGACAGCATCAGCCGCTCGGGTGAGAGCTTTCGCGCCGACCCCCGCATCCCCACCACCGCACAGACCCTCAACGACGCCTACGACGGCAACCGACTCGACCGAGGTCACATCGCTCGACGATCGGACCTGCTCTGGGGAACCCTCGACGAGGCGCGTACGGCGAACTCTGACTCGTTCTTCTTCACCAACATCACCCCGCAGGTCGACAACTTCAACCAATCGGGCCGAGGCGGCAGCTGGGGCCTGTTGGAGAACGCCGTCCTCGCCCAGGAGGGGCTGGAGGACCGGCGGCTCTCCCTGCTGGCGGGGCCAGTGCTCCGCGACGACGACCCGTTGTACCGCAGCATCGTCCAGCTGCCGCGCGAGCACTGGAAGATCGTGCTCTACCGGATGGACGGACAGCTGCGATTCAAGTGCTTCGTCTTGTCCCAGGACCTCGATCGCATCGATGAGCGTGCCTTCCTCGACGACTTCGACACCTACCTCGTGCCGCTGAACTTCCTCGAAGAGCGCGTCGGGCTGACTTTTGTGAGCTTGCGTGAGAACGCCCTCCCAACCGAACTGCAGCAACAGAACAGTCCGGTCCTGGTCAAGGACGCCCAGCACCTGGACTGGTAGACGGCGCCGGGTCTGATCGCTCCGGCTCTGCGCTGGAAAGTCCCTCTGACCTTGACCTTGACGCTGCGTCAGGGCAGCAGACTCGCGGCATGACCACCAACACAGCCATCGAGATCACCGGACTGACGAAATCCTTCGGCGACAACGCCGTGCTCAAGGGCGTCGACCTGAGGGTGCGCGAGGGCACCATTCACGCGCTGCTCGGCTCCAATGGTGCCGGCAAGACGACGCTGGTGAGGATCCTGTCCACCCTCCTGCTCGCTGACGGCGGTGAGGCGCGTGTCTGCGGACGCGACGTATCCACCGAGCCCGCCCGGGTCCGCGAGTCGATCAGCCTCACCGGCCAGTTCGCAGCCGTCGACGAGGTCCTCACTGGTAGGGAGAACCTCGTCCTTGTCGCCCAGCTGCGGCACGTGGCGGACCCGGGAGGGATTGCTGAGGACCTGCTGGCCCGGTTCGACCTGACCGAGGCCGGCGCGCGGAGGGTGGCCACGTACTCCGGCGGCATGCGCCGCCGCCTCGACATCGCGATGAGCCTGGTCGGCAATCCACGTGTGTTGTTCCTGGACGAGCCAACGACCGGGCTCGACCCCCAGTCGCGGCTCGAGGTGTGGAGGACGGTGCGCGAGCTCGCCAGACAGGGCACCACCCTGCTGCTCACCACCCAACACCTCGACGAGGCCGAGGAGCTCGCCGACGCGATCGCGATCCTGCACGAGGGCAGCATCATCGTCGACGGAACCCTGGACGAGCTCAAGGCACTGCTACCCCCAGCGAAGGTGGAGTACGTCCAGAAACAGCCCACTCTCGAGGACATCTTCCTCACCCTCGTCGGCCACACCTCTCCGGCCGGCTCCGACCAGTGAAGGACACCGCCATGACCACCCCGGCCACCTCAACCACGCGGGCCCCGTTCCTCGTCGACACCGCTGTCCTGACCACACGATCGCTGCGGCATGTCGTGCGCAGCCCCGACACGATCATCACCACCGCGATAACGCCGGTGGCGATGCTCCTGCTGTTCGTCTACGTCTTCGGCGGGGCGATCGACACCGGCGGGGACCAGGACGAGAAGTACGTCAACTACCTGCTCCCCGGGATTCTGCTGATCACGGTCGCCTCGGGCGTCGCCTACACGTCGTACCGGCTGTTCCTCGACCTGCAGGGCGGCATCTTCGACCGCTTTCACTCCATGCCGATCACCCGGTCGGCGACGCTCTGGGCGCACGTGCTGACCTCGCTGGTGGCGAATCTGGTCTCGCTGCTCCTGGTCGTGCTGGTGGCGCTCCTGATGGGCTTCCGCTCCGGGGCAGGTCCGCTTGCGTGGCTTGCGGTGCTGGGCATCCTGGTGCTGTTCACCCTCGCGCTGACGTGGCTGGCCGTGATCGCCGGCCTGACCGCGAAGTCGCCCGACGGTGCCGGAGGCTTCGCGTATCCGCTGCTGTTCCTGCCCTTCCTCAGCTCCGCCTTCGTCCCGACGGAAAGCATGCCCGGCCCGGTGCGTTGGTTCGCCGAGCACCAACCGGTCACCTCGATCGTCGACACCCTGCGCCGCCTCTTCGCCCAGCAGCCGCTCGGCAACGACGCGTGGACCGCGCTCGCCTGGTGCCTGGGCCTGTTGGGCCTCGCCTACGCACTCGCGATGCGCAGCTACAAGCGCAGAATGAGCCCATGCTGACCATCAGCCAGCTCGCGGCGTACGCGGGAGTGACCGTGCGCGCGGTCCGGCACTACCACGCAAAGGGCCTGCTGCCAGAGCCCGATCGTGACCGGGCTGGCTATCGGCGGTACGGCGCCCCCGCGGTCGTGGACCTCATCCGCATCCGGACGATGGCCGAGGCAGGGGTGCCACTGGCACGAGTGCAAGAACTGCTGTCTGCCGACGCCCACGCGTTCGCCGTCGCCGTCGAGGAGATCGACCAGCGCCTCCGCGCAGAGATCCGCGAACGACAGGCGCACCGGGAGAAGATAGCCCGACTCGCCGCCGGCGACAGCCTCGCGCTCCCACCCGAGGCCGTCACCTACCTCGAGCGACTTCGCAGCCTCGGCGTACCAGGGGTGATGGTCGACGCGGAGCGCGACGCCTGGATCCTCGTGGCCGCCCAGCTGCCCGAGCGGATGCCGTTCTACATGCAGATGAAGACCCAACAGCTCGACGATCCCGGCGTGCGCGAGCTCTACCGCGACCTCGCGCAGATCATCTACTGGTCCGCCGAAGACCCGCGGCTGGACGAGGTCGCCGACCGGCTCTCGGACGAGTTCGAGCGCATACCGGTCAGCGCATGGGAGGAAGCTCTCCTGCCCGACGACCTTGCCGCACTGCTCGATGAGGTGTTCCTCGAGTCCGTTCCCGGCGCGCGTCGGATCCTGCGCCGCCTGGAGGGACGTGGCTGGACGGGCTGGACCAACCTGCGTCCTCGAAGCGCCGCGGAGTCGGTCGCGGCAGATGCGGACGTTCCATCGGTCCCAAGCTGAGCACATCAGGCACAGGCACGCCGCCGGGCAGCGTTGTCGTTTCGGCCGGCGGATCGCGCAGTCGGCTGAGGACGCCTGAGTAGCCTTGGCGGTATGGACCGGGGACTCATGCTCAACGACGGGGACTGCGGATTCTGCATGCGCACCGCCGCGCTGGTGCACCGCCTGGGTGTGGACGTCGACAGCTCGACCGTGCAGTCGGTCGACCTCGTGGCGTTGGGCGTCGACGAGAAACGCGCCCTGGTAGAAATGCCGTACGTCCACCCCGACGGCCGCGTCGACTACGGCCACCGGGCCTTCGCGTCCATCCTCGGCACCGGCCCGCAGCCGTGGCGCCTGGTCGGCCGGCTGATGACGACTCGGCCCGTCGACCCGGTCGCGCGACGCGCCTACCACTGGGTCGCTGCCAACCGCTCGCGACTGCCCGGCGGGACGCCCGCCTGCTCGCTCGACGCCCGCTGAATTTGCCGCGTCCCGCCTCGGCGAGCCGTTCGCGGCGGCGAATCCGGGTCGAAGCGACCCAGGCTCCGTCAGGCGAGAACGCCAGCAGGCAAGTGCATCTTGAACGTCGTGCCTACGCCGAGCTCAGAGGTCACTTCGACCCGACCTCGGTGACGTACGACGATGCGCTGCACGATGGCGAGCCCCAGACCCGTGCCGGGTCGGCTGAGCGCTTGCTGGTTCGTCGAGCGGAAGAACTCGGTGAACAGCCGCGTCTGGTCGGCCGCGGAGATGCCGAGACCCTGGTCGACGCAGCTGAGTACGACCTCGTCGTCGATGCGCTGGACGCCTACGACGACCGTGTCTCCCGCGTTGCTGTACTTGATCGCATTGCCAACCAGATTGGCCAAGGCGCGGTGCAGTTCGTCTGCGTCGCCGAGCACGTGGACAGGATCCGGCGCCGTTTGGTGGTCGATGTGCACGGAATCCCCGGCAGCCACGACCTTGAGCAACTCGACAGTCCCGGCGAGCACAGCGTCAAGGTCGACGGGCTCGTGTCGTGGCGGCCCTTCGCTCTGCTCGAGTCGGGTCAGCTCGAGCAAACTGTTGGCCAGCGCAGTCAGGCGCTCAACACCTCTTTGCATCACTGCTGTGGAGTGCACACCCGCGGGCGGCAGGTCAGGGAGCGATGACATCAGCTCAAGGTGACCGGTCACGGCGGTGAGCGGGTTCTTCAGTTCGTGGGAGATGGTCGCGATCATCCGGATGCGGTAGGCATCAAGGCGCTGAAGTTCGACATTGAGTTGTTGCTGGCCCTCGAACGCGGCGGCCAGCTGCACAGCCTGGGCGCGCACCACGGAAAGCAGCCCCGCCATCGTGGTGTAGCGCTCGCGGGCCAGCAGGCCAATCTCTATCTGAGTGCGGAACTGCTCGACGATGGACACATCTTGCGCGTTGTAGGTGCCAGACACCGGGGAGTCCAGGTTCAAGACGCCAAACAGTCGATCCTCGACGAACAGCGGTGCGGAGATCACGGATCTGTACTCCCATTCTCCGGGATCGAGCACGGTCTCGATGCGCCGGAAGTCCTCGCTGTCGATCAGTCGTGCTCCCTGGATTTCACCACCGGTGGACTGGTAGAGAAAACTGTCTTCCAACTTCAGACGGAAGTTCTTGACAAACTCTTCGGTGAAACCCCTGGAGGCCGCGAAGGTGAGGTAGCCATCGTCTCCCAGAATCAATACCGAGCCCGTGGTGGCCCGGTCGAACACGCGGAACAGATAATCGAGTATGAGGCGGTAGATGAGCTCAATATCTCCGTTGAGCAGGATCTCGCGATTGACCTGCACATTCATCTCGGCCAGCAACCGCAGGCGCCGGGAGGATTCTTTCAGTGCCATGAAACGACGGTGCGCTGCCAGCAGGCCGGCATTCAGCAGCAACAGGCTCAGCACCAGCACTCCAGCCCAGGGGGCCCAAGCCCTGCCGAGCTGACCCAGCGACACCAGGCAAACGGCGACGAACCCCACCTGCGCCAGGGCCAGCGCGCCTAACTCTTTCCAGGGGGCAACTTTCCACCGCACGAGCCCAGTATGACGACGCTCGGAGAGAAATATGGTCCTTCACGGCTGACGACGTGACGGGGTGTGCTTCCACCATCGCGTGGCCAGGGCGCCGCGGGGCAGAGCTGGGATTGCCCGACGAGGTCGACGACAGCTTCCAGCTTGCCGAGGAGGACACGGTGCAGACGGCCCGGGCGGCGTACGTCGAACGCCTGCGCGCGGCCGCCGCCCACGCGACCTGGACCAGACCTACCCATGGGCATTCCCGCGACCCGCTCCTCGCTTCGTCTTTACGCACCTCTGGGGGAGCCCGCCCGGTACGTGGGGCACGGCGAGATTCCGGTTGAGCAGTTCGTCGCCCGGCGCCGACCTGACGTCGACCTCAGGTCAACCACTCCCGACACTCACAGCGTGCCAGTGCGGATGGGCCTGCGGACGGATGCATCTCAACGCCGAGCGCAGGCGGCCGCGCTTGACAGTCATATGCGGCGGATAGACGCACGTTCGTCTGACCGTCACCGCGGCGTCTGAGGCCGTGCGTGAGGCGTCGGACTACAGGATGGCGAGCGCTCTGGTTCTTGGCGACCTTGGTGTCCAGCGTGCTGGGTGACGGTGAGCGGGTCTCATTTCGGCCAGTTGGGCCAGGGATTGTGGTCCTTGATCACTTGGGGAGTGAGGATCATCTCGCCGAAGTCAGCGCGAGCCTTCGCCACCAGCGCTTCATTCTCGGGCGCGGGGCGCATCGCGGATCCCGGCCCCCAGTCCGGTCCTGCTGGGGGGCGGAACCAGCCTTCGACGTCTCGGGTCGCGACGAGGTGGCGGCCGCCCGTGAGGGGGGTGATGTCCCAGTCGGTGAGGTCGTTGGCGCGTTCGAGGTGAGCGTCGGTCAACACCTGTAGCCCGGAGGCGTCGGGGACGTAGGTGTCGATCAGTGGCCGGTGATAGCGCAGGTCGGACTCGTAGATGTGCGGCCAGCTCTGACCCGACGGACCCCCACCGAAGTGCGAGTGCCGGACGCACCCGTACTGCGTGCGTGGCGGTGTCCAGGTAAGGATGTCGCGGTGCCGGTCCAGGGTTGTGCGCCAGTCGGCGTCCGGGCCGGAGTACGCACACGCATTGCCAGGGGGCCGTAACTCGAATTTTCGCTGTGCGAGTGAGTCCCGGATGCTCAAGAGGCGCACGGGCCCGTACTCCTGTGCTGCTTCGGCGATCGCTTCGGTGTGGTCGAGCCCGACGGTCTCGACCTCCCAGTCGGAGCGGTTCATCCAGTTCGTGCCGCGCACTATGTGTTGCCACGCCAGGCCTTGTTCGGCCAGGTAGCGGGTGGTGCCGGCATCGACGTGCCAGCCGATCTCACGCTCCGAGCGCGACATCTGTGTCAGGTCAGGCAACGACATCAGCAGGTACGTCATGAGTCCCGGGCTGCTGGGCAACATTGCGGTTGATGCGGACCGGCTCCTGGGACCGCCGATGATCTTTTCGTCGCGGTGGGGCCACGTGCCGGCGAAGAGCTCGAGCCACTCAAGGACGTCGTCGAAGTCGGGACATTGCAGCAGCACCCCTGACCATCCCTTCGGTGTGCGGACCCATTGACCAGCCCTGGCCTTGTTCCCGTCCCCGGACAACGCCGCGGTGGTCTCCTCGCTGCGAACTCGCAGGTCGGCTTCGTCCACGGAGTCCTCCCACCCCGCGGGCAGGGCGAACCGTGCGGAGGCGGAGTGCCGATCCCAGAACCGTTTTACGGAAACCACATCTACGTGCATGACCACGACCTTCGCGAGGGCGGACCTCCCACGATCTGGAGACTGAGTGCCAGTCTCCTAGCTCGTCCAGTCGATCTGAACTGCCATCGCGCCTGGAGTCGCGCCTGCGACAAGCGCGCTCCTCAGCGCGGCAACCTGCTCATCGCTTGGCATCGGGTACTTGCTGGGCCCGTCATAGGTGCACAGCTGCAATAGAAATCGCCTCTGGTCATCGGGACTCAGAGCCTTCAAGCCCTCCTGGAAGACTTGCCATCTAGACAGTCCTCCAC
Organism: Nocardioides sp.; assembly: GCF_035576065.1. GTDB lineage: Bacteria > Actinomycetota > Actinomycetes > Propionibacteriales > Nocardioidaceae > Nocardioides. The sequence goes on from NZ_DATLWX010000042.1 coordinate 142,334, forward strand.
CGCCCCAGCCCTGGTACGGACCAACCGCGTCCGTCCAGTCAGCGAAGAGATCGTGAAGCTCGGGGCCACTGAAGCCGGTGTCGCGAGCGAACATGTCAGTCGCGAGCTTGGCGGTACGGCAACCCATCGTTTTTCTCCACACGCTCATGTTGCCTCAGTTGGATCCCGACGTTCTGCGCCGTGCCCAAGGCCAACAGCGCCCGCGGCGACATGGGCGCCACCTGCGTACGTAAGGGCGCCGTCACCAGCCCGAGGGCGAGAGCAGCAGAGCGATGCCCGCTGACTGACTAGGCCGGGGCGCGGGTCTTCGCGACCAGCGTCAGCACGTCGTACGTCGCAACCGGCTCGTCCGCGCTGTTGGTGACCGTCGCATCCCAGCGGACCTCGCCGTAGTCGGCGTTGGACCGCGGCGTGATCTGCTTGACGGTGAGCTCGACCTTGATGGAGTCGCCGGCCTTGACGGGCGTCAGGAAGCGCAGCCGGTCGACGCCGAAGTTGGCCAGCACCGGGCCCGGGTCGGGATCGACGAACAGCCCTGCTGCCAGCGAGACGACGAGGTAGCCGTGCGCCACGATGCCACCGAAGAGCGGGTTCCTGGTCGCCGCAGCCTCGTCGGTGTGGGCGTAGAACGTGTCGCCGGTGAAGTCCGCGAAGTGCTCGATGTCGTCGAGGGTGACGAGGCGGCTCTCGCTGCTGATCGTGTCGCCCACGGCCAGCTCGGCGAGGCTCTTGCGGAAGGGGTGCTCGGGGGTGACGGTCCGCGAGGAACCGGTGATCCACTGCCCGCCGATCGCAGTGAGCATGTCGGGGGAGCCCTGGATGGCGGAGCGCTGCATGTGGTGGAGGACGGCGCGGACGCCGCCGAGCTCCTCGCCACCGCCGGCGCGCCCCGGCCCGCCGTGCACCAGCACCGGCAGGGGAGAGCCGTGCCCGGTGGACTCGGCGGCACAGGACCGGTCGAGCACCAGCAGGCGCCCGTGCCACGGCGCCAGCCCGCGCGTCAGGGCGCGCGCCACGTCTGCGTCATGGGTGACGATCGAGCCGACCAGGCTGCCCTGTCCGCGTGCCGCGAGCCGGACTGCGTCGTCGAGGTCGGTGTAGGTGATCACGGTGGCGACCGGGCCGAAGGGCTCGATGTCGTGCGGCTCGCTGGCACCCGGGTAGGCACGCAGGAGGACCGGGGACATGAAGGCCCCGGCCTCGTGGTCCGCGTCGATCACCTCGACGACGTCGGGGTTGCCGAAGACGATCTCGGCCGAGGCCCTCAGGGCCTGGACGGCCTTGCGGACCTCGTCGCGCTGGGCGAGGCTCGCCAGGGCGCCCATCCGCACGCCCTCGCTGCTCGGGTGGCCGACGGTGATCTTCGCCAGGCGCGCGGAGATGGCGGCGACGACCTCCTCCGCCATGGCCTCCGGCACGATCACCCGCCGGATCGCGGTGCACTTCTGGCCGGCCTTGACGGTCATCTCGGTGACGACGCTCTTGATGAACAGCTCGAACTCCGGGTCGTCGGCGGCCACGTCGGTCCCGAGGATCGAGCAGTTGAGGGAGTCGGCCTCGACGCCGAGCTGCACCCCGCCGTGCAGCACCGACGGGTGCTGGCGAAGGTGCGCGCCGGTCGAGGCGGACCCGGTGAACGCGACGGAGTCTTGCGGTCCCAGCTCGTCGAGGAGCCCGGCCGGTGACCCGCACAGGAGCTGGAGGGTGCCGTCGGGCAGGAGGCCCGAGTCGATGATGCGGCGGACCACGGCCTCGGTGACGTAGGCCGTCTGGCTGGCCGGCTTGACGATCGTCGGCAGGCCGGCAATGAACGCAGGGGCGAGCTTCTCGAGCATGCCCCACACCGGGAAGTTGAAGGCGTTGATCTGGACGGCGACGCCGGGGCGGGAGGTGTAGAGGTGCTGGCCCAGGAACGTGCCCTCGCGACCGAGGCGCTCGACCTGTCCGTCGAGCACGACCACGTCGTTGGGCAGCTCGCGCGTGCCCTTGGAGGCGATGGAGAAGACGGTGCCGATGCCTCCGTCGATGTCGACCATGGAGTCCCGCTGGGTTGCCCCGCTCCGGGCGGAGAGGGCGTAGAACTCGTCCTTGTGCTCGCCGAGCATCTTGGCCATCGCCTTGAGCGCGGCGGCGCGCTCGTGGAAGGTCATCGACCGCAGCGCCGGCCCGCCCACCTCGCGGGCGTGGGCCGTCATCGCACCGAGGTCGAGCCCGGTCGAGGAGATCCGCGCCACCTCCTCGCCCGTGGCGGCGTCGAGGAGCGCCTCACCCTCGTCGCTCGCACGGAACCAGCTGCCGCACGCGAAGCTCTCGAGCAGGGGGGCTGGGGACTGGGTCTCGGAGTTCGTTGCAGAAGCATTGGTCACCGTGTCAGACTATTACCGACCGATCGGTCTGTAAATGCCGTGCCAGGAGGAGATCAGCAGTGAGCGACACCCTGCAGACAGCGAGCCTGGAAGCCGACTTCGACCGCGTGATCGCGCGGCACGACCGCATCGAGCCGCGCGACTGGATGCCCGAGAAGTACCGCGCCACCCTCGTGCGCCAGGTCGCCCAGCACGCCCATTCCGAGATCATCGGCATGCAGCCCGAGGGCAACTGGATCACCCGCGCTCCCAGCCTGCGCCGCAAGGCGATCCTGCTGGCCAAGGTGCAGGACGAGGCGGGTCACGGCCTCTACCTCTACAGCGCCTGCGAGACCTTGGGCGTCACCCGCGCCGAGCTCACCGAGAAGCTGATCTCCGGCAAGCAGAAGTACTCCTCGATCTTCAACTACCCGACGTTGTCGTATGCCGATGTCGGCACCATCGGCTGGCTGGTGGACGGGGCGGCCATCTGCAACCAGGTCCCGCTGTGCCGTACGTCCTACGGGCCCTACGGCCGCGCGATGATCCGCATCTGCAAGGAGGAGTCGTTCCACCAGCGCCAAGGCTTCGAGCTGCTCATGACGATGATGGGCGGCACCGACGAGCAGCGCACGATGGTCCAGGAATCGGTCGACCGGTTCTGGTGGCCCGCACTGATGATGTTCGGCCCGCCCGATGCCGAGTCGCCCAACACCGCGCAGTCGATGGCGTGGGGGATCAAGCGCGACACCAACGACGATCTGCGCCAGAAGTTCGTGGACATGTCGGTGCCGCAGGCCGAGGCGCTCGGAGTCACCCTGCCGGACGCGGAGCTGTGCTGGGACGAGGAGCGCGGCCACTACGACTTCAGCCAGCCCGACTGGGACGAGTTCATGGCCGTGGTCAAGGGCTCCGGTCCGTGCAACGCCCAGCGGATCGCGCACCGCAAGCGCGCCCATGACGACGGTGCCTGGGTCCGCGAGGCCGCGACCGCCTTCGCCCGCACGCAGAGGGAGCACGCATCATGACCACAGGCTCAGACTTCTCCGCCGGCGGCGGGCACGGCGCCGTACCCCTCGAAGGCGTGCCGACCGGACTGGGGCAGCAGCCGCCGCAGCCCGAGTGGCCGCTCTACGAGATCTTCGTCCGCGGCAAGCGCGGCCTCAACCACGTGCACGTCGGCTCGCTGCACGCCGCTGACGACGAGATGGCCGTGCGGCACGCCCGTGACGTCTACACCCGCCGCAACGAGGGCGTCAGCATCTGGGCGGTCCGCGCCGACCTCATCGTCGCGTCCAGCCCCGACGAGAAGGACCCGTTGTTCGACCCGGCCGGCGACAAGGTCTATCGGCACCCGACGTTCTACGACATCCCCGACAACGTTCCGCACATGTGATGGACGACCACGAATCCGTCTACGACGGCCTGCTCGGCGGCGACGCCTCCCAGTGGGCCTTCGGCACCGACTTCGAGGACCCGCTCGCGGGCGTCGACACGACGATTCCGGCAGGCGTCGACGGCGCCGCCCTGGCGGCGTACTGCCTGATGCTCGGCGACGACGCGCTGATCTATGCCCACCGGCTCTCGGAGTGGACCAGCAACGCCCCGGACCTCGAGGACGACATCGCGCTGGCCAACATCGCCCTTGACCTCCTGGGTCAAGCACGGCTGCTGCTCGCCCGAGCTGCCGCTGCCGACGCCTCGGTGGTGCCCCAGATGCCCGAGGGCTCGCCGGTCCCGGCCGAGGACGCGCTCGCCTTCTTCCGCGACGAGCACGCCTTCCGCAACGTGGGGTACGTCGAGGCGGTCAACGGCGACTTCGCCGTCACCATCGCCCGCCTGCTCCTCTTCTCCTCCCACCGCCTCGCCCTCCTCCAACGCCTCGCCGCCAGCGTCGACCCGGTCCTGTCGGCCATCGCGGCGAAGGGCGTCAAGGAGGTCACCTACCACCGTGACTACGCCGGCCGCTGGTTCGTGACCCTGGCCGGTGGCACCGAGGAGTCGCGACGGCGGCTGGTCGCCGGGCTGCGCACGGTGTGGCCGACGTACGCCGAGCTGTCGAGGCCCACACCTGTCGAGACCCTCGCCGCGGAGCAGCGCTTCGGGGTCGATCCCGCTGTGCTCACCGATGAGGTGGACGCGGTCGTCGACCATGTCCTCGCCACCGCCGGTCTCGAGCGGCCGGACCTCCCCCCGTCCGGCACTGGCGCGATGGGGCGCAACGGGCGGCACACCGAGGAGATGGGTCGCCTGCTCGCGGAGATGCAGGTGGTCGCTCGCGCCCACCCCCGGGGGAAGTGGTGACCGCCCTCGCCGAGGGGCGCACGCACGCCCGGGAGATTGCCGGCACCGTCGTGGACCCCGAGATGCCGATGCTGACGCTGGTCGACCTCGGCGTGCTGCGCGACGTCACCGAGAGCGGGGCCCGCGTGAGCGTCACGATCACGCCGACCTACTCCGGGTGCCCGGCGATGGCGACCATGCGCGACGACCTCGTGCACGCGCTGACCGACGCCGGCTATGCCGAGGTCGAGGTGAAGATCAGCCTCAGTCCGGCGTGGTCCAGCGACTGGATCACTCCGGAGGGACGGCGCAAGCTCCGCGCCCACGGGCTCTCGGCCCCCGGCCCGAGCCCGACCGGCCCCGTGCAGCTCAACCTCGCGCCCATCCGCCGCGCGATCGACTGCCCCCGGTGCGGGAGCGCTGACGTGCGGCTGACGTCCGAGTTCGGTCCGACCGCGTGCAAGGCGCTCTACCGGTGCAACGACTGCCTGGAGCCCTTCGAACACGTCAAGGAGATCTGATGCTCGACATTTCTCGACCGGCGTCCCGACCCGCACGCGGCTTCCACCCGCTGACGGTCTCCTCGGTGGAGGTCCTGACCGACGACTCCGCTGCCATCACGTTCAGCGTCCCCGACGACCTGCGCGACGACTTCGCCTTCGCGGCCGGCCAGTCGCTCACGTTGCGTCGGGTGATCGACGGCACCGAGCACCGACGGTCCTACTCGATCTGCGCGCCGGCCGGGGCCGCCCCGCGCATCGGCGTACGCGAGATCCCCGACGGCCTGTTCTCCCGCTGGCTGACGCGGGAGGTGCGGCCCGGCGACGTGATCGAGGTCCAGGCGCCGAGCGGGTCGTTCACGGCCACCGAGGAGCTGCCCGGCCGCCACCTGTGCATCGCGGCCGGCTCGGGCGTCACCCCCATGCTGTCGATCGCCTCCACCGTGCTTCGCAACCCCGAAGCCAGCGTGACCCTGTTGTACGGCAACCGGCGGACCTCGTCGGTGATGTTCGCCGAGGAGCTGGCCGACCTCAAGAACCGCCATCGCGAGCGGCTCGAGCTGGTGCACGTGCTCTCCCGCGAGCCACGCGACGTCGAGCTGTTCTCGGGGCGTCTCGACGCGGAGCGCCTGCGCCGGCTGATCACGCTGCTCGTGCCGGTCGGGGCCGTGGACCACGTGTGGCTGTGCGGTCCCTTCGGGCTGATCGCCGACGCGCGTCAGGTCCTCGGCGAGCTGGGGGTGCCCGAGGACCGGGTGCACTTCGAGCTCTTCTACGTCGACGAGCCGCCACCCGAGCTGGACCGTCTCGAGCCGCTCATCGAGGGCGACGTCAGCGAGGTCACGATCTCGCTCGATGGCCGGAGGACCACCTCGCCGATGCCGCGGGGCACCTCGATCCTGGACGGCGCCGCGGTCTCGCGCAACGACCTTCCCTTCGCCTGCAAGGGCGGCGTGTGCGGCACCTGCCGGGCACACGTGACGAGTGGCGAGGTCGACATGCGGCGCAACTACGCCCTGGGCGACGACGAGGTCGAGCGCGGCTTCGTGCTGACGTGTCAGACGTTCCCGGTCTCGGGCGAGGTGGCCGTCGACTTCGACGCCTGAGCGTCGGGCGGCGACCTGGGATCTGGGCGCTGAGGGTCGGGGCGCTGGGTCAGGCCGTCGAAGGCGATGCCGGTGATCGCGTGGGCGAGGGCTCCCGCGTCGACCGAGCCGCCGGTGTGGAACCACTCGATCGAGCTGTTGACCATGCCGAACAGCAGCCGGCTGATGAGTTCGGGCTCGATGTCGGTGCGCAGGCTTCCTTCGCGTACGGCGTCGCGCACGAGCTCGGCCAGGGCGTCGTCGATGGCCCGGCGACGCGCGAGGGCGGCCTGCTCGACCTCGCTGTTGCCCCGGGCCCGCAGGAGCAGGGTGACCGCCGGGAGGTGCTCGACGAGGATCTCGACCGAGGACCGGATGGCCGCACGGAGCCGCTCCTCCGCCGGCTTGTCGCTGGTGGCCGCGATGGTGGTGACGGTGCTGCTGAGTGCCCCCAGCGCCTCGTCGAGACCGGACGCGAGGAGGTGCTCCTTGCTCGGCACGTGGTGGTAGATCGCAGACTTGGACAACCCCAGCTCCCGGGCGAGGTCGCCCATGCTGGTGGCGTCGTAGCCCTGGCGGTTGAAGAGGTCGATCGCTCGGCGCAGGACGGTCTCCTGGTCGTAGCCCGGCCTGCCGCGGCGCACCGTGCCGATCTCGCCCCCGGTCGCTGGGTCGAGCTCGGACGCGGTCATCCGCCCACCCTGCCATGAGCACGCCACGCGGGTGCACGCATCCGGGTGGCGTCGAGGTAGGATGGGCCTCGCCTTCGTCGCTGGACCACCCGGTTCGGTGTCGGAGCCCCGGCTCATCCAGTGCCGCACGTGACTCCTCTGTCGCGTGGCGCCCGCCGGGTTCTGCGTCGCCGTCAAGCCGCCAAGTCTGCTGCGACGCAGGTAGTGCTGTCTGTCGCGAGGCGCGATCAGGCAACTCGAGGAGGAACTGAGTGGCTCAGCGAAGCCGACGCACATCCACCGCACGTCGCGGCGGCACCAAGGTGATCCGCAAGGACAACGACGGCATCATCCCCGTGCTGGCCAGGTCGGTGCGCGAGGTGGAGCAGGCAGCCGAGCGCGGCAAGGTGGCGCCGCACGGCCGGGCGACGTTCCAGGTGGTCGCGTTGCTGGTGCGCGACGAGCGCCAGCGCCTCAACGCCGACACCGAGCTCGGGGAGGGCCGCAAGGCCGAGCAGCTCAAGCGTCTCGACGGGATCGCCACGATCCTGGCGAAGGCCGCGGCCCGCGACACCTCGCTGCTCCAGCTGCTGGCCGAGGATGCCGAGGTGTCCGAGGGAGCCAGGGCGCTCAAGCGGCAGATGCTCAAGTCGGCGGGGATCGAGGCCCCCGAGGAGGTCGAGGGTCCGAAGCCCGAGACCGCGGCCACGACGTCCTCGCGGCGCACCACTCCCCAGTCGGTGATCTCGCGCCAGCTGGCCAACCCCTTCCTCGCACCCGACTTCTCAACCGCTGAGGCCCTTCGCGTCCAGTCCGGCCGACTGGCCAACTGGGAGCTCCTCGAGCCCCTCTTCAAGTCCTTCGAGTACGTCGGCGGGGGTGCCGCCGCGTGCATGAGACTGCCGGACCCCGTCCCCGTCCCGGGAGTCGCGCTGATGGCGCACCAGGCGCAGCTCGTGGCTGTTGCCGCCGCCGGACACCGCACGTTTCTGCTCGCCGACGAGCCCGGCCTGGGCAAGACCGCCCAGGCGCTGCTCGCCGCGCAGGCTGCCAACGCCTGGCCGCTGCTCTGCGTCGTACCCAACGTCGTCAAGGCCAACTGGGCCCACGAGGTCAGCCTGTGGACCCCCAACCGCTCCGTCACCGTCATCCACGGCGACGGCGAAGAGGTCGACGGCTTCGCCGACATCATCGTCGTCAACTACGAGGTGCTCGACCGCCACGTCCAGTGGCTCGGCAACCACGGCTTCCGCGGGATGGTCGTGGACGAGGCGCACTTCATCAAGAACAAGAGCTCACAGCGCTCCCAGCACGTGCTCGAGCTCTCCCAACGGATCCAGACCCGGATCGCGCGGCCGCTCCTGATGGCGCTCACCGGCACGCCGCTGATCAACGACATCGAGGACTTCCGGGCGATCTGGCAGTTCCTCGGCTGGATCGACGACCACAAGCCGCTGCCGGCGCTGATGAACAAGCTCGAGGACACCGGGCTGATGCCCGGGGAGCCCGGCTTCTATCCCAACGCCCGCCGCTCAGTGATCGAGATGGGCATCGTCCGCCGCCGCAAGATCGACGTCGCAGCCGACATCCCTGCCCGACGCGTGGCCGACCTCCCCGTCGAGCTCGAAGGAGCCGAGGGTCGCTCCATCCGCGACGCCGAGCGCAACCTGTCGCGCCGCCTGGTCTCCCGCTACGACGCCGCGCTCGAGGCGCGGACCACGAAGGTCGTCGTGGACGGCATCGACCTCGACCTCGTCCGACGCGTCGCCAAGTGGGAGCGCGAGGACATGGAGTCGGCCAAGGACGGCGAGAACGTCTTCTCGATGATGCGTCGCATCGGCCAGGCCAAGGCCGGGCTCGCTGCCGACTACACCGCGCAGCTGGCGCGCAGCGTCGGCAAGGTGGTCTTCTTCGCCAAGCACATCGACGTGATGGACGAGGCCCAGGAGAGCTTCACCAAGCGTGGCATCAACTTCGTCTCGATCCGGGGCGACCAGACCGCCAAGGCGCGAGCCGCGGCGATCGAGTCCTTCACCAAGGACCCCGAGACCTCGATCATCGTCTGCTCGCTCAGCGCCGCGGGCGTCGGGCTGAACCTCCAGGTCGCGTCCAACGTGGTGCTGGCCGAGCTGTCGTGGACCGACGCCGAGCAGACCCAGGCGATCGACCGGATCCACCGCATCGGTCAGTCCGAGCCGGTCACCGCCTGGCGGATCATCGCCGCGCAGACGATCGACTCGAAGATCGCTGAGCTGATCGACTCCAAGGCGGGGTTGGCTGCCCGGGCCCTCGACGGCGCCGACGAGATCGCGTCCTCGGTCGACGTCCAGCTCGAAGCCCTCGTCGGCCTGCTCACCGACGCGCTCGAGGCGCGCGGCGGGCGCTGAGGTTCCGACCTGGCGGGTGCGTGAGCCACCTTCGGTACGCCGAAAGTGTGGCTGTGGCACCGCTGGCCGGCGACCTCTTTGGCGCGAGGCAGGCGGCGTACACCCCCGGCATCACCACTCGCGAGCGGTGAGCGAGGTCACCTCCGGGATGTCGAAGGGTGCGGCTCTGGCTCAGCGCCGAACGGAAGAAGCTGTCAATAGACCGTTTGGACCATAGCCGGGCATGCGGTAGGTCCCTAGCGTTCGGTCCGTCCCTCAGATCTGGGGCGGTCTCGGTCGGGGGAAGTCTTGATGTCTTGCCGGAATCGGGTTCAGTTCGGTGGCTGTCTGGTCGACACAGCAAGCCGGCTCCGCGCGTCTCGAGTCCGGGCCAAAACCGGACTTGCGACGACCGTGAACCGCGACCGAGCGCAACAGTCGAGAGGGCCCGGCTCCAAATGATGACGAGGTCACGTCAGGGGAGAGCAACAGCGGGTGCCGCTGCGACGGCTTTGCTGTTGAGTGCCTGCGGAGTCGGAAACCTTTTTGGTGATCACGAGGTGGTGATCTCCGTCCAGAACGACACACCGGACAGCTTGTACGCAGGCGTCACTGATCATGACCAAGGCCCGGGATTCGGCGGCGACATCGCTCCAGGGGAACAACGTGTCGTCAGTTGGAGCCCGTGCAAGACCGCCTGGCTGGTCCTGAGCGAGTCTGATGATCCATCGGCCGTCGAGCTGGCCAGACATGAAGTCACACTGTGTCCCGGTGATGACGTGACAGTGACCCCTGACTACGAACTCACCATCACCTGTGGCGAACAGTCCCTGCGCGAACGCGGACCCGACTGCTGACATCCGGAATGACACCGAGGCCGTCACGGTCCGATGCGAAGGCAGACTGCCACGCCTCCCAGCGGAAAAGCCCTTGCGGGAGCGGAGCTCAGCCCATCAGCTTGCGGGCGAGCGGCAGCGGCAGGTGCTCGAGCGCGAAGCCGATGGGCACCCACGGCCAGGCCGGCACCCGCGCGGACGACTTCTCCTTCTCGATCGCGGCCACCATGGCACGGACGCCACGCTCGGTCGAGGCCACCAGCGGCGTCGTCTTCGACGTGGCAGACATCTCCGAGACGATGTAGCCCGGGTAGAGCACCGTGACCTTGATCGGGGTGTCCATCACGTCGGCGCGGAAGCCCTCGGCGAGGTGGGCGACGGCGGCCTTGGTGGCGGCGTACGTCGTGATGTTCCCGGGCATCCCGCGCAGCGCCGAGACCGACGAGACCATCACCAGCTGGCCAGAGTTCTGCTCGCGGAAGATGCGGGCCGCTGCCTCGGTCTGGGCGAGAGCGCCGATGAAGTTCGTCTGCGCCGTGGCCAGATTGGCGTCGAAGCGACCGGTGCCGAGTGGTTGGCCCTTGCCGAGGCCGGCGTTGACGACGACCTTGTCGATGGTGCCGAACTCCGTCCGGAACTCCTCGAAGACACCGAAGACCGCGTCGTGGTCGTTGACGTCGAGGGCCTTGACGCTGACCCGGACCGAGGACAGCGAGGCTGCGAGCTCGTCGAGCCGGTCGGTGCGCCGCGCACACAGAGCCAGGTCGTAGCCGAGGGCCGCGAACTGGCGCGCCATCTCGGCGCCGAGCCCGGCGGAGGCGCCGGTGATCAGGATGGTGGGCATCTGGAGGAGGTCCTATCGGTAGGTCTGGTGGGCGGGGGAGAGGTGGGTGTGCTCGTTGAAGGCGAGCAGGGTGGCGCCCCGCGAACCGACGACGAAGCTCGTGACGCCGGCGTTGATGGTCACCTGGTTGAGGCGCAGCCAGAGGTCGGCTGCGCCATTTCCTGGGCTGCCGAGGGCGGCCGCGGCCGCCCAGGAGACGGGTCCGCCGCTGGTGAAGACGACCGCGGTGCCGCCGGACCCCAGGGCGACCCGGGTCCGCTCGAACGCAGCGGAGACCCGCTCGCAGAAGTCCGCGAACGACTCGTCGTAGTCGTCGTGCTTGCCGCCGGTCCAGCGCAGGGTGGCGTCGGAGAACCAGCGCTGGAAGGCGCGCCGGTCCGTTGTCAGGTCGACGCCCTCGGGTGCCGGGTGCCGAGAGAGGACCTGGAGGTGGTCGAACTCGTTCCAGCCCTCGTCCGTCTCGACACCGAGCTCCCAGCCGGCTCCCTCGCAGGCCCCGACGGCGGTCTGCTGGTGCCGCTTCATGGCCCCCGAGAACAGCGCGTCGGGGGTGATGTCCTGCGCGGCGAGGGCGGCGCCGAGCGTACGCGCCTGGGACTCTCCCATGGTCGAGAGCTGGTCGTAGTCCTCGGCTCCCCACGAGGCCTGTCCGTGGCGCACCAACAAGATGCGACTCACGCACGTACTCGCTTCGCTCCGTGCGCACGTGAGGCCCAGACGCTGCGTTGGATCGCTCGCTCGCTTCGCTCGTTCACGCGAGCAGCTCGGCGATGCGGCGATCGAGGATCTGCACGCCGGGGCCGAAGAGCGCGAACATCTCGTTGCTGGTCTGCCCGTGGAAGTAGCGGTAGTAGATCTGCTGGGCGATGACCGCGTTGCGGAACAGCCCGAAGACCTCGTAGAACCGCCACGCATCGGGGGTCAGGTCGAACCCCATCCGCTCGCAGTAGCGCTGCACGAACTCGTCGCGGGTGATCATGCCGGGCAGGTCGGTCGGCACCCGCTTGGTCAGCCGGAGCTCCTCGGAGTCGTCGGCCTGGATCCAGAAAGCCAGGGCGCCACCGAGGTCCATCAACGGGTCGCCCAGGGTCGCCATCTCCCAGTCCAGGACGCCGATGACCCGCGTCGGGTCGTCCGCTGCGAAGACCAGGTTGTCCACCTTGAAGTCGTTGTGGATCACGCAGGTGGCCACGTCGGCGGGCTGGTGGGCGTCGAGCCAGGCCATGACCTCGGTGAACTCCGGGTTGTCCGGGGTGTGCGCGTTGCGGTAGCGCATCGACCACCCTTCGACCTGACGGCGGACATAGCCCGTCCCCTTGCCGAGGTGCGTCAGGCCGGCCGCATCGGCGTCCACGCTGTGCAGCTCGGCGGTCACCTCGACGACGTTGAGGCACAGCTGCCGCGCCTGCTCGGGTGTCAGGGGGACACCAGCTGGCCAGGTGCTGCGCGGGATCAGGCCGTCGATCCGCCCCATGACGTAGAAGTCACCACCGAGGACCGACTCGTCGTCACAGAAGCCCACCATCGGGGCGACGTAGGGGAACACGGGGGCGAGCGCCGACTGGATCGCGAACTCGCGGCGCATGTCGTGGGCGCCCTTGGCCTTGGTGCCCCGCGGTGCGCGTCGCAGGATGAGGTCGCGGTCGGGGTAGCGCAGCAGGTAGGTCAGGTTGGACGCACCGCCCGAGAACTGCCGCACCTCGGGCGTCCCCTCGAGCCCGGCGGCGCGGGGGGCGTCGGGGGCGTTGGCCCGCAGCCAGGACGCGACGGCGTCGACATCGAAGGAGTCCTCCTCCCGCACCGCGCGGGCGCCGGGCACCTCGGCGTTCACGACAGGGCATCCAGCCGAGCGGCCTGGTGACGCATGACCTTGTCGTACGCCGCACGGTCGGCCCACTTGAGGAAGTAGGCCTGACGCGCCGCCTCGTCGGGCACGATCACGTCCTCGACGGCCTCGATACCGGCCAGCACCGCCGAGGCGATGTCGTCGGCGGTGACCGCCGAGCCCTCGACCAGCTCGGTGATCACGGTCGCGAGGGCCTCGTCCTGGCCCTGCATGGAGTCCAGCAGGTTGGTCCGGAAGTAGGAGGGGCAGACCGCGCTGGCGCGGATGCCGTACGCCGCAAGCTCGTGCCCGCAGGTCTCGGTGAACGCCACGACGGCAGCCTTGACTGCGTTGTAGGAGCCCATCCCGCCCGGGTGGACCAGGCCTGCCAGGGACGCGACGTTGACGATGTGGCCGGATTTCTGCGCCTTGAGCATCGGGGTGAACGTCTGCACACCGCGGACGACTCCGAAGAGGTTGATCTCGGTGATCCACCGCCAGTCGTCCATGGAGCACAGCTCGATCCGGCCCCCGCCGGCGACCCCGGCGTTGTTGACGAGGATGTCGAGGCCGCCCCACCGCTCCTCGACGAGTCCCAGCGCCGCCGCCCAGTCGTCGTCCGAGGTGATGTCCAGGACGAGGTCGATGCCGTCCGCCGCGACCCGATCGGTCGCGAGCACCTCGTCGCCCCGGATGCGGAACGCGCTGGTCAGGGCCTCACCCAGACCTGACGCGGCACCGGTGACCAGGACGCGGCGCGGGGTCGCGGCGTTCACGCGCTGGTCCGGGCGCCGGACTTGCCGAGCTCGATCTTGGCGATCACGTTGCGATGCACCTCGTCCGGCCCGTCCGCGAGCCGGAGCGAGCGAGCGCCGACGTAGGCGCCGGCCAGCGGGAAGTCGTCGGTCATCCCGGCACCGCCGTGCAGCTGGATCGCCATGTCAATCACGTCGAGGGCCATGTTGGGCACCTCTACCTTGATCTCGCTGACGGCCGACAGGGCCTCGATGGACATCCCCTGGTCGAGCAGCCACGCGGCGTGCATGACGAGCAGGCGGGAGCGGTTGATCGCGATGCGGGCGTCGGCGATGCGCTCGCGGTTGCCGCCGAGGTTGGCGAGCGGCTTGCCGAAGGCGGTCCGGCTCAGCGCGCGGTCGCAGGCGAGCTCGAGGGCGCGCTCGGCGAGCCCGATGGCGCGCATGCAGTGGTGGACGCGACCGGGGCCGAGGCGGCCCTGCGCAATCTCGAACGCACGACCCTCGCCGAGCAGGATGTTGGTGGCGGGCACCCGCACGTCGTCGAAGGTCACGTCGCCGTGGCCCAAGGGCTCGTCGTAGTAGCCCATGGTGGTGAGCATCCGCTCGACCTTCACGCCGGGTGCGTCCCGCGGCACCAGCACCATGGTGTGGCGCGAGTGCCGGTCGGCGTCCGGGAAGGTCAGCCCCATGAAGACGAGGAGCTTGCACTCGGGGTTGCCGACGCCGGTGGAGAACCACTTGCGTCCGTTGATGACGACCTCGTCGCCGTCGCGGATCGCCGTCGCCTCCATGTTGGTCGCGTCCGAGGAGGCGACGTCGGGCTCAGTCATGCAGAAGGCGCTGCGGATCTCGGACCGCAGGAGCGGCTCGAGCCACTGGGCCCGCTGCTCGTCGGTGCCGTAGCGCAGCAGGACCTCCATGTTGCCGGTGTCCGGCGCGTTGGAGTTGAAGATGAGGGGGGCGAGGAAGGAGCGGCCCATCGCCTCGGCCAACGGCGCGTAATCGATGTTGCTGAACCCGTCGCCGCCGTCGGTGCCGAAGTCCGCGGCGTACGACCCGGCATGCTCGGCGGGCAGGAAGAGGTTCCACAGGCCCTGCTGGCGGGCCTTGGCCTGGAGCTCCTTGATCCGCGGGTCGGGAGTCCAGCTGTCACCGCCGCTCTCGCGGGCCTGCTTGATCCGCTCGTGCATGTCAGCCTCGAGCGGCTCGATCTCGGCGTCCATGAAGGCCCGGACGCGCGCTTGCAGATCGGCCGCGCGGGGGGAGAGGGAGAAGTCCATGGCTTGACCCTACCCACACTGTTGAGCAATGCTCAATAGTGTGTCCGATCCTGCACGTCGTCGCCTGAGCGCCGACGACCGGCGCCGCCAGCTCGTCGGGATCGGCCTGTCGATGATCATCGAGACGCCCATCCAGGACCTCTCCCTGGACCAGGTCGCTGTCGAGGCGGGGATCTCGCGCGGCTTGTTGTTCCACTACTTTCCGACCAAGACCGACTTCTACCTCGCCTGCATCTCCGCTGCGGGTCGCCGCATCCTGCGCAACACCGCCCCGGACACCTCTGCCCCGGGCGTCGACCAGGTCCGCGACATGGTCACCGCGATGGTCGAGCAGATCGACCGGCGTCGCTCGTTCTACCTCACGCTCGTGCACGGAAGCGGTGTTGCCGATCCGCGTGTCAGCGAGGTCTACGACTCGGTGCGTTCGGTCTCCACCGACCGGGTGCTCGACGCGCTGGAGCTCGAGCCCGCAGCGAGGCCGGTCGTGCACGCCTGGTGGGCCTACGTCGAGGACCGCGCGCTCAGCTGGTCAGCGGTGCCGATGCAGGCTCGCCGTGAGTCGTTGGACGCGCTCGTGGATCACTGCGAGCGGGTTCTGGCCACCCTGGGTGCTGAGCCCGGTTGACGTGATGGATCGGTGATCGAGTGAGTGGCGGGCGTGGTGGCGACCGAGCCCGGCGTGTCTTCGCGTAGTAGCGCTGCGCCAAGCGAACTGCCGCGAGTTTGGGCGCACACCTCCGGGGTAGCACTAGGACGGACGAAGGGATGACACATGACCGTCATTGAGATGAAGATGAGCGCGATCTACCGCGCCGCCCACGACGAGCTGCCTGCTAGGGCGACCAGCTTCTCCACCCGCGCCGGTGACATCTCGGGGGCGATCGACCCGATCGTCAACGAGCTCGCGCTGGCTGGCAACCATCCGATCGCCGGGGACCTCGCCGACCTGTCCACCGAGCTCTTCGTCCACCTCCGTTCCATGGTGCGCACCTTCAACGACAGCGCAACGGCGCTGGACGCCATCGCCGACGACTTCTCGAGGGTCGATGCCGAGGCGGGCGCGTGGTTCACCCGGCACCAGCAGTACCTCGGCGACCCTGAGACCGCGCCCGACCCGACCCCACCGGAGAGTGTGAGATGAGCAGCCTCCTGGACCAGCTGGACCCGCTCTTTGCCGAGATCGTCGACGGAATCGGCGAGCTCGACGGCAACGAGGGTTGCGTCGAGGTGTTCGACGGCGAGCAGAACCGCAGGCTCGAGGACGGGTGGTGTCATGAGCCGGGCTATTTCAAGGTTCCCGGATCCCACGCCTGGGAGACGCAGGCGCTGTACGTAGCCATGCACCCCACCCACCCCGGTTTCTGGGACGACCCGGTCTCCAACGCGGACCGCGAGCGACTTGTCCAGGAGTTGTTGACGTCGGTGTGGAACCAACGTCACGACAGCTGGGTCAACAGCGCCGTGCCCATCGTCTACCGCAGCGCCAGCCGCGACGTATGGGAGCCGGACCCCTCGGCGATGGAGGCACCGGTCCAGGCACTGAGTGATCTGACGCGCTGGCTGGCCGAGCAGCTCGAGCCCGGCGCCGGGTGGACCTCCCCTGAGGACGGCGGGGCGCCGAAGTGGCTCGCCGACCTGCGTCAGCACTGGCCGGCGACGTCGCAGAGCTCGGAGTCTTTCTACGACTTCTGGAACGACGTCAACGACAAGTGTGGCCTCTACCTGCACGCCGCGGCCCGCCTCGCTTCATCGAGCGCCCAGGTTGCCGCGGCTCTCTCCGACTACCAGACAAACCTGTTGAAGGCGACGCAGAAGTGCCGAGACCGCGTCAAGGAGGCGCTCGAGCAGTGGCAGAGCTGGAAGGACAGCAGCGGCGCGTGGCCGACGGGGGCGATGACTGACAACAGCGGGGCCAAGGACATCCTCGGTCACGTCAGCACCGTCACCGGACTCATCGCTCTCTTCCCTCCTGCGGCGCCTGTCAGCGGCGGTATCAGTCTGGTCACGGGGTTGACGACCTACATCGTCCCGGCCGAGACCATCGAGATGGAGGTGCTCAGCGCTGCCACCGCCTCCGACATCCACAGCGGCTTCCTGGCCGATCTGAAACGAATCGCGGAAGAGTTGAGCAAGACACTCGATGGCCTCCGCACCGAGCCTCCTGCCGACGGGGGCACCTTCGCCCACCAGGGGCTGAGGTCATACGCCAACGACGTCGTCGCCAACCAGCGCGACTGGGCGCCGCCCACAGTGCACATCTAGTCGCTGGGTGCCGGTGCACCCCATCGCACGAGACCACATGAGCGGTCCGCGTGAACTGGTGCACAGACCTGCCAGGCTCGAGTGTCCTCAGCGACGCTTCCTCGGCTTGACCGCCTTGGCGACGACGGTGAACAGCTTGTTGTCGTCGAGGGCTTCGCCCTGGCAGACGAATTCTGTGGCCCGACCACACCTGAACCGCGTCGAGACGTTGGCGAACGACACGGTCACCGCGAGGACCTTGGTCGAGCTGAACGGCGCCAGCCTCTGCGCGCGACCGCCGCGGCTGAACCGCACGCGACGACTGGTCAGGGTGCCGTCGAGCTTGTGCACGATCAGGCGGGCGGCGGGACTCGAGCTGCGTGGAGGTCCACTGATGTTGACGCGCAGCTTCCACCTGCGGCCGCTCAGCTCGGCGGCCGGCCTGAGGTTGATCGCCTCCGCCGCCAGGTGGTCGACCTTCTTGCGCTCCACGTGCCGCTTGGCGGCGCGGGTGAGCGTCTCATCGGCGAGCGGGAGCGGGTTCGCATACTCCGCGACCCCGGGGGCCTCTGGATAGGTCAGCGCCGGCGTCGTGTTGGCGGCCGCGAAGTCGGCATACACGTCTGTGAAGCTCTGCCTCTTCTTGCGCAGCACGGCCTTGACGGCGTCGATGGAGTGGTTGCGGCCGTCCTTGCGCAGGCTGCCTGCGGACTCCCACGCTTTCTTGACGAATCCCGTGCCGAAGCGCTCGGTGAGGTATTCCCAGAAGATCCAGTTGCCGTACTGGAAGCCGTGGCTCGTGCTGAAGGCGTCGAGATGGACGTACGGCGCCTGCAGCTGACTCTGGCGGAGGTACTGCCGGTTGTCGTTGACGTCGTCGAAGACCTGCTCCTCCATCCACGTGGCCGTCGACTCGAGCATCCACGGGTCCTCGGCGTAGTCGTAGGAGTACTGGACCGCATGGAAGAACTCGTGCGCCGCGGTCACCCTGAGGTTGTCCTCCGGCGTCTTGGCCGGGAACTGGGTGGGGGAGTAGTCGTTGTCGAGCACGCAGAAGCCGCTGGCCGTGCGAGCGGCCTTGTCGCGTTCTGCGGCGCAGTAGCCGTAGAGACCGACGCCGAGGTCCTTGAGATAGACGTCGAGCCGCGCGTCGCCGCCGTCGATCCCGTCCTTGCGCGGAGCGCGGTAGCCGAGCTGGCGCACCTCGCGGTCGTAGACGGCCTCCATCGTGGCGAGGGTGAGAGCAACCCACTCGGTGCTGGGGGGAGCGTCGGTCGTGGTGGGCACGTAGTGGACGCAGACCTTGGTGCCGCACTGCTTGGTGGAGGCGACGGTGTAGCCGTTGTCGAACGGGTCAGCAGCTCCGTCGGTGGGCCGAGCCAGCAGAGCCGTCGCCTCCAGCGCGTCGGTGCCGGTGAGGTCAGGGCGGGCCAGCCACAGGTCCCGCAGCGCCATGGTGGCCGACGGGTCGGTGGCAAGGGCGTCGCCGGCAAGGACTCGCCCGGCCGTGCCGAGCGGGGACACCGACTCGCGCGACGCGGGCTCGGGCGGCAGGGGCCGAGGATCGGCCGACGCGACGGTCACGCCGCCGGACAGCGGGGCCAGGAGCAGTCCAAGCACCACGACAAGCATGGATGACGACCTACGCACGCAACATGTCCCTTCGTCGCCGGCCCGAGCAGCCGTCTCCTCGAGGTTACGTCAGGGACCTGATCAACGAACAACCTTCACGGACACTGCGAAGCGCTGGCGGTCATCGCGGGGCACCCCGTGGCACGCGAATTCCGTCTGCCGGCCGCAGGCGTAGCGAGTTGACGCGTTGACGAGAAGCAGGACGACTCGACGGACGCGGGACGGGCCGAAGGCCACGAACCGCCGACCGATGCCGCGGTCGTCCAGGTGGATCGGCCCCCGGGCCACCTTCCCGGACTCCAGGAAGACCAAGGTCGTGGCGATCGCTCCCCGCGGTCGCGTGGCGTCCACGGTGATCCGCAGCCGCGAGCCGCCCCGGGTGCCGGGGAGCGCTCGTACGCCGACGGCATGCGAGCTCAGGTGAGGAGCAGCGATGCGTCGAGCCCGCCAGGAGGGCCGCCGTGCGCCGAGGCGGACGGTCCGGTCGGCCGCCGCGGCCCGGTAGCTCGCACCTTCGTCGTAGGAACGGCGCGGGACCATGTTGGCGGCGGTGAACGCCGCGTAGACCCTGGTCATGCCCGGTCCGCGGCTCTCGACGAAGCGACGCACGGCCTCCACCGAGAAGTGGTCGGGTGCGCCCGGCCCGGCGCTGGCCAGGGCCCAGATCTGCCGCACGGCGTCGACACCGTGGCGCTGGGCCAGGAACTGAAAGAAGATCCAGTTGCCGTAGCTCGCGAGGCCCGTCCCGGCGACGTCGAGCGGTGTGCGCCGCTCGGCGAGCTGCCCTGCCAGCAGGAACTGCCGGTTGTCGTTGACGTCGTCGGCGACCTGCTCCTCGATCCAGGTGGCGGTCGCCTCGAGGAACCACCGGTCCTCGCGCACGTCCATGCCGAACTGCACCGCGTGGAACAGCTCGTGCGCCGCGGTGACGCGCAGGCTCTCGTCCGCCGGCATGGGGAAGCCGCGGAAGTCGTTGTCGAAGACGCAGTACGACGACGCGTGTCCGGGCGCCCCGGGGACCGCGGCCTCGGGCGCGCAGTAGCCGTAGAGACCCAGCCGCGAGATGTCGGCCAGGTAGAGGTCGAACTGGGGACCGCCGCCGCGCCCGTCGTCGGTGGGTGGCGCGGGATAGCCGAGCTCCACCATGCGGGCCAGCGAGAACTCGGCCACGGCCAGGTTGCGGCGTACCCAGTCCGGGGTCGTGCCGTCCGTCGTTGCCAGGGGCGGAGCATCCGAGGTGGCGGTGACGTAGTGCACGCAGACTGCCTGGCCGCACAGCCGCTCGCGCGGGGCCGCCGGGTCCCAGAAGAGCTCACCTGACCCGTCCGGCGGGTCGCTGGGGCGCGGAGCGACGTCTCCTCGGCGATATCGGGCTCCACGCTGCGACACGTCGGAGGCGGCCTCGAGGTAGGCGTCGCGCAGGTCCAGCGTGCGGTCGCGCGCAGGCTGCGATGGCTCGTCCGCGCCGTATGCCGACGAGCCCACCGACTGGACGGGTGCGGCTGCCACCGGTCCGCCCGTGATGGTGATGGCCAGCAGCACGAGGGTGGCCGTGAGGAGCCGGACGGATCGCAAGCGGTGCACTCTCTCTCCAGGGCGAGCCGTCAGCCTACAAGTGCGGCCCGTTGGTGCCCTACATCTCCGCGATGTGCTCGATGATCGCAGTCGTCGAGATCGCCGGCGTCCGCGCGAGGTAGACCACCTCGCACACGTCGGAGAACTCGTCGAACTTGCCGGACCAGTCGTCGCCCATGACCAGGACGTCGGCGCCGTGCTCGATCAGGTAGTCGCGCTTGGCCTCGAGGCTGTGCTCGATGAACACCTCGTCAACGACCCTGAGTGCTGCGACGATGGCCAACCGCTCACGCTCGCTGAAGACGGGGACGCGTCCCTTCTTCTTCTCGTTCAGCGCATCCGCCGAGACGCCCACGACGAGCCTGTCACCCAGCGCAGCGGCACGCTCCAGCACGCGGAGATGCCCGACGTGGAAGACGTCGAAGGTGCCGAAGGTGAGCACGGTGCGCGACATGCGCGTCAATGTATCTGGCCGCCTGAGAGGATCCTTGCGTGGCCACACTCCCTCCGATGCCGATGATCACGCCCGACCCGGGTGCGGATGAAGAGCGCCGCCGCGGGCTGCGACGGATGCGCACCGTGGCGGTCTCGCTCCTGGTCTTCGCGGCCGTCGTGTACGCCGCAACGCTGGGTCGCGAAGGGGAGGTGTGGGGCTTCGTCAACGCCGGTGCGGAGGCCTCCATGGTCGGCGCGATCGCCGACTGGTTCGCCGTGACCGCCCTCTTCAAGCACCCGCTGGGCATCCCGATCCCACACACGGCGCTGATCCCCAAGCGCAAGGACGAGCTCGGCAAGGGCCTCGAGGAGTTCGTCGGGGAGAACTTCCTGCAGGAGGACATCATCCGCGAGCGGGTGGTCGCGGCCGCGATCTCGGAGCGCGCGGGCGACTGGCTCTCGGACCCCGCCAACGCCCGCCGGGTCGTCGACGAAGTGTCCGAGGTCGCCGCCATCGCCCTGGGGAAGGTCCGGGACGAGCACATCGCCGACCTGGTCACCGAGGCGTTCGTGCCGCGCTTCCGCGAGGAGCCGATCGCGCCGCTGCTCGGCACGCTGCTCACCGAGCTCGTCAGCGACGACCTCCACCACGGCGTGGTCGACCTCGCGCTGGAGGAGCTCCACCGGTGGCTGGTGCACAACGGGGACACCTTCATCGACGTGCTCGCCGAGCGGGCGCCGTGGTGGGCGCCCCCGCGGCTCAACGAGGCCGTCACGCAGCGCCTCCACCTCGAGGCCATCCGGTGGGTCGCGGACATCCGGGACAACCCCGACCACCACGCGCGCGAGGCGCTGGACTCGATGCTGCGCCAGCTCGGCCAGGACCTCCTGACCGATCCGGCCACCCAGGAGCGGGCCGAACGGTTCAAGGAGAGGCTCCTCGACCACCCCCAGGTCGTCACCACCGCCATCTCGCTCTGGAAGGCGATGCGATCGGCGCTGCTGAGCTCGATGCGCGACCGCGAAGGCGCGGTCCGCAAGCGCCTGCTCGTCGAGCTCAAGGCCTTCGCCGACCGCATCCGGAGCGACGAGGCGCTGCGCAGCAAGCTCGACAAGGCTGCCGCAGACGTGGCCGTCTTCACGGTGTCCCGCTACGGCGCGGAGCTGACGGCGGTGATCACCCACACCATCGAGCGGTGGGACGGCAAGGAGGCCGCGCGCCGGATCGAGCTGCACGTGGGGCGGGACCTGCAGTTCATCCGCATCAACGGCACGATCGTGGGCGGGCTCGTCGGCGTACTGATCCACGCGATCTCGCTGATGGTTAAGTGAGCGCGTGACCGACCCCACGAGCAACCCCGTGCCCGATGCCGTCGACGTCCCGATCCGGGACGACTCGATCCGGCTCGGACAGTTCCTCAAGCTCGCCAACCTGATCGAGTCCGGCTCCGACGCCAAGCCCTTGCTGGCCGACGGCCAGGTCAGTGTCAACGGTGAGGTCGAGACACGACGAGGCCGCCAGCTCGTCGCTGGCGACGTCGTCGCGCTGGCCGGTCAGGCGGCGCGCGTCGCGTCGGGGGAGACGGAGATCGACGTCCCCTGGTGACGCACGTCAGCAGGGGTCAGCTGACCCCGAGCAGGTCCACGACGAAGATCAGCGTCTCGCCGGGCTTGATGGCCCCGCCGGCTCCACGGTCGCCGTAGCCGAGGTGCGGGGGAATGACGAGGCGACGACGGCCGCCCACCTTCATGCCCTGGACGCCGGTGTCCCAGCCGGAGATGACCTGGCCGATGCCGAGGCGGAACTTGAGCGGGTCGCCCCGGTTGTACGACGCATCGAACTCCTCGCCGGTGGAGTGGGCCACGCCGACGTAGTGGACGGAGACGTTGGACCCCTTCGTCGCTTCGGCACCGTCGCCCTCGACGAGGTCGGTGATCTCCAGGTCGGCGGGGGCGTCCCCGATGTGCGGGTCGACGTCTGGCTTGTCCATGGTGGTGCCTTCCGGTAGGTCTGGGGTCTGCCTCAGGGCAGGGTTGATCAGGTCTGGTGGAGGTAGCTGTCCAGCTGGTCGCGCTCGAACTCGAGCTCGCCGATGCGATTCTTCACCACGTCGCCGATGCTGATGATCCCGGTCAGCTTGCCGCCGGTCAGCACGGGCACGTGCCGGACGCGGTGCTCGGTCATCACCCGCATGAGCTCGGTCAGGGCCGCGTCGCCCTCGCAGGTGCGCACGTCGGTGGTCATCAGCTCGGAGACGCGCGCGTCGAGCACGTCGGGCCGGTCGTTCAGGCGGCGTACGACGTCTCGCTCGCTGACGATCCCGTCCACGGACTCGCCATCAGCGCTGACGATCAGCGCTCCCACGTTGTGCTCGGCCAGCAGGGCGACCAGATCACGGACGGATGCGTCCGGGCCGATCGTGATGACGTCGGAACTGGACTTGGCGTTGAGAACGTCGTTGATGCGCATGGCTTCCTCCGCAGATTTTGAATTCTGCTTCCACGCTAGCGCTCCCGCGGTGCTGGAGGAAGGAAGGGGCCGTCAGTCGGTCTGCGGGGCCTGGCGCGCGCGGAGGTCGTGGACCGAGCCGGCACCGTCCGGACGCGAGTCAGGATCCGTGTCGTCGTGCGGCATGGACCCCAGGAACGCCAGGGCGGACTCGTGGAGGTGCCCGTTGCTGGCGATCGCGTTGCCGCCGTATGGCCCGGCAATGCCGTCGAGAGAGGTGAAACTGCCACCTGCCTCGCGGACGATCACGTCGAGTGCGGCCATGTCGTAGAGCTCGAGCTCGGGCTCGGCGGCGAGGTCGACGGCGCCTTCGGCCACCAGCATGTAGGACCAGAAGTCGCCGTACGCGCGAGTGCGCCAACAGCGGCGGGACAGCGAGATGAAGTCCTGGAGCCGGTCGCGTTCGTCCCACCCGGAGAGCGAGCTGTAGGACAGGGAGGCGTCCTCCAGGCGGCGTACGTCGGAGACCTCGCACTTCGTCGCCTTCAGCAGCGAGCGGCCCGTCCACGCACCGTGGCCCTTGGACGCCCACCAGCGTCGCTGCAGCGCCGGGGCCGAGACGACGCCGAGCACCACCTCGTCGTCCACGGCGAGGGCGATCAGGGTCGCCCAGACGGGGACGCCGCGCACGAAGTTCTTCGTGCCGTCGATCGGGTCGACGATCCACCGCCGCTGGCTGTGCCCGCTGGATCCCTGCTCCTCGCCGAGGACGGCGTCGCGGGACCGGGCGCGCGAGAGCGTACGGCGAATGCCCTCCTCGACGGCCTGGTCGGCGTCGGAGACCGGCGTCAGGTCGGGCTTGCTCATCACGTGCAGGTCGAGCGCCTTGAACCGCGCCATGGTGAGGGAGTCGGCGTCGTCGGCGAGCACGTGCGCAAGGCGGAGGTCGTCGGTGTAGTCGGACGGACCGGAGATGGGCATGGCTGACAGGCTATGGCCACGGGGAGCCACTACGGTGCATCCGTGGAGATCAACGGCCTGCCGATGCATCCCCTGATCGTGCACGCGGTGGTCGTCATGGGACCGCTGGCGGCGTTGGTCGGGCTGGCGTACGCGTTCGTCCCGAAGTGGCGCTGGCTGCTTCGTTGGCCGCTCGTGGTGCTGTCCGTCGTTGTGGCGATCAGTGCTCTCCTGGCCGTCGCGGCAGGCGAATCGCTCCTCGACGCGCGGCCCGAGCTGGAGCCGCTCGTGGCGGAGCACGAGGACTGGGGCGAGCTGCTCCGGAGCGTGTCGCTGATGTTCGTGGTCACTGCGATGCTGTCGGCGTGGGCCCTGGGCGGCTCGTCCGCCCTCGCCTCGGACCGCGGAGCCAGGGTGTCCCGTGGCGCCCTCGGCTGGGTCGCCATGGCGCTGCTCGTCGCCGCGTCGGTCGCCCTGCTGGTGCTGGTGTTCCTCGCCGGCGACTCAGGGTCGCGCGCCGTCTGGGGTTAGCTCACCACTCGTGTGCGCCCTCGCGGGCGGTGAGGAGCCGCCGGAAGGACTCGACGCGGTCGGGGTCTGACTCGCCGGCCGCGACGGCGACGTCGAGGCCGCACTCGGGCTCGTCGGTGCCGTGGGTGCATCCCCGCGGGCAGTCCTCGGTCATCTCCTCGAGGTCGGGGAAGGCGCTGATCAGGTCTTCGGGCTGCACGTGCGCGAGCCCGAACGACCGGATGCCGGGAGTGTCGATGATCCACCCGTCGCCTGTGCCGTCCGGCCCGGGGATCTCCAGGAGGTAGGCCGAGGTCGAGGTGTGGCGACCACGGCCGGTGACCGCGTTGACCACGCCCACGCGGAGGTTGGCGCTGGGGATGAGGGCGTTGACCAGCGTGGACTTGCCGACGCCGGAGTGCCCGACGAGCACGCTCGTCCGACCCCTGAGTCGTTCGCGCACCTCGGCCAGGTCGCCGCCCCGCTCGGTCACCACCCACGGCACCCCCAGCGACCGGTAGGTGGACAGGAGCACCTCCGGGTCCGCGAGGTCGGCCTTGGTCAGGCACAGCAACGGCGCCATCCCCGCGTCGAAGGCCGCCACCAGCGCTCGGTCGATGAGTCGAGGTCGGGGCTCCGGATCGGCGAGGGCGGTCACCACGACGAGCTGGTCGGCGTTGGAGACGATGACCCGCTCCACCGGGTCGTCGTCATCGGCCGTACGCCGCAGCGTCGTCGTGCGCGGCACGACCTCGACGATGCGTGCCAATGATCCGTCGACACCGGAGACGTCGCCGACGACCCGCACGCGGTCCCCGACGACCACGCCCTTTCGGCCCAGCGGCCTCGACTTCATCGCCATCACCCGGGCGCCGTCGATCAGCAGCGTGAACCGGCCCCGGTCGACGGTGACGACCACGCCGTCCACTGCGTCGTCGTAGGTGGGCCTGTCCTTGGTCCGCGGCCGCGTGCGCCTGCGCGGGCGCTCGTAGTGCTCCTGGTCGTGGTCGGTGTATCTGTTGTTCACGAGCGCCCCGTCGGGTTCGGGCAGGGCTCGTCGGCACCCACCACGCCGAGCCAGGCACCGGCGAAGTCGGGGAACGTCTTCGACGTGGTCGCGATGTCCTCCACCAGCACCCCGTCGACGGCCGAGCCGATGATCACCCCGGCGTGGGCCATGCGGTGGTCGGAATACGTCCTGAAGACGCCACCGTGCAGGGCCGCGGGGCGGATGGAGAGACCGTCGGCGTGCTCGGTCACGTGGGCGCCCAGGGCGCCGAGCTCGGTGGCGAGCGCAGCCAGCCGGTCTGTCTCGTGGGCACGGATGTGGCCCACGCCGCGCAGGTGGGAGGGCGAGTCGGCCAGGGCGCACAGGGCAGCGATCGCGGGAGTGAGCTCGCCGATGTCGTGCAGGTCGAGGTCGACGCCGTGGATCTGCCCGGTCCCGCGGACGGTCAGCCCGACGTCGTCCAGCGAGACCTCGCACCCCAGCTGCGTCAGCACGCCGCGCAGGTCGTCGCCCGGCTGGGTCGTGCTCGCCGGCCAGTCGCGGATCGTGATGGTCCCACCGGTCGTCGCGGCCAGGGCCAGGAACGGCGCAGCGTTGGACAGGTCCGGCTCGATGGCCTCGTCGATTGCTGCGATCGGCCCGGGAGCCACGGCCCAGCGGTTGGCGTCGGCGTCGTCCACCTCGACCCCGCGTGCGCGCAGCATCGCGAGGGTCATCTCGATGTGCGGCAACGACGGCACCGGCTTGCCGTCGTGGCGGATGTCGACGCCGCAGTCGTAGCGTGCGCCCGCCAGCAGCAGGGCGGAGATGAACTGCGACGAGGCGCTGGCGTCGATCACCACGGTGCCGCCCCGGACCGAGCCCGTGCCGCGCACGGAGAACGGCAACGCTCCCCGCCCGCCGTCGTCGATGGTCATGCCGAGCGAGGCCAGGGCGCCCAGCACCTCACCGACTGGACGTCGCCTCATGTGCGGGTCACCGTCGAAGGCGACGGTGCCTTGTGAGAGGCCGGCGACCGGCGGCACGAACCGCATGACCGTCCCGGCCAGGCCGCAGTCCACCGCGGCGTCGCGAGTGAGCGCGGCTGGGGTGATCTTCCAGTCGTCACCGTCGTCGGCCACGCCGACGCCCATGGCGGCCAGCCCGGCGGCCATCAGCACCGTGTCGCGCGAGCGCAGCGGTCGGCGTACGACGCTGGGACGGTCGGCGAGCGCCGCCAGGACCAGCGCCCGATTGGTCAGCGACTTGCTGCCCGGCAACGACACGATCCCGGTGACCGGCGAGGCCGGGCGGGGAGCGGGCCACAGGTCGGCAGGGGACGAGGTCACCCGGACGACCTTAACGGTGCCGGGTGACCCATCATTCCTGCGTTCAGCTGAGGTGGGCCTTGGCGAGCTTGGCCTCGTTGCGTGCTGCCTTCGCGAGCTGACGACCCTCGCGCTTCGCGTCCTTGGCGGCGCGACGCGCCCGCCAGGCCAGGCCGGGCTTGCCGTCGGTGTCGACGCCCGCCAGCAGGAGGCCGCCGAGCATCGAGAGGTTCTTGGCGAAGTGGACCCTCTGGTCGGCCTTGGCGGTCGGGTCGCTCTCCTCCCAGAAACGGTGGCGTGCTGCCGTGGTGGGCAGGAGGGTCGCTGCCAGCACGGAGGCGGAGAGCCTCGGAGCGCGGCCGGTTGCCAACGCGGCACCGGCCAGGATCTGGGCTGCGGCGTTGATCCGGACCAGCGTCGTGGCGTCGGTGGGGATGGGCAGCTGCGGCATCGCCTTCTGGGCCAGCGGCACCACCTTGTCGGTGACCGGCCTGGCGGCTACGGCGTGTGCCTCGGCGTTCTTGAGGGCGCTGACACCGCCCACCACGAACACGGAGGCCAACATGGGTCGCGCGAGCATTCTGGTGACGGTCATGTGTCCTTCCTACACGATGACGCCGATCCCGCGTCCACCCCTGTGGGCCCGACGTCGCCAGCCGCGACGCCAGCCGCGCCTCGACTTGGAGCAGTTTCACTAGGGTGGCCACATGTGCGGTCGCTACGCCTCGTCCCGGAGCTCCGACGACCTCATCGAGGAGTTCGAGGTCATCGAGGACCGCACGCCTGCGCCGCTGGCCGCCGACTACAACGTCGCTCCCACCAAGGAGGTCTACGCGGTGGTGGAGAGGCCGCCGAGCAAGGACAGTCCCGAACCGCCCCAACGGCAGCTCCGCGTCCTGACGTGGGGGCTGGTCCCGTCGTGGGCCAAGGACCCGAGCATCGGCAACCGCATGATCAACGCCCGGATGGAGACCGTGGCCGAGAAGCCGGCCTTCAAACGAGCCTTCGCCGTCCGCCGCTGCCTGCTCCCCGCCGACGGCTACTTCGAGTGGTACCCCACGTCGCAGACCAACGCCAAGGGCAAGCCGGTCAAGCAGCCCTACTTCATCCGCCCCGCCGACGGCGGCGTCCTCGCCATGGCGGGCCTGTACGAGATCTGGCGCGACCCCACCCGGTCCGACGACGATCCCGAACGCTTCCGCTGGACCTGCACCGTCTTGACGACCCAGGCGGAGGACTCGCTGGGCCACATCCACGACCGCATGCCGCTCATGGTCGAACGCGACCGCTGGAGCGAGTGGCTCGACCCCCGCGTCGGCGGTGAGCTGTCGCTCCTCGTGCCGGCCGCGCCCGGGAGCCTCGAGGCCTATCCGGTCGCCACCCTGGTGAGCAACGTGCGCAACAACGGCCCGGAGCTCGTCGAGCCGCTGCCCCTGGAGGAGGTCTCGTCATGATCAAGCCCGTGCTCCGCAGCATCGCGACGCCGTACGGCGAAGGGCGGCTCCACGTCCGTCGCGCGACCAGCCCGATCGCCACCCTGCTGCTCAGCCACGGCGCTGGTCGCGGTGTGGACGCGCCGGACCTGCTGGCGCTCGCGGGGGCGCTTCCTCAGCAGGGCGTCAGCGTCATGCTCTTCGAGCAGCCGTGGCACGTGGCCGGTCGCACGGTCGCGACGCCGCCCCCCACCCTCGACGCCGGGCTGGTGGCCGCGGCCAACGCGTTGCGTGGTCGCACCCCGCTGGTGGTCGGCGGGCGGTCGGCGGGTGCCAGGTCGGGCGCGCGCTGTGCCAAGGGGCTGGGGGCGCGCGGTGTGCTCGCGCTGTCCTTCCCGCTGCATCCGCCGGGCCACCCCGAGAAGACACGGGTGGGGGAGCTGCGCGGCGCCGGGCTGCCGACGCTGCTGGTGCAGGGCGAGCGCGATCCCATGGGCCGGCCCGAGGAGTTCCCTGCCGACGTCCCTGGCCTCGAGGTGGTCATCGTCCCCGAGGCCGATCACGGCCTGAAGGTGCCCAAACGGGCAGTGGTCTCGCAGGAGGAGGCGCTCGGCATCGTGGTCGAGTCCACGCTGGAGTGGCTGGTCCTCCACATCGTCGGCTCGTCGTGAATCGACGGCCGGCGCCGGGTGAGGGAATCAACACCGGCACCCCGATGTTGAGATCTTCGTGCTGGCCATGCGATCACGCCCCCTGCGACCTGGCGACATCGAGGACGAGGATGCGGCGGTAGTCTGGAAGACGATGACTGACTCCCTTTCCGACGACCTCCTCGAGACCGAGACCGCCGACGAGCGCTCGGCTCGTTTTGAGCGCGACGCCCTGCCCTTCCTCGATCAGCTGTACGGCGCTGCGATGCGGATGACGCGCAATCCCGCCGACGCTGAGGACCTCGTGCAGGAGACCTTCGCGAAGGCCTACTCCGCCTTCCACCAGTTCAAGCCCGGGACCAACCTCAAGGCGTGGCTCTACCGCATCCTGACCAACACCTACATCAACACCTACCGCAAGAAGCAGCGTCAGCCGCAGCAGTCCATGGCCGAGGACGTCGAGGACTGGCAGCTGGCGCGGGCCGAGTCGCACAGCTCGACCGGTCTGAAGTCGGCCGAGATGGAGGCGCTCGAGCACCTCCCCGACTCCGAGGTCAAGGAAGCGCTCCAGCGCCTGCCCGAGGAGTTCCGTCTCGCGGTCTACCTCGCCGACGTCGAGGGTTTTCCCTACAAGGAGATCGCCGAGATCATGAACACCCCCATCGGCACCGTCATGTCACGCCTGCACCGTGGGCGACGCCAGCTGCGCGACATGCTCGCCCACCACGTGAGAGCCAACGACCTGCTCCCGTCCGGCGCGACGGAGGGAACGCCATGAGCCAGAGCCACTCCCACGGCGACGCCGGCCCCGGCGAGGCCGAGTGTGCCGACTACCTCGAGCGCATCGTCTTCTTCCTCGACAACGAGCTCGACGAGGCCGACTGCTCCGAGGTTCGGGTCCATCTCGACGAGTGCGGACCGTGCCTGGAGAAGTACGACCTGCAACGCGTCGTCAAGCAGGTGGTCGCCCGGTCCTGCGGCGAGTCGGCTCCTGACGACCTCCGCGAGCGGGTGCGGATCCGGATCCGCGAAGTGCAGATCCGCATCACCGAGTCCTGACCCGCGCCCACTGATTCGCACCCAGTGATTCGCTCTGGGGCCCGGGATTTGAGAAGATGGTTGATGCCCTGCATGGGCACCCGCCAGGGCAACCGATCCACGGAGGACCATCATGGGCAAGACTGGACGCAAGCGTCGCGCGCGCAAGAAGAAGGCCGCCAACCACGGCAAGCGCCCCAACGCCTGAGCATCACGCTCACGCATCACCGAACCCCCGGCCATCTGGCGCGGGGGTTCGTTGCGTTCGTACGGCGGAGTTCGACCGACCAGCGCTTCCGGCGACCACTTCGTCGGACGCTGGGCGGGACGTCCGACGCGCCGGAGCCTGGGGCTGCCACGTCGTCGGACGTCGCGGCTGTCGGGCCTGACTAGAGGCGGCCCATGAACCTCTCGGCGTCGACCACGACCCGGGTGACCTCTCCGGTCGCGACCACCTTGGTGTCCTTCGCCGTACCCCCCGCGTGCCGGGCCGCGACCGAGAAGCGGTGGAGCCGCCCGTCGACGTAGACGCTGGTCGCCGTCACCTCGAGGGCTGCGCCGACGGGACTGGCCACCAGGTGCTCGAGGGCGATGCGGGTGCCGACGCTGGTCGAACCATCGGGCAGCGAGGCCTCGATGGCCCGGCACGTCGCCGCCTCGCACCACGCCAACAGGCGAGGGGTGCCGAGCACGGGGAGCGACCCACTGCCGACCGCCTCGGCTGTGTCGGCGTCGGTCACGGCGAACGTGAGTGTCGCGTGCAGCTCGGTCATGGGCAGATCCTAGGTCGATCGGAGAAGTCGACGACCCGGGCGACCCGGCCACCGGCAGGCGCTGCTGAGCTTCAGTCCAGCCGCTTGCCGAAGGCGACGAGGGACACCCCCGGAGCGGGGCTCCAGTCTCGGTCGGGCTGCCGTGTGTAGCCGAGTCGTGCATAGATGGCATGTGCGGCCGTCATCATGGGCAGCGAGGAGAGCGCCATGGCAACGGCACCGTGGGATCGAGCCTGCTCCTCGCACGCGCGCGCCAGCGCCGTACCGACGCCCCTGCCCTGGGCCGTCGGGGCGACCGACAGCATCCGGAACTCTCCCTCGTCCTCGCGGCTGATCTCACGCCACACCGAGCCGGGCGGGCAGTAGGTCACGCAGCCGAGCACCTCATCGCCGTCCACCGCGACCCACACCTCGGCCTCGGCGTCGCGGCGGGACACGTCACGCACCCGCTCGCGGTAGAAGTCCTCGGCTCCGCTGAAGAAGGGCTCGTATGCCGCCAGGCACACCGCTCCGGCTGCCGAGCGCTCCTCGGGGCGGATGCGCCGGATCCCCACCTCCATCAGATGCCGAAGGTGCTGCGCGGGTACGCCGCGTCGACGTCGGTGATGATGTTGACGAGATAGGGCACACCGGAGTCGAACGCCCGGTCGAGGGCGGGGCCGATCTGCTTGGGGTCACTGACCTTCTCGCCGGCACCGCCGAGCGCCTTGACCACCTCGTGGTAGGACGTCTCCTTCGCCAGGTCGGCCGCGACGTCGTAGCCGTAGAGCATCTGCATCGGAGCCTTCTCCAGGCCCCAGGCCGAGTTGTTGCCCATCACCATCACAACCGGCAGGTCGTGGCGCACGAGGGTGTCGACGTCCATCAGCGAGAAGCCGGCCGCGCCGTCGCCGAGGAGGAGGGCGACCTGGGAGGAGGGACGAGCCAGACGCGCCGCTATGGCAGCGCCCAGACCCGCACCGAGGCAGCCGTACGGTCCGGGGTCGAGCCAGCCGCCCGGACGCTTCGGTTCGACGAACTTGCCCGCGAAGCTGACGAAGTCGCCGCCATCGCCGATCACGACGGCGTCGTCGGCGAGCCGCGGCACGAGCTCGCCG
Organism: Nocardioides sp.; assembly: GCF_035576065.1. Lineage (GTDB taxonomy): Bacteria > Actinomycetota > Actinomycetes > Propionibacteriales > Nocardioidaceae > Nocardioides. The sequence goes on from NZ_DATLWX010000042.1 coordinate 174,236, forward strand.
TAGATGCGTGCGGGGTGGATCGGGTCCGCCTCAGCGGTCAGCAGCTCGTTGTCCTTGGCAATCCCCGCCAAGACCTGGTCGGCCAGCTCGCCGGCCCAACCGGACCAGTCGGGTGCGCTCCGCCCGCCCTGCACCGCAGCCACGAGGCCGTCCAGCACCGAGGTGAGATCACCGGCGGCCGAGGCGGCGAGCTCGGCGTGCCCGGACAGCTGCCCGGGGGAGTCGGCCACGTGGACCACTTTGGCGAAGGCACCGCCGGGGCTCTTGTCGGGGCCGCCGAAGACGCCGTAGCCCAGGCGGAAGTCGAGGGGAGTGCCGACCACGATGACGAGGTCTGCGCCGTTGATGGCCGCACCGCGTGCCTTGGTGACCAGCAGGGGGTGCCCACCGGGCAGGAGGCCCCGTCCCATGCCGTTGGTCAGGGCCGGGATCGCGAGCGCCTCGACGAGCCGCAGCGCTGCGTCCTCCGCGTGGTCGGCCCAGACATCGGTCCCCAGGATGAGCAACGGACGCCGCGAATCGGCGAGCAGGCCGGCGATGCGGGCCAGGTCGTCACCGTCCGGCTCGACCTTCGAGGCCGCGGAGCCCGAGGACGCAGGCCCGGAGCCGGAGTTGAAGAACTCGTCCATGGGTATGTCGACGTACACCGGGCCCCGGTGGGACGAACGGGCAACGGTGAAGGCGTCGTCGAAGCCGGCCGCGACCTCGGCTGCGGTGTGGATGGTCCGGGCCTGCTTGGCCACCGGGGACACGATCGGGAGGTGGTCGATCTCCTGCAGGGCGCCGCTTCCCCAGCGCGCGGACGGCGCGCGGCCACCGACCACGACCATCGGGGATCCGGCAAACTGTGCCTGGGCGATCGCGGAGAGTCCATTGGTGACGCCGGGCCCAGCGGTGAGGACGGCCAGGCCGGGCACCCGGGTGAGCTTGCCGGTGGCCTCGGCGGCGAACGCGGCGGTCTGCTCATGGCGTACGTCGAGCAGGCGCATCGGCGGCTCGGCCTTCACCGCTCCGTCGTACATGGGGAACACATGGGCGCCGGACAGGGTGAACATGGTCTCCACCCCGTGGGCCCGCGCGACCGAGACCGCCAGTTCGCCGCTGTGGCCGGTGATTTCCTCGTTGCTCATGCCCGAACGCTAGAGCATGGCTCCCGCGTCCGAGGGTCAAATCAGGCGCTGGTGTCAGGCAGCGAGAGGAACGGGAAGTTCGTCGCCTTCAACGCATCGACCAGCGACAGGATCAGGTCGGGCCGCGCGCGGGGCGGGTCGCCGGCCAAGGTGAGCTGGAGGTGCAGGGAGCGCAGGAAGGCCTGCGCGTTGCCGGTCAGGGCGTAGGGGTCGTCCTCACCGCTGCTTCTGAACGGGTTGGCAGCCTGCGCGACCCTGGCCACCCAGGGCTCGAGGACCTTGAGGCTGATCACGTTGCGGCGCAGGATCTGCATCGTCGCGGCCGCTACCCTGTCGGTCTCACCCGCCAGCAGCAGGTCGCTGCCGGGCATCAACAAGCGGTCTGCGAGCACGTCGAGCAGGACCGTGAGCTCATTGGTGGCGAAGTGCGGAGACTGCGCGAGGATGCCGATCGCATCGGCGCCGTGGGCGATGGCGTGTGCCCAACCCTTCCCGGGGACGAACCCACGGGTGTCGCGCTCGCGGAGGTACCAGGACGCGATCCGGTCGCCCCAGTCGAAGACACGATCGCTGGGCAGGATGTTGCGCTCGTTGTCGCGGGCGAGACACTCGGCCAGCGCCAGCGCGGAGAAGCTGCGTCGGAAGACCGAGTCGGTGCCCCGCTCGCCGAGACCGACTGTGAGGCCGGCTGCCATGCCGTCGCCGAGGCCTGGCAGCAGGTCGTCGTACACCCCGCGCTCGATCCACGTCGCCAGCGCCGGGTAGGCCGTGCCGTCGCGCTGCTCGGGATCGGGGGATCCCAGCATCGTGGTGAGCTCGACCGTGAGGTCATCGAGATGTCGGTCCGAGGGCACCGCAAGACCCTTCGAGAGGATATCCTGCCAGTACCCCGTGACCATGACGCCATCTTGCCAGCCACCTGTCTCCCGGTCGAACCAGCGCTCGCGCACGCGGAGGAAAGAGACGAGTCACTAGGCTGTGGTGGTGCCCTCACTCCTCGAGCTCGTCCGGGCGCACACCGACCTCGACGATGACGACGTCGCCTGGCTCCACCGGTTGATGGCGGACTGGCAGATCATCGCCGATCTCTCCTTCGCCGACCTGGTGCTGTGGTTGCCGGACCGCGAGGCACGTGGGTTCTGGGCGGGTGGGCAGATGCGGCCCACGACCGGGCCCACCTCGTTGCCCGACGACGTGATGGGCACGTTCGTGCCGGTCGGGCGACGGCGGATGCTCGACGAGAGCTACCAGTTCGGTCGCCTGGTGCGCGAGGGAGATCCGGAGTGGCGCGACGACGTGCCAGTGCGCGTCGAGGTGATCCCCGTCCGCCGATCGGGCCGGATCATCGCCGTGGTCGCCCGCAACACCAACCTGCTCGGCGTACGCACCCCCAGCCGGCTCGAGCTGTCCTATTTGCAGACCGCGGCCGAGCTGACCCAGATGATCGCCGGCGGCTGGTTCCCGCCGACGGGCCAACGGAGCGGCCATGCGGACTCCCCCAGGGTCGGCGACGGGTTCCTCCGCCTCGATGCTGCCGGGAAGGTGGCCTACGCCAGCCCGAACGCCCTCTCGGTCTACCGACGGCTGGGACTGCACGGAGATCTCACCAACCTGGTGCTCGCCGACCTGACCCGCGAGCTCGTGCCTCCCCGCCGCAGGCCGGACGAGGAGTCGCTCAGCGCCGTCCTGGGCGGCCGTGCGGACCGCGACACCGAGATCGCCACCGACGAGGTCGCCCTCATCGTGCGGAGCATCCCGTTGCGTCCCCTCGGCGAGCGGATCGGCGCCGTGATCCTCGTGCGTGACGTCACCGACCTGCGTCGCCGCGACCGTGAGCTGGTCACCAAGGACGCCACGATCCGCGAGATCCACCACCGGGTGAAGAACAACCTGCAGACGGTGGCGGCGCTCCTCCGGCTGCAGGCCCGCCGGACCTCCCAACCCGAGGCGCGCTCCGCGCTCGAGGAGGCAGTACGCCGAGTGGGCTCGATCGCCATCGTGCACGAGACGCTCAGCCAGGCGGTGGAGGAGACTGTCGACTTCGACGAGATCGCCGACCGGCTCGGTCGCATGGTGACCGACGTCAGCGTCCTGGGTGACCGGGTGCAGGTACGGCGCACGGGCAGCTTCGGAGTGCTGCCCTCCGAGACGGCGACCGCGCTGGCCATGGTGCTGACCGAGACGCTGCAGAACGCCGTCGAGCACGGCTACCCGGCCCTACCCGACCCGCCCGACCTGTCCGAGACCTCCGTGCGGGACGGCCGCATCCTGATCGACGCGCGCAGGATCGTGGGCCGGCTCCACGTCAGCGTCCAGGACGACGGAGTGGGGCTGCCCAGCGGATTCGACCTGGAGGGGTCCACCAGTCTGGGCCTCTCGATCGTGCGGACCCTCGTGGAGTCAGAGCTCGGAGGGCTGATCGAGATGGGTGCGGCCCCGGTCGGTCAGGGGGCGAGGGTCCAGATCGACGTACCCCTGAGCTGAGGAGGCGACCCGGGACGCGGGTCGCTCAGGCGGTCCGCACGCGGGCGCGAGCGGTGCGTCGTTTGAGGGAGCGCCGCTCGTCCTCGCTGAGTCCGCCCCAGACGCCGTGGTCCTGGCCGGCCTCGAGCGCCCACTCGAGGCACTGTTCGCGCACCTCGCAGCGTCGGCACACCTGCTTGGCCTCCTCGATCTGGAGGATGGCCGGACCGGTGTTGCCGATCGGGAAGAACAGCTCCGGGTCCTCATCGAGGCAGGCAGAGCGCGAGCGCCAATCCATGGAGTGGGTGATCCTCTTCGTCATACATCAGGGCTGTGTGCGGGCGGTCAGCGGAGCCCGGGCGCCGTGTTCTGGGCATACCAGTACGAACTCATTCACGAGCGCAGGTACAGCCTGACAAGAATTGGACCGATAAACAACCCCCCGTCAGGGTCACTTGTGTCACAAAGGTCCTACATCGGCGCCGATCGACCTCATCGCAGGCGCATAGGCTGGCCCGGTGAACGACGAGATCTCGCCCCCGGCTCCGCCGCCCCTGGTGACAGCGGCCTCCCTCACAGCGGTCGAGGGTCTGATGTTGGTCGCCCTGGCAGTGCTCGAGCTGTCCAGCCTGAGCAGCAGCCGCCTGACGATGGGGCTGACGACGGCCGCGTTCTTCGCCGCCTTCGGCGCGCTGCTGATCGTGTGCGCCTGGCTGGTGACGCAGGGCCAGACGTGGGCGCGAGGGCCGATCCTGATGGCTCAGCTGATCGGCCTCGGCCTGGCGTGGAACCTCCGTGGTGGGCAGACGACGCTGGTGGCGGTCGGTCTTGCCGTCGTCGCGGCCATCGTCATCGCCGGCCTGCTCCACCCGGCCAGCGTCGAGGCGCTCAACCCCGAGGGCGAGCGACCCTGAGGGTCAGTCCGGCTCTCAGTCCTGTTCCAGGGACACGCGCAGCTGGTTGAGGGTCTTGGTCAGCAGCCGCGACACGTGCATCTGCGAGACCCCGATCTCGTCGGCGATCTGCGACTGCGTCATGTTCTTGAAGAAGCGCAGCAACAGGATGCGCTTCTCCCGGGGATCGAGCCCCTCGAGCAGCGGCTTGAGGGACTCGCGAACCTCCACATGGGCGAGGTTGTGGTCCTCGACCCCGAGGACGTCCAGCATGCTGGGCGGGGAGTCGTCCGAGCCGTCGTTGGCGTCGAGGCTCAGCGTGGAGTAGGCGTTGCTCGACTCAAGGCCCTCGATGATCTCCTCCACGCTGCAGCCGATCACCTCCGCCAGCTCGCGCGGCGTGGGTGAACGCCCGAGCTTCTGCGTCAGCTCCGCCGTGGTCGCGGTGATCTGCATCCGGAGCTCCTGCAACCTCCGAGGGACCCTGATGGCCCAGCCCTTGTCGCGGAAGTAGCGCTTGATCTCGCCGATGATCGTCGGCGTGGCATAGGTGGAGAACTCGACTCCGCGGTCTGTCTCGAACCGGTCGACTGCCTTGATGAGGCCGATCGTCCCCACCTGGACCAGGTCGTCGTGCGGCTCGCCGCGGTTGCGGAATCGTCGAGCACAGTGCTGGACCAGGGGGAGGTGCAGGTGCACGAGGTCCTCGCGCGCAGTCGAGCGCGCGACCCCGGAGAGCTCGTCGTCGCGGAAGATGACGAACAGCTCCGCGCTGAGCTTGCGCGTGGCCTCGATCTTGGTGAGCTCCACTGGCACCATGTCGTCGACAGCCTCCACACCGTCCACGATCGCGCCGTCCCCCGTCGCGTGCTGCGTCATCTCAGTGATCTGCACCTGCCGGGCCCGTGGCCGCCCCCGCGGCCAGCTGGGACCTCATCGAGAAGGTCACTCGGAAGACCCCGCCGACCGACTCCACGCGTGCATCGCTGGTCAAGGTGTCGAGCACCTGCCAGGCGAAGCTCTCGTGGTCCGGCTCCGGTTCGTCGATGGCCGAGGTCTCGACCTCGATCGTCATGGTGCCCAGCCCGAGGTGGAAGCGCGCCACCACATCGGCACCCGGGTCCGCCTCGGGGAGGACGAGAGCGCTCGCTTCGCCGACCGCGATGCGGAGGTCCTCGATGTCGTCGATGGTGAAGTCGAGGCGGGCGGCCAGTGCTGCGGTGGTGGTCCGGAGCACCGACGCGTAGGCCCCGTCGGCCGGCAACCTCAGCTCGACGGCTGCGCGGCTGAGCCCGCTCTCGTCGCTGGTGGGGGCACTCACAGTCTGCGTCCCGTTCTCGAATGTGTGGCGGAGTCCACGAAGTCGAGCCACACACTATCCGTGCGCCGGCCCGAGATGGGCGCACCGGTCCCCACCCCGGTCCGACGAGGTGGCGCTGCACCACGTCTGTGGGAAATGGAAGAACCGCCCACGGTCTCGGGTCCGTGGGCGGTTCTGAATTCAATTATAGCGGGGGACTGGGGGTGTACCAAGGAGTTTTCGCAAAATTTCTCCTCATGTGTGTCCGACCCAGCTGTCGACCCTCTCGGGGAGAGTGGGCGACGTCCCCCCGGGGCACGTGGCTCATCGCCCGGTCACCAAGGAGGTCTTCGGCTGGAAGGCGGCCCAGGCGAACCAGAACGTGTCCAGATGGGCCACGGCCTCCAGCCGTCGTCCGGTCAACGGCCCAGCGGCCGCGCGACCGAAGACGTTCCAGCTCGATCCGGTCTGAAGGTCACGGATGGTGCCCTCCTCGACGACGAACTCGAGCGACCGCCCTGCCGCGTGGGCGACGAACGCGCCAACGGAGCCGATCTCCTCACCCTCGGGGATCTCCGCGGTGTCCAGCGCAGATCGCTGTCCGGGAAAGTGCCACAGCACGACTCGGCGCGGACCGACCCGCACGTGTTGGACGCGCCTCGCGGCGAGGACCTCGCGGGGTATGGCGACAGCCCAGGCTCCCTTGCCGACGCCGACGACCCTGGCCTTGACGCGGAGCCGGGCGTCAGGATCTGAGGGGAGGGCGAACATGGGCTCGGAGTCCGGATCGTCGTAGCCGACGTAGGGGTTGTCCCCGTAGTGCCGGCCCATCCCGGTGGTGCGGCTCAGCACCGTCCCGTCCGGATGCTCCTTGCGGAACTGGGCCCAACCGACGGTGCCCATGGGGATGCTCACGAGCTCGTCCCCGGTGCGCGTGCCGACGGAGGCCCGGCCGGTGAGCTGGGGCCACAGGGACTCGGTGAGGCGGTCGTACATGACCAGGTTGTCGGCGTACAGGAGCCCCGATGTGCCGAAGGTCGTGGTCTGGCCAGCCACCGTCCGTTCGAACGCGACTCCCGAGTTGCACAACGGGCAGTAGGTCACCGCCACCGGGACACCGGCCAACCGGTCGTTGGCGATCTCGTGCCACATCAGGATGCGGATCGGGTAGGCCCTGGTCCTTCCGGCCACCGTGAGGGACAGCACCGGCTCGTCCCCCTCGAGCCAGTCGACGTCGGCGACCTGCTCGACGAGGGGTCGGTCGAGGGAACGGATGCCGTCCGGGGGCGGACCTCCCGACACCAGGTCGTCGAGGTCGATGAGCGGGTCGGGGAAGGACGGGTCTGCCGGGTCGTCCAGGGCAGACGTGATCTCGCGCTCGCCGTCGCCGTCGTCGGCGGCTGCGCTGGCCGGGCTCGAGGTCTCCGGGCTGGGCGACGGGCCGGCGCGCTCGGCAGTGTCGCCGGGAGCACCCGCGCACCCGGACAGCACGAGTGCCAGCACCGCACCGGCGGACAACCTGCTGGCGGGGTTCATGCGCTGGCCCGGTCCATCGTCGGGGTTGACCCGGAGGCGTGCCGTGACCGTCGGCGCGCCGCGAGCACTGCGACGAGGAGCAGGAGCGCGGCCACCAGCCAGCCGACCGGCCCCGGCGCGTCCACCAGACCGGCGACGCGCCGCTGCAGGTCGCCCGCCGCTGCGATCACCGGGTCGGAGGCGTCGCCGCCGCCCAGCACGCGTAGCTCCCACCAGCCGTAGTAGGCGACGTAGGCGCCGGCCGCGGCGAGCAGCGCCCCGGCCACGCGTGGGGTCCACCGACCGGCCCCCCGGAGCCGACGGACGGTGGTGGGCGAGGCGAAGACCGTCGCCACGGCGAGGGTGCCGATCACCAGGCCCATGCCGGCCGCGTAGGCCAGGAAGAGCGCAAGGCCGTCGACCGCCGACCCGCTGCGGAACCCACCTACGACCACGGCGAGGAAGGGCGCGATCGTGCACGAGATCGAGGCGAGGGCATAGCTGGCGCCGAAGCCGGCCATGGAGAAGAAGGATCGCGACAGCGGCCGCGCGGTGCTCGGGGTTCGTCGGGATCGACGCAGGTCGGGCATCGAGAGCGTACGACCGGATGCGAGCCAGGTGCCCATGAGCGCCAACGTCACCCCGAGGACGACCGTGAACCACGGCAGGTGACGCTGGAGCTGCGCGGCGACGGGGGAGATGGCCAGCCCGAAGACGGCGAACACCACGGCGAAACCTGACGTCATCGCGACGCTGAGCACGGCGGCACGCCAGGCGGCCGCGGGACGTGAGAGCGTCTCGCCCCCAGTGATGAGGAGCGAGACGTATGCCGGGAGCAGCGCGAAGCCGCACGGGTTGACCGCTGCGAGCATGCCCGCACCCAGGGCGACGGCGAGCAGACCGTCGGGCACGACTCAGCCGACCAGGTCGTCAACCAGGGCGACCAGCTCCGCGTCGTCGAGGTAGCCCGACTCCAGCTCGGTGCCGCTCTCGTCCAGGACGAGGTAGGTGCTCTGGGCCGTCACCCCGAAGTGCCGCCAAGCGGCGCCCTCCGGGTCCGCGAGCAGAGTCACGTCGGGCGACACCTCGGCGGCAAACTCCTCGATCGCCTCACGCTCGTCGAGCGCGCCGATGCCAACGACGTTGACCTCCGAGCCGTACGTCGCCGCGAGCTCGCCCACCCCGGATATCTGCGCCCGACACGTCGGGCACCACGGTGCCCAGAACCAGAAGACCGTCGGACGACCGGCCAGGTCGGCACCGTCGAAGGGCTCTCCCGCGACAGTCTCGGTCGTGAAGTCGAGCACCTCCGGCACGTCCACGGACGCCTCCGAGGCGGTGCTGTCCGCCCCCGCGGTGCTCGTCGACTCCGCTGCGCTCGCAGCCGGTTCGGTGCCGGTCGCATCCCCCTCGACGTCCGACGCGCAGCCGGTCAGCAGCAGGACCCCGGCACACGCAAGAGTCGCGAGTCGACTCACTCGGTCACCTCGACGCCCTTCCAGAAGGCGACGCGGTCCTTGATCTGCGCCGCTTCCGGGCTGGGCTCGGGATAGAACCACGCAGCCGCCTCGTTGACCTGGCCGTCGACCTCCAGGCTGTAGTAGGAGGCCTGTCCCTTCCACGGGCACGTCGTCTGCTTGTCCGAGGGGCGCAACAGGTCCTCCCGCACGGACTCGAGCGGGAAGTAGTGGTTGCGTTCCACCACGACCGTGTCGTTGCTCTCGGCGACGGTGACGCCGTTCCACACTGCCTTCATGACCACCTCAAGGGGACTGGACGGGTTGGTAGTGGGGGAACACGGTGGGACCCGTGTGCCCTTCCCAAATGCTAGGGACAGTCGGCAAACTGCGACATCAGGCCCGGCCCTCCGTGAGCTCGTCGAGGAAGGTCCGCACCCGGTTGACCGCGGCCGGGTCGACGTAGGCCGGCCCGGACCACAGGGACAGGGCGCGATGGAGTGCCCGGTGCTGGTCGGCGAGCTTGGCGCACCGCTCGCAGCTCGCCAGGTGGGTCTCGAGCCGCGCGACCTCAGCCTGGGTCAGGGGGGCGGAGGGGTCGGCGTCGAGGTAGCGCTCGATCCGGCGCCCCGACCAGTGGCAGGTGAGCATCTGCCGCACCATTCCGATCATGACAGCCCTCCTGTGGGCAGCGTGGTGGCCAGGGCGCGTCGGACGCGGTCCCGGGCTCGGCTCAGTCGCGACATCACGGTGCCGACCGGGACGTCCAGCACGGCGGCGGCCTCGGCGTAGCTCAGGTCGTGCACGTCGACCAGGATCAGAGCCGCACGGAAGCGGGGGTCGAGAGCGCCGACCGCGGCGTGGAGCTCGTCGTCCAGCTCCTGGTCGATGAAGGTCTGCTCCGCGCTCTGCCGTTCGGCGGTCCCGAAGGCCGGCCGCGACTCGCGGCGGAGCTGGTCGTCGTCGGCGAGCACCGGGCGCTGCCTGCGGTGCATGTTGACGTTGGTGTTGCGCAGGATCGTGAGGAGCCAGGCCCGCGGATGGCGTCCGTCGAACCCGTGGAGGCCCCGGTAGGCGCGCAGAAGGGTCTCTTGGACGAGGTCCTCGGCGTCGGCATTGCCCGAGGTGAGCGTGCGTGCGACCCGGAGCATCACCTCGATCTCGGGTTCGACGAGGTCGCGGAACACGCGACCACGGGCGACCTCGTCGGCCTCGGACGCTTCGCTCATGGTGAGGGAACACCGGGGAGTCCCCGCAGGCTTCCCGGGGCGACAGCCTGTCCCGTCGAACGAGCTACCGGGATCGACTCCTCCCATGGGTTCGACAGCCTCGTCTTCACCTGCTCACTCTCGCTGATGTCTGGCATCGACGCTGCGTGGCGACCTCCTGGCCCTGAAAACGCGGGGTCGCCACCGGCCCGGGGAAACACGTGGGTCGGGCGCTCCGGGTGTCCGCACTCGCGACGCGCCTAGTGCAATCGGTCTACTCCGCTTTGTCCGTCCGGTGGATATCCGCGCGGGGCCTGCGCGGCATATAACTGCTCCAGGTGGTCTGCTGACGGGGTTCGAGGGGGACGCGACAACCATCTGCCTCTAGACCAGAACCGCCCGCGGACCGGAGACCGCGGGCGGTTCTGTGTCGTCCAGTGCCGAACCGGTCCTTGATGGCCCGGACGAGCCGCACGTCGGTCCCGGTGGTTACCGTCCACGCATGCCCGTGGTCCGCACCTATCGCCCTGACCGACGGCCCGACGTGGAGGTCCTCGTGGACGGCCGGTGGTGCCAGGGCGAGCTGCGCCAGTGGAGCGTGGACGCGGACAAGCAGTGGTCGGCCCAGGTCAGCTGGCGACGCGAGGTCGGGCACACCTACATCGACACGTTCCCCGCTGAGACGGTCCGGCTCGACGAGGGGCCGGCGGTCCGGGGCGAACCTCGTGACGACACAAGCAGAACCGCCCACGGTCACGGGACCGTGGGCGGTTCTCGGTGTGGCTTTGATGTCACCAGGTGACGGTGACCAGAAGGCCTGAGCGGAGCTCAGGCCTGGCGTACGTCCGCGTAGCCGGGCGGCTCCGCCGTTCCGGCTACGCCCGACGTACGTCCGCGCTTTGCTTCGCTCAGCGCGTCCTCGGGACCAGAAGTCCTGAGCGAAGCTCAGGCCCAGCGTACGTCCGTGCCTCGCGAGCTCGGCACGTCCTCGAGACCAGACGGCGTAGCCGGGCGGCTCCGCCGTTCCGGCTACGCCTTCTTGGTCTCCGTGTAGGCCTGCGAAGGTGGTCGCGTTGGCCCGCGTTGGTTGCGCTGCTCTGACCTGCGCAGACTCCGTTTCGACCGTTGGCAACCGTTGGTCAACCTTGAGTGTCCTGCGGACTCTGTGCGGACTGGCTAGACACCAGAATCCGCGCGAACTCCATGGCTTGCTCGCGGCTGATGGGGGGCTCGAGGCTCGCCAAGTGCTGCCCATACTCGGCCGGTGTCATGACGTCAGCCGGCCCGTCTCGTGCGCCCAGGTCTCGACGTCGACTCGGAGCCAGACCGGCCCCATCGCGATGGTTGCGGTCGGCTCGGGGAAGCCCTCGAGCTGACGGATCTGGTGGACGCGCTGGCGGGTCAATCCCAAGAGCTCCGCGATTTCGGAGACTCCCATCAGGTGTTCAGGCATGCACCTATCCTACTTGACATGACGTCAAATGGGGAGCATCGTCGTCACTGTGCTTGACGTCACGTCAAGCGGCCCCGACCGGAGGTGCAACTCCGACCAGGGCCTAGGAACTAGTGCCCAAGGAGCACCAGACCATGTCCACATCATCTCAGACACACGTCCTCGACCACCTCCGCGAGCACGTCGAGGAATCAGACTTCGCTCTCACGGAGAGGCTCGGCCTGCGACCGACGCACTACCCCGACAGCAGCGACAAGGCAACCCACCCGGATCAGCGCCCGTGCCCGCCGTGGTGTTGGGTCGGTCAGAACAAGGAGTACGGCCACGAGATCGAGTGGAACTATCCCGCCACCGCGTTGCACTCGATGGAGGGGGTCCCGACCGTGTTCGCCTCCAGATATGCCGGCCACTGTTCGGGCAACTCCTCGACGGGAGACAGGGACATCCGCGCAGCGACGATCGAGCCTCACTTGAAGCAGCGCGGGCAGGGGGAGCCCGTGATCGACGTCTAC
>NZ_DATLWX010000043.1:0-175720 GCF_035576065.1 Nocardioides sp.
ACGCCAGACCAATCAGCGGCATGCGTGATCGGCGCACCCCCACACACCAGATCGAAGAACTCCTCCTGCATCTCGAACGAGATCCACTTCGGCATCACAACGCTCCTCAGTCAGCGTTGCTTAGACCGATGGACTCCGCCCCGTTGCAAAGGCCATGAAGTGCAGGAGTCCCCGGTTAGCCGGGGACTCCTGCACACCTCCAGTCAGGTCAGGCGCGCCGCCAGCGGCAGGCGCGACCGAGCGGTCGCCCCGACGATCAGGGCCGTGAGCAGCGGCAAGGCGACCACGAGCCCGAGGATCATCGGCCACGGGATGTCCAGGTAGGGACCCTCGAAGTCGCACATCAACGGGCCGCCGTTCCTCCCGATGCACACGTTTTCGCGCACAGAGGTCAACGGGAACGTGATCGCCACGCCCGGGATGAAGCCGACGAGCGCACCGAGCACGGCGCCGACGAAGCCGACCACCAGGGCGTACGACGCAGCGACCCCTCGCCTCGACCGTGGAGCCGCGCCGACCGCGGCCAAGGTGGCGAGGTCCGGCCGCGCGTCTGACAGCGCCAGGAAGGTTGCCGTCAAGGTGCCGCCGAGCATCAGCACTCCCCCGAGGGTGAAGAGGACCAGCAGCAGGATGAAGACATCATCGGGAGCCACATATCCGCGCTCGACGTAGAGCGAGGCTCCTTCGTCGATGCCGGCCAGCGTCTCGGTGAGGTCCTGCTGCACGCCTTCGCCGAGGTCCGCGTCGTCGAGGTAGTAGCCCACCGTGGTGACCGGCGCACTGGTCTCCTCAGCCAGCGTGGAGGGCAGGATGAGCTGCACGGGCACCGGTCCCGATGCCTGGACGAAGACGGCAGGCCAGGTGAACCTGGTGGTCTCGGGCGGACTGCCGTCACCGACGGTCTCGTAGAGCAACTCCTTCACGGTCACTTCGGTCGCGCCGAACGCCTCCTCGGTGAAGACCACGGCCTTGCCGGCCTTCAGCGCCGTCGAGATCCGGGCCCGCTCGGCCTCGCTGACGTCGATCAGGCCGGGAACCGGCCCGTCGCTGACGAAGGTCGGAGCATTGCTGGGGCCGCCGCCCCACGATCCGTAGAACGGCTCGCCGTCTTCGCCCAGCACCTCGGGGTAGAAGCTTCCACCGTCAGGAAGCTCGGAGCGCTGGCCTCGGATCACCTCGGGTTCGGCGTCGGGCAGCCGCTCGGCGATGACGGCGTCGACGCGATCCCACACGTCGTCCGGCGGCAGGATGGCTTCGCCGGAGTTGGGCTCGTACGTCGAGGTCACGCCGACGATGGCTGCCCCCATCGCCAGGGTGGGCGTGTAGCTCTCGCGGTTCTGCTCCTCGTCGCTGCTGGCGCCGATGCCGAGCGCCACGACCCCGGCCACCGTGGCCGCGACGGCGGCAACCGCGGGGACCGTGCGCGTGCGGTGCCGTGCGGCGTCGCGGACGGCGTACCTCATCACCAGCGGCAGCCGGGCGGACCATCGGGCCAGGACCGAGACGACCAGCGGCACGATGAAGATCATCCCGAAGACGGCGACGACGGCCCCCAGGGCGATCGCGGTCTCGCCGCCCTTGACACCGACCACCGAGAGGGCGATCCCGACACCCAGCAGGACGACGCCGATGATCGGCGTGCGCGCCGACGGCGGCGCATCACCACGACGTCCTGCGAGTACGGCGACCACGTCCTGTTTCGACGCCAGCCAGGCCGGCACCACCGCAGCCAGGAACGCGCTCAACAGCCCGAACGCAGCGACGACCGCGACCACCAGCCACCTGACGTCGACCGGCCCGAACCACGCGTCGCTGAACTGCTGGACCACCGGGACCAGCGCCCAACCGATGAGAACACCCAGCACGGCTCCGATGAGAGCGGCGACTGCACCGAGGACGACACCCGAGGCCAACACGACCCGTCTGGCCTGACGAGGCGTGCCGCCACAGGCCGCCATCAGGGCCAGGGTGCGCGCCTGCCGGCGGGCGCCCACGGCGAAGGCCGGGCCGGCCAACAGGACGACCTCAAGCAGAGCCATGGCGATGATCAGCGAGACGATCGTGACGTAGGCGCCGTAGTTGTTGGCCTGGCCCAGCCGCGCGGCCACCTCAGGCGGCAGCGCCGGGGGGTCCTGCACGACGGCGCGGGAGTGGACAAGAGCGCCGATCGCGTTGAGCTCCTGGACGTCGGTCCAGGTCACCGCTTCGCCGCCGATCAGCCATTCGACGCCGTCCGCGTCACCGCCACCACCACCGCCACCGCCACCACCGGCGAAGTCGGTGCCGAAACTGCCGGGCAGCGCCGTGATCGTGGGTGTGTCACGCCAGGCCGCGTCCCGGCCGATGCCGACGACCGTGATCTGCTCGCCGAGCACGTCGATGCTGTCGCCGACCGTGAGTCCGCGGTCGGCAAGGGCTTCGTTGACCACCCCCTCGCCCGGCATCGCCGGCAGGTCCCCCGTGCGCAGCTCGAACAAGCCCTCGGCGAGCGGGTCCCGGAGGTCGACCTCGGAGGGGATCGTCTCGACGCGCCGGTCGCCGATCGCGACATCGGCACGTCCCGCGCGGATCGTGGTGACTGCTCGGTCTCCCAGGACCTCCATCACGTCGTCGAGGGTCGGCGCCCCTCCGCCCGACGTCGTGGTGAACATCCCGTTGGCCGGGTCCGGGGTCTGCAGGACGGTACCGGTCAAGGGCACGATCCGGGCCTCCGCCGCCCCCATGGTGCGCGGGATCGCCTCGACCCCGTCGACGTCGGCCGTGGCCTGCACCACGGCCGCTGCGGTGACCGCGAGGACCGGCAGGGCGATCATCACGAGCACCAGGATGCTTCGAGCCTTGGCCTGCCACGCGTCCCGCCAGGCAAGGCGCAGGGCGGGGCGCCAACCCCTCACGTGGTGGCTCCGAGGAGCACGCTGGCGGAGTCGGCTCCCGACTCGTCGACGATCAGACCGTCGCGGATGAAGACGACCCGATCGGCCCAGGCGGCGTGCCGGGCCTCGTGCGTCACCAGCACGCCGGCCGCGCCCGCGTCGCAGCGGTTGCGCAGCAGCCGCAGGATCTCCTCGCCCGTGTCGGTGTCGAGCGCGCCGGTCGGCTCGTCGGCCAGGATCAGCCGCCGCTCTCCGACGATGGCGCGAGCGATCGCGACCCGCTGCTGCTGTCCACCCGACATCTCGTCGGGGAACCGGTCCGCCAGGTCGACGATGCCGACCTCCTCGAGGGCCGCGAGGGCCAGCACCCGGGCGGCCTTGGTGCGCTCGCCGTCGAGCTCGCGCGGGAGGGCGACGTTCTCCGCAGCGGTGAGGGCAGGGATGAGGTTGAAGTCCTGGAAGACATAGCCGATCGACGTACGCCGCATGCGGGCCCGCCCGGCGTTGCCGAGCTCGCCGAGCACCGCGCCCTCGACGCTGACCGTCCCGCTCGTCGCCTCGTCGAGGCCGCCGGCGATGGTGAGCAAGGTGGACTTGCCGGAGCCGGAGGGACCCATGACGGCGACGAGCTCGCCGGCGCGGGCCGTGAAGCTCACGCCTCGCAGGGCGTGGACCTCGGTGGGACCGTGCCCGTGCACGCGAGTGACGTTGTCGAGGTGGAGCACGGCGTTGTCTGGGAGTGTCATCGGCGGGCTTCCTCGGGGTCGTCCGTGGCCACGCTCGACCGCGTCGGTCGGGCGGGTGTGTGCAGCTGCCCTTCCAGGGCGGCGCGGCGCAGGCGCGCTTCGCAGTGGTCGAGCCAGCGGATCTCGGCCTCGGCGTCGAAGACGAGGGAGTCGAGGACCAGCGACCAGGCGAGGTCCTCGGGTTGGTCGGGCCGCGAGGCGCGGCCGGTTCGCTTGAGGCGGGTGTAGTCCTGGAGCGCCGACATCGTCGCGGTCCGCTGCTGCTGGACCAGCGCCGCGACGTCGACGCCGGGCAGGGTCACGGCGATGGCCAGCTTGATGGCCAGCTCGTCGCGGGGTGGCTGGGTCCGAGGCACCGGAGTGGTGAACCACTCCGACACCTCGACCCGGCCGGAGTCGGTGACGCGATACATCACCTGGCCGTTCTGGTCGGGCGCGTCCTCGGCCCCCGCGCCGCTGACGTGCTCGACCAGTCCGTCGCGCTCGAGCCGGGACAAGGTCGTGTAGACCTGCCCGACGTTGAGCGGCCAGGTGGCCCCGGTGCGTTGCTCGAACTCTGCCCGGAGCTGGTAGCCGTGCATCGGCCCCTGCTCCAGCAGCGCCAGCATTGCTGCTCGGATCGACATCGCGTCCCCGCTCCTCGGCCGCCAGCCCCCGTGACCGGCATGGAAGAAGGTATACCACGTATGCATACCGCGTATCCACCTCCGAAAGGCCCACCCATCGGGGCGCGGAAGACCCTAGGTTTCAGTTCCTCCGGCCAGGGGCAGGCTCCCCGACGGCCGCTCTCAGTAGGGTGTGGGCCGTTCGACGTACAAGACGTCTTTACGAGGGGATCACCATGTCCAACTACGGCAACCCACCATCTGACCCGTACGGCCAGAACCCGCAGGACCCGACGGGTTCCGGCGCCCAGCCGCAGGACCCGTACGGCCAGCCCACGCAGAACCCGTATGGCGACCAGCACGGCCAGGGCTACGGCGCTCCGCAGGGCGCGAACTTCGCCCACTGGGGCAAGCGGGTGGGGGCCACCCTCATCGACAGCCTGATCATGGGGCTCGCGATGATCCCCTACTACATCGGCCTGGGCATGACGACAGCTGGCGCCTCGACGGAGGTCGACCCGATCACCGGCCAGACCACCACCACCATGGGGGAGACGAGCGGTCTCGGTCTCGCACTCATGGGCCTGGGCTTCCTGCTGTACCTCGCCGTCTTCATCTGGAACATCTGCATCAAGCAGGGCAAGACGGGCTACTCCATCGGCAAGGGCGTCATGGGCATCAAGCTCGTCAAGGCCGACACTGGTCAGCCGATCGGCGCCGGCATGTCGTTCGTCCGCCAGCTCGCCCACATCATCGACTACATCCCGTGCTTGATCGGCTACCTGTGGCCGCTGTGGGACGCGAAGCGTCAGACGTTCGCCGACAAGATCCTGAGCACGTACGTCATCGACCAGCCGAAGGGCTGACCGCGTGACGAGGTCCGGCCGGCGGGTGCCACGCGGGAGAGCCTTCCTCGTGGCGCTGGCATGCTGGCCGGCCCTCGTCGGGTGCAGTGAGGCGTCCTCCTCGAAAGAGGATGCGGCCGGCCCGGATGTCGACGCCGTTCGGGCCGAGCTCGTGGCCCTATTCGCCGGGGATCACCCGGGCAAGGACAGCACGGAGGCCGCCGAGTGCTTCGCCGACGAGCTGCTCGACGACGTGACGCCGGCACAGCTGCGCGCGGGCGGCGTCCTGGATGAGGAGTTCGACGTCAACCGCGAGGTCACGGCGCTGGACCGGACCGTCGCCGAGGCGTGGACCGACGCCCAGCTGGCCTGCACCGACTTCGTCGCCGAGTCGACCAAGGCCCAGGACGACCTGACCAACGGCAAGCTCGACACCACCAAGTACGCCGCCTGCCTGGACGTGCGCCTCGACCAGGAGACCATCCGCACCGCGACCATCGCCGCGTTGATGGCCGACTGGTCCGACGAGGCACTCAAGGACCTCAGCGTCGCCCAGTCCGTCTGCTCCAAGACCTCGCTCCAGCAGAGCTGAACGGTCCCCGACCAGGACAGCTAGCCCGCGACGGTCATCACCACGGCCGCCCGCGGCGCGGGTGCCACCCACTGCTGCTCGGCTCGGCGCAGCGTGCGCAGCGACCAGATCAGCAACGGCACGGCCAGGACCGGCGAGAGCCACAACCAGCCGCCCCCGGACGCCGTGGAGAAGATCAGCGCCGTGAGGGTCGTGGTGACAGCCAATCGCGACGAGTAGCCCACCATCACCAGGGGCGGGGCGGGCGTCGCCCGGGCCGAGCGCAGGTTCACGCTGAACGGCCGCCGGCCCGACCACAACATGCACACCGCCACGACCTGCAGCGTCACCACCACCAGCAGTGTCGCCATCGAGATCGCCTGGTTGACCGTCGGCACCCCAGCACGGATCGATGCCAGGGTGACCGTGATCGCGGACGCGCCGATCAGCCACTCCGCCAGCACTCGCGCCCGGGCACGGAAGACCATCTGCGGCGACACCGGCAGGCTCTCGCGCCACAGGACTCCGCGACCGTCGAGGCACCAGGCGTTGACGCCGAACAACAGCGCACCGCCACTGATGACGAGGCCCGGCAGCACCATCACCGATCCCCAGCTCATCGCGCCGACCAGAGCCACCAGCCCGGGACCGAGCGCCAGCACGATCAGGCCGCGGCGCATCGGCACCGAGCGCCATACGGCTGCGCGATCCATCCGGAGGAGCATGGCCGCGTCACTGGACGGGAACGCCCGGGCGGGGTGGATGCCGCTCTCGACCTTCAGCTCATCTCGAGGAGCACGGCGCAGCGCGGCCCTGGCCGGGATCACACCGATCAGGACCATCAGCACGGTGAGGACGAGCAGCACCGGCACAGCGAGCCAGGCGTCGTCACGCGTGCCAGCCATCAAGGAGGCCAGCCGCCGGGTCGGGCCCCCTTCCAGCAGGGGGACGAACCGGCCGCTGAGATGGAGCGCCACCGCCGCCAGCGCCCCCACGACTGCGATGGTGCGGACGATCGCCACCCCGCGCTCCCCCCGACGCACGATCTCGATCGTCCAGCCGACCGCCTGCGCCAGCGCGGTCGCGAAGGCGATCCAGAGCAGCACGAGCAACTGGCCGACGAGCCAGCCGTCGCCGCCGGTCACGAGCGACGTCGCTCCCAGCAGCAGCCAGACCTGGAGGAGGAAGGCGAGGTTGAGCGGGCTGAGCACCAATGCTCCGAGGTGCTCGGTGGTCGTCGTGATCGGGTGGATCGCCGCCTGGTCGCGCGGCAACAGCTCGCGCCCGCCCCCGCTCGAGATGGCCGAGACGATGCTCAGGACCAGGAAGCCACTCAGCATGGACGGCAGGTAGCCGACCACCTGCTCCGGTCCTCCGACCTTCGCCACGGCGCCGACATGGGGTGGGACGAGCATGGCAGCCAAGGTGAACCCCGCGAGCACGACGGAGGCGACAGCAGCGGCTCGTGGTCGGCGTACGGTCTGGGTGCGGAACCGCAGCAGGTGCCAGAGATCCGCGACCGAGTCAGTCCAGGAGCGCGCGGTAGGCATCGGCGCCGGCCTCTCCCTCGAGCTCGCAGGACGCCATCGAGGCGACGCGCGCCCCGCCGCGCAGCACCACAGCGGTGGTGCACGCCTGCATCGCCAGGTCGCGCAGGTGCGTCGAGATGAGCACGCAGGCGCCGCGGGCGCGGGCGTCGGCGATCACGTCCAGCGTCGCGTCCACGCCGATGGGGTCGACACCGTCGAAGGGTTCGTCGAGGAGCAGCACGTCGGGCTGGTGGAAGGCCGCGAGCACGACGGACAGTCGTCGACTCATGCCGTGGCTGAAGCCGCTCGTGACCCGGTGCGAGACGTCCCCGAGCTCGAAGCGCTCCAGCAGGTCGCGGCTGCGCGTCTCCCAGTCGTCGATGCGCCGCAGCCGGGCGATGAGCTGGAGGTGCTCCCACGGCGTGGCGAGCGGGACGAGCCCACCGACGTCGGGGCAGTAGCCCACCAACCTCTTCACCGAGATTGCGTCGCGTGCCACGTCGAGACCGCCGACGAGGACGGTTCCTTCGGTCGGAGGCACCACCCCGGCCAGGACCCGCATCGTGGTCGACTTGCCGGCTCCGTTGCGACCCAGCAGGGCGGTGGCCTGACCGGCCTCCGCGGACAGGTCGATGCCTGCGACGGCCTCGACCTCGCCGAAGCGGACATGGAGGTCTCGGACGTCGATCACGGGGGGCACCGGTCAAGTGTGCCGTTGCTTCCCCATGGGATGTAGCCGAATGAGCACTTCCCTTGGTCAATTGACCCGGGGAAGTGGCGCCTTGGCCGACATCCCATGGTGAACAGTCGGCGGGGAGCCGAGGCGATCAGGCCGGGAAGGTCTCGCCCCGCTCGGCGAGGCCGCGGAGGTAGGCCGTCGGTCGGAACCGGTCGCCGTACGCCGCAGCGAGCTCGTCGGCTCGTGCGATGAACGCCGTGAGACCCAGGTCGCCGTCGCGCTCATAGCCCACCATGAACTGGGCCGCACCGCCGGTGCTGGGCGGGAACCCGATGCCCATGATCGAGCCGATGTTGGCGGCGGCGGACGAGGTGATGACGGCCTCCTCGAAGCACTTCGCCGTCTCGAGCGCCTCGACGAACAGGAGCCGGTCCTTGATGTCCTGCAGCGGGATCTGGGTCTCGCTGGGAGGGAACTCCGTCGCCAGCCCCGGCCAGATCCGCGTGCGCCGGCCGGACTCGTCGTACTCGTAGAACCCGGCGCCCTTGAGGCGTGAGGGGCGACCCAGCTCGATCATGCGGGTGACGACGGTGTCCGCAGGGTGCGCGGGGACCTCGCTGCCGTCGCGCTCGGCGGAGTCGAGGTAGGCCTTACGGATCTTGGCCATCAGCTCCATGTTGAGCTCGTCGGAGAGCTGCAGCGTCCCGACGGGATAACCCGCCTGGGTGGCCGCTCGCTCCAGCGAGACCGGGTGGACGCCTTCGGAGAGCATGGCCAGGCCCTCGTTGACCATCGTGCCGATGACGCGGGAGGTGTAGAAGCCGCGGCTGTCGTTGACCACGATCGGGGTCTTCTTGATCTGCTGGACGACGTCATAGGCCTTGGCGAGCGCCGCGTCGGAGGTCTCCTTGCCGCGGATGATCTCGACGAGCGGCATCTTGTCGACGGGGCTGAAGAAGTGCAGACCGATGAAGTCGGCCGGTCGGGTGACCCCACCCGCGAGCTCGCTGATCGGCAGCGTCGAGGTGTTGGAGCAGAGCAAGGCATCGTCGTTGACGAAGGGAATCACCTCGGCGAAGACCTTGGCCTTCAGGCTGGGATCCTCGAAGACGGCCTCGATCACCAGGTCGCAGCCGGCGAGATCGGCCGGGTCGGCGGTCGCGGTGATCCGGCCCCGCAGCTCGTCGGCCTTCTCCTGTGAGAGCTTGCCGCGCTCGATCCCCTTGGCGTTGAGCTTGGCGGTGTAGGCCTTGCCCTTCTCGGCGTTGTCGACCGAGACGTCCTTGAGGACGACCTGCATCCCGGCGCGGGCACACGCGTAGGCGATTCCCGCGCCCATCATCCCGGCGCCCAGCACGCCGACCTTGGTCGCCTTGAATCGTTCGATGCCCTCGGGGCGTAGGGACCCGGAGTTGATGGCCTGCAGGTCGAAGAAGAAGGCCTGGATCATGTTCTTGGAGCCCTGATCGACGATCAGGCTGGTGAGGTAGCGCGACTCGATCCTGGACGCAGTCTCGAAGTCGACCTGCGCCCCTTCGACGGCGGCACTGAGGATCGCCCGCGGCGCGGGATAGACCGCACCCTTGGTCTGCTTGCGGAGCAGCGACGGGAAGGCGGGCAGGAAGGCGGCCAGGCTCGGTGACTTGGGGGTCCCGCCGGGCATCTTGTAGCCGGCCCGGTCCCAGGGGTTCTGCGCGGCCTCCGCGTCGTCCTTGACGTTGGTGATCCAGGCCCTGGCGGCCGGGAGGAGCTCCTCCTGGGTGGCGACGACCTCGTCGATCAGCCCCTTGGCGAGAGCACCCTGCGGGTCGAACTGCGTGCCCGGCAACAAGACGTCCATCAGCGCCGACTGGAGGCCGAGCATGCGGACGACGCGGGTGACGCCGCCCCCGCCGGGCAGCAGGCCCAGCGTCGACTCGGGCAGGCCCAGCTTGATCGACCGGTCGTCGACGGCGATGCGGTGGTTGGCAGCGAGGGCGATCTCGAGTCCGCCCCCGAGGGCCGCTCCGTTGATGGCCGCGACGACCGGGCGCGGGAACGTCTCCAACTTGCGCAGGCTCGCCTTGATGGCTTCGCCCATCTCGAAGATCCGCTCCGCGTCGGCCTTCGTCGCCTGGACCATGGCGGTGAGGTTGCCGCCGGCGAAGAACGTCTTCTTGGCGCTGGCCAGCACGACGCCGGTCACCCCGGCGTCGGCGTCGTCGAGGTCGGCGTACAACCGCTCGACGGCTCGCTCCATCGAGTCCTTGTAGAGCTCGGTCATCGTGTTGGCGCTGGCCGTGGGGTCGTCCAGGGTCAAAGTGACGATGCCGTCGACGTCGCGGTCGTAACTGACCGCGCTTCGGGTCTCAGTGGTGGTCTCAGTCATGAGGTAGATCCGTTCGTTAGGTCAAAGGAGACGAGCGAAGCGAGGCTCGGCACGCGACCTCGTCTGGACTGACGAGCGAGGCGAGCGGAGCGAGCGAGTCGAGGAGGGAAGACGAGGTCTCAAGCGTGCCGAGCACAGGCGAGCGGAGCGAGCCCATCAATGGAGCGAGCCCATCAGCACAGCTCGACGATGGTGGCGATGCCCATGCCGCCGCCGACGCAGAGCGTGGCCAGCCCGCGCCGTTGGTCGCGGCGGGCGAGCTCGTCGACCAGGGTGCCGAGGATGATGGCGCCGGTGGCGCCGAGCGGGTGGCCCATCGCGATGGCGCCGCCGTTGACGTTGGTGATCTCGTCGCTGATGCCCATGTCGCGCATGAACCGCATGGCGACGGCGGCGAAGGCCTCGTTGATCTCGAACAGGTCGATGTCCTCGACGCCCAGCCCGGCCTTGGCGAGCGCCTTGCGGGCGGCCGGCGCCGGGCCGGTCAGCATGATCGTCGGGTCGGCGCCGCTGACTGCGGTGGCGATGATCCGGGCGCGCGGGGTGAGCCCCAGGTCGCGGCCGACCTGCTCGTTGCCGATCGCCATGATGGCCGCGCCGTCGACGATGCCCGAGCTGTTGCCGGCGTGGTGGACGTGGTCGATCCTCTCGACCCAGTGGTACTTCTCCAGGGCCACGTCGTCGAAGCCGGCGTCCTTGCCCATCTGCGCGAAGGACGGTCGGAGACCGGCCAGCCCCTCGACGCTCGTGTCAGGGCGGATGAGCTCGTCGTGGTCGAGGATGATGACGCCGTTGAGGTCCCTGACGGGTACGACCGCGTTGGAGTAGTAGCCGTTGGCCCACGCCTTCGCCGCCCGGTGGTGGGACTGCGCCGCGAACGTGTCGACGTCCTCGCGGTTCCAGCCCTCGATGGTGGCGATGAGGTCGGCGCCGATGCCCTGAGGCACGAAGCCGGTGGCCAGCGCGGTTGCGGGGTCCATCGCCCAGGCGCCGCCGTCGCTGCCCATCGGCACCCGGCTCATCGACTCGACGCCGCCGGCGAGGATCAGGTCCTCGAAGCCACCGCGCACCCGGCTCGCAGCCTGGTTGACCGCCTCGAGCCCGGAGGCGCAGAAGCGGTTGAGCTGCACTCCCGCCACGGTCTCCGGGTAGCCCGCCTTCAGCGCCGCGGTCTTGGCGATGTCACCGCCCTGGTCGCCGATGGGGGTGACGACGCCGAGCACGACGTCGTCGACACGGTGGGGGTCGAAGTCCGGGTTGCGCACCAGGACCTCGTCGAGCAGGCCGACGACGAGGTCGACCGGCTTCACTTCGTGCAGCGCCCCGGCCGCCTTGCCCTTGCCACGGGGAGTGCGGATGTGGTCGTAGATGTATGCCTCTGCCATGACCCGATTGTGACACCATCACTGTCAGAATGGCGAAGAGGTGTGGTCCGCGTCACGATCCTTCGCCGACCGATCAGTCCCGAGGAGGTACGTCCGCATGGCACCCGCCACTCGAGAAGCGCTCGAGCAACCGGCGCTGCTCACCCTCGACGAGCTGACCGAGCGCGTGGACATGAGCGTGCGCAACGTCCGGTTCTACACCAGCAAGGGCCTCGTGCCGCCGCCTCTGCGCCAGGGTCGCTCCGGCTACTACTCGGCCGATCACATCGCGCGCCTCGAACTCGTCCGCGCCCTCCAGGACCACGGCTTCACCCTGTCCGCGATCAAGGGCTACCTCGACCGCATCCCCGGTGACGCCACTCCCTCCGACATCGCGCTGCACCTCTCCCTGCTCGCCCCGTTGACCGCGGACCGCGACGTCGACGTGGCCGAGGGCCTCGCCGCTCTGGGCGTCGCGCCCGAAGCGGCGGCCGCCGTCGCCGAGATCTACGCCCGGCACGGGCAGGAGGTGGCCGAGGAGCTCTCCGAGATCGTGCGTACGCACGTGTGGCCCGCCGTCCGCGACGCAGGCGGCAGCGTCGAGGACCTCCACCACCTCGTCCGCCGGCTCAAGCCGCTGACGATCGCCGGGCTGGTCACGGCCTACGAGCAGGCGATGGACGCCTCGGCCGACTCCTACGAGCGCCGCGGAGCGGGTCCGCGCCCATAGCTCCGTCCAGCCCTGTGCGGGAGACGCGATCCGTGGCACCGTCGGCCCCGGTGTCACCAACGACGGGGAGCGTTGCATGCGAGCAGGGAGCACGGTCGGATGAGCGCTGCGGGCGAGGTGCGCGCTCACGACGATGCTGCTCGTCCTGGCGGGATGTGGAGACCGCGACGGCGCCGACGCGAGGCCGGAGGAGTCCGCGCAGCTGACGCCGCGGGCAGTTGCGGCGGTGATGCTCGACCACCTCGCCGACGACACGACGCATCGCCAGGCGACCTACGTCGACGAGCACTCGCCACCTGGCCTGGTGGGAGCCGAGCTGCGCTACAACGGCGACGGTGAGTACGACGGAGACCTGGTCGAGGTGACGGTCGTCCGTGGCGAGCCGGAGCTGGCACCGTGCGCCTCGGATGCCCAGTGCGTCGAGCTTGAGGTCGGCGTCCTGCTCGCCTGGGACCTGGCCACCCCGGAGGAGGACCCAGGGGTGGTCGCACTGCAGCTGCGGCGAGACGGTGAGGTGGTCACCGTGATGATGGCGGGCCCCACCATCACCGGCGATCCTCGAGAGCTCGAGCTGGAGCCGACGGTCGCCACCATGACAGAACTCGTGCAGGACCCCCGGTTGCGGCTGCAGACGGACGCCGCCACGGTCGCGGCCGGTGAGGACGTCACGGACTGGAGAGGCGGCGAGGTCGATCCCGCGAGCCTCGAGCAGGTCCCGAACACCGACGCGACCGTCGTCATCGGCTGGATCTACGCCTACGGCGACGCCTGGAAGTACGACGGCCCGTCGGCGTACAAGGGCGAGTTCGGCGCCGACGCGATCGGCGGACGGGTCCGCATCACCGGCGACATGCAGCTCCTGCAGTCCGGTTTCCTCGACGCCCTGGCCGCACCTGAGCCGCCCGAGTGGCTGGAGTCGGGCTGTCTGGACGGGTATCGATGCGGGACCGTGCAAGGCGTGCGGGTGGTTTGGCGGCCGGCCGACGGCGACGACTCCGGCGACGCCTTCCTCGTGGTCGTCCGGCCCGGTGGCGAGACCGTGGCGATCCACACGGTCGGCAACCGGATCCCTGAGGACATGGTCGATGCGGCGTACGCCGCGGGCTTGGGATTGTGGGGTTCCGACCTCACCGATCCCAGGAGCGAGACCTCGATCGACGTCACGACCACTCGCGCGAAGTTCCAGAACGCGGAGGAGCTGGTCGAGGGTCCCAACTAGCTTCTCGGAGTCAGCCGAAGAGCTGCGGCAGCGCGAAGAGCATCACCGTCGACCACGTCACGTGCGTCAGGATCGGGGCGAGGACACCACCGCTCGCACGGCGCTGGAGGCCGCACACAGTTCCGAGCACGATCGCGGCGAAGGACAGCATCACGTTCCCGGTGGCCATCGTCGCGAGCACGTAGGCGACCGTCGTCCACAGCAGCGGGTGACGGGGAATCGCTGCGTAGGCGGCACCACGGAAGAAGAGCTCCTCAGCGATCCCGTTGACCATGGCGACGACGAGCAGCAGGGTCATTGATCCCTGGTCGGCGTACTCCAGGACCGAGCGCACGTAGCGGGCGAGCGGCTCGATCTCGCGCACCACCAACGCACCGAGGACGAAGACGGCCGACAGGGCCAGGCCCAGGACGATCGGCTGCAGGACCGGTCGGCTGCCCGTGACCAGCCTGCCGAGGTGGAGCCGCCCACTGGCGAAGGCGCCGACGACCCACACGCCGGCCAGCGTCATGGTGCCGACGTAGAAGGCCGGGCTGCCCGGGTCGATGCGCAGCGAGTAGCCGAGGATCCCTGCGCCGGCCAGCACCACCGCGACCGTGACGAGCTGGCGACGCCGCAGACCCGCGCGGGTGTCGCGCTGGTCCCGCGGGACGACGTTCCACAGAGTGTCGCGCACCGAGTCCAGCAGCCACCCACGCATGTGGATCAGCCTAGGTGGGGGGTGTGAGACGCGCGGACATTGGTCGGTGTGACCTCGGGGCTCGCTCGGAGTGACCCGTGGTCGACCAGATGTCCGCGCGCCGGTCGCGGGGGGGGATCAGCGGGAGGAGAAGTTGGCCGCCGAGTGTGAACGGCCGCCGGCCTGACCACCCTGCGGCGCAGCGCCACGGCTTCCGCCGCCACTGCGACGCGAGCGGTTGCCGCCGGGAGCCTGTCCACCTTGGCCGCCCTGGCCGCCCTGGCCGCCCTGGCCGCCACCGGAACGGCGACGCTGGCCGCCGCCTCCACTGGTCGAGGTGCCGCCACCGCTCTCGCTGGTGTAGGTGGTCGGGTTGCCCCGACGCGACTGGCCGTTGGTCTGGCCGGTGCTGCGGGCCCGCTTGCGCTGGGCGTTGGCACCGTTGGAGCGACCGCCGCCGCCGCCGCCACCGGACGACGTGGGAACCTCGGCGACGAGGCCACCGGGCGTGGCGCGCACACCCGGAGCGAGCTGGACGAGCATCGGGTGGTCGGTGCCGTTGACCTTGGTGGTCGTGGGCTTGATGCCGGCCAGACGCGTCAGGTCGCGCACGTCGCGGACCTGCTCGTCGGTCATCAGCGTGATGACCGTGCCGGCGGCACCGGCTCGCGCCGTACGACCCGAGCGGTGCAGGTAGGCCTTGTGCTCGGTCGGCGGGTCGGCGTGGACCACGAGGGCCACGTCGTCGACGTGGATGCCGCGGGCGGCGA
Source organism: Nocardioides sp. (assembly GCF_035576065.1). Taxonomy (GTDB): domain Bacteria; phylum Actinomycetota; class Actinomycetes; order Propionibacteriales; family Nocardioidaceae; genus Nocardioides. Next base: position 14,979 of record NZ_DATLWX010000043.1, read on the forward strand.
TGTCGGTCGCGACGAGGGTGGTTGCCTCGCCGGAGTGGAACATCGCCATGTTGCGGGTGCGCGCGTTCTGCGACAGGTTGCCGTGCAGGTCGACCGCCGGGATGCCCATCTTGTTGAGCTGGCGAGCCAGCGCCTTGGCGCCGTGCTTGGTGCGGGTGAAGACGACGGTACGACCGGGCGCGCTGGTGAGGTCCGCGAGGATCGGCACCCGCTGGTCGCGGCTCACGTGCAGCACGTGGTGGGCCATCGTGGAGATGGGCGACTGGGCGGAGTCGGCCTGGTGGGTGACCGGGTTGGTCAGGAAGCGCTTGACCAGGACGTCGATCGCCTTGTCCAGCGTCGCGGAGAACAGCAGGCGCTGACCCGTCTGCGGGGTCTTGTCCATGATCCGGCGCACGCCAGGCAGGAAGCCGAGGTCGGCCATGTGGTCGGCCTCGTCGAGGATCGTGATCTCGACGGCCGACAGGTCGGCGTACTTCTGCTGCATCAGGTCCTCGAGGCGACCGGGGCAGGCGATGACGATGTCGACGCCCTTCTTCAGCGCGGTGGTCTGCGCGCCCTGGCCGACGCCGCCGTAGATGACGACGGTCGACAGGCCGGCGGACTTGGCGAGCGGGAGCAGCTCGGCGTGGATCTGGCCCACGAGCTCGCGGGTCGGCGCGAGGATGACCGCTCGGGGCTTGCGCGACATCGCCGGGAGCTTGGAGGCGTCGAGGCGTGCGACCAGCGGCAGGAGGAAGGCGAAGGTCTTGCCGGAGCCGGTGCGGCCGCGGCCGAGCACGTCGCGACCGGCGAGGCTGTCCGGCAGCGTGGCCGCCTGGATGGGAGTGGGGGAGGTGATGCCCTGCTTCTCGAGGATGTCGATGAGCGCGGTGGGCACGCCGAAGTCGGCGAAAGTCATGGTTGAACCTTTTCGTTGGCGTCTCGCCAACACTTCGCGCACGATGCGCGGCGTGGCCTCGATGAGTTCGAGGTGAGCGGGCGCCGTTGCGGGCCCCCACTGCGTCCCGGGGCAAGACTGGCCGGGGCGACTTCGGGGCAACCCTAGCGGGACGCGTGGTGAAGGTGTGAATCCCCGTGGAAGTCGCGCCCGACGCTCAGGCGCTGTCGCGGCGGATCAGCGTCGGCGGGATGATCACGCGCATGGGGCGCCCGGCGCTGCGACCGTCGATCTGCTCGAGCAGCAGGCGGGTGGCGCGTTCGGTCATCTCCTCGACGGGCTGCCGCACGGTCGTCAGCGCCGGAGTCGTGCGCTCGGCGACGCCCAGGTCGTCGTAACCCACCACCGCCACGTCGTCAGGCACCCGGCGACCCGACGCCGCAAGCACCTTGAGCGCACCGGAGGCCATCAGGTCCGAGGCGACCACCAGGCCGTCGAGGTCGGGATGGGCAGCCATCAGCGCCTCGGCGGCTCGCTGGCCGCCGTCCTCGGTGAAGTCGCCGTGCTCGACCGCGTCGTCGCGCATCCCGGCAGCCGACATGGCCTCCCGCCAGCCGGCCAGGCGGTCCTCGGCGGCCGTCATGTCGCTCGGGCCGGCGATGGTGCCGATGCGCTGACAACCCCGGTCGATGAGCACCTGCGTGGCCTCGCGCTCGCCGGCGGTGTTGTCGATGTCGACGTAGGTGACCCGGTCGCCCCCCGACCACGGACGGCCGCCGAAGACACACGGCAGGTCGAGCCGGGTCAGCTGCTCCGCCAGCCCGTCGTCGCGGTGGTGCGAGACGACGATCGCGCCGTCGACGTGCCGATTGGTGAGGTAGCGCAGGGTGCGTTCGCTCGAGGCACCGGGACGCGCGAGGAGCAGCACGAGCTGGATGTCACTCTCCCCCAGCACCCGGTTGACCCCGCGCAGCGTGCGCGCGAAGAAGGGGTCGGAGAACACCCGGTCGTCAGGCTCGGGGACGACCACCGCGATGGAGTCGGTCCGCCGGGTGACCAGGCTGCGAGCGGCCGGGTTGGGGACGTAGCCGAGCGAGCGGACTGCCGCGTCCACCGAGGACTGCGCGTGGGCACTGACCCGCTGGCCGCCGTTGATCGCACGGGACGCGGTGGCACGCGAGACACCGGCGACCCGGGCGACCTCGTCGAGGGTCGGCGACCCCCCGGCGCGCACCCCGTTGCTCGTCACCGCGGCGCCCTCACGGGGTCGGACCGCCCCGAGCGAGCCGTCCGGTCCGGGCCACCTCGGCATAGAACAGCGCGCTGCTCTTGGGCGTGCGGACCTGGGTGTCGTAGTCGACGTGGACGATGCCGAAGCGCTTGCCGTAGCCGTAGGCCCACTCGTAGTTGTCGAGCAGCGACCACTGGAAGAAGCCGCGGACGTCGACGCCCTGCTCGATGGCGGCGTGTACGGCGCGCAGGTGGTCCTCGACGTACGCCACCCGATCCGGGTCGTCGACCGTGCCGTCGGCTGCCACGGTGTCAGCGTAGGCCGCCCCGTTCTCCGTGACGTACATGACCGGCGCGTCGTAGTCGTCATGAATGCGCTTGAGCAGGCGCGTCAGGCCCTCGGGCTGGACCTCCCAGCCCATGTCGGTGACCGGCAGGCCGCGCGAGGGGAAGGTGACGTCCTCACACCCGACGAAAGGGGTGCTGGTGGGGCGTTCGGCGTGGTCCCCGGCAAAGCCGGTGACGTCCTCGTGCTGGCGACCGGACACGGCGTCACCCTTGTAGTAGTTGACGCCGAGCACGTCGATCGGCGCGCTGATCGTGGCCAGGTCGCCGTGGCGTACGACGTCCGCCCACGGGCGTCCCTGCCACATCAGGTCGGCCGTGTCCTGGAGGAGGTCGGCCGGATAGGTCCCGCGCAGGATCGGGTCGAGGAAGACCCGGTTGTGCAGGGCGTCGATGCGGCGGGCGGCGTCGCGGTCGAGCTCATCGGTGGGGTCGTGCGGGTCCGCGACGGTGAGGTTCAAGGTGATGCCCAGGTCGGCGGTCGCGGTGCGTCGACGCAACTCCTCGACGACGAGCCCGTGCCCCAGCATCAGGTGGTGCGCGGCCACCAGCCCGGCCACGCCCTCCTGGCGGCCCGGGGCATGCTGGCCACCGGTGTAGCCGAGGAAGGCCGTGCACCACGGCTCGTTGAGGGTGGTCCACGTCGGCGCGCGGTCCCCGATCGCGTCGTGGACCGACAAGGCGTACTCCGCGAACCGGTAGGACGTGTCGCGGTTCGTCCAGCCACCGGCGTCCTCGAGCGTCTGCGGGAGGTCCCAGTGGTAGAGCGTCACCCACGGCCGGATGCCGGCCCCGAGGAGCTCGTCGACCAGTCGGCGGTAGAAGTCGAGGCCCGCCTGATTGGCGGGTCCCACGTCTGGCCGCACCCGCGGCCAGGCGACCGAGAAGCGATAGGCGTTGAGGTTGAGATCGCGCATCAGCGCGACGTCCTGCGGCATCCGGCGGTAGTGGTCGCACGCGACGTCGCCGGTGTCACCGTTGACGACGGCACCGGGGATCCGGGCGAAGGTGTCCCAGATCGACGGCGTACGCCCGTCCTCGGCTGTGGCGCCCTCGATCTGGAAGGCCGCTGTTGCGGCACCCCACAGGAACTCGGGCGGGAAGGTCAGCTCCTCGACGGTTCGGGTCTGGACGTCGGTCATCCCTTGACAGCTCCTTGCATGATGCCGGCAACCAGTTGGCGGCCGGTGAGGACGAACAGGACCAGCAGCGGGATGGTCGACAACACGGCGCCCGCAAGGACGAGGCTGTAGTCGACGTAGTAGCCACTCTGCAGCTGCTGTAGTGCGATCTGGACGGTCGGGTTGGTGGCCGGCAGGGCGATCATCGGCCAGAAGAAGTCGGTCCAGACAGTCATGAACGTGAAGAGCCACAAGATGGCTGCCGCCGGGCGGGCCGCCGGGACGGCGACGTTCCAGAACGTACGGATCATCGAGCAGCCATCGACGCGCGCAGCCTCGATGAGCTCGTCGGGGATGGCGTCGACGAGGTACTGACGCATGAAGAACACGCCGAATGCCGTCACCAGCATCGGCACCATGATGGCCCACAGGTGGCCTGTCCAGCCGAGCTTGGCCATCTGGATGAAGAGTGGGATCACGCCGAGCTGGGTCGGCACCGCGAGGGTCGCGACGACGAAGATCATCAGCGGCGCGGAGCCACGGAAGCGGAGCTTGGCGAAGGCATAGCCGGCAAGGGTGCAGAAGAAGACCACAGAGGTCGCACAGACGGTCGAGACGAGCAGGCTGTTGCCGAGCGCCTTCCAGAACTCGACCGTCTCGAAGACGCGCTGGGCGTTGTCGAAGAAGTGACCGCCGGGCAGCAGCGGCGGAACGTCGCGGGTGACGACATCCTTCGTGTGCGAGCCGACGAGCAACGACCAGTAGAGCGGTGCGGTCGAGCCGATGATGAACGCGGTCAGCAGGCCGTAGACCAGGAACCCGGGTCGACGCGTCATCGCGAGCCACCCCCGATACGACGGGTCAGCACCAGGTTGAGAAGCGCGACGGCGACGATGAACAGGAACAGCAGCCACGCCACGGCCGAGGCCATGCCAAGGTTGCGCACGCGCCAGCCGATCTCCCACAGGTAGAGCGTGACCGTCTGCCATTGGCGGTCCGACCCGCCGAGGCCGACGTTGTCGAAGAGCCTGGCCTCGGTGAAGATCTGCAGGCCGCCGATCGTGGTGGTGATGATGACGAAGATGATGGTGGGCCGGATCATCGGCACCGTCACCGACAGGAACTGGCGGATCTTGCCGGCGCCGTCGATGGCGGCCGACTCGTAGAGGTCACGGGGCACCGCCTGCATCGCGGCGAGCAGGATCAGGGCGTTGTAGCCGGTCCAGCGCCAGTTGACCATCGAGGCGATCGCGATGTGGCTGGCGAAGGTGTCGACATGCCAGGCAATGGCGTCGATGCCGACGAGGCCGAGCGCGTCGTTGACGAGCCCGTAGCGGTCACCGAACAGGTTGCCGAAGATGAGGGTGACGGCGGCCGGGGCGACCACGAAGGGCACCAGGATGCCCATCCGCCAGAAGGTACGTCCGCGCAGCTGCGTGTCGAGGAGGCCGGCCAGAACCATCGCGATGCAGACCTGAGGCACCGACGACAGGACGAAGATGCTGAACGTGTTGCGCAGGGCCCGCCAGAAGTAGCGGTCCTCGAAGACGGCGCGGTAGTTCTCGAGGCCGACGAACTCGCCCTGCCCACCGATCAGGCTCCACTGGTGGACCGAGACGTAGCCGGTGTAGATGAGGGGGAAGAGCCCGACGACCAGGAAGAGGATGAAGAACGGGGAGATGTAGAGGTACGGCGAGAGCTGGACGTCCAGCCGGGAGAGCCGGTGGCGCAGCGTACGGCGACGCGGCTCCCGGGGGACGGGGACTTCGGTCGTCGATCGAGGTGCAGTGGTGGCCCCTGCCGGGGACGTCGTCGAGACGACGTCCCCGGCAGGTGCGACTGGATGGTCGAGGCTCATCGGGTGGTCGATCAGCCGATGCGCTCGACGTCGGCGGCGAAGGACTCCCACGCCTCGTCCGGTGACTCCTGGCCCTGGTCGACTCGCAGGATGGCGGCCTGGAAGGCGGTGATGATGTCGCCGTACTTCGGGCCCTTGTAAGGCTGGACCTCGACGGCCGCTGCGCGCTCGGAGTAGATCTCGCCGGTGGGGGCGTCGTTGAAGAACGCGTTGACGGAGTCGGTGAGCTGGGGGTCACCCAGCGCCTCTTCCTGGCTCGGGAACGGTCCCTTGGCCTCGTACGCCTTGATCTGCTGCTCGGGCGCCGTCAGCCAGTTGGCCAGGGCCATGGCCTCCTCCGGGTGCTCGGACTGCGCAGGCACGGTGAGGTACGAACCGCCCCAGTTGCCGCCGCCGCCGGGGAAGGCATTGGCCAGGTCCCAACCCTCGACGCCGTCCGCGTTGCCCTCGATGACACCGAGCATCCACGGCGGGCAGGCCATGGTCGCGAAGCCGTCGTTCTGGAAGGCGGCCACCCAGTCGTCGGACCACTGGTCGAGGTCGGTGGCGAGGCCGGCCGCCTGCATCTCGGTGACCTTGTCGAAGACCGCCTTCACCTCGGGGTTCTCCAGCGCGACGACATTGTTGTCCGCGTCCTCGAAGGGGAACTCGAGCTGGTTGATCATCGCCTGGCTGGTGCCCTTGGAGGAGTCGTACCATGCGACGTCGGGCATCTTCTCGACGAACTCCTTGCCCGTCGCGAAGTAGGTGTCCCAGTCGGTGAAGAGGGCCTCGACCTCTTCACGATCAGTCGGCAGCCCGGCCTGCTCGAACAGGTCGGCGCGGTAGCAGATGCCTTCGGGTCCGGCGTCGGTGCCGTAGCCGATGAGCTGGCCGTCGGTGCTCGTGCCCCCCTCGGTCTTCCAGTCCAGCCAGCGACCCTCGACCTCGGGATCAGTCAGGTCGGTGAATGCGTCGGCCTCCTCGAGGATCGCAGCCATGCCGTCACCCTCGATGGCCTCGATGTCAGAGAGTCCGGACCCGGCGGCGAGCTTGGTGTAGAGGTTGTCGCGGTGCTCCTCCCACGTGCCGGTCTTCTTCTGCACGACCTTGATGTCGGGGTTCTCCTCCATGTACTGCTCGATGAGCTCCTCGTAGCCGAACTCGTTGAAGGTGGCGACGGTCAAGGTGACCTTGCCGTCTGCCTCGCTACCCGAGTCGTCGCCACCGCACGCGGAGGCCAGGCCCATGAAGAGGACGCCGACGGCGCCGATGGCCGCTCCGCGGCGCAGGCGCGCGGCCCGGGGTCGGGACCGGCCTACCGGTCCGGTGGTGGTGTTCTGCACGTCGCTTGCTCCTGATCTGAGTCAGGCCCAACATCGGGCCTGGAGGGAGAGCCGTGAGAAGTTGTGAGAGCGCTTCCACGGAGATGACGCCTAGAAGGTGACACGGGTCACAAGGAAGTGTCAAGGGTTCTGTGGCACCGGCTCGCCATCTGAACACTCCACTGTGGAAGCGCTTTCATGATCACTGGACGAAAAGTCCGCCCCACCGTAGGGTGCGTGGCTCCCACTCACTACGGATCGTCCGGCACGTTCCTGCCGGTTGGAGGGATTGACCCGTCATGGCATCAGTTCGATTTGTCAACGCACAACGCATCTACCCCGGGGCCACGAGCCCCGCTGTGTCCGACCTGAACCTCGAGATCGAGGACGGCGAGTTCATGGTGCTGGTCGGCCCCTCGGGGTGCGGCAAGTCCACGTCCCTGCGCATGCTGGCTGGCCTCGAGGAGTGCACGGGGGGCTCGATCATGATCGGCGACCGTGACGTCACCGACGACGTGCCGAAGGATCGCGACATCGCGATGGTCTTCCAGAACTACGCGCTCTATCCCCACATGACCGTCGCGGAGAACATGGGCTTCGCCCTCAAGGTGGCCAAGGTCGGCAAGGACGAGCGGGACCGTCGCGTCCGCGAGGCTGCCAAGCTGCTCGACCTCGAGGAATACCTCGACCGCAAGCCCAAGGCCCTCTCGGGCGGCCAGCGCCAACGCGTCGCCATGGGTCGGGCCATCGTGCGTCAGCCTGCGGTGTTCCTGATGGACGAGCCGCTGTCCAACCTCGACGCGAAGCTCCGGGTCTCGACCCGCACCCAGATCGCGGCCCTGCAGCAGCGGCTGGGGACCACCACCGTCTACGTCACCCACGACCAGGTCGAGGCCATGACAATGGGCGACCGGGTCGCAGTCATGAAGGACGGCCACCTCCAACAGGTCGACACCCCGCTGGCCCTCTACGACCGCCCCGCCAACCTCTTCGTCGCCGGCTTCATCGGCTCGCCGGCGATGAACCTCCTGCCCGCCAAGGTGCGCGACGGCAAGGCCTGGATCGGTGACCACGCGGTCCCCCTCGAGCGTGATGTCGCCTCGCGTGCCGGCAGCGAGGTCACCCTCGGCGTGCGTCCCCACGCGTGGCACATCGGCTCCTCGGAGTCCGACGGCTTCGCCGTCACCGTGACCGTCGTCGAGGAGCTCGGGGCCGACGCTTTCCTCTACGCCACGCCCGACGACCCGTCGCTGGCCGAGGTCGCCACCCAAGCGGTGGTGCGCCTCGAGGGCAGGCGGCAGCTGCAGAAAGGCGAGAAGGTCCGCCTGGAGATCGACCCCGCTGCGCTGCACGTCTTCGACACCGCCTCTGGTGAGCGGCTGACCGCTGGCACCCCTCAGGTGACCGGCGTCAGCTGACGCGCTCCGGCCCGCCGCCGCCGGTCGCGCTGACTGTTCACCAAGGTATGCAGCCCAATGGGCACTTCCCTCGGTCAATTGACCGAGGGAAGTGCCCATTTACCGACATCCCATGGTGGAGCGGCAGCGAGTGCGGCCGCGGCTCGCGTGACTCACGTGCTACGTCCGGGCGTACAGCTCGACGAAGCGCGCCAACAGGCGGACGGGCTCGATGACCATCGCCTCGCGGGCAGCGGCCTTCAACGACTCCAGCTCGTGCGGCTCGTAGTAGCCGTGAGCGCTGTACGCGTCGAGCCGGTCGCAGAGGGCAGCGGCGTCGAGCTCGGGGTGGAACTGGGTCGCGTAGACGTTGCGACCGATCCGGAAGGCATGGACCGGGCAGGTGTCGGTCGAGGCCAGCAGCACGCCGCCCTCGGGCAGGCGCGAGACCGCCTCCTTGTGGCCGAGGAAGGCGCTGAACACCTCCGGGAGGCGACCGAAGAGCGGGTCGTCGAGCCCCGCGGGGGTCAGCCGGACCGGCAGGGCACCCACCGGTTCGCCGTACGTCCGGTCGACGACACCACCGGCGCGGGTGCCGAGCACGCCGATGCCGTAGCAGGCGCCGAGGAACGGGTGGTCGGTCGCGACCACGCGTTCGGCGAGGTCGTGGAGCTCGGCCTCGACCCGGTGCTGGACCGGTGCCTTGTCCTCGTCGGGGTCCGACATGTTGAAGGGACCACCGCCCAGGATGATCCCGGACCAGTCGTCGAGATTGACCTCGCCGAGCGGGCCTGCCTCGAGCCGGACGCGGACCAGCTCGTCGGGGCGGAGCCCGGTGCCGGCCAGCACGGCGTCGTACTCCTGCTGGGCGACCTCGTCCTCCGCGCGGGTGCCGAGGAAGAGGAAGGGACGCATCGTCATGCCTGGACCGCCGCCCCGGAGTGGATCAGGGCGTCGACGTCCTCGATGCCCCAGACGGTGAGCGCTTCGCGGGTCTGCGCGCCCGGGCCGCCCGGCGCCATCGAGAGGGTGCTCGGGGTGCGGCTGAATCGGGGCGCAGGAGCCGGCTGGACGACGCCCTCCTGCTCGACGAACGTGCCCCGGGCAGCCAGGTGCGGATGGGTCGGCGCCTGCGTCAGCGAGACGACGCCCGCCACGCACGCGTCGGTCCCCTCGAAGACTGCCGACCACTCCGCCTGGGTCTTCTCCTTGAAGCGTGCGCTGAGCGCGACGCGGATCGCAGGGAAGTTGGCGGGGTCGTCGCGGTCAGGGAGGTCGAGCTCCAGTCGGCGTACGAGCTCGGCATAGAACTGCGGCTCCAGCGCCGCGACGCTCATGTGTTCGCCGTCGGCCGTCTCGTAGAGCTCGTAGTAGGGGGCGCCGCCGTCGAGGAGTCCCGACGCCCGCCGGTCCGACGCCAGGCCCAGGGCAGCGAAGGTGGACGAGATCGCGTTGAGGTGGGCGGTGCCGTCGACGATCGCCGCGTCGACCACCTGCCCCTGCCCGCTCAGCCGGGCCTCGAGCAGCGCGGCGAGGACGCCGATGACGAGATAGGTCGAACCACCGCCGAAGTCACCGAGGAGGTTGCCCGGGAAGTGCGGGCGGGCGGAGTCCTGCCCGAGACCGTGCAGGGCGCCGGTGATGGCGATGTAGTTCATGTCGTGCCCGGCGGTCTGGCTCCACGGGCCGTCCTGGCCCCAGCCGGTCATCCGGCCGTAGACCAGCGCCGGGTTGCGCTCGTGGCACTGCTCTGGGCCCAGACCCAGGCGTTCGGCGGCGCCAGGGCGCATGCCCTCGACCAGGACGTCGGCACGGGCGACGAGGTCGAGCACCACCGCGACGGCCGCCGGCTGCTTGAGATCCATCGCCACACTCGGTCGGCCGCGGGTCAGCACGTCGCGGGTGCCGCTGTCGAAGGGCTGGCCACCTGGCCGGTCGATGCGGATCACGTCGGCGCCGAGGTCGGCCAGGATCATGCAGGCGTGCGGTCCCGGGCCGATGCCGGCGATCTCGACCACCTTCACGCCCCGCAGCGGTCCGGTCCCCCGCCCGAGTTGATAGCTCATGCGCCGATCATCACACCCACCCCGGTCAGCACCGACTCAGACGTCGCGCCGGCGACTGGGCACGAGGTGCTGGAAGATCAGGTTGGTCTCGGTGCCGGCGACCTCTGCCATCTCGCTCAGGTTTCCCACGACGAAGTCCCTCAGGTCGTTGCTGTCCCTCACCGCGACGTGCACTCCGAAGTCGTTGCCCCCGGCCAGGACGAAGACGTTGAGGACGCCTGGCAGATCTGCCAGATAGGTGGCGAACGTGCGGATCTTCGAGCGCGCGCTCCGGTGGAGTCGCACGAAGACGACCGCCTGGAGCGGCCGGCCCACCGCCCCGGGATCGATGTCGGCCCTGAAGCCGCGGATCACTCCGCTCTCACGGAGGTGGCGGATCCGGTTGAGGCACGTGGACGGGGCGATGCCGACCTCCTCGGCAAGGGCGCTGTTGGACATCCGACCGTCCCGGGCCAGGAGTCGAAGGATCGCCAGATCCGTGTCGTCGAGGGGTCGGCCTGCGGACGCGCTCTCGGAGGGGCGACGAACTTCCTTCATCGGGGGTCCTCAATCTCGATACCGAAATGAATTTCCGAGAAGAAACGTCGGGAATTTCGAACATCTAACTGTAGGGGTGGTGCGATGTCTATCACATATGCATCCTTGGGGTCCTTACTGCAACGTTCGAGGAGAGCAATGAAGGTCGGCGTCCCGAAGGAAGTCAAGAACCACGAATACCGCGTGGCCATCACGCCCGCCGGCGTGCACGAGCTCGTCGCGCACGGTCACGAGGTGCTCATCCAGGCCGGGGCCGGCCTCGGGTCGTCGATCAGCGACGAGGCCTACCGTGGAGCGGGCGCGACGGTCATCGCCACCGCCGACGACGTCTGGGGTACGGCCGACCTGCTGCTCAAGGTGAAGGAGCCGGTGGCTGAGGAATATCACCAGCTGCGCGAGGGCTTGACGCTCTTCACCTACCTCCACCTCGCCGCTGACAAGGCGCTGACGCAGGAGCTGCTCGCGCGACAGGTCACCGCCATCGCCTACGAGACCGTCCAGCTGCCCTCCGGCGGACTGCCGCTGCTCTACCCGATGTCCGAGGTGGCCGGCTGCCTGGCGCCCCAGGTCGGTGCTCACTCGCTGATGAAGGCCAACGGCGGCCGCGGCGTGCTGATGGGCGGTGTCGGCGGCGTGGACAGCGCCAAGGTCGTCATCATCGGGGCCGGGGTCTCGGGTCAGAACGCCGCCAACATCGCCCTCGGCATGGGCGCCGACGTCACCCTGCTCGACACCGACCTCGACAAGCTCCGGATGACCTTCTGGCGCTACGACAACCGGGTGCACGGCCTCGCGTCCTCGAAGCTCGCGATCGAGCAGCAGGTGATGGAGGCCGACATGGTCATCGGCGCCGTGCTGATCCCAGGTGCGGCGGCACCCAAGCTCGTGACCAACGACCTCGTCTCGCGGATGAAGCCCGGCTCCGTGCTCGTCGACATCGCGGTCGACCAGGGCGGCTGCTTCGAGGACACCCACGCCACGACCCACGCGGACCCGACGTACACCGTGCACAACTCGACGTTCTACTGCGTCGCCAACATGCCCGGCGCGGTCCCGAACACCTCGACCTACGCGTTGACCAACGCGACCATGCCGTACGCCGTCGCGCTTGCCAACAAGGGCTGGGCCCAGGCCTGCCGCGACGACCACAGCCTCGCGCTGGGCCTGAACACCCATGCCGGCCTGCTGACCAACGCGCCCGTCGGCGAGGCCGTCGGCATCGAGACCGTGGGCCTCGACGACGTCCTCGGCGAGGTCCCCCACCAGGTCACCGACGGGGTCCCCGCCGCATGACCGCTCAGGGCCGTTGCGCTGTCGACAACAGCGCTGCGGCTGCTGCTGCCTATGCCGCGGCCAGCATCGCCGACGCCGTGCCCTGCGGCGGGGACCTGCACCACTGGGCCCGGCTGGAGCAGGAGTTCGAGGGCGCCGACCCGGTCGCGCAGTGGGAGGCGATCGACACCATCCGGGCGATCTGCGGCCCCTGCCCGGCGCTCCAGGCGTGCGGAGCATGGGCGGCCGAGGACAAGTACACCGGCTTTGCCGCCGGCAGCTGGTTCTACTCGGGGTCGAGGCGCGTACGCCGGCCCAGCGTCAGGCCGCGGAGCGCCGTGCGGGAACCAGCGGTCACGACGTAGACAATGAGCCACATGATGGACGAGGTGCTCAGGGACGTCCACGATGTCGCGACGGGGTCGATGGGCCAAGGATCGGTGGCCGACTACATCCCGAGCCTCGCCGAAGTCGATCCCCGTCAGTTCGGCATGGCGGTGGCGATGAACGACGGCAGCGTGCACGTGGTGGGCGACTCCGACGTCCCATTCTCCGTACAGAGCATCTCCAAGGTGTTCAGCCTGGCGCTGGTGATGGCTCAGGACAACGAGCGCATCTGGACGCGGGTGTCGCGCGAACCTTCGGGCAACCCGTTCAACTCGCTGCTGCAGCTCGACCAAGAGGCGGGCAAGCCGCGCAACCCGTTCATCAACGCGGGCGCCCTGGTCGTCACCGACCAGCTGCACGCGCAGACGGGCAGCGCGACCTCGGCGATGCGCGAGCTCATCCGGAGCGGCAGCGGCAACCCGGACATCGATGGCGACCCGACCGTGGCCCAGTCGGAGCGGACCCACGGCAACCGCATCGCCGCGATGGCGCACCTGCTGGCCAGCTACGACAACCTCGAGTGCCCGGTGGAGACCGTGCTCGACGAGTACTTCTGGCAGTGCTCCCTGTCGATGACGTGTCGCGAGATCGCCCTGAGCGCGAGCTTCCTGTCGCGCAACGGCGTCCACGCAGACGGGAGCCGGATGCTCACTGCCAGCGAGACGAAGCGGATCAACGCGATCATGCTCACGTGCGGCACCTATGACGCCGCCGGCGAGTTCGCCTACCGGGTCGGGCTTCCTGGGAAGAGTGGAGTGGGCGGCGGCATCCTGGCCGTCATTCCGGGTCGGTGCACGATCTGCGTCTGGAGTCCGGCTCTGGGCGCCTCCGGCAACTCGGTTGCCGGCGTCGCCGCACTCGACCGGTTCACCACCATGACGGGCTGGTCGGTCTTCTAGCCCGTCATGGTGCTGCCCAGGTCTCAGCCGCGGTGGACCTTCGGTCCCATCCGCAGATCCTCGTCCTTGAACGGTCCGAGCGCATTGGCGTCATCGATGAACACCTCGAAGTTCTCAGGGTCCGCGGCCATCTCGCGGCGGTTCATCCCGAAAGCGCCCACACCCACGCTCACCCAGCGCGGGTCTTCGAGGCAGGACGTCGGCACGGTGAGCGCGATGCGATCCGTCGACGGGTCGACGGACGCGTCCATACCAACGCACCCCACCAGGTTTCCCCGCCCAGCCACGAGGAGAGGGAAGGCCGGCCCCCCGAGCCGCTCGACCATGATGTCGAACTTCTTGTCCGGCGTGCGCACCCGGACGAACTGGGTGTGGTGGAAGTTGCGACTCAGGTTGCGATAGCCCACCGTCACACGCAATCGCGCGGCACGGTGGTCGACCACGGTCCGGGTGATGTCGATCGCCTCGTGCTCCGGCGCCACGACGAACTCCGGCTCGACGGGCTCGGGCACCGCCAGGTCGCTCTCGACGAATCTGCTGGCGTCACCGGTGGCATCCCTGGACACCACGCGCTCGGCGTGGGCGGCAGGCAGCGCGACGAGCACGGCGGAGAGAGGGAGGATGGCGGAGAGGAGCCGGACTGCTGTGCGGTGGGACATGAGCGTCCGATCGGAGGCTGCACGGTGGCAGGAGCGAGTGTTGGGCGTGAGTATGTCGCGTGCTTCGCGAAGGCTGCGTCAGGCGTGCCAGCGAACGTCCTCGTGCTTGGCGAGCGCTGCCGAAAGCACCACGGCCCACGCCTCCTCGCTGCTACGGTGCCATCGCCGTTGGCTCACGTGAGTACATCCTCTGGGCGGCCTAGCTCAAGGGGTCCCCGTGTCGAAGGTTCTGCCATCCCTGCGCGCGCACGCGCCGCTGGTCAGCGCGCTCCTGTTGCTGACGGCCGGGGGTGCCTACGGCGTAGCCGGCCCAGGCGGCGATCAGGAGCGATCCGGTCCGGCACAGGTACATGCCTGCGTGGACGAGAAGACCAAGGTTCTGACGAAGACGACGGCGACGCGCTCCTGCCCCGAGGGGTCGCGGCCCATCACGTGGAACGTCGCTGGGCGACGAGGAGTCGCCGGACCTGCGGGTGCGGCCGGCCAGCCAGGAGCCGTGGGGTCCACCGGGGCTCCGGGCGCCAAGGGCGCTGCAGGTGCGGACGGGACGGTGGGTCCCCCCGGAGCACCCGGGCTACCTGGCCGAGACGGGGCGCCGGGCTTGCCGGGTCCTCCCGGAGCGCCCGGCGCGGACGCGGTCTCGGAGTACGCCGAGTTCTTCGCCCTGACGCCGCCTGACAACGCCAACCTCGTGGCCGCTGGCGCCGACGTGCCCTTCCCGCAGAACGGCCCAAGCAGCGACACGATCGTGCGGACCGGAACCAGTTCGTTCGTCCTTCCGGACATCGGCACCTATCGGGTGTCCGTCTCGGTCCCTGTCACGGAGCGGGGCCAGCTCGTCGTGGTCCTCAACGGCGCGGAGCTGGACTACACCGTCGTCGGCCACAACACCGGCTCGACCACGATCAGTGGTGACTCCCTTGTCGAGACCACGGTCGTCGACTCGGTGCTCACGATTCGCAATCCCGCCGAGAACAGCACCGCCCTCTCGATCACGCCGTTCGCCGGCGGCAGCCGTCCCGTGGCATCCACGCTCATCATCGAGCAGCTGGACTGAGTCGCCGCACCAAGGGAGTCGGTCAGCGAGCAGCAGCGAACGCCCGGGCCAGGTCGGCGCAGAGGTCCTCGGGGTCCTCGAGTCCGATCGAGAGCCGCAGCACGTCGTCGTGCGGCTTGGCCTCGTTGGCCACCGGGCGGTGGGTCAGCGCGGCCGGGTGCTGCACGAGGGAGTCGACGCCGCCGAGCGAGACAGCGTGCGTGAAGAGCGTGACCGCCTCGGTGAAGCGCGCGGCTGCGGCGTACCCGCCCTCGATCGAGAAGGCGACCATCGCGCCGGGGCCCCGCATCTGGCGTCCGACGATCTGCTGGGGGTCGCACTCGGGGAGACCGGGGAAGTAGACCTCGCCGACGCCACACTGGTCGGAGAGCCAACCGGCGACCTTGCCGGCGGCTTCCTGTTGCGCGCGCATCCGCAGCGGCAGCGTGGCCAGGCCGCGGTGGAGGAGGTAGGCACCCATCGGGTGCAGCAGTCCACCGGTGACAGCGCGCACCCGTCGCAACGCCTGCGCCCAGCGCTCGTCGCACGCGACGATGCCGCCCATGGCGTCGCCGTGGCCGCCGAGATACTTCGTCGCGCTGTGCAGGACCAGAGCCGCACCCAGCGCGGCCGGGTTCTGCAGGACCGGCGTCGCAAAGGTGTTGTCGACCAGCACGGGCACGTCGCCGGCGGCCGTCGTGACGGCCTTGATGTCGACCAGCTCGAGAGTCGGATTGGCTGGCGTCTCCAGGACGACCAGGACCGTGTCGGGTCGTATGGCGCCCGCCACCTCACCGGCGGCACAGAAGGTGGTCTCGACCCCGAGGGTCCCCGAGGCGAGGAGGTGGTCGGTGCCGCCGTAGACCGGACGAACCGCGACGACGTGGCGCCCGGAGCCGTGCTCGGCGACGGCCGCGAGCAGGGCCCCACTCAGGGCCGCCATCCCGGTCGAGAACGCCACGGCCGACTCGGTCCGCTCGAGGGTGGCGAGCCCTTCCTCGAAGCGAGCCACCGTCGGGTTCCACAGGCGCTGGTAGACCAGGCCGCCGTCGGTCGGACGACCGCCCGTAGCCATCGACTCGTAGGAGTCGCCGCCGAGCCCGATCGAGGGCAGGGGGTTGGTGGTCGAGAGATCGATCGGCAGAGCGTGGACGCCCAGCGCTGTGAGATCGTCGCGGCCGGCGTGGACGGCAAGGGTGTCGAAGCGGGTCATGTGCCCCACAATGGGAGAATCCGCGGCGAACGGCAACATGATCGAAGAAGCCAGCCCAGAAGGCGGATCACCCCGCAGAACCTGAGGAGACTCCCGTGCCGAACCCCGCCCCTGCGACGGATCCTGCGGCGCTCGACGCCGTGGATCTCCGCATCCTGCGCGAGCTCGCCGCGGACGGCCGGCTCACCAACGCCGCGCTGGCCGCCCGGGTCGGCGTGGCCGAGTCGACCTGCCTGACCCGGGTGCGCTCCCTGCGCGAACGAGACATCGTGCGCGGCATCCACGCCGACGTCGACCTGGCCGCCCTCGGCTATCCGATCCAGGCCGTCGTCAAGGTGCGGCTCGGCAGCCACAACCGCGACCACGTGGCGAGCTTCCACAAGATCCTTGCCACGGTGCCCGGCGCGCTCAGGATCCTCCACGTCGGCGGCGAGGACGACTACCTCATCCATGTCGCCGTCGCGTCCACCCAGCAGCTGCGCGACCTGGTGCTCGAGCACATCAACGTCCACCCGGTCGTGCGGCACACCGAGACCCAGCTGGTCTTCGAGGAGATCCCGGGCGCCGGCGTGCTGTGAGGCGCGACACCTTGCAACTCGTTGCATAGGGGTGACATCATCCCCGCATGGCCCTCGATCACGCTCTTCTCGTCGCACTGCGCGAGCAGCCCGCCTCGGGGCTCGAGCTGGCTCGGCGCTTCGAGAAGTCCATCGGCTTCTTCTGGCACGCGACCCACCAGCAGATCTACCGCGTCCTCGGCCGGATGGAGACCGACGGCTGGGTCAGTGTCGAGACCGTTCCCCAGACCGGCAAGCCCGACCGCCGCGTGCACACAGTGTCGGCTGCGGGGGCGAAGGCCCTCAGCGACTGGTTGGCCGAGCCGGTCGGGATGGAGTCCTTCCGCAGTGACCTCGCGGTGAAGCTGCGCGGTGCGTCGTACGGCGATCGCGCGACCCTGCTGCGACGCGTGCGCGAGACTCATGCCGACCACCAGACGCGCCTCGCGCACTACCTCGACCTCGAGCAGCGTGACTACCCGGAGCCGGCCGACCTGACCGGCGCCGCGCTCGACCAGTGGCTCGTCCTGCGCGGAGGCATCCGCCTGGAGGAGTACTGGATCGGCTGGCTCGACGAATACCTGACCGCCCACGAAGAGGACCCGACATGACGACCTACCCGCACCTCCTCGCCCCGCTGACGATCGGCGACCTCACCCTGCGCAACCGTGTGGTGATGGGCTCGATGCACACCGGGCTCGAGGACAAGCTGTGGGACATGGACAAGCTGGCGGCGTACTTCGCCGAGCGTGCCCGCGGCGAGGTCGGCCTGATCATCACCGGCGGCTACGCACCCAACAAGCGCGGCTGGCTCAAGCCCTTCGCCGCGGAGATGACCACCCGGCTCCAGGCGATGCGCCACCAGCGTGTCACCGCGGCGGTGCACGACGAGGGCGGCGCGATCGCGATGCAGATCCTGCACGCCGGTCGCTACGGCTACCACCCGCTCAGCGTCAGCGCCTCGGCGAAGAAGTCGCCGATCACGCCCTTCAAGCCCAGCGCCCTGTCGACCCGCGGTGTCGAACGGACTGCGACCGACTTCGCGAAGTCGGTGGCGCTCGCGAAGAAGGCTGGCTACGACGCGGTCGAGATCATGGGCTCCGAGGGCTACCTCATCAACCAGTTCCTCGCCGCGCGGACCAACGACCGCACCGACGCGTGGGGCGGGACCGCTGCCAAGCGGATGCGCCTCCCCGTCGAGATCGTGCGCCGGTCACGCGAGCTGGTCGGGGACGGCTTCCCGATCATCTACCGCATCTCCCTGCTCGACCTCGTCGAGGGCGGCCAGACCTGGGACGAGGTCGTCGAGCTCGCCGGTGAGCTGGAGGAGGCCGGCGTGACCGTGTTCAACACCGGCATCGGCTGGCACGAGGCCCGGGTCCCGACGATCATCACCCAGGTCCCGCGCGGTGCCTGGCGCTCGGCGACGGCCCGCCTCAAGGAGGTCGCCACCGTTCCCGTGTGCGCGTCCAACCGGATCAGCTCCCCCGAGATGGGCGAGGACATCCTGGCCTCCGGTGGGGCCGACCTCATCTCGATGGCCCGACCGCTCCTGGCCGACGCCGAGTTCGTCGCCAAGGCCGCCAGCGACCGGGCCGACGAGATCAACACCTGCATCGCCTGCAACCAGGCCTGCCTCGACCATGTCTTCGTGAACAAGAAGGCGTCCTGTCTCGTCAACCCGCGGGCGGGCCGCGAGACCGAGCTGATCCTGCTCCCGATCCGCACCTCACGACCGGGTCGTCGGACGCTGGGCGGGACGTCCGACGCAGTGGCCGCCCCGGCAGCCGGTCCGTCGGACGTCCCAACGGTGGCCGTCGTCGGCGCTGGACCCGCTGGGCTGGCGGCTGCAGTCAACGCCGCCGAGCGCGGCTTCGCGGTCACCCTGTTCGAGCAGGCGCCGACGCTGGGCGGACAGTTCCGCCTGGCGATGCAGATCCCCGGCAAGGAGGACTTCGCGGAGACCCTGCGCTACTACACCCGCCGCCTCGACGTGCTCGACGTCGAGGTCCAGCTGTCCACCCACGCGACGCCCGAGCTCCTGGCCGACTTCGACCACACGATCATCGCCACCGGTGTCGTCCCCCGCATGCCGGCGATCGACGGCATCGACCACGCCAAGTCCGTGTCGTACGCCGATGTGCTGAGCGGCAAGGTCACGGTCGGTCGCCGGGTCGCGGTCGTCGGAGCGGGTGGCATCGGCGTCGACGTGAGCCACTTCCTCACCCACGACCCCGGCGACACCGACGAGGACTTCTATGCCCACTGGGGAGTCGGCGACCCAGCGCTGCACCCCGGCGGCCTGACCGAGCGGAAGCCGCGCTCCACCGTGCGCGAGGTGACCCTGGTGCAGCGCAAGGCCACGCCGATCGGCATCGGCCTCGGCAAGACGTCGGGCTGGGCGCACCGTGCCGTGCTGAAGCAGTCGGGCGTGACGCAGATCAGCGGTGCGGCGTACGACCGGATCGATGACGCGGGATTGCACATCACCGTGGACGGCGAGCAGCGCCTGATCGAGTGCGACCACGTGGTGATCTGCGCCGGCCAGGAGTCGGTGCGCGACCTCTACGACGCCGTCGGCGGGCACCTCATCGGCGGGGCTGACGTCGCCGCGGAGCTGGACGCGAAGCGCGCGATCCTGCAGGCCACCGAGCTGGTCGCTGCGCTGTAGCTCCTGGGCGGGACGCGGTCACGACGCCTGGTGTGCCGCGACTCTCTCCTTCACCAGCTCGGCGAACTGTTCCGCGTCCTCGAGGTCGGGGAAGTGGCCGCAGTGGTCGAACGCGATGAGCTCGGCTCGAGGCAGGGTCTCGCGCAACGAGGTGGGGTCGGTATGCCTGTGGGACCGGTCCGAACCGCCCCAGACGAGGGTGCACGGCTGATCGACTGCTCCCAGCGCCCCTGACGGTTCGCGCGTCAACCCCTGCACCACGCCGGCGAGGCAGAAGCAGGCCCCCTGCTGCAGCGCTGTCTTCGCGACGTGCCGGAACGGAGCCGCATCCGTCGTGCGTGGCAGCGCCGCTGCGTACCACCCCAGGGCGGCCTTCTCCCGCAAGAACCATCCCAGGCCGTGACCCAGCACCGGAACACGCAGAGGCTTGGGAATCGTCCGGTCCGTCCACGCATGCATCGAGTCGATCGACGGGGTCTGGGACAGCACCAGGCCGGCGATCCGGTCCGGGGCGAGGGTGGCCGCTCGCAGGGCGTAGAAGCCGTTCGCGCAGCTGAAGGCCAGGGTGGCTCGCGGGATCTGCAGGTGGTCCAGGACGTCGAGCACCACCGCCGCACCGTCATCGAGGGAGTGCGTGTAGTGCTTGCTCGGTCGCGAGAAACCGAAGCCCGGCATGTCGAAGCAGACCACCCGGCACGACTCGCCCAGCTTCGGCACCAGGCCGTCGTAGTGCTCGATCACGTTAGGCCCGTCCGGCACGAGTACGACCACGGGTCCCACTGTTCGCGAGTCGAAGAGGCGGACGGTCCCACCGCTCGTCTCCACGAGATCGAAGTCGGCGGACGACGCCCCGCCACCCCGCCTTCGTGCCGTGCGGGCAGTCAGCCAGCTGTCCAGCCGGGAGCCCAGCACTTGTCCCCTCGGCATCCGGATCGCAGTGCGCGCGTTGTCGCTGTCGAACGCCATGGGGAGACCGTAGAGCACGCCATGCGGCGTACGACGGGATCGATCGCCGCGTGCGATCAGGGCCAGCGGTAGGTTCGGCTCGTGGCCGAACCCCGTAGCAGGCAAGAGCGGATCGCAGACACTCTGCGCCGCCTGGACGACGACACCGACGCCTGGGTGGCATCCACCGATGCCAAGCAGCCCTGGCTGGCGCCGTTGTCATTCCTGTGGCGTGATGGGGAACTGCTGCTCGCAACCGAGGCGACGACCCCCACGGCTACGAACGCCGTCACGATCCCCTACGTGCGCCTGGCGATCGGCCACACCCGCGACGTCGTCATCGTCCAGGGCCAAGCCCGGGTCCTGCCAGCCACGGACATCACTGACGAGGAGGCCGACGCCTATCAGACCAAGCACGGTTCGGACCCCCGCACGTGGGGCAGATGCGGCGATGCGGCTACGACCTTCGCGGATCCTGGCGTGGCGCGAATCAAATGAGCTGGCTGGGCGGCTTCTGATGCGAGACGGCGCCTGGCTCGGCTGACGCGCTGACCGCGAAGCTCCCCGACAACGTGCGTGGGCCTACGGCTGGCTGCTCACGTCCGAGGTGATCCTCCCGTAGACCGCGAGATCGACTCGCCCCAAGTGGACGACCCCCGCAGACCGGGCGACACCTTCGTGAGTGAACCCCGCTGCCAACGCTGCCTTGTTCGAGGCCACGTTGCCCGTGGCAGATTGGATGACCACACGCGCCATCTCCTGATCAGTCAGCGCCCAGTCGGCAAGCAGCCGTGACGCCCTTCCCGCAAGCCCTTGACCCCGAGCCCACGGGGCAACCCAGAAGGCGATCTCGGTGACGCGCGCTTGCCAATCGGTCCTCTTGAGACCGACCACCCCGCACAGTCTTTCGTCGACCTCGATCCGGCGCACGAGGCCGGCTCCAGCCGCATGCATCGCGGGGATCTCCTCCTCGATGAATGCGAGGGCCATCTCGGGCGTATATGCCGTGGGGAGAGACAACCACCGCTGAGTACCTTCGTCGCGAAACCCTGCCGTCACGTCATCGGCGTCCCCTGGGTCCAGTCGATCGAGGCGAAAGCCTTCACCTCTGAGGACCTGGTCATCGAAGAGTCGGCTCACGCCGACAGGGTAGGAGCCGCCAAAATGCGCGTCATCATCACGGCTGGATCAGGGACTCACCCACCGGGCCGAACCGTCGAGCGCGACCTCGACACGTCGGGCACATCGCGCGCACGCCTGCGACTCCATCGACCCCAGCACGAAGTCGTCGAACTCCAGCCACACCCCGCAGCACTGGGCCCTGACCACGACCCGCACGGCCTCGGCTCGCTCAGCACTCATCGCTCACCTCGCCATCCCTCGTCGCGCTGCGCCCCAAGAACGCCTGCCTCCAGATGTACGCCTCGCGCGAGCATGGGTCAATACGAGTCAGCCTTCGACAGGCGACAAACTTCGCTGACGTCTGGGTCCCGGACGATGCCCGCCTCGTGGTGCAAGCCGCCTTGAGCCGCGCGTGAGCGTCGAAGATCGACCGTGGCGCCATGATCACCGCCCACGAGACAACCGATCGGGTCCGAGCGGGGTTATGTGTGCAGAATCAAACGTTGGAGGAAGAATGGGGCTCGACCAGTGACACGCAGCATCGACGACAGTTTCGTCGATTTCGTCGCCGCCAACCGCACGCGACTGTTCCGCACCGCCTACTTGCTCGTCGGTGACGCGCACCGCGCCGAGGACATCGTCCAGACCGCATTGACCAAGTTGTACGCCGCTTGGTCGCGCGTCTCCGCCGTCGACAACGTCGAGGCCTACGCCCGACGGGCGGTGATCAACGCCCATCTCAGCGAGCGTCGACGGCCCTGGCGCCGCGAACGGCTGATCCTCGACGCCCTTGAGCCACCGTCGGCCCATGACCCGGATCTCGGCGACGTGGACGCTCTGTGGACCGCCCTCCGGGGACTGCCCTTGGGCCAGCGGCGGATCGTTCTGCTCCGCCACTACTGGGGCCTCTCGGTCGCCGAGACCGCGGCAGATCTCGGGATCGCTGAAGGCACCGTCAAACGCCAGACCTGGACAGCGCTGAACAGCCTGCGGTCCGCGCTGGCCACCACTGATTCGTCTGGAGGAATCTGATGGAATTCACTGATCTTCGCTCCCTCGGCCTGGACGACGACGACCTGCGCCGTCACTTCGACACCATCGCTGCCCGCGCAGCCATGCCGGTTGTGGACCCCATCGCTGATCTCCGTCGAGCCCGCGAAGCACGTCGCCGGCGCCGGGTGACGCAGGCGGGCGGTGGTCTCCTCGCCGCCGCCGCAGTCTCGGCTCTAGTGATCGGCAATCTGTCTGGGGGCGACCCGGACGCCGGGAGCGAGATCGCTGACGACCCGACCTCCACGACGAACGCGAACGCGGAGATCGGAGTGGAGGAGGCACCCGAAGGGGAGGACGCGCCCGAAGGGAGGACCTTCCGCGCACAGGTCGGGCAGGTGCTGGAGCGGCCGGCTCCCTGGACCATGTTCTCAGGGGCGTTGTACGACTCTGGGGCGACGAGTCTCGTCTACTACGGGGTCCCGTGGAGCGACACCGTCTCCCTGGACATCCGCGCGGGGGTGAGTCGTGAGGTCCTTGAGTGGGGGCTCGCCACCGACACCAGCGAGGTGCCAGTCGGCGAGGGGATGGGGGAGACGGGCACGTGGCCAGGAGGCAGGAGCGCCTACCTCTTCGACCAGCCGGATGGTGACGTCGTCCTGGTCCTCGTCGAAGGACCGGCCGCGGACGCACCCCCCGACAAGGTCATCTTCGAGCTCCTGACTGATCTCGACGTGCCCGCGTCGACGCTGACGCCGGCCCAGGTCTGGTACGACACGATGCTGGACATGGGGCTCGACCACCTCTACACGGACGAGACCACCTTCGCGACCGAGTCGGACCTTCTGCTGCCCGACCTCCCCTCGGTGCGGGGTCGCGCCAGGCAGGGCAAGCGCCGGACCGGGCAGGTCGAGTGGCAGGCGCAGATCGTCACAGCCGACACCGTGGACTGCCCGCCCGGCTTCGCGAACTGCGGCACGCTGCAGATAGCCGGCGAGACCTTCCGCAGTCTGTACGTCGAGCGCGGCGAACGCGCAGGCTGGCTCTACCTCGAGCGGGATCACGGCGGCGTACGCGCCCGGATGATCCTGGAGCCCTACGAGGGCGGCTGGGCGCTTCCGCTCGATAGGGCCGCAGCGCTGTTGCTCGATGGTCGCTGGAGCGAGCTCGCCCCGGAGTCCTCGGTGCCCTATCCCGCCTCCTAGCGGGTCGATGAACCGCCTCGATCGGGAGCCTCGATCTCGTTGACGCTGAGCTGGTGGGTGACTTGTCGGATGGCCGTGCTCAGATCAGCCCATGCAGAGGGTCGTTGTCGGCGCGCTGGTGCGCGGGGGTCGAGTCCTGATGGTGCACCGGAGACCGGACAAGCGTGCATACCCGGACGTGTGGGACCTGCCCGGTGGCGTCATCGAGGCCGGTGAGTCAGAGCTGGACGCGCTCGTGCGGGAGCTGGACGAGGAGCTCGGCGTACAGGTGGCGACGGGCTCGGCGTCTCACCTCTTTCGGCTGACCGCCGGTGCTGCAGGCGAACCAGCGCTGCTCAGCGCTTGGCTGGTGCGCGAGTGGACGGGCTCGCCCGCGAACACTGCTCCTGAAGAACATGACGACATCGGGTGGTTCGGCCTGGCGAAGTTGCCCCCGCCCGCCGACGCACTCGTGCGCACGGCCCTGGTGGAAGCGTTTCGTGGCAGCCGCGCCGGCGAGTAGAGCCTGCGTCGCGAGCGTCAGGCAGCCAGCGCCATGCGTACGGCGCCGTACACGGCCCAGAGCGCGAAGGCTCCCATCACAGCCGGGCGGCGGAGGAGTGGTTCGAGCCGAGGGGTCGGCCGGTCGCGCACGCGCCACACGACCGCAACGATCGCTGCGACCACGGCGGCGATCAACAACGGCACGCCGAACGCATTCGCCGTCACCGCGTCAGTCCACTGCGTGTGCGTCGCGAAGACCCACGACCGCGTGAGGCCGCACGCCGGACACGGCAACCCGGTGAGCGAGCGGATCGGGCAGATGATCGGCCCGTCGGCGATCGTGGCGGGATTGAGCGCGGCCGCCGTACCGATGGCAAAGACCCCGCCGAGCGCAACCCATTCGAAGGGAGCGAGCGACGGGGCCTTTGCTGAGGACAACATGTCGATCAGGGCAGCGGGCGACCGTGGCTGTCAGGCACCTTGCGGACCGCGATCAGGATGAAGTCGATGATGGCCCAGATGCCACAACCGCCGAGGGTGACCAGCTTGGCGATGCCCAGGCCGGTGTAGCCGAGGTAGAAGCGGTCGATGCCGAGGCCGCCGAGGAAGAAGGAGATCAGGAGGGTGGTCATCCAGTCCTTGTCGGAGAAGATGCCGGGCACCTGCTTGGCCGGGAAGTACGCCTGGCTCTGGTCGCTGCGGACAGGCGTGTCGCCCTTGAGCTGGCCTGACCTGGCCATGTGGGCGAGCTGGCTGCCGTCGATGGGGCCCTGCTCCTGGCCCATGACTTGGATGTAGAACGGACCGGCGACGGGGCCACCGGACATGGGCATAGGTGTTTGGCTCATGGCGCGGAGAGTACGGCAGGCGCGGCTGCTCTGGCGGAGAAGGGCAAATTGTCGGTCATGGCGCGTCGAGAGCGTGCAGACTCAGCCGGTCACCGGAGCCGAGACCTGCGCCGGGGTCGGGACGGGCGCCGGCTTCGACTTCGGCTTCTTCTTGGCCGTTTCGCTCTTCACCTCCGGAGCGTGCGGCGCCGCCGCGCCGCAGGTCGTCGACGCGAGGACGGCGACCTCCTTGCCCTCCACCTCGATCCGCAGGCCCTGGACGGTGAAGTTCTCGCCGTCACGGATCTGGTGGTTCAGGGTGATCTTGGCAACGGGCGCGAGCTGCGCCGGCAGGAGCTGGGTCTCCGGGGCGACCTGCCCGACGAGCACCGGCTGCGGCGCCCCGAGGGTCTCGACGCCGGACAGGGTCACGGTGCCCGACTGGTCGTTGCACTCGGTCACCAGGGTCCCGATCTTGGCAAGGGACAGGATGTCTGCATCCAGAAGGCTGGTGCAGAACACGGTGGCGGCTTCGATCGTCGGCAGGTCGACGACCGTACCGACGCCCGGCACCTGGTTGAGGGCCTCGTTGAGCGGAGCGAGCGCCTGGTCGGCGGGAGCAGCCTGCTCCACGACGGTGCACGCCTGCGTGAGCTGCGCCAGCCCGTCCTTGAGCTGCTGCGGCAGCTCGGCCGCCTCAGCTCCGAGTGTGAGGTCGTTGATCGTCGCGGTGGCGCGGTCATTGCCGGCGCTCAGAGTCAGCCCGCCCCCGGCCGCCAACGGTCCGAGCTGGGCGGGCACCTGACCTCCGCCCTTCTGCTCCTGTGAGCCATCGGACTCGACCGCCGGCTGACCCGGAGATCCGCCGACTGAGGCGCCGTACGCCGAGGACCCCGACTGGTGCTCGCCGCTGGCGGTCGGGGCGGTCACGATCATGAGCGCGGCTGTTGCCAGCGCGATGCCAGCGACGCCGGCCTTGTTGGGGGTTCTCATGTCTTCCTCCGAGGGTTATTGCTGATCGACGATGACGAGGGTGCCGAGCGGCACCTGGCTGAGCTGTTCGAGGGCGTCAGCCGGCACGCGCACGCACCCATGGCTGACGGCGGTGCCGAACACCGAGGTGTCCGGCCAACCGTGCAGGGCGACGGTTCCGGGGCCGCCGCCGTAGGAGTCCAACGTGTCGCTGTGCGATCCCAACGGGAGGATCAGCGGCGAGTAGCCCTGGTCGGCGTCGACGATCGACGCGAGCAGGAACGTGCGCCCCACCGGGGTCGGGGTCTCCGGGGCGCCCACGGCGACGCTCCACGAACCGACTTCTGCTCCGTCGCGGAGGAGCTCGAGCTGGCGGGAGCCCGCGTGCACCCGGATGAGGTACGGCGATCGGCGCTGCTCGAGCTGCGCGGTCCTCAGCCACCCGGTCGACCCGTTCGGACGCGACGGGAGCAGCACCTGCGTCCAGCCGTCCCGCTGGTCGATGACCGGGAGCCACGTGTCGTTCATCATCTGCTTCGGCGCGACCTTCGCGAAGGGGCGGCGGTCGGGTGCGGCGTACACAGGAAGCGTGCGGAGAGGGTGGACGACCTCACCGTCGGTGGCCTCTGATGGATCGGTGTCCTTCGGAGCCCGGGGCAGCTTCGTCTCGGTCGTCGACGCGGCCAACGCACTCAGGTCGACCGGGGCGGCGCCGCGGGCCGACGCCTCGTCCTCGTCGGAGGCACCGCACGACGTGAGGGCCGCAACGAGGAGGGCAGCGATCGCGACGAAGGCCGCGCCGGACGACAGCCTGCTCACCGCGCTGCGCAGTCTGTCGGTCTTGCTGGTCAGATGTGTGTCTGGCACGAGGTCCCCTCCCGTCTGAAAATTCAACGAGGGAGCGTCTGGGGGGTTACGCGCGGGTAGTGAGACGCAGGTCACACATACGGGCCGTGACAGTCGCGCTCAGGTCCGTCGGTTCAGCGAGCCGGGTCCACCATGGTCATGCCTGCCAGGGTCGCCTGGTCGAACCCGGGCAGGAGCGCCGCCGCCTCGTCGAGGCCGATCGTGCGCTCGACCAGCCGCTGCGGCTCGAGCAGGCCCTGCTCGATGAGGGCCAACATGTCCGGGTAGTCGGCCGCTGCCATCCCGTGACTGCCCAGCACGTCGAGCTCCCAGCCGATCACGCGCTCCATCGGCACTCGCGGGTGACCGCCCATCGGCGGCAGTAGTCCCACCTGCACGTGCCGACCGCGTCGGCGGAGGCTCAGGATCGCGTCGGCGCAGGTCTGCTCGCTGCCCACGGCGTCCACCGCGACGTGGCTGCCGCCTCCGGTGAGGGCGGCGACCGCGGCTGGGACGTTCGAACTGTCGGCGAGCAGGACGTGCTCCGCGCCGAGGTCGGCGGCGACGGCCAGCGCCTCGGGGTTCCGGTCCACCGCGACCACCCGGCCTCCCAGCGCGCAGGCGATCATCACCGTGCTGAGTCCCACGCCGCCGGCGCCCACCACGGTCACCCACTCGCCCTCGAGGAGACGGGCGCGTCCGACGAGGGCGCGGTACGCCGTCGCGAACCGGCACCCCAGGCTGGCGGCGGTCGTGAAGTCGACCGACTCGGGGACGGCGACCAGGTTGGTGTCGGCGGCGTGCAGGGCGACGTACTCCGCGAACGACCCCCAGTGCGTGAAGCCCGGCTGCTGCTGGTCGAGGCACACCTGTGCGTTCCCGCCCAGGCACCACGCGCACCGACCGCACCCGCAGACGAAAGGGACCGTCACGCGGTCGCCGACCGTCCACCGGGCGACTCCGTCGCCGACCTCGACCACCACGCCGGCCAGCTCGTGACCCGGCACGTGCGGGAACGTGATCTCGTCGTGTCCGGCCCACGCGTGCCAGTCGCTCCGGCACACCCCGGTGGCCATCACGCGGACCACCACGCCGCCGGCCGGAGCTGTCGGTTCAGCCACCTCGCGCACCTCAGGACGTCCCCGGACGGCATCGACCACCACTGCTCGCACCTCGGCATCCTGTCACTCAGGAAGAAAGCGTGGCCCCGTCGCTGCGCGGGTCGGCGCCCGCGTCCAGCGTCCCGTCGACGTGCAGGGTGCACACCATCGCGTGGCCGACCTCTTCGTCGAGGTCGGTCCCTCGGCGTAGCGGCAGCCCGGCATGCCCGAGGTCGCCGAGCGTTGCGTCGCCGAGGCCCGGCTCGGCATGCACGCCGTACGCCCCGCCCCGATCCAGCGGAGCCAGGACGAACCTGGGCGCGGACACAGCGTCGGCGGCGGTGGCCCCGGCGAGACGGTGTCGCAGGACCTGGGTGTGGATCTGAGGCTGCTGCCGCCCGCCCATCGTGGCGTGGGCGGCCACCCAGCCGTCGGCGTGCTCCACGATCAGTGGCATCAGCGTGTGCGCCGGACGCTTGCCCGGCGCGAGGGAGTTGGGGCCCGAGCCGCTCGAGAACCCCGCAGCGCGGTTGTGGAAGGTGATGCCGGTCGCCGGGTCGTGCAGGCGCGCGCCGAAGGAGTGGAAGAGGGACTGAACCAGGGAGACCGCGGTGCCGTCCGCCCCGGCGGCGGTCACGGCCACCGTGTCGCCGTCCCGCGGCACTGCCGGCGTCATCGATCGGGGAGCGTCCGGCGCTTCGAGACGGGCCATGACAGCGGCGACATCACGCTCGACCTGAGCCGGGTCGATCAGCTCGACTCCTGTGGCGGGCATGTGGTCGGGGTCCGCCAGCTCTGCTTCGCGCTGAGCCGCCGTCAGCACGAACAGCTCGAGCAGCACCCGGTGGTCGACCTCGACCCCGCGCTCTGCCAGTCGGTCCGCGGCGAGCATCGTGCTGAGGAAGAGGTAGCCCTGGGAGCTCGGCGGGGCGGTGCTGAGCCGGCAGCCGGCGGCCTCTGCGGTGAGCACGTCTCCCAGCGCCGGGGTGTGCCGGCGCAGGTCGTCGCGGGTGGCCGACGCCCCCAGACCCTGCAACGCCACCGACAGATCGTCACCCAGGCGTCCGGCGTAGAAGCTGCGCAGGCCGTCCTCCGCAAGCATCGAGAGGGAGCGCGCGAGCGCCTCCTGCCGGAGGACCACGCCGGCGGCGAGGCGCCGGCCCTCAGCGTCAGTGACGAGCCCGCGGAGCCCGGGATCACCGTCGGTGTCGAGGTCGAGCGCGCTGATCGCTGCGGCCAGCCGCTCGGTCACCTGCACCCCCTCGGCAGCGAGGCGGATGGCTGGCTGCAGGAGCCGGGCCACCGGGAGCGTCCCGCCCAGCTCATGGAGGGCGTCCCAGCCCGACACCAGCCCGGGCACAGTGATCGAGAGGGGACCGCTGACCGGCACCTGGCCGTCGGCCGGTCGGCGGTGAGTCCCGTATCTCCCGCTCGCGTTGACGCTCGTCATCGAGCCGTCCGGCCGGCGGACGATCGCGATCAGGTCGCCCCCGATCGAGCACTGGTGGGGGTAGGTGACCGTCAGCGCCATTGCCGCGGCCAGCGCCGCGTCGACCGCACCGCCACCGGCGGCGATCACGTCGCGGGCAGCGTCGACCGCCAAGTGGTGAGGGGCTGCGACGGCGACCCGGGCGGGGGGCTCAGACACGTCGTGAGGCTACTGCGCCGAGCGCAGATCCACTTCGGCTTCCCTCCCGGTGATGACTTCTCCCTACGGCAGCCGTCATACCTACGACACGATGCGACGAGAGGAAGACGAAGATGAGCGTGGACACACAACGGGAGGACCGCTGCATGGGCGAGCTGAGCGACGTCGACCAGGGCGGCTTCTCCGCGCTGGCGGAACCGCACCGACGCGAGCTGCACGTCCACTGCTACCGGATGCTCGGATCGTTCGAGGACGCCGAGGACACCGTCCAGGAGACGTTCCTCCGCGCCTGGCGCCGACGCGAGACCTTCGAGGGACGATCGACCTTCCGCGCTTGGCTCTATCGCATCGCCACCAACGCGTGCCTCGACCTGCTTGCGAAGCATCGCCCGGACCCGGCGACCGGCGGTGAGGTCCGGTGGCTGCAGCCCTACCCGGACCAGCTCCTCGACGAGCTGCCTGCCTCCGATACGGACGAACCGGAGACCGTCGCCGTCGCGCGCGAGACGATCGAGCTGGCCTACGTGGTCGCGGTCCAGCACCTGGCGCCGCGGCCGCGCGCCGTACTGATCCTGCGGGACGTGCTCGGCTGGCCGGCGAAGGACGTGGCGGAGCTCCTCGGAGACACCGTGAACTCCGTGAACAGCGCCCTGCAGCGGGCGCGCGCCGGCATGCGCGAGCACCTGCCGACCGAGCGCCAGGACTGGGCCAGCGGCGAGGACGACACGGTGACGCGTGACGTGGTACGCCGCTTCATGGAGGCCACCGAGGCCACGGACGTCGGGGCGATTGCCGCCATGCTGCGAGCCGACGTCCGCTGCTCGATGCCGCCGACTCCGGGTCTCCACGTCGGACGCGCCGCAGTGGTCGACGACTGGATCCAGGACGGCTATCCGGAACTCACCGGCCTACGCGGGATTCCCACCCGGGTCAACCGCCAGCCCGCCGTCGCCTTCTATCTGTGGCACGACGCGGAGGGCGCCTACCTGCCGTTGACGATCGACGTCCTGCGCATCGCCGGCGGGGCCATCGCCGAGATCTTCACCTTCCACGCGGATCAGTTCCCGCGGCTCGGGCTGGCCGAGCGCCTGCTCGCGGACGGTAGCGGGTCATGACCAGCACGACCGACACCGTCATCGGGCCGGCGTCGCCGCGCGGAGGCCCAGCCACCCATCCGGTGCGGCGGTTCGTCGTCACCGGACTGGTGTCGACCCTCCTCGCCGTGGTGGTCACCACCTTCGCTGCTGCGCTGGCGCGGGCCGTCGGTGTCGACTTCGAGGTGCCTGACGGCGGCGAGACGATCCCGCTGTCCGGGATCGCCGTGGTGACCGGCTTCTTCTCCCTCGTCGGCGTCGTCATCGCCGCCGCACTGCGGCGGTGGAGCACCCGCCCGGGGGAGCGTTTCCTGTGGACGGCAGTGACGCTGACGGCGGTCTCGCTGGTGCCGCCGTTCCTGGTCGGGACCGACCCGGCGACCGTCGCCGCCCTCGTCGCGCTGCACCTTGTCGCAGCGATCGTGATGATCCCCTCGCTGGTGCGCAGCCTGCGCGGGCCGGACCGCTGAGGACCCGGACCTACCTCGACCGGGAGTCGTGGATCAGAGCAGGCGGCCGCAGTGCGGCCACGGGGAGCGGCCACGCGAGGCGTAGAGCAGCTTCGCGCGATAGGTCTGCTCGTCGGCGGATGCGTGGTGCGGCATACCGGACCCGCCGACGCTGTTCCAGGTCCCGACGCTGAACTGGTAGAGGCCGTAGTAGCCCGCCGGGTTGACCGCGCGGGGGTTGCCGCCCGACTCGCACCGCGCGAGGGCGGCCCAGTTGAGGCCGTCGGCCCCGGGGACGGACCACGGCTCGCGACCGACGAGGACCCGACGAGGCCGCGGTTCACGGACGATCTTGCGGGCGACGACGCGGAACGACTCCGGCTCACCGTTGTGGAGGGTGCGTACGGCGACGACCTGCGCGACACCGGGGCGGCCCTCGCGGACCACCTTGCGCCGTCCCGGGGCCAGCGTGGTGGTGAGGACCTCCACCGTGCCGGCGGGGACCTTCGAGCTGCTGGTCCTGCGCTGCTCGACGACATCGATCAGGCGCACGATGTCGCCGTCGCGGACCCGCTTGGCGCTCGCGTCGACGACCACGCGACCGTCACGGACGACCTCGACCAGGTCGTTGCCGTCGACCGGGACCCCGGCGCGCTCCACGAGGCGGGTCGGCCAGATGCGGGGGGCGACGGCGATTTCGACAGCGGGCTCGGTGGCCACCTTGAGGCGGACGGAGACGCGGCCGGCGGTCTCGGAGAAGTCCTCGGTCGGCTCGTTGGCGCCGGCAGCGCCGGGGGCGAGGGTGAGCGCCAGGACGGCCGCTGTGGTGCCGGCGGCGAGGTGGCGGAGACGGGCTGGGAGAACGCTGGTGGTTGCTGGGCGCACGTGCAAGGACCTCACGTAGTTCGGGGGACGCCGTCGGGGGCGCTCGGTCGCGACAGCCACGGGGGTGGACGTCGAGGCCGCAGGGTGCAACGCCACACATGGGGTAGGCGCCTCCCGGGGAGGACACTCCAACGACCCCTTCACCAGAACATGAGGTCAGCGCGGAAGTCGAATCGGGGGCCCCGACGGCGGTGGCGCTCGCACGCGGTGGCGCCTAACGTGGCGCGATGAGCGAGCTGCGCGACCAGGTCGACGAGACGGCGGAGAGGTCAGGCTTCGCAGGCGTCGTCCGGCTCGAGCAGGCGGGCGCTGTCCCCCTCGATGCGGCGTACGGACTGGCCGATCGACGGCACGAGATCGCGATGACCACCGACAGCCAGCTGGGCATGGCGAGTGGGTCCAAGACCTTCACCGCGTTGGTGGTCCTACGCCTCGTGGAGGAGGGACTTCTTGCGCTCTCGACCACCGCCCGTCAGGTCCTGGGCGCCGGCCTCCCGCTCATCGCTGACGACGTCACGATCGAGCACCTGCTCTCCCACCGGTCCGGGATCGGCGACTACCTCGACGAGGACGCGGTCGACAGCGAGGAGTACGAGCTGCCCGTCTCGGCGCACCGGCTGGTGACCACCGAGGACTTCCTCCCGATCCTCGATCGCCACCCGGCGAAGTTCCCTGCCGGTGAGCGCTTCTCCTACTGCAACGGCGCCTTCGTCGTGCTGCGCGAGGAGACTCTCGCCGACATGCGTACGGCGCGCAGCGAACCCGACCCGGGCGAGTCCCGCTGCTACGGGCTCGGCGTCTGGCTGCACGCCGGCACCCCTCAGATCACCATGTCAGGTGCCGATGCCGGGTGTCGTTCTGGTCGAGCCATTACCCCGACCAGAACGACGGCCACGGTCATCTCGACGACGATGAGCGGCGCCTGGCCGGTGGCCGAGATCGTCGACGCACACGCCTGATCGCGCCCCGTGCTCGTCCCGCCAGTTCGTGTCGCTACGGTGTCATGGTTTGGGCAAGGTGCCTGTGAAGGAGGAGCCGGGTGAGGAGCATCTGGAGCGGGGTGATGCATCCCGCGCGCATCGTGCCGCTCGCGTTCCTGGCCGCCGTCATTGTCGGCACCATCTTGTTGTCGCTCCCCTACTCGACACCTGGACCGACCCGGCCCCCTGTGCTGACCGCAGCGTTCACCACAGTCTCGGCCGTGTGCGTCACCGGGCTGACCACGGTCGACACGGCGACGTACTGGTCGCCGTTCGGGCAGGTCGTCATCATGGCGCTCATCCAGGTCGGCGGGTTCGGCATCATGACGCTCGCGACCCTGCTCGGGATGCTGGTCGGCGGCAAGCTGCGACTCAAGTCCTCGCTCATCGCTCAGGCGGAGACCCACACGCTCAACATCGGCGACGTGCGGCACGTCGTCCGCCGCGTTGCCGTCACCATGCTGGCGTTTGAGGCTGCGTTCGCGGCAGTGCTGACGGTGCGGTTCCGGCAGCGCTACGACGACTCGTGGGGCGAAGCGGCTTGGCACGGGGT
This sequence comes from Nocardioides sp., assembly GCF_035576065.1. Classification (GTDB taxonomy): domain Bacteria; phylum Actinomycetota; class Actinomycetes; order Propionibacteriales; family Nocardioidaceae; genus Nocardioides. Next base: position 48,510 of record NZ_DATLWX010000043.1, read on the forward strand.
GTTCCACTCCATCTCAGCCTTCAACAACGCCGGGTTCGCTCTCTACTCCGACAACCTCATCGGGTTCGTCGACGACGCCTGGATCATGTTCCCCATCTGCGTTGCGATCATCGCCGGCGGCATCGGGTTCCCGGTCCTGTTCGAGCTGCGCCGCCGCTGGAAGACCCCCGGCTTGTGGACCGTGCACACGCGGCTGACCGTGTGGGGATCCCTCATCCTCCTCGTGCTCGGGATCGGGGCGTTCCTGGCGCTGGAATGGAGCAACACCGGCACCATCGGTGGGCTGTCACCGTGGGGGAAGATCGTCGGCGGGGTCACTGGGGGTGTGGTTCCCCGGACGGCGGGGTTCAACAGCATCGACTACGGGCAGATCACTCCGGAGACGATGGCCGTGAACTACGTTCTCATGTTCATCGGCGGTGGGTCGGCCAGTACCGCTGGTGGCATCAAGGTCACCACGTTCTTCCTGCTCGCGTTCGTCATCTGGTCCGAAGTACGCGGCGAACGTGACACCAACATCGCGCACCGCAAGATCGGCGACTCAACCCTGCGCCAGGCCCTCACCGTCGTTCTGCTCGCACTGGCGGCCATCGCCATCGGCACCATGTCCATCTTGTTGGTCACCGACTTGTCGTTGGATGTGGTCCTGTTCGAGACCATCTCCGCGTTCGCCACCGTCGGACTCTCCACCGGCATCACCCCTGACCTGCCACCGTCGGCGCAGGGCATCCTCATGATGCTCATGTTCGTCGGACGCGTGGGCACCATCACGGTGGCGTCAGCGCTCGCGCTGAAGTCGCGTCACCGCCACTTCCACCTGCCCGAGGAGCGACCCGTCGTTGGCTAAGTTCAGGAATCCCGCATCCACGTCTGTGGTCGTCATCGGTCTGGGCCGGTTCGGTTCAGCCGTAGCCGACTCACTGGTCCGGATGGGCCAAGAGGTCCTCGCCATCGACGAGAACCAGGCACTGGTGGACAGGTGGGCTGACGAGCTGACCCACGTCGTGCAGGCCGACTGCACCGACGACCAGGCGCTGCACCAGCTCGGTGTCGCCGACTTCGACCGCGCCGTCGTCGCCATCGGCAGCGACATCGAAGCAAGTGTCCTCACCGTGCTCGCGCTCGCAGAGGCCGGCGTCCCCGACATCTGGGCCAAAGCCATCACGCGCAAGCACGGGCAGATCTTGGAACGCGTCGGTGCCCACCACGTCGTCTACCCCGAGTTCTCCATGGGTGAACGCGTCGCCCACATGCTCACCGGCGGGATGATGGACTACATCGAGTTCGACGACCAGTTCTCCATCGCCCGCACCCTCGCCCCGCCTTTCACGTGGGCCAAGACACTCGCCGACTCAGCACCCCGCACCAAGCACGGCGTCACCATCGTCGGCGTCAAGCGCTCCGGCGAAGACTTCACCTACGCCCGCCCCGAGACCACCGTGGAACGCCACGACCACCTGATCGTCTCCGGGCCCACGCGCAAGGTCGAAAAGTTCTGCAACATCCGCTGAGCCCTCCCAGCTGGCTCGGACCTTCAGTTGTCGCCGTTGCGTAACCCCCGTCAGCGGATGAAGCCCTCCAGCTCCAACGACTGCTTGTTCTCCCCCGCGTCGGTCACCTCTTCACTGGCCAACGTGGCGTCCACCTCGAGCTCCAGGACGGGGGTCGGGTCACACGAGGCCTGCGTGACCCGCACGGTTCCGGTGCTGCCCGACGAGCTGACGACCTCGTTGCCGTCCGGGGCCCCCTCCGTGTCGGCGATGAAGACCGACAGGGGCAGGGACTCCGTGGAGCCGTCGGTGCTCTCGATCGGCAGCGAGAGCGTGCGTGGCTCGTCGAGCTTTGCAAGGTCGACCTCGATGAGCACGAACGGCTGGGTCACCTGCTCCCCGTCGACGACGAACGGGCTCGAGAGGTAGACCCGGCTCTTGTCACCCGTTCCCGCTTCGCCACCGGCTGGGGCGGGCGGGTCACAGCTGATCGTCAGGTCATCGAACGTGAAGGTGGACCCATCAGGTCGCGTCATCACCAGGCTGTACGGCGGCGGGTCGACCGCCACGAGACCCTCGCGACCGTCGTCGGAGCCGCCCATCGAGAGCGCGGCGTACCCCCCGACCGCGGCAACGACGGCGGCTGTGCCGGCGGCGACGCCGATCCGGCGGCTTCGGCGTCGCGCTCCTATGCGCCTCTCGACCCGGTCGAACGCGTCCTGCGGTGCGTGCAGGGCGGAGTCGAGCCGCTCGTACCCGTCCCTGATCTGTTCCTCGGTCATCGCGTCATCCTTCTCGTGTGGTCAGTAGTCCGCGGCCGCGTGCGTGCTCGCGCAGACGTTCAGTGCCTCGGGACAGGTGGCTCTTGACGGATCCCTCCGAGCAGCCCATCCGCTCGGCGATCCCGCGGACGTCGAGGTCCTCGACGTGCCGGAGTGCCAGCGCCGTGCGTTGGCGTGGGGAGAGAGTGGACAGCGCGTCGACGAGCCATGGCGCCATACCGTCGAGATCATCGGCAGGCACAGCGACCTCAGGTCCGGCTGTGGACCGGGGCAGCTCGCGGCGCAGCCGCCGGATTCGATCGATGTTGAGCCGGACCATCACCGTCCGGGCATAGGCCGCCGGTGTGTCGTACGTCGTCCGTCCCCAGCGCTCGCCCATCCGCGCCAACGTCTCCTGGGTGAGGTCCCAGGCGTCGTGCGGATCGGCAGTCAGCGCATGGGCGAAGCCCAGCAGCGGCCGCACCTGCACCGCCACGAAGTCTGCGAAATCAGCTCTGGTCGAGTCGTCCACCCCGTCCCCCTTTCCTGGTCGCAACCTTCCACCTACGCCCTAGTGACGAGGGGTGACCCAGAAACGTTGAGGGCAGCGTCGAACGAGGCCCACCGCCTCCCGCTGCCGTGCGCAACCTGCAGGTCCGCTCCGGCCGCAGTCTCACAACGCTCTGGCGCGCACCATCCGGAGCACTTCTTCGGATCGCTCGGTGAGTCCGCTGACCACCACGGGCGCTGCCTGGGCGGCCGCGATCTCGCGGGCGTGCCGCACCCACTTCTCGTCGATCCCGAACACCGGGAAGAGGACCTTTGAGAGCGCCAGGCCGGGGATCATCCCGCCTTCATGCAGGGTGGGCAGCGCCTCGAGGTAGCGCTCGGCGTACGGCACCAGCACGTCTTCCTGGCCAGGCCGCCAGAAGGCTGCCGCCGCCGGAGCCGCGGTCTCGATGGGCACGGCGCGCTGCACCAACGCGGTCCACGTCTCCTCCTTCGCCTCCGCGAAGGGTGAGTTGGCTCGCACGCAGAGTGCACGGACCCAGGCGTCGGGGTCGGGGTCGCGCTCCTGCAGGGCCTGCACAGCGTCGGCGTCCACCTCGCCGAGCTCGGCCCGGCGTTGCAGGACGTACCACTGCAGGTCGAGGTCGTCGCCGGCCTCTTCGCGCAAGATTGCGAGGTCGTCGTCGCCTGTCGCTGTCCGCGCCAGCACGCGCAGCGCCGAGTGCCTCGACACCGCTGCGTCCGCGAGGTGACGTGCAGCAGCCGTCACCTGTGCTTCGAGGCCGACCCGCTGCGACTCGGGAGCCCACCTCTGGGCGGCGGTGAGGGCGAGCTCGAGGCACGGCTCCGCGACCGTCTCCACCGTCTCCACCGACAGCACGTCGGTGAGCGCGCCCACTGCCTCGGCCGCCGTCGCCTCGGCGTTGGAGAGCATGTCCCACACGGTGGCCATCGCCACGGCGCGGCCCAGCGTCGTGGGCAGGCCCGACGGACGACCGATCAGGACCTCCCGTCCGGCCGCGTCGGGCCGGGTGGTGGCGAAGGTGGTGTCGTCGTGGTTCACCAGGTAGAGGTCCGCCTCGGGCAGGCCCTCGACGGGAGTGCGCTCACCGTCCACCTCCACCAGGACCGAACCCACCTCCTCGAGCTCCTCTCCGGCGCGGCGGTAGGCGCCCACACCCACCACCTGCGGGTGCGGGGCGCCGTGGGCGCCGACGGCCGTGAGCACCAGCCCATCGTCGGTGTGTTCGATGCCCAGCCGGTCGACGCCGGCGGTCTCCAGCCAGGCAGTGCGCCACGGCTGGAGGTCGCGGCCGCTGGCGTCCTCGAGGGAGCTGACGAGGTCGTCGAGGGCGGTGTTGCCCCAGGCGTGCTCGGCGAAGTAGGCCCTCATGCCCACGCAGAAGGTGTCCTCGCCGACGAAGTGCATCAGCTGCTTCAGCACCGCCGCACCCTTGGGGTAGGTGATGGCGTCAAAGATCGACTCGGCGTCGGCCACGCTGGGCACGGGCTGGCGGATCGGATGGGAGCTGGGTCCCTGGTCGGCGAGGTAGGCGCGGAGCTTGTCGCCCACGAGGTTGTTGGCTGCCGTGTCTCCGTAGGCGGTGGCGCGCTCGGCCGCCCACATGCAGGCGAACTCCGCGAAGGCCTCGTTGAGCCAGAGGTCGTCCCACCAGCGCATGGTCACGATGTTGCCGAACCACATGTGCGCCATCTCGTGCAGCAGCACGTTGGTGAACAGCTGCCACTCGCTGACGGTGGGCTCGTGGCGGCGCAGGATGTCGTCGGCCCAGGTGACGCACCCGTAGTTCTCCATCGCCCCGCCGAACTCCGGCAGGAACACCTGGTCGTACGAGCGCTGTGGGAAGGGCATGCCGAAGCGCTCGCCGAAGAACGCAAGGCCCTGCGTCGTGAGCGTGAACAGCTGTTCGGCATCGCGCTCGAGCGCGGGTTTCAGGGTCTGGCGCGCGTAGAGGCGGAGGTCGTAGCCACCGGCCTCCTGGCGCACCTCGACGAACGGGCCGGCCACCACCACGGGGTTGTAGGTGGAGAGCGGCGGCGTGGGCTCGAACGTCCACCGCCGCCCGCCCTCCACGTCCTCGACCACCGGGTCGCCTGAGTTGCTCACCACGGTCCAGGGCGCCGGCGCGGTGACCGTGAACGCGTGCGGTGCCTTGAGGTCGGGCTGGTCGAAACAGGCCCAGGCATAACGCGCCTCGTCGGGCTCGAAGGTGGTCCACAGGTAGACGTTGTCGTCGCCGGGGTCGACGGCACGGTGCACCCCCCGCCCGTGCGCGGTGTCGCTCTGCACCGTGGCCACCACCAGCACGTTGTCCTCGGCAAGGTCGGCCAACGCGATCCGCCCTTCCTCCGCAGCCGGCAACGGCTCGCCGTTGAGCGTGGCCGACTCGACCTCCGCACAGCAGTCGACGAACGTCGACGCTCCCGGAGTGGCGGCGAACCGCACCGTGCTCACCGCGCGGAAGGCCGGGCCGTCGACCAGGTCGGTGAGGTCGATGTCGATGTCGTAGGAGGTGACGGACAGCAGGGCCGCACGCTCGACGGCCTCCTCCTGTCGAAGGCTGCGGACGGCCACGGGCGTGATCCTCACTCGAGGTGGGTGCTGCTAGCCGCCCGAGACGAGCGACCTGTGCAGCCTAGGCCGAGGGCGTACGGCGGAACGTCGAGCGCGACGTGCCAGGGCGGTACGGTGCGCGCGGACCGCCCACAGGACCAACTGTTCCGGGTCCTCGTACACCGCGGCAGGTAGTCGGTGGTACGCCCGAACGGTCACTGTTCCGCGGGAGGTGCTGTAGGCAAACGCCTCACCACCAAGGCGTGCGAGGTCACGACGTGATTCATCGTCGACACTCAGGTAGAGCTCGCCGTTCATCACCACTGCAAACTGAGTGCCGCGACACCGCAGTCCGACGCCGCCGAAGAACGACGCCGTGGTGACGTGGCCCATCGCTTCGAGGTCCTCGGCTACGCCCGCCGCCACCTCCCAGGTGCGGTCGGTGCCCGCTCGGGTCACGCCCCGGCCGGCGGCTCGAAGAAGCCGGTGATGGCACCGAGCCGCCCGTCGTCTGCAAGCGCAGCGAAGCTGGTGCCGCGTTGGTGGACCGTTCCGGACGGATCGCACAAGCTCCACGCGGCGAGAGTCCGGTCGTGGTGCTGCAGAGTCGAATCGATCCGGAAGGCCATACCGGGGAAGGCCTGCTGGAACTGGCCCATGTAAGTGCTCAACGCCCCTCGACCGGCGACCATCTCCTGCGGGTCGCAGTAGGTCACATCCTCGCTCAGGCATGCGGCGAGCTCGGAGCTGCGGAGGGCATCTGGCAGCGACCAGGTCGCGGCGTAACGCGACCAGAGTGCGTCGATGGAGAGGGGATCGGAATTGGACGAACGCGAGTCAAGGGACATGAGGGCCTTCCAGAACATCGAAGTGGGCGGTGATGAGGTCGTGCAGCGACGTGCGGTCGTAGCCGGAGCGGATGAGGACGAGGAGGCCTTGATACAGCGCCAGCAAGTGCAGAGCGGCGGTGGCAGGGTCCACGGATGTGGGCAGAAGACCCTGCTCGTGGGCAGCTTGCAGGCGCTGGGTGAACACATCGCGCAGCACCGCCAGTGACTGCTGCACCAGGCCCGCGGGGCCTGGCCGGTCGGCCAGCTCCACTGCGGAGTTGGTGATCAAACAGCCGAAAGAGCCACCTCCCGGCTCATCCAGGAGCGTCGTAAAGGCGTCCCTCAGCCCGCTGAGCCCCGCCTCCGGCGGGGCGTGCGTGTCAAGGCGGCCGACCAACACCGTGCGGTGGTAGTGACGAAAGGCCGCGTCGAAAAGCCCGTGCTTGTCTGCGTAGGCGTTGTAGATGCTGCCGCTCGAGATCCCGGTCGCCACCTCGAGGTCGCGCACGGAGACGCCGCCATACCCGTGACGACGGAATGCCTCCATGGCCCCAGTCAGGACGGTGGCCTCGTCGAAAGCGCGCGTGCGCCCTGCCTGTTTGTAGGACATGCGTTCTAGAATAGTCGTTTTAAAACTTAAGTCAATCCACACGTTCGCGCCGAACCGTCCGTGTGAAGCCGGGCGGCCAGCTCGACGCGGACCGAGAGTTGTGTTCGCCAAGTCCCTCCGGAAGGCTCGGCCGATGGAGTTCTTCTGCTATCACCGCGATCGGCCGGGGTCGACCCCGCTGCGCATCCAGATGTTGGAGGAGCACTGGTCTTACGCGCGTTCGCCTTCGAGGAACCCGGATATCAGGCGGGCGCCTATCGCGACGTCCTGCTGCGTCGGTGGCACAACGTCTTGGGTCGGACCATGTGGGACTTCACCAGCAGCGGTCCCGGAGACAACCGCTACCTGGTCCTTGGGTTCACCCAGGAGCCAGCTGAGGAATCCGCTGAGCCGACGATTCACGACCACATGATCGCCGCCGGGCCGTTGCTGTCCGACGACGGTTCCCTGGTGCTCGGTGTTGCAGTGCTCCTCGAAGCGACCGACGCAGAAGCCGCCCGAAGGGTCCTGCCCACTGATCGGTACGTCGGGATCGAGGCCCACCAATGGCGGTTCGGCGGTCGACCTGACTGACGTCAGTCAGGCGCGGGCTGGGTCTGATGAGCGGCCGCGAGACGGCCGCGGCGTAGCGCTGAACTGCCGAGGCCAGGGTCCGCTCACAAGACACACCCAGCTGGCTGGAGCCCCTGCGCCGTCACGCGGACACTGTCACCATGGAGCACGCACCGCGTCGCGACGACGGACGACCTGGGGATGCTCGAAGCAGTCATGGACGCCGCGATCAGGGAGCTCCAGCAAGGGTTCCTCTCGCCGGCCGAGATCGAGTCCAGCCGAGCCATCATGGGCATTGACACCCAGCTGATCCAGGACGGGACCTACTACGTCGTGCTCGCGGGAGAAGCGGTCGCCGGGTGCGGCGGTTGGAGCCGCCGAGCCACCTTGTACGGCGGGGACCACACTCCGGGCCGCGACGCGGAGCTGCTCGCGCCCGGCGTCGATGCGGCGCGAGTGCGCGCCATGTACACCTACCCCGCACACGCGCGCCGCGGCGTGGGCCGGCTCATCCTGTCCCTGTGCCAGGAGGCCGCGAAGAAGGAGGGGTTCACACGCCTGGAGCTGATGGGGACGATGTCCGGAGAGCCGCTGTACACGGCATACGGCTTCGTGCCGATCGAGCGAGTCACGGACGACCGCGGAGGCGTCTCGGTCCCGCTGGTCCGGATGGCCAAGCCGATCGACTAGGCCGCTTGGGTCCGCTTCCGCACCGCCACCGGAGGTTGCCGGCGTGCAAGGCTGCGTCACGGAAAATACTTCGGCAGGCGATGTCGAAGGTGAGGGACGTCGTTCGACGTACGGGTGAGTCGGCCACCGAGCAGCGGTGGCGCCGAAGCTGAGGAGCAGAGCAATGCCACGGTTCATGGGATTTGTCAGGATGCAAGAGGGCATCGGCGCGCCGCCCCAGGCGTTGTTCGACGCGATGAACACCTACATCGGAGAGCAGGCACAGAAGGGCCACTTCCTCGACGGTGGCGGTCTGTACGGCACCGAGGACTCCGTCAACTTCGTGGTCCGCAAGGGCGACACGACGCGGGTCGACGGCCCGTACGCCGAGGCAAAGGAGGTCGTCGGAGGATGGTCCCTGTTGCAGTACGACAGCCTCGAGGCGGCGGTCGCCGGACAGCAGGAGTTCGCCGAGCTGCACGCGAAGTACTGGCCCGAGTGCGAGATGGTCGCGACGTTGCGCCAGATCTCGGAAGCGCCGTCGGAAACCGATGGGGCCTGAGCTTCCGCTCAGCTGAGGTCGTGCGGCCGGCCATAGGCTGGCCGCATGGCCCAGACCACCCGCGAGACGATCACCGCCACCTGGCGAGATGAGTCCGCTCGGCTGGTCGGGGCCCTGGCCCGGATGACCCGCGATCTCGACCTCGCGGAGGATCTGGCCCAGGACGCCCTGGTCAGCGCGCTCGAGAGCTGGCCCGCGCAGGGCATCCCCGACAACCCTGGCGCGTGGTTGATGACGGTCGCCAAGCGACGAGCAGTCGACAGCTTCCGGCGCGCCGACAAGCTGCGTCGCAGGACCGAAGAGCTCGGCCACGGCTTGAGGGAGGAGGACAGCATGTCCGACCCCACGACACAGGTGGACTTCATCGAGGACGACGTCCTGCGACTGATCTTCCTGTCCTGTCACCCCAAGCTCACCGCCGAGTCGCGGGCGGCGTTGACCCTACGCCTGGTGGGGGGCCTGACGACCGCGGAGATCGCTCGCGGCTTCCTGGTGGGCGAGACCGCGGTGGGGCAGCGGATCTCTCGGGCGAAGAAGACTCTCAGCGAGGCCGGCGTCGACTTCGAGCTCCCGACCGGCGCGGAGCGCACCGAGCGGCTCGACGACGTGCTGGCCGTCGTCTACCTGATCTTCAACGAGGGCTACACCGCGACCGCGGGCAGCAACTGGATGCGGCCCGAGCTGACGAACGAGGCGATTCGGCTGGCCAGGATGCTCGCCGAGCTGGTTCCGGACGAGCCGGAGGTGCATGGCCTGCAGGCACTGCTCGAGCTGCAGGCATCGCGTGCCTCCGCCCGGGTCGACGCAGCGGGTGCCCCGGTGCTGCTCGATGACCAGGACCGGAGCAGGTGGGACGAGCTCCTCATCCGCCGCGGACTGGCTGCGTTGCATCGTGCGGAAGGCCTCGCCGTACGTGGAAAGCCCGTCGGCCGGTACTACCTGCAGGCCGCGATCGCCTCCCAGCACGCCTGCGCTTCGGAAGCCGCAACGACCGACTGGAGTGCCATCGCGAGGTTGTACGACGTGCTCGCCGAAGCTGCCCCCGGTCCGATCGTGGAGGTCAACCGCGCGGTTGCGCATGGACGCGCTTTCGGCGCTGACTCAGGGCTCGCCATCCTCGAACGCCTCCCCGGAAGCGCGCTGGCCGGGTCGCACCTCCTGCCCAGTGTTCGAGCCGACCTGCTCGTTCGCGCCGGTCGCCATGTCGAAGCAGCCTCGGCATTCCGCGAGGCAGCGTCGCTCACCTCCAACGATCGCGAGCAGTCGCTGCTGCTCGGTCGCGCCGCAGATGCGGAGCATGCGGTCGCGCTCCCGCCCCAGGGGTGAAGCCGGCGGTCACCACTGCGCCTGACGCAAGAATTTCCGGCGCGCAACCCTTCCCCCTGAACAAACCGCGGGTTACGTTCACCCTCCACTTGTCCAGAGAGGCTTTCCTCCATGCGTAATTCTCGGGTTGCCCGGTTCGCCGCGCTCACCACCATCAGTTTCTGTCTCGTCGGCTTGACCGGCGTGGCTCCCGCCCAGGCGCGGGTCGTCGCCGACGTCCAGTGCGTCGACTCCCAGGAGTCCGACTCCGCCCGCGGCGGCCGCGGGCCAGACCACCGCGACGTCTCGGCCGAGGAGCAGAAGCAGATCACCGCGCGCGCCAAGGAGCTCGCCGCGGCAAACACCACGGCCGCCGCGGTCGCTCCAGTCGTCCCGGTCTACGTGCACGTCATGGCCGCGAAGAACGGGATCACCGGCAACGTGAGCGACGCCGCGATCGCCGCGCAGATCGACGTCCTGAACAAGACGTTCGGCGGCACCGAGTCCAGCTCGGCGAGCAACACCGGCTTCACCTTCACCCTCGCCGGCATCGACCGCTTCTTCAACGACTCCTGGCACAAGGACAAGCAGAGCTCCAGCTACCGGAAGCAGACCCGCCAGGGCGGCGCCAACGCCCTCAACATCTGGCTCGTCGACTTCTCCTACCTCGGCATCGCCACCTTCCCGTGGGACTACGCGCGCTCGGGTGCGATCGATGGCGTCCGCGTCAACTACGCCTCGCTGCCCGGCGGCTCCATCGCCAACTACAACCTCGGCGAGACCGGCACCCACGAGGTCGGCCACTGGCTCGGGCTCTACCACACGTTCCAGGGCGGCTGCACCACCACGAACGACGAGGTGAGCGACACCCCGGCCCAGGGCGGTTCGACCAACGGCTGCCCCGAGGGTGCGGACACCTGCAACCTCCCCGGCTTCGACCCGATCCACAACTACATGGACTACAGCTACGACACCTGCTACACGATGTTCACGGCTGGACAGACCTCCCGCATGCAGACGATGTGGACGGCCTACCGCGCCTGACCGCTTGATCACCGGTCCCCCTGACCGGACGTACGAGGAGCCCCGACCGCACGCGGTCGGGGCTCTTCGTCTCGGTCGGCATCAGACGGTCATCCAGTAGCGATTCACCGGGCCACGCTCGGTGTCGCGGACACCTTCGAGGACGCCGCCGCAGCGTTCGAGCGTGCGGGCTGAAGCAACATTGTGCGCGAGACACACGGCCAGGACCCTGTCCACGCTGAGCGCGCCACGCGCCTCGGCGAGCATCTCGCCCAGCGCCCACGTCGCCAGGCCACGACGTCGCGCCGACGGGCGGATGCCATACCCGATCTGGCCGAGGTCGTCGTCGAAGTGGTGCCGCAGGACGATGCCTCCCAGCACGTCCCCGTCCTCCACGATCCATCGGGACGAGCCGTGCGGTTGCTCGGGACACGGGGTGCCAGCGAGATGAGCGAGGCGCGTCCGGTGGTCCACCCACGCCGCGAACCCCTGGGACGAGATCAGGTCGCAGTCCTCGCCGACGCCGAAGCCGTCCTCCTGGGGACCGGGCCCCCACTCGTCCCGACACTCCAGGAAGCGAGCGTGGAGCCTGACCGTCGGCAAGATCAGTTCGGGCACGGGTCATCGTGACAGACAATCCGCGGGCCGCGGCCGCGTGCGGGCTAGTCTGCCCGCCATGACCAGTTCCGACGGCGTACAGATCCGACCCGCCGTACCGGACGACGCCGAGCCCTTGGCCCAGCTTCAGATAGAGGTCTGGGAAGACGCGTACGGCGGCCTGATGCCGGCCTCGGTGTTCGAGCACCGGCGGGCAACCCTCGACGACCGCGTCGACCGCTGGCGACAGATCCTGGACGGGGCCCCATCGAGAACGACCGTCGCAGAGGTCGCGGGGGCGCTGGTCGGGTTCGCCAGCATCGGCCCCCCACGTGACGATGACGTCATTGTCGACGAGGAGCTCTGGGCGTTGTACGTCCTCGCCTCGTGGTGGGGCAAGCGAGTCGGGCACTCACTCTTGGCGGCGACGCTTGCGGACCGCGCCTCGTACCTATGGGTCCTGTGCGGCAACGATCGCGCCATCGAGTTCTATCGGAAGCACGGGTTCACCCCGGACGGCGTGACCCGGCGCGACGATCACGGCGACGAGCTCCGCATGACCCGGCAGCTCTGACAGCGCACCTCGCAGCCGCAGGTGTTCGCACGCCGGTGATTGCATCTGCGTGTGCCCACGCCCGAGGAGATCACCCGAAACCACTCAGAGGGCGAGGTGGTCTACGTCGCCGTGTGCACCTGCACGTCTTCGGGCCCGACTGCCCCGAGCTGGTCCGGCACCGGATGTTGCAGGCTGCCGGCCTCCTCGACTGAGGCTGCGTGAGTCCTAGAGGGAGCGGCGAGCCCACGAGGCGCGGCGCGACTTCGGCGACAGACGCCCTTGGGCCCGCGATGGGTGGTGCGAGGTCTCTACGGGCTAGTCCATATTGGGATGCACGAAGACGCGGCAGACAGTGCCGTCATATTCCTCGCGCCCGACCTCGTCAAAGCCGACCTTTTCCAGCACCCTGGAGCTCGCGTCGTTGCCCACCGCGGCCAGCGCCCGGAGCGGGACGCCCACGGCATGCTCTCGGTGCCAGCCCACAAGAGCTTCGGCGATCTCTGTCGCAAGGCCGAGTCCCCAGTGGCTTCGGCGAACGAGATAGGCAATTCCCCGGCTGTCGGAAGACCCCCCAAACCCTGCCCTGCCCACCAACTGGTCATCGACGTCGGCGAGTCGCCACTTGGTCCATCCACGGGCAGCGTGCTCATCCATGTACTGGTCGATCAGTCGCTCGACCTCCCCGCGCGACTCGGGACGTCCATTGCGGACGAACTCCATGGTCGCTGGATCAGAGTGCACCTCATGCAATGCCGCGACGTCCTCGACGAGCCAGGAAGTCAAAGTCAACCGCGGCGTACTCAAGACGACGTCGCGCTGGGCTCCCGTCGGCATGACCCCGTTCGACATGGCGCCATGCTCGCACGCCGTCAGGTGAGTAGCCGCCCCAGCGAGCACTGTCTGCGGCACGTGGTGCCTTCGGGTGGCAGGCTCTGGCCTCATGTCGGGTCGTTGGTTCAGGCGGCGCTGGGGAGAGTCACCCTCGCGAACGGTGACGTCCGATCTTCGGCATGTGCAGAAAACAAGGTGCTTCGTCGCCCATGGCCCGCAATAGTGACGCGCATGGACTTGGATGCGGCCAGGGAATCCTGGGTCGAAGACGGCTTCGTGATCCTGCCGGGGTATCTCCCAACCGATGACCTTGCCCCGGCCCTGGCCGAGCTTGAGGTCATGTTTCCCTCGGCGAAGGACTTCCACGCCGGCGTGGACCCAGACCGCAATGCGAGGTATGTCGGCGACGAGTTCAACGGCATCGACAGTTACCCGTTTGCGAGCCTCGCGCTCAATCGCATCCCGGTCTCCGACGCACTTGTCTCGCTCGCCGCAACACTGCTCGGCTCTCGCGACATCCGTCTCTACTCGGCCGAAGCCTGGGCGAAGTACGAGGGAGCCGCCGACTACGACCAAGACCTGCACCGCGACTACCTCAACCACACCATTCTTGCGCCTTCCAACGCCCCGGCGTTCCGCCAGGTCGAGGTCTTCGTCTTCCTGTCCGACGTGACCGTTGAACTGGGTGCGCCTCGGATGGTTCCGCGATCCAGCGTCACGGACGACCTGCCCGCGAAGCCCAACTTCTTCCCCCGTACTGACCCGGCCGACGATGACGAAGGATTCGTCGCATCTCCTGGCCGCCCAGACCTGTACGAGACGGAGATCCCGGCGACTGGACCGGCAGGGACCGTCGTTGCGTTCCAGCCCCAGACGGTGCATCGCGGCTCCGGCATCACTGAACCTCGCGGATCGCGGTTCACCATGCACCTCAACTACAGACCTACAGCAGCCGAGTGGGCCCACCGTCATGCCTGGGCTGACCGCAGCCACGATCCGCACTGGTACAGGTTCGTCGAACAGGCCACTCCTCGGCAGCTCGAGCTCTTCGGATTTCCTGCACCGGGCCATCCCTACTGGACCTCGGAGACCCTCACGGGAGTGGCCCAGCGGTATCCCTCCCTCGACATGACTCCTTGGGAACAGGCCCTCTAACTCCACGTTCGACTGATCCGCGGATGGGGAGGCCCGGAGGGCGACCGCGTAGCGGACACCACACAACCCGCCCAGCACTGCGTTGTCCTGCGGGTGGTCACCAGATCACCCCACACGCGGTCGCGCTACCGAACAGTCCGGGGGTCGAAGGACTGCCTTCACCCCGCAACTGTTCGGTAGCGCCGCCACATCGTCAGGCTTGCCCCGAAATCAGACCACACCGTGGCGCGGGCTGACCTCTTCGAAGCGCTCGAGCCGCCGCTGCGCGTCGTCCCCACCCGCGGCCAGCACGCCGGCGACCGGCGCCTCCATCAGCGTCGGGGCCGGGACCAGGCTGTCGTAGACCGATGGCATCCACTCGCACCGGTATCCCGACGTCGGCGACCGAGGAGATCGGCGAGCCAGCGGTCGGTGACCAGAACGATCTCGACATCCCAGGTTTCAGGAGACCCGTGTCAACCGTACGGCTCTGGGCGGTGTCTTTCAGTCATGCGGATCTGGCTGGGTGCAGCGACCTCGATGCTCGTGATCCTTGTCGGTTGCACCAGCGGGGCCAAGGCCGAGCCGACTCGCTCGGCGGCGTTGCCGCACTCGACGTCGAGGCTCAGCGAGAGCCCGCCGACCATTCCTGGCTCCGGGGAAGTGACGATCGCCTTCGCCGGAGACGTCCACTTCGAGCGCCACCTCGCGGACCTGCTTGAGCATCCCGACGACGCGCTCCAGGACATTGCCGGGGTCCTGGGAGCTGCCGATGTCACGATGGTCAACCTGGAGACCGCGATCACCGAGCGTGGTCGACCGGAGCCCAAGGAGTTCCAGTTCCGCACCGGCGCCGGGGCCCTCGATCTCCTCGACGCCGCCGGGGTGGACGTGGTCACCGTGGCCAACAACCACGGCGCCGACTACGGCCCGGTGGGTCTGCGCGACACGCTCGCGGCCAAGCGGGCAAGCCCGATCCCGATCGTCGGGGTCGGCCGCAACAGGCGATCGGCCTTCCAGCCGTTCCGCACGACGGTGAACGGCACCAGGCTCGCGTTCCTCGCCGCGGACACGTTCGCGCTGCAGTCCCACTCGTCGGTGTGGACTGCCGGGAAGAACTCACCTGGGCTGGCAGCCGCGCGCGGTCGAGATGCCACAGCGTTGCGCCGGGCTGTCGAGCGGGCGAGTGCCCGTGGCGAGACCGTCATCGTGTACCTCCACTGGGGCGAGGAGCTGGTGGCCTGCCCGACGCCTCGCCAGGTCGAGCTGTCCCAGCTGCTCGCGGAGGCCGGGGCAGACGTCGTGGTGGGCAGTCACAGTCACCTGTTGATGGGCTCCGGGTGGCTGGGTGATACCTACGTCAACTACGGGCTCGGGAACTTCGTCTGGTACCACGATGCCAGCCCGGAGACCGGGGTGCTCCGGCTCACGCTGCGCGACGGCGCCGTCGTCAGCGACCAGTTCCGGCCAGCTCGGATCCCGCCCGGAGGGGTCCCCCGACCGGTGCTCGGCCATGCTGGCGCGGATGCTGAACAAGCCTGGCGCAGCCTGCGCGGGTGCACCGCACTGAGTGAGCACCCGCCCGGACAGACGCCGACGCAACCGCCGGCGCTTGCGCCGTACGCCGTGTCCATCCAGCGTCTGGGTGCTGCGCGGACGGCCCGTCTCAGCGAGGCCAGCGTCGCCGGGTGCCCGGTCCCGGTCCGCGAGCTGCGCTCACTCCGGCTCTCCTACCTCGGATTCGATGGTCGCGAGCATCGTGGCGAGCTCATCGTCCACCGCCGCTACGCCCGCGACGTCGCGTCGGTCTTCAAGGAGTTGTACGACGCCCGCCGACCCCTGCACCGGATGCGTCCGGTCGAGGCGTACGACGGCGACAACGACCGTTCGCTCGCCGCGAACAACACCTCGGGATTCAACTGCAGACGCGTCAAGGGCACCGACCATTGGTCCGACCATGCCTACGGGGCGGCCGTGGACGTCAATCCCGTCCAGAACCCCTACGTGTTCCCTGACGAGACCCGCCCTCCCGGTGGCTCCGGGTTTGCAGCGCTCGACCGGAGTGCAGGAGCCGTCATGCCCGATGGCGCCATCGCCGAAGGGGATGCGGTGGTCAAGGCCTTCGCCCGGATCGGCTGGGCTTGGGGCGGGCGTTTCAGCGATCCCGATTTTCAGCATTTCTACGCGGACTGAGGCGTGACGTCTGACTCGGAAAAAGGACGGGCTCACGCGCCACGTCCTCGTGTGCCCAGACGCCGCAGAAGCACCAGGCGACGACACCGATCAGTTTCGCGAAGTCCTCCACCGCTGCCCGGTTGACGACGACATCGACCAGGACGGACACGGCCATCATGACCATCCCCGACACGAAGGCGATCTCGACCGGAGTCCAGCGGCGGGCCCGTGACCACATCACTGCCAGCCCGAGACCGGCCACGGCGTACAGGACGAGGAACGGAGTCTCCGGCAGGCCCATGGACGGCAGCACCTCCTCGTGCAGCATCAGGCTGTCGTCAAGGGCGCTGACGCCGCACAGTCCGCCCAGGAAGAGCAGCCGCGACCGTTGCTCGGTCGGTGCGTGCCGACCTGCGTCGACGGCTGCGACGGCGGCGACGACCCACCCCAGCGCCGTCAACCTGCTGATCACGCCGGTCCACCACGGGACCCCGACCACGGCGGTCGCATCACGGGTGAGATCCGAGACGTGCGTGACGTCGACCGACACGAGATCCGCGAAGAGGGCCGCGCCGATCACCAGGACGACGAGGGACGCTGCCACGAGAACCTGCACGCCTCTGCTCACCTAGCTCGGGCCTCCATGGTCAACCCCGTGATCATCTCGCGATGGGGTGGTAGCTGCGGTCATGCCGGCATCCCCCGGCACGGGGACGGTCAGGGTCAGGTGCCAACCCGCGACGGTACCCGGTTGGACTGATCGGTTGGCCACGGACGGGTGCCGGCCGGCCGCAGGGTGGGTGGCACGGAGTTGTCAGCACGGTTTGGGTAGCCGCGCTCGGAGAGCGGCGTCAGGACTCGCTGCGAACCTGACTGCGCTCGTCGGCCACGCGGATCGTCCAGCGGACATCTCGAGCTTCCTACTCGCATCCGGACAGGATGGCGCCATGACGAAGCGACAGTTGGTGAGCTCTGGGGCCCTGTGGGAGCCCGTGGTCGGCTATTCCCGGGCAGTGCGAGTAGGTCAGTGGGTATCGGTGGCCGGCACCACGGCAGCCGGTGACGGCGGCGCTGTGGGTGGTGATGACATCGGCGCCCAGGCGCGCGAGGCGCTGCGTCGCGTGGTGGCTGCGCTGGAGCAGGTCGGCGCTGGACCCGAGCACGTCGTCCGGACCCGCATGTTTGTGACCGACATCAGCCGTTGGGAGGAAGTCGGTCGGGCCCACGGGGAGGTCTTTGGCGAGATCCGTCCTGCCACGTCGATGGTGGAGGTGAGCAGGCTCATCGACCCGGCGCTGCTCGTCGAGATCGAGGCCGACGCGGTCGTCCCGTAGACGACACGGTCGGGCCGATCAAGTGAGGTAGAGCTTGCCGCGCCTGATCTTGAAGGACCGCTGCGGCAACGGCGCCTCGGCCGGACCAGCCACGGCCGAACCGTCGGAGATCGCGAACTTGCTGCCGTGGCAGGGACAGTTGATCCGACGAGCGACCACTGATGCGACCGTGCAACCCGCGTGGGTGCAGGTCGCCGAGAAGACCCGGAATCGGCCACGCCGCGGCTGAGTGACCACGACGCCGCGCCGTGTCACGACGACGCCACCTCCCACCGGGACATCCGCGACGGCGATGACCGCGCGACCGGCAGCCGACGCAGCATCGTCGATGACGAGGGGCCCGACAACCCCCACCGAGGCGGCACAGATCAGGTTGCGACGCGACACGTTGCTCATCGGGTCATGGTAGTGCGCGGAGCCGTCCCGGACGTTCCACTACCGGCAGACGATCGCGGTGCGTTGACCCCCTGGGACCGCCATCGTTCCCCTTGACCGGGGGAGCCCAGCCAAAGTCGGCCGCAGGCGAATCGATGCGGCACCGACGCCTGGCGTAGGGCTACGGGCCGTTTCGAGGTTGACGTGGACTCCCGCGTCCCGGCAGTCTTCGGCCCATGAAGTGAGTGAGGCATGGGACATGCGCGGCCCTACTAACCGGACTGCGCGCCCACAGGGAGTACGCGCTCGACCGCAGATGGCGGTCATGGGTCTTGTTGACCCGTCCATATGCAGCTCACCCTTGAAATGAGGCACTTCGCATGTCTACCAGCACGCCCGCACGCACGCCTGCCCTGCTCCTGATTGGCGCCATGGGAACAGGCAAGAGCGACACGTCTTACCACGTCTTCTCGCGGTTGTATCGAGCCGGCATCCCCACTGCCCGCCTCGACCTCGATGACATAGGGATGTGCCACCCGTCGCCCGAGGACGACCCCGACAACTTCGCCGTGAAGGCGGAGGCCATGGGCGCTGCATGGCGTGTGTTCCGGGACCACGGGGCCAGATGTCTGGTGGTCTCAGGGGGCATCGACAGCCCCGAAGTCATTGACCGCCACAAGGAGCAACTCCCGGACGCGGACTGGACCGTCGTGCGACTGCGCATCGGCACGCAAGAACGTCGTCGTCGCGTCCTCACTCGTGGCCTCCTCCTCGGCTACTCCGAAGAGGAGATGGAGCCGACGGTGGAGGCGGGAGACGCCGATGAGCGCACTGTGGAGAGCCTGAGCCTTCCCGGTCAAGTTGTCGATACGGACGGCCTGACATCGCAGCAAGTCACGGACCTTGTCCTTGCTCGTGCTCAGTGGCCGTCCGCAGCCGAAGCCGCTGAACTGACTCTGGACCGCCAGCCGTGACAACGCGAGGGACACCGGCGACGGACGACACGGAACGGTCCGCACCAGGCGCCCCCACCAGCGCCGGCTCCAAGCGTCCGGTCGCGACCTCCGCGATCAGGCACGTGCTGTTTGACGCCGACGGCGTGCTGCAAGTCATCCCCGGTGGTTGGTACGCCGCGATGGAGCCCTACCTCGGTAGCAGGGCGCGAGAGTTCCTCCACCAGACCTGGAAGGACGAGCTCCCTACGTTGGCTGGACAAGGTGACTACCTGCCGATGCTTGCGTCCACGCTTCTTGAGTATGGCGTGACCGCGCCGGTGGAGGTCGTCCATCGCGACGTATGGCATCGCATCGAGCGGATCGAGGAGTCGTTCACCATCGTTGAGGCTCTGCGTCGCAACGGCTACGGCGTTCATCTGGGCACCAACCAGGAGCAGCATCGAGGCAGCTACATGCGCACCGCGCTCGGCTACGACGACGTCTTTGACACCAGCTGCTACTCCTACGACCTCAGAATCGCCAAACCCGACCCCGCCTTCTTCACCGAGGCCGCTCGCCGGATGGGTGCCGCGCCGTCGACGATCCTGTTCGTCGACGACAGCGTCAGGAACGTCCAGGGCGCGCTGGTGGCAGGCCTCCAGGCCGTGGTCTGGGACATCGAACAGGGTCACGACGCCCTCGTCGAACTGCTCGCAGGCCATGGAGTCGACGCTCGACTGACGGCCTGAGCCCGGCGGTGATGGAACCCACGAGGCGCGCGCTTCGTCTCATACGACCGATGCCGACTTCGGGGGGAACCACGTGGGAAACACCATTGGACGACTCTGTCTGCTGCCAGTTCTTGCAGGTCTCGTCGCGGTCTCGGCCGCCCCGACGGCCCCGACGGCCCAGACGGCCCAGACTGCCCAGACGGCTCCGGGCGTCTTGAGCTGCGAGGGACGGGTCGCCACGATCGTGGCCGACCAGGATCCTGCGACTGAGCTGCACATCGTCAAGGGGACGCCCGGGGACGACGTCATCCTCGGCAGCGACGGGGACGATCTGATCGACGGTGGGACGGGCAACGACGTCATCTGTGGTCTCGGTGGCGCCGACGAAATCATTGGCGGCGAGGGAGACGACCGGTTGTTCGGGGGGACCGACGGTGAAAGGCACGTCGAGGGACACCGGTTCATCGTCGGCGACACGCTGATCCCAGACAACGGCAATGACCACCTCGATGCAGGTTGGGACGCAGAACAGAATTTGTACCGGGGCGGGGAGGAGCCCGACACGATCAACTATTCCAGCGCCACCACCGGCATCGACGCAGACCTGGCTGCCGGCGTTGTCACCGGGCAGGGCTTCGACACGGTCGTCGCCCTTCCGCGCCAGCAGATCATCGCGACTTCCCACGCCGACCGGATCACTGGTAGCGCGAGCAACGAGTCGATCTACGCAGGCGGCGGCGCGGACGTCGTCGACGGCGGTGCGGGCAACGACTCCATCTACCTGGACCGCCGAGGACCTGAATGGACCTACAGCGAAATTGCGACCGACACGGCGACCGACACGGCGACCGACACGGCGATCGGTGGCGACGGCCCCGACGGAGTCTTCACCGACGGCGGCGACGACACGATCAGCACCGGAGCCGGAAACGACGGGGTCAACGCCGTGAGGTCGGCCGGCGAGATGAGGATCGATACCGGCGCGGGCAACGACAGCGTGTACGCCCACAGTGGTGTGCGCATCAAGGGTGGCGCCGGCAGGGACAGCTTCACCTTCGACCGCAGGAGGCTCCGCGGCCAGGTGACGCTCAACGCCCGAGCCGGGACACTCGTCGATGAAGGGCACCTCGCGCTCAGGCTGTCCGGCTGGGAAGCCTATTGGTTCGACACCGTGAGAAGTCCATGGCGTTTCTACGGGAGTCGCCGTGATGAGAGGTTCGAGGCGTACGGCGCCACGCGGGTCATCGCCTTCGGGCGCGGTGGCGACGACGTGCTCCATGGCAGCGACGGCCCTGACCGTCTCGTCGGCGGGACAGGGACTGACCGGGCGTCCGCAGAGGACGGGCGTGATCTGTGCGTCGGCATCGAGGCAGCTCGCGGCTGCGAGATCGTGCGGCCTCATCCAGCTCTGACCAGCTGAGTCTCGGCCTGACGAGAACCGTGTGGTACCACTCACGACATGTCTGAACGCCCTGCCGAGAGCCCCTTGACCGGCACGACGCCGCCGATCGCCACCTTGGTGACCGCCCGGCTCATGCTGCGCGGCTATGAGCCGGGCGACGCGACTCGCGTCCTCGACATCCACCGTCGTCCGGAGGTCATTCGCTGGCTTGGGAATCCCCCGTATGTGCCCATGGCTGAGGTCGACGAAGCGCTGTGCTGGATCGACGACCGACGCCAGCGAGAGACACGCGACCCGCTCGACATCACCCGGGCCATCGTCGTCCGGGATTCAGGCATCGTCGCTGGGACTGTGTCCGTGGCAAGGGCCTACCGGCGCGACGGGGACTTCGTTGGCGAATACGAGGTCGGTTGGCACCTGCACCCCGACTCAGTCGGGTCCGGCTACGCAACAGAGGCTGCGCACGCCTTGCTCGACCACGCATTCAATGGGGGTCTGCCCGAGGTCTGGTGCGGCATGTTCCTCGACAACGAGCCCTCTCGCAGGGTTGCGGAACGGTTGGGACTTCAGTTCATCGGAGTAGGTCCTGACCCCTGGTACGAGGGTGACAGCCGGCTGTACAGACTCGAGCGTGGTCAATGGCTGGGGCGTCGCGGCCTTGAATCATCTCCGGCCGGTGATGCAGAGAGGGACGCGCGGAACTGACTCTGTGTGGGGCCGGCGCATGCATCAAACCGTTGGAGAACCACTACCGCCGCGTGATGAAGTATCCGACATGGCCGTATCAGCGAAGGAAGTCAGAGAGGAGAGTCGTCGTGGACCCGGCGGTCCTGGCTTCTTGCCGTTGCCGCCGCTCTTCCTGCCGCGTGAGGACCAGCCCAGGTCCGAATAGATCTTCCAGGCAGTCCGCTCAGCCATCGTCACGCGGAGCGTGACCGTGCGGGGATCGTCACGCGGAGCGTGACCGTGCGGGGATCGGCTACCTGGACCCACTCGAAACGCGGCTATGACCGGATGGCAGCAGCGCACGCCAAGCGGCTGTTGCTGCCTACGGCTCCCACACGTCGAGCGTGACGGCCGCGATGCTCCCTTCCTTGTTCAAGAAGAGGTCGACAGTGAACCAAGACAGGCAACTGTCGATGGACGACTCTGACGGCTGAACCGACACCCGCCGATGGCGTTCGAAGCCCTGTGGTGCAGGCACAGGTGGACTTGCGCAGTGCGGGTGGTCGCCGGCGGAGACGTGCAAAGCGCCTCCACGGGTTCGGAACGACATGGAGCGAGCCTCGTCAGCGTGACGCTGGATGAGTTCCAAGGCGCTGAAGGGTCCTGTGTAGGCGCGGAAGGAATTGGCGTTGAGCACCCATGCGGACGCTTGAGGGGCATCGGGCGCGTTGAGAGCAGTCCTGAGGTCACGGCTGAGTCCGAGTTGAACCTCCCCAGCGAATGGCAGCCTCCCAGCCGTCTCGGCTGACGGTTGGACGGCGAAGGCGACGAAGTCGCGCATCAGCCTCAGGTCCTCTGCCTTCACTGTGGACTGCGCGGGGGTGGTGCTGGTCTGCCCGGTCGGCTCGGCAGAAGGTGACGCTGAGGATATGCCCGTAGGCGATGGTGCCGACACGGACGGTGTCTGTTGGTCGCTCTCCTCGACATCGGCTGTCCGCGAGTTGCCGCTGCAAGCCGCCAGGAGCAGGAGACTCACACCAAGGACGGCCCTTGTGACCAGTCTCGACATGTATGGCCTCCATCCCCGTAGGGGTGTTGACTGAGCAACAGATAGCAGACGCCCGGTAGCGTGACTCGGTTGTCATCACAAGTACAGGTGGCTAGATCCAACCGACCGATCACCCGCTTCACAAGCATGTCTTGTGCGCTCGCCGCGCTCGCCGCGCTCTCCCGGTGAGCTGTCGGTGTCCGGTAAGGGATCCCTTACTGGGACGCTTACGGAGCTGAGTCGCTTTGGGACGACGACGGTCTGGTCGTCGGCCAATCAGCGTTCCGCGTACGGCCGACTACCGCCGCGTCCAGCCCAGACGCCCGGCGGCACGACCACGGCAGCTGGGGCTGGTGCCGGGGCTGGTAGCCAACGGCGCTGGCTACGCCCGGACGGTCCTCCGGACTCGGTCGTCAAGCAAGGCACAGGCGGCCACCGCGACCATCGCGTTCTCGCAGCGGCCGGGCGCTCGGACGAGGATGGTCTCGCGGTCCTCCCGCACGACCTCGCTGACCCCGGGTGCAAGTGCGACCACGTCGTCCAGGCTCATCGGGGCGTCGTCGTCGTAGTGGGCGCGGGTCTCGTCGCCGAACCACAGCATCCACCTGCCGGGCTCGTCCTCAACTTCCTCCGCCCCCAAGGCTTCGGCCGCCACCAGGTCGGCCACGCCCACCGGTGAGTCGCCCGAGTCCTTGGCCTCGCCTGACGCGGCGAACGGCACGACCTGTTCGGCGACGTCCACGAGGTGCTCACCACACGTGCACCCGTCGACCGCCGGAGAAGCAGGTTCCGGCGACTTCTGAGGGGTGGGGACTCCTGTCTCAGCCGGCGCTTGGGCGGCGATTTCCACGTCGAGGGGCCACGGCGAGGTGTCACCACTCTTGTACACGCCTTCGAGCGTTCTGGAAGCAAGGACGGCCACCAGTCCGAGAGGGTTCACGTCCGCGGTCTCAGGGGCAGTGATGACGGGCCTGTTCTGGTACACGTAGGCGCGGATGCGGTGGTGGCCGACGCTCCACTGACTTGGCGGCACACTGGCGACCATCACGTTGCCCAGGTGTCGACCCACGCCGTCGATGATCCAGATCGTTGACGGCGAGAACTCAATGGGACCACCGACGGTTGATACCCAGCTCGGCAGTGCGTCGAGGTCGCCCAGAGCCGCCATGGTGGGCCTCGGCAAACCCGAGGGGGTGGGCGTCCAGCCGTCCTGCCAGGCCAGCAGCGGTGAGAGCGCCCACCAGATCGGGTCCAGCGACTGAGGGGTCGGGTCGTACGCCAGCCCCGGGTCCGCGCCTTGCTCGCGGAGGGTGTTGGCGAGCCGTTCGCGGCTGGCGTCCATCTCGGACATGAACTGCTCGAAGTACGCCCGCGCCTGAGCGGTCGTCATCTCGTGATAGCTCTGCACCCGCTCAGCCAATCACGAGGTGGGTAGGTGGATGGTGTACGGGATCTTGTTGTAGTCGAGCAGGTCCAGGATGCGTGGGTCGGCCCCGACGGTGTTACTGCGGCCGCTGGGCATGAAGTGCCAGTGCGCGCCGTTCACGTCCACGTTGGTGGCGCGAACGAGCAGCCCGTCCTTGCTGATTTGCGTCGCGAGGCTTGGGGTGTAGCGGACCCAGCCGGTCTTGGCCTCGCGGGCGACATTGCCGGGTAGGACGTCGATGTAGCGTCCGACGCCGATGCTGAGAGTCTGGGAGATGGGGCCGTCGTTCACACGCAGATTGCGGGTGGACCGCCAGACCTGCTTGTCGATGCCCTTGGTGGTGACTTCGAACAAGTCCTCGAGGAAGGTCTCTCCGGCGCGCCACGAGGCGTGGATCGGGGATACCACGCTCTCGACGTGGCCCGCTCGTCGCGTGGCTGCGAGGAGAGCGTCAAGGTCGGTGCCACCTCCGGCCATCCTGATGAGGCCTGCCTCGTCGGCCCCGGCCGTGATCAAGTCGTCCCAACTCTTCTTGAAGACGGTTTGAAGCGCTTTAACCTGCACTCCGCGAGGGACCGCCGACGTGGTCCGGAGCGCGTCGACCCTCAGGGCGCCGGGGGCACCAGATTTGGCGAGATAGACGGCGACGTCGCGCTGCATGCTCAGGTGCTTGGCAACGAACTTCGCGATCTTGCCCACCGCCGCCGTTACGTCACCCCCGATCGGGATGAGTCCCAAGGCGCTGAGCCCGGCTCCGATCCATTCGCCCCGGAGAGCGTTGCCGAGGAGGTCACGTAGATCTACAAGCGGGATTGCCGTGGAGCAGAGGTACCCGGTGAGCCAGGCGAGGGACGCCTTGGACTCGACGAGGTCACCTGCAGCGAACCCCAGGAGGAAGTGCCCTACATAGGTCCACTTGCTGACCTTCTGGTTGTAGTAGAGCGGGTTCAGGCCGTCGCTGAGATGCCAGAACTCGTACTCGTCGCTGAACTCGTCGCCGTCGCTGTTGGCCAGCCACGGGTTGGTACCGATCTCGCGCTCCGCGCCGTCCCCGAGCCCGTCGTTCTCGCTGTCCTTGTCGAACACCAAGGTTTCGTCGTCACGCTCAACGGGGTCGATGATGCCGTCGAAGTCGCTGTCGGCCAGAACCGGATCGGCGCGCAACGCGTGCACCCGCGCCCCGGCCTCGCCAAGACGCCTCAGCGCTCGGATACCGGTCTGGGCCCCGAGCCGGGCGAAGTCAACGAGCTGGCCCACTTCCTCGCCGTCGCTGAGGTCGTCGCCGTCGGTGTCGGCGCTGTGCGGGTCGGTGCGGTACACCCGCCCGTCGGAGGCGAGAATGCCGCTGGTCTCCCGGCAGTCGGTGAGGCCGTCGGCGTCGGAGTCGACGAGGTTCGCCCCTCCGGTGGAGTCCGCGAGCCGTCGGTACACCTCGGGCAGGTTCTCTGCCCGCTTGACGCGGGCGAAGGTTCCGCCGGTGCCGTCCGCGATGTCTCGTAGGACAGCGAAATCCGAGTCGTTTCCAAGGCCAACGGTGTGCACCACGATGCCGGCGTCTCGCGCCTCGCGGGTGAAGTCCACGTTGTAGCTCCCGGCGCCGTCGGCGATCAGGATGGCCCCGCGAACAGCGCCGGTACGACCTCGTGCTCCCAGCTCGTCCAGGGCGACACGAACGCCGGCACCGATCCGAGTCGGCGAACCTTCCGCGTCGACAGTCCGGATGGCCCGCCGCAGGGCGACCCGGTCGCCGGTGAGCTCGGCGAGCAGCGTGCCGTCAGCGTCGAACTCGACCACGGCAGCGCGGTCGCCTGGCACCAGTGAGTCCACGACGCCCCTGGCGGCATCGAGACGCCTGTCGTCGGGGTCGTTCTTCGCCATCGAACCCGAGCTGTCCAGAATCAGTGCGATGTCCAGCTTGCTGGTGCCCCGAGCTAGGCAGGAGTCCGGCTCAGCCCACCTCCTCTCCCAGGCGGCGGTGTCGAAAACGGCGTAGGTCGAGAAGTGCTCGACCGCCACCGACACGGTGCCTGCGGCGGGGTCCACCGTCTGGGCCTCCGCTGCCGGTCGCCACAGGCTCTCGTCCTGGTCGAGGTAGAAGACCCGCGCGTCGTCGCTCGCGACCTGTGCGGGGTCGTACGGCAAGGTGATCACGCCGCCGGTCATCCCCGCAGCGGCCTGCTCGGTGAGCTGGAAGTCGTACGCGGGACCCGCCTGACCGGGGATGCCCGCGGTGGCGGCGGTGGGCGGCACCTCGACGATCCGCGCGTCGTCCACAAGGTCGCCGGTGCCGGTGACAGTCGCCGACACGCCGGCGGGACCCTCGAGGGTCGCCGACACCGTCTCGGCGTCATCACGGATCCCGTCACCGTCGGTGTCCGCCCGGACCGGGGACAGGCCCTGGCGAGGCTCGACGCCATCGACGAGGGTGTCGCCGTCGGAGTCGGCCGTCCGCGGGTCGGTGCCGAGCCGCTGCTCGTCGGCGTCGTCCAGCCCGTCACCGTCCCCGTCGGCGTCAAGCGGGGAGCTGCCGAACCGCTGCTCCTCCAGATGGGTCAGCCCGTCGGAGTCGAAGTCCTCGTCCGCATCGCCCGTGCCATCGGCGTCGGAGTCGGCCATCACCGACGAGGTGAAGCCAAACAGCTCCTCCACCTCGAAAAGGTCGCCAAGACCGTCACGGTCGGTGTCCGCCGAAAACACGTTGCTGCCGACGATGAACTCCACGTGGTCGACCAACCCGTCGGCGTCCGAGTCGCCCGACAACTCGATCCCCAGACCGGCGAACCCGTCCATCAGCTTGCGCCAGCCCGTGGTCAGGTGCGCCAGCGCGGACTGGTCGTTGCCGCGGACCGACTGGGCCTGCTCGTGTGCCTTCGTCGCCTGCGACAGCAGCTGCCCTGCGCGCTCCGCCCGTGGGGCCGGCACGCCGATCGGCTCGGACAGCGCGAGGCGCAGATCGACGAGCGCTGTCGCGACCAGCAGCTCAGCCCCGGCACGCAGCTTCGCCGTCACCGCGCCGCGTTGCTCGGCCGGCACTCCCGACGCGTTGCCCTGGAGGTGCCGGACCAAGGCGCCGGTCGTCACGACCAGACGCGTCCCTGCCGCGAAGCTGTCGCCGCGGACGCCGTCGTGGCTGATCGCCTCGCGCGCCTCCTCCCACGACTGTCGGAACTGCTCACCGCGCGGGTCCATGCCAAGCGCGCCGAGCAGCGCTGCGGCCTCACCGAAGTGGTCGGTCACCCGAACCGTGGGAAGAGCCGGCAGGACGTCAGGTGTCGACGCGACCGACCCAGAGGAGCCGACAGCCGGCGCCACCCCCTGGCCACCCAGAACCGCTGCTGCGACCACCGCAGCCACCGCCAGCCGTGCCGTCGCACCGCGCCGCTTGACCATCAACCTGACCACTCCCCGTCATCCCATTGGACACTGCGTGGCAGGGGATTGGGACTGCGGAGCCGCCCCGCAGACGAATCGAGTACGACGGCGGCTGCGTCTAGACCAGTCGGTTGTGGCACCCGTCGGTTGTCTATGGTTCACGCATGATTTCCCGCATGGTGCGCCCCGGATGAGGCGCCCATCCCATTCGTTTCGAGCACGCACCGCTGCCGCGGTCCTGGCCGCGTCCATGTTCGTGCCCGCCGCTGCCGCTCACGGGGAGACCGTGACGGTCCATGACGCCGTCGGCGATGTCGAGTCGTCCTATCTCAACGACAACGAAGACATCGTTCCGGCACCGCAGTACGCGGCGACAGACATCACCCGGACCGTGGCCTCCTATGGCACGGCGCGGCTGAAGGTCACCGTTCATCTCCGCGACTTGCGCAACGCCTCGGCGCTCCAGGCGTACGTCTGGATCCGGACGCCTCGAGCCCGTTTCGCCGCGTCACTGGTGCGTGGTGGCCCTCGCGTGGTGAAGACCGCCTTCGGCCGTCGGCGCACGGGCGAGGTCGAGTGCGAGGGGTTCTCCGGCACCTACGAAGGCAGGAAGGACCGTGTCACGCTGGTCGTCCCGGCCGCGTGCGTCGACTCACCTCGATGGTTGCAGGTCGGCGTGACAGCCACCGGCTTCGAGGTCGAGGACGCCGAGACGGACGAGTTCGCGCTCCAGCTCGACGACGCCAATCGCGACGGCGACGGTGAGAAGAACATCCGCCTAGGACAGCGCATCCGACGCGGTTGACGGTCAGGCTCTGGCGGACCCAGGCGGCCCAACCCCTCCTGACGGCACCTACCTAAAGCCTCTTGTCGTGGGTGAGAGACAGCGTCACCCGCCCTCCGAAATCGTTCGGAGCACTCACGCTGGCAACGTCTCAGATCGAGAGCAGGGGTCACGCGCTCAGGCGGAACCGATCGTCTCGTAACCCGAATCCTCAGCGGGACCTAGTCTGGTCGGCGATCCGACAGTCGATGCGCTGCCCGTATAGCCCATCCGGACGAATGTCCGGTGAGGGAGCGTGAACTGGAGCTCGGCAAGCGACTGACAGAGGCCCACCGAAACTCGCGACCAACCTCGCGCGGTATGGCGGACCTGCCGACAGACGGATGCCACGGGGACAGGACGGCGGGCAACCATCGCTCGGCTCGTGCGTGGTTCACCATGCGCACGACGAATTCCGCCTTGCGCTTGGTTGGTCACTCCCCGCTGAGGCCCGGGACGGACGTCGAACCGACGAGCTCGAACGTCCAGTCCTGACCAATCACGGCCTTCAGAGTCCGGCTGAGTTCGCCACTTGCCCCCATCCGCTCGTCGTCCGGGCGTGGAGAGGTCAGGAGGGCTTTCGTGCGGTCCAGAGCGTTGCTGATCGGCGCAGGGTGAATCCGGGGAGGTCGTTCATCCGAGCCATGAGGAGCGAGTGCATCTCGGCTCGCCGCTCGGGGGACAACCCGTCGATGAATCGGCCCGATCCGTGGCTGCGACTCCAGCGCCAATAGGTGTCGCCGTCCGCGACCGGTATGGCGACCTCCAGAGTCGTTGCCACGACATCGGTCAGTGGCGAGTCGGCCAGCAGCTCTGCTTCGTCAGCGTCGTTGCCGTGACGACCGACCCCGTCCGACTGGTACTTCCGGAACTCGGCATAGAGATCCACCAACGGGTCCTCCCACGGGTCGGGCGAGCCGTCAGCTCGACCGGGAACAGTGAGCGCGACTTCACCCCCCGGCTTGAGCACCCTGCTGATCTCGCTCATCGCGGCCCAGGGGTCAGCCACGATGTGAAGCGCGAACCCACACGCCACCAGATCGAACGCCTCGTCAGGGAAGTCCAGCCGGCTGGCATCCATGACCGCGGCGTTGATGCTGGGGAAGTCCCGCTCCAGCAGCGCGACCATGCGGGGCGCCCCGTCCACGGCGACGACGTCCGCTCCGTGCTCGAGCAGCGCGGCAGTGAATGCTCCTCGGCCGGCAGCTACGTCAAGGGCACGTGCGCCAGGGTCGACGTGCGTTCGAGCAACTGCCTCTCGGGCGAACGACACGAAGAAGGGCAACACCTCGTCGTACGCATCGGCGACCCCGTCGAAGTGGGCGAGGACCGGGTCTGATGTGTGGTTGTCCATGGTGGACGGGAGCATGTCACTCCGCAGGGTCGGGACGACGAGAAGTGCTGCGCGCGACGTCGAGGTGGTGCGCCATGACCTCGCCCAGCGAGACGGTGTCCACCGAGACGGTCACGATCCTCGCGCCCTCCGCGGCGTAGCGGGCGGCATCCGACCCGTTGTAGGCGTGTACGCCGACGGGCACCCCTGCGGCGACGGCGCGGGCGATGATCGAGGACAGCACGCCGCGCAGGTCGGTCGAGCGATCCTCCCCGGCGAGGTCCAGTGACAAGGAGAGGTCCCCCGGACCCACGTAGATCCCGTCCAGCCCCGGCACGCCCAGGATCGCGTCGAGGTCGTCGAGCGCGGTCGCGGTCTCGACCATGACGATCACCAGCGGCTCGTCGGCTCCGCCGGACAGGCGCCCGATCGACCGCCCACCGGCGGGGGCGTAGCGGGTGGCGGCGACGATCTCGCGAGCGTGCTCGGCATCGCGCACGTTCGGCACGATCACCCCGCAGGCGCCGAGGTCGAGTGGTCGGCCGAGGTCGGCGAACAACGGGCTCCTGGTCCGGACCAGCGGCAGCGCGCCGGCTGCCCTGATCGCCGCGGCGACGCCGGGGAGGTCCGCCTCCGTGGCGGCACCGTGCTGCAGGTCGACGACGACGTAGTCGGCGCCGGTCCGCGCGAGGACTTCAGCGGTCACGACTCCCGGCAGCAGGCTCCACAGTCCATGGCACGGCTGGCCCTCGGACCACCTTCGTCGCAGATCAGCCTCGTTCATCGGGCCACCTTAGGTCGCCGTACGGGCCAGCAGGCCGACCAGGATCCCGTGGAGCTCCTCGACGGCGCGGGGGACGGCGCCGCTCCGGTGGACGAAGGAGGTCCTGCGGATGCCCAGGCCTTGGGTCGTGGGACGGGTGACGACCGGGAACCGAGTATCCACCGCCGCCTGGGTCGCCAGGGTGCAGCCAAGCCCTTCCGCGACGAGGCCGTGGATCATGTTGAGGTCGTCGGTCCTCATCACGATCTTGGGCTCGAAGCCCGCGAGGTGACAGGCGCGACGCAGGACCCGGTCGGACGCCTCGTTCTCGTCGCGACTGGAGATCCAGTCCGCGTCCACGAGGTCGGCGAGGTCGATCTCCGCGCGACTGGCGTAGCTGCTCTCACTCGCCACCAGCACGCGGTAGTGCTCCTCGAGCAGCACCGTGAACGTGAGGTCAGGGGAGGTGAACCCGGGCTCCTCGGCGGAGTCGTAGATCAGCCCCCCGTGGAGGTCACCCGCGTGCAGCTGCTCGACCACGTCGGTGGGTTCGGCCTCGACCACCTCGACCTGGACGGGCATCAGCGATCGCAGCTGGCGGATGGCACGCGGCAACAGCTGCGACCCGACCGAGGCGAAGGTCCCGATCCGGACCGTGGCCAGTCCAAGGTCGCGCTGCGTCGTCACCAGCCGCTCTGCCAGCTCCAGGCGCGCCAGGATCTCCTCGGCCTCGGTGACGAACACGATTCCCAGTGGGGTGAGCCGCGCGCCGCGCGGGTCCCGCACGACCAATCGCGCCTTGAAGTGGCGTTCGAGGGACGCGAGGTGGTGCGCGATGGTCGGGACGCCGTAGCCCAGCGCCTGCGCGGCTCGGGTCAACGACCCGGCGTCGCGGATGGCGACGAGGACCCGGAGCTGCTGGGGCTGGATCACTCATACAGCCTATGTGGGTCCGTCCGATTTCCTGCTATTCCGTAGGAGTTGAGCTGTCCCTAGATTCACGTCGTGACCACCATCGACATCGCGACGTCCGACCTGACTCGTCCCGAAGCCCGCGTCCTCGAAGCGCTCGACGAGCAGCGCCTGGTCGACGAGCTGGTGACCCTGATCCGGATCCCGAGCGTGACGGGCACCGACGCCGAGTCCGAGCTGCAGCACTGGCACGCCCGGGAGCTGTCGAGCCTGGGATTCGACGTCGACGCGTGGAAGCTCGACCTGGCCGAGCTGGCCGCCCACCCCGATCACCCGGGGACGGAGGCGCCCCGGCTCGAGGGGTACGGCGCCGTCGGCGTCCTGGGCCCGGCAGGAATCCCCGAGCTCGTCCTGCAAGGTCACGTCGACGTCGTCCCCACCGGAGACCTGGACAACTGGGACGACCGCAATCCGTGGAGCGGCGCGATCAAGGACGGCGCCGTCCACGGCCGCGGGGCATGCGACATGAAGGCCGGCGTGGCGACCAACCTGGCCGTCGCCCGCGCGCTGGTCACCTCCGGGGTGACGCTCGAGCGGCCGTTCGCCGTCCACACGGTCATCAGCGAGGAGGACGGAGGGCTGGGCGCCTTCGCCACGATGCTGCGCGGTCACCGCGGCCGGGCCGCCGTGATCACTGAGCCCACCAGCGGCAAACTCGTCGTCGCCAACGCCGGAGCCCTGTCCTTTGAGCTGCGCGTCCACGGCCTGGCCACCCACGGGAGCTCACGGCTCGCCGGACACAGCGCCATCGACGCGTTCCTGCCGGTGTACGCCGCACTCCTGGTGCTCGAGCGCGAGCGCAACGCGCACCCCGACCCGCTCTTCGACGGCAACGCATTGCCATACCCGATCTCCATCGGCACCCTCCGCGCCGGCGACTGGGCCAGCAGCGTGCCTGATCTGCTCGTCGCCCACGGACGTCTCGGAGTGCTGTTGGACGAACCACCGAGCAGCGCACGGCACGCCTTCGAACGAGCCGTCGCCGACGCCTGCGCTGCAGACCCCTGGTTGCGCGACCACCCGGTCGAGGTGAGCTGGCCCGGCGGGCAGTTCGCCAGCGGCCGCATCGACTCCCTCCATCCGTTGGTCCACGAGGTTGCGGGCGCCATCCACGCGACCGAGCGACGCGACGTCGCCCTCAGCGCAGCGCCGTACGGCAGCGACCTGCGCCTCTACGCCGGGATGGGCGGCATCCCCACGCTCCACTACGGACCCGGCGACGTCCGCCTCGCCCACGGCCCCCGCGAACACGTCGACATCACCGAGCTCCTCCGAGTGGCGCGCACGCTCGCCCTGCTTGCCGCCCGCCGCTGCGGCGCCCATGTCTGAGCCTGCCTGAGCCACTGGTTCGTCCGCAGCTCCGCCTGGGTCCACAATGACGGTCGTGAAGAAGTTCCTCGACCACGACGCGGCCCTGATCGTGATGGCCGACAAGATGGCTGAGCTCAAGCCGCGTCTCCGTGGCCGGATCCACGCGTGGTCGGTCCCGGTCGTGGTGGCCGCGGGCGCGGTGCTGATCATCCTGTCCCCCTCGGTCGGGACGAAGGTCGGCTCGGGCGTCTTCATCGCCTCCGCGCTGCTGCTGTTCGGCATCTCGGCGATCTATCACCTCGGCACGTGGCAGCCGGCGGTGTGGGCCCTGCTGCGACGGCTCGACCACTCCAACATCTTCATCCTGATCGCCGGCACCTACACCGCCTTCGCCATGCTGCTGCTCGACGGGTCCGCCCGCGTCTGGCTGCTCGCGGGCATCTGGAGCGGCGCCCTTCTCGGGGTGCTCTTCCGGGTCTTCTGGACCAGCGCCCCGCGGTGGCTCTACACGCCGATCTACATCGGCCTCGGCTGGTTCGCCGTCTTCTTCATCCCCGACTTCATCGACGGCGCCGAGCGTCTGAGCACCCCGGTCGCGGTCGCGACGCTGAGCCTGGTCGTGGCCGGCGGCGTGCTCTACACCCTCGGCGGCGTGGTCTATGCGCTGAAGAAGCCCAACCCCAAACCGGGGTGGTTCGGCTTCCACGAGGTCTTCCACACCTTCACGATCCTGGCCTTCATCGCGCACTACGTCGGTGTCTCGTTGGCGACCTACGCGCTGCGCTGACTCGGTAGGTTGGCGTCATGATCCGTGACCTGACCGACGAGGAAGCCCGCGCGGCGCTCGTCCTCAAGTGGGGCATGACCGACCCCGAGATCCTGCCCGCCTGGGTGGCGGAGATGGACTACGCCGTCGCCGACGTCGTCACCGAGGCGGTGGTCGACGCCGTGCGGGTCGGGAAGACCGGCTACCCCGCGTTCGAGTTCGGCAGCGAGCTGGGCCGGTCGTACGCCGACTGGGCCGGTCGGCACCTCGACCAGTCGGTCGACCCCGACCATGTCCTGCCCGTGGTCGACGTGACGGCCGGGATGCGGCTCGCCCTCGACGTACTCTGCGAGGACGCCCCCGTCGTGATGCCGATCCCGGCCTACTCGCCGCAGCTGGAGATCGCGCAGGTCACCGGTCGCCGGCGCGTCAACCTCGTGGTGGACGTCGATGACGAGCGAAGTGGCATCGACCTGGACGCGCTCGACCGGCACTTCGCAGCGGGCGCCCGCACGCTGCTCCTCACCCAGCCGCACAACCCGTGGGGGCGGGTCTTCACCCGCTCGGAGCTCGAGGGGATCCGGGACGTCGTCGCCCTGCACGGCGCCCGCGTCATCAGCGACGAGATCTGGGCGCCGCTGGTCCTGCCGGGGGCCGAGCACATCTCCTACCTCGCCGTCGACGGGACCGCCGAGCACGCTGTCGCGCTGGTGGCCGCCTCGAAGGCGTTCAACATCGCCGGGCTCAAGTGCGCCCAGATCGTCACCGGGGACGACGAGACCCGCGACAAGCTGTTCGCGGTGCCGATGGCTCGCAACGACTCGTGGTCGACGCTCGGGGTGGTGGCCGCGATTGCGGCGTACGGCCAGGGAGACCCGTGGCTGGCGGCGCTCGTGCAGCGCCTCGACGAGCAGCGCACGCTGTTGGGACAGCTCCTCGCCGCCGAGCTGCCTGAGGCCCGGATGCGGCCGGTCGAGGGGACCTACCTCGCGTGGATCGACCTGCGCGCCTACCACCACCGCAACCCTGCACGCGTCTGCCTCGAGCGCGGCCTCGTCCGCCTCTCACCCGGGCACGAGTTCCACCCCGGGGCGGCCGGGCACGTGCGGCTCAACTTCGCGACGTCGCCGGATCGGCTGAGGGACATTGTTCACCGGATGACGACCGCGCTGTCTGCCTGACCCGTGCCACGAACGGGCACAATGGCGGCGTGACCACCAAGATCGCCGTCGTCGGCCTCGGATATGTCGGACTGTCCATGGCGTGCCTGCTCGCGCGCCACAACGAGGTCGTGGCGTTCGACCTCGACGAGGACAGGGTCGAGATGCTGCGCGCGGGTCGGAGCCCGATCCACGACGAGGACGTCAGCCGCTTCCTGGCCGACGAGGACCTCACTCTGACCTTCACGACCGATCCCGCCGAGGCCTACGCGGGCGTGGAGTTCGTCATCATCGCGACACCGACCAACTACGACGAGGTGACGAACTACTTCAACACCCGCAGCGTCGAGCAGGTCATCGGCGACGTCATGCGCCTCGCCCCCGAGGCCACGATGGTCATCAAGTCGACGATCCCGGTGGGCTACGTCGACGACGTGCGCAAGCGGCTCGGCACCGACCAGGTCATCTTCAGTCCCGAGTTCCTGCGCGAGGGTCGCGCGTTGTACGACAATCTGCACCCGGCACGGATCGTGGTGGGCGAGGACAGCTCGCGGGCCCGCCGGTTCGCCGAGCTGCTCCTGAAGGGCGCCGACGCCGACGACGTACCTCTCCTCTTCACCGAACCCACCGAGGCCGAGGCGATCAAGCTCTTCGCCAACACCTACCTCGCCATGCGCGTCGCGTTCTTCAACGAGCTCGACTCCTTCGCCCTCGCGCGCGGCCTCTCGTCGCGGCAGATCATCGACGGTGTCGGCCTCGACCCGCGCATCGGTTCGCACTACAACAACCCGTCCTTCGGCTACGGCGGCTACTGCCTGCCCAAGGACACGCGCCAGCTGCTCGCCAACTACTCCGAGGTCCCGCAGACGCTGATCTCCGCGATCGTCGAGGCCAACACCACCCGCAAGGACTTCGTCGCCTTCGACATCCTCGACCGCCAGCCGAAGGTCGTCGGCATCCATCGGCTGCTGATGAAGGCCGGCTCGGACAACTTCCGCGAGTCCTCGGTGCAGGGGATCATGAAGCGCATCAAGGCCAAGGGCGTGCAGGTCGTCGTCTACGAGCCCGAGCTCACTGCTGACCAGCTCGCCACCGACGGGACGTTCTTCGGCTCCCCCGTGATGGCCGACCTCGACGGGTTCAAGGCCCTCGCCGACGTCATCGTCGCCAACCGGATGGCACCCGAGCTCGACGACGTCCGCGACAAGGTCTACACGCGCGACCTCTTCGGCTCGGACTGACGCCGCTGCCTTTTTGTCGCTCGGGCGGTGCGTGAGCCACATTCCCAGTCCACCAAATGTGGGTGACGCACCGCTGGCGAGGATCAGCGTCGTCGCCCGAACAACCCCGGACGCCGCTCGGGATCGGGAACGGGCCGGTCGACCGGGGGCTTCATCTTCCCCTCGTAGCGCGCGACCTCCCGCTCGGTGACCGGGACCCAGCCGGCCTCCTCGCTGGCAAGCCGGACCAGGCCGTACGCCGCATCGAGACCCTCGTCCGAGAGGGTGCCGTGGACCCGGAGCACCCGCGAGACCGCCGCCGTCCGGTCGACCCGGCCGACGCCCTCGATGACCGCCGCGCCGTCGTGGTGCCGCTCCAGGTCGTCGAGCAGCGCCTCGATCGCGTCCTCCAGCGGCGCCACCGACACCCCGTCGAGCGACAACCGCCAGGGCGACCTGCGTGCGGCGGGCACCTCGGCCCGCAGCTCGACCCGTTGGTCGCTGCCATAGGTCCGGTGCACGATCCGCTGATCGATGTGCGGATCTCCCAGCGGTGACTGCCGTGCGTCCGTGAGCGTCCAGTCGCCGAGCACCACGACCCGGAGGTCGTCGAGCGAGGAGTCGAGGACCGAGTCGACGACCCCGATCACGTCCTGGGCGAGTGCGCCGCGGGCGTCGACGACGACCTCGAGGTACGGCACGTCGTAGCGCCGTCCGCGGCGGTTGCGCTTGGCCCGCATCGTCGGCACGAGGTTGGCCAGGAACGAGTCGTTGTAGCGGTTGATCTGGTCGCGGTGCTCCATCACGTGGGTGCGCCCGAGGTGCCACGCGCGGGACGCGTGCTCCGGGATCAGCGCCCCGCCGGCCTCGGCGAGCCGGTGGCCGAGCTCCATGTCCTCGCCGAGGCGCAGGTCCGTCGCCATACCGCCTGCCGCCGTGTAGAGCGCACGGGTGAGCGAGCCGGTCGCGCCGACGTGTGCGCGGAAGGCACGGGGTCCGGCGAGCGTGAGGTCGTCGGTCCGACGCCACATCCCTTCGACCCACTTGTGGGTCTCCTCGGCGTCCCAGTCCCACGTCGTCGCGATCTCGCCGCTGGCCACGTCGTCGCGGACCATGGTCGTCGGCCGGCCCGCGAGGGGCGCCGGGTCGACGAAGCGCTTGGTCCCCAGCACCACGGCGTAGTCAACCTCGTGGTGCCAACGCAGCTGCGCCTCGAGATGCTCGCGGAAGGCGAGCATGTCGGCATCGAGCCACGCGATCACGTCGCCCTCGCTGGCCAGGGCACCGGTGTGGCAGGCGTTCGCGCGACCCCAGCCCTCGGTCACCCGCACGATGCGGGTGTTCTCCGGGCGTACCTCCGGCAGCTCGACCGGGGCCGGGTTGCCGTCATCGACGACGACCACCTCGAGCAGGTGGGCGGGATAGGTCTGCGCCGCGAGGCCGGCCAGCACGAACGGCAGCGTGGCCTCCGCACTCCAGGTCGGGATCACCACGCTGACGGACTTCGTGGGCGTCCATCCGCCGAGCTCGGTCGCGGGCAGCGAGCGCCACTCGTTGCGGCGTACCAATGGCTGTTTCATGGCAGGTCCGCCGGGTCCAGCTCGAGGTCACTGCTGGCGTGGAAGCCGGGCCACTCGCGCTCGAGGATCTCGGGTCGGCGGAAGGACTCGGGGTCCGACTGCCAGGTGTGTCCCGCAGCCGTGCGTCGCAGGACGTAGCCGAGGCCGTGTGTGCGGTAGATGCGACCGCCGCTGGCTTCGACGGCGTTGAGGAGCTGGGCGTCGACGAAGCGGCGGACGCGCCGGAAGCCGCCCACGCTCCGCAGGACGTGCCGGTCGACCATGATCGTGCCGCCGGCCACGAACCGGTTGTAGATCTCGGTCGGGTGGTTGCGTCGGGCGGTGACGCCGAGCTCCTCGAGGTAGACGAACTCGCTGGGCATCCCCACCACCTCGGCGCCGGTGTAGCGGCGCGCCCGGAGGAGGTCACCGATGGCGTACGGCGAATACCAGTCGTCGTCGTCGACCTTGAGCATCACGTCACCGTCGGCGACGCTCGCTGCGTCGTTGAGCACGTCGCCGAAGAACTCGCCCTTGTCGTGCGCGCGGACGATCACGTCGTGCCCGCCCAACCGGGCGCGGACCTCGTCCTCGGTGACGCTCCACCCGTGGGTCCCGAGGACGACCTGCAGCTCGACCCCTCGCTGGCGGGCGAGCTGACGCATCGCGAAGTCGAGCTGATGGGGACGCACCGTCGCGAGCAGCACGCTCACGCGGGGCTGGGCCACGAACCGGACCCCCGCGCGCTCCGCGAGGCCGGACCGCCAGGCGAGCGTCGAGTGGGTGTCCAACGCGGCCCGTCGGATGGCGACGCTGTGCTCCTCGCGCGCCAGGGCGTCGTCGAGGTCGACGGTCCTGCTCAGTGCTCGAGCCAACGGCTCGCTCAGGTGAGGGTTGGTGCCGGTCGCGACGAGCGGGACCCCTGCCATCGCCAGCCCGGCGACGGTGCGCGGCTCGGCAACCGACAGGTCGATCCGCAGACCCTGGACGTCGCGGAGGTCCGCGATCGCGCTCTCGGTGAGCGCCTGTCCAGGGGCGAGGGCGCGCACCGGCTCGGTCCAGTCCTTGCGCCAGCCGCGCGGGTTGACGACGCGCTCGTCGACCGGTTCCAGCTGGGGGGCCACGACCACCATCGGTGCCCGGTCGATGACGGGGTGGACGTCTGGTTCCGCAGGCGTGGTCGAGAGCACGACGTCGGGCGGGACGTCCCGCTCGGCGTCGGAAGAGGATGCCGGGTCGTCGAAGAACGGGGCTCGTACGTCGAGGCCGTCGGCCGCCTCTCGGCCCGCGTAGCCGACCACCAGCCCGCCGTGCCCGCTGTGCCCGCTGTCGGCGTCGACCGCCTGCCGGGCGCACTCGACGAGCACCTGGTGGGCCGGGACCGGTGCGGCGAACCGCAGCACCGTCAGCACTCCGCGCTCGGCCTCGCGTGCCATGGCGCTGGTGATGGCTGGCCACTCGGGACGAGGCCGCACCACCAGCGGGGCGGTCGAGTCGGTCAGCCAGACCGCGACGACGCGGACCTGACCCAGCCGCGGGACGGCCGATGCCAGGCGACGCAGCGAGGAGCGGTCGGCGGTCATCCACAGGACCGACTTCCAGCCGCGGCCGATGTCGGTGGTCCCCGCCAAGGTGAGGAACGTGGCGCCGTCCGGGGCCAGGTCGGCACTCGACTCGTCGTCGCCGATCACCAGCAGCGGCGGAGGCGAGGTGAAGCCATCGAGGGGATGAGTCACGAAGGAGCTCCCGGCCGCCGAAGACTGTTCGACCTGTCCCGTTCCCGCAGCGACGCGGGTAGTGAGTGCTTGACGAGTGGCCGAGGCTGCTGGCGCAGCCAGGTGCGGGTGACGAAGTCGATGATGTGGACGCCGGGCGGGGCGTCGACACGGACGAGTCCCCCCAGCTCCTCGGGGCGACCCGAGCGGATGGCCTCGTCCACCTCGAACTCGCGCAGCTTGCGGTAGAGCCGGGTGTTCGTGAAGTCCACGCCGTCCTTGCGCCAGTGGGCGTATTCGTCGGCGTCGAGCCACTTGACCTCCACGCAGAGGCCCTGCTGGAGGACGAGGCGCTCGGTGGCGGCCGGATATTCGCGCAGCTCCCAGTCGAAGGCCTTCACGAACGTGAAGTCCGGGCCCATCGGATAGACCCACGGCTCCAGGAAGCGCAGCGAGAGGTCGAGCCAGCCCGTCGACTCGTCGACCACGGTCAGCGGGTGGCGCGGCATCGCCACGATCGTCTGGGTCGACTCGAGCTGCCAGGACAGGTCGCGCAGGATGCCAGACCCCTCGGGGGTGAGGACCATGTCGCCGTCCCACTTCATCGAGTAGCTCGTGCGCACCTGGCTGAAGCACCAGTTGTAGAAGTGTGTCAGCGAGTGGACGCTGGTGGCGGGCGTGGCGAGGTGTTCGCCGCCGGCCCGCGCGACCTGATGGGGATAGCTGAGCCCGGTGAAGCGCTCCGCCGCCCCGCACTGCTCGGCGATCCCCCTCGCCACCTCGAGGGTGCCGTCGTCGGAGCCGTTGTCGACCAGCAGGACGTGCTGGACCGCATCCAGGATCGGCGGCAGCACCCAGGGGAGGTTGCGCGCCTCGTTCTTCACCCGGAAGACGCAGGTGAGTCCCGCAGCGAGCCGCTGGCCGTTGCTCCACGGCCAGGTCACGTCGTAGTCGCTGAGACCCTCGAGCGAGGCGATGTCCGGACGGGACATCAGTCCTCCCGGGTGCGTTGTCTGTTGAGGGCCTTGCGGAGACCACGACGGGCACCTTCGGGCACCAGTGCACGGACAGCGTGGGGCACGCGCTCCACGCCGCGCCCCGGGCCCGCGACCCCGCCCTGTTCCGATGCCTCAAGCTCGCGCCGGGTGGCGATGGCGCCCTCGCGTCGGGCCGCCAACGAGGTGGAGTGGGCGAAGGCTTCGGCGTCGGCGTACATCTCGTCGTAGGCCACGCGGAGCCGGTCGCTGGCCTCGTGCGCATCGGGGGTGTCCCCGCCGTCGGTCGCCAGCCCGTCGAGCACCTGCCACGTCTCCTCCGCCAGGTCCCGCAACGCAGTGGGCACCTCGACGTCGTCCCAGGTCATGCTCACCCGACGCAGGGACGGATCGATGAACGTGTGGACCTGGGCGATGTCGTTGGCCATGGCCGTCTTGACTGCCTGGAGGTCGAAGGCCTCACCCAGGGCGTAGACCGGCTGCGTCCAGTCGGTCAGCAGGTCGGCATACCGCACGAAGCGTCGCGCCTGTCCCCGCGTGGCGCGCTCGGTGTGGAGCATCATGTTGATCCACGCCGCGGTGCGGGTGACATCGCCCTGGCGCTGGTCGTAGTACTTCTTCTTGGAGCCGACCACCTCGGTGACCGGGCGGAGCATGGTGACGTAGGACGAGGTCGCGTCGCACCGGTCGGCGCACGCGCGCCAGAGGCCCATGAACCACGCGGCCCGCGGGTCCTTGATCACCAGCTCGTCGCCGCCGGCGAGGAACTGCGACTCCAGCCACTCCGTCACCCGCTCGCGGGTGGCGTGGTCGGCGCTGAGCCTCCCCGCCTCGAGCCAGGCACGAGGGCGGGCGTCGGACACCTGGACCCCCGAGCGGGCGAGCAGCTCGTGGTGCAGGTCGACGACCCACTGCGGCTCCCCGAAGCCCTTGGGGTTGGTGGCGTCGGCCTCGACCTCGGGCTGCGGCACGTGCAGACCCAGCGTCTGGAGGGCGCCGCTCATGGTGCTGGTGCCGCTGCGGCCCGAGCCGACGACAAACACGACCCGGCGATTCGACATGCGCGGCAGCCTATCGGCCGACGTGGGCACAGCCGCCCCACCCGGACGCAGTACGTTGCCGCTCATGGTCCGACCAAGCGACGCAGAGCTCGAGGAACTGATCGACAGCGTGCGCACCCTCGCGCGAGGACGGTTCCCGGAGGGCGACGAGGGTGCGGCGGGGATGCTGCTGGCCGACGGGGCGATCCTCACCAGCACCGCGCCTGCCGCGTTCAACCCCAGCGTGGAGGTCTGCCACGAGGTCGGGGCCTACTGCGAGGCATACAAGCGAGATGTGAAGGTCGTTGCTTCGGTGTGCCTGCACCGCCAGCCCGACGATCGATTCCTGGTCCTGAGCCCGTGCGGGGTGTGCTTGGAGCGCTTGGCCGTTCACGGGCCGGGCGTGCTGGTCGGCGTCCCTGCGGGCGACGACTCATCGATGGTGTCGTGGGTCGAGCTGCGGGACGCCCATCCGTACTACTGGCGCAGGGTCTTTGCCGACGACACGTCCGGCTTCTGACGGACAATCCGCGCCAGTCGCCTGGCGGGCGGACCAGATCGGGGTATGTATCGCACACTCAGCCCGATCTCGCTCGCCACGGGTCGCCGTCCCAGCAAGCCATCGGCTGACTCAAAGCTGAGTCAATCCGCGGACGACCGCCTCGCACTGTGCGGCCTGGCTCGGGCCCCCCAACTGGCGGCGTACGACAGGGAACCGCCGGGCAGGGACGTCGGCCGCCGCCAGTTCGTCGGCGCGGCCCGTCCGGAGTGGCTCAGCTGGCGGCCGCGGGAGCCTGGGCGGCGATGAGGGCGGCGTACCACTCGAAGGATTTCTTCGGGGTGCGCTCGAGGGTCTCGAAGTCGACGTGGACGAGTCCGTAGCGCTGGGTCAGCCCTTCGGACCACTCGAAGGCGTCCAGGAGCGACCAGCAGTAGTAGCCGCGCACGTCCACTCCGCGCATGACCGCCTCCTGCACGGCCCGCAGGTGGACGGCGAGGTAGTCGATGCGCGGCTGGTCGTCGATCACGCCGTCCTCGCCGGGCTCCACGTTGTAGGCGGCGCCCGACTCGGTGATCACGATCGGCGGCAGGGCAGCGCGGTAGCGGGCGCGGAACATGATCAGCCATTCACGTAGGGCATCAGGCACGACCGGCCAGCCCCGGTCGGTGTGCGGATAGCCGAGGACCTCGCGGAACTCCCACGGCATGTCGGCGTCCTCGTCGGCCGCAGCGACGCGCATGGGGTTGTAGTAGTTGACGCCGTAGAAGTCGAGGGGCTGACGGATCGTGGCCATGTCGCCAGGCTCGGCCAGTCCCTCCAGGAGCGGCATCAGGTCGGCGGGATAACGCCCGAGCAGCATCGGCTCGAGGAACATCCCGTTCCACAGGGCGTCGAAGATCTTGCTCGCGCCGACGTCGGCGTCGGAGTCGCTGGCGGGCCAGAC
Source organism: Nocardioides sp. (assembly GCF_035576065.1). Classification (GTDB taxonomy): domain Bacteria; phylum Actinomycetota; class Actinomycetes; order Propionibacteriales; family Nocardioidaceae; genus Nocardioides. The sequence goes on from NZ_DATLWX010000043.1 coordinate 91,081, forward strand.
CGGGGCGTGGTTGTTGGCGCAGCCCACGCTCTTCGCCCCGTGCCGGCGCAGCTCGATGACCGCGCGGCCGTGTCCGATCAACATGTGGTGGGAGACCCACAGGGAGTCGAACATCAGCGTCCGTCCGGGCGCCTGCTCGCCGATGCCGTAGCCGAGGAAGGAGGCGACGTTGGGCTCATTGATCGGGATCCAGTGCTCCACCCGGTCGGCGAAGCGCTCGCCGACGATCGAGGCGTAGGCGGCGAAGGCGTCGACCGTGGCACGGTTGAGCCAGCCCCCGTCGTCCTCGAGGGCCTGGGGCAGGTCGCCGTGGTAGAGCGTCACCATCGGGGCGATGCCGTTCTCGAGCAGCATGTCGATCAGCTGGTCGTAGAAGGCCAGCCCCCGCTCGTTGACCTCACCAGTGCCTGTCGGTTGGATCCGCGACCAGCTCAGCGAGAGGCGGTAGTCCTTGGTCCCCAGCAGCTTCATCAGGGCGACGTCCTCGGCGAACCGGTGGTAGTGGTCGCTCGCCACGGCACCACTGCTGCCGTCGATCACCTTCCCCGACTGCGCCGCGAAGGTGTCCCAGATGCACGGTCCGCGACCGTCAGCAGCCGCAGCACCCTCGACCTGATAGGCGGACGTGCTGGTCCCGAACCGGAAGTGGGGAGGGAACGACGGAAAGATTCCGACATCGGGGGAGGTCACCTTGTGACGATATCGGCAATGGCGCCCGCTGTACGGCGGTTCGAGCAGGTCACCCCCGGCCCACGTGGCTTTGGCAGTATGGCGACATGCCCATGTCCACCCACCCGGGTCGCGACAGGTTCTCCTCCTCGGCGCCGGGCCGCGTCACCCACCACTCGTTCTCCTTCGGCCCCCACTACGACCCGGCGAACTTCGGCTTCGGGCCGATGGTCTGCCACAACGACGACCGGCTCGAGCCCGGCGGCGGCTATCCCGACCATCCGCACACAGACCTGGAGATCGTCACCTGGGTGTTGGAGGGGGTGCTGCTCCACAGCGACGACCACGGCAACACCGAGGTGCTGCAGGCGGGGGACGTGCAGGTGATGAGCGCCGGGTCGGGTGTGCGGCACTCCGAGATGGCCGACGCAGCCAGCGGTCCGACGCGTTTCCTGCAGACCTGGATCACCCCGGACGAGCCGGGGACGCCGCCGACCTGGCGCACCGAGCACGTGGAGCCGGGTCCGGGGCCCACGGCCGTCGTCGGCGACGGAGGCCTGCCGGTCGGCACCCGCGGAGCGTCGCTGCACATCGCTCGCCTGACGGCCGGGACCACGATCGACCTGCCTGAGGTGGGACGGCAGCACCTCTTCGTCGCCGTCGGCGGCGGGTGCGTCCACGGCCAGGCGCTGGGAGCCGGCGACGCCGTACGCCTGACCGATCAGCCCGGCGTCACCTTCGAGTCAACCACCGACACCGAGCTGCTCGTCTGGACGTTCACGGAGTCCTTCAGGCGATGACGGTGAGCGCGCCGGGCATCACCGAGATGGTGGCCGGCTCCGCAGGCGGGGCAGGCAGCACGCCGAGACCCTCCCCGTCACCACCGACGGGCACCGGTCGTCGCGACGTGGCAGCCAGCGTGACGGTGCGCCCGGTGAAGACGTGCACCGCGTCCCGGTCGACGTGCCCGCCGTCGTACACACTCGGCAAGGCGCGCAGCAGGGCGAGCTTCGAGGCCGCCTCGATCACGATGACGTCGAGGAGGCCGTCGTCGAGCAGCGCGGCCGGCGCGATCTTCATTCCCTTGCCGTAGTAGCCCGAGTTGGCCACGACCACCGTCGCCCCCTCGATCTCGTGGGGGGTCCCGTCGATCGTCAGGTGATAGCGAGCCGGGGTGTACGTCGCAAGCGACCGCACGGCGGCGAGGGGGTACTGCGCGAGCTTGGGCACGAACCGCGCCCGGTCGACGATCTCCGCAGCGCGCGCGTCCACGCCGGCATACACCGACCCGGCCAGGATCCGAGCGCCATAGGAGATCAGGTCGACCGTGCGGCACTGGCCGGCGAGCAGGACGTCGGCCTGGGCCAACGGGTCGTCCGGCAGGCCCAGCATGCGGGCGAAGTCGTTGCCCCGCCCTGCAGGCACGATGCCCAGCGTGCCGCCAAGGCGCGCCACCTCACCGGCGAGCGAGGAGAGCATCCCGTCACCGCCGACCGAGACCACGACGTCACCACGACCGACCGCCTCGGAGACGAGGGCGGCCGCGGCGTGCGGCCCGGGTGAGTAGGTGACGTCGACGCTGGCGCCGCGGTCGCGGAGCCGACGGGCGATCGGGACGACCGCCTCGGGCGCGGCACCGCCACCGGAGGCGGGGTTGACCAGGAAGGAGAAGGAGGGCGTCGACACTCAGATCAGCACTCCCGGGTTGAGGATCCCTGCCGGGTCGAGCGAGTCCTTGATCGCCCGCAGGGTCTGGACACCGACGGGACCGATCTCCCGCTCGAACCATGGCTTGTGGTCGGTGCCGACCGCGTGGTGGTGGGTGATGGTCGCGCCGGCCGCGATCATCGCCTCCGACGCGGCAGCCTTCGCTGCCGCCCACTGGGCGAGTGGGTCGTGGGCTTCCTTGGCCGCGATCGTGAAGTAGAGCGAGCACCCGGTCTCGTAGACGTGGGAGATGTGGCACAGGACGATCGCCTTCTTGCCGAGCGACGTCTCGAGGGCGGTCTTCACGTCGGCGTACAACCGCGACCGGTTGGACCAGAAGGTCGCCGTCTCCAGGGTCTCGACCAGCACCCCGACGTCCAGCATCGCGTCGCGGAGGTATGGCGCATTGAAGCGCCCGTGTTCCCAGGCCTCTCCGGGCTGCTCCCCGAGGTCGGTGCCGCCGAGCTCGGTGAGCACCGACGTCACGGCTGCGCGCTTGGCGACCACCGCCGGCGGCGTCCCCTCGAAACCGGTGATCATCAGGCACCCGGGGTCGTCGGCGCTGCCGATCGATGACGGGTCGGCCAGGTTGATGGCGGTCTCGGCCTCGTCGGAGAGGCGGATCACCTCTGGCAACAGGCCGGCCTGTGCGAGCGCGCGCATGGCGTCGGCGCCGGCCTCGAAGGAGGGCCAGCGCCAGCCGAGGTAGAGCTTCTCCGCGGGGAGGCGCCGCACTCGGACGGTCACCGCCGTGATCACACCGAAGGCGCCCTCGGAGCCGAGGAAGACCTGACGCAGGTCGGGGCCGGCGGCGCTGGCGGGCGCGGAGCCGACGGTGAGGGTGCCGGAGGGCGTCACTACGGTGAGCCCCATGACGAGGGAGTCGAAGCGGCCGTAGCCCGCGCTGGACTGACCACTGGAGCGGGTCGCCGCGTAGCCGCCGATGGTGGCGTATTCGAAGGACTGGGGGAAGTGCCCCAACGTCAGGCCGTGCTCCGCGAGCAGGGCCTCCGCCTCGGGACCGCGCAGGCCGGGCTCCAGCGTCGCGGTCATCGACTCGGTGTCCACCGCGAGGAGGGACTTCATCCGGACGAGGTCGAGGCTCACGACACCCGCGAACCGCGCGCGGTCCGCGACGAGCCCGCCGGTGACCGAGGTGCCACCGCCGAAGGGGACCACCGCCAGCCGGTGCGTGGCCGCCACGGCCAGCAGTGCCTCGACCTCAGCCTGTCCACTCGGGCGGACGACGACATCGGGCGCGTCGCTCAGGTCACCGGCGCGCGCCTTCAGCAGGTCGAGCGTCGACTTGCCCCGCGTGCGCAGCGTCCGGGTCGCGTCGTCGGTCAGGACGTGGTCGACGCCGACGACCTCCACCAGGGCGGCCAGTGCGTCCCGTGCGGTCTTGCCGGGGGGCGGGGTCGCGCCCGCGACCGGCGGACAGTCGGTCAGACCGAAGGCCAGTTCGATCAGCCCTCGAGCCGAATCGGGAAGGGTGGTGGCGGCGGCCGGGTCTCCCCAGCGCTGCGGATGCATCTCGGACTGCATGATCATGTGTTACAGTGTGACACATGACGTCACTTCGTCACAATAGTGATCTGGCCCAACTCCGCGACGTCATGATCGTCGCTCGTCCGGACGCACAGTTCTCATGACGTCCGCTGAGGGTGCGGCCCGCGGACCCGTGGCGGCCGATGCCTACCTCGACGCGGCGCGCGACTGCATCCTCGACGTGGGTTGGCGGCGGACGACGCTGACCGAGGTGGCCCGCCGCGCCGGTGTCTCCCGGATGACGATCTACCGGTCCTGGCCCGACATGCCCCAGCTGCTGAGCGACCTGATGACGCGCGAGGGGACCGCCATCGTCACGGCCAGCGAGCCGCAGGCGCCGCTCATCGACCGGATCATCGGGGCGGTCCGGGCGATCCGCGACAACGAGCTGTTCGTCCGCATCGTCGAGCTCGATCCTGAGCTGCTCCTGCCCTATCTCCTCAACCGGCGCGGACGCTCGCAGGACCTGATCATCGAGCTCATCGAGGGCACCGTACGAGAAGGGCAGGCCGAGGGCACCGTCCGGCCCGGCAACCCGACCGCGATGGCGCGCGCGCTGGTGCTGGCCGCCCACGGCTTCGTGATCAGCGGCCACACGATGGTCGACGACGAGGTGAGTGAGGACGACCTCTACGACGAGGCGCGACTGCTGATCTCCCGGGTCCTCGCGCCGTGACCGCGCGTCTCATCGGCCACGGAGCTGCGGGCCTTCCCGACCATGTCGACGTGCTGGTCATCGGCCTCGGCATCACCGGGACGGGCGTTGCCCTCGACACGACCACGCGGGGCCTGACCACCCTGGCCGTGGACGCCCACGACCTCGCCTACGGGACCTCGCGCTGGTCCTCCAAGCTCGTCCACGGCGGCCTGCGCTACCTCGCCAACGGCCAGATCGGGGTCGCGCACGAGAGCGCCTTCGAGCGCGGCATCCTGATGGAGGTCACGGCCCCCCACCTGACGCACGCCATGCCCATGCTCGTTCCCTTGATGTCGAGCGTCTCCCCCGTCGCGGGCGGTCTCACCCGCGCCGGACTCGTCGCCGGCGACCTGCTGCGACGCTCGGCGCGCACCTCGCGCGAGACCCTGCCCGGGCCTCGCCGGGTCTCGGCCACCGAGACCCTCCGGATCGCTCCCGGGCTTCGCCCCGAGGGCCTGCGCGGCGGGTTGCTCTCCTGGGACGGGCAGCTCGAGGACGACGCCCGGCTCGTGGCCAACGTCGCGCGCACCGCTGCGGCGTACGGCGCCCACGTCCGCACCCGGGCACGGGTGATGACCGCCACCGGCACCGACGTCGAGCTCCGCGACGAGCTCACCGGGGAGACGCGGACCATCACCGCGAAGGCCGTCATCAACGCGACCGGCGTCTGGGCCGGCGAGCTCGTCGACGAGATCACCCTGCGTCCCAGCCGCGGGACCCACCTCGTGCTCCGGTCGGGCACCTTCCCCGACCTGCGAGCCACGGTCGCGGCCCCGGTCCCGGGCTCGACCAGTCGCTTCGTCCTGGTCATGCCCCAACCCGACAAGACGATCTACGTCGGCCTGACCGACGAGCCGGTGGAGGGCGAGATCCCGGACGTGCCGACCCCGTCGGAGGCGGAGATCGGCTTCCTCCTCGACGTCGTCTCGGCCGCCTTCACCCGGTCGCTGCGGCGCAGCGACGTCGTCGGCGCGTTCGCCGGTCTCCGACCGCTCATCGACGCCGGTGACGGGTCCACCGCCGACATCTCCCGCAAGCACGCCGTCCTCACGAGCCGGACGGGCGTCATCACCATCGTCGGTGGCAAGCTGACGACCTACCGCCGGATGGCCCAGGACGCCGTCGACTGCGCCGTGGCGACGGCTGGCCTCGACGCCGGCCCCTGTGTCACGGCGACGAGGCCGCTGCTGGGGGCGGCACCTCGCGACCAGCTGGCGCGCCTCGAGCACCCCGAACGTCTCGTCCGCCGCTTCGGCACCGACGCCGCCCTGGTCCTCGACAACGCGCGCGCGGTGAGCGGACTGGGCGACGACGAGCTCCTGGCGCCGGTGTCGGACGACATCCCGGTCACGCTGGCCGAGCTCATCTTCGGCGTCACCCACGAGGGGGCCGTCGACGTCGACGACCTGCTCGACCGGCGGACCCGCATCGGCCTGGTCGCGGCCGATCGCGAGGTGGCGCTACCCCTGGCCCGCCGCGCCCTCGACCTCACCCGCAGGGTCGCGCACTAGTCCGACGACGACCGCGACCAGCGCCAGACCGAGCAGCACGATCGGCGGGGGCGGCAGCAGGAGCACGCTGATCAGCATCGCCGGCACCAGCACGAGCCCCAGCAGGACGAGGACGCCGCGCGTCCCGTGCGCCAGGTCGGGAGCGGTGTGCCGGACGAGCAGGGTCAGCGACCCGAGGCCGACCAGCATCAGCGCCATCATCAGGCTGAACCCCATGAACAGCTCCCAGTGACTCCGTTCGATCCCTGCGATGGGGACGGACGTCGCAGCCATGACGTCGCGGACCGGGCGTTCCGCCGCGGGCACGCCGGCGGCCATGCTGACCGCGACCAGCGTGGCGTGCCCTCCGCCCGTGGTGACGAGGAGCCATCCGACCGCCGTCAGGGCCGTTCCGCGAGCGGTGCGTGCTCGCGGGGTCTGACTGGTCATCGGGCCTCCTGGTGCTCTGGGTGTGCGGACAGCGGTGGCCGCCAGTCGACGGCGGCACTGGTCCCCCGCCGGGCGAGACGGTCGGGGGTGGCCCTCATCGCGATGTCGCGCAAAGCCAGGGCGGAGGGCCGCTTGAGCCGGACCACCTGTCCGACTCGCCGCGACTGGCGCGCGAGCGCAACCACGCGTGGTCTGCGTCTGGTCGAGTAGGCAAGGAGTGCGGCCTCCACCGACGACTCGGAGGCCAGGGCATGGTCGAGGACGACCGCGTCCTCCAGCGCCAGACCGGCGCCCTGCCCGAGGTTGGGCTCCATCGCGTGCGCCGCGTCCCCGACGAGCACCCGACGACCTCGGTGCAGGGGCGTTCGACCGGGCGGCAGGTCGTAGATGTCGTGCCGGAGCACCTGGACGGACTCCATGGCCGCGAGCAGTGCCGGGACGGGCTCGTGCCAGTGGCCGAAGCGCTGGCGCAGACCGGGCAGCTCATCGGTGCTGCTCTGCCCCGCGGGGGAGGGAGCCGCTGCGTAGACATAGGTGGACGTCGGCCCCGCGGGCACCATCCCGAACCGCAGTCCGTCGCCGCCCCAGGTCTCGCAGAGCTCGGCCCGGCCGCCCCACGACTCGACGCTCAGCGGGATCAGCGCCCGCCAGACGGTGTAGCCGCGGTGCTCCGGCTCCACGGTTGAGTCGAGCGACCGCCGGACGGCCGAGCGCAGGCCGTCGGCGCCCACGACGAGGTCGGCGTCGAGGGTCGTGTGATCACGCACCTCGTCGCCGAACCGCAGTACGCCCGGCCCGAGGGAGGCGGCGAGCGCCTCGACGAGATCGGCCCGCACCATGCCCAGCGGCCGGTCCGCGGATCGAGGGTCCGGGCCGATGGTCGACAACCGCCGACCGTCGGCTCGCAGGATCGCCGAGCCGGTCATCGGCGTCGCGCGGGCACGGACTGCGTCGTCGACACCCAGCGCGGCCAAGCAGCGCAGGGCATTGGGCCACAGCACCAGGCCGGCGCCACCGCGATCCAGTCCGAGGCTGCGCTCCCGCACGGTGACCTGCCAGCCGCTCCGTTGCAGGGCCAGCGCCGTGGCCAACCCGCCGATCCCGCCGCCGGCCACCACGGCGGTCCGTCCTGCCACTGCGCTCATGCCGGTGACTCTACAGACGTAGAGTCCTGTTGACAACTCTACGTCGGTAGAGTGCTCGACATGGAGCCGGACCGTCGACAGTTCATCGCGCGTACGGCGCTGAAGGTGCTCGCCGCCGAGGGGTCCAGAGGGCTCACCCACCGAGCGGTGGACACCGCGGCGGGCGTACCTGCCGGCTCCACCTCCTACTACTTCCGCACGCGGGCCGCGCTGCTCAGTGCCTGCCTCGACGACCTCGTCGCCCAGGACCACGACGAGCTCGACGTGATGTATCCCCTCGTCACCTCCGCCGACCCCGACGCGATGTCGAAGGCCCTCGCGGACCTGCTCGTGAGCTGGCTGACGACGGGGCGAGAGCGCCACACTGCGCGCTACGAGCTGTTCATGGAGGCGATCCGTCGCCCCGACCTGTCGGCAGTGCTCCATCGCGGCGGCATGGGCATCAGGGCTCGGGTCGCCGACGTGCTCGCCGGACTCGGGGCGGACGACGCCGAGGCGCGGGCGCACTGGCTGGTGGCGACCCTCGACGGGGTCGTCTTCGACCGACTGGCCGGGGCCAACGCAGCGGCCCCCGTGGATCGCGCCGACCTCCTGGTGGTCGCGCAACGCCTCACGGCGGGCGCACTGGCGCCCTGATCGCAGGCCTCAGCCGGCCGGCAGGGCGACATACGTCGTGTCCAGGTATTCCTCGATGCCCTCGAAGCCACCCTCGCGCCCGAAGCCGCTGGCCTTGACGCCCCCGAAGGGCGCGGCCGGGTTGGAGACGAGCCCGGTGTTGATCCCGAGCATGCCGAACTCCAGCTTCTCGGCCAGGCGCAGCGTCCGGGCCAGGTCGCGGGTGTAGGCGTAGGAGGCCAGGCCGTATTCGGTGTCGTTGGCTGCGGCGATCGCCTCGTCCTCGGTCGTGAAGGTGGTGATCGGGGCGACCGGCCCGAAGACCTCGACGGCGTTGATCTCGGCAGTCGGGGGTACGTCGAGCAGGACGGTCGGCGGGTAGAAGTGGCCCTTGCCCTCGGCCCGCTCCCCCCCGGTCACCACCCGGGCGCCGTCGTCGACCGCGTCGCTCACCAGCTTGCTGACGGAGTCCACGGCGGCCGCGTCGATGAGCGGCCCCACCTGCACGCCGTCGTCCTGGCCGCGGCCGACCCGGAGGGCTCCCATCCGCTCGCCGAGCGCGGCGGCGAACCCGCCCGCGACGTCGGCGTGGACCAGGAAGCGGTTGGCCGAGGTGCACGCCTCACCCATGTTGCGCATCTTGGCCACCATCGCGCCGTCGACGGCCGCCGGGATGTCGGCGTCCTCGAAGACGAGGAACGGCGCGTTGCCGCCCAGCTCCATGCTCACGCGCTGGAGGTTGTCCGCCGACTGCTTGACCAGCACCTTGCCGACGCCGGTGGAACCGGTGAAGCTGACCTTGCGCAGCCGGACGTCGGCCATCAGGGCCGAGACGACGGGGCCGGCACTGGTGGTCGGGAGGACGTTGAGGACACCCGCCGGGAGACCGACCTCGGACAACAGCTCAGCGAGCTTGAGCATCGTCAGCGGCGTCTGCTGCGCCGGCTTGACCACCATGGTGCAGCCGGCGGCGATGGCAGGTCCGATCTTGCGAGTGCCCATCGCCAGCGGGAAGTTCCACGGCGTGACGAACAGGCACGGCCCCACCGGTCGCTTCGCGGTGAGCAGCCTGCTCTTCCCGTCGGGTGCGGACATCCAGCGCCCGTGGACGCGCACCGCCTCCTCGGAGAACCAGCGGAAGAACTCAGCGCCATAGGTCACCTCGCCCGCCGCCTCGGCCAGCGGCTTGCCCATCTCGAGGCTGATCACCTGGGCGAACTCGTCGCGCCGCTCGGTCAGGAGCTCGAACGCCGAGCGCAGAAGCTCACCTCGCTCGCGGGGGGCGGTGGCGCCCCAGGCGGCCTGCGCAGCCACCGCCGCGTCGAGCGCAGCCGCGGCGTCGCCCTCCCCGGCGTCGGCGACCTCGGCGAGGGCGCTGCCGTCGGCAGGATCCTCCACGGTGAAGCGGGCACCGTCCTTGGCGTCGCGCCACTCACCGGCGATGAACAGCAGCTCAGGCACTGATTCCATCGGGCCATCCTGCCACCGCCGAGTGCCCCGTCGCCTGCCGAAGATGACCCTGTCCACGTCCGCTCCACAGCTGGGCAAAACAATCGTGATCTGGCGGACACCGCGCCTGCCGGGATGAGAAGGTTCTCGTCGCGAACCCCTTGCTGACCCCATGCGGCAAGGGGTTCGTCTCCTCCTCGTGCCGGACGCCGTACTCAGCCACGGTCGGCAGTTCGGCCCTTCGGCGTACGCCCTGAAGGTGCCGCAGGAGCCCCAGAACCTCAGCTACTTCGTCGAGTGCAGGACCGGACCGCTGCGCCCGACATTGCAGCGAGCCATGACCCCGTGGGCCATGGCTCGTCGGGCTGGTGGGACTGCGCTCAGGCAGCGTTCGCAGCGTCCGCGGCAGCGAGAGCGGCGGGAGCGGCGGGCTCCCAGCACGCCTCCATGTGGGAGCGACCATCGGCGTCAGTCACTTTGCGCCACGTGCAGGTAAGCCCGTTGGTCATCGCGTGTTCCCTCATGTGATGTCTCCTGTTCACGTTCCGTTCACCTAAGGTACATCACCTCCACCTGATTGCCAACACGCGGTCAAAATGGGTCATCGAACTCCACCTGGGGGTCCAGGAGCGGTCCAGATCCGCCTCGTCCCTCCCCAGCCCTGTCAGCGCGCGACGAGAGTCTTGCGAGACACCGGAATACCTGTGTGCCAGGATGGTTGAAGTTTGTACTACCCGCACCACGAGACCCAGGAGAACCCCATGACGCAGCAGTTCGACCTTCCGACCAACGCCATCGACGACATCCCCGGCGACTACACGATCGACCCCTCCCACTCGCGCCTCGGGTTCGTGGCGCGGCACGCGATGGTCACCAAGGTGCGCGGCCAGTTCGGCTCCTTCGAGGGCAATGCCAAGATCGACGCCGCCAGCCCGGCCAACTCCTTCGTCGAGCTGACCATCGATGTGACCTCCGTCGACACCGGCAGCGCCGACCGCGACGGCCACCTGAAGTCCGGCGACTTCTTCGACGTCGAGAGCTTCCCCTCGATGCGCTTCGTCTCGACCGACGTCACGCGGGACGGCGGCGACTGGGCCGTCACCGGCGACCTGACGATCAAGGACACCACTCTGCCCGTCACGATCAACTTCGAGCAGACCGGCTCCGCAGTGGACCCCTTCGGCAACACGCGAGTCGGCTTCGAGGGCGAGACGGTCGTCAACCGCAAGGACTTCGGCCTGACCTGGAACGCCGCCCTCGAGACCGGCGGCGTGCTCGTCTCGGACAAGATCAAGCTCGAGTTCGACGTCTCGGCGATCCAGTCTGCCTGAGCCATGAGCGAAGGGCCTCAGCTCCGACGCAGTCGGAACTGAGGGCCGCGCGAGCCCCGCAGTCGCTTGCGACAAGGGGAAGAGGGGTTCCGACGCAGTCGGAACTGAGGGCCGCGCGAGCCCCGCAGTCGCTCGCGACAAGGGGGAACAGCCCGCACAGAAGCCCCGTCACCTCGTGGTGGCGGGGATTCTTCGTGTCCGAGTCGCCTTCGCCGTACGGCGGGGCGGAGCGCTCAGCTCTTGTGGCGCGGCTTCTTCGTGCGGTCGCTGTCGGCGTACGACGACGTGCGGGACTGGCTGCGCGCGGCCGGTGCGCCGTTGTCCTGGCGGATCTCGATCAGCTTGCCGGAGATGCGGGTGGACGCCAGCCGGTCCAGGGTGCCCGGGGGCAGGTCCCGGGGGAGCTCGACGAGGGAGAAGTCGGGGCGGATGTCGATGTGCCCGAAGTCTCCGCGCGAGAGACCACCCTCGTTGGCGAGCGCGCCCACGATCTGGCGGGGCTCGACCTTGTGGCGCTTGCCGACCGAGAGCCGGTAGGAGGTCATCTCGACGTCCGTCCGTCCGCGCGGTCGACGCTCGGGCTTGCGCCCGCCACCGCTCTCGGGACGCTGGTCGCGGGTGTCGAAGGACCGCTTGGCCGGCTCCGGGGTGGCTTCCATCAGCAGCGGCTGGTCACCGTGCATGACCGAGGCCAGTGCGGCCGCCACGTCGGCCTGGGGCACGTCGTGCTCGGAGATGTAGTGAGCCACGACGCCCCGGAAGAAATCGAGCTTGTCCTGGTCGCCGGAGAGCGCCTGGGTGATGGCGTCGTCGAAGCGCGAGAGCCGGGTCGAGTTGATGTCCTCGATCGTCGGGATCTGCATCTGTGTGAGCGGCTGGCGCGTGGCCCGCTCGATCGCCTTGAGGAGGTGCCGCTCGCGGGGGGTGACGAAGGCGATCGAGTCGCCCTTGCGGCCGGCGCGGCCCGTGCGGCCGATGCGGTGGACGTAGGACTCGGTGTCGGTGGGGATGTCGTAGTTGATGACGTGGCTGACCCGCTCGACATCGAGGCCGCGGGCGGCGACGTCGGTGGCGACGAGGATGTCGAGCTTGCCGGACTTCAGCTGGTTGACCGTGCGCTCACGCTGCACCTGCGGCACGTCACCGTTGATCGCCATGGCTGAGAACCCGCGGGCCCGCAGCTTCTCGGCCAGAAGCTCGGTCTCGTTCTTGGTGCGGACGAAGACGATCATCCCCTCGAAGTTCTCGACCTCGAGGATGCGGGTGAGGGCGTCGACCTTCTGCGGGTAGGAGCAGATGAGGTAGCGCTGGGTGGTGTTGGCGCTGGTCGTCGTCTTGTTCTTGACCGTGATCTCGACGGGGTCGTGGAGGTACTTCTTCGAGATTCGGCGGATCTGGCTGGGCATGGTGGCGGAGAACAGCGCGACGTGCTTGTCCGCGGGGGTGTCCGCCAGGATCGTCTCGACGTCCTCGGCGAAGCCCATCTTGAGCATCTCGTCGGCCTCGTCGAGCACCAGGAAGCGCAGCTCGGACAGGTCGAGGGTGCCCTTCTCCAGGTGGTCCATGATGCGACCGGGTGTGCCGACCACGACGTGGACGCCGCGGCGCAGGGCCGAGAGCTGGACGCCGTACCCCTGGCCACCGTAGATCGGCAGGACGCGCACGCCCTTCATGTGCGCGCCGTACCTCTCGAACGCCTCGGAGACCTGCAGCGCCAGCTCGCGCGTGGGCGCCAGCACGAGGGCCTGGGGCGTCTTCTGCGCCATGTCGAGCTGGGAGAGGATCGGGAGGGCGAAGGCGGCCGTCTTGCCCGTGCCGGTCTGTGCGAGGCCGACGACGTGGCGGCCCTCGAGCAGCGGCGGGATGGTCTGCGCCTGGACCGCGGAGGGCGACTCGTAGCCCACGTCCGCGAGCGCCTTCATCACCTGCGGGGACAGCCCGAGGTCGGCGAACATCACCTGGGGGGCGTCAGAAGAGTCGGGGCTGTCGGTCTGGGGAAGGTCACTCACGGTGCCAAGATAGTGCGTACGGCGCCCGGCCGCCGCTTCGTCACGGGCGCGATCCCTGTCACCTCGCGGAAAAGCGGGCGACAACGGAGCCGCGGGCGCCACACAATCGGACCCATGTCTCCCGAAGCTGCCACCCTGCCCCCAGGTCTCACCACCCGCCCGCTCAAGACGTCGGAGTCTCGGGCGCTCTTCGAGCTCATTGCCGCTCAGGAGCTGGAGGACACCGGGAAGGTCGACATCGAGGAGGCCGACCTCATCAGCGACTGGGCCAAGCCGAGCCACGACCTGGCCGCCTCGTCGATCGGTGTCTTCGACGGAGACCGGCTCGTGGCGTACGCCGAGCTGATGGGTCAGGACCGTGCCGACGCGGCGGTCCTCCCCGCCTACCGCGGGCGCGGGCTCGGCACCTGGCTGGCGAGCTGGCTCCGAGACCTCGGACGTTCGCGCGGCACCTCGGTGGTCGGCATGCCGGTGCCGGAGGGCTCGGCGGGCGACCGGCTGCTGGCTGCCCTCGGCTACCGCATCCGCTGGACGAGCTGGGTCCTGGCCCTGCCGGAGGGCAAGCAGATCCCGTCGCGCGACCTGCCCGCCGACTACGCCGTCCGCGAGGCGACGGAAGCCGACCTGAGGCCCGCGCACGACGTGCTCGAGGACGCCTTCCTCGAGTGGTCCGAGCGCGAGCGCGAGTCCTACGAGGACTTCGCAGCGTCCACCTTCGGTCGCCCGGGCTACGAGCCGTGGAACTTCCGTGTCGCCGTCGATCCGGCGGGTGAGGTGGTCGGGGTGTCACTGGTCTTCATCTCGACCGAGAGCCCGACGGCCTACATCGCGCGCCTCGCCGTACGCCCCGACCAACGCAACAAGGGGATCGCCCAAGCACTCCTCGTCGACTCCTTCGAGGTGGCCCGTCAGCACGGCGCGACGACCTCCGAGCTGAACACCGACTCGCGCACTGGCGCGCTGTCGCTCTACGAGAAGGTCGGCATGGCCACGCGCAGCGTCTGGGTCAACCGCGCCGTCGACCTCTGAGCCCGCTCAGCCCAGCTGTCCCCGTCGGCGCGCGAGGTAGGCCCGCTCGGCGGAATTGTCGGTGGCCGCGATGGCGTCGTCGTACGCCGCAGCCGCCTCCACGCTGCGCCCGAGCCGGCGAAGCAGGTCAGCGCGAGTGGCGTGCCAGGCGTGGTACGTCGTCAGGGCCAGCCGGTCGACGATGGCCAGCGCCACGACGGGGCCGTCCAGCTCCGCGTGCGCGACAGCGCGGTTGAGCGCGACCACTGGCGTCGGGGTCACGGCGTACAGTTGGTCGTACAGGGCGGTGATCTGGCCCCAGTCGGTGTCGCTCGCGGCGAGGGCGTCGGTGTGGACCGCGTTGATCGCGGCGAGCAGCTGGTAGTGCCCGGGCCGGTTGAAGGCGAGGCACTCGCGCACGAGGGTGTGCCCCTCCTCGATGAGATCGCGGTCCCAGCGGCCGCGGTCCTGCTCGCCGAGAGTGACGAGCTCGCCGCCCGCGACCCGGGCTGGGCGACGGGCCTCGGTGAGCAGCATCAGGGCGAGCAGGCCGGTGACCTCCGGCTCGGTCGGGATCAGCTCGAGCAGTAGCCGGGCCAGCCGGATCGCCTCGCGGCAGAGGTCCTCGCGGATCGGGGCGGCGCCGGACGCGGAGAGATAGCCCTCGTTGAAGACCAGGTAGACGACGGACAGCACGGCGCTCAGTCGGGCAGGGAGGTCGGCTGCCTGCGGGACGCGGTAGGGGATGTGCGCGGCCGCGATCTTGCGCTTGGCGCGGGTGATCCGCTGGGCCATCGTCGTGGGCGGGACGAGGAAGCCTGCCGCGATCTCCTCGACGGTAAGGCCGCCGATCAGCTTCAGGGTCAGGGCGACCCGCGCCTCGGGGGCCAACGCCGGGTGGCAGCAGGTGAAGAGCAGCCGCAACCGGTCGTCGTCCACCACGCCTGGGTCGGACGGTGGTGTGGGGTCGATGATCATGGCCGCCTGCCGGTGCTTGGGGTCGCGGTGCGACTCGCGGCGGATCCGGTCCAGCGCCTTGCGTGTCGCGGTGGTGGTGAGCCACCCGCCGGGGTTCGGTGGAATCCCGGACGTCGCCCAGTGCTCGAGCGCCACCACGAGAGCCTCGCTCGCGGCGTCCTCGGCGAGGTCGATGTCGCCGAAGCGCCGCACGAGCGAGGCCACCACGGCGGCGTACTCCTCGCGATGGATGCGGGTGAGCGCCTCCTCGAAGTCGCTCACTCCGACTGGAAGGGCCGGACCTCGACCTTGCCGCCGCACGCAGCCGAGCCCGCGGACGCCCACGTCAGGGCCTCGTCGAGGTCGGCCGCCTCGATCACCCAGAAGCCGCCCAGGTATTCCTTCGACTCAGCAAACGGACCGTCGGTGACGACCGGCTCCGAGCCGGTTGCGTCGACGGTGGTGGCCGACTCGACGCCTTCCAGCCCGCCGGCGAAGACCCACTTCCCGGCGTCGCGGACCTTGTCGTTGAAGGCGCCGACCGCGGCGAACATCTGCTGGATCTCCTCCTCCGGCGGCATCGGGTCGTCGACACCGTGGTGGACCGAGAGCAAGAACTGGGCCATGACATTTCCTCCTGGTGATCGGCCCCCCGTCGGGGCCGGCTTCATCATCCCCACGAACGGCGATGACCAGATACGACAGCTCCGCGAAAAACTTCTTCCCGGGCCCGCGGCGGGGTGCCGGTGGTCGGACTTCATGACGAAGTCCTGCACTTCCGTACCGTTGCAAAGGCCATGGAGTGCAGGAGTCCCCGGTTAACCGGGGACTCCTGCAGCATCCTGCAGCACCCGGCAGACTCAGCGGGCCGACTCACGCAACGTCGAGCCCCGGGCCCCCCGCACCGTGAGCGCGGCGGAGAACCAGGCGGCGACTCCGAGGACGACGACGGCAACGAGCGCCAGCACGATGAGTCGCAGCGGGGAGATCGCGGCCACCAGATCGGGAGTGGAGCTCGCCTCGATGGTGCCCAGGGTGATGGTCCGCAGGACGACGTACTGCGCGAGTGAGCCGGCCAGGATGCCGGCCACGGCTGCCCCACCGAGCACGACGAGGAACTCGCGGGCGACCGCCGACATCACCGAGGTCCGCGCCACACCGACGACGCGGAGGGCCGCGGCGTCACGTCGACGGGCCGGCAGCTGGACGGCGGTCGAGACGAAGAGGCCGGCCAGGGCCATCAGCAGGACCAGCGCCGCGACGACGGCGTAGAGCCGCAGCGCCAGGGCGTAGGCGCTCTGGTCGAGGACCCGCCTCTCTGCGGCCAGGGTCGTCTCCACGGTCAGCCCGGCCTCGGTGAGGGCCGTCGACATGGAAGCCGGCGCCCCCTCGCGCATCAGCACCCTGGTGTCGAAGAGGTTGTCGTAGACCGGGCGGTCGGACACGAACGAGGCGTAGTCGACGAGGAGGCCAGCCGGTCCGACGAACGGCATCCCCTCCACCGTCGACCGCGGATCGACCGGTACGGCGCCGGAGGTGTCGGTGTTGCCGAGCTCGCCGATCACCCGGGCAGGAACATCGGCCCCGCGTGCCGCCGGGCGCTCCGACGGGATTCCCGCGGCCGTCAGGCGGGCCATGGAGAGACCGACCGAGCCATCGAGGGTGAGGTCGATGGTGTCGCCGGAGCTGTCGATGGCCGAGATGGAGGAACGCGCGCCGCTGTCGGCCGAGGGCCCCCACGCGGCACCCTCGATCGCGTCGTCCACGACGGCACCGTCCACCGAGATCGCCAGCACCCGCGCCGAGCCCGACATCTCCATCGTCGTCCCGGCTCCTCCGCCCAAGGTGAGTCCCTCGAGGGGGCAGCCGACTTGGCACGAGGCCGGCAGCTTGGTGCTCTGAGTGCTCTCGCCGGCAGGGAAGGGGCCGAGGTAGGCACGCTCGGGGATGCCGCCGAGGCGCCCGAACCTCGCCTCGATGTCGAGCTCCTTGGACGTCTGCGCCTGGTTGTCCACGGTGATGCTGAGTCGCTGGCCGACGAGCTGGGGTACGGCGCCCGGCAGCGAGATGTCGTCAGCGACCTGCTCGACGCTGCGCCCTGGGCTCCAGGTCTCCGGCCAGGTCGCGACGGCGGGCAGTCGTTCGCCGTCGACCACGGCGAAGCTCGCACCCGGGTTGAGCACCGACGCGGCCGCCATCAACCACTCGCCGTCGGGGTCCACGGTGTGGGTCAGGTCGCGGGTCTCGCGCATCGACAGCGGGGAGGTCCAGGTGGTCGCCGCAGGGGAGACCGTCGCGGCGACGCTGGTGCGCCACGTCGCGGCCGAGTCGTAGACACCGACGCCGAACACTGCCACCGCGACGGCCGCGGTGATCGGGAGGATCACGAGCGTGCCCTCCTGTCGGCGCGAGATGGCCCGGGCAGCCACGAACCCGCTCAGCGACTTCGTCAAGCCACGCCGGCGCGTCCACCACGTCGCCGCCGCTGCTGTCAGTCGCGTCGCGGCGAGTCCTGCGACGACCGCGAGGAGCACGGGCAGCACCATGTCGGTGAGGTCGGGGTCGCTCTGGCCGGAGGCTGACAGCTTGGACATGAGTACGGCGAGGGCGAGCGCCACCAATGTCAGCTGGGCGATGACCGCCCAGCGGCGCGACTGCTGCGGGCGGCGTACGCCCGAGAGCTGGGAGGCGAGCGTGTCGCGCACGACCGTCCCGACCGCCGCGCACGCGACTGCGATCGCGGCGAGCAGGACCAGGGACGCGGCCACCCAGGTCTGCCACGGCATCGGGAGTGGCAGGCCGGGCACGAGCCACTGGTTCGTCAGCACAGCCGCAAGCCCCACGCCGAACGCGATGCCGAGCGGAACTGCGGCAGCCAGCACGACCAGGGGCTCCGCCAGCCCCAGCAGCCAGAGGCGACCAGAGGAGACGCCTCGCAACGAGGCAAGGGCGAGCTCCGGCACGCGGATCTCGCTCGCCGCCGTCAGCAGCCGCATCAGCAGGGCGAGCGCCACGAGCACCAAGGACAGCACCGCCGGCGCGATGGACTTCCGCGCGGTCGACTGCTGCGTGCGGACCTCGTCGTCGACGGTCTTGAGGTTGTTGATGATCGGTTCGCCCCCGGCCAAGGTCCCGCCCTCGACGTCTTGCGTCCTCGCCAGGGTCTTGGCGGTGGCGACTGCTTCCGCCAGGTCGGCGGGGGTCGCGTCGGCGGGCACGTCGAGCGGAGTGTCCACTCGCACGGTCCACGCCTCAGGGCCCAGCGACTGCATCGTCTCGGTCGTCGTGAGCAGCGGCGCCGGCTGGTAGGGCGTGTAGCCACCGGTTATCCTGGACTGCTCGTTGGTCGCGCGCAGCTGGAGCGGGTACTGCCACACGTCGTCCTCGATCGGGGTGGCGTAGGACCCCACGACAACGACCTCGACCAACGGCGAGCGGGGATAGCGACCCTGGATCTCCGGCGGCTCGAAGATGTTCATCTCGAGCGGCCGGCCGATCTTCGCGCCGGTCTTGACGACGTCGCCGGCCAGCATCAGCACCTCACCCGGCGCCGACGGGCAGCGACCCTCGATCACCAGGCCGGCGCAGACGTCGTCCCGGGACCAGAACGTCACGGCACCGCGCAGGGCGCTGTACTGCTCGGACTGGAGCGTGGTGCTCGCGCGACCCCACGGACCCCGGTTGAGTGCGTCGGAGGCCGTGATCGCGCGCTCGACGGCGACGCCCGGCTCGGTGGGACCGTCGGGGACGAACACCCGGGCCAGTCCCGTCGAGGCGGCGGGGGCCTCCTGCAGCCGGGTCACGACGTAGGAGTTGGTGACGGCTTCGGAGAAGATCGGTCCGAGCACGGCCGAGCCCAGCGCGAGCGCCGCCAGCACGACCGAGCCGGCACTGAGCAGGGCGCGCGAGCGCACCCCGCGGACGATGGTGCCGAGCAGTGAGATCATCGGCCCTCCTCCTCGCGCAGCGTCGAGGGCCGGGTCGCGTCAGGGCGTACGGCGCGAGCCCGCCCACCGATCGCGAGCATGGCGATCGCCGCGAGCACCGCCGGCACGAGCACGGTCATCAACGTCGCTTCGTTGTCGAGCGGCAACGACGCCGGCGTCACGGTCACCAGCGGCAACCCGTCCAGCAGCAGCTCCACCGCCAGCAGGCCGCCGGCCCCGACGGCGAGCAGCACCACCACGGCCAGCGCGATCAGCTCGACGCGACCGGCCCGACGAGCCGCGCCGAGGCCGACTCCGAGCAACCGGAGCGAGGCGACGTCATGGCGGTAGCTCCGCAGGTGGCGGGCGACTCCGGCAGCGAGGGCGATCACGGCGATCAGCGCGCAGAAGGAGGCCATCAACGCGTACGCACGCGCCTGGTCCACGCCCGTCGCGGCACCGAGCGTTCGGCGTACGTCCTCGAGGGACCGCGCCTCGGTGCCGGTGGCCCTGGTCAGCTCGTCGACCATCGAGTCAGGAGTGTCGGCGGCCAGCACGATCGAGGTCTCCACGTTGGGAACGGTCGCACCGGAGCCGACCATGCTGGTCGGCAGGTCGGTGAGCTGGCCGATCGTGCCGAGGAACGGCAGCGCGTCCAGCCGTGTCACCTCGCCCAACACCCGGTCATCGCCCGAGACGTCGAGCGGCGTCGTCGGCTCTGCGCCCGCGACGAGGACCGGCGTGGGGCTCGACGCCGCGTCGAGCGTGAGCGGCAGGTCGGAGGTGGGAAGGGGCTCGACCTCGAGGCCGTCGAGCCGGTTGGCGAGCGCCCGTCGATCGAGGTCGAGCGAGCCGGGAGCAAAGCGGAAGTCCTGGGCCCGCTCGATGGCGCCGGGCTCGGGCCGCCAACCCGCTGTCGCCAGGTCCCGGTCGCCGACCTGGATGCCGGTGAGGAGCACGCGGAAGGGACTGGGATCGAAGCCGAAGACGTTGCCCCTGTCGTCGTTCAGGAGGCGGGTGACGGACAGCCCGGTGATCTGGCAACCGCCCGCGCAGCCACGCAGGGGGACCGATGCGCTCGTCGCCGCACCGACCGTGCGCAGCCGCAGGTCGACCTCGGCCGACGAGCCGTTGTCGTCGGCGGTGACGTAGTCCATCCGGACCGTGAGGCCGACGGTGAACCGTTCCTGCGACTCGAGCAGGCGCGCGGACACGGTCAGGCGGTTGGCGGTGGTGGCCATGTCGGGGGTGACGCTCGCCAGGCCGGGCACGGCTCTCGCGCCCGCCGCAGCGGGCGTGTCGGCGTAGAACTCGCCTGCCACCGACTCGAACCGTGCCGCGTCGACATACGCCCGGCGCTCCCCCAGTCGCTGCTCGTTGGGCACGACGGCGACCGCCATCAGGTGCTTGCCCTCCGGGTCGAGCGCGCGGGTCAGGGCCATGGCTTGTACGGCGCCGTTCTCGACCGGCACCGCCATCGGGCCCCCGGCCGCGATCCTGGCCTCGCCGTCGATCCAGTCGGTCACCGATGACGCGCCCGTCAGCGCGAGCACTCCCACGACAGCCGCCGCCACCAGCAGGCGCATCGGCGTGACGAGGTCTTCTGCGCGCGAGAGTCGACGCGTGGCCAGGAAGCCCGCCAACCCGGACCTGGCCGACGCCCCGGTCGCTGCCCGGGCCAGCACGCGGAGCACCCAGGCGGCGACCTGGCCGAGGGCGAGACCGACGAGCGCAGGGCCGATGAGCACCAGGGCGTCCGGCTGCCCGTCGACGCCCGCGATGCTGGCGTATGCCGACACCACTGCACCGACGATGACGAGCACGCTCGCGAAGACCACGAGGGTCGTCGCTCGCCGCGGTCGGGTGCGCATCGCCACCTGGGTCGACAGCGGTTCGCCGACCGTCGCCCAGCTCGAGAGGAGGACGATGACCAGACTGCCCGCTGCCGTGCCGAGCGCGACGTAGACGGCCGTCGCTCCGAGCTCCGGGGTGTCGGCGTCGAGCCACGCGCCACCCGCAGTCCGTGCGACCAGCCAGCCGAGACCGAGGCCGAGGGCGGTGCCCACCACGATCGTCGCCAGGGGTTCGAAGAGCAGCACCGAGCCCAGGCGCAGGCCCCGGATCCCCCGGAGGCGTGCGAGCCCGATCTCTGCGCGGCGCGCGGCGGCCAGCTCGCGACCGATGCTCGGGATCGCGACGGCGCCCAGCAGCAGGAGCGGCGACATCAGCCAGGCCGACGTGTTCGCGGCCTCCGCGAAGCCGAGCACGCCGACGGCGCCACCCACCACGACCGTGGTCATGGCGAGGAGCGTCAGCAGGGCGCCGCGGCGACTCCACGCCCCCCGGAGGGTGCGGGTCATCCCTGGACCAGCGGAGGCTGGGCCGTCGGACTCTGGACCGGGGAGTGATGGACCAGCGCGCTCGGGACCAGCCTGCCCTCGTCGAGCGCGAAGTGGAGGTCGCACGCCTCGACGACCGAGGGGTCGTGGGTCGCAACGACGACGACGGAGCCCCGGGCCGCTTCGGCGCGGAGCTCGGCCAGCACCACGCCGCGGTTGCCCTCGTCGAGCTCGGAGGTGGGTTCGTCGGCGAGCAGGATGCCGGCGCCGACGACGAAGCCACGGGCGCATGCGACGCGCTGCATCTGGCCGCCGGAGAGCTCCTCGACCTGACGGTCGCCGAGGTCGGCGATGTGGAACCGGCCGAGCGCTGCCTCGGCCTCCTCGTCGGCGGCACGGGGGTCGACGCCGCGGGCGCGCAGCGCGATCGAGACGTTCTCGCGGGCGGAGAGGATCGGCACCAGGCCGTAGACCTGCAGCACGAAGGCCACGTCGGGACGCGGGTCGCCGCTGCCCTGCCACATCGACGCATCGGCGTACGACGTGGTGCCCTGGGTCGGCTCGAGGAGACCGCCCGCGATCGACAGGAGCGTCGTCTTTCCCGAGCCGCTGGGTCCCGACAGTGCGGTGACCTTGCCGGCGGGGAAGGTCAGCGACACCTGGTCGAGCAGGGTGCGACCAGCGACATACGTGATGTCGCTCAGGATCAGGTCACTCACAGCCCCTATGGTTTCGCTCGGTCGCTCGCTCGTTCCTCGCTCGGCTCTGTCGCTCACAGCGGGTTCGCACCTTCTCCGCTCGAACGGCTGATGACGAGGCGGCCCTGGTCATCGTCCTCGAACTTCACCAGGGTGCCGGGCGGCCACTCGGCGGCGACGTGGCCCGGGAGGTGGAGGACGCCGTCCTCACCGACCACGGCGTATTCAGAGCCGTCGCGCCCCTCGGCGCCGACCCGGCCGCCCTTCATGGTGACGGTGCGCGGGAAGGTGGCCGCCACCTCGGGCTGGTGGGTGACGACGACGATGGTGGTGCCGAAGTCGTCGCCGAGGGAGTGGATGAGGTGCAGCACGTGGTCGCGGTCCTCGTGGCTGAGCTGGCTGGTCGGCTCGTCGGCCAGCAGCAAGCGGGGAGCGGTCGCGACCGAGCAGGCGAGTGCGAGCCGCTGGCGCTGACCCCCCGACATCGTCGAGACGACCTGGTCGGCCTGGTCCCGGAGTCCGACCCGGGAGAGCAGCTCGGCGTCGAGCATGGCGCCGCGGCGTTCGGAAGCGCTGAGGGCGAGCCGGGCGAAGGAGATGTTCTGCCGGGCGGTGGCGTAGGGCAGCAGGTTGCGGGTGGCGCCCTGGAGCATGGTGGAGACCGACCGTGAGCGGATCCGCGCGAGGTAGCGCTCGCCCATCCGGGAGATCTCCTCGTCGCCGAGGAAGATGCGGCCGGCGCTCGGCTTCTGGATCCCGCCGAGCAGGGTCAGCAGGGTCGACTTCCCGGAGCCGGAGGGGCCGAGGAAGGCGACGCGCTCACCGGGAGCGATGGCGAGGTCGACACCGCGCAGCGCCACGACGTCGTGACCGCCGAAGGTGCGGTAGAGGTGCACCACGCCCTCGCAGCGGACGCCGAGCCCGCCCTCGGCGACAGGTGCACCCACGCGCTGCGACGGCGTCGCCGTGTCCTGCATGTCATCTCCCCCTGGTGGCCAAGGCTCGTCAAGATACCCGCCCGTCAGATCGGGGGACTAAGGTGTCGCCATGCCGATCCATGTCGCCCTCGTGAACGATGACGAGATCATTGTGCGCGGTCTCGACGCCATGCTGCGCAACTACGGCGACCGAGTCCAGATCGTCGAGCTCAGCGCGTCCAAGCCTGTGGCCTCCAGCGTCGACATCGCGCTCTACGACACGTTCGGCATGGGACAGACCAATGGTCCCAGCGTGGCGCGGCTGATCGCCAACCCGCGCGTCTCCAAGGTCGTCGTCTACACCTCGAACTTCCAGCCCTGGTTGGCCCGCGAGACCATGAGCCTGGGTGTCCACGGCTACCTCTCCAAGAGCCTCTCGGCAGCCCAGCTCGTCGAGGCCCTCCAGATGGTGCACGCCGGCCAGAAGGTGCTGTCCCCCTCCCCGGGTCGCCGTGGCCAGGTCGGTGGCGACTGGCCCGGTCGCGAGGAGGGGCTCACCGCACGCGAGGCTGAGGTCCTCTCGCTCATCACCATGGGGCTGAGCAACATCGAGATCGCCGAACGCACGTCGCTCTCCGTCAACTCGATCAAGTCCTACATCCGGTCCTGCTACCGCAAGATCGACGTCGACAGCCGCTCCAAGGCAGTCCTGTGGGGCGTCGCGCACGGCCTGCGACCCGATCGCATCCGTATCCAGGGTTCGCCCGCCCAGGACGCCGCAGACGCCGGCGCCCGCCGCGCGCACCTGACTGCCTGACCCGACAGTCCTCACGGCGACGAATCATGGGTGCGTCGCACGTCGCCGTACCATCCTTCGGTGACTGACGCGCCCGGCATCGACCCCGAGGACCTGGCAGCCACCCTCCGGGTGCTGGAGCAGCTCCACGAGCTGCCGGGAGACCACCCCGATCACGTGCGGGTCAAGCGCGCCGCGTCGCACATGTACAAGTCGATTAAGGCCGAGCGCAAGCTCCTCAAGCGCGCCGAGGAGCTCGCCCACGACCGGGCGATCACCGAGCTGACGGGCACGGGGTCCCCGGTCCGCATCGACGACGAGACGTCGGGCATCCCCCTCGTGTCCACGGCCCCCGGCGCCTTCGCCGGCGAGCTGCTGAACCCGCGCGGCTGCTACATCTGCAAGACCGACTACACGCTGGTCGACGCGTTCTACCACTGGTTGTGCCCCACCTGTGCGGCCTTCAGCCATGCCAAGCGCGACCAGCGCACCGACCTCAGCGGCAAGCGCGCGCTGCTCACGGGTGGCCGCGCCAAGATCGGGATGTACATCGCCCTCCGACTTCTCCGCGACGGCGCCCACACCACCATCACGACCCGCTTCCCCAAGGACGCGGTGCGTCGCTTCTCCTCGCTGGAGGACAGCAACGAGTGGCTGCACCGACTCAAGATCGTCGGCATCGACCTGCGCGACCCCACGCAGGTGATCTCGCTGGCGGACGACGTCGCGGCGGCCGGACCGCTCGACATCCTGATCAACAACGCGTGCCAGACCGTACGCCGCACACCGGGCTCCTATGCCCCGCTGGTCGACGCCGAGGCGATCGACCTCCCCACCGACCGCGAGCTCCCCGAGATGGTCACCTTCGACCGCATCTCCGAGGCGCACCCGGCAGCCATTGCCGGCGCCTTGGCCGACACTGCTGTCGCACACCACGAGGGCGAGTCGGCAGCCGCCGCCCTCGCTGCCCACAACGCCGCCTCGATGACTGCGCTGGCCCTCTCGGCCGGTCACGCCTCCCTGGAGGCACACCTCGCCGGGACCGCCGTCGACGCAGGCGGGCTGTTGCCCGACGTCCAGATCAACAACTCCTGGACCCAGACCGTGGCGGAGGTCAATCCGCTGGAGCTGCTCGAGGTGCAGCTCTGCAACTCGATCGCTCCCTTCCTGTTGGTCTCCCGCCTCCGACCCGCCCTGGCGGCGGCCGCGTCCTCCGCACGATCGGGCCGTGCGTACGTCGTCAACGTCTCGGCGATGGAAGGGCAGTTCTCGCGGCGCTACAAGGGCGCCGGGCACCCCCACACCAACATGGCCAAGGCCGCCCTCAACATGTTGACGCGGACGTCGTCGGGCGAGATGTTCGAGACCGACAAGATCCTGATGACGGCCGTCGACACCGGGTGGATCACCGACGAGCGGCCGCACCACGAGAAGCTGCGCATCGCTGCCGAGGGATGGCACGCGCCGCTCGACCTCGTCGACGGCGCCGCCCGGGTCTACGACCCGGTGGTGCTCGGCGAGGCCGGCGAGGATCTCCATGGCTGCTTCGTGAAGGACTTCAAGCCCTCACCCTGGTGAGCTCGTCGAACAGATCGGTCTCCAGAGGCCGCTCCCCTAGACTCCCGCCTCATGCGCTCCATCGCCCTCACCTCGGCCATTCTCGGTGTGTCACTGCTGGTCCCGATCACCTCCGCCGCCACCGCGGGTGACGCGCCCGAGGCAAGGGATTGGCGAGCGACGGCGTGCATCGAGGAGCCGGGTCTGGACGTCACCGTCTCCGGCGCCCACACGGTGGTGACCAGACAGGTCACCCCCGTCGCCGAGGTGCCAGGGATGACGCTCCGCGTCGATCGCCTCGACTTCTCGGGCGTGACGTGCGAGCTGTTCTACGTGAGGGGTGCGATTCCGGCGGGCGCCGCAGTCTCGTTGGCGAGGAACTCCTTCTGCACCTACACCCGGTGGGTGTTGAACGGCGTGGACGAGGGCGAAGGTGCGTCGTGCACGTCGTTCGCCGGGCCGACCTCGCTCTACCCTTCTACCTCCTACGTAGACGTGCCGAACAACGTCATGCTCGCCGCGGCTGTGACCTATCGTCCGCACGAGTCGGGCGTCCTGACCGCAGAGCCCGGCATGCCCCCCGAGCTGGTGGATGCTCCCTATTCGGTGACCTACGTGCGCTCAGAGTGGTTCGCCACCCTCGCAGGGAAGACCCTGGTGAAGCGCCCGTTCGAGCGCACCAACGCCACTGACAAGGCAGCGCAGGCCTCATACGAGAAGAGGGCCGCGCGAGCCGCGCGAATCCATGCTGTGCGTGTGGCTGACATCAGGGCCAGTGACCGGCCGGAGGTGTGGAAGCGGCGACAGCTGGTCAAGGCAGCAGCTGTCCGAAGCGAGTCGATGTCGCTCGCGCGTCGGACCTACCGCCTGGCAGAGCAAGGCGTGCGGTTGGTCAAGAAGCGCTTCAGCGGGACCTACACCGGCACCGTGCACCCGGCGCATTGAGGTCCTCGGCCCTGTTGCCTGTCGACCTCGTCGATCCTGCTGGTTGACTGCTGTGCATGACATCGCTGGAGAGTGCTGAGGAGTTCCACGCGCGCGTCGCCGCGGCTACCGACGACGAGGGTCGCCTGCCCGTCGCAATCGAGGCGATGCCGGGCTGGGACATCTTCCCTTTCGAGCTGGACGGGCTGCGCATCAAGCCGCTGGAGCCGCTGGCCGACTCCGAACCGCCGCGCGAGGGCGAGAACCCCGCCGACTGCGGCTGCCGGATGCCTCTCACTGACGAGCAGGCCCTCCGGATCGCCTGGAGCAACGAGCGATGGGTCCTGAAGCTCCTCCTCGACATGCGCCTGCCGGTGGCGCTGATGCTCACGCCTCGCGATCACTTCGACCTCGCCGACCTGCCCGACGACCTGGCCTCGGAGATGGGTCGGCTGATGGTGGCCATCACCGCGGCTGTCGAGGAGCTGCCGAGCGTCGGCCGCTGCCACGGGGCCCGCATCGGTGACGGTGGCGCGCACCTGCACCCCTTCTTCTTCGGCCGGCCGGCGCGCATGCTGCAGCTGCGCGGCTCCACCCTGCTGGACTGGGAGGAGAACCTGCCGCCGGTGCCCGAGGAGGTGCGCCGTGCGAACGGCGCACACGTCGGCAGTCGTCTCCTTGCGAGGTTCGGGGGGAACGGTCCGGCCTGGTGAGCTCGGGCAAACGCACCGGCACCCTGGTTCCCTGAGGCCTTGCCGGGCGTCAGGACCCGGTGGCGGCCTGGTCGAGCTTGGTGAGGCTGTCCTCGAGCTGGGACTGCGAGACCAGCGGGAAGCTGATCTTCTGCAGCAGCTCGGCATCGGTGACATTGCTCCAGTCGTAGGAGTGGCGGACCTTGGTCGCCTGTGAGCCTTCGGCCTCGAGCTCCCACACCCATTGCCACCCGGGGGGCTCCTGGCCGGCCGGCGCGGTCTGCCACGCCAGCAGCTGGTTGGCGGAGTAGCCCGTGACGTGGTTCTCGGTCTGGTAGTCGCCGCCCATGTGGTCGCCGGACATGTTCATGGTGAAGACGTCACCCACCGCCTGGATGCGGTTGCTGCGGTCGTCGCTCTG
The DNA here is from genome assembly GCF_035576065.1 of Nocardioides sp. Lineage (GTDB taxonomy): Bacteria > Actinomycetota > Actinomycetes > Propionibacteriales > Nocardioidaceae > Nocardioides. Next base: position 118,426 of record NZ_DATLWX010000043.1, read on the forward strand.
CACGAACCCCGAGCCGTCGAGCTCGACGTGCCGCTGCGGATTGCTGAGTACGTCGAACACCTCGGCGGTCGATGCCTGGATGGTCCGTTCCACGGTGATCTTGTTTTCGGTCATGGACCCAACATGCCTCGGGGCCCGCAACCGACACCACCTCACAAGGGGTGGCACCTCCGCCCACCACCCCGACGAATTCACAGGACGGCAGCGGTCGCTTCGCCTAGCCTGCGCTCCGTGGACATCGTCCTGCGCACCGCGACCGAGGACGACGTGGAGTTCCTGACCGACGTGGTCGTCGAGGCGACCCGTGCCCAGCAGCGTCTCCCGGCCGACTTCGACGAGGCGGAGTTCCGTGCAGGGTTCGCCGACTGGACGCGCGAGCAGGTCCGTGGGGACCTGGCGGGATCGTCGACGTCCGTGATCGAGATCGACGGTGTGCCTGTGGGCCGGCTCCGCGTCGTACGCACCGAAGAACTGGTCGAGCTGGCCGGCGTCCAGCTCCTGCCTGATCACCAGTCCCGCGGCATCGGGGCCAGGATCGTCGTGACCCTGGCAGAGGAAGCACGCGGCCGAGGCGTCCCCCTCAGCCGCGGTCGCCGGCGATGTTGACGAGCCAGCTGATGCCGAACGTGTCGACGAGCATGCCGAACTCGTCGCCCCAGGGGGCGGGCTCGAGGGCCTGCGTGACCTGCCCGCCTTCGGCCAGACCAGCGAAGTGGGCACGCAGCGTCTCGGCGTCCTCCGCGGCGCCGGACAGGCTGATCGAGATGTTGGTCCCGACCGTCACCGACATCATCTCGGCCGGCGCGTCCGCGACCATCAGCGTGTAGCCGTCGGGGGTCTCCAGCTGGCCGTGCATGACCTGGGTGGCGAACGAGCCCTCGGTGCCCAGGTCGCCGAAGGTCATGATGTTGAGGTCGCCCCCCAGGACGGACTGGTAGAACTCCAGCGCCTCGCGAGCCCGGCCGTCGAGGACGTCGGGTTGAGCCTGCTGGCCATGGGGCGCTCCTCGGGACGGTCGGTGACGCGGTCACCGACCAATCTAGGAGCCGGTGCCGGGCTGGTCGAGAGGATCTGCCGGGTCGTCGGCCGGCGAGTCCACCGGCGTGGTCGGAGCCGGAGTGGGGGTGGTCTCGATCTCGTCGACCGGCCAGACGGGGTCCGTGTCGGCCGGACGTTGCTCGGCGAGCTTGCAGACACCGGTCAGGACGGTCTCGCGCACCTTGTCGACGTGCGAGGCGTACCTGCCCTCGGTGCGCTCGTCGATCGTCGTCCCCATCTTGTCGAGCAGGCGCTCCACCTCGTCGCCGCGCTCAGCGGCCAGGGTCGCGATCTTGTCGCGGGCCGTGGTGAAGGCGGACTCGACCTGGATGACGAAGTCGTTGACATGGCGGTCGATGTCGAGCTCGTCGATCGTCTGCTTGAGCTTGTCGCTGATGTTCTTGGGCTCGTGCTCGGACATGGCGTTCCTCCGGCGTGCGGTCAGAGTGAGGTCAGCGGGCGATGACGTTGAGCAGGACGGTCAGTATGACCGACGCCGCGATCGAGATGAGGATCATGATGAGGCACCCGGGGCCGCCCCCAAGGGGTCTGATCTGCACAGGACTCATGCTCCGACCCTCGCACGGACGTGACAACCCCGGCTTCCCCCCAAGGGGCCAAGCCGGGTGAGCATGAGAACAGGGCCCCGGAGCGTATCCAGGGCCCTGTTGACTCGCCCTAGACGCTAGGGCACAACCCAGAGGGCCGCTACACCCCTAAGAGGTGCATCTCGCTTCTCGCCCTGCCGGGGCGCGAGGTTGTGCGAGATACCCCCTAGGGGTATGTTGTCGGTATGGCACACAGCTATGTCGCGCATGGCACCAAGGACGCCCACCTCAAGCGCTTGAAGCGGATCGAGGGGCAGGTGCGTGGCATCGCCCGGATGGTCGACGAGGAGCAGTACTGCATCGACATCCTCACCCAGGTCGCCGCGGTCACCAAGGCGCTCCAGTCGCTCTCCCTCGGTCTCCTCGACGAGCACATGGAGCACTGTGTGGTCGAGGCCGTCCGCGCAGGCGGCGACGAGCAGGAGACCAAGCTCAAGGAAGCCAGCGCGGCCATCGCGCGGCTCGTGAAGTCCTAGCTCCCAGGAGAGACATGAACACCATGACCATCACCGTGACCGGCATGACCTGCGGCCACTGCGTCGCGAGCGTCACCGAGGAGATCACCGAGCTCGCGGGCGTCGAGGGTGTCGAGGTCGACCTCCCCACCGGTTCGGTCACCATCACCAGCAGCGAGCCCCTCGACCCGACCGCGGTCGCCGGCGCTGTCGAGGAAGCCGGCTATGCCGTCGCCTAGGTCCCCGTTACGAGCCCCGTCGCCAGCGCCGTCGTGAGCACTCCTGCCCGCCTGGCGGCCTTCGCCGTCGGACTCGTCGTCGCCTTCGGCGCAGCCTGGGGCGTCGGGGACGCAGTCGTTCCCATCCTCGACGAGCCGGCGCCGGCGCAGGACCACCGGCAGGACCAACGGAACGACGACGGGCACGACGAGAGTGACGGCGGGGGGACCGAGCATGACCAGTGACGTCGAGCTGACCAGCATCGAGCTGGGCATCAGCGGCATGACCTGCTCCTCGTGCGCCAACCGGATCGAGCGCAAGCTCAACAAGCTGGACGGCGTCAGCGCGTCGGTCAACTACGCGACAGAGAAGGCGCACGTCACGTATCCCCACTCCGTCACCACCGACGATCTCGTCTCGACGGTCGAGGCCGCGGGGTATGCCGCACGCCTCCCCACCGCGGAGGCCGAGGAGGCTCCCGAGCGCGACGAGGCTCATCTACGACTGGTCGTGTCGGCGCTGCTCACCCTCCCCGTCGTGGCGATGGCGATGGTCCCCGCCTTCCAGTTCACCTCTTGGCAGTGGCTGTCGCTCACTCTCGCTGCTCCGGTCGTCGTCTGGGGCGGCTGGCCGTTCCACCGTGCGGCGTGGACCAACCTGCGCCACGGCGCCGCGACGATGGACACCCTGGTCAGCCTCGGCACCCTCGCTGCCTTCGGCTGGTCGGTCTACGCGCTCTTCCTCGGGACCGCCGGCGAGCCGGGGATGACCCATCCCTTCGAGCTCACCATCCAGCGCAGCGAGGGCGCGGGCAACATCTACCTCGAGGCGGCGACCGGGGTCACGACCTTCCTGCTCGCCGGACGCTGGTTCGAGCACCGCGCCAAGCGCGCGTCCGGGGCGGCGCTGAAGGGCTTGCTGGAGCTCGGCGCCAAGGACGTCGCCGTCGTCCGTGACGGCGCGGACGGTGTCCAAACCGAGGCAAGGGTGCCGATCGACTCCCTCCGTGTCGGCGACACCTTCGTGGTCCGCCCGGGCGAGCGCATCGCCACCGACGGCGTGGTGGAGTCCGGCAGCAGCGCCGTGGACCTCAGCCTGCTCACCGGCGAGCCCGTCCCGGTCGAGGTGGGGGTCGGCGACTCCGTGGTGGGGGCGAGCGTCAACGCGGGCGGGCTGCTCGTCGTCCGCGCCACCCGGGTGGGGGCCGACACGCAGCTGGCGCGCCTGGCCCGGCTGGTCGAGGACGCGCAGAGCGGCAAGGCCCCGGTGCAGCGGCTGGCCGACCGGATCTCCGGGGTCTTCGTCCCGGTCGTGCTCGTGCTCGCCGTTGCCACGCTCGGCTTCTGGCTCGGCAACGGAGCCGGTGCGCCAGCCGCTTTCACGGCCGCGGTCGCCGTACTCATCGTGGCGTGCCCCTGCGCCCTCGGGCTCGCGACCCCCACCGCGCTCCTGGTCGGGACTGGTCGCGGCGCTCAGCTCGGCATCGTGATCCGCGGACCCGAGGTGCTCGAGTCCACCCGAGCCGTCGACACGATCGTGCTCGACAAGACCGGCACCGTCACCACCGGCCAGATGAGCGTCGTGTCGCTGGCAACCGCAGCGGGAGTGGAGGCAGAGGACGTACGCCGCCTGGTCGGCGCGCTGGAGCACGCGTCCGAGCACCCCATCGCCCGCGCGATCGCGACGTACGCCGCCTCGGACCTCAGCGTCATCGACTTCGTCGCCACCGGCGGGGTCGGGGTCACCGGCACCGTTGACGATCGGCGGGTCTTTGCGCGCCGCCCGGACTCCGTTGATGGGCCCCGCTCCGCTGGCGGGCCTCAACTGGCGGCGGACGTCAACCGATTCGCCGATTCAGATGTCGTACGCCGCCAGTTGCCGGCGCCGCCCCAGGACAACGCCCTCCGGAACGCCATCGAACAGGCGTACGCCGACGGGGCGACGCCGATCGAGGTCGGCTGGGACGACCGCACGACCGCGATCGTCGTCGTGGCGGATGCGGTGAAGCCGACATCCGCGCAGGCCATCGAGGAGCTCAAGGCCCTCGGGTTGAGGCCGATCCTGCTCACGGGTGACAACCGGGCGGCCGCGGAGAAGGTCGCGGCCGACGTGGGCATCGACACCGTCATCGCCGAGGTCCTGCCGGAAGGCAAGGTCGTGGCCATCAAGGAGCTCCAGGCCGCCGGGCGCGTTGTCGCCATGGTCGGCGACGGGGTCAACGATGCGGCAGCGCTGGCGCAGGCCAACCTCGGGCTGGCCATGGGCACCGGGACCGACGTCGCGATCGAGGCCAGCGACCTGACGCTGATGCGAGGCGACCTCCGCGTCGCCGGCGACGCGATCCGGCTGTCGCGCCGCACCCTGGCGGTGATCAAGGGCAACCTGTTCTGGGCCTTCGCCTACAACGTCGCCGCCATCCCGCTGGCCGTCGCCGGATTGCTGAACCCGATGCTCGCCGGAGCCGCAATGGCCTTCTCCAGCGTGTTCGTGGTGACCAACAGCCTGCGACTGCGCAGCTTCCGCTAGGCCGTCAGGCCGACATCACGTCGCGCATCGACCCGACGGCGACAACGGCGCCCACGCTCAGCATGAGCAGCCCCAGGACGCCGCTACCTACGGCGGCATTGAATCTCGTCGAGCTGGCCGAGTAGCACTCGGCGGCGACCTCGTTGGAGTAGGCCCCCGTGTGCTCACCGCCCGGTGCATCGCGGTTGTCGTTGAGACCCGCGTCCCACGGGGCGATGCTGCAGCCGACCCGACCCGCCGGTCCACTGTCACCAAAGTCGGAGGCGCTGACGTCCACCCCGACGTTGTCGAACCACAGGAACGACGCCCCGAGGAGCAGCAGGTAGCCGACGCGGAGGCACGCACCGGAGACGCGACGAGACCGCACAGCCGGACCGCACGTCGTCAGGGCGCCCGGCGGTAAGGCCGCTCGTCCCGGACGTACCAAGCGGCCCAGGTGATGGGGAAAAGATCCCCGTGACGAGAGCGACGCTGATGCCGTGGCCCCTGCGCCGTTCCCCCGTCGCCGTGAGAGCCATCAGGGCAAGCACAGCGGATCCCAGCACCAGCACGACTGCAGCGACCCCTGGGTCCATCGAGCCAGTCTGCCACCAATCACCGGAGGAAATCTCGTGCGACCGCGCGGCCGTCAGCCGCCGGTGGACAGGCAGAACGGGTGCCCAGCGGGGTCGAGCATGATCCTGCGTTCGTCCGGATGGGGCTGGAACGGAGCCAGCACGGCGCCGAGGCTGAGCATCCTGGCCTGGGCACGGTCGAGGTCGTCCACACCGAGCTCGAGGTGGGCCTGCTTCCCATGCGCAGGATCGGGCCAGGTCGGGGCGCGGTAGTCGGCGACCCGGACGAAGCCGAGGCCGGGGGCGCCGTCGTGGCCGAGGAGGACGAAACCGTCGGTGGAGTAGATCGTGGGCAGGTCGAGCGCCTCTCGATAGAAGCTGGACAGCTCGACGGGGTCGAGGCAGTCGAAGTCGACGGACAACATCCGGATCGCCGGTGCGGTGGGGGTGCTCATGCGTGGAGGCTAGGAGCGAACCAGGACAGTTTCGGTCCGCGTCGCACGTCCCCGGGTTGAATGCGTCAAGTCAATGGTCGCGGCGCACCCCGTCGGTCGCCCCAAGGGCCAACCTTCTGGCGGTTGCCAAGTCCGGAACCACGAGAACGCGTCTGTACCGAACAGTCACGGGGTCCATCGCGCCGTTCGACCCCCTGACTGTTCGGTAGCGGAGGCTGATCCCTGCGATGCGGTCAGGCGCGACGCACTCTGCGGTAAGGCCGCTCGTCCCGGACGTACCAAGCGACCCAGGTGATGGGGAAGAAGATCCCCGCGACGAGAGCGACGCCGAGGCCGTGACCCCGCCGCCGTTCGCCGGTCGCGGTGAGAGCCGCCAGGGCCAGCACGGCGGATCCCATCACCAGCGCGACTGCAGCGACCCCTTGGTCCATGGAGTGAGTCTTGCACTCCGGCTGACTCATCACCCCCCCGCTGGATGGGTTCGCGGCAGATCCTCCGTGGCAGGATCGCCAGCAAGCAGCACGGCGCCAGCCGGCATACCCAGCCGCCATACCCAGGGAGCACACATGGGCCTGACCGACTTCTTCAAGCCGAAGCGCGACCAGGTCGCCCGGACGAGGTCCGCCCTCGAGGCGGCCAGCGACCCGGCCGCCGACGAGGGCGCCGCCAGCCAGGCGATCAACAAGGTCGTCACCATGATCCTCGACATCGGCCTCGACGGCCGCGGCCCCTTCGATTCGGCCGCACAGGTCGCGGAGGAAGCGCTGCGCGAGAAGGGAACGGCGGAGGAGGCGATCAACGCGGTCGCGCGCGGCACCATGCTCCGCGGCGGCATCGGCGGCTTCGTCACCGGCCTCGGCGGGTTCGTCACCATGCCGATCGCCTTGCCCGCCAACGTGTTCGAGTTCTACGTCCAGGCCACTCGGATGGTCGGCGCGGTCGCGACGCTCCGCGGCTACGACGTCGAGGACGAGCGCATCCGGACGGCCGTCCTGCTCACGCTGGTCGGCTCCAAGTCCGAAGACGTGCTCAAGAAGGCCGGGATGGCCACCGGAGGCGGCCGCCTCGCCACCTTCGCGTTGCGGGGCATGCCGCCGGCTGCCCTGATGGTGGTGAACAAGGCCGTCGGGTTCAACCTGATGCGCGGCGTCGGCACGAAGGCGTTGGGCAAGCTCGGCCGAGGCGTGCCGATCGCGGGTGGCTTCGTCGGCGGGGGCATCGACGCCTACATGATGAAGCGGATCGCCGACCACGCGATGAAGGAGTTCCCGGCGATCACCGCGACGCCCGGGTCCTGATCAGCCAGGCCAACCCCAGGAACGGCAGCACCAGCGGCAGGTACCCATAGCCCTGCCCGTACGCCGACCAGACGGTCGCGTCCGGGAAGAGCTCCGGGTCCAGCACGGTCAGGGTCCCGACGGTGAGGACGCCGACGAGCTCGAACCCGACGGCCGCCCAGGCGAGTCGACGGGGTGCCGGACCCACCTCGGCCAGGCCGAGCGTCGCCGCGACGTAGACCAGCGCAGCCACGGCCGACAACGAGTAGGCGACCGGCGCCTGGTCGGCCTTCGTCGCCAACTGGACGAGCGAACGGGCGCTGGCCGAGAGCGCGAACACCGCATAGATCGCGACCAGGGCCCGACCGAGGCCGCTCGAGGTCGACCGGACGTCAGGCCGCTGCACTGAGCTGCACCAGTCTCAGGACGAGGAAGGCGACCGTCAGCAGCGAGACGAGCAGCACCGCCGTGGCTCCTCGGCTGCGCTCCCCCAGCGACCAGAGCAGGCCAGCCGGCAGCACGAGCAGGATCGCGAGCAGGTAGCCGACGAACGTGATCCCCCCACCCACGTCGTCACTGCCACGCGCGAACTGGACGATCGCGACGACGGCCTGGACGACCAGCGCGAGCTCGAGCACGGCCAGCAGGGCGACCAGCACCTTGTCCGGGCTGCGGTCGAGTGCGATGTACCCACCTGTCACCGCAGCCAGGAGCAGCGCGGCGGCGATGAGGATCGTCTGGAGGGGGTCGATCACCGCGCCAGTCTGTCAGGGGCCGGTCAGTTGCTCAGGGCCGGTCAGTCGCTCAGGGACGGTAGGACGTGCTCGCCGAAGGCGTCGATGAAGGGCGCCTGGTCCTGCCCGACGAAGTGCAGGTAGAGGTCGTCGAAGCCCAGGTCGGCGTACTCCGCCAGCCAGTCGCGGTGCCGCCCCAGGTCGGCCGAGACCCGCACGGCCTTGCGCACCGCCTCGAGACCGACGTGCTCGCCCATCAGGTCAAAGGCCTGAGGCGTCTCGGTGTCCCAGTTGACCGGCTCGCTGAAGACGTTGGTGCGCCACTGGTCGTGCGCGATCGACTCCGCCTCGTCCTCGGTGGACGCCCACGACAGGTGGATCTGGATCGAGGCCTGGCCCCGTCCACCCGCGTCGCGGTAGGCCGCCAGCAGGTCGCGCAGCACGTCGGCGGGCTGGTTGATCGTCACGAGCCCGTCCGCCCAGGTAGCGACACGCGCCGCGGACGCCGCCGACACCGCGGGACCGATCAGCAGCGGCCGCGGGTCAGGGATCTCCCAGAGCCGCGCCCGGTCGACGGTCACCAAGCCACGGTGGGTCACCTCCTCGCCGTCGAGCATCCGCCCGATCACGTCGACGCACTCCTCGAGGCGCTGGGTCCGCTGCTCCTTGTCCGGCCAGCGGTCCCCGGTGATGTGCTCGTTGGACGCCTCACCGCTGCCGAGCGCCACCCAGAACCGTCCGGGGAACATCTGGCCGAGAGTGGCGATCCGCTGCGCGTGCACGGCGGGGTGGTAGCGCTGGCCGGGGGCCGACACGCACCCGAGAGCCAGCTCCGTCGTCGCGAGCGCGGCACCGAGCCAGGACCAGGTGTAGCCGGAGTGTCCGTGCCGCGTGCTCCAGGGCGAGAAGTGATCGGAGCACATCGCCATGTCAAAGCCGGCGCGCTCGGCGTGCTGGACGTCCACCAGCAGCTGCCGGGGCGAGATCTGCTCGTGGGAGGCGTGGAAGCCGATGCGGGTCACGGGTGTCCTCTCGATCGTGGGTGCCGACTGCTCAGTGGTCGATGCGGCGATCGCCCTCGGGGACGACCCGCCACCAGCGGTGCCCGTACGCGGGCAAGGTCATGGTGATCCGACCGCGCGGACCGGTCTTCATTCGCTCGGGTCGGCCCGGCGTCAGCAGGTCGACCAGGATGGTCCCGCGCGTGAGCCCGGGGACGTCCACGCTGACCTCGACCGGCTCGCCGGCGAAGTTGTGCAGTGCCACGAGGGCCCAGTCGTCCTTGCGGCACACGTGAGCCAGGACCCGGTGGTCGGCGTGGTCGAGCACTTCAGCGGTCGACCAGCCGATCTCCGGTGACTGCCGGTAGCGGGAGATGAGTCGCTGCACGAAGGACCACAAGGAGTCCGGGTCGCTGCGCTGCTCACCCACGTTGACGTCGTCCGGCCCGTAGGCGCCCTCGGTGACGGGGCGGACCAGGCGCCGCTTGCCCGCGATGGAGAACCCGGCGTTGTCACCGGGCTGCCACTGCATGGGAGTCCGCACGGAGAGCCGACCCGGGACGTCGAGGTTCTCCCCCATCCCGATCTCCTCCCCGTAGAACAGCACCGGCGTGCCCGGCAGCGAGAACATCAGCGAGTAGGCCATGCGGATGCGGCGCTCGTCCCCGCCGAGCATGGGTGGCAGCCGTCGGCGCAGGCCGCGGTCGAAGAGCTGCATGTCCTTCTCGGGCCCGAACGCGTCGAAGACCTCCTGGCGCTCGGACTTGCTCAGCTTGTCGAGCGTGAGCTCGTCGTGGTTGCGCAGGAAGTTGGCCCACTGGCTCCCCACGTCGACGGCCGGGCGGTCCCGCATCGCCGTGGCCAGCGGACGGGCGTCACCCCTGGCCAGTGCCAGGTAGATCGCCTGCATGCCAATGAAGTCGAACTGCATCGACAGCTCGTCAGCGTCGCCGCTGCCGAAGAACTTCGCCATGTCGGCATAGGGCAGGTTGACCTCGCCGAGGAACATCGCCTGGCCGTTGAGCCGTCCGGCGTACGCCTTGAGGTTGCGGAGATATTCGTGGGGGTCGAAGCTCGGGAACTTCTGCTCACGCTTGGGGAGCTGGTCCTCGGCAAACAGGAAGGGCACCGCGTCGATCCGGAATCCGTCGACGCCGAGCTGGAGCCAGTAGCTCATGGTGCGGATGACCTCTTCGCGCACGGCGGGGTTGGCGAGGTTGAGGTCCGGCTGGGTCTTGTAGAAGTTGTGGAGGTACCACTGACCCGAGGCGGGGTCCTTGTCCCACAGGGCATCCTCCTTGTCGGGGAACACCACCTGCTTGCTGGTGTCGGGCGGGGTCGAGGACCGCCACACATACCAGTCGCGGCGGGGGTCGTCCTTGCTCCGCACTGCGCTCTTCCACCACGGGTGCTTGTCCGAGGTGTGATTCATGACGAAGTCGATGATCACCCGGATCCCGCGGGAGTGGCAGGTCCGCACCAGCTCGACGAAGTCGCCGGCGCTGCCGAGCCTCGGGTCGACCCCGTAGAAGTCGGTGATGTCGTAGCCGTCGTCGCGGCCCGCGGTCGGGTAGAACGGCATCAACCACAGGCAGGTGACGCCGAGGTCGGCGAGGTAGTCGACACGATTCAGCATCCCCCGAAGGTCCCCCCGGCCGTCACCGTCGAGGTCGAGGAACGTCTCCACGTCCGCGCAGTAGAGCACCGCGCTCTTCCACCACATCTCTGCCGTGTCGGCGAGGTTCATGCACCGCTCCTTCGGGTCAGCGTGCAGCCCACCGCACCAGAGAAGGACCCCGGGGCGCAAGGGAAGGCCATCTTGTGGGGTGACCACGCTGGTAGTCTGGAAGGGTGCCGCACGCGATCATTACGCAAACGCGCGGAGACGCTCATCGCTTGGCCGAGTGGATCGCATATCACTCCGCGATAGGGTTCGATGAGTTTCATGTCCTGTTGGACGGCGTCATCGACGATTCCCCACAAATACTCCGGTCGCTTGATATTCCGGGACGGGTCGAAACGTACGTGTACCCCGAAGAGGGCGAATACTTCGACGGCCTTGGAGTGAAAGAACGGCTACAGCGCGTTCAGGACTGGCGCGAGATTCATCGAGACGAGTTGGCCGAGCTTCCGTATGCAGCGACCGACCCGCAGTCGATGCGGCAGTTTCGCCGCATCAGGGACCTACTCCCGCGAATCGTCGATGGCCGCCGCGGCTGGCTGGCCCACATCGACTGCGATGAATTCATCAATATTCCGACCGGCGCATCAATACAGTCACTGACCGCCCCCGCGGAAGTGCCTCGCCTCCAATTGCTCAGCTTCAACGTGGACACGACTGGCTACGACCCTGAATTACCGGTGCTAGCACAGCAGGGAGCGCGCTGGTCGCGCGGAGACCTGTTGGTCCACCCTGATCAGCGCTGGGCCACACGAGTGAAATCGATCGTCCGATTCCGCGCAGCAACGCCATTCAGAAGTATCCACCGAATGAGTTTTGGGCGACACGAGGTCCTCGACCCGGACATTGCTCGATTGCACCATTTTCGAGTGCCTCTTCAACCGATGACTCCGCCCCTGCCCTACACCGTCCAGGACTTCGTCGCACCGCGATCACCAGTGCGACGCTGAGTTGGACCAGCTCCGCGGGCTGCCTCAGCGCTGGGTGCTCCACGTCGACATGGACCAGTTCCTCGTCGCCGTCGAGCTCCTGCGTCGCCCCGAGCTGGCGGGCCGGCCGGTCATCGTGGGTGGTCGCGGCGACGCGACCGAACGCGCCGTCGTCTCGACCGCGTCCTACGAGGCCCGCGAGCGAGGGGTGCGCTCGGGGCTGGCTCTCAAGATCGCCGTACGCCGCTGTCCCGAGGCCGTCCTGCTGCCGGTCGACTTCCCGGTCTACGAGGCCGCCTCGGCCGAGGTGATGGCCACCCTGCGGCAACACCCGGGCGCCGTCGTCGAGGTGCTCGGCTGGGACGAGGCGTTCGTCGGCGTCGAGACCGAGGACCCCCTCCGGACAGCGCTGGAGATCCAGGCCGCTGTGCTGGCGAGGACCCGGCTGCACTGCTCGGTCGGGATCGGCGACACCTTGGTCCGCGCCAAGATCGCGACCGACTTCGGCAAGCCGCAGGGCACCTACTTCCTGCACCGGGACAACTGGCTCGACGTCATGGGCCACCGGCCGACCACGGCCCTGTGGGGGGTGGGCAACAAGATCGGTCAGCGGCTGGCGGCGATCGGGCTCGACACGGTCGCCCAGCTGGCCGCGAGTCCCGACGAGCCGTTGGTCGAGGCCTTCGGGCCCAACACCGGGCCCCACTTCGGCCGGCTCGGACGGGGCGAGGGCCGGTCGTGGCCCGACGACACGCCCTGGGTCGCCCGGGCGCACGGACGGGAGACGACCTATCAGGTGGACCTCGCCACCCGCGACGAGGTTGCTGCAGCTCTGCGCGAGCTGGCGGGGCGGGTGATCGATGACCTCGCCAAGGAGGGCCGGGCTGCCACCCGGGTGCACCTGAAGGTGCGTTTCGCCCCGTTCTTCACCCACACCAAGGTCCGCAAGCTGGCCGGCCCGACGATGGACCCCGCCGTCGTCGCGGACACCGCCCTGGCCCTCTTCGACGCGCTCGCCGACGACCGGCCGGTGCGGCTGCTCGGTGTCCGCGCCGAGATGGTCGAGCCCGAGGGCGGCTACTGAGGGTTGTCCACACGTGCAGTCCGGACGGATTGTGGCCGGCGCCTGAGGGAAAGCGTGCGAGCACCACACCACGACGACGAACGGAGCACTTCCGATGACCGACGCCCTCTCCGAGCCCTGGCTCGTCGACCTCCGCGACCAGGCCGCCCGCAGGCTCGAGCAGGTCGCCCAGCTGCAGGACGAGCTCACCACGTTGTACGCCGAAGCGCGCACCGCCGAGGGTCGCGTGCGGGTCCGCGTCAATGCCGCCGGCCGGCCGATCGCGCTCACCCTGGAGCCGACCGCGACCTCGATGCCGGCGACCGACCTCGCCGACGCGATCCTGCGCGCGGTCGAGGACGCGACGACGCAGGCGGGTGAGCGGGCCGCCGCCCTCGTGGGCTCGCTCATGCCGTCAGCCGAGCTCGACGCGATGCTGAGTGGACGCCCGACGGAGGCCGACCGGGTCGGCGTACGGGAGGGGCTGGACGCTCTCCGTGCCACGAGCAGAGGTGAGTGAGCCACATTCCCCGGCCGAGGAATGTGGCTGCCACCCCTGCGGCCCGGCATCGATATCCTCCGCACATGCGTCGACCAAGCATCCGGACAGCCACCGCCACACTCGCCTCTGTGCTGCTTGCCGCCCTGGCTTCACCGGTCCTTCCTGCCGGGGCCGCCGCGGTGACCGCTCCCGCGACCAGCCGCGAGCCGGTTCACCAGACCTGGGACTCAGGCACCGACTGGGAGTCAGGCACGTCGCGCGGTCTCGACCGCAAGGGCGGCAGGCTCGTCGTCGCTGACACTGCCCCGATACGTTCGATCGACGGCTTCGACCAACGGGTCGGCACCTGGACGTCGCCGTGGCGGCGCACGCGCCTGGTGGAGCTGACGCCGTCCTGGCAGGCGTACACCGGCCGGGGGTCACTCACGATCCAGGTGCGCGTCCGATCAGCCTCGGGCGAGAAGAGCTCCTGGGACCCGGTCGCGGTCTGGGGCACCAGTGGCAGGGACCGACGCACCATCCGTGGCCACGGTGACGACGTCGGCCTCGTCCACGAGGGCACCTGGCTCGCGCACGACGCAGCTGCGCGTCTGGACGCGTGGCAGATCCGGGTCAGGCTGACCGACCTCGCACACGACGCGTCGATCTCGAATCTGTGGCGCATCGACGCCGTGACCCGAGCCAGCACCGTGTCCACGCCGGTCCCCTCGGCTCCGGGACCGGTCGCGGGCCGGGCAGAGCTGGACGCACCCGAGCACTCCGTCGCCGACGAGCCAGGTGGACAGCGCTGGGCAACGGCGGCCGCCTTCACGATGGCCCTCACGGGCGCAGGGTCGACGAGTGAGGCTCAACGAGGACCGGTGGCCTACACCGCCAGCAAGTCCTTCGACAACGGCACCGACGCCATCGACACGTTCACCTTCCTCACTGCCTTCACCAGCGACACCGGCCTGTCCGACAGCTGGGTGACGCGGCTGTCCGGAGTCGCGGCCCTGGAGACGCACCTGCGCTCAGGCGACTACGTGGTGGTGCCTCTCGCCCACGGGGATCGACCGGTCCTCGTCGTGGGCATCGAGGTCGATGGCGATGTGATCGTGCACGACCCCACTGCACCCCGCGATGAGGAGGTGCGTGTCGTCATCGACCGCTCGGCCTTCGAGTCGGACTGGCTGGCCTCCGGTGCGCTGGCCGGCATCGTGACGGAGCAGATCATCGACTGAAGAAGGCTGCCAACCGCGACGCGGGTCGACCGGCCGACGGGATCGCCGTGCTGACCGGGCGCGCGCACCGACATCCCTCACGTTCATTTACGTCGATGAACGTCGCCGGGCGGGGTCGCGTTGTCCGCTCGTCACTCCTGCTCGTGGATCGGGTTCTTCGGCAGACGCTTGACCTTGCGGACCCGCTTGCGACGGGCCGGGATCATCGAGCGCATCTCCTCGAGCTTGCCGAAGCACAGCAGCCGGTCCTCGGGCTCCAGCACCATGTCGCCCCGCGGGTTGGGGATGACGGCGGTCCCGCGGTGCAGGGTCAGCACGCTGATGTCGCGCTCGCGCAGGCCGGAGCCACCGAGGGTCTTGCCGACGATGTCGGCGTCGCCGTGGACGAGCAGCTCTGCGACGCCGTACCCGGTGGAAACGCTGAGTCGCTGGCGGACATCGATCTGGGGGAAGGCGACCTGGTTGTCGATGTGGTCGATGATCGCGCCGGCGACGTCGAGCTTGGTGGCGGTCTCGATGCCCTCGAGCCCGGGTGAGGAGTTGACCTCCATCACGAGCGGGCCGTCGTTGCCCTCGAGCATGTCGACCCCGGCCACGCGCAGGCCCATGATCTGCGCGGAGCGGACGGCTGCCTCCTCGAAGGCCTGGTCGAGCTCGACCGGCTCGACGGTGCCGCCGCGGTGGACGTTGGAGCGGAACTCGTCGCCCTTGGCCACCCGGCGCATCGCGGCCACGACTTGGTCACCGACGACGAGCGCCCGGATGTCGCGGCCCTTCGACTCCTTGACGAAGCGCTGGATCAGGACGTTCTGCCGGGTGCTCTGCAGCGTCTCGATGATCGCCTCGGCGACCTTGATGTCCGGCGCCAGGATGACGCCGATGCCCTGGGTGCCCTCCAACAGCTTGATCACCACGGGCGCCCCGCCGACGCGCTCGATCGCCGGGATCACGTCGGCGCGGTCGCGGACGAACGTCGTGGCCGGCATCGCGATCTGGTGCTTGGAGAGGATCTGGGAGGCCCGCAGCTTGTCGCGGGAGTTCGAGATCCCGTAGGCCGTGTTGGGGGTGTAGACGTCCATCTGCTCGAACTGCCTGACCACTGCGGTGCCGAAGTAGGTGATCGAGTTGCCGATGCGCGGCAGGATCGCGTCGTAGTCGGAAAGCTGCTTGCCGCGGAACTGCAGGTCGGGATGGTCGCCCGACAGGTCGATGCCGAACCGCAGCGTGTTCAGCACCTTCACCTCGTGGCCGCGGTCCTGGGCTGCGGTGCGCAGCCGCTGCGTGCTGTAGGAGCGGGGTGCGCGGGACAAGATCGCGAGCTTCACTGTTCACACCTGATTGGATAGGGGGGTGGCAGCTCCCCATCCAACCAGCACCGATGCGGCGACTGCCGGGTGGCGTGAGTGGGTGAGCCTCCCGGGGCTCGAGGTCGAGTGGATCAAGGCCAAGCTGGACACCGGCGCCAGGTCGAGCGCCCTCCACGCCTTCGGCGTCACCGAGTTCGAGCGTGACGGGCAGGCGTGGGTCCGCTTCTCGATCCAGCCGTGGCAGCGGTCCACCGATGACTCCGTCGACGTCGAGCTCCCGGTCCACGACAAGCGACAGGTCCGCTCCTCGACCGGGCACGTCCAGGAGCGCTATGTCGTACTGATGGAGCTGACGCTGATGGACCGCACGGTCACCGCCGAGGTGACGCTGTCGAGCCGCGACCGGATGGGTTTCCGGATGTTGATCGGGCGCGAGGCGCTGCGGCAGGGCTACCTCGTCGATGCCCGGCGCTCCTATCTCGGTGGCCGGCCCAAGCGAGCCGTACGCCGCCGCAACCGCGGGATCTGAGCCGATCCCACCCCTCCACTTGTGGAGTTGTCCTTTCGCGGCTACGGTCAGCCTTACATTGTATGACTTACGCTGTAAGGGGAACGAGATGAAGGCAGCTGTCCATCGGGAGTACGGCGCACCGCAGGTCGTGCACATCGAGGAGCGCCCGGATCCGGTGCCGAGCGCGAAGCAGGTGCTCATCCGCGTCCACGCGAGCGCTGTGACGGCCGCCGACTCCCGGATCCGGGGCGCCCGCTTCCCGCGCGGCTACGGCGTGCTTGCACGGATGATCTTCGGTCTCCGCCGACCTCGCAGCCAGGTCCGCGGGGTGGTCGTCAGTGGAGTCGTCGAGGCCGTCGGCGCCCAGGTGAAGGGCTTCGCGGTCGGTGACGAGGTCTGCGGCTCGACCGGCATGGGCGGCGCTCACGCCGAGCTCGCTACTGCTTCGACCAAGCGTCTCGTGCACAAACCGGCGGCTGTCTCGCACGAGCAGGCCGCAGGGATGCTCTTCGGCGGTTCGACCGCGCTGCACTTCGTCCGCGACGTCGGCCATGTCAGCGCAGGACAGACGGTCCTCGTCAACGGTGCCTCCGGTGCGGTCGGGACCAACGCGGTGCAGCTGGCCAAGCACTTCGGCGCCGAAGTCACGGCCGTGACCAGCGCAGCGAATGCCGCCCTCCTCAAGGAGCTGGGCGCGGACCACGTCGTCGACTACGCCATCACCCCGGTCGCCGGACTCACCGAGCGGTTCGACGTCGTCATGGACACCGTGGGCAACATCGGGATCGAGGCCGGGCGGCGGCTGCTGACCGACGACGGGGTGATGCTGCTGGTGGCCGGGACGCTCGGCGAGGCGTTGCGGGCTCGCGGCAACGTCAAGGGCGGCACCACCGCAGAGCGCGCCGAGAACTACGCCACCCTGCTCGACCTGGTCGCCGACGGGACGCTCACCGTCGTCAACCAGCACGTGCTGGAGCTGGAGGACATCGTGCGCGCCTACGAGATCGCCGACTCGGGACGCAAGGTGGGCAACGTCGTCGTCCGGCCCTGACGGTCGGCTCATCGGCGAGGGTTCGCTGCTGGTCTGAGTGACCGCGACCCACGGATATCCTCACGACCGTGACCAGCGCCCCCATCCACCCCGCGCGGGACGCGTAGTGGCGCGCGAGTCCTTCGCCATCGGCACCGTGCGCATCCGCCCGGGGACGATCCGCAACCTCGAGCTGCCGATCACCCGGCTGGTGACCGGCTCCGACGTCAGCCTCCCGGTGCGGGTCGTGCACGGGCGTGAGGACGGTCCGACGGTGTGGCTCGACGCGGCCATCCACGGCGACGAGGTCGTCGGCATCGAGGTCATCCGCCAGGTGCTCGCGGGGCTGGATCCTCGGACGTTCCGGGGCACGCTCGTCGCCGTACCGATCGTCAACGTCCTGGGCTTCATGGCCAGCGACCGCTACCTACCCGACCGCCGCGACCTGAACCGGTCGTTCCCCGGTTCGGCCCGTGGCTCGCTCGCCGGCCGGATCGCCCACCTCTTCATGACCGAGGTGGTCGCCAAGTGCGAGGTGGGCCTGGACCTGCACACGGGCTCCGACCGGCGCTCCAACCTGCCGCAGATCCGCGCCGACCTCGACGACCCCCTGACCCGTGAGCTGGCCGAGGCCTTCGCCGCGCCGGTGATGCTGCATGCCGGGATCCGCGACGGCTCGCTCCGGCACGCCGCGCGGGAGCGGGGTGCCAAGGTGCTGCTCTACGAGGCGGGCGAGTCGCTGCGCTTCGACCGCTATGCCATCGATGCGGGTGTCATCGGCGTACGCCGCGTGCTGGCTGCGCTCCGGATGACGGACCCGGTCGAGGAGCCGCCGCCCACCCCGTCCGTGGAGTCGCGCGCGAGCGGGTGGGTGCGGGCGCGGCGGACAGGCATCCTCGACCTCGACGCCACGCTGGGCCAGCGCGTCACCGAGGGCGACCGGCTCGGCGCGCTCGTCGACTCCTTCGGCAAGACCCTGCGACTCGTGCACGCCAGCCGGACCGGCATCGTGATCGGGCGCACCGAGCAGGTCCTGGTCAACTCCGGGGACGCGCTCGTGCACATCGCGGACGTCCTCGCCGGCGCCACCTGATCACCAGCGCGGCCCGTGGGTGGGCTCCTCGAAGCAGCGCTCGGGCGCCACGCGGATGCGCGCGAGATCGACCGCGGGTGGCTGCCAGCTCGCGTCCAGGCCGGACAGCTGCCCGACCGCGACGCGTTCGGCCACGCTGATGAGCCGACGCTGGACGAAGGTCAGGCTCTTGACCCAGGTCTGGTAGACCCCGAGCACCAGCTGGATCCTGCGCAGCTCGAGAGCGAGCCTGCCGAGCTGCGCCGCGATCCTCGCCCCGACCACCCCCGCCCTCGCTGCGGCCGCGGCAGCCCCGGCAGCAGCGGACGCCCCGAGGGTGACGACCGCCCCGGCCGCGCTGATCACGAGCGAGACGGCTGCCCACTCGATCAGCTCCCGGATCAGGTCGCCCACGATCCGCTCCGTCTCGCGGACCGCGACCGCCGCCTGGTCGAGGAGATCGGCCACGTCGCCGGTGCGCACCGCCACCTCCTTCAGGTCACGGACCACCTCGTCCACCGCGTCGTCGAAGGCTTGGTACGCCCATCCCTCCCACTCGCCAGCGACCCGGTCGGACGCGACCCGTTGGCCGTCGGCGACCTGCGTCACGGCATCCGACATCATTCGCCAACGGTGCGCTGTCTCGTGCACCTGCTCGTCGTCGCCCGTGACCCACTCCCACTTCTCCAGCAGGGGCGCGAGCAGGGGCCGCATCACGGCCGCGATCTCACCTCCCAGTGCTCCCAGGTGCATCTCGATGTCACCGGTCGGGACGGCCCGGGCGCTCATCGGACCTCCCCGTGAAGGGCCTCGAAGCGCTCCGCCGCAGCCTCGTCGACGGACCGGTAGAGGTTGCGGACCTCACGCACTGCGTCGCTGAGGTCCTCGCAGCGTTGAGCCGCGTCCCAGATCCCCGCGCGGGTCGCGCGGTCGACGTGGCGGAACGTCGCGACGAGCTCGTGGGCGGGGAGGATCTTGCCCAGCGCGTCGGGGTCGAGGCCCGCCTCGCGCCGGGCGTCCTGGATCCGGATCAACGTGTTGCGCGCGTGGCGCTGGTCGGCGGCGGCGCGCGTCATGGCGCCGTACTCCGCAAAGAGTCGGGTGGTCATGGTGTCTCCTCCACTGCGTTGGCGGGCTGGTGGAGGGAAGGTTCCGCGTTCGGGGCACGCGGAAACCGGCACCGACCTCAGCTGTGGATGACCGCGTCAGCGCCAGCGGTGCCGCGCACTCGGGACCGGCTTGCCGGACGGCTCGCCGACCTGGACCTCGAGGCCGTAGTCCCACCCCTTCGTCAGGGGCAGGTAGTCACCCGACCAGAAGGTGCCGGGGTCGAACCACTGCGCGCGGCGGTCGAGGGCCAGCACGCCCATGTCCTGCAGCGTGGTCGCGACCACCTCGGCGCAGTACGCCTGTTCAGGGCGGATCTTGCGGCCCCGCTTCTTCTTCGCCACGTAGGCGTCCCGCCCCCGGAACCACCTGGCGGCGAGCCGGGCCGTGCTGGGGAAGGAGACCCCGTCGAGTCGCGCGATGGTGGTCATCAGCGCGTCCTCCTCCCGCCGGCCAACCTCGGGGGTGAGCTGCCTCAGCCACGCCTGCTGCCCGTAAGTGTCCGCCCACCGGTCGACCGCCCCACGCAGGTCGTGCAGTTGTACGCCGCGGTGGTTGCCGCCCGTCCACACGTCGGTCAGCACCCGCGAGAGCTCGGCGTGCCACATCAGCGGCGGGAGGTCGTCGATCACCACGGCCATCCCGACGTGGTTGACCGGCGAGTTGGTCAGCGTGCGGATGGCGCGGTCGGCCGCGGTCCGCCCCCGGAAGAGCCACAGGTCGCCGGTGCGGGTGAGGTCGACCGCTTGATCGAGGGTCAGGTGGTCGCTCATGGGCCACAGTGTGCACCGATTCCTCGTCCCGGCGGGTGAGCGCCTCGAGACGCCCTATGCTCCGACCCATGGCGAAGAGGTTCGCGTTGTGGAAGCTGCTCGGCCTGGCCGGCATCGTCGGCACGGTCGTGACCGGTGCTGCCATCGCGCGCCACGAGCGTGAGCGGCGGGCCTACTCGCCCGACGAAGTCCGCGAGCGGCTCCACCGCCGACTCGCCGAGGTCAAGGAGCACTCGTGAAGTTTGCAGTTCTGGGCACGGGCATGGTCGGGCGGGCCGTCAGCGCCGGCTTGCTGGGGTTGGGCCACGAGGTGGTCATCGGCAGCCGCGATCCCGCCGAAGGCCGGGCAAAGATGGCAACCGATGACTTCGGTGAGGGGTCGGCGATCCACGGGCAGGTCGTCGTCGCCACCTACGCCGAGGCGTGCCAGGACGCCGACCTCGTCGTCAACGCTCTCCACGGGCGCGGCGCGATCGCCGGCATCTGGTCCGCCGCGATCGCCGACGACACGGTGCTGCTCGACGTCGCCAACCCACTGGACCTGACCGGCGAGCTGCCCGTCCTGTTCGTCGGCAACGACGACTCGCTCGGCGAACAGATCCAGCGCGAGTTCCCGTCGCTTCGGGTGGTGAAGTCGCTGAACACGATGACTGCCGAAGCGATGGTCGACCCGACGGTGATCAACGGCGGCGACTTCACGACCTTCGTCTCCGGCAACGACGACGCCGCCAAGGCGCAAGTGATGTCACTGCTCGTGGCACTCGGTCACCAGGACGTCATCGACGTCGGTGACATCACGACCGCGCGAGGCACCGAGGCGCTGATGCTCGCCTGGGTCCGGCTGATGGGTCCGATCGAGTCGCCGTACTTCACGTGGAAGGTCGCGCGCTGATCCCGATCACCCAGGGGCTCACTACTCCAGGTGCATCGCGGCGGCCTCCGGGCCGCCCTCGTCGTCGAGGTTGACGCGTTCCGCGTCCACGTCGCCCAGCACGTCGTCGTCAGGGTCGATGGCGTCGGGGTCGTCGCTCGCGGGCGTCGGCTCGGCGCCGTACTCGATCGTCGCGATCGGGTCGGACTCCTCCTGCATGATGCGCATGCTGAGCGTCTCGTCCTCGACCTCGGCCATCTCTGCGCCGCGGGGCTGGCGGTCCGGCGGGCTCCAGGGCACGTCGTCGGTCGCGCTCGGCTCCTCGAGGTTGATCTCGGCGGTCGCCCGCTCCGCCGCGTCGCGGTCGCTCTGGCCGAAGTCACCTTCGTTGTGGTTGCTCATGCCGCCACCCTGTCCCCGATGCCGGCCACGGACAAGGGCGATCCACCCTCAAGGGCGCGGCGAGCGCGGTCCTGCGGGCGATGGAACTCCACGCTGGGAATCGCTGAGCCGACCATCACGGCATCCCTCAGCCAGCCATCGTTCCCCCGGGGTCACGGAGCTCCAGAAGCCCGTCGCGCATCCGCAGGCGCGCAGTCCCGGCAGGCAGATCGGTGAGTTCCTCGACCTCGGTGTGGGTATATCCCCCGAAGTAGGCCAGCTCGACGGCCTGGCGCTGGTTCGGGGGGTCGTCGACCAGCCCGCAGGCCGCACCGTCAGCTGTCTGGACACTGGGACCACCAGACGCAAGGGGCGCCGCCATCGACCTGGCTCGGCGCACGATGCACTGGTGAACGTTCATCAGGATCCACGAGATCGGGCTGCTGTCCGCGGACTTGAAGCATGCCGCGTGCATCCACAAGTGAAGATAGGCCTCCTGGACATACTCTGCCGCCTGGACAGGGTCGTGGACGAGGCGCAGTCCCAGGCCATAGGCCCGAGCGCACGTGGCGTCATACACCGCAGAGAACGCCGCTTCGTCACCCTCGGCTGCCTGCTTCAACAGCGACAGCAAGGCGTCGGGCGGGAGCGACTCGTCGACCGCATCGGTGGCTGCTTCCCCCGACTGGGCGCCCACGCCCGACACGGTGGCGCGCCGCCACTCGGGGAGGTGGGGCAGACGCTCTGTCCTTGGCGTTGTCATGGCACTCCGGAATCCCACTGGGTTACCGGGGTCCGGGGCAACGGTGACGGCTCGAACAACAGCCAGTTTACAAGGTAAGGGCGGCGAGGCCCCGAAGTCCAGCATCGGGTCACCCCGAGGGACTACGGGGCAGCCGCGCGCGCCATCCTGGCAGCCACCTCGGCCACGGCCGCGCGGAGCTCCGGCCCGCCCTCCACGGTGATCTCGAACGGCAGGCCCGCCAGCCACTCCCCGGCATACATCTGCGGGTTGCTCGTGCTGCCCGTCACCACGCAGCGCTGCTCGTCGAGGGCCTCGAGGCGACCCATCGTGGGGCGCAGGTACGGCGCAACGTCGGCCATCGGCGCGTGGATGACGACCCGCGCCTCGTGGGCCCACCCGGACGCGAGGTTCTCCTCCAGCACCGCAACCGGATCGAGCCCCTCGGGTGCCTCGAAGGTCCGCGTGCCGTCGCCCACTGCCGTCACCCGGTCGATGCGATAGGTCCGGACGGCGTCGGCGTGGTGGGCGAAGCACAAGAGGTACCACCGTCCATAGCGCACGACGACCGACCACGGGTCGACCTCGAAGGCGTGGCTGTGCCCGGCGGCGCTGCGATAGCCGATGCGCACCTGCCGCTGGGCCGCCACGGCCTCGACGAGTGCACTCGTCAGGACGGGGTCGGGACGCGACCATCGATCCGGTACGGCGCGGGCGTGCTCGCGCATCGTCGCGGCCTGGCCCCCGACGTTGCGGGGCAGAGCGCGGATGATCTTCCCCAGGGCCGAACCCACGGGGTCGTCGTTGTCGGCGGCCGCATGCCGGCCGTCCAGGACCGCCATCACCAGACCGAGCGCCTCGGTGGCGCTGAACACGAGCGGAGGCAGCCGCAGCCCGCGGCCGAGCCGGTAGCCGCCGTACGGCCCTCGCACCGACTCGACCGGGATCCCCGCCTCGCGCAGGATGGCGACGTAGCGGCGGGCCGCGCGTTCGCTGACCCCGAGACGCTCTCCGAGCTCGTCGGCCGTGCAGCCCGGCCGGCTCTGCAGGATGTCCAACGTGCGCAGCGCCCGCGCGGTGGGGCTCGTCTCTCGCATGGACCCACTCTCACATCCGCCCGGTTCGATCCGGAAGCAGACCGTCCGGAACCAGACCTACGGTGACTTCATCACCACTCGAGACTTCTGGAGGAACGACATGGACATCGTGCTCATCGCAGGCATGTGGCTCGACGGATCGGCATGGGACCTCGTGGTGCCGGAGCTGGAGAAGCTCGGCCACCGGCCGGTCCCGCTGACCCTCCCCGGTCAGGGCGACGGCGACGTCACGGCCAGCTACGACGACCAGGTGGCGGCGGTGCTGGTGGCCGTCGACGACGCCGACGGCCCGGTCGTCGTGGTCGGTCACTCCGCGGCGTGTGTGCTCGCTTGGGTGGCTGGGGACGCGCGGCCGGACAAGGTGGCCGCACTGGCCCTGGTCGGCGGGATGCCCAGCGCCGACGGCAAGACCTACTTCGGCTTCTTCGAACCCGTCGACGGGGTGGTGCCCTTCCCCGGGTGGGAGCCCTTCGAGGGACCGGACTCCGACGACATGTCGGCCGAGCTCAAGGCCGACGTCGCGGCCGGCGCGATCGCCGTACCAGCCGCTGTGACACAGGGCGTGATCCGGCTCAGCGACGAGCGTCGCTACGACGTCCCGGTCACGATGGTGTGTCCTGAGTACTCCCCGGCCGACGCCCAGGAGTGGGTCGCGGCCGGCGACATCCCGGAGCTCGCGAAGGCGAGCCGCGTGGACTATGTGGACATCGACTCCGGACACTGGCCGATGTTCACCAGGCCGACCGAGCTGGCCGCGATCCTGGCCGACTGCGCGACCGACTGAGGCCGGGACCCGAGTCGGAGCGACACAGGTCAGCGGTGGCTGCACCAGGCCTGCCAGTCGACGACCACCCAGAGGTATTTGCCGTCGCCCGTCGCGCGGGCAGCCGTGAGTCGTCCCCTGGGAAGCGGCTCGACGGTCCAGGGGCGCCCTCCCCCGCCGGTCCACAGCTGGGGTCCGGCCTCGGCACTCTGGAGAGCCAGCACGACCTGGGTGGCGGAAGCTCTGGAACTCGAAGCGGGGGTTCCGGGCTTCAGGACGCAGACCATGGGGTGGTCGGGTTGCAGGGGCACTTCCGGGGTCTCCAGGGGGGTGCCGTAGTCGTCGAAGAGGAGCGGCAGACCGCCACGGTGGCCCGCGACAGCCCCGTACATCCCTGAGTAGATGTCAGTGAAGGCGTCGGGTGCCGGTTCCAGGTCGGCGCGGATCCAGCCGTCGTCCGGGTCGCCGACCCAGAGCTGATGGCCCGGCTCCTGCCCGTCGCCTCTGAGCAGACCTGCGACGTACACCGAGACGGCACCCTGTCCTACCAGCAGCGACGCCGACCGCGGGTCGTCCTCCGCCGCCCACAGGCCGGGGTCGTCGGGGAACTCGCCGCACGCGACGTCGACGACCCTCAGCCGGCCGTCCTGGTCAAGCGTGACGAGATACGAGTCCTCGTCACCGCAGACCGGCCACAGCCGGACGAGGTCGCTGGTGTCCGCGTCGTCGCAGACCATGAACGCCTCCTGCGGGCCCCCTGGCCAGTCGGGGTGGCGATTTTCGAGCAGGTGGAGCGGCGGCGGCCCGTCGATCGCCAGCTGGATCTGCTCCGAGACGGCGGCGAACGACACCGGGTCCGAGCCGACAACCTCGAGGACCTTCACTCCGCTCTCGGGGTCGACGGAGGCCACGAAGGGTCCCCCGGCGAGGTGGCCGTACATCACCGCCGTGTCGTAGTGCCCACGCTCGAGGCCGGTGATGACAGCGTCGCCCAGCGCGATGCGCTGCCAGTCGTCCACCACCCTCAGGTCTCCTCGGGCCGGTCGTGCGCTCGGGAGTCGATCTCGTCGGTGTCGACCATGTCGCCGATCTCGGCGTTGCCGGCCGGCTCGGCCTCGAGTGCGGCCTGTCGTTCGTCCTCGTCGACGCGGTGTCCGGCGCCGGGGAAGATCGACGGCGGACACTCCTCGTCGTCACTGCGGTCGGGGTCTGGCCACTCGTCGGTGGGGTTCGTGTCCACCTCGCCGACACTACGACACCGCTTGCCCGCACGGGTCCCGACTGGACTGGACAACCTTGCGCATTCGTCGACGCGTTCGGTCGTTGACTGCCATGCTGGCAAGAACCTCTTGACGGACGGGCACCGACCGCGCTGTCAGCCGGTCCTCAATCGTCCTCTCGGAGAGCGTGTCCGTGCCACATCGCCTGATCCCTGCACAGCCCGTCGAGGCCTCGACGGACCTCGACGCGTCCCCGGGGCTGTTCTCCCGGCGCGGCCTGTCGTGGCGGGCTGCTGCCGGACTGGCGGCCGCGGTGGGCGCCGCTCCTCTCCTGGCCGGCAGCCCCGCCGACGCCGCTGAGGCTGCATGGGGTCCCAAGCACGCCAAGGTGTGCCAGCACAAGCACCGGTGCGAGAAGCACCGCAAGCACACGTGCCGGCACAAGCACAGGTGCAAGCACCGGCACCACAAGCGCCCGACGACCCAGACACCTGCGCCCGCCCCGACGCCGACGCCGACACCAGTGGCGACGCCGACGCCCACCCCGACCAGTCCGGACCCGTCCCCACCGCCCCCCGTGCCCGGCGACGACCCGGACTTCGTCGCCTCCCCCCTGCCCACCGCGTGGTCCCTCCACCTGGGCAACCGTTTCTCCTACGGCGTGACCCCCGGCCTGCACCAGTCGATGCGCGAGGCCGGCAGCCCCGACGCGTGGTTCGAGCGGCAGCTCGACCCCGCCTCGGTCGCGGACACCGACACGGACGCCATGCAGGGGTGGTGGGTCTCGATCGACGCCGACCACACCACCATCGCGCAGCGCGACAAGGACGGGATCGAGGGCGGCTGGTCGGCCATGGCCAACTACGCGCGCTGGTGCCTGCTCCGTCGGATCTCCTCGCAGCGCCAGGTCCTCGAGGTGATGACCGAGTTCTGGGAGAACCACCTGCACGTCCCGGTCCATGACGACGGCGTGTGGACCTACCGCGCCGCCTACGGGAAGCTGCTCCGCAGCCACGCGCTGGGTCGCTTCGACCAGATGCTGGTCGCCGCCATCACCCACCCCGCCATGGGCATCTCGCTGGACAACGCGTCCTCGACCAAGCGGGCCCCCAACGAGAACCTCGGACGCGAGCTCCTCGAGCTGCACACCGTCGGTCGCGGCAACTTCACCGAGGACGACGTGAAGTCCTCCGCGCGCATCCTCACCGGATATCGGGTGGACATGTGGCGCACGTGGAACGCGACGTACAACGAGACAAGCCACTGGATCGGGCCGGTCCAGGTCATGGGCTTCGCGCACGCCAACTCGGTCCCCGACGGTCGCCCGGTGGCGGAGGCCTACCTCACCTACCTGGCCCACCACCCCCTGACGGCAGCCCGGATCGCCCGCAAGCTGGCCGTCCGCTTCGTCTCCGACCAGCCGTCCGAGCAGCTCGTCGCCGAGCTCGCCCAGGTCTACCTCGCCAGCGGGACCGCGATCGACCCCGTGCTCCGCGCACTCGTGGCTCACCCGGACTTCCGCTCGGCCGCCCGCCTCAAGGTCCGCACGCCCACCGATGACGTCGTGGCGACATACCGCGCGCTCGGCGCCCAGGTCGTCCGCCCGACGGCGAGCTCGTCCGCGGCCAACGCGATCCTCTGGCAGGCCGACTCGATCGGGCAGTCGCCCTTCAGCTGGGGCCGCCCCGACGGCCAGCCGCAGGACAACCGTTCCTGGTCGTCCGCCACGCGTGTGCTGGCCTCGTTCCAGTTCCACTACCAGGTGTCCGGACGTTGGTGGCCGAAGCAGGACGTCGTCTACCGCGCCCCGATCGACTGGGTGCCGACCCCCGGCATGCGCTTCGACGCGCTGGTCGACCACCTGTGCAGACAGCTGCTCGGGACACCTGCCCCGGCACGCCTGGTGCAGGCTGCCTGCCAGGCCACCCAGACCACGGCGGACGCCGCCATCACCGCCACGCACCCCATCGTGGGCTGGAAGATGCCGATGCTGCTGACGACGCTGCTCGACAGCCCCGACCACCTTCACCGCTGACTCGGAGCTGATGATGATCGAACAACTGCCCTGTTGCGAGGACTACCTGCGCACCTCGAGGCGCGGCTTCCTGCGCGGCTCCCTCGCCCTCGGTGGCGCCGCCGCGCTGACGGTCGCGCACGGGTCGACGCTGGTGCAGACGGCGTACGCCGCAACGCCGGCCGAGCGGGTGCTGGTCGTGCTCTCCATGCGTGGTGCTGCCGACGGCCTCAGCCTGGTCGTCCCGCACGCCGACCCCGTCTACTACCAGGCGCGGCCCTCGATCAACGTCCCCAGTGACCGGTTGCTGGCCAAGGACGGAATGTTCGGGCTGCACCCGTCGCTCGCCCCGCTCATGCCCCTGTGGGCCGGCAACAAGATCGCGGCGATCCATGCGACCGGTCTGCCGGTGGCCAACCGGTCGCACTTCGCGGCGATGGAGGAGGTCGAGGACGCCGATCCTGGTTCTCCCGAGCGGGTCGGGTGGCTCAACCGACTCGTCGGCCGCGACGGCCCCGGCTCGCCGATCGAGGCGATCCAGCTGGGCGGCGGGGTCCCGAACGCCGCCATGGTCGGGCCCCAACCGGTCCTGGTCACCACCGGAGTGGACGGGGTCAGCCTCGCCGGCGCCTCCGACGCTGCCTCGGAGGCAGCACGCAGGGCGGCGCTGCTGTCCGCGTGGAGCGAGTCCAGCGGCGAGCTGGCGACCGGCGTCGACACCGCGCTGGACGTGGTCGCTGACTTCGCCCCGGTCCGGGCCAGCTCGACCACCCCGGCCAACGGAACGGTCTACCCGAGCAACGACCTCGGCCGGGCCCTGCACGCGTGCGCTCGGACCATCCGCGCCGACGTGGGAGCGGAGATCATCACCGTCGACCACGGCTCCTGGGACCACCACACGTGGATCGGGCAGCCCGACAACGGGAACCTCAAGCGGATGGCCGACGCCTTCGCCGGCTCGGTCGGCGCCTTCTTCGCCGACCTCGGCCCACTGGCCGACAAGGTCACGTTGGTGACCATCAGCGAGTTCGGGCGCCGGGTCGTCGAGAACGCCAACCAGGGTCTCGACCACGGACACGGCAACGTGATGTTCGTGATGGGCGCCGGGGTCAAGGGTGGCTACTACGGCAACTGGCCGGGCCTGACGAACACCTCGGACGCCGACCTGCTGGTCACCACCGACTACCGCAGCGTGCTCAACGAGGTCGTCACCCGGCGGCTCAACGCCTCCACTGCCCAGGTCTTCCCCGGGCTCGCCCCTCAGGACCTCGGCTTCATCACCGGCTTCTGAGGCTCACCGACCTGACTGTTCACCATGGGATGTAGGTGAATAGGCACTTCCCTGGGTCAATTGACCACAGGAAGTGCCCATTGACGAACATCCCATGGTGGAGCGACAGCAGCGGGCGTGTACGTCCGCGATTCGACCACGGCGGACGTCGTCCGGCCCAGGCCAAGTCCGACCTACGAGCCCGCGTCGAGGTCGGTGCTCCGGGTCAACCAGGCCCAGGCGGCGCTCCGCCCGTCCTGGCCGACCCGGGTGGTGGGCAGAAGGTTGATCGGACGCGCGCGCCGGTCGTGCCAGAACAGGCCGGCCGGCGGGACCGGCTCCACTGCGACGAGCCAGACGCTGGTGTCGGCGCCCTGGGCGTCGTCACGCAGCACCGGTCGGGTGATCGCCCGGAAGCGAGGGAGCGAGTCCTGCACACCCGGGGTGTCCGCCCACCCGGGGTGCATGGCCGACAGGTGGATGCCGTCGAGCGACCACCGGTCGGCCAGGATGGGCAGCATCTCGACCTGCATCCGCTTGGACCGTGCGTAGGCCGTCGTGGGTGAGTAGTCGCCATCCAGGAATCCGGGGTCGTCGGCGCGAAGCACCTGGCCGTAGAGGCCGCCGCTGCTCACCAGCACGACTCGTCCCCCGGCGAGCTGCGGGCGCAGCGCCTCGGTCATGACCACCGGGCCGACCAGGTGCACGGCCATGCTCAGCTCGTGGCCCTGGGCCGACTCGGTGCGCTCGGGGGGCATCACCCCGGCGTTGTGGATGACCGCGTGGATCGTCGACAGCTCGTCGCCGATCACGCCAGCAAAGCGGCGTACGTCGTCGAGGTCGCCCACGTCGCACCGCCAGACCCGCAGCTGGGCGTCCGGCCTCCGCTGCGCGATCTCGGCACGCACGCGTTCGCCCTTGGCCTCGTCGCGCACCACGAGGTGCACGGTCGCACCGAGGGCGGCCAGTGCCTCGACGGTCGCGACCCCGAGGCCGGAGCTGGCGCCGGTGACGAGCACGTCCTTGCCCTCGAGAGCGTCCGCCGACGGGTCGGCGGGCCACCCGGGCAGGGCACGGCGCACGCGCAGGCCGATCGTGGTGTAGCCGAGCACCATCGACCGGTCCATCGCCGTGTCGAGCGCTCGCGCCACCAGCGGCGGGCGGCGGCCGTGTTGGTAGGGGGTCACGCTGAACTGGGGAGCCGGTCGAGGCAGGTCTTGAGCTGGTCGACGGTCTTGTTCGCCAGACGGGGGAGATACGCCTTGACGAGGGGTACGGCGAGGCGCGCGACCCCGTTGAAGGCGAACTCGGCGGTGTAGGTGACCTCCGAGCCCTGGCCGTGCGCGCGGATCCCCAGCACGTCGTGGCCGTCGAACTGCTCGTTGTGGCCGGTGAAGTGGATGCGGGTGGGGCGCTCGAGCTCGGCGGTGCTGTAGGCGATCTGGGTCTCGCGTCCCATGAACGACGAGACGTTGCGATAGATGGTGCCCACCTCCCCGCCGCCGTACGTGCGCTCGCACGACACGGTGCCGGGGTCCCACTCCTCCGCGTTGGTGAAGTCGGCGAGATAGTCGAAGACGGCCTCGGGTGCTGCGGTCGTCGTGAAGGTACGAGTCACGGTCGGTTTCATGAGGAGCTCTCCTGGCGTCGCGGTCTCTCCTCACGTTACGGGGGTCGACCTCACCGAAAACCCACCCAAGAGGAGAGAAGACTTGACAACATACAACCAGTTGGTTGTATGTTTGTCTCATGACCGACAGCGAGGACAAGGCAGACGCCATGTTCCACGCGCTCGCCGACCGCACCAGACGCGACATCCTGCGTCGGGTGCTTGCCGGGGAGCACTCGGTCTCGACGCTCGCCGCGTCCTACGACATGAGCTTCGCGGCGGTGCAGAAGCACGTGGCCGTCCTGGAGCGCGCCGGCCTGATCACCAAGCGACGCAGCGGTCGCGAGGCACTGGCCAGCGGCGACGTCGAGGCCGTCCGCTCGGTGGGCTCGATGCTCACCGAGCTGGAGACCGTCTGGCGCGGACGCATCGCCCGCATCGACGACCTGATCGCCATTCCTGACCCTGAGCCCAACCCCACCGAGAGGAACGACTGACATGCCCGTCACCGACGTCACGCACGACCTGGACAACCTGACCCTCACCATCGAGGCCGAGTTCGCCGCCCCTGTCGAGCGCATCTGGGAGGTGTACGCCGACGCGCGCCAGCTCGAGCGCGTCTGGGGTCCGCCGCTCTACCCCGCCACGTTCGTCGACCACTCCCTGACGCCCGGGTCGCGTTCGACGTACTTCATGACGAGTCCCGAGGGCGAGAAGTACGCCGGCTTCTGGGACATCACCGGCGTCACCGAGCCGACGGAGTTCACCTTCGACGACGGCTTCGCCGACCAGGAGTTCAACCCCGTGCCCGAGATGCCGCTCTCGCACGCCGTCTACACGTTTGCCGACCACGACGGCAAGACACGCGCCACCTACCTCGCGACCTACGAGTCGGCCGAGGGCCTTAAGAAGGTGCTCGACATGGGTGTCGTCGAGGGCGCCACGTCGGCGATCAACCAGATCGACGACCTCGTCGCCGGAGGTTGAGCTGACCGGCCCCCGTGGTTGACTCGGCCCCTCGCACGACTCGAGAGCGACCACGGGGGATCCGATGACTGGACGATGGAGCGCGGCCCTGCTCGTGCTGGCCCTGACTGCGGGTGGCTGCACTACCGACGACGGCGGGACCGGCGAGAGCCCGAACGCATCACCGAGCGGATCCCCGTCGAGCGCGGAGCCTGACTCGTCGGTGGGACCTGCCGCGGACGCCGCGGCGGCGGCATACCTGAGCGATCTCGAGCGCTACCAACGCGCGGTCGCGCGAGTGGCGGCCCGGACCGAGGCGTTGGCGGTGGACGACCCGCCCAGCAAGTACCGCGCCGCCGACAGCGCGTTTGTCTCGACCCTCGACGAGGCGCCCGAGCTCGGGGTCGTCGAGGGGGGCGCCGAGGCCAGTGAGTCCTACGCGCGGGTGGGCGAAGTCGCCGAGCATGCGCAGGGGTTCATCGACGAGCACGAATGGATGGCACGTTGGGACGTACGGAACTACTTCGGCCTCAGCCTGGACATGTTCGGGATCACCTTCGATCAGTACAAGCAGGCGTACCGCGAGAGAGGGGACTTCGAACGCATCATGGCCGGCCCCGGTGAGTCATCGGTCAAGTTGAAGGAGGCCCTCCAATTCCAGGTCGCGGCCAACCTCAGGAGCCTGGTGACCGTACGCCGCAGGATCAAGGGCATCGCCGGAAAGGACTCCTTCACGCCCTCGCTGCGCGATCACCTGCTGTCCGAGATCGACCGCAATGCCGCACTGGGCGAGCGCTACGCCGAATACGTCAAGACGGTGCCGGCGGCAGCCATCAGACGCCAAATCTTCACCGACGGATTCTCGTCCGGGGCCGCGATGCCCAGCGACGGGGTGGCCCAAGCCCCACCCAAGAGAACGGTGGACGTTCGCAACCATTTGGCCAACGCCTTGTCACGACTCCTCGCTGCGGGCAGGAGCGGGCAGGGAGAGCTCCCCGTCGCCGGCGACATCTATCGCCAGCTCGTGACTGGGCTCTTCGTGCCCCCCAGCTTCGGCAACTACGACGAGCGCAAGAGGCGGGTGGACGAGCAGCTCTACTGGCTGTGGCGCATCCGGGAGATCGAGGACACCCCGGACGATGTCTTCGAGAACGCTCGGCAGACGATCAAGCTGCAGAACCAGGTTCGACCGAGCATCTTTGACTACAACGTCGACAACCCTTTCGACGAGCTCTCGGCCATCACCGCAGTGATGGGCGCTCTCGTCTACGACCCCGAGGCTACGACGGCGAACAAACCGTGGCTCATCGAGCTGCTCGCCCGTCCCTACCCCGACGCGCTCGGCGAGGCCGTCGTGCTGGCACGTGAGGCAGCCGAACTGATGCCCGATGACGGCTCGCCCGCCTCGCCCGAGCTCATCGAGATCGGTCCCCGGTTGACGAAGGCGATGCAGCGGGCTGCGCGCGACCTCGACCTCACGGACCGGCACCGCAAGCTCTTCCGTACGGCGATCGCCGGCACCCGCCCGTCCAGCACCGCCTGAGCCGGGTAACGCCTCCACGCGCACTCCCGTCCCACTGATGGGGGCGGGAGTGCTTTGTTGGTGGCGGGGCCTGCGGCGCCCCTCAGGCGACCCGCGCCTGAGGGGACGTCTCCTTCGTCTTGCCGGGGTCGCGCTCGATGACCTCGCCCAGGGCGGAATCGATTGCGGCGAGCGCGTCGGCGTCGAGCTTCACACCGGCTGCCTTGACGTTCTCGGTGACCTGCTCGGGGCGCGAGGCGCCCACCAGGGCGGAGGCGACGTTGTCGTTCTGCAGCACCCAGGCGATCGCCAGCTGAGCCATCGTCAGGCCGGCATCGTCCGCGATCGGCTTGAGCTTCTGGACCTGGGTCAGGACGTCATCGCGCATGAAGCGCTTGATCATGTCGGCACCGCCCTTCTCGTCCGTGGCCCGCGAGCCCTCGGGGAGCGGCTGGCCGGGGACGTACTTGCCGGACAGCACGCCCTGGGCGATGGGGCTCCAGACGATCTGCGAGACACCGAGCTCCGCGCTGGTCCGCACGACCTCGTCCTCGATCACGCGCCAGAGCATGGAGTACTGCGGCTGGCTGGAGATGAGCTGCACGTTGAGCTCACGCGCGAGCTCGACGCCCGAGCGGATCTGCTCGGCAGTCCACTCCGAGACCCCGATGTAGAGCGCCTTGCCTTGGCGAACGACGTCGGCGAACGCCTGCATCGTCTCCTCGAGCGGCGTCTCCGTGTCGAAGCGGTGAGCCTGGTAGAGGTCGACATAGTCGGTCTGGAGTCGCTGCAACGAGCCGTTGATCGACTCCATGATGTGCTTGCGCGAGAGGCCGGTGTCGTTCTTCCCACCGGGCCCGGTCGGCCAGTAGACCTTGGTGAAGATCTCGAGCGACTCGCGTCGCTCACCCTTGAGCGCCTCGCCGAGCACGGTCTCGGCCAACGTGTTGGCGTAGACGTCGGCGGTGTCGAACGTCGAGATCCCCTCGTCGAGGGCCGCGCGCACACACTGGGCGGCCATGTCGTTCTCCACCTGCGACCCGTGGGTCAGCCAGTTGCCATACGTGATCTCCGAGATCTTGAGCCCGCTGTTGCCGAGGTATCTAAAGTCCATGTCCTCCAACCTACGGACCCTTCCCTGACGCGATCACCCCCTATGGGAGGGCTGGCGTCTGGTGCACACTTCGGTCAGGAGGTCAGATGAGCGAGCACGAAAACCCGCACAGCCAGGACTGGGACGAGCGCTACGGCGACGACCAGCTGTGGAGCGGGCATGCCAACGAGCAGCTCGTGGTGGAGGCGAGCAACCTCGAGCCCGGTACGGCGCTGGACGTCGGTGCGGGCGAGGGCGCGGACGCCATCTGGCTGGCCGAACGAGGCTGGCAGGTCACCGCCATCGACGTCTCCGCCAAGGCACTCGACCGGGCCGCGCGGGCGGCCGCAGCGGCCGACCTCGCGGTGGACTGGCGGCCCATCGGGCTGGAGGACCTGGAGAATTTGGAGGACGCATCGACGTACGACCTCGTCAGCGTCTTCTACCCCGCGCTGCTGCGTGGCGACGGGACGATCATCGAGACGCTGCTGGCGTGCGTTGCTCGGGGCGGGCTGCTGCTCGCGGTCCACCATGCCCACGTCGATCGGGACCGCGCGCGCGAGCACGGCTTCGACCCGGACGACTACGTCCGGCACGAGGACCTCGTCGCCGCCCTCACCGACCGCGACGGGTGGGACATCGACGTGGTCGAGGAACGCGGCCGGACCGCTCCGGAGGGCCCGGGGGCACACCACCACTCCGACCACGTGCTGCGGGCGCGGCGCTCAGGCTGACTCAGCGGCCACCGCTCGCGCGGCGGAAGGTGTTGTCGTAGGTCTCCAGCAGACCGACGGGACCGTGTCGCTTCAATAGGCCCGGCGCGGGGTCGGTCATCGTCACCTGCTCACCCAGCGGACGAGGACCGAGCCGCAGCCACTGCACGACGTTGAGTGGCTCGCCGGTCGTCGAGTAGTTGCGGATCTGCCCGGACGCGTTGATCTCGCGGCGGACGGCCGCGTGCGGGTCGTAGAGGAAGGCCAGGGGGCTCAGCGGCAGGGTCTGGGCCGTCCTCAGCTTGGCGATCACGCCCGGCACGTTGCCGTCGCGGCCGCTCGCGATGAGGGCCCGGGCGAAGTCGGCGTCGCCGAGTCTCGCCGAGTTGAAGGTGACGGCTCGAGCGCCGGTCGCCACGGCCCCGGCTGCCGCGAGGTGCCCGCCGAGGGAGTGACCCGTGAAGGTCAGGTTGCCCGCGCCGACCCCAGCGGCCACGCGCTGGGCCAGGGCGATGGCCTGCCCGCCCTGGGGCGAGGGGAGGTTGAGCCCGTTGGGGATGTTGGTGCCGCCGAAGTCCTTGAGGTCGATCCCGTCGGAGCCGCGGAACGAGAGCACGGTGCGGCCGTCCTCGGCGCGATAGATGCGCGCCGCGAAGCCGGTGCGTTCGTCGACGAGCATGCGCTCCGTGACCCCGAGCTGGCGCAGCTCGTCGGCCGTGAGCTCGCGGTAGCGGCTGGCCGCATCGGCCAGCCGGCCGTCGGGGTAGACGGCCGTCGCCAGCTCGAGCAGGTCCCGGTCCGCACGGTTGCCGGGTGCGAGGGTCCCGACCGGCGTGGGCGTCCCGAGCGGCGTGGTCGCCGTGGGGACACCGACAGCCGGGGTGGTCGGCGGGGTGCCCGTCAGCGTGCTGGGCAGGGCGCTCAGCAGGCTGCCCGAGGTGGTGGTCGTGACCCCGCTTGCGCGCTCCTGCTCGGCGACCTCGACGAGGGCCTGTTGGCCGAGCTCGCGCAGCTTGGTGGCGAGCGCGACGAGGGCCGGGTCGTGGGCCTGCTGCCAGGTCTGGGAGAACTCGACGCAGTCGCGACCCCACCAGGCGCGGCTCGACAGCTCGCCGACCACGCCTCGCAGCTGACGGGCGACACCATCCATCCGGTCGGCGTCGGCGAGCAGGCCGTGCGCGAGGTCGGTCACCAGCTCGGTGTCCATCCCGACCATGGTGGTCATCGCGCCTCCCTCGTCCACTCCTTGACCTGAGTGTGCGGTGGCGTGAGGGGTCCCGGGAAGGCCGACGCGGGCGGAAGGTTCCTCCTAGCGCGCCACCGCGGTCCAGGCCGCGCGGATCTCCTCGAGGACGTCTCCGGCCTGGCGTCGTCCTTCTCGGGCCGCGTCCGGTCGACGCGCAGGATCGAGGACGTTGGACCCGAAGGACGCCAGTGACCGCTTGTCGGGAGTGACCACCACGTGCCGCTCGGCGCGGCAGCGTCCGAGCTGGGTGGAGATGCGGGTGCTGCGGCTGACCGCGTGGGGCAGGGGCGCGAGGACCACCACGACGTCCTCGGCATCGCTGGCCACGTCGGCGTTGGTGGTGGAGCGCATCCCGCCGTCGATGTAGGGCGTGTCGTCGATGGACACCGCTGGCCACACGATGGGTACGGCGCAGCTGGCAGCCACCGCGTGCACGAGGTCGACGCCGCTGTCGCGGGTGAAGGTGACGAACTCCCCCGTCTCCGCGTTGACGGCCGTGATCCGCAGGTCGCGGTCGGGCCACTCGTCCACGCCGATCCGCGACCGGATCACCTCGACCCGCTCGAGGCCGCCAGGGGGATGAGCCCGCAGCGCCACCCCTCCGAGCCGGCGACGCCTGGTGCGCGAGGCCGCCGGGAAGAGCATCCGCGGCACCAGCGGCAGCATCATGCTGCGGCGGTAGTCCGGGGCGCCCAGCTCGCGGCTCGGCGGCTGGACCTGCTCCTCGTAGACCTGGTCCACCGGGCGCGTGGTGAGCAGGGCGCCCACGACCGACCCGGCCGACGTCCCGACGACGACGTCGGCCGTGGACAGGTCGACACCCTCGTCGGCCAACCCCTTGATGATCCCGGCCTCCCAGCCGATGCCGGTCAGGCCGCCGCCACCGAGGACGAGTGCTGTGCGAGGCATGCCGCGACCCTACGACGTCGGACCAGCGCTCCCCCGGGGTCATAGGCTTCTCGTCAGTGGGTGGACACGGACCGACGGGTCCACCCTCAGAAGTCGGCACCTCAAAAATCCGGCGCCGCCGAGGAGGCCCCCGTGTCACGATCAGTCACCCGCATCCGATCCGTCCTGCCCACGTCGGGTCGTACGGCCCTGGGCGCCACCATCGCCGGCACGGTGCTGACCGGGCTGGCCGCTGCGCCCGAGCGGGTGGGTCGTCTCTTCCGTCACCGCTACCCCACCGTCGCGGTCACCGGCATGACCGGTGTCGGCAAGACCCAGCTGGCCGACCGCCTCGCGCGCCGCTCCTCGAGCGACAGCGTCGCCGAGGTGGGCTCCGCGGTGATGGAGCGTCGCACCCGGCGCTCGGCGCGGCTGCACGGCTTCCGCTTCCTGGTCGTCCCGGGCGACAACGCCGCCACCCGGCTCGGTGCCCTCGACGAGGTGTTCCACGACGAGCCTGTCGACGGGGTGATCCACGTCGTCGCCAACGGCCACGCCACCGGCCGGCGTACGGGCGGGACCACCGGTGCCGCGACGGCGACCCGCCAGGAACAACTGGCCGCCGAGCTCGAGGACTGGGCCATCACCTCGCACCGGATCGCCTCGATGGCCGTCCGCCGCGACAAGCCGGTCTGGCTGGTCATCGCGGTGACCAAGGTCGACCTGTACGCCGACGAGCTGGACGACGTCCTGCGCTACTACTCACCGGGCAGCGGGTCCCCCTTCGGCGACAAGGTGGACGAGCTCCGGGCGCTGGCTGGCGGTGCCAAGCTCTCGATCGACGTGCTCCCGGTGTCCAGCCAGGGCGGTGACCGCAAGGCCGCCATCTCGGCCAGGAGGGCAGGCGAGATGGTCGACGCCCTCGCCGGCCGGCTCGCCCAGCTCAGCGGTCACGTGTGAGGCACGCTGGTGGTGAGGGCGAGCCACCTTCGGCGAAGTGACTTGACGTAAGTTCACTTCGCCGGAGGCCGCGCGTTCGTGAGTCGCCCCCAGGCGGCGGTCGCCCAGCCGGTGCTGGCCAGGCCGTCGCTCATGCGGGCCTGCCGCTCAGGTGCGCGCGGAGGAGGTCGCCCAGCCGTTCGACCGAACCACTGAGGCCGTCGAGCTCAGCAGGAAGCACCACGGGTTGCAGGCCCTCCGAGGTCCGGGCGAACACCACCGGCGTGCCGTGAGCGGCCACCGCGTCGGCGACATCGACCGGCAGCTCGTCGAGGTGCAGCAGGTCCATGGGCACATCCAGCCGTGCGACCAGCTGGTCCCACTCCGGTCGGCGTCGGACGCGGTTGTGGGTGAGGTCGCACAGCGCGCAGTGACGGGTGCCGCGCACCTTGCCCCAGAGGTAGGCCACCTCGCCGAGCAGGCTCCCCTTGGCGTCGTAGACGCCGATCAGGCGAGTGGTCTCAGGCACAAATCGGACGGTAGCAAGACGTGTCGAACGATCAGCTGCGGCTAGGTCTTGCCCGTCGTCTCCGCTGTCGTCCGGGAGGTCCCAGCTTCCCATGTAGGGGGGATCCGTCGCGTCGTCAACCAAGCGGGAGACGCGCGTTCCGCCAGACGGTTTCCGAACGATGCTGCTGTGAATCGCGTCCGTGGACAGCAGGAACCTTCGGAATGTGAGCACTCACCCACTCGCCGGGTGCCTGACCACGCCCACACGGTGGCGTCCCTGTGGTGCCACGGACTGACCCTGGGGCACCGCTGTCCTCACACCGCCGCTTGCTCAGCGCCGGCTGGTCAGCAGGTATCTCTCGTCGTCGATGGTCTTGCCCCAGAAGACGTCCTCCGGCAGATGGCGGACCGTGACCTCCGACCGGGCGGTGCGCACGATGGCCTCAGCCTCGTCGGCACGCAGACCCACACCGTTGCCCCAGCGGCCCTCCACGAGGACGACCACGCCGGCGGGGGCGAGGAGCTCGACCCAGGAGGCGAACGCCGCCACCGGGTCCGACATGGCCCACAGCACGTGTCGGCACAGCACCACGTCGTAGGCCCCGGCCTCGAGCCCGGGCGCTGCCGCGTCGCCGACCTTGAAGTCAGCCTCCGGGACCTTGGACCGGGCACGGCGGATCATCTCCGGCGAGATGTCGACGCCGGCAACGGTGTATCCCTCGTCCACCAGCAACCGCGCCAGGGTGCCTGTGCCGCAGCCGAGGTCGGCCACCCGGCCAGGAGCAGGCGGGAGCACGCCGAGCAGCAGCTCGCGCCACGCGGAGCGAACCTCGGGGTCGGCCAGGCCGTGGTCCGGCTCGTCGTCGAACGAGGCCGCTTCGAGGTCCCACATCTCACGAGTCACCGGATGACCGTAGCGGTCCCCGTGCTCGCTCAGCCGTCGAGCCGAGCAAGCTCCTCGGCACTCAGCTCCAGATCGGCTGCCGCGGCGGAGTCCTGCACCGAGCTGGGTCGCTTCGCGCCTGGGATCGGGATGACGCACGGGGACTGGGCGAGCTCCCACGCCAGGGCCACCTGCTGGGCGCTGACCCCGCGTGCCTGAGCCACTTCGGCGAACGCCGGGTGCTTGGCCGCCAGCTCCTTGGCGTCTCCGAGGCCGCCGAGCGGGCTCCAGGGCAGGAACGCCAGGCCCAGCTGTTCGCAGACATCGATCTCCGGTGCGCTGCTGCGGAAGGCGGGGCTGAACTGGTTCTGCACGCTGACCAGGGCGTCGCCCAGCACGGCGTGGGCGGCGCGGATCTGCTCGGGGTTGGCGTTGGAGAGGCCGACCTTGTCGACCTTGCCGGAGTCGGCGATCTCCCGGAGCGTGCTGATGACCTCGTCGTAGGGGACCTTGGCGTCGGGCCGGTGGTGCTGCCACAGCGCGATCTGCTCGACCCCGAGCCGTTGCAGGCTGGCGTCGACCGCGCCGCGGAGGTGGTCGGCCGAGCTGTCGGTGTCCCAGCCGCCACCTTCGGTGCGGACGTGTCCACCCTTGGTGGCGAGCACGACCTGGTCGGCGGCGCCGAGCTCGGCGAGCAGGGAGGCGATCAGCCGCTCGTTCTCGCCCTGGGCGTCGGCACCCTTCTCGTCCCCGGGGCCGTAGGCGTCGGCGGTGTCGAAGAGCGTGACGCCTGCGTCGAGGGCCGCCCGAATGGTGTCGAGGAGCTGCTGGCGTGGCTGTGCGCCGGTCTGGTCGAAGGTCATCAGGCCCAGGCCGATCGCGCCGATCTGGTGGTTGCCGAGGGTGCGTGTCTGCATGTCCTGCACCCTACGACTCGGTCCTAGGAGTCGGCCTCTTGCTCGACCTCGTGCTTGGCGTCCAGCCGGGTCATGACCGGCGTGGCCAGCGCTCCGTGGATGAACACGGAGGCGATCACCGTGAACGACACCGTCGACCACAACCAGTCCTGCCCCAGCTCCGGCGCCTCACCTGCCGCATACGCGAGGTAGTACAACGAGCCGACGCCCCGGACGCCGAAGAAGGCGGTCGCCCATCGGTCGGATCTGTCCATGGACCCCTGCTGCGGCGGCTTCGCCCAGGCGGCGAGCGCGAGGGCGCCCGCAGCGGGACGGACGACGAGGATGAGGGCGAGTCCGATGGCGACACCGCGCCAGTCCAGCGCCTCCAGCAGCCCGCGGGTCACGGCGACGCCGAGGACCAGCAGCACGAAGAGCGTCAGCAGGCGTTCGAGGCGCTCCATCACCTCGTGCATCGCCGCGTGGTAGTCGTGTGACCGCTCGGCCGAGCGGAAGGTCATCGCACACACGAAGACGGACAGGAATCCATACCCGCCGACGACCTCGCCGGCGCCGTACGCCGTGACCAGCGCAGCCAGCGCCATCAGGGACTCGCCCCGCTCGGCGACGCGGAGCGACTCGGTGTTGGAGCGGAACGCGAGGTAGGCCAGGATCCGGCCGACGACGATGCCGGCGACCACCCCGATGACGATCTTGGCGACGAGGTAGAAGCCCAACCACTCCAGCGCCCAGTTGGAGACGGCGCCCTTGGTCGCGAGCAGGATGGCGACGTACACGAACGGGAACGCCAAGCCGTCGTTGAGGCCCGCCTCCGAGGTGAGGGTGAAGCGCAGCTCGTCGGACTCGTCCACCTCGTGGTCGTCGCCGGTCTGGGGTCCCGCGACCTGGACGTCCGAGGCAAGGACCGGGTCGGTGG
Organism: Nocardioides sp.; assembly: GCF_035576065.1. GTDB lineage: Bacteria > Actinomycetota > Actinomycetes > Propionibacteriales > Nocardioidaceae > Nocardioides. The sequence continues at coordinate 159,048 of NZ_DATLWX010000043.1, forward strand.
GTGCGAGCGCTGCTCCGAGCAGGATGGCGGCGGCCGGGGCCAGCCCGGCCACCCAGCCGAGCATGGCCACCGCAGCGATGGTGAGGGGCATCCCGATGAGGAGCAGCCGCCAGGTCGCGCCCCACCGTCGCCAGCTCTGGGGGTTCCGGAGCTCAAGGGGACGGTCCAGTGCCAGTCCGACGCCCATCAGGGCGACAAGCACGACGAGCTCGGTCACGTGCTCGATGGCCGCTCGGTTGGTCTGCGGGTCCAAGGGCATGCCGTCGGGCAACGGCGTCAGGCCGATCAGCATCCCCACCGCGACCAGGACCATCGGCGCGCTGACGGCCCAGCGGCTGAGGACCGCGGGCAGGACGACAGCGAGAAGCAGACTGCCGCCGGCCACGAGGTAGACCAGGTCGGCTGTCACAGGCAAATGTGTACCCGACGTGGTCGTGTTGATCGCCGCGGGGGCACGTGGGGCAGGCTGGACCCATGACCTCGACCGGTGCCGCCCCTCAGGATGCCCGCGCCGGTGACCCCCGTGACGTGGGCGAACGCATCGCCTCCTGGCTCGAGGGCCTGGGCCTGGCGGACCACCTGGCCGAGGCCGGACTACCCGCGTTCGAGCGCGATCAGCGGGGCGTCGCCGTGTGGACGGACCCTGCGACCGGCGACCCCATGACGCGCGACCAGCTCCAAGCCCTCGAGGCGTTGCTGCACGCCGAGGGTGAGGATCCGGCGTACGCCGTGCCTGTCTCGCTCCTCACGGTCGCTCGGCAGGCCCGACTGCGAGCGGACCTGCTCGGGGGGCCGTGGTTCACCTACGAGACGCTCGCCGCGCTGCGCGGCACGTCCCTTGACGCCACGCGCTTCATGATCCACAAGACGGCCTCCCTCCACGGGTTGCTCGTCGTCGACCATCAGGGCAGCGTGCTCGTGCCTGCCTTCCAGATGACCACCGAGGGGGAACCCCGTCCTGAGCTGGGGCCGGTCCTCCGCCCGTTGCTGGCCGCGGGCATGGACCCGTGGAAGGCATGGATCTGGCTGACCCAGCCGGCCGGGCTGCTCGCCGGGTTGGTGCCGGAGCAGGCTGCCGCCAAGCCTGACACCGCGCGCCTCGTCGCGTACGCCGCAGTGCGGCTGGCCGAACGCGTGGCCTCGTCGTCCTGAGGTCCGCGTGAGATCAGGACCGCGGTCCTAGGCACCGCCGGCCGGGAGTGGCTCGAGCATGACGTCCGGCTTGTCCCGGGCCGTCGCGGTCGCCCGCCACTGGTCGGTGAAGATCGCGATGTGGGTGCCGTCCGAGCGCTGCAGCACCTCGACGCCGCGCGCGCCGGCAAGGGCCGCCGCACCGTCCGCGTCGGTCCGCCGCGCCACCTTGTAGTCCAGCGAGGACAACCGGATCGGTGAGTTGAACTCGTTCGCCATACGTTCCTCGACGACCTCGAACTGCATGGGACCGACAGCAGCGAGCACCGGGCTCTGGTCTCCGCGGAGATCGGAGCGCAGCACCTGGACCACGCCTTCCTGGTCGAGCTGTTCGATGCCTCGGCGGAACTGCTTGTAGCGGCCGATGTCCTTGGCGCTGGCCGTCATGAAGTACTCCGGGGCGAAGGTCGGCACCGGGGGGAACTCGATCGGGTCCCCGGCGTAGACGGTGTCTCCCACGCGCAGCGCCTGCGCGTTGACGAAGCCGACGATGTCGCCGGGATAGGCGCGCTCGATCGAGGAGACCTCCCGGCCGAAGACCGCTTGGGCGTACTTCGTGGCGAACGGCTTTCCGGTGGCGGCGTGCGTCACGACCATGCCGCGCTCGAAGTCGCCGGACACGATGCGGGCATAGGCGAGTCGGTCGCGGTGCGAGGCGTTCATCCCGGACTGCACCTTGAAGACGAAGGCGCTGAAGTCGTCGTCGACGTCGCGCGGCGTGCCGTCCACCCCGAGGACCGTGCCGGGCGGCGGAGCGAGGTCGAGCAGCAGGTCGAGCAGCTGCGCGACCCCGAAGTTCTGCAGCGCGCTGGCGAACATGACCGGGGTCGTCTCCCCCGCCAGGAAGCGCTCCTGGTCGTGGTCGGCGTCGTCGGCCGAGAGGAGCTCGTGCTCCTCCACTGCAGCGGCCCACACGTCGGCGTCGGTGTCCTCCACCTCGGAGGCAGGCATCCGGATCTCGGGAGCACGCGTGGCTCCGCCGGCCGTGCGGGTGTACTTCACGAACTCGCCCGTACGCCGGTCCAGCACACCGCGGAAGTCGCCGGCCTCGCCGACCGGCCAGGTCAGCGGGGTGGGGCGCAGCTTGATCTGCTGCTCGATGAGGTCCATCAGCTCGAGGGCCGCGAGTCCCGGCCGGTCCCACTTGTTGATCACCGTGATGACCGGGATCCCTCGCAGGGCGCAGACCTTGAACAGCTTCAGCGTCTGCGGCTCGAGCCCCTTGCCCGCGTCGACCAGCATCACGGCGGAGTCCACGGCCGACAGCACCCGATAGGTGTCCTCGGAGAAGTCACTGTGACCCGGGGTGTCGACCAGGTTGATCACGTGGTCGCGGTAGACGAACTGCAGGGCGGCCGACGTGATCGAGATGCCGCGCGCCTTCTCCATGTCCATCCAGTCCGAGACGGTCGCCCGGCGCCCACCCTTGCCGTGCACTGCTCCGGCCTCGGTGATCACCCGAGCGTGGAGGGCCAGCGCTTCGGTGATCGTGGACTTCCCGGCATCGGGGTGGCTGATCACTGCGAACGTACGGCGGCGGCGTTTGTCGGACACTCCCCGCAAGTTACCCGCGAACGGCGCCCCGGACGGCATCTGCGCGCATGGGGCAGGTCCCACGGTCAACACCCGTGTGGTCCTAGAGTGGATTGACCGTTCCGATTCGCGACAGTGAGGTGACAGATGCAGCTGCAGTCCGCCATCGTCCCTCCTCCGGAGGTGTACGCCGAAGCGTTCGCCGCGGCACAGAACCTTCGACTCGCCCCAGTCGAGGTCGTCGAAGAACAGCCGACCGGCCTCTTCCAGCGCCTCGCTCGCGGCTCCACCAAGCAGGCGCCCTCACCACCCCCTGAAGTCGTGCCGTCCGTGGTCCCCGCTGAGCAGGCGTTCGTGCGGCTCACGCGCTTCGGCAACGTCAGCAACGACGACACCGAGACGCTGGGTCTCGCTCTCGGCGTGGATGCCTGGGACTGGCCGGCGCCGGTCGTCCACGTGAGCGGCCTCGTCCTGGACATCACGGCTCCACGACCCACGATCACCGCCGAGCTCGACGGCGACGTCGACGGCCTCCGCACGATCTTCCGCAGGGTCCTCGCGGTGGCGCAGAGCCAGCGCTTCTTCCTCGACCGGCGGATCTTCCACGCCCAGTTCCCCGTCGCCACCATCGAGGTCGGGGACGACGTGCCACTTCGGGAACGTCTCGAGCTCGACACCGCCGCCTTCGTCGGGATGGAGTGGCAGGTCACGCACTTCTCCCTGCTGGCTCTCTCCTTCGGAGACACCTCGAACACCTTCGAGGAGATCGCGGTCGTCCCGCTCGGCGGAGCCGGGCTCGCCGGCTGAGCCCGTCGGATGCACTCTCGGGCACTGGCCGTCACCGCGACGTCGTACGCGGTCCTGCACCACCTCGGCCTCCTACCGGAGGGCCTCGGCCCAGCCCCGGAAGGCACCCGGTGGACCGACTGGGTGGACCTGGCCGTTCCGTGGCTGGTGCTGGCGCCCGCTGCGGTGACGATGTGGGCCGCTCGGGCTCCGCTGCGTGCGTGGGTCGTCTTCGGAGCGGGTGTCGTCGCGTACACCTCTGGGCACGGCATCCACCTCGCCGCCAACTCGATCGGGAACACCGACCCCGGCCCGACGTCCCACCTGTGGGACGAGGTCGTCGGCCACTACGTCTGGTTCATCGGGGTGGCCCTCGTGCTGGCCGCACTGGCTCTCACCATGGGCGGCAGGCCCCGCCCGCACCCCATCGGCCACCTCCTGGCGGTGGCTGTCGGCCTGACGTGGGCCACCAACGCCGTGGGCGGGGGCACCCTGGTGTTCAGCCTGGTGGTCGCCGTGGTGGCGACAGTGTTCGGCTGGGTACGCCGAGATGGGCTCGGAGTCGTCCTGCTGGTCGGGTTCCTGCCTGCTGTCGTCCTCCTGATCGTCAGCCTCGTGCTCTGAGACCCCTCAGAGCCTCGGGTCGACCGGTTCGGACTCCAGCGCGAGCACGGCGAAGACGGCCTGGTGCACCTTCCACAGCGGCTCGTGTCCCACGAACGCGGCCAGGGCGTCGAGTCCCAGGCCGTGCTCGCGCAGGGCGAGCTGGCGCTTCTTGCCGAGGTGTCGATCACGCAGCAGGCCGAGCGAGTCGGTGTAGTCGGGGCCGTAGATGATGCGGAGATACTCGCGGCCACGGACCTTGATCCCGGGCTGGATGCGCCCCTCGGTCAGGTGGGCGGGCTTCACCACCATCCCCTCCCCGCCGCCGGCGGTCAGGTCGAGCCACCACTGGGTGGCCGCGTCCCGCTCGTCGCGCGACGAGAGGTCGACGAAGCGGTGCCGCGTCGGCGTGATCAGGTCTCCCTCCAGCTTGGCGAGCTCGGCGAGGTGCCACTCGTGCGACTCGGCGAGTGCCAGGACGCGGCCTTCCGAGGCGAGGACCTGGAACGGCGCCAGCGTGACACCCTCCAGCTCGTCGGTCGGACGGACGTACGCCGCATAGGCGTCGCGGAACGCCCGGGCGTTGGTCAGCCGGCGCTGCATCCTGACTGCCAGGTCGCCGACGTCGAGGCCCCGGCCGGCTGCCTGGTCCAGCACGGCCAACGCCTCGGGAAGCACCTGCCGGGCCGCGGCACCGACCGAGGCATACTGCGACTTGATGAGATCGAGCGCCTTGGCCGACCACGGAAGCAGCTCGCAGTCGAGGGCCAGCCAGTCGGTGTCGAGCGACTCGAAGAGCGGTGCTGCCGAGTCGCGGAGCCGGTCGACCAGCGCGGTGGTGTCGGCGAAGAACGGCCGCCCGGTGCGGGTGTAGACCGCACCCGTCGTGCCGTCGCCGACCCCGAAGCGTCGTTCCGCGACGTCCGCGTCGCGGGCGATGACGGCGACCGCCCGGGAACCCATGTGCTTCTCCTCGCAGACGACACGGGTGACGCCCCAGCCTGCGTATTCGTCGAAGGCCTGCTCGGGGTGCTCGAGGAACCCGTCGAGCCGCGAGGCCGCGACCGGCGACATGGTGGGCGGGAGGTAGACGAGCCAGCGCGGGTCCACGGCGAAGCGGCTCATCACCTCGAGGGCGGCGGCGGCGTTCTCCTCGGGGATCTTCACCTTGCCGGCGTGGGTGGTCTCGAGCCAGCGCGTGCCGGCGACGTCGTCGATCTTGAACACCGACGCGTCCCGGTCTGGCGTGGCGGGGACGAGTGGGCGCGCCGGTTCGTACCACTCCTGTTCTGCCGGGAGCGAGATGAGCTCGCGCTCGGGGTAGCGCAGGGCCGTCAACGACCCACCGAAGACGACGCCGGTGTCGAGGCAGATCGTGTTGTTGACCCACTCCGCCTGGGGCACGGGGGTGTGGCCGTAGACGACCATGGCCTGGCCCCTGTAGTCGTTGGCCCACGGGTAGCGGACGGGCAAGCCGTATTCGTCGGTCTCGCCCGAGGTGTCGCCGTAGAGCGCGAAGGCACGGACCCGACCCGAGGACCGGCCGTGGTAGGCCTCCTTGAGTCCGGCGTGCGCCACGACGAGCTTGCCGTCGTCCAGGACGAAGTGGCTGATCAACCCGTCGAGGAACGTCAGCACCTGCGCGCGGAACTCCTCCGACTCGTCCTCGAGCTGCCGCAGCGACTCGGCGAGCCCGTGCGAGACCCGCACCTTCGAACCCCGCATGGCACGCAGCAGCTTGGCCTCGTGGTTGCCCGAGACGCACCGAGCAGTCCCCGCCGCCACCATGCCCATCACCAGCCGAAGCACCCCGGGGGTGTCGGGTCCACGGTCGACGAGGTCGCCGACGAACAGGGCTTGGCGTCCCTCGGGGTGCGAGGCGCCGACCGCCAGCCCGGCGTCGTACTGCAGCTCCCAACCCATGGAGGTGAGCAGGGTACGAAGCTCCGACGCGCAGCCGTGGATGTCGCCGAAGATGTCGAAGGGGCCAGGGACGTCGGTGAGGTCGTTCCAGGGGCGCTCCCGGACGATCTGGACCGACTCGACCTGCTCGGTCCCGCGCAGGACGTGCACCCGGCGGAACCCCTCCTTGCCGAGCCGGCTGAGCGACTTCTTCAGGTCGCGCTGCTGGCGCTGCACGACATGGTCGCCGAAGGTACGGTCGGGGCGCTGCTTGTTGCGCTCGACCGCCACCGTTTCGCCGACATCGATCACGATGGCGTCGACCAGCACGTCGTGGCTCTTGGCCAGCGTGACGAGCGAGGCACGGGCGCCCTGCTGGACGTTCGTGGCGTCGACGACGGTCAGCAAACCTCGGCGCAACCGGGTGCCGACGATGTAGTTGAGGACGTCGAAGGCGTCCGCGGTGGCCGACTGGTCGTTCTCGTCGTCAGCCACGAGGCCGCGGCAGAAGTCGCTGGAGAGCACCTCGGTCGGGGCGAAGTGAGTGCGCGCGAACGTGGACTTGCCGCTGCCGGACACCCCGATCAGGACGACCAGTCCCATGGCGGGAACGGCGACGCGGGTCTGGTCGAGTGCCTCAGTCATCAGTGCCCCCCGACCTGGTGAAGATCGCCATCTGGGTGGGGGTGCCGAGACGATCGTCCAGGTCGCCGATCCCACGCCGCTCGACTCCGTAGCCGTGCCTCTGAGCCACCCGGTCGGACCATGCTGCGAACTCCTCGCGTGTCCACTCGAACCGGTGATCGGGGTGGCGCATGCCGACGAGGTTCTCGTAGAGCACGTTGTACTCGCTGTTCGGTGTGGTCACGACCACGGAGCGAGGCTTCGCGGCGCCGAACACCACGTGCTCCAGCGCTTCGAGGCGCGGCGGGTCGACGTGCTCGATGACCTCCATCAGGACGGCAGCATCGAAGCCGGCGTAGCGCTCGTCCTCATAGGTGAGCGCGCCCTGGAACAGGTGCACGCGTTCGGACTGGCGCTCGCTCATGGTGTCGAGGTGCAGCCTCGCAGCGGCGTGCTGGAGGGATCGGGTGGAGACGTCGCTGCCGGCGATCCGGGTGAAGGACGAGCTCTTCACCAAGCGCTTCAGGAACTGGCCGGGACCGCAGCCGAGGTCGATCACCGACCTGGCCCCGAGGTCGAGCAACACGTCGTGCACCGCTTCGTGGCGCTGTGCGTTGAGGGGGACCCGCTTCTCCTCGGACTGCGTGATCTCCTCGTCCTCGGCCGGATCCATGGCGGCCTCGACGTCGTCCCCGAGCTCGGCCAGGCGCGCGAGTGCCACCCGCGCCAAGGCGCCGGTGCGGGCGAGGTACCGGCGGGTGATCAGCCCCCTTTCGGGGTGGCCGGCGAGCCAGCCCTCGCCGGACCTGAGGAGCTTGTCCACCTCGTCAGGGCCCTGCCAGTAGTGCTTGGACTCATCCAGCACGGGCAGCAGGACGTGCAGCTGGCTCAGTGCGTCAGCCAGTCGGACCACCCCCGTGAGCCGGAGCCGGACGTATCGCGAATCGCCCCAGTCGGCGAACGCGTCGTCGAGGGCGATGGGCTCGGCCTCGACCTCCCATCCCAGCGGCTCGAAGACGCGGTGGGCGATCGCGGCTCCCCCGCGGCACGGGAGCACCGGGATGACGATCTCGAGCTCGATGGCCGAGTCGGCCAGCTCCTGCTTGGCGTTGCAGCGTCCGCTCCGCGCGGTGCTGAACACGTCCGCCAGGGCGACCCCCAGCAGCGAGGACGCCGCGTAGGAGCGGTCGTTGACATATTGGGCCAGGCTGAAGTCGGGAGCGTTCTTGCGCCGTGACCGCGCCAGTCGGACCGGGTCCACGTCGAGCATCAGCGCAACAGTGCACCGCTCCTGCGTCGCCTCGGGATAGAAGACCGTCGCCGTGCCGAAGGACTGCCTGAAGTCCTGGACGCGGTCGGGATGCTTGTGGAGGAGATAGCCCAGGTCGGTCGCTGGCTGGTGGGTGGTCGAGACGGTCAGGAGCACGCGCCCAGTCTGCCCGAGTGCGCGATCCATTTTGTCCGCCGTTCGGCGGCTAGGCCGGCGACTCCGGCGGTTCTGTCGCGAGCAGCCGGCCCTCGAGGAAGGTCCGCTCGACAGAGTTCTCGGTGAGGAACAACGCCTCCGTGTACGCCTCCCGCGCTTCGCCGTGGCGCCCGAGTCGGCGGAGCTGCTCGGCACGGGCGGCGGGAAGGTAGCGGTAGCCCGCGAGCTGCGGCTCGGCCGCCAGAGCATCGAGGGCCGCCAGCCCCTCGGCGGGTCCCGACGCGAAGCCCACAGCCACGGCCCGGTTCAACGCCACGACCGGCGAGGGCCAGATCTGGACGAGCACGTCATAGAGGCCGACGACCTCGGCCCAGTCAGTGTCCTTCCACCGCGGTGACTCGGCGTGCACAGCGGCGATGGCCGCCTGCAGCGCATACCGCGAGGGCGGCCGGGCGACCAGCGCCTCCCGGACCAGCTCGACACCCTCCGCGATCGCGGTTGGGTCCCACCGGTCGCGGTCCTGCTCCTCCAGCAGCAGGAGCCGCCCGTCGGGGGCCGTCCGCGTCTCTCGCCGGGCATCAGTGAGGAGAAGGAGCGCCAGCAGACCGGCGACCGCAGGGTCCCCGGGCAGCAGGCGGCGCAGCATCCGGCACAGCTCCAGCGACCGCTCCACCAGGTCGCGCCGGACGAGCTCGTAGCCGGCCGGCACCGTGTGGCCGGTGGTGAAGAGCAGATGGACCACGGACAGGACGGCCTCGATCCGGTCGGGGAGGTCGGACGCCGAAGGCACCTTGTAGGGGACGCGGGCGACCGCGATCTTCTTCTTGGCCCGGGTGATCCGGGCCGCCATCGTGGACTCGCTCACCAAGAACGCCCTGGCCACCTCGGCGGTGGAAAGGCCGCACAGGAGGCGCAGGGTCAGGGCGACCTGGGCGGGCTGGTCCAGGGCCGGGTGGCAGCAGGTCGTCACGAGGCGCAACCGGTCGTCGGGGATGCGAAGGGACTCCTCCTCGAAGAGCTCGTCCGGGCCCGGAGCGACGACGTCCTCCACCAGGAGGGGCAGATGGCGCGCCTCCACACCCAGGTGCCGGATGACGTTGAGTGCCCGCCGTCGAGCCGTCGTCGTCAGCCACGCACCCGGGCGCGCGGGAATGCCATGTTGGGGCCAGTCGGTCAGGGCAGCAGCGAACGCCTCCTGGGCGCACTCCTCGGCGCGATCCAGGTCGCGGGTGACGCGCACCGTCGCGGCGAGCACGAAGGCCCACTCGCGACGGTGCGCCTCGGCGACAGCGGCCGCGACGCGCGCGGCGTCAGCGTGGCTCACGCCCATCCGTCCTGGCAGCGTCCCTGCGTCTCAGCTCTCCATGTCGAAGACGGGCCGGACCTCGACGCCGCCGAAGCGCGCCGGCACCGTCTTCGACACGGCGAGAGCGACATCCAGGTCGGGAGCGTCGATGAGGTAGTAGCCGCCGAGTGCTTCCTTGGTCTCCGCAAACGGGCCGTCCGTCACGTCAGCACCCCCACGCACGCTGGTGGCCGTCGAGGTCGGCTGCAGCCAGGCGCCGCCCAACATCTTTGCCCCGAGCCCTTCGACGCCGGCCGCGAACGCTCCGTGGGCCGCCATGATCTCCCCCATCACCTCGGGCGACGCCGTCGCGTACTCGGCCTCGGCTTCGTAGATCAAGATCAGGTATTGCGACATCTCGGTTCCTCTCGGTTGGGGCCCGTTCGTCAGGCCCGACACCTCTTCGACACGCGAGATCGGTCCAGATCGACATCGTCCGCAACCCTAACCGCGAAAAACTTTCCCACGCAGTGGTTCTGGGTCCCCAGGTGTCCGCCGACGGAGGTCCGCTGTCGCAGGCTCAGCACAGGCCTTGGCCTAGTGGAGAGAGCCGTACCAGGTCGTGGCGCGGCGGCCTGCGACCACGGCCATCTCCCAGGCGACGCCGGCTGCGATCAGCGCCGCGCCGGCGGCACCCAGGGTGATCCACGTCGGCACGTAGGCGACGTAGGGCCCGCCCTGGGTGATGGCGACGACGATCAGGACCAGCCCGCCTGCGGTGACAGGCGCCTTCCAGCGCTGCGCCAGGCCGACGATCAGGATGACGATGGCGGCGACCGTGACGGCTGCGAGTCGGAGCTCGTCGCCCTCGCCGAGGGAGGTCAGCAGCGACGGACCCATGGCAACCGCCAGGGCGGGGCCCATCGTCAGGAAGGTGGGCAGCATCTTGTTGCGGGTCCACTGCACGAACCCGATGGCGGCCAGCAGCAGCACCAGGGGAGCGGTGTATGCCTCGGTGGTCTCCACGCCCGCCTCGCGCACGAGGTTGGCGGTGCCGGCCGAGATGGCCAGCGACCCGAGGTAGGCGAACGGGAGCCGGGCCGGGGCGGCGGCGTACACGAGGATGAGGACTCCGGCGGTGACGAGCACGAGCGACTGGCGACCCGGTGAGAGCTCGAACGTGGAGGCCAGGGCCCCCAGGGCGTACACCGCACCGAAGAGCACCGCCGTCCGGTCGACACCAGCCCAGAACGGGTCGCCCTGGACCCGGGCCCCTGCCGGGGCGACCAGGGCGTAGGAGCCCCGACGCACCGCGACACAGGCGAGCGCCACGTTCGCGGCGAAGGCGACCAGCAGGACCGTCATCCACGTCTGAGCGCTTGTCTCCACGAGCGCGGCCACGAGCGTGCACAGCAGGGCGACCTCGGCGACGAACGCCCAGGTCGCAGAGCGACGACGCACCGCACCGACGGTCGAGGACAGTGCCCACAGGGCTCCGGGGACCACCATCCAGAGGACCGAGGGGTCCTGGACCGTGTCAGCGAGCTGGTCGAAGGAGATCATGATGCGCAGCGACACGTGCTCGGCGAGGACGAGCACCGAGACGACGGCGAGCAGCAGCGGCTGGGCGACGTACGCCGCGACCGACAGGGCCTGCAACCAACGCGCCCCCGTCTCGGTAGCGGGCCTGACGAGCCCGAGGTGCAGGCACGTCGCGACGATCGCGACGAGCACCGACACGGCGACCAACACCGGGTAGGTGGCGTCCATGAGCGGGATGCCGAGGACAGGAGCAGTCCACGCGACGGCAGCCGCGGGAATCTTCCGAGTGTGTGCGGGGTCGACCCGGGCAGTGAGCCGGGAGCCGACGCGTGTGGACACGACCGTCAACGCGACCGGGACGAGCATCAGCAGCGCAAAGGCGGAGTATCGCTCAGCGGGAGGCAGGAACGGGTCGTAGCCGGCGACCAGACCGGTCAGGGCGTAGAGCAGCGTCGCGAGCGCCGCCGACGCGAACAGCACCAACGCCGAGAGGGGAAGCCGGCGCCTGGTCGTCGCCTCCTGCGCGTCGGGGGCGAAGGGCCCGGGCGTCGGCGTCGCCGGCGCCTCGTCCACGCTCAGCGCCACCAGCCCACACGCCAGGTTGGTCAGTGCGACGACGAGCATCGCGGCAGACAGCCAGGCCCGCTCGGGAAGTGTCGAGGCGATCACGAACCACGGGGCCGCCGCGAACAGGACGGCCGCGGCGGGGCGGTAGGTGAGGATCCGCCGCAACGCGACGCCCTCCCTGAGACGAGGAACCAGCAGGTCCCAGCCGACCAGCAGAGCCCCGCCCACCACCGAGGCGCCGACCCAGTAGTCGGCGTACGAGAGACTGTCCAGCCCGAAGAGGCCGCGGGCATGTGCTCCCGACAGGTCGAGGTACAGGAACCCGGTTGCGATGATCGCGGCCGTCTCCGCGACAGCAGGCAACCGGCGACGGGTGGCCCATACCGAGCCGGCCACGGCCACCCCGGTCAGCATGACCATGATCAGCGCTTGGCCGACGACGCCGACGAGAATCCAGACGACGAGCAGGAAGAACGACGCGGCCGACAACAGGAGCAGTGCGCCCAGCCCGAGCAGCAGTTGTTGCCCGGACACGGACTTCTTCGGTGCGTACGGCGCAGGTGCCGGTGCCGGTCCGGGTCCCGAATGCGCGAGCTGGCTGCGCGTCGGTGCGACCGGGGCGGGAACCCAGGGGTCAGGGGCCGGTCGCCCACCGGACCCGGTGAGAGCACCGATCAGGACCTTCCTCTCGGCGCTCAACGCACCGATCTGCTGGTCCACCTCCCAGAGCCGGACGGCTTCCGGGCCGGTCAGGCGGATCTGGCAGCGCCCACAGGTCGTGGTCCCGACGGTGAGCGAGGTCCCGCAGTTGGGACATTCGAACGAAGACTGTGCTGACACGACCGAAACACTCCTTGGTACGCCCGGCAGCGGGAGCCCCCGCCACGAATGGTCGCGCAGGTGTCGACCAGGTAGGAGTGTGCCCGCATCAGCGGCGTGATGCGTGAGTCTGACTACTCACGCGCGGCGTGATCACTGTCCGAGATGCGCGGCGCACCCTTCGCGTAGAGGACTCCGGTGACGATCAACACCAGCAAGCCGATCCCCCCGAGCAGCAGCGGTGCGACGACCCCGATCATGATGCCGGCAACGAAGCTCCCCGTGGAGGGGAGCTGGGCGATCCGCAGCTCGGAACCGGGGGCGAGCTCCGCGCACGTGAACGTCACCTGGCCGTCCCCGGTGTCGAAGCGGGACACGGCCGTCCACTCGTTGTACGTGAACTCGCCGGTGACGGGCCGGAAGGCCACAGCCTCGCCGCTCCCGTCGACCGCGGAGCAGTCCGCCGAGGCACCGCTGTCGGTGAAGAGCGCCCGCTCCTCCCCGGCGGCCAGGTCCAGCTGCACCGGGGAGTCTCTGGCGGCGAAGACCGCGTCCTCCTGGCTGAGCGGTCGGAGCACGGTGAAGAGCGCGCCCGCGAAGACGATCGGCGCGAGCACCAGGAGCGCGCCGCCGATGAAGAACCAGATGATCCGGGGTCGCTTCCGGCGCGGCGGCGGAGCGCCTCCCCAGGGTGGCTGCCTGTCGTACGGCGATGGCGGCGGCAACTGGCTCATGGCCTGAGTCTGCACCACCTGCGAATGGTCGTCGGTCGCGGACGACCAGTGATCATGCAGACCGACCGATTCGTCCACGCGGCACTGTCGAAGAGGTCCTCGTCTAGTTCGTCCACTCCTCCCCGAATGGTCCGCTGTCACGCTGGACGGTGAACATCACAGACGCCGGAGACGCCACCACCTGGCAGCTTGCCGGGGAGCAGCGGAGGAGGGCGCTGACGTCACCGGTGTCGGGTCGCGCGCGAGCTGAGGAAGCGGTCGAACGCGGCCAGCGCGGGGGCGGGGTTGCGTCGCCCGACACCGATCCGGAACCGGTCGGCCGGCACTGAGCCGAGCTCGGAGGCGTAGACGCTCGCCGGGAGCAGCAGCACGCCTTCGGTCTCCACGAGCTCTTGGCAGAAGGCCTCCACCCCGTCGCTGCCGCGGTAGCGGGGGAACGCCACACAGCCACCGTCGGGCGGTGTCCAGTCGAACAGGTCGGCGTGCTGGGAGAAGAAGGCGCCGAACAGGGGCAGGTTCTCGCTCACGATGCCTCTGTTGCGGGCGTGGATCTGGTCGCCGGCCCCCAGGGCGATCGAGGCGAGGAGCTCGCTCGGTCCCGCGTTGCAGATCGACGTGTAGTGCTTGTGCCGTTCGAGCGCTTCGAGCAGCGCATGGTCACGGCAGGCGATCCAGCCGACGCGCAGACCAGGAAGCCCGTAGGACTTCGAGGTCACGTTGATCGACACGGCAGTGGCGGACATGTCGGCCGCCTGGGTGAGGGTCCGGTCCGGGTCGAGCTCGAGCCCGCGATAGACCTCGTCGGAGAGCAGGCGGATGCCGCGCTCCTCGCACAGCTCGACCAACGCCCGCCACGTGGTGTGATCAGGCACGGCGCCGGTGGGGTTGTTCGGGAAGTTCACGGCGAGGAGGGTGGTGTTGGGTCGGAGCGCAGCGCGGACCGCGTCGACGTCCAGGCGCCAACCCTCCTCCTCCCGCAGCAGCACCCCGGACACCTCAGCGCCGCCGGCACGGGGAACCGTCTCGAGTGCCTGGTAGTTCGGCACCGTGACCACGACGTGGTCCCCTGGTCCGGCCAGCAGCTGCATCGCCCAGTAAATGGCTTCTTCCGCGCCGGCGAAGGCCAGGACGTCCTCGGGGCCACAGGTGGCGTAGGTGCCGGCGATCGCCTGGCGCAGTCGCGTCGTACCCCACGTCTCGGTGTAGCCCAGTGGCAGCTCGGCGAACAAGGCCCGGGCGTCCTCCGTCCCGAGGGCGAGGAGCTCTCGCAGCGTCATGGTCTCGGCGTCGGAGGCCGTGAGGTGATGCTTCGCCGCGAACTCCCACCGGGAGAAGAACGTCTCCAACCGGAAGTCGGGCAGGCGGGCACCAGCTGGTGCAGGGGCGGTCATGGCTGTGTCTCCTCTGTCGAGCGGGTCTCCTTGAGCAGGGTGTAGACCGTCGCTCGCGACACTCCGAGCGCCTCAGCGGCAAGGCCGGCTGCGCCGCGTACGGCGAACAGCCCCTCCGCGTCGAGCACACCGACCAGCTCCCGGCGCGCCTGGCGGCCCAGCGAGTCCTGCCGCACAGCCCGCTCGCGGCACCACTGCTGCACCCGAAGCGCCATCCGTTCGCGCCAGTCGCGTTCGAAGAGCTCGGGGGGTGGCGTCGTCGTGGCAGCGAGCAGCGAGGTGGCGATCGAGGCGATGTGGTCCAACGGTGTGCGGTCCAGGTTGACGCACAACAGCCCACGTCGATCACCGGCCTCGTCGTGCAGGACCGCGCTGACCGAGGTCAGTGACCGCCCGTCGAGCAGAGCCTTCGGGTACGGCCCGAACACCGTCCCCTGACCGCGCGCCCCGGGCAGCTCGTCCATCTGGGAGTCGTCCCCGACCTGTCGGCCGGAGATGGGATTCCACAGCGCCACGATCCGTTCGGTCGCGAGGTCGTGGACCGCGACCTCCCCGTGCGGAGCGAGCAGCAACGCAAGGGCTTCGCACACGGGGACCAGCGGGGTGACCCAACTCGGGAGCGAAAGGTCAGGCATGTCCGACAAACTATCCAGTTGCTGGACGAAGTATCAAGGAGTTGTCGGTCCCATGCCGTGGCGATGTAGCCAGGCGTCTGCCGACAGCTCGTGCTTGATCCGGCGTTTCCCTGGTCCTGCTGACAGCTGACGACTGCCACCGCAGATGTTGTCGAGATGCAGGGAAGATTGACGGCGGCCTCGCGGGAAAGTTTGGCGAGATCGGTCGATCAGTGGCTTGGCGTCAAAGTAGGCGTCCCCGCCCCCGTAGCCACGGCGCCCCGCCCGAAGAGGGCCCCTCACCGGAACAAGTCACCGGACGGACTGAACGAACATGCCGAGATTCGGGAGCCCGCCTAACTGTACCTAGCACGCTCGATGAATTTCCCGACTCCGAACCCGGTTTGAGATCGAAGCAGTGGCGCACTGCGGACAAGTCCGACTTTGTGATGCGATGGCTGACATACCAGCGGATATATGGACGTACACCCGCGCAGGACCAGTCCTGCGACTAGCGTGCCCCTCGTGCTTCGCGCTGCTGCCTTCGTTTTGCCGCTCGTCCTCGCAGGTTGCACGGTCGGGCCTGAGCGGGCCACTGGCCTGCTCGTCACCGGCAGCGCCTACACCTACCGAGTGCCTCCGAACTGGGGACCACCGTCAGAGCAGCCAGAGGGCTACTACGACAGCGTCGCTGTCGACCTCGCCGACGAACAAGACGTATGGGTCGACAAGGTCGCTGTATTCACTTTGCCCGCCAGCGCGGCGACATCGCACGGGATCGAAGAGCGCGCGAAGGAGAGACTCGAGGCGGGCGGTCAAAGTGACGTCGAGGTCGAACGTGTCACCGTCGCGGGCGATAGCGACGTCCTGCACACCAGCTCGGTGACACCCGGCTCTGACCTTTACGACTACGGCCCGACCAGGGTGGATTCGTTCCACTTGTTTCGGGGCGATCAACTGTTCACATTGTCGTT
This sequence comes from Nocardioides sp., assembly GCF_035576065.1. GTDB lineage: Bacteria > Actinomycetota > Actinomycetes > Propionibacteriales > Nocardioidaceae > Nocardioides. Next base: position 175,039 of record NZ_DATLWX010000043.1, read on the forward strand.
CAACTTCAGCACGGACGTCCCCCTGGAGGACAGTGCCGAGGTCACCGACGTTGTGCTGTCCACCTGGACGTGGACCGACTGATCGTCGGGAGAGGCCGGCGGCGACGGACACTCCGGAGTGGTCGTAGGTCGCGGGGGGCCGCGCTCGGTCGCTGGATCCTTCACATCAACGCCGTTGCGCGCGCTGGCGTCGCACGTGGCCGCTTTGCGCGAGCGGCCACGCCGGTCAGGCCGGTCAGGGATGGGGAGCAAGCCGGGCAGCAGCACTCCGAGGACCGCTGTCACTAGTGCCGCGTGTCGTAAATAGATGAACGCTATGGGTCTGAAATTATGGGGGCATGGCGAATCATCCTGCTCCGGCTCTGGTGTTGCGCTCTGGTGATCGCGAGGTCCTGGAGGGGTGGACGCGAGGAGAGTCCCGTGGAGTGGTGGGGTTTGAGGTCAATCGGCGGGGCTGCGTGAAGTAGGCGGCCATCGGCGGGATCTTCGGTGTGAAACGACCAAGTCACGCACTGAAGGAGAACCACCGATGGCCTTGTCTCAGTCTGCCCTGTCCGAGCTGCTCGAAGCGTTCCGCACCGGCGACGGTGTCGACATGATCCGCGAGTCGGTCCGCACCGTTCTGCAGGAGCTCGTCGAGTTCGAAGCCGCGGGCGTGATCGGCGCCGAAAGGTACGAGCGC
>NZ_DATLWX010000044.1:0-75011 GCF_035576065.1 Nocardioides sp.
GTAGACGTCGATCACGGGCTCCCCCTGCCCGCGCTGCTTCAAGTGAGGCTCGATCGTCGCTGCGCGGATGTCCCTGTCTCCCGTCGAGGAGTTGCCCGAACAGTGGCCGGCATATCTGGAGGCGAACACGGTCGGGACCCCTTCCATCGAGTGGAGCGCGGTGGCGGGATAGTTCCACTCGATCTCGTGGCCGTACTCCTTGTTCTGACCGACCCAGCACCACGGCGGGCACGGGCGCTGATCCGGGTGGGTTGCCTTGTCGCTGCTGTCGGGGTAGTGCGTCGGTCGCAGGCCGAGCTTCTCAGTGAGAGCGAAGTCTGATTCCTCGACATGGTCGCGGAGGTGGTCGAGGGTGGTGGTCGGAGCGTCGGTGATGGTCATGGTTTGGTCCCTCTCAGTCGGAGATATTGCGCCCCACAGCGCTCCTGACTTGCACGCTTGCTCCGCGTGAACGCACAGCGCTCACGCGTTCCTAGTGCGCGACTACCTCGACTGAGGTCGTCGAGCCCAGCCATCGAAATTGGTCACCGACTTCATGCAACCTCAGCAGCCGCTCGCGCGTCAGTAGTAGTGGAGCGGCACGGGGGTCCGCTCTCAGAACCGCCTACGGCTCGAGGTCGTGGGCGGTTCTGTAGGTCCTACACCTCGGCCGGACAGAGCAGTCGGGGGACTAGTCATATGACTACAGACGGCGGGGCTCCGGTCTGCCTACGCTCGACTCATCCTGAGAGGGAGATTGAGCTTGATGGCGAGTTTGGGTGGCTTCGGCCTGACCCTCACCCCGGCCATGGGGTCCAACAGGAACCGCCCGCGGACACAGTCCGCGGGCGGTTCTGTTTGTCTGGTCGAGGGCGCGCCGGCAGCGTCCGGGCAGCAGTGCGACACGAGTCACAATCCGCTGACAGGTTGCTTCCCTCATGTTTACGCTGGAAGCAATCCCAAGAGGGAGTCAGAGCTCATGGCGAGTCTGGGTGGCTTCGGCCCGACCCTCACCCCGGCCATGGCTCTACAAGAGCCGCCCACGGAGCACGATCCCGCGGGCGGCTCTGTCTGTCCCGGGCGCCCGGGACAGACGGACGCGGACGCCGTCGACGAGGGAGTCGTGGGTAAAGGTTGTCCGAACTGTCCCCGAGCAGTGTTCGGGCTGCTCTAGCCTCGAGACGACAGAGCCGCCCCGGACCCGAATCCGCGGGCGGCTCCGTTACGTCTGGGCGGCGCCGGGGCCGGCTCTGGTCGCGGGCCTCCCACCTCATGGCCTCACGATAGGGGCAGCGGGGTCTCAGCCGGCGGCGACGAGAGCCACGCACAGTCCGCAGAACGCCAGCCCGACGGCCTGGCCCCGGTGGATGTGCTCGCGCAGCACAGTGGACGCGAGGAGGATCGTGAAGGCGGGGTAGAGGGAGGCGAGCACCGCTGCGACGGTCAACAGACCCGACTGCGTGGCCAAGAGGAAGCAGAGGGCCGCAGCGCTCGCCAGGGCGCCCGCCAGCAGGCCGCCGGTGACCTCGGACCGAGCGGTGGGACGCCACGTCGCCCTGAGGGCGGTCGCGGTCGCGACCACGGCGAGCAGTGCCGTGACCTGCGCGAGGGCGAGCGGCCAGAAGCCGGCTCCGTCGGGGACCTGACCGATCGCGGCGAACAACAGGCCGAAGCCGAGGCCGGCGAGGACGCCGTCGATGAGACCGGCGGCGACATTTCCCTCTCCTGGCTCCCGGCTGACCAGCCAGATGCCCGGGATCGCTGCGGCGATCCCGAGCCACACGAGAAGCTCGGGACGTTCGCCGGTGGCCACACCGACCACGACCGGCACGATGGCCGCGCCGACAGCGGAGACGGGGGCCACGACGCCCATCCGGCCGGCGGCGAGTCCTCGGTAGAGGAAGCCGCCCCCGAGCCCGGAGCCGATGCCGGCGAAGGCGCCCCAGGCGAGGTCGGCACGGGTGGCCTGACCGTCGAAGGCGAGCGCGACCAGGACCGTGGTGACGATGGCACCGACCGAGCACATGACAGCCACCGGCCAGGCGGAGGTACGACGTGCTGCGAGTCCGCCGACGAAGTCGGACAGGCCGTAGCCCAGGGCAGCGAGCAGCGCCAGGACGATGCCCATCAGCCGGTGACCAGTACGCCGACCACCCACGTGGCTGACGCCAGGAGGGCGGCGGCGAGCTCGATCAGGATCGAGAGGCCGACGGCCTTGAGAGCCGTCCGGGTGGCGGGCCCGGCGGCTGCGGCGCCGAGGCGGTGGCGCTCGGCGGCATACATCCCCAGGACGAATCCGATGAACAGCCCCACGACGGGGATGACGAAGAACCCGACGATCCCGGCAATGCCGGCGATGACCAGCGTCGATCGGGGCACGCCCGCGGCCTTGAGCCGGCGGCCCGGGACGACGTACTTCACGACCGTGCCGAGCACGAGGAACGTTGTTGCGACGGCGAAGACGAGCCAGCCGGTGGTGGTGTTGAGGTCGACGGCCCACAGCAGGATGCCCCCGAGGATGAGCAGCATGCCGGGGATCACTGGCACGACGATGCCGGCGATGCCGACGACGAGGAGGACGGCCACGACGAGTTCAGTGCTGGTCACGTGCTGAGCCTTCCACGCCGGAGGGCCGGGACAGCGACGGCCCCCGACCGGGTGGTCGGGGGCCGTCGGAGACGTCGGAGGGGCGGGATCAGAACTGGTCGTCCTGGCTGGCTGCGGGCGTGGCCTGGAGCTTGTGGGTCTCGTCCTGCACGTTGGCGGCGATCGCGCGGATCTTGTCTCCGTGCTCACGGGCGTGGTGGGCGCAGAACAGCAGCTCGCCGCCGGTCTGGAGCTCGACACGCAGGTAGGCCTGGGCACCGCAACGGTCGCAGCGGTCGCTGGCCGTCAGGGCAGCGGGTTGGGTGGCAATGGCGGTAGTCACGGCGGCCTCATCTCTTAGCATTTGGTGTCTGGTCCAACGTAGCCACCGGATCAAACATTCCCGGGCGCTGCGGTCGGGGGGACGAGTCCAGTCAACCATCTGTGGATACATCCTGATGGCGGTATCCCCAAGGTTGGGACTCATCGGGTGTTCGTTGTGTTGTGGGTGTTCGGATTGCTCGAGTGCTGTGGGCTCACCGTAGACCCGACACGGGGCTGGGATGCGCAGCGTGCCCTACCTCGTGCCGCGGCGTGTCGCAGGTAGGTTCTTTCCTTGTGGCAGCACCGGCAGACAACACCTACAACGCGGCTCATCTCCTCGTCCTCGAGGGCCTTGAAGCCGTCCGCAAACGTCCCGGCATGTACATCGGTTCGACCGACACGCGCGGTCTCATGCACTGCCTGTGGGAGATCATCGACAACGGCGTCGACGAGGCGCTCGCAGGCGTCGCGCACCGCGTCGAGATCACCCTGCACCCGGACGGGTCGGTCGAGGTGTTCGACGACGGGCGCGGCATCCCCACCGACAAGGAGCCCAAGACGGGGCTGCCGGGTGTCGAGGTGGTGGCCACCAAGCTGCACGCGGGCGGGAAGTTCGGCGGCGGCTCCTACGTCGCGACCGGCGGTCTGCACGGCGTGGGTCTCTCGGTCGTCAACGCGTTGTCGTCGCGGATGGACATCGACGTCGATCGCTCGCCCTCCCAGCAGGGGATCTCCTTCCAGCGGGGTGTCCCCGGCGTGTTCGCCGGCGACGGCCCGACAGCGCCGTTCGCCCCGCAGTCGGGACTGACTCGCAAGGGCAAGCGCGTCGCCAAGGACAAGACCGGCACCCGCGTGCACTTCTGGCCGGACCGGCAGATCTTCACCAAGGACGCTGCCGTCGAGCTCGAGGGACTGCTCGGCAGGGCGCGGCAGACCTCCTACATCGTCCCCGGCCTCGAACTGGTGATCCGCGATCGCCGGGGACCGGATCTGCTGGAGGAGAAGTTTCTCCACGAGGGCGGCATCAGCGAGTTCGCCGACTATCTCTCCCAGGGTGAGCCGGTCACCGACATCCTGCGGCTCCAGGGGATGGACACGTTCACCGAGACGGTGCCGCTGCTCGACGACAAGGGGCACATGACGGCCCAGGAGATCGAGCGGGAGCTCACCGTCGACGTGGCCCTGCGGTGGAGCAACACCTACGACACCCAGGTGCGTTCCTACGTCAACGTGATCGCCACCCCGAAGGGCGGCACGCACCTGAGCGGCTTCGAGCAGGCCATCACCGCGACCTTCAACGACGTGATGCGCGCAGCCAAGGTGCTCAAGGTCAACGACGACAACGTCATCAAGGACGACGTCCTCGAGGGGATGACCGGCATCGTGACGGTGCGGCTGGCGGAGCCCCAGTTCGAGGGCCAGACCAAGGAGATCCTCGGCACCCCCGCCGCTCGCACGGTCGTCCGCAAGGTCGTCGCTGCGGAGATGAAGAAGTTCCTGACCTCCACCAAGCGCGCCGAGAAGGCGCAGGCCAAGCTGGTGATGGACAAGGTCGTGGGCGCGTCCAAGACGCGGATCGCGGCTCGTCAGCACAAGGAGACCCAGCGGCGGAAGAACGCCCTGGAGTCGTCGGCGCTGCCCGCGAAGCTGGCCGACTGCCGCTCGGCGGACAACGAGCGGACCGAGCTCTTCATCGTCGAGGGTGACTCGGCGTTGGGTACGGCGAAGTTCGCCCGTGACTCCGAATACCAGGCGCTGCTCCCGATCCGCGGCAAGATCCTCAACGTCCAGAAGGCCTCGGTCGGCGACATGCTCAAGAACACCGAATGCGCCTCGATCATCCAGGTCGTCGGGGCCGGATCGGGCCGGACCTTCGAGATCGAGGCTGCTCGCTATGGCCGGATCATCTTCATGGCCGACGCCGACTCCGACGGATCGCACATCCGGTGCCTGCTCGCGACCCTGTTCTTCAAGTACATGCCCGAGCTGATCGAGTCGGGGCGCGTCTACACGGCCGTTCCGCCGCTGCACCGCATCGAGCTGACCAACCCCAAGAAGGGGATGGACAAATACGTCTACACCTACTCCGACGACGAGCTGCACCGCCGGCTGGCCGAGCTGAAGAAGAAGAACATGCGCTGGAAGGAGCCACCCCAGCGCTACAAGGGCCTCGGTGAGATGGACGCCGACCAGCTGGCGGAGACCACGATGGATCCGCGCCACCGCACCCTGCGCCGGCTCACCGTCGACGACGCTGAGGTCGCCGCGTCGGTCTTCGAGCTGCTGATGGGATCCGACGTCGCGCCGCGCAAGGAGTTCATCGTGGCCAACGGCGGGAGCCTGACCGACGAGGACCTCGACTTCTGAGGTTCAGCCGGACGGCGCGTCGGACGTGATGAAGTCGGGCCCGTACGCCGCAGGCGCGCTCAGTGGCGTACGCGTATGCAGCTTCGTCACGTCCGACGCGCTGCGATGCCGTCCGGGCGACAACCGCCCGAGCTCCGGATGGACTTCCGCTCCTCCGAGTGGAAGTTCAGGCGGACAGCCTCATGCGCAGCAGGCGCGCTCAGCGGCGTACGCCCAGTCCTAATCAGTGCCCTGCGGCGCGACGGCGACGTCACCCGTCGGGGCGGGGCCACCTGCGGACGCAGCGCGACTGATGGCCAGCACCGCGGCGACGTAGGTGGCGACCACGGTGATGGCGGCCGCTATGCCCAGCGCAATGCCGAACGACGCCTCACGATCGGCACCGACGGCCACCAGCGTCGCCACGGCGAGGAGTCCGGCGAGGTAGCGCCCGACCACGGTCAAGGGGAGCGCCACCTCGTGACCCCGCATCCAGGCCTCGTCCGAAGCGAGCGTGTGGCGGGTGCGGATCCCGAACGTGCGCCTCTTGGCCAGGATGCGTCCGGCGGCGCATTCCCGGGTCATCCACCACACCAGCGCGGCCACGGAGGCGCTCACGACGGCGAGCGCGGTCGCGGCGAACTCGGTGTCGGTCATCAGAACTTCTGGTCGAGCAGGCCGGTGTCGACGTTGTAGACGAAGCCGCCGACGGCGACCGAGTCGGGGATGAGCGGGTGGGAGCGCACGGTGTGGACGTCCTCCTCGAGGGCGGCGAGCTGGTCGGGGATGACGTGGAAGTGCTGCCACGACGCGTCGACGCCCATGGACTCGCCGACCTTGTCGCGGAGCTCCGCCTCGGTGAACCGGGCCATCGCGCACCGGGTGTGGGGGACGATCAGGATGCGGTTGACGCCGAGGAGGTGCGAGCCCAGCACCAGCGCCTCGAGGGCTGCGGTGGTGACCCGGCCACCCGGGTTGCGGAAGATCTTGGCGTCGCCGTACTTGAGGCCGAGCATCGCCAGCGGGTTGATGCGCGAGTCCATGCAGGTCACGATCGCGACGCCGGCGTGCGCGACCCCGTCGAAACCGCCGAGGCTGAAGTCGTCGGCGAAGGTCCGGTTGGCGGCGATGAGGTCGTTGAAGTCGTTCACGGGGAGAAAACTACTCAACTCAAGCCCTGAGGGGTGAGCAGGTCTCGCGGAGAGAGCGGGGTGGCCTTCGCCGCACGGAACAACACCAGCGCCAGGACCGCGGCGACGACGGAGCAGACCGCCGCTCCGTAGAACACCGTCTGCTCCTGCGCGATGCCGGCGACCCGCAGCAGGTCGGAGAACTCCTCGCACCTGGTCTTGCCGTCACAGACCTCTCGCGCCGACGGGACGTCGCCCTGCTCGGCGTAGTAGCGACGCAGGCCGATCGTGGTCAGGGCGGAGATGCCCACGAGCATCCCCACCATCCGGGAGACCACCACGAAGGCGCTGGCGACCCCGTGCACGTCGTCGTCGGTGTACGCGAGCAGGGCAGCGTTGACCGGGGCCAGCGCCAGGCCGAATCCCAGACCGCCGGTGATCAGGCCGAGGTTGGCGATCGGTTCCTCGACGGTGGTGAGGTCCCACTGCGCCATCAGCACGAATCCGGTCGCGGCCAGCAGCATCCCGACGGCGGTGATGACGCCGGGGGAGAAGCGGCGGATGAGGTAACCACCGATCACCGCGCCGACCGGGAGCGCGACCAGGAAGCGGACCAGCACCAGCGCGGCGGCCAGCTGCGACTCCGGATAGACGGTGGTGCGAGCGAACAAGGGGATGTCGATCAGGGCCGCGATGAGAGCGGCCCCGATGAAGAAGCTGACGAGCAGGGCGCCCCAGGCAGGGGTACGCCGCAGCGCACCGCGCGGGACGAGCGGAGCCGCTGCTCGGCGCAGGTGCAGGGCGAAGAGCACCGACGCGATGGCGGACCCGAGCAGGAACCACCAGCCGCGGTCGGAGAAGACCTGGATCTTCGGGTCGGCCGTGGCGAAGGCGAGGATCACACCGGCGAGCGCCGCCGCCAGCAGCAGCGCGCCTACGACGTCGGCCTCGCCGAGGCTGGCACCCCACTGGCGTAGGTCCAGCAGCGGCCGCTTTGCGTAGAAGCACCGCACCAGGAAGAGCACTGCCGCCGCGATGGCGACGAGGCCGATCGGGGTCAGCCAGCGTCCCGACCCGGTGTAGGGGATGAACAGCTGGCCCCACGTCAGGTCACGAAGGAGCTGCGCGGGTCTCACGAAGACCAGCGCCCCCGTGACCAGCGCCACCAGGAGGAGCAGGGCACCGAGGGGGTCCGGTCTCGCGCGTCGGCCGGGACCGGAGCCGCCCAGCGCCCGAAGTGCGAGCGCCAGGACGAGCCCCACGGCGAGGTTGATCAGGAAGATGGCGCGCCAGTCGGCGAACGCCAGCACGACGGCTCCGAACAGGGGGCCGATCACTGAGCCGATCTCCTGGACTGCCGAGACGATCCCGAGCGGGACGCCGCGACGGTCCGGGGGGTAGAGATCGGCGACCAGCGCCAGGGTGGCCGGGACGAGCCCCCCTCCGCCGACGCCCTGGAGGAACCGTCCGCCGACCATCGACGGCATGTCGTAGGCGAGGGCGGTGATCAGCGAGCCGAAGGCGAAGAGCACCAGGGAGAAGACCAGCACGGGCACGCGTCCACGCAGGTCGGCGATGCGCCCGATGAGCGGCAGCATCGCGACGTAGCCGAGCAGGAAGCCGGAGACGATCGGGGCGGCGCGCTGCAGCTGGTCGATCGGCACCCCTACGCTCGTCATCATGTCGGGCAGCGCGAGCACGACGACGTAGGTGTCCGCGGCAGCAAAGGCGACAGCAACGGCCGCCAGGCTCAACAACCCCCGGGTCGGAGCCGACCCGGTCAGTTCGCTCACGGGGCGACGATGTCCTTGCTGGTGCCGTAGTCCGCGAAGTCGACCGTGTAGGTCATCTCGTCGCTCTTCGGGTAGAAGACCCCGGTCAGCACGGCCTGGCGCAGCTCGCCGTCGTCGGAGACGAGGTACTCGGCGTCGAAGGAGTCTCCCGCGGAGCTCGGGATGACCTTCTTCATGGCCTTGCCGGGGACGGTGCCGGTGAAGGTGGTAAGGATCTCGTCGTTGTCCGCGCCGCCGCGTACGCTCTCGCCCTCCTCCAGCTCGGTGGTGACCCCGAGCAGCGAGGAGAAGCCGCTCTCGGCACTGATGAGCGCGGCGGGGTCCGGGGCACCGTAGTCGCCCGGGTCGATGTCCTGGTAGGCCCCGTCGGTGAAGGGGAGGATCGCGTGCACGACCCCGTCCACCGCGATGACCGGCACCTCGACGCTCTGCCCGCCGAAGATCACCGTGATCGTGCCCTCGAAGGCGGGTGCGTTGGTGGCGACGCCGGCCGCCTTGGTGATCCCGTTGATCCCGTCGGGGAGGTCGGTGGTCGACAACGTGAGGTTGACGCCCTCGGTCTCGTTCAGAGTGGTCGCGGCGGCGCTGAGCACCTCTTCGGGGCTCTGGTCGTCGGTCACCTTCTTCTCACCGCCGCCGCTGCACGCGGTCAGGGCCAGGGAGCCGGCAAGGACGAGCGCGAAGGGCAGGCCGGCGACGCGGGAAGTCATGCGATCAGCCTTGCACATCAGGTGTCGGCTCCTTGGCCTGAAGCCGGGTCGAGCACGCGGTCTGCGAGCAGCAGGGCGACCGGGCCCGCCACGGCGGCGATCGCCTGCGAGCCGGGGACACCGGAACCGTCGCGCCTCCCGGTCGGGGCGGGCAGATCGACTGCTGCGCCGCTCGCTGCGGCCGCACGGGCGGGAGCAGGGCCCGCCCAGGCGGTCACCAGCGTGTCCTCGCCCTTGAGGAAGCGGTGGCAGCGTACGCCGCCGGTCCCGCGTCCCTTGGCGGGGTATTCGCTGAACGGGGTGACCTTGACCGCACCGGCGTCGGTGCCGGGCAGAGCGGTCGAGGCACCGGACGCCGTCACGACGACCGACTCGTCACCGGTGGTGACGCCGAACCACGCGACTCGCTCGCCCTGGCTCACCCGCACCCCGGCGATGCCGCCTCCGGCGCGGCCCTGGGGACGCACGGCGTCGGCCCCGAAGTGCAGCAGCTGGGCGTCGGTTGTGATGAAGCACAGCGTCTCGCTGCCCGTGATGAGCTCGACGGCACCGACGACCTCGTCGCCGTCCTTCAGCGAGATCACGTCCCACTCGTCCCTGTTCAGGGCCTCGGGGTTGACTCGCTTGACGGTCCCGTCTCGGGTGCCGAGGGCGAGGCCGGGACCTTCGGTCGTCAAGGAGGTCAACGCCAGCGCCCGCTCGCCGCTGTCCAGCGAGAGCATCTCGCTGAGGGGATAGCCGCCCTGGAGGTTGGGGTCGTTGGCAGAGTCGGGAAGCTCGGGCATGTCGAGCACCGAGATCTTGAGCAGCCGACCGCGCGACGTCACGACGCCGACCTGTCCTCGGGCGGTCGTGCGGACGGCAGAGATGATCACGTCGTGGTTGGCGCGGGCCTCGCCGTGGCCCGGCTGGGCCGCGTTCGAGGTCCGGGCGACCAGCCCGGTGGAGGAGAGGAAGGCGAAGCAGGGGTCGTCGGCGACCTCCAGCGAGGCGGCGGCCGCCGTGACGGTGGTGCCGGCCGAGGCGAGCAGGACGGTCCGGCGCGGGGTGCCGTAGGTCTTGGCCACCTCCGCCAGCTCGTCCGAGACGACCCGGCGCAGGAGCTGCTCGTCGTTGAGGATCGCGTCGAGGAGCTCGATCTCGCGCTCGAGCTCGGCCTTCTCCTTGTCCAGCTCGAGCTTGGAGAACTTGGTCAGCCGGCGGAGCGGCATGTCCAGGATCCAGTCCGCCTGGATCTGGCTGAGCTCGAAGATGTCGATCAACCGCTCCTTGGCGACCGAGGCGTTGTCGGAGGTACGGATGACCTGGATGACCTCGTCGATGTCGAGGATCGCGATGAGCAGTCCCTCGACGAGGTGGAGGCGGTCGGCTGCCTTCCCGCGGCGGAACTGCGACCGGCGGCGTACGACGTCGAAGCGGTGCTTGAGGAAGACCTCCAGCAGCTCCTTGAGTCCCAGGGTGCGCGGCTGGCCGTCGACGAGGGCGACGGCGTTGATGCCGAACGAGTCCTCCATCGGGGTCAGCCTGAAGAGCTGCTCGAGCAGCGCTTCGGGGACGAACCCGTTCTTGACCTCGATGACCAGTCGCAGCCCGTGGGTGCGGTCGGTGAGGTCCTTGAGGTCGGAGATGCCCTGGATCTTCTTGGCCAGCACCAGCGCCTTGATCCGCTCGACCACGCGCTCGGTACCGACGCCGTAGGGCAGCTCGGTCACCACGATGCCCTTGCGGCGGGCGGTGACCGACTCGATCCGGGCCGTGGCGCGCATCTTGAAGGAGCCGCGGCCGGTCTCGTAGGCGTCGCGGATGCCGTCGAGGCCGACGATCTTGCCGCCGGTCGGCAGGTCCGGTCCGGGGATGAACCGCATCAGGTCGTCCAGGTCGGCCTTGGGGTGGGTGATGAGGTGGCGCAGGGCCTGCACCACCTCGACCAGGTTGTGCGGCGCGATGTTGGTCGCCATACCGACCGCGATGCCCGTCGTCCCGTTGACGATCAGGTTGGGGATGGCCGCCGGCAGGACGATCGGCTCGGTCTCGCGGGAGTCGTAGTTGGGCTTGAAGTCGACGGTCTCCTCGTCGATGGACGCCGTCATCGCCACCGCTGCCGGAAGCATCCGGCACTCGGTGTAGCGCATGGCGGCGGGGGAGTCGTCGGGCGAGCCGAAGTTGCCATGGCCGTCGATGAAGGGCACCCGCAGCGACCAGGGCTGTGCCATCCGCACGAGGGCGTCGTAGATGGCGGTGTCGCCGTGGGGGTGCAGTCGGCCCATGACCTCCCCGACGACGCGGGCGCTCTTCACGTGCCCGCGGTCGGGCCGCAGGCCCATCCGGTCCATCGTGTAGAGGATCCGTCGCTGGACGGGTTTGAGCCCGTCGCGGGCGTCGGGCAGGGCGCGCGAGTAGATGACGCTGTACGCGTATTCCAGGAACGAGGAGCGCATCTCCTCGCCGACGTCGATGTCGAGGATGTGCTCCTCGAAGTCGTCGGGGAGCGGTTGCTTGGTGGTACGTCGAGCCATGCGGGCATTCTCCCGGTCCCGCCACCGATCCGGGCACGGGGCTCGCCGGGTGTTGGCCCACACTTCGCCGTACGGCCGCGGGCGGGTGCCGTCAAGGGGCATCGGGCGCCGTCGCGAGCCTGTAGATTTCCCAAGGTGACCGAGACCGAGGCCGAGACGAGCGCGCGACCGCCGCGGCACTGGGAGGCCGACGTCCTCCTGCGCGACGGTCGAGCGGCGCACATCCGCCCGATCCGGCCCGACGACGCCGAGCTCCTGGTCGAGTTCTACAGCCGGGTCTCCGCCGAGTCCAAGTACTACCGCTTCTTCTCGCCGATGCCGTTCCTCTCCGACCGGGACGTCAAGCGGTTCACGCGCGTCGACTACGTCGAACGGGTGGCCTTCATCCTGACGGTCGCCGACGAGATGATCGCCGTCGGTCGCTACGACGCGATCGACGACGGCAAGGCTGAGGTCGCCTTCCTGGTGGAGGACAAGCACCAGGGGCGCGGGATCGGCCAGCTGCTGCTCGAGCACCTCGCGCAGGCCGGTCGTGAGCGCGGCATCGAGCGCTTCGTCGCCGAGGTGCTGCCGGACAACCAGGCCATGATCCACACCTTCCGCGACGCCGGCTATCGCGTGGCCAGCGCCTACGACGGTGGCGTGATGGAGCTCGAGTTCAACATCGACCCCACCGAGACCGCGATCGGAGTCATGGCGCAGCGTGAGCACCGCGCCGAGTCAGCGTCGATCGAGAAGTTCTTCTCCCCGCGCTCCGTCGCGATCATCGGCGCGAGCCGGCGACAGGACACCATCGGCCGGGCGCTGGTGCGCAACCTGGTGACCGGCGACTTCACCGGTCGGGTCTATGTCGTCAACCCGACGGCAGACGCGGTCTCCGGCATGCCTGCCTATCAGTCCGTCGCGGACATCCCGGGCGACGTCGACGTCGCCATCGTGGCCGTGCCTGCGGACGCCGTGCAGGACGTCGTGCTCGACTGCGCGGCCAAGGGCGTGCACGGCCTGGTGGTCATCTCGTCGGGCTTCGCAGAGACCGGCGAGGAGGGGCGGCAGCGGCAGCGGCGACTGGTCGGGCTCTCGCGCTCCTACGGCCTGCGGTTGATCGGTCCCAACGCCCTCGGCGTGATCAACACCGATCCGGACGTCAGCCTCAATGCGTCCCTGTCCCCGCTGATGCCGCCCCGGGGTCGCGCCGGCTTCTTCTGCCAGTCCGGTGCCCTGGGCTCGGCGATCCTGGAGAAGGTCAACAACCGGGGGCTCGGGTTGTCGACCTTCGTCAGCGCCGGCAACCGTGCAGACGTGTCGGGCAACGACCTCCTGCAGTACTGGCTCGAGGACGACGCCACCGAGGTCGTGCTGCTCTACCTCGAGTCGATCGGCAACCCGCGCAAGTTCTCCCGCATTGCCCGGCGCGTCAGCCGCCGCAAGCCCATCATTGCGGTGCGGTCGGGCCGCAGCACCCAGGGCGTACCCATGGGACATGCCGTGCGGAAGATCGCCGCTCCCTCGCAGGCCGTCGACGCGATGTTCCGGCAGGCGGGGGTGATCCAGGTCGACACGTTGGAGGAGATGTTCGACGTCGCGCAGCTGTTGGCCCACCAACCGCTGCCCCGGGGTCGCCGCGTCGCAGTCGTGGGCAACTCCGACGCCCTCGGGCTGCTCGCGGCCGATGCGGCCACCGGCGTCGGCCTGGTCGTCAACAAGCAGGTGGCACTGGGCGCGGACGCCGGCGCAGAGGACTTCGAGGACGCGCTCGACGCAGCCATCGACGACCCCGAGGTCGACGCCGTCGCGGCGATCTACATCCCGCCCCTCAACGTCTCCGGCGAGGACGTCGCCAACGTGCTCGCCGCCGTGGGGGAGCAGTCCGACAAGCCGATCGTCTCGACGTTCCTCGGCGCGGAGGGTGTCCCCGAGCTGCTCCGGGTCCCCGATGTCGCGGGATCGAGCGCCGGGCGCGGCTCGGTGCCGTCCTACCCGGCCGTGGAAGCCGCTGTCCGCGCGCTGGCGCACGTCGTTGAATACGCCGTGTGGCTGCGCACCCCTGACAAGGCGGCGAGCAGCGCGGACCGCGTGGACCCCCAGGCCGGGCGGCGCCTGGTCAACGAGCTGTTGATGAAGCACCCGGACGGGCACGACCTCACCCTGGAGGAGCAGAAGCAGCTGCTGGGGGCCTACGGCATCGACCTGTGGGAGACGCTCTCGGTGTCGAGCGTCAAGGAGGCGACCGCCGCGGGGGAGCACCTCGGGTGGGACGTCGTGCTCAAGGCGACGGCCGACCACCTGCGGCACCGACCCGACCTGGCGCACGTATGGCGCAACATCGACAACTCCGCGGAGATGGCCCACGCGTGGAACTCGCTGAGCGCGGTCATCACCGAGCCCGCCAACGCCGGCTTCGTCGTGCAGAGGAACGCACCGCCCGGCGTGCCGGTCGCGATCTCGACCCTCGAGGACCCGCTGTTCGGCCCGGTGATCTCCTTCGGCATCGGCGGACCGCTCACCGAGCTGCTGGGCGACCGGTCGTTCCGGATCCCGCCGTTGGCCGATCACGACGCACAGGACATGGTGCGCGAGATCAAGGCGTCGCCGATCCTCTTCGGCTACCGCGGCAGCGAGATCGTCGACGTGACCGAGATCGAGCGGCTGGTCGGCCGGGCGGCGCAGATCCAGCACGACCTGCAGCAGGTCCGGTCGCTCGACCTCCCGTTGATCCTGGCGGGCGCCAGCGGAGCGTCGGTGCTGGGAGCGGCGATCCGGATCGAGCCCGTCGTGGATCCGCGATCGGACTGGTTCGTACGCCGCCTGTCCACGCCCCCCGGCGACACCCTGCCCGACTGAGCGGAGCCGGCGAGCGCTGACCCTGCGCGGAGCGGAGCCGCGTATCCTGCCCGGACGCCACTGCCGTGCATGCCCGGGTCGGCTCGTCGGGCGTGACCAGGTTTTGGGAGGACCTAGACGATGAGCGCACATCACACGAGGACTTGGGCCGCGGTCGGCGTCGGGGCGCTGCTGACGACGCTGCTCACGCTGCCCGCCGCGGCCACGCCGTCCGTCCCGGGCGAACGGCATGGCGAGGTCGCAGACGCGCGATGCACGTCCGGGACCAAGTCGGTGGACCTGCGGCGCTCTCGGGTGCGGGTCTCCCGCACGAGCCTGTCGACGGTGCGGGTCCGCCCTGCCGCTGGCGGCGGGTTCGTCGCTGACGCGAGCGTTGGCGTGAAGGGCACTGCGTGGGCCACGGTCCGGGTCAAGGCTGATGCCTGTCCGATCGGTAGGCCGGGTCCGGAGGCGGTCACCAGGACCGCCGGTTGGACCGGGACCAGGATCGGACGGGTCGCGCGCGTGCGGCACCCCCAGCGGGTGGCAGCACGCAAGAACGCGATCACGCAGGCCACGCACAGGGGCAGGGATCGGATCCGCGGGGAAGCGGTCAGGAGAGCAACTGCTACGGCCGCGAGAGACGCCATGGAGAAGTCCCGGGGACTGGGAGTCCCGTCCCCGGGGCCCCGTCCGCCGACGACCGAGGAGCTCCAGGCGTTCGCGGTCAATGTCCGCGCGGCGATCGTGACATACACCAACATCGAGCGCGCCAGGGCGAGTGTGGCGCCCCTCACGACGATGCAGCCGGTGACGACCGGAGCGCAGGACAGGGCGCAGTCCATGACCAGTCGCGAGGTCCTCGAGCCTGCCTCGGCGACCGAGGTGAGGAACAACCCGGGGGTCGAACAGTGCACCGAGCAGCGCGTCGTCTCTGAGCTCATCTACGGGTTCACCCTGGTGGACGGGTTCAGCGACGAGGTGGCCGATGAGCAGGCACGTCTGAGTGTGGCGTCCTGGGTGAGTTCGCCCCAGCCCCACCAGGTCATGGTCGATGCTGCCTACAGCCGCACCGGGGTCGGGGTCGGCCTCGCCCGAAGCGACCTGCCCGGCATCTGGCGCGTGGGTGTCGTCCAGCGCCTCTGGGGTGGCGACTGCCCGCAGCACGCCGGCTAGAACCCCCATGACCCACTGACCGCCCACTGACTGCTCGACCCGGTCGGTACGTCGCGTGACAGACTGCCCCGCATGCGCAGCAAGACGAGCGAGCCCGGGCCGGGAACAGACCTCCGCCGGGCCATCGACCACACCGGCTACTACCCCGAGGTCGTCTCCGACGGCGTGTTCTCCGCCGTCGGTGGCGAGGAGCTCGTGGCCTTCTACCTGCACCACGAGCCGACCTTCGACCGTGACGAGGTGCGTCGCCACCTCACCGTCGCGGTGCTCACGCCGACACGACTGGTCCTGGCGCACACCGACGAGCACCCGGGCGACGACCTGCTCCCTGACCCCTACACCTCGACGTCGACCGAGGCGGTGTCCCTGTCGACCATCCGCTCGGTCGTGGTGACCCGGATGATCGCCAACCCGACGTCCGGCCCGTCCTCGCCGGCCGAGGCCGTCATGACGATCGGCTGGGGCGGGGTGGGTCGCATCGACCTGGAGCCTGCCGGCTGCGCCGACCCCGAGTGCGACGCGGACCACGGCTACACCGGCACCATCGCCGGCGACGACTTCTCGCTCCGGGTCTCGGCGGCGGCCGACGGCGGCGAAGCGGTCGGGCGACTGCTGGCGTTCGCCGAGGCCCTCTCGTCCCTGACCCGGGGCGCATGAGCGAGCGGAGCGACGCGGGCACGCCCGCCATCGACTTCACCCTCCCCGCCTACGGTGAACGCTCCCTCGGTGACGTGGTCCCGGCGGTCGCGCGCGGGCTGGGGTTGGCGGCCACGGTCGCCGGGCAGCCGCCTTCCGACCTGGTGATGCCTGACGCGTCGGCGTACGTCGTGTTCCTCATCGACGGGCTGGGCTCAGAGCTCCTGGACCGGCACCGGCGCTCGGCGCCCTTCCTGTCCTCCCTCGTGCAGGGTGGGGCGGTCGGCACCGCGGGGGTCCCCTCGACGACCGCCACCAGCCTGACGTCGTTCGGGACCGGGCTCGTCCCGGGCGCGCACGGGCTCATCGGCTACACCGCGCGCATCCCCGGCACCGACCGGCTGCTCAACCACCTCTCGTGGGACAAGTCGGTCGATCCTCTTGAGTGGCAGCCCCACCCGACCGCGTTCTCCCGGCTCGCCGCCGCGGGCGTCCACGTCACCGTGGTCAACAAGCGCGACTTCGCCGGGTCCGGCCTGACCCTGGCGGCGCACCGGGGAGCGGGTTTCGTGGGGGCGGATCGCGTCGGTGAGCGGATCGCGGCCATGGTGACGGCCGCCGGACACACCCCGTCGCTGACCTACGTCTACGACTCCGACCTCGACTGGACCGGTCACAAGTTCGGCGTGGCCTCGACGCAGTGGCTGCAGCAGCTGGCCATGGTCGACGCGGAGGCCGAGCAGATGCGAGAGGCGCTGCCGCACTCGGTCCGGTTCGTCGTCGTGGCCGACCACGGCATGGTCGACTCGCCGAAGTCGTCGCGGGTCGATGTCGAGGACGTGCCGGGGCTGCGTGACGGCGTCGACCTGCTCGGCGGGGAGGCACGCTTCCGGCACCTCTACTGTTCGCGCGGTGCGCTCGACTCCGTCGTCTCGACCTGGCGCGAGGTGCTCGGCGACCGGGCGCTCGTCCTCACCCGCGACGACGCGGTCGCGCGTGGCTGGTTCGGCGACATGGCACCCGCGGTGGCTCCTCGGGTCGGAGACGTCCTCGTCGCCTGCCGCGGGGATGCGGCAGTCGTCACCACCCGCGACTTCCCCTACGAGAAGTCGCTCGTCGGTCTGCACGGCTCGCTGACGCCGGATGAGATGCTCATCCCGATCCTGGTCAGCTGAGCCTCACTCGATCACCTCACGGAGGTGCCGCAACGGACTGGCCGTCTGGACGAGCGGGGAGAGCGCCGTCACCGGAACGAGCAGCCACAAGGCGGTGCCCGAGCTGAAGGCACCGGCCGCCCACCCGCCCAGCACCCCGCCGACCGGGATCATGCTCCACGACACGAAGCGCACCGTCGCCATCACCCGCGCGAGCATCTCCGGCGGGCTCTCCTGTTGCCGGTAGGTCCTGGTGATGACCGAGAGGATCACCGTGAAGAACGCGAAGAGTGCGTTGCCCGCCGCGAACGCGACCAGGCCGAGGGTGGCGTCTCCCAGTGGCATCAGCGCCACGGCCGGCACGGAGAGCCAGGCGCTCCACAGCAGCATCCGGCCGCTACCCCACCGTCGCGTGAGGCGAGGACCGAACGTCGCACCGAGCAGCGCGCCGACTCCCTCCGTGGCCAGGACCAGGCCGAACACGCCCGGCGATGCGCCCAGCTCGCGGACGACGTACAGCGGGGTCAGGGTGAGCAGGAAGCCGCAGGCGAGGTTGATCGCAGCTGCGTCGAGCATCATCGGTCGCATCAGCGGGTGCGTGACGACGAAGTTCCACCCCTCGCGGATCTGGCTGCGCATCGGTTGGCGCTCCACCGCGACGGGTATGGAGCGGGGGAGCGTCCACATGAGGGCCCCGGAGACCAGGTAGCTGACCGCGTCCAGCACGAAGGCGACCGGTGCGCCCAGCCAGCCGACGAAGACGCCCGCTGCCGGCGGGGCGCCGAGCTGGGTCATGGCGTCGGTGCCGCTCATCAGCGAGTTGCGGGACACGAGCTGCTCCCGCGGGACAACGCTCGGGATGTACGTCGTGTTGGCGACGAAGGCGAAGACGTTGGCGAAGCCGACGGTCAGGGCGGCCACCCAGAGATGCACCATCGAGAGGTCGCCCAGCATCCACATCACCGCCGGGAGGAGCATGGCGAACCCGCGCGTGAAGTCGACGGTGGCCTGCAGGCCGCGCAGGGGGAGGTGGGTGACGAGCGCGCCCGCCGGCAGGGTCAGCAGCAGCCAGCCGAGGTCTCCCGCGGCCACGAGCAGCCCGACCTGCCATGCGGTCGCGTCAAGGAGGCTGACGGCTGCGAGCGGGAGGGCCACCGCGGTGAAGGCCGAGCCGACCTGGCTGGTGGTCGTGGCCGTCCAGTAGCGCCAGAAGACCGAGGCCGGGTGTTGCCGCGGCTCTTCGACGCGCGATTCTTGGTCCGTGGATGGTGCATCCGTCACTACTGCCCCCGAGTGTTTGTGCCTGCTCTTGACGCTCGGGAACCTACTGGAGCCACCGCTCAGCCTGCACCTTCGTCCTCGGGACATGCCCGTGGCCCCGCGGCCGGTGGTCTGCGGGGTGTGGGGCGGTGTCGCTACTGGTCGGGCGGGTGGCCGGTGGGGCGTTCGGCCGGGCCGTGGGTCGGGCGTTCGGTCGGGCTCTGGGTCGGGCGTTCGGTCGGGCGTTCGGGTCGTGGTTCGGGTCGTGGTTCCGGCTCGAGGGGGCGTGATCCGGTGTGGTCGCGGAGGAACTGGTCTCCCAGGGGGCTGGTCCAGATGAACACCCCGGGGTCGGTCATGCGGTATCGCCAGCGGCCCTTGGTCTTGAGGCGGTGGTGTCGTCGGCAGAGCGGTGCGAGGTTGTCGGTGCTGGTGGGTCCGCCGCGGGTGGGGTCGGTGTGGTCGAAGGGGACGACGTGGTCGAGGTCGCAGCGCCTGGCGTTGCGGCCGCACCACGGGAAGACGCAGGTCCGGTCGCGGGTGATGACGTGGTCGCGGATCCGGTCGGTGGGCGTGTAGCCGGCCGTCTCCAACCGCTCGTGGAGGTCGATCACGGGCTTCACGGTGATCTGGACGCCGGGGCGTCCGCACCAGTCGCGGATCTGGTCGGCTGTGAGGCCGCGGTGGCCGGCTTGTTCGACGTACCCGCTCAGGCACTTGTCCCCGTCGGGGTTGATGCGGAGGATCGCGTCGGCGGAGAGGTGCGCGTGGAGCACGATCTGCGTCGTCGCCGGCTTGGCTGACGTGGCTGTGCGCTCGTCGGAGGAAACATCGTCGAACCCGAACGCGAGCTGGTGGCGGGCCAGGTCACCGAGCGCGGTGGCGCGGCGCCCGTCGAGGGTGTCGGTCGAGCCCAGGTCAGCAAGCCGAGCGGCCCCGTCTGCGACCGCCTGAGCGAGGCCGAGGGCGTCGGGGACCTCGAGGTCGGCTTCGAGGTGCATGGTGCCGTCGAAGGACACCTGGTCACAGACGAAGGTGACGTGCCGCTTGTCTGCTGCGGCTTCGATCTCTGCTGCCAGCTGGTCGGGCATGAACCGGGCCCGGGCGTGGGCGACGAGTCGCATGAGCTGGGAGGGGGTGACGCGGTTGGCGCACCACGCGGTCTGCTGGTCCACGAACGCAGCCGCTTCCGGTGTGAGGTCGACGGTGGTCTGCGCGATGACCCGCGCCCGCCACGGCGTCACGTCGCCCATCAGGACCGCGGCCCACAGCCGTGGCAGGCGGTAGCGGAGCTCGATGACGTCGGTGAGGTACGACCCGACCGAGTCGCACGTCGTGCCGAGCTTGGTCGCGACCTCAGGGACGCAGAACTCGTCAATCGCCGGCGACCCCTCCCCGGCGAGGGTCTTGGGCGATTGGAAGCACCCGGCGGGGTCCTCCGAGTTCGCGGCCGGGTGCAGTGCGACCCAGTGCGCTGCGAGCTGCATCGACCTGACGTCGGAGGCCCGCCGCAGGTCCTGCTCGGACCGCAACGCAGTCAACACCTCTGCTGGGGAGTCCGGCAAAGTGGCGGTGGTGGCGGTCGCTTGCATGACTCAACCCAAGCAGGGGCCACCGACAGCGACGGCCCGAAATCGGCCCTTCTCGGCGGTCCAGTGCAAGAAACCTTGAGAATCTTGTTCAGCCGACTGGTGGCAAGAAGGGCAAGTGCCAGCACCCGAGGATTGGCATCTGCCGCTCTGGACTAGCGATCCACTCGGAGCAGGTGGGCTATTCGCTGTTGGACCATGTCTCGCACCGTGCGGCGCGACGACGAGTCCGCGTATGTCGGATCCGAGCCGTCTGCGACGAAGACGGCGTCTGTGAACTCGTCCACAGTGGTGGGCAAGCTCGCCAACAGGTCCCTTCGTGCCTCGCCGGAAAGGATGAAGCCCAGCCGACCGCAGAGTTCGTCGAGTAACACTCCGACGGCCTTCTCCGGCGATGCGTCTCTACTGTCGAGCGCCCGGCTCGATCTGCGTCTCGACATGCCTCCATGGTGAGGGACGTCCACCGTCAGGACCAGCTCGACGCACCGCCGGCACTGGGCAAACGGCTCGCGCCACTCTCCTACTGTGGCCGCCATTGCACGACCGGGGACGTGGCAGGTCTCCTTCACGGGGGCTGGGCTCGCTCAGCCAGCCGAACGACTGGTGACCCTGGACCCGGCAGGGACCTCCTCGAGCGACGCTCCGTAGAGAAGCACGGACGGCCCTTCTCTAGGTTCGGGCTCGTCCTCCAGAGGGAAGTCCAGTCGAGCCTCGAAGACTGTAGAGTCGCCGTGGTTGGCCCGCATCACGTCAGCGATGAACGGTGTGATGAAGGTTCCGGGAGCGGGACCCTTGGGGCCCGACACGAGGCTGCCGAACACAACGATGAACTCGCCTTCAGTGCGACCGCTCGGCACGTAGAACCTGCCGTCGGTCACGAATTCGATGGCTGGGTGCCGGTCCTCCACACCGCGATCTTGCCACCGACCGGCCAGATCTGCCGCGTGAACACGTCCCTCGTGCCGATGAGCGGTCACCCGGTGAGCATGAGGTGAAGGTCCGCTTCGTCGGTCTCGAACCAGCCGGACTCTGCCTCCCACGACAGGTGTAACCCGAAAGTGTTCCGGGCTGGGCGAGCAAGTGCTTCGCAGGGAGCTCAGCGCGGCTCGGTTGCCTTGAATGCCAACCAGCTTCTCGTTCTCGTTGAAGGACACCCGTAGCTTGAATGGGGCCCGCGTCCGTCCAGAGCCCGCACGCTAACGGTCACTGGCAGTGGCTGCTCCGACTCGCTACTCATGTGGCCAGTCAAGCTCAGCCCAACACGCGTCCGGATCTTCCGATCTGCAGGCGCCGCCTGACCGCACGGATCGTCGGTTCGGTGCACCACGGGAGGGGACCTCCGCTCAGGCTCATTCACCCGCTGACCGCCTAGCTAAGCTAGGCTCGGCTCATGGGATTTGCGTTCCTCCCTCCTTCTCGCTGGCGAGTCACGCTTGCTGACGGCTCGATAGTGGACGTCTGGGCTGACGGGTACACGGGAGGTGATGCGGATCAGAAGGACTATGAGTTCAGCGTCATCATCGATCTGGACCCGGACGATGAGACCAAGTACGAGGTGTCTCCGGACGCACTGGAGATTCGTGGCGGTGCCGTCGTGACCGTGGCTCGGTTCCCTCGAGCGTCGGTCGGCGACATCAATTCCGCTTAGCCTCTGCTGCCGCGTTGCAGGCGGCCACGCTCGTTCGCAACTGGCGCGACTCGAGCATCCGGGCTCGACCGCCAAGCGCGGTAAGAATTCGCCGCAGGGGCTGATAGGAGTCGCTGGCTCGCCTCAGCCGAAGGGCAGCGGCTCAGGCGCCAGCGAGACCGCCTTGGCCCGAGCAGCGGTGAGGCGGCGCCGGTGGTGCTGACGGCACAGCACCTCGTAGGCGACCTCGGGGGTCGGGTGGTCTGAAACCCGTGGCCGCGGTCGCGGGACTGAACCCTCGTCGTCCCCGTCGGCCACGTCGCCGACCACCACCACGTCACCCTCGACCACCATGACGCCGTCCTCCGTGCGGGCGTTGTGCGTGGCGCGCTTGCCGCACCAGCACAACGCCTCGACCTGGAGGACGTTCATCCGGTCGGCGAGCTCGACGAGGCGGGCGCTGCCGGGGAAGAGGAACGAGCGGAAGTCGGTGAGGATGCCGAAGGCGAAGACGTCGATCTGGAGCTCGTCGACGATCTTGGCGAGCTGATCGATCTGGTCGGGGGAGTAGAACTGGGCCTCGTCGCAGATCAGGTAGTCGATTCGGCCGCCGGCAGTGAGGGAGCTGACGACGTAGCGCCAGAAGTCGAAGTCGGAGTCGACCTCGAGGGCGTCGTGCGTCAGCCCGAGCCGGCTCGACAGCACCGCCTGTCCGGCGCGGTCGTGGGTGGTGAA
The DNA here is from genome assembly GCF_035576065.1 of Nocardioides sp. Classification (GTDB taxonomy): domain Bacteria; phylum Actinomycetota; class Actinomycetes; order Propionibacteriales; family Nocardioidaceae; genus Nocardioides. Next base: position 22,382 of record NZ_DATLWX010000044.1, read on the forward strand.
GATCCGTCCGACCCGCCCGCGCGTCGCGTGGTTGTGGTTGGTCTGCAGCGCGAGGGTCGACTTCCCGGAGTCCATCGTGCCGGTGAAGAATTGCAGTTCAGCCACGAGGCGGGATCCTTTCACATGCTCCGGGTGCTGCCTCGCACCGTCTGCGCTCCTCGTCCCCGATGAGCGGCGCTACGGTGGGCGACGTGAGCTCACCGCTGATCTCGGCCGCCGAGCTGGCCTCGTCGCTCGGCCGCGTCATCGTCCTGGACGTGCGCTACCGCATGGGCGGGCCTCCCGGTCGCGAGGAGTACGCCGCAGGCCACATCTCCGGTGCGGCGTACGTCGATCTCGACACGGACCTCGCGGACGCTCCCGCCGAGCCCGTCGACGACCGCGGGCGGCATCCGCTGCCTGACCCCGACGTGTTCGTGGCCGCCATGCAGAGGGCGGGGGTGCACACGGACCTGCCAGTGGTGGTCTACGACGACTGGCAGGGGCGCGCAGCGAGCCGTGCCTGGTGGCTGCTTCGCCACTACGGGCACCGGGACGTGCGGGTGCTCGATGGCGGCTGGGGTGCTTGGGTGGCAGCGGGCGGTGACGTGGAGACAGGGGAGCCGGCGACACTGCGCGGCGACTTCCACGGGACACCCGGATCGATGCCGGTCGTCGACGCTGACGGCCTGCTCGCCGTCGACGTGGTCGTGGACGCCCGCGCACCCGAGCGCCACCGGGGCGAGGTGGAACCGGTCGACCCGGTCGCCGGGCACGTGCCGGGAGCGGTCAACGTCGACACCGGGCGCAACCTCGCACAGGACGGGCGCTTCCGCGACGCCACGGAGCTCCGCACCCTCTATGCGGGCGTCGGCGTCACCCCGGGCGGGAACGTCGCGGCCTACTGCGGATCCGGCGTCACCGCGACCCACGACATCCTCGCCATGGAGGTCGCCGGCACCCGGGCCGCGCTCTTCCCCGCCAGCTGGTCGGGGTGGGTCGCCGACCCGGCCCGGGAGGTCGAACGAGGATGAGGATCCGGATCGAGGGTCACACGCTGCCCGGCCGCAATCCGGGCGGCCACCGTGACGTGCAGGTGGGCATCCAGCTCCGCCGAGATCCGGTGGAGGTCGTGCCCGCCGACGTCGCCCACGCCGTCTGGGAGATCGATGTCGCGGAGTCGTACGCCGCAGGCGACCGCGACTTCCGTGGTCCGGCCGTGCAGGGCAAGCGCGGCGAGCGATTCATCTACCTGACGTGGCTCGAGGGCCCCGACGCGACGATGTTCCGGCGCGCCAAGCTGATGTTGGCCGGCGCACCCGACGCACCCTCGGTCACGGCGCGCGTCAACCTCACCGACGAGTGCGGCCTGCCGCGGTGTGCACGGCTGTCTCCCCCCGCGGTCGAGTGGTCCGAGGACCTCGGCTGACGCGGACCCAGTCGACCCGGCCTCAGCTCACGTCAACGTGGTCGCCGACCCGGACGATGCCCGTCGTCTCCGGGATCAGGTTGGTCGCGAACATCGTCAAGCTGTCGACGAGCCGGTGCCGGGCCAGCGTGCGGATCGGCTCCTTGTTCGTCTGGAGCGAGTCCAGGTCGATGGTCGTGATCACACACCGAGCGTTCGGCTTGGCCACCCGGAAACGGACGTCGCCGACCTGCACGGAGGTCCAGTCGTCCTCGCCGAACGCCGTGTCGCCGTCGACCACGAGGTTGGGCCGGAAGCGCTCCATGGGCAGCGGGGCGGACGGGTCCTCGCCGCGTTCGAGCGCGCCTTCGATGATCCAGTCGTTGAGCTGCCGCAACGACGCCTCGGAGGCGATCGTGACCGGGTAGCCGTCGGCATACGCCGTGAAGTCCTCGGGGCGGGAGTGCGCGGGGTCCAGGGTGCGCCGGGTCGGGTCGTCGCACCAGAGGAGGCGCAGGTCGTCGCGACGCAGGGACTTCTGGACCCAGGCGTCTGCCTCGAGACCCACCGGGATGCCCTCGAGCTCCTGGCTGAACACCCGCGCGCGGACGCGGTCGCCGACCGGCTGGTCGAGGAGCAGGTCCGGCATCTCCGGGGCACGCAGCCGCAGCGCCGACGCGACGGACGGATCGGTGGCGGGGGTGTCGGCCACGATCGTGAAGAGCGGGTGCTCCTCGCGCGCCGTGACCATCACCCCGTCGGCATCGACCACGACCCAGGCGCGGTCGCCCTCGAGGCCTCCGAGCAGCACCCGGGCCGACCCGACCGGGCGGATCGCAGTGCTCTTGACGGGATGGATGGCGAGACCGGTCAGCAGCATGCGGGCCAGCCTAGGTGAGGCGACTACCAGTGGACGCCCTTGAACATCCTGGCGAGCATGACTTGTTCGGACTCACGGGTGCCGCCGCCCTCCGGCACCGTGCCCTTGGCCGCAGCCGAGTCCGGGAAGACGTTGTAGGCCATGTTGAGGATCCGGAACGTGAGCTTGGGCGCGACCGTGTGCATGACCGCTCCGACATTGCCGAGCGCAGTGTTGATCTCGTGCGGCTTCTCGACCATCGCCCGGACCAGCATGTCAGCGGCCTGGGCGGGGGAGATCATGGGGAACTTGTCGTAGAGCGTCGTCGGCGCGGTCATCGGCGTCCGCACGAGGGGCATGTGGATGTTGGTGAACGTGATGCCGTTGCCCACGACCTCGCTGGCCACGACGTTGGACCACGAGTCGAGGGCAGACTTGGACGCGACGTACGCGGAGAAGCGGGGCGGGTTGGTCTGCACCCCGATCGAGGAGACGTTGACGACGTGACCCGACTGCTGCTCCTGCATCTTCGGCATCAGGCCCATCACGAGCCGGATCGCGCCGAAGTAGTTGAGCTGCATGGTCCGCTCGAAGTCGTGGAAGCGGTCCTGCGAGAGCCGCAGCGAGCGCCGGATGGAGCGACCGGCGTTGTTGACGATGACGTCGACCGACGGCAGCTCGGCCACCATCTGCTCGCACATCGCGTCGATGGCCTCGAGGTCGGAGAGGTCGCACGCGTAGACGTGCGCCTGGCCGCCGTGCCTCTCGATCAACGCGCGGGTCTCCTCCAGCTTGTCCTTCCCGCGGGCGACCAGGACCGGGACACCACCGGCCTGCGCGACCTTGAGCGCCGTGACCAGACCGATGCCCGAGGAGGCGCCGGTGATGACGACGTGCTTGCCCTGAAGGGCCGCGCGGTTGGCCGAGCTCGTGCCCGTCGTCGGGTCGAGGTGGTCCTCCCAGTAGCCCCACAGCGTGCGGGCGTAGGACTCCAGGTCGGGCACTGCGATGCCCGATCCGGCCAGTGCCTTCGCCGTACGCCGCGAGTCGAAGACCGCCGCGAAGCTGGTGTGTCCCAGCACCTCCGCCGGGATGCCGGCCCGGCCGATCGTCTGGTCGAGCAGCAGCTGCACCGGAGCCGAGCGGACCAGGGCACCCACCATGGCCGAGGGCCGCAGCGCGTGGGGGACCAGCGCCAGAGGACCCATCCGGGCGACCCGACGGTCGATCGGGGTGGCGAAGCGGGGCGCGCCGGCCGCGGCGCAGAACAGGTTGAGCGTGTCGACCACCGGCTGGGGCTCCGGGTTGACGAGGTGGAAGGCCTCGCCGTCACGCCCGGGCAGGTGCGCCAGGTGGTCCATTGCCTTGGCTACGTAGTCGACCGGGACCACGTTGGTGTCTCCCAGGTCGACACCCACCAGGGGCAACCAGGCCGGCAGGCTGTCGCGCAGCAGCTTGAGCAGCGGGAAGAGGTAGTAGGGCCCGTCGACCTTGTCCATCGCACCGGTCTCGGAGTGGCCGACGACGATCGCCGGCCGGTAGACCCGCCACGGGACCGTCGCCTCGTCGCGGACGAGCGCCTCGGACTCGTACTTCGTGCGGTGGTAGGGAGAAGGGAGGTGCTGGCCCTCGGCGAACATCGTCTCGTCGAAGGCGCCGCGGAAGTCACCGGCCACGGCGACGCTCGAGGCGTGGTGGAAGCAGCCCGCGCCCACCTGCTCGGCGAGGTCGAGGGCGTGACGAGTGCCCTCGACGTTCATCGCGTCGTTGGCCGCGGCGTCTGCGGTCATGTCGTAGATCGCGGCCAGGTGGAAGAAGTGGTCGATCCGGCCGCGCTGGGCCTTCACCCACGTCGGGTCGACGCCGAGACCGTCCTGGCCCAGGTCACCGACGACCGGGATCACCCGGTCGGTCGCCCATTGGTCGACCAACGCATCGAGTCGAGCCTTCGAGCCGGACCGGACGAGGACGAAGACGTCGCCCCGGCGGTGCCCGAGGAGCTCCTCGACGAGGTGGCGACCGATGAACCCGGTGGCACCGGTGAGGAAGTACGACATCTCCGGAGACTAGTGTCCCGGGCGGCCGGCTGACGAGGGCCGGGCACATCAGCTGCCGAAGACCTGCATCTCCCACAGCGAGTAGCCGTAGGGCGTCGCACGCTGGGTGCCGGTCATGCGCACGTAGCGTCCGGAGCCCGACACGTTGAGTGTCTGCGTCCCGCCGGTGCCCGTCGTGGTCGAGTAGATGTTCGTCCAGCTGACGCCGTCGTTGGACGTCTGGACCTGGAAGGCCCGGGCGTACGCCGCCTCCCAACTCAGGACGACGCGGTTGATCGTCCGCGTCGAACCGAGGTCGACCTGGACCCACTGCGGGTCGCTGAACGCCGACGCCCACCGGGTGCCGGTGCTGCCGTCCGTCGCAAGGTTCGCCGTCGTGCCGGCGTTCTCGTTCGTCGACGAGGTGGTCGGACGTCCCTGGGACAGCAGGGTGTTCGTGGGAGGAGGCGTGCCGCCCACGCGGAAGACCTGCGCCGCCGAGCCGTTGCAGTCCCAGATCTGGAGCCGAGCGCCGTTGGCGGTGGACCCGCTCGGCGAGTCGACGCAGCGTCCGGAGGCCGGGTTGCGCAACGAGCCGTCGGCCATCTGCTGCCACTGCTGGGCGCCGCTGCCGTTGCAGTCCCACAGCTGGAGTTTCGCGCTGTTCGCCACGGATCCGCTCGTGACGTCGAGGCAGCGACCCAGGGTGCGGAGCGAGGTGCCGTTCCACGTCCACTTCTGGTCCGACGCGGCGGCGATGCAGTCCCACAGCTGCACGACTCCGCCGTTGGCGGCTGTGTCGTCACCTCCCACGTCGACGCACTTGTTGCCGGGACCGGCGATCGAGGCGCCCGCAGGCGCCGGAGGCAGTGAGGTGTCGGCCTGGTACGTCGCGACGTAGTCGATGACGTACTGCGCGGGGAACGGCGTGGCGGCGTCAGGGCTGCCGGGCCAGTTCCCGCCGACGGCGAGGTTGAGCAGGATGAAGTGCGGGTGGTCGAAGACCCACTTGTTCGAGCCGACGTCTGAGGGGGTCTTGGTCGAGAAGAGCACCCCGTCGACGTACCACTTGATGGAATCCGGGGCCCAGTCGACGCGGAAGGTGTGGAAGGAGTCCGCGAACGACCCGCTCGGCAGGGTGTGGCTCGCGCCGGTGCTGGCACCGCCGGAGTAGCCGGGGCCGTGCAGCGTGCCATAGGTCTTGTTGGTCTCGTGGCCAAGGACCTCCATGATGTCGATCTCGCCCGACTGGGGCCACCCGACACTGCCGATGTCGTCCCCGAGCATCCAGAAGGCCGGCCACAGGCCGCGGCCGCCGGGCACCTTGAGCCGGGCCTCGATGCGGCCGTACTTCTGGGTGAACTTGTTCATGGTCTGGAGGCGGGCCGACGTGTGCGTGCAGGGTCCGTACCAGCAGCTCCCGTACGCCTCCTTGCGAGCGGTGATCACCAGGTTGCCTGCGCCGTCGAGACTGACGTTGCTGGGCCGGTTGGTGTAGTTCTGCAGCTCGGCGTTGCCCCATCCGCCCCCTCCGGTCTCGATGTTCCACTTCGTCGGGTCCGGGAGACTCCCTGCAGGGCCGTTGAAGTCCTCGACCCACACCGACGTCCAGCCCGATGGCGTCGGTGGGGCTGCGGCGGTTGCCGTCGTCGAGGTGGTTGTGGTCAGCGCCGCGGTGAGACCCACGCCTGCGAGGACCGAGATGGACGCAGCGAGGGCAGTGAGCCTGCGTCGCGGGCGGGAGGGGGAGAGCAGCATCGAGGGAACTCGCTTTCCGAGAGACGTGAGAGGTCGTACGCCGCACCGCGCCCCGAGAGCGCATCGCGGTGGAACGGACGGCGCCGGGCGACCATGTGGCCGCCCGACGTCGTCGAGAGGTTTACGGGTACTGCAGCATGTACGCGTTGTGGGTGGTGGAGTTCACCCCCGGACCAGTTCCGTTGATGACGTGCGACATGTTGCCCACGCCGCCGAGCGACACGATGGCCATGTTCTGGAAGCGGACGTTCGGGTTGTTGGGTGCCTCGAACGCGCTCCAGACGTTGATCGAGGGGTCGACGTTGAAGAACGTGTATGCGCCCAGACCTTGGGCCAGGAAAGACGTCACGTGGTCGGCGACCTTGATCGACGCCCAGCCCTGACGCGGGCCGTTCATGTACGCCGCCTGGTTGGGCGGGTCGTAGGGCTTCTCGTTCTGGAAGAAGATGATCCGTCCGCCCTGACCGTTCCAGATGACCTCGTACTTCTGGTAGTGCTCGACGAACAGGCCCGTCGCCAGCACGTTGTTGCCGTTGACGACGACGCCGGTGTCGGCCGTGTTGATCGTCCAGCCCCAGGTGCCGCTGTTGCCGTGGTCGGCCCGCCATGCCCAGATGTGGTCGACGATGGTGTTGCTGCTGTTGACGACCAGGGAGTTCGTCGCCTTCCCGGCGATGGAGCCGCCGATGCGGAAGTAGACGTCCTGGATCGTGACCGGGTTGGCCGCACGTGAGGTGCCGACGCCGGCGGGCGTGCCGACGGTGAGCAGCGAGTTGCTGTTCGTCGTCCCGGCATCGATGAACATGCCCTTGATGCGCACGCCGTCGACGTCGCCGACCTGGATGGCCGTCACCCCGTTCTGCGGGATGAGCGTCGCGTAACCCATGCCCAACACCACGGTGTTCGCCCGGTTGACCCGGATGGTCTCGGTGAGGTTGTAGACACCCGGCGTGAACACCAGGTGGCAGCCGTCGGCGAGACGGGCGTTGATCGTCGCGGCGCTGTCGGACGGACGGGCCACGAACACACTGTTGAAGCTCACCGAGGTGCCGGGGGTCGGACTGCCGATGTTCCAGCTCGCGCCGTGCGCGTTCGTACGCAGGTTCGGGAGGAACAGGCGGTACTGCCCGGCGCCGTCCATGTACATGTACGGCACGTCCCGCGACGTGGGCGTCGCGCCCACGTTGGTGTGGTGGACCCCTGACGGGGCCGTGGAGAAGTTCGTCGCCGGAGCACCCGCCGTGCCGGAGAACACCATGTTCCAGTTGCTCCCGGACCAGCTGCCGAGGTTGCTGTCCTTGGTGTACCACTGCTGCTGTGAGGCCGACTCGACGCCACCGTCGACGCGGACGTCGGAGAGGTACCCACCCGACGACCAGCCGTAGCTGGCCGGGAACAGGTCGAGCCCGCCCATCACATGGACCCGTCGCATCGGCGCGGCCTGCGAGACGCCCCAGCGGTTGCGGCCGCCGTTGGTGTTGATCTGCAGGTTCTCGACGCTGCGCCAGAAGTTCTGCGTGGCGTTGCCCTGGTCGCTCGCGTTGAAGGCATCCACCGTGACAGCGCCATTGAGCCGGACGCCGTCGGGGTTCTGGGCGAGGCCCTGGACGGAGGTGTTGAAACCGAGGTTGACGTAGTTGTTGTAGGTGCCGGGCTTGAAGAGCACCGCGTCACGACGACCGTGGAACTGGTGCCGCAGCGTGTCTTTCTGGGCCTCGAAGACCTCGTCGAGCTTGGTCTGGATCGTCGCCGACGACATCGTCGAGTCGAAGACGTGGGTGTTCGGGCCGAGGTTCGGCACGGTCGGCTGGTTCGTGCAGGTGCCGCCACCCCCGCCGTCGCTGCCGATACGGAAGACCTGTGCCGGGGAGCCGTTGCAGTCCCAGATCTGGAGCCGGGCGCCGTTGGCGGTCGAGCCGTTCGGCGAGTCCAGGCAGCGGCCGGACGCGGGGTTGCGCAAGGAGCCTCCTGCTTCCTGCGCCCAGTTCTGTGCGCCACTGCCGTTGCACTCCCAGAGCTGCACCTGCGCCCCGTTGGCGGTCGACCCGCCGCTCACGTCGAGGCAGCGACCCAAGGTACGCAGGGTTTGTCCGTTCCACGCCCAGTACTGGTCCGTGGCGGCGGTGCCCTGGCAGTCCCACAGCTGGACGATGCCGCCGTTGCCGGCCGTGTTGTCGCCGGCGACGTCGACGCACTTGTTGCCCGGGCCGACGATCTGCTGCCCGGTGGGGGTGCCCCCACCTCCGCTCAGGGTCCCGAAGACCTGGAACTCCCACAGCGAGTAGCCGTAGGGCGTGGCGCGCACGGTGCCGTTCACCCGCACATAGCGACCTGTCCCGCTGACGGCGAGCGTGTCGAGGCCGCCGTCACCGGTGGTGGTGGAGTGGAGGGTGGTCCACGGCCCCGTCGGCGAGGTAGCGGTCTGCACCTGGTAGGACCGCGCGTAGGCAGCCTCCCAGTTCAAGGTGACCTGGTCGATCGCGTGCGTCGACCCGAGGTCGATCTGCACCCAGCTCGGGTCCACGCCGTGGGCGCTGGCCCAGCGGGTGCCGGTGTTGCCGTCGTTGACGGCGGAGGCCGGCGTGCCGGTCCCTTCCACTCCTGAGGCGGAGGCCGGCTTGCCCTGGGAGACGAGGGGCCCGGCAGCGCTGGCGGTCTCCGCGAGCGGAGTCACCGCGAGCAGCGAGCCGATCAGGGCGGCAAGGGCGAACAGTGCGAATCGGCTCCGGGTGGACGCGCGAGAGCGTCGTCCCGGGAACGGATTGGCCAAGGGCTGGCTCATGTGACACCAATCGTGGAGGCGAGCAGGGACAGGGGCGCGTCGGACGACGGCCCCTGGACGTGGCGACGACCCGCGTCTGGGCCTCTCCGCTCGGTGGGGGAGGCCTGCCAGTGAGGTCGGTCACACCGTTCTAGTGCCGCGCGGGAAGCCGCGTCAACGGTGGGGGACGCAATCGGAAAGTTCCGCAACTACCGCGCGCACCGACGTGCCCGCGCCGCCTCGTCGGCCCCGTGGCGGACCGTCGGCCATTGACGGCCCAGGCCGCAGGCGGTTCAATCTGAGAGCGGTTACATCGGGTGGGCAACGCCGTCGCCCGGTTCCCTCTCGGGACGGATCCTTGATGGCTTACACGATCTCCGACGTCGCGGCGAGGGCCGGGGTCAGCAAGACGACGGTGTCGCGGGTCCTGAACGGCAAGGGTGACCTCCACGAGTCCACCGCCCTGCGCATCCGCCAGGTCATGGAGGAGCTGGGCTATGTCCCCAGCTCCCGCGGCGTGAGCCGTGGCGGCGTCCGGAGCTCCGTCGTGGCGATGCTGGTGCCCTCGCTGTCCTGGCCCTGGGTCGGGGACATCGTCGAGGGTGCGGTCGACGTGATCGAGGAGCACGGGCTCGGGATCGTGCTGTTCACCTGCAACCGCACGGACCAGTCGATGCAGCGGTTCGCCTCGCGTGTCTCAGCGTCCACGTTCGACGGACTGCTCGTCATCAACCAGGAGGGGACCCTCGACTACATCGGCGGCCTGCACACCCGCAGTCGACCGGTGATCGTCATCGACGACCGGATGTCGAACGGCCGATTTCCGTCGGTGTCCACGACCAACGAGACCGGCGCGCGCCAGGCGGCGGAGCACCTGCTCGCCCTGGGCCGCCGTCAACCGCTCGTGGTCAGCGGCATCCCGGGCCTGCGGTGTACCGACGAGCGGCTCAGCGGCTTCCTGGACACCTATGCCGCCGCCGGCCTGCCGGTGCCCCCCGATCGCATCGCCCCCGGCGAGTTCACGTTCGCCTCAGGCGCGGAAGCGGTCGAGCGCCTCGTCGCCGAGGCCATCGCGTTCGACGCCGTGTTCGCGGCCAACGACCTGTCGGCCGCCGGCGCGCTGGCCTCGGTGCAAGCGGCAGGTCTGCGCGTGCCCGAGGACGTTGCGGTCATCGGGTTCGACGACGTCCCGCTCGCCGCCCGGACAACGCCTGCGCTGAGCACGGTCCAGCAGCCCTGTCGCGAGATGGGCCGTGCGGCGGCGAGCATGCTCATGCAGTACCTCGACGGGTCGGCTGCCTTGGCCACCGATGTCGTCCTGCCCACGACCCTCGTCGTGCGCGGCTCGACGCTGGCCGCCTAGCCGATCCGTGGGCGGCTGGCACTCGTCCCTAGTCGCTCGGGCCGCCGAACATGATCTCGTCCCAGCTCGGCACGGACGCACGGCCCCGGCCCTTGCGAGCCGGCCGGCGTGCCGCCGGCTCGTCAGCAGCCGGGTCGCTCGACCCTGACCCCGACGCAGAGCCGACGACTGGATCGTCGGCCCCCTCGGCGTCGTCGTCGGCGGGCGGTGCCTCGGATGCCTGATCGGTGCGGAGGCCCGCTTCGGTCAGGTCCAGGGTGGTCTCGGTCGGACTCGCCTCGACCTCCTCGACGTCGCCGTCGTGATCGGAGGCGGCGAGCTCGATCGCGTCCTCGCCCAGGGGCAGCTCGTCGGCGGGGACGGCGCTGAGCCTGCGTGATCGCGCCTGCTGGAGGTCGTCCCTCGACGACTTCGCAGCGGTCGACACGGAGGAGACCTCCTCCCCGACCAGCCAGCGGGCGTCGGCGTCCTCGGACGTGACGAAGCTGCCTCGGAGGTCGAAGGCGAACGTCGCAGTCCCACGGCGCTGGGGGGTGTTGAAGGAGCCGGTGAGCGTCCAGCGGCCGTCCTCACGCCGCCACGAGTCCCACTCGACCTGATTGGGGTCCACGTTGAGGCCGCGCAGGTGGGCTCCCACCGCCTCTCCCAGCGTGCGGGCGCCGGTGTCGCCCGCCTTGCGGCGCAAGGAGGAACCTTGCGCACGATCGGCGACGTGGGCGCGCTCGGCGATGACCGGAGCGGCGAACGCCATGATCTTCTCGACGGTGGTCTGCGCCGCCTGGGCCACGGCGTCGGGGCTCTCGCCGGCCCGGATGCGGTTCTGGATGTCACGGGGGCGAAGGGAGCTGTCCATCTGAATCTCCAACTGGCCGATGCGGGCATGTTCGCCGCGGAGGGCGGCACGGAGCGGGGCGTCGATGTCGAGGGTGAACTCGGCTCCGTTGTCACTCACCAGCAGCAGACGCTTGCCATCATCGCTTCGTCCCGCGAGCGTGAGGTGCGCCATGGATGCTGCACTCCTAGCTGTGATGAGTGGAGATCTGGTGGTTCGAGCCGCCTTTTTCCGGTCGCCACGACCCTACGCCAGCGTGGGCGTGGGGGACGGCACGCGAGCGGCGTGCCTGCCGATAGCGTTCAGCAGTGCTTCCCCTCGCCTCCGCCGTCGACTCCGCCACCGCCTGGGTCCCTGACTCAGCCGCCGCCCTGGTCGTCCTGGACCTGCTCGGGATCTTCGTCTTCGCCATCTCGGGGGCCCTCGTCGCCGTACGCCGGGACTTCGACGTGTTCGGGGTCCTGGTGCTGGCTGGCACCACCGGTCTCGGCGGCGGGTTCCTGCGAGACGTCCTGATCGGTGCGACGCCGCCCGCGGCGTTGACGGACTGGCGCTACCTCACCGTGCCGCTGGCCGCCGGCCTCGTCACCTTCGTCTTCCACCCGACCCTCGGGCGCCTCGAGCCCGTGGTCAACGTCCTGGACGCCTTCGGGTTGGCGCTCTTCTGCGTCACGGGCGCGTTGAAGGCGGTCGAGTACGGCCTCGGACCCGTGCCGGCGGCGCTGATGGGGATGGTGACCGGGATCGGCGGCGGGATGGTGCGCGACGTGCTGGCCAGTCGGCCACCGGTCGTCTTCACCGGCAGCCTCTACGCCACCCCGGCGCTGCTCGGCGCCGCCATCGCGGTGGCGCTGGACCACTTCGACCAGCCCTTCGCCCTGGTCGCCCTCGCGGGCTTCGGGGTGTGCCTCGTGCTCCGGCTGCTCGCGGTCGTGCTCGACATCCGCGCTCCGAAGCCCCGGGGGCCGGCCAACGTCTAGGACGCAGGTCTCTAGTCGCCCAGCACGCTCCGCAGGTAGGGATTGGTGAACACCCGATCTGGATCGAGCGCGTCGCGGACGGCCAGGAACTCACCGAAGCGCGGATACAGCGCCGACAGCTCGCCAGCGGTGCGGGTGTGCATCTTGCCCCAGTGCGGGCGTCCCTCGAAGTGCCTCAGGACGTCCTCCACGCCGGTGAAGTAGTCGGTGTGGTCAGCGCCGGTCGGCACGTGGAACGCGAGATACATCGACTCGCGACCCGATGCCGTGGACAGCGCGATGTCGTCCGCGGGCGTGGTGCGGACCTCGACGGGGAAGCCGATCCGCCACGTCGAGGCGTCGATGACGCGGCGCACCTCGCGGAGTGCCTCCAGGCCCACCTCCCGCGGCACGGCGTATTCCATCTCCTTGAACCGCACCCGTCGCGTCGCCGTGAAGACCCGGTGGGCGATGTCGCTGAACCGGCGCTCCGACAGCGCCCGGCCCGACAGCCCGTTGAGCACGGGCACGGCCCCGGGAGCACGCGTGCCCAGGGTCGTGATGAGTCCGAAGAGGGTGTTGGAGAGGAGCTCGTCGTCGAGCCAGTGCTTCCACCGCCCGAGCGGGCGGATGCCGTCGAGGTCCGTCCGCCGGTCGTACACCTTCGCCAGCGCGTGCTCGGTGTGGGGGAACCAGTAGAGGTCGACGTGGTCGTGGTCCGAGGTCAGCTCGTCGTACGCCGCCAGCGCGGTGTCCCACGTCATCGGTTGCTCGTGCGCCTCGAGGGCGAAGAGCGGCTCGACCTTCACGGTGAGCTCGGTCAGGATGCCCAGCGCTCCCAGCCCGACCCGGCCTACGGCGAACAGGTCGCTGGCGCCCGCCCTCGAGACCGTGATCTCCTCGCCCTGGCCGGAGATGATCGTGAAGCCCTCGATCTGGGCCGACAGCGAGGCGACCCTGCCGCCCGTGCCGTGGGTCCCGGTCGAGGTGGCGCCGGCCAGGGTCTGCTCGGCGATGTCACCCATGTTGTGCAGCGAGAGGCCTAGGACGGTGAGCTGCTCGTTGAGGACGTGCAGCGGGGTCCCGGCCCGGACGGTCACCGTCATCGCGTCCCGGTCGACAGCGACGATGCCGGCGAGGTGGTCGGGTCGCACCATCGTGTCGACGGGGGCGGAGATGCCGGTGAAGCTGTGGCCGGTGCCCATCATCTTCACGGTGCGCCCCCGTGTGCGGGCGCGCTCGATCTCCTCGACGATCTCCCTCACGTCGTGCGGCGCCACCACGCGCTCGGGCTCTGCCGTCTCGGTGCCCGCCCAGTTCGTCCATGGAGCCATGCCGAGGAGCCTAGTGATGTAGGGGGCGGTCACTACGCTGACGCCATGTCTTCCTCGCTCGGTCCAGACGTCTCGCCGTACGACGCGCTCGTGCTGCTCTCCTTCGGTGGGCCGGAGAAGCCGGAGGACGTGATCCCGTTCCTGGAGAACGTCACCCGTGGTCGCAGGATCCCGCCGGAGCGACTCGAGGCGGTCGGGGAGCACTACTTCCTCTTCGGTGGCCGCAGCCCGATCAACGACCAGAATCGCGCGCTGCTGGCGGCGATCCGCGACGACCTCCGAGGCAACGGGATCGACCTGCCGGTCTATTGGGGCAACCGCAACTGGGACCCCTACCTGACCGAGGCGATGACGCAGATGCGCGACGACGGCATCCGGCGCGCAGCGGTCCTGACCACGTCGGCCTACTCGTCCTACTCCTCGTGCCGTCAGTATCGCGAGGACCTCGCTGAGGCGGTCGCCCAGGTCGAGGGAGCGCCTCGCCTGGACCGGCTGCGTCAGTACTTCAACCACCCGGGCTTCATCGAAGCAGTCGTGGACGCCGCCCTCACCTCGTTGTCCGAGCTGTCCGACAAGCTGCGCGACGAGGCCGTGCTGGTCTTCGTCACCCACTCGATCCCCACGGAGATGGCGCGGACGAGCGGCCCCGACGGCGACGCCTACGTGAGACAGCACCTCAGCGCGGTCGAGGAGGTGAGTGCACGGCTGCGACACCAGACGGGACGCCGGCGGCGGCACGACCTCGTCTACTGCTCGCGCTCGGGGTCGCCGAGGACCCCTTGGCTCGAGCCCGATGTGAACGACCACCTCGAGGCGCTGGCCGCCACGGGCACGAAGGCCGTCGTGCTGATCCCCATCGGCTTCGTCTCGGACCACATGGAGGTCATCTACGACCTCGACACCGAGGCGCTGGCCACGGCCGAGAAGCTCGGTCTGGAGGCCGCCCGGGCCTCGACCCCGGGGGTGGACGGACGATTCGTCGCGATGGTGCGAGACCTGCTCGTTGAGCGTGCGGCGGCCGAACGCGGGGAGCCTGTGCAGCCCGAGTCGGTGGGGACCCTGGCGGCGTGGTCGGGTGTCTGCGCGGTGGGCTGTTGCCCCAATCCGCGAGGTGAGCGCCCGGCGCTGTGCGAGCAGGACTCGTGAGCACGCCGCCGCACGACCTCGGCATCGAGCTGCGCGACCTGGCGCTCGTCGTGGGCCGGGAGGCCGTGACCCTGGCCAGGTCGATGCGGGAGAGCGGCATCGAGGTCGCCGACACCAAGAGCAGCGCGGTCGACGTCGTCACTGCGGCCGACCGCAGGTGTGAGGAGCTCATCAGGCGACGGATCCTCACCGCGCGCCCCGACGACGCGATCTTGGGGGAGGAGGGCGACGACCATCCCGGCACGAGCGCCGTGCGATGGGTCATCGACCCGATCGACGGCACGGTCAACTACCTCTACGGGCTGCCCGACTGGGCCGTCTCCATCGCCGCCGAGGTCGAGGGCGAGGTGGTCGCGGGTGTCGTCATCAACGGCTCCTCGGGCGTGGAGTACGCCGCAGCGCTGGGTGCCGGTGCGACGCGCGACGGCCGGCCCATCGCCGTACGCCCCAGCCCGCCCCTGGCCGAACGCCTCGTGCTGACCGGCTTCGGCTACCGCGGGGACGTGCGTGCCCACCAGGGGGCGTGCGTGGCTGCGCTGCTGCCGCACGTGCGTGACATCCGACGCCTGGGCTCCTGCGCCCTTGACCTGTGCCATGTCGCTGACGGCAGTGGCGACGCGTACGTCGAGGAGGGGCCCCAGCCGTGGGACTACAGCGCCGGAGCGCTGGTGCTGACCGAGGCCGGCGGACGGTTCGGCCTGCTGGCGGGGCGGCTGGTCGAGGCTGTCCCCGGGGCAGCCTCCCACGGGCTCGCCACCGGTGCGCCGGCCGCGGGCTGGGACACCTTCGTCGAGGCGCTTCGCGGCGCCGGCTTCCTCGCCTGAGCCGAGCGGGAATAGGAAGTGCACATCTTCTGTTCACGGGACACGACGGGTGCGCCGTAGCAGGCGCCACGTCGATGGTGCACAATCTGGCGCCGACGAGCATGACGAGATCCCGCCGCCGGATCTCGCGCTGAGGGTGAGAGGGACGAAGATGGCAACTGACTACGACGCGCCGCGCAAGACCGAGGAAGACCAGAGCGAAGAGAGCATCGAGGAGCTCAAGGCTCGTCGCCACGACAAGAACTCCGGCAAGGTCGACGAGGACGAGACCGAGGCGGCCGAATCCTTCGAGCTGCCCGGCGCCGACCTGTCGCACGAAGAGCTTGCTGTCGAGGTGATGCCGCGGCAGGAGGACGAGTTCACCTGCCGGAGCTGCTTCCTGGTGCATCACCGTTCGCAGCTCGCGGACGAGAAGAAGCTGATCTGCCGCGACTGCGCCTGAGTCGTGACGCGGGACGTCCCGCTCAGGTCACCTGAGCCGGGGCGTCATCGGCGTCCCGGTCCTGGGGCCGCAGTCCGGGCGGGAGATGGCCGGTCGACCGTGCGTAGTAGTGCGCTGCCTTGCGCCCGGCGAGCATGCGGGCGACCTGGATGACCGTGCCGCTGAAGGCGGCCCAGGCGACTGCCTCCCACACGTCGACATCGGGGTCGGCCGGGTTGGCCGGCGGGTTCTTGCCCGTCGCCGCGCGCCACGTGGTGTTCAGACCCTTCCGGGCCACCGCCGCCGCTCCGAGCGCCGAGGCCAGGGAGAACGCCGTCCATACCTTGCTGCTGGATCCAGATGCCATGTCGCCACCCTATCCAGACGATCCGGGCCGCTGGCGGCTGCTGGGGGTCGCAGCGACCAGCGCGGCCGCGAGCCGATCGGGATGCCGCGAGCTGATCAGCCAGTACGGCGCAGGGTCGCTCGGGTCGTCGAGGTCCACGCGCACACCACGCTTGAGGTAGGGGCGCAGGAGCAGGAACGCCCGGGCGTCGGCGTCGCGCCCGGCCAGCAGTCGCATGGCTTCGGGGTCGAGCGGCGTGACGGCACCGAGGTGCTCGGTCGCGATCTGCGCACGACCGGCCTGCAGGACGCCGTCGCCGACGCTGACCCGCGCGGCGCCGTACGAGATGAAGAGGGCGCTCAGGAGGGCCATGGCCACCCCGGTCACGACCCAGGCGAGGGTGAGTGGGACCGCGACGACGAGGGCCAGCCACAGGGTGGCGACCATCATGGTTCCCTGCGCCCACCAGCGCAGCGGCACGCTCAGCCGTTCCGCGAACTCCACGCCAAAGAGCCTAGGCGGGCTCCCGGGAGCCGCTGCGGGCGGGTAGATTCCGCGGGTGCCCGACGAGCCCGCCACTGACCTCGACGTCCAGATCGTCCGCCTCGATCCCGACCTCCCGCTCCCGGCCTACGCCCACCCCGGTGACGCCGGAGCCGACCTGCACAGCACGGTGGACGTCACCCTGGCGCCGGGTGAGCGAGCCCTGGTGCCGACCGGCATCTCGATCGCCCTGCCGGCGGGCTTCGTCGCCCTCATCCACCCCCGATCCGGGCTGGCCGCTCGTCATGGGCTCTCGATCGTCAACACGCCGGGGACCGTGGATGCCGGCTATCGCGGTGAGATCAAGGTCCTGCTCGTCAACCACGACCGCCACCTGCCGGTGACGTTGAGGCGCGGTGACCGGGTGGCCCAGCTCCTCGTCCAGCGCTTCGAGCGCGCCCGCTTCGTCGAGGTCGACGTACTCCCCGACTCACGACGAGGTGCGGGGGGTTACGGTTCTACCGGTGGCTTCGCTCCGTCGTGAGCACGTCACAGCCCGGACCTGCAGCACCACGAATGGAGTGACTGACGTGAAGTTCCGCCGCAAGTCGGAGCCCACCTCCGAACCCGTCTCCCCGTCGAGTGCGGAGGTCGCCGAGGACCAGCCTGCCCCGGACGCATCAACCGGACCGCGCACGGACGGACCCTTTGACGAGTCCCAGGTCCAGGACGACGGCGTCCAGCGCGTCGATCTCGGCTCGCTCCTGATCATCCCCAGCGACGGGCGTGAGCTGCGGCTCCAGGTCGACGAGCCGAGCGGCGCCGTCCAGGCCGTGATGCTGACCGGCCCGGACGGCGCGCTCGAGCTGCAGGCCTTCGCAGCACCCCGCAACGGTGACCTGTGGGGCACCGTGCGACCGCAGATCCTCGACGACATCGTCGGGCGTGGTGGGCGCGCCGAGGAGCGCGAAGGCCGGTTCGGGACCGAGCTCGTCTGCCAGATGCCGGTGCGCAAGCCCGACGGCGAAGTGGCGCTGCAGCCCACCCGGATCGTCGGCATCAACGGCCAGCGCTGGATGCTGCGCGCCTCCTTCCTCGGTCGGCCGGCGGTGCAGCCCGAGGAAGCGGGGGAGTGGGAGGACGCATTGGCGCAGGTCGTCGTACGCCGCGGTGCCGGCGCGATGCCCGTGGGCGAGCCGCTGCCGGCCACCCTGCCCGAGCAGGCCCGACGGGTGAAGTGACCGACGTCGTGACCGAGCACAAGAGCAGACTGCGGCGCAGCCTGTCGCGGTGGGCGGACACCGGCGAGGCGCACGCGCGCGACCTGCGCGCGGCCCACGCTGCCGCCGGCGACGTTCCGATCGGTGAGGCGCCCGACCGCGAACGCGTGAGCCTGCGCGGCACCATCAAGACCGTGACGCTGCGTCCGCGCGGCGGCGTGCCGGCGCTCGAGGCCGAGCTCGAGGACGGCAGCGGAGTCATCACGATCGTGTGGCTCGGTCGGCGGCGGATCGCCGGGATCGGTCCCGGACGGGCGATGCGCGTCGAGGGCCGGATCGGCTCGGCCACCGGCCACCGTGTCCTGTTCAACCCGCGCTACGAGCTGATCCCGTGAGCGAGGCTGCGACGCCCGAGGCTCCCGCCACCGTCGAGACGGTGGAGGCCGTCGTACGCCGCCAGCTCACCCAGGCCCTCGGCGGGCGGCGTGGCATGGTCGAGGCGGCCGTCCCGACGATCGCCTTCACGGTCCTGTGGCTGACCACCCGCGAGCTCAATCTCGCCCTGGTCGTGAGCCTGTCGGCGGCCGTGGTGCTGCTCGTCATCCGGTTGTTCCAGCGCTCGACGGTCCAGTTCGTGGTCAACGCGATGGTCGGCATCGGCATCGGGTGGTTGTTCGTCGCCAGGTCGGCGGCCAGTGGAGGCTCCGAGGAGGAGCAGGCGCTCGCCTACTTCCTGCCCGGGATCCTCTACAACTCGGCCTACACCGTGGTGCTGGCGCTGACCTGCCTGATCGGCTGGCCGATCGTCGGCTTCATGGTCGGCAGCGTCACGGGGGACCCGACCGCATGGCACCAGGACAAGCAGATCGTGAAGCTGTGCACCCGCCTGACGTGGCTCCTGGTGCTGCCGTGCCTGCTGCGGGTCGCCCTCCAGGCTCCCGTCTGGCTCGCCGGCAACTCGGGCTCGATGGATCCGGACACGGCGGTCGCCATCCTCGGGGCTCTCAAGATCGGCCTGGGATGGCCGTTGCAGATCGCCGCTCTGGCGTCCATGGCCTGGCTCCTCACCCGCAACCAGACGCCGGTCTCTCCCACGACCTGACGTGCGGCGCTGGCGCGCCTGTGGTGCGGCCTGCGGTGGGCTCAGCCGCCGTGGCTGGTGGGCGACAGCAGTCGCTCGAGCTCTTCCTCGACGTCGGCCGGCACGACGAACAGCAGTTCGTCACCAGCCTCCAGCAGCTGCTCGCCACTGGGTGAGTAGACCTGTCCGTCCCGGAGGATCGTCACCAGCGCGCAGTTGTCGGGGAACGGCACCAGCCCGCTCGGGGTGCCGACGTAGGGCGACTCGGGCGGCAGCGTCATCTCCACGAGGTTGGCGTTGCCCTGGCGGAAGGTGAAGAGCCGGACCAGGTCACCGACACTGACGGCCTCCTCCACGAGCGCCGACATGATGCGCGGCGTCGACACGTTGACGTCGACGCCCCACGCCTCGGTGAACAGCCACTCGTTGTTGGGGTGGTTGACCCGGGCGACCGTGCGGGGCACACCGAACTCGGTCTTCGCCAACAGCGAGGTCACGAGATTGACCTTGTCGTCCCCGGTCGCGGCGATGACCACGTCGCACTTGTCGAACTGCGCCTCCTCGAGGGAGGAGAGCTCACAGGAGTCGGCCAGCAGCCACTCCGCGTCGGGCACCCGCTCGGGACGGATCGAGCTGGGGGACTTGTCGATCAGCAGCACCTGGTGACCGTTGCCGATGAGCTCGCGGGCGATCGAGCGGCCGACAGCGCCCGCTCCGGCGATGGCTACGCGCATCTCTACTGCTCCTCCGGTCCGCGGTCGAGCACTGAGTAGGCGTGCGCCGCGGTCTCTTCGCGCATGACGAGGTGAAGCATGTCACCCTCCTGGAGGATGGTCTCCCGGGTCGGGATCATCCCCTCGCCGAGGCGGTCGATCCACGCGATGCGGCTGCGTGACTGCTCCTGGAAGTGGATCGTGCGCTCACCGATCCACTGCTCGGGCGCCTGGATGTGGTCGAGACGGATGGTGCCCGACGGGTCGCGGAAGTCGGGCTCGGCGCCCGCCGGCAGGATCCGGCGCAGCACCTGGTCGGCGGTCCACTTGACCGTGGCGACCGTGGTGATCCCCAGGCGCTGGTAGACCTCGGCGCGGCCGGGGTCGTAGATCCGGGCCACCACCTGCTGGATGCCGAACGTCTCGCGCGCCACCCGGGCAGCGATGATGTTGGAGTTGTCACCGCTGGAGACAGCCGCGAAGGCCTCTGCCCGACGAACGCCCGCCTTCTCCAGGACCTCCTGGTCGAAGCCGTAGCCGGTGATCTTGTCGCCGTTGAAGGACGGACCGAGACGCCGGAACGCGTCCGGGTCGCTGTCGATGATGGAAACCGTATGGTTGCGATCCTCGAGGCTTCGGGCAAGGGTCGAACCGACCCGGCCACAGCCCATGATGACGACGTGCACGAGCGAACCGTATCCCAGCCGGTCGCCGCCACGGTCTCCCGCCGAGCCGGGGGTGCGAACGGAGGCGCCGACCCGTGACTACGCTGTCCCCTCGTGGGTGTCGGCGACGTATCTAAACGAATCCTGCTCGGACGCAAGCTCCGGAGCAGTCAGCTCGGTGAGACCCTGCTTCCCAAGCGCATCGCGCTTCCCGTGTTCGCGAGTGACGCGCTGTCCTCGGTGGCCTACGCCCCTGACGAGATCTTCATCATGCTCAGCGTGGCCGGGGCGTCGGCGTACGTCTGGAGCTGGAAGATCGGGCTGGCTGTCGCGATCGTCATGATCACCGTGGTCGCCTCCTACCGCCAGACCGTGCACGCCTACCCGTCCGGCGGCGGTGACTACGAGGTGGCGACCGTCAACCTCGGCCGCAACGCCGGCATCACGGTGGCCAGTGCTCTGCTCGTCGACTACGTGTTGACCGTCGCGGTCTCCATCTCGTCGGCTGCGCAGTACGCCGCCGGAGCGATCCCGGCCCTGATCGACCATGAGGCGACGGCTGCCAGCGTCGCGGTGGTGTTCCTCGCGGCGCTCAACCTGCGCGGGGTCCGGGAGTCCGGTGCCTACTTCGCCATACCGACGTATCTCTTCATGGTCGCGATCCTGGGGATGTGCGCCTTCGGCCTGACCCGACTGCTGTTGGGCGACCTGCCCCTGGCCGAGAGCGCGGACCTCACCATCGAGCCTGCGCAGGGCTGGGACGGTCCACTGACCCAGGTGGCGATGGTGTTCCTGCTGGCGCGCGCCTTCTCGTCGGGCTGCGCCGCGCTCACGGGTGTCGAGGCCATCTCCAACGGTGTCCCGGCCTTCCAGCGGCCGAAGAGCAAGAACGCCGCGACCACGCTGCTCCTGCTCGCCCTCATTGCCGTCACCATGATGATGAGCGTCATCGTGCTGGCCAAGCAGATGAGCATCCGCTACGTCGACCCGCACGAGCTCGAGCGGCTCCAGGACGCCGCCGGGGGAGCGTTGCCCCGCGGCTACGAGCAGCACCCGGTGATCTCGCAGATCGCTGCCGGGGTGTTCGACGGGTTCTCGCCGGGGTTCTACTTCGTCATCACCGTGACCGGCATCATCCTGGTGCTGGCGGCCAACACGGCCTTCAACGGGTTCCCCGTGCTCGGCTCGATCCTCGCCCAGGACGGTCTCGCCCCGCGCTCGCTGGGCTCGCGGGGCGACCGCCTCGCCTACAGCAACGGCATCGTCTTCCTCGCCGCCATGTCGGTGCTCCTGATCGTGGTCTTCGACGCCGAGACGACCAAGCTGATCCAGCTCTACATCGTCGGTGTCTTCGTCTCCTTCAACATCAGCCAGCTCGGCATGATCCGCCACTGGACGCGACACCTGAAGACCGAGACCGACCCGGCGTCGCGGCGCCGGATGATGCGCTCACGGGCGATCAACACATTCGGGCTGGGCATGACGGCAGTGGTGCTGGTGATCGTCCTGGCCACCAAGTTCCTTGCCGGAGCCTGGATAACGATCATCGCGATGGGCATCTTCTTCCTGATCATGAGGGGGATCGGCAACCACTACGCGATGGTTGAGCTCGAGCTCGCCGCCGACGAGCAGGACAAGGTGCTCCCGACCCGGGTGCACGCCATCGTGCTGGTCTCCCGGCTCCACAAGCCCACGCTGCGCGCCCTCGCCTTCGCCAAGGCGACGCGGCCCAACATCCTGGAGGGCATCTACGTCTCGATCGACGCGGCGGCGACCAACCGGTTGTTGGAGGAGTGGGACGAGCGCAACCTGGACACGCCGCTCAAGGTGCTCCACTCGCCGTACCGCGAGATCGTGCGACCGATCGTGGAGTACGCCCGGGAGATCCGTCGAGCCAACCCGCGCGGAGTCGTGGCGGTCTACATCCCCGAATACGTCGTGGGTCGCTGGTGGGAGCAGCTCCTGCACAACCAGACCGCCCTGCGGCTCAAGGGCCGGCTCCTCTTCACGCCGGGCGTGATGGTCACCTCGGTGCCCTACCAGCTGCGGTCCTCCCTGATCGCCGAGGAGCGCGGGACCCGCGAGGACCAGCGCGTCCAGGCGGGCGACCTCCGTCGTGGACGGGTCCTGCGCAAGTCCGATGACTCCGACCGAGACCGGCAGATCCACGAATGAACCGACGTCCCCGACCGCGCAAGGAGCGAGGCCACTCGCGCGTCGGCGACCGGTTCGAGGCAGTCGTCGGGCCGGTCGCGCACGGTGGGCACTGCATCGTTCGACTGCCAGCGCCCGAGTCGCGCGTGGTGTTCACCCGGCACGCGCTGCCCGGCGAGCGCGTCGTCGTCGAGATCACCGAGGGCACGGACGGCGACCGCTTCTGGCGTGGCGACGTGGTCTCGGTGCTCGACGACTCGCCGGACCGCGTGGCGGCCCCGTGTGCGGTCGCCGGGCCGGGGCTGTGCGGTGGCTGCGACTTCCAGCACGTCACCCTTCCCTCGCAGCGGGCGTTGAAGGCCGCCGTGGTGTCGGAGCAGCTGCGTCGCCTGGCCGGCCTCGAGCTGGCCGTCGAGGTCGAGGCGGTCCCCGGGGACGAGGACGGGCTGCGCTGGCGCACGCGCATGCAGTGGGCGACGGCCTCGACTGGCCTTCGCGGACTCCGCGCCCACCGCTCGCGCCGGGTCGTCCCGGTGGACGACTGCCTGATCGCACAGATCTCGGCTCGAGAACCCACGCCGGGCCCCGTGATCGTGGAGACTGTGCTGGGAGTCGACTTCCTCGTCGAGCCGGACGGCTTCTGGCAAGTGCATCCCGGCGCGCCGGCGGTGCTCGTCTCGACCGTGTTGTCCCTGCTCTCGCCCCAACCCGGCGAGCGAGTGCTCGATCTCTACGCCGGTGTCGGACTCTTCGCCCGATTCCTCGCGGACGCCGTCGGACCGGCTGCGCGCGTCGTCATGATCGAGGGCGACCGGAAGGCGTCCCAGCACGCCACGGAGAACCTGGCGTCCCACGCGGGCGCCGTGGTCGAGTGCGGCTCGGTGGACCGGGTGCTCGCTGCGGCGTACGACGAGACCTTCGACCTCGTCGTCCTCGACCCCCCGCGCGAAGGAGCGAAGCGGACCGTGGTGGAGCAGGTGGTCGCCCGAGCACCTCGCGCCGTGGCCTACGTCGCCTGTGACCCGGCGGCGCTGGCTCGCGACGTCGCCATCTTCGCCGAGCACGGCTACCGGCTGGAGACCATCCGTGCCTTCGATCTCTTCCCGATGACCCACCACGTGGAGTGCGTCGCCCTGTTGACGAGAAGCGGTCCCGACGCGAACTAGGATCGCTGCGTGCGCCTGATGTCGTCTGTCCTCGGCTTCCTGCTGAGGAAGGCGGGTCTGCTGGTTGCCTTGGTGCTGTCGCTGTTCCTCGGCTACCTGCTCATCCAGGCCTTGGTGCCAGCTCTCCGTGAAGCCGTGGCAGACCGGGATCGACTGCAACAGGTGGCTGAGGAACGAGCAGCTCTGGAGGAGGACCTCGAGCAGCTGAGGAGTGCCGCCGCGGAAGAGCAGCTCAAGGCGGTCGCGTCACTCGAGGGCAAGATCGACGCTGAGATCGAGGACGGGCGCCGCAACGTCACCGAGAGGAAGGCGGAGATCGAGCGCCTGCGTGACGACCAGCAAGAAATCTGCAGCTTCAGACAAGAGGTCATCGACTTCCTGACACCCTTCGAGAAGTGCAAGGCCGCTGAGATGTTGGTTGAGAAGGCGGGCGAAACGCTGGACACCATCGAACGGAACCTCGGCCGGGCTGAGGACGACGCCGCTGTCCTTGCCGACCCCGACCTGACCCCTCAGCAGAAGCTCGACCGGCTCGGCGAAGGTGGCGACCAGTCCCTCGTCGAGAGAGAGATCGACAACAAGGAGTCGGAGCTGGGCCAGAAGAAGGCCGAGGAGAAGAGCCTGGAGGAGGCCCAGGCCTCCGGAGTGGGATGGGTGGTCAACCAGTGGGCCCAGTCCTGGAAGTGGTTGGCTGCCATCGCGCTACTCGTTCTCGTCCTACCCGGAGCCCTGCGCATCGTCAGCTACTTCCTGCTGATGCCGGTGGTCAGTCGGGTGCACAAGCCCATCCACCTGGCGGCGGGCTCTGAGAACGAGGCTGCTGACCTCCGTACCGCCGCTGCTCAGCGGACCCTGACGATCCAGCTCAGCGCCGGTGAGGTCTTGTCCGCGCGGTCGGAACATGTTCGTCCGGTGCAAGGGACGATCCGCAGCCGACTTCTCTACGACTGGTCGTCGCCGTTCATCAGCTACGCGGCCGGGCTCTACGGATTGAGTCGGATCACCGGCGACGAGGGGATCACCTCGGTGACGCTGTCAACGCCCGCCGACCCCGACTCGTACCTGATGCGCATCGACTTCACGGACCACCCAGGCCTGGTGATGCGTCCCAGGCACGTCGTGGGTGTCATCGGCATGCCGGGGTTGGAGACGCGCTGGCGGTGGGGCATCCAATCCTTCGCAACGTGGCAGGTGCGCTACATCATGTTCACCGGCAGCGGCAGCTTGATCGTTCAGGGCAGCGGCGATGTCGTCGCTACCAGCCCCCAAGGCAGGTCCACGAGGATGGACCAGAACCTGGTGATGGGGTTCGACTCCCGCCTGACCGTGGGAGTCAATCGCACCGAGGTGTTCTGGCCGTACCTGTGGGGCACAACGCCGCTTGTCGACGACGAGTTCACGGGCCCCCACCCGCTCTTCTGGCAGAAGTCCGATGCCGGCGGGCCCAGCAACCCGATCGCGAAGGCGTTCGGCGCGATGTTCTCGGGGCTCGGCAAGCTGCTGGGGTTCTGAGCCGTCCTGGCAGTTCCGTCGCCGCTCGCCTGATCTGTGTCGCTTGGACCTGAGTCTCGGGAGGACTCAGGTCCAAGCATCGATGTCGGTGCCTCCCGCTCTGATGGTGTCAGGACGAGGACGGGGCGCTGGGGGAGACGAGATGGACACGGACGAGGGACACGCAGAGAGACCAGACGAGGCACACGCGCAGCCGACAGAGCCGATGAATGGCGAGCAGGCGCGGGTGGGGGCGCGGGTGACCGCGTC
The DNA here is from genome assembly GCF_035576065.1 of Nocardioides sp. Classification (GTDB taxonomy): domain Bacteria; phylum Actinomycetota; class Actinomycetes; order Propionibacteriales; family Nocardioidaceae; genus Nocardioides. The sequence goes on from NZ_DATLWX010000044.1 coordinate 47,651, forward strand.
CGCGGATCATGAGCAGGTCTCAGGACTGATCCGACGCGTACGCCGCATGGCAAAGCTCTCGCAACGTCAGCTCGCACATGAGCTGGGCGTCTCGCAATCGGCCGTTGCCAAGTGGGAGACGGGGCGCACGAGTCCCACGGCTCGCATGTTGGTCAGCATCCTGCGCGTGGTCGACCTGGCGGTGGCCGCCGTGCGGGCAGAGACCGTGCACGGCACCGGGGAGGCGGTCATGCCGATGGCGTCGGTAGCGGCCCGGGACGCAGGCGGCCGCCGATATCCGGCTCACACGTTCGTGTGGGCCGAGGGGTGGTGGGCGCCAGAGGGCTCAGAGACGACGGCATGGTTCGACCAGTTCCGCTGGCGATCCGAAGTCCTGGAGCTGCCGAGGGTGCGATACAGCCGGCGCTGGCAGCTGGGTCGTCGGCTGACGACCCACGACATCCACGAGCACCCGACGTGGGACGAGCTCGTGGCCGAGGCCAGGCAGAGCTGGGCGCCGCAGCGCCGCAACATCCTGTCGATCCCCGAGTGGGCCCTGCAGGACACCAAGAAGTCACGCAACCGGCGTCCCGAGGAGTTCCGCGCTCTGGCCCGCGTGGTCAGTGTCGCGCGAGCCAGTCCTGTCGGTCGTGCGCACACTCTCGTGCCAGCGCCCGCACGTGAGTAGCGTCGCGGCCATGACACACCACAACGGCATCGAGGCAGGGGTCCCGCCCAGTGGGTCGGAGTGTGTGGAGTGCGACGCGGCCGGCGGCTGGTGGGTGCACCTGAGACGCTGCGCGCAGTGCGGCCACGTGGGGTGCTGTGAATCCTCGCCGGCCCAGCATTCGACCGCGCACTTCCACGAAACCGGGCACCCGGCCGTCCAGTCCTTCGAGCCTGGCGAGTCCTGGTTCTGGGACTACCAGAAGCAGAAGGGCATCCTCGGCCCGGAGCTGGCTCCACCGAGCTCGCATCCCGACGACCAGCCCGTCCCCGGTCCAGCGGGTCGCGTCCCCGACGACTGGCGCGAACACATCCACGAGTGAGGCATGACAAGTCTCTCGCTGTCATGTATCTTGACATCAAGACAAACGTCTCACGTAGGGACTGACTTAGGTACGCCTTGCTCTCACCGGTCGCCCGGCGCGGGGCAAGATGGGTACGCACGGGCTCAGGCAGATCGAAATCCAGAAGAGATCCACCAGACAACTCAGGAGATGTGGCGGATGGCCAGTCAAGACAGCTTCGGCGCCAAGAGCACCCTCGATGTGGACGGCACGTCCTACGAGATCTTCCGACTCGATGCGGTCGAGGGCGACGGGATCGACGTCGCCTCCCTGCCCTTCAGCCTGAAGGTGCTCCTCGAGAACCTGCTCCGCACCGAGGACGGCGCGGACATCACCTCGGACGACATCCGGGCGCTGGCCGGGTGGGACGAGACGGCGGATCCCGACAAGGAGATCCAGTTCACCCCCGCTCGGGTGATCATGCAGGACTTCACCGGCGTTCCCTGTGTCGTCGACCTGGCGACGATGCGCGAAGCCATGGCCGAGCTCGGCGGCGACGCGACGAAGATCAACCCGCTCGCGCCGGCCGAGATGGTCATCGACCACTCCGTCATCGCTGACGTCTTCGGCACGCCGGAGGCCTTCGAGCGCAACGTCGAGATCGAGTACGAGCGCAACCGCGAGCGCTACCAGTTCCTGCGCTGGGGCCAGGGTGCCTTCGACGACTTCAAGGTCGTCCCGCCCGGCACCGGCATCGTCCACCAGGTCAACATCGAGCACCTCGCGCGCACCGTCTTCACCCGCGAGGTCGATGGCGAGCTGCAGGCCTACCCCGACACCTGTGTCGGCACGGACTCCCACACGACCATGGTCAACGGCATCGGTGTGGTCGGCTGGGGAGTGGGCGGCATCGAGGCGGAGGCCGCGATGCTCGGTCAGCCCGTCAGCATGCTCATCCCGCGCGTCGTCGGGTTCAAGCTGAACGGCGACCTGCCCGAGGGCGCCACCGCCACCGACCTGGTGCTCACCATCACCGAGATGCTGCGCAAGCACGGTGTCGTCGGCAAGTTCGTCGAGTTCTACGGCCCCGGTGTGTCAGCTCTGCCGTTGGCCAACCGCGCCACCATCGGCAACATGAGCCCGGAGTTCGGCTCGACCATCGCCGTCTTCCCGATCGACGAGCAGACCATCGACTACCTGCGCCTGACCGGCCGTCCCGCCGAGCAGCTGGCGCTCGTCGAGGCCTATGCCAAGGAGCAGGGTCTCTGGCACGACCCCGACGCTGAGCCGCGCTACTCCGAGCGCCTCGAGCTCGACGTCTCGACGGTCGTCCCCAGCCTGGCCGGCCCGAAGCGTCCTCAGGACCGCGTGTCGCTGTCCGAGGCGAAGCAGGCCTTCCGCACCGCACTGGCCGACTACGTCTCCGACGGTGCCACCGGTGGGGACGACCGCAAGCCGGGCGTTCCCCAGCAGGAGCAGCCGAAGGGCGTGAGGTCGGAGGTCGACGAGGCCTCGGCCGAGTCCTTCCCCTCGAGCGACGCGCCTGCGTCGAACACCGGCGACAGCGAGGAGGGCGGCAACGGCGGGGGCGAGCCCAACGACTGGCACGACGAAAAGTCCGCAGCCCGCGACGGTCGACCCCGCAACCCCGTCACCGTGACCCTCGAGGACGGCACCGAGTTCGAGGTGGATCACGGCGCCGTGGCGATTGCCGCGATCACCTCGTGCACCAATACCTCCAACCCGTCGGTGATGATCGGCGCAGCCCTGCTTGCCAAGAAGGCCGTGGAGAAGGGCCTGCAGCGCAAGCCGTGGGTCAAGACCACGTTGGCTCCCGGTTCCAAGGTGGTCTCCGACTACTACGAGAAGTCCGGCCTCACGCCGTACCTCGACAAGCTGGGCTTCAACCTCGTCGGCTATGGGTGCACGACGTGCATCGGCAACTCGGGCCCCCTGATCCCGGAGGTCAGCCAAGCCGTCAACGACGCGGACCTCGCGGTCGTCTCGGTGCTGTCCGGCAACCGCAACTTCGAGGGTCGCATCAACCCCGACGTGAAGATGAACTACCTCGCCTCACCGCCCCTCGTGGTGGCCTACGCACTGGCCGGTTCCATGGACGTCGACCTGTTCAACGACCCGCTGGGCCAGGACCAGGACGGCAACGACGTCTTCATGCGCGACATCTGGCCCAGCGCGCAGGAGGTGGAGGAGGTCGTCGCCGCCGCGATCAACTCCGACATGTTCGACGAGAGCTACCGGGACGTCTTCGCCGGCGACGAGACGTGGCGCTCGCTGCCGACCCCGGAGGGCGACACCTTCGCCTGGGACGAGGACTCGACCTACGTCCGGCGTCCTCCCTACTTCGACGGCATGCCCGACGAGCCCACCCCGGTGACAGACATCGAGGGCGCCCGGGTGCTGCTGAAGCTGGGAGACTCGGTCACCACCGACCACATCAGCCCCGCCGGTGCGATCAAGAAGGACAGCCCGGCCGGTCGCTACCTCGCCGAGCGCGGCGTCGGGCACCGTGACTTCAACTCCTACGGCTCACGCCGCGGCAACCACGAGGTCATGATCCGCGGCACCTTCGCCAACATCCGCCTGCGCAACCAGCTGGCCCCCGGCACCGAGGGTGGCGTGACGCGCGACTTCACGGCCGGCGGTGAGGTCACGAGCGTGTTCGAGGCCTCCGAGCACTACCTGGACGCTGGCACGCCGCTCGTCGTCCTGGCGGGCAAGGAGTACGGCTCCGGCTCGTCGCGGGACTGGGCGGCCAAGGGCACCTCGCTGCTCGGTGTCAAGGCGGTCATCGCCGAGTCCTACGAGCGCATCCACCGCTCCAACCTCATCGGCATGGGCGTGATCCCGCTGCAGTTCCCGCAAGGGCAGACCGCGGAGTCGCTGGGCCTGACGGGTGAGGAGGAGTTCGCGATCACCGGCATCACCGAGCTCAACGACGGCACCACGCCCCGGACCGTCAAGGTCAAGGCCGGCGACACGGAGTTCGACGCGGTCGTCCGCATCGACACCCCGGGTGAGGCCAACTACTACCGGCACGGCGGGATCATGCAGTACGTCCTGCGCAACCTGCTCAAGGCCTGAGCCGTGCGCGAGCTCGGTCGGGACTTCCTGGACCGCGCGCAGGCGGCCGTCGGTGACGACGGCCGCCTGCCGCTCGGCCGGCCCGCGGCAGAGGTGCGGGCCACGCTCGCTGCTCGTTGATCGCCGGCGTCCCGCTCTGGGCGGTCGTCCTGATCGCGGCCATCGTTGCGGTGGGGGCCTTCGTGCAGGCCACCATCGGCCTCGGCCTGGGCCTGTTGGGCGCACCGTTGATCGCGCTCATCGAGCCCTCGCTCGTGCCGACCCTGCTGCTGATCCTCGCCGTCCCGGTGTCCAGTGGGGTGTTGTGGGTCGAGCGACACCACATCGACTGGCGGGTGATCGCCTGGGCCCTTCCAGCCCGTGTCCCGGGCACGTTCATCGGCGTCTGGCTGACCACGGCCTTCTCCGACCGGGGCTTGGGCATCGTCGTGGGACTCATGGTGCTCGGGGCGGTCTGGCTCACCTTCCATACCGTCGAGGTCCGACAGACGCCGCTGACCCTCATGGGTGCCGGGCTCGCGGCGGGGACCGCAGGCACCGCGGCCGCGATCGGCGGGCCGCCCATGGCGATCGTGATGGCTCACCGTCCGCCGCGCGAGGTCCGCGGGACGCTGTCGGTGTTCTTCGTCATCGGCTCGGTGATGAGCGTCGTGCTGTTCTGGGTCGAGGGCGAGCTGCCCCGTGCCTCCGTCGCACTCAGCGTCACCTACCTGCCGCTCGTGGCTCTGGCGTTCTGGGCGGGACACCACGCCCACACCCGGATCCCGCGCGAGGCCTTCCGTCGCGCCGTGCTGCTGCTCTGTGCCGGGTCGGCCACCGTGTTGCTGGTGAAGTCGCTGCTCGGCTGAGGGCCGCCGGTAGCCTGACGCGGTGACCTCGACCGACCCGCCCTACGAGCCCTACCGGCACCCGCCCGAGGGTCGACCCGACGTTGATGAGGACCGTCGCTCCGGGCCCACCATCGAGCAGTTGGTCACGCCGGTCGACGGCCATGACGGCCATGACGGCCATGACGGCCATGACGGCGGCGACGGCGGCGAGTCGAAGCTCGTGCTGGTCCTCTCCGCGCTCCTGTCGGCCGTCGTCCTCGGTGGAGCGCTCGCGGCGCCGCTGGTCGCGAAGGTGGCCGGCTACGCCGAAGAGCCGGTCGACCTGTCGGGGGTCCAGACCTACGACATCACCGATCGAAACCACTCCGTCGACGACCTCGGCTACCCGCAGATGCCGCCCGCTGGCGGGGCGCACGCGCCGGTCTGGCTGGAGTGCGGCGTCTACGACGAGCCGGTCCGTGAGGAGAACGCGGTCCACGACCTCGAGCACGGCACCGTCTGGATCACCTACGACCCCGCGCTGCCGGAGCGCGAGGTCGACGCGCTCGCGGAGCAGCTGCCGGACAACGGGATCATGTCGCCGTACGAGGGTCTGCCCAGTGCCGTCATGGTGACCGTCTGGGGGGCCCAGCTGGCCCTGGAGCGCGCTGGCGACCCGCGCCTGGCCCTTTTCGTCGAGGAGTACGGCGACGGGCACACCGCGCCGGAGTTCGGTGCCTCGTGCCACGGCGGGACCCCAGACCCGACCGGCGCTGTGACCGAGCCGGGTCTGGGTGCCTGAGACTCTCAGCGCCCGAGGAAGTCGATCAGTGCACGGTTGAACTCCGCGGCGTGGCTGACGTTGAAGCCGTGGGGAGCGCCCTCGACCACGACCAGCTCGGAGTGCGGAAGGGCCTCGTGGGTCCGCTTGCCGGACCCCTCGAAGGGCACCGTGGCGTCACCGTCGCCATGGATCACCAGGGTTGGAACCGTGATCTTGGGCAGGTCGTCGCGGAAGTCGGTCGTGGCGAAGGCCTCCATGCACCCCAGTGCGGCCGTCTGGTCACTCTGGTGGCTCAGCACGATGGCCTCCTGACGCTGCTCCTCGGTGACCTTGACCTCGCCGTCGACCGAGAAGAAGGCGTTCATGAACCCGTCGAAGAACGTCGTGCGGTCGGACTCGAGCTCCTTGGTCTTCGCGGCTGCAGCGTCCTCGGTGAGGGGACCGTCCGGGTTGTCCTCGCTCTTCATGAGGTACGGCGGCACGGCTGCTGCGAAGACGACAGAGCGCAGCCGGTCCTCACCGTGCTTGGCGACGTATCTCGCCACCTCCCCGCCACCCATGGAGAAGCCGACCAGCGTGACGTCGGTGAGGTCGAGCTCGCTCAGCACGCTGTCGAGATCGTCGGCCAACGTGTCGTAGTCGTAGCCCTTGGAAGGCTTGTCGCTGCGACCGAAGCCACGCCGGTCGTAGGCCACGACCCGATATCCGGCGTCCCGGAGTGCAGCGGTCTGCTCGCTCCACGACTCGGCCGAGAGCGGCCAACCGTGGATCAGCACGACCGGGCGACCGGTGCCGCCGGTGTCGTCCACGTGCACCTTGGTCTTGCTGAGCAGTCCGGAGCTTGCGGTGACCTCGACCACGATGGTTCCTCTCGTCCGGGCGCTCGTCGGTGGAACGCCTTCCGTGGCCACGGTAGCCAGCGCCCGAGCGAGGTGTTCCACCCCGACAGGTGGGCGGCACCCAGGTCGCTACGGTGGTCCCATGCTCGTTGCCATCTCGATCTCGCCCATGTCCAGCGACCCGTCCGGGTCGGTCACCGAGGCTGTCGCGGCCGCCGTCCGGGTGGTGCGCGAGTCCGGCCTGCCGCACGAGACGAACGCGATGTTCACCAACATCGAGGGGGACTGGGACGAGGTGATGGCGGTGGTCAAGCGCGCCGTCGACGTCGTCGCCGCGGTCTCGCCGCGGGTCGGACTGGTCCTCAAGGCCGACATCCGCCCCGGCTACGACGGACAGCTGGCCGCCAAGGTGGAACGGATCGAGGAGGCCCTCGCCGGTGGAGAGTGAGGTTCGCTCCTACTGCACCGGCGACACGGAGGCCGTCCTCGACCTGACCGGCGACGTGGCGTCGTTCGTGGCGGGTCGCGGTGACGGTTTGGTGCATGTGTTCGTGCCCCACGCGACGGCCGGACTGGCCATCCTCGAGACCGGGGCAGGCTCCGACGACGACCTGCTCGCGGCCCTCGGCGACCTGCTGCCGGCAGACGGCCGCTGGCGACACCGCCACGGCTCGCCGGGGCACGGCCGCTCCCACGTCATGCCGGCCATCGTTGCGCCGTACGCCTCCGTGCCCGTCCTGGACGGTCGGCTCGCGCTCGGCACCTGGCAGAGCATCTGCCTGGTGGACCTCAACGTCGACAACGCGGATCGGGACGTGCGGTTCTCGTTCCTGCAGGGCTGATCAACGTCGCGTGGCGCGGCCGCGCCGGATCTGCCGTCGATAATCTGTGCCCGTGAACCAATCCCGCCTGGACAGCCAACCCGAAGTCCGCCCCGCGACGCCCGACGACCACGTCGGCATCGACCGGGTGATCCGGGATGCCTTCGGTGCCGAGGACCCGAGCGAGGGCGGGAAGGTCGCCACGCTGTGGCCGGACGTCCACGCGAGCGGGCACGTGCTGGCCGAATCGGTGGTCGTCCGTGACGGCCGGGTGGTGGGCCACGTGGGCGTGAGCCGGTGCTGGATCGACGCGCGTCGCTCGCTGGTGGACGCGGCGGTGCTCAGCCCGTTGAGCACGGCACCGGACTACCAAGGACAAGGCATCGGCACTGCACTCGTCGCGGCAGCCGTGGCAGCGGCCGGGACCTTAGGCGGCCCGGCACTCTTCCTCGAGGGGAGCCCGGCGTTCTACGGCAGTCGCGGCTTCGTCCGATCGAGCAAGCACGGCCTCGAGGCGCCCTCGCCGCGCGCTCCCGATGCGGCCTTCCAGGTGGTTCTGTTCGATGCGTTCGAGGAGTGGATGCGGGGGCGAGTGGTCTACCCCGAGGTCTGGTGGCGACACGACGCAGTTGGGCTGCGTGACCCGGACCTGGCCTTCCTCGAGGACTTGTTCGCCCGGACGTTCCCGCCCATAGATTGACTCGAACGTATGTTCGATCCAGACTGGTCGAATGAGGCCTGTCGCACCGCCCGGTTGGCCTCGCGAGGTGCGTCCTCCGGACACCCCGGACTGGGAGGCGACGGCGGCCGGCTGGCTGCTCGACCTGTGCCCGGCCGAATACCGGCGCTACACCGGGCTGCGCCGACACGTCGTCGTCCTGGCCCGGTTTGCGGTCCTGCACGTCGAGGCGCAGCAGGCCGCGTGCCGCCGCGGGCTGAGCCAGATCCGCGCCGACCTCAAGGACGTGGCGACCCTCGAGGTCATCGACGCCGCGGTCCAGACTTTCCAGCTGGACGAGGCCCGTCTGATGGCGACGCGCCGGTCCGTAGGACTGGTCGAGGATGCCCTGCGCGGACGGCGCTACGTCGCTCGACTGTGAGCCCTTGGCTGCCGCGTCATGGCCGCTCCTTGGACCTGAGTCTTCTCGAGACTCAGGTCCAAGGATTCAGTTTGGTGCGGCGGGCGCGCCGGCCCTGGACCGCGATCGCTAGGGTCGCCCAGTGAATGATTTCTCGGCTGTTGCCGTCGTCGATGACCGCGGCTGGATCCTGATGCAGGAGCGCGACGAGCACGCGCCGGTCGATCCCAACCTCTGGGGCCTGCCGGGCGGCGGGCTCGAGGTCGGCGAGGACTACCTTACGGCCGCGGTCCGCGAGCTCGCGGAGGAGACGGGCCTCAAGGTCGGGCCGGAGGAGCTCACCAGTCTGGGCCTCACCCGGTTCTTCTGCGAGCCGTGCGGCACCGAGGACGAGTTCGAGCTCTTCGCGGTCGTCCTCGACGTGACCGACGCCGACGTGACGTGTGGTGAGGGGCGCCAGATGGTCTTCGTCGACCCGGCCACCTTCGGCGACCTCGGCCTGAACAACGCCTCTAGGCTGGCCCTCCCTCTCGTGCGCGCCTGGCACCGTCTTCGGGACGGCATCGTGCCGCTCTTCGTCAACGTCGCGATCGCCGACGCCACGGGCCGGTTGCTCATGCAGGAACGAGACGAGCACGCTCCCCACTCGCCGAACGCCTGGAGCCTGCCCGGCGGGGCGATCGAGGACGACGAGACGGCGTACGCCGCAGCGGTCCGCGAGCTCGAGGAGGAGACGGGTCTCACCGGGATCGCGCTGTCCGAGGTGGCCACGACGCGTGGCTTCTACCCCGCGATCGGCTGGTACGAATTCGTCACCTTCGGCGCCCTCACCGACCTCGGTGACCACGACGTGAAGTGCCACGAGGGCCGCCAGATGACGTTCCGGGAGCCGGCGGAGATCTCGGCGCTCGACCTGACGACCTCTACTGCCCGGGTGCTGCCGACGGTGCTCAGGCGGGCGCCGTACGCCGAGGCGCACGGGGTCCGCAACGAAGGTCAACGCTGCTTCGCCGGCATCATCCTCGTCGACCCTCGCGGCCGGATCCTGCTGCAGGAGCGCGACGAGCACGCACCGATCGATCCCGAGACGTGGGGACTGGCCGGGGGACACGTCGACCCGGGGGAGAGCTTCGAAGCTGCGGCCTACCGCGAGCTGGAGGAGGAGACGGGCATCCGCCTCGAGCCCGGCGACCTGGACCTCTTCGGCGAGTTCATGGTCGACCACCGCGAGGCCTACGGGACCTGGGACCGGATGCAGGTCTTCGTTGCGGCGACCACCCTCACCGACGCCGAGATCGAGTGCCACGAGGGCCGCCAGATCATCTTCGTGGACCCGACGCATGCCAGAGAGCTTCCCCTGAGCCATGCTGCGACGGACATCGTGCCGGCCTTCCTCGACGCTGCCGCCCATCCCCGACTCGCAGGAGCAACCAGATGACCTTCACCGTCCACCCGGTCCCCGGCCACGGCGCCGAGGACGTCGTCGTCGCCCCCGACGGCAGCGTGTTCACCGGCACCGATGACGGCGCCATCGTCCGGCTCTCCCCGGACGGTCGTCGCATCGATCGCGTGGCGCACACCGGCGGTCGGCCACTCGGTCTGGAGCTCTTCGACAACGGCGACCTGCTGGTCTGCGACGCCCTCGCCGGCCTGCTCGTCGTGCACAGCTACGACGGTTCGGTCGAGACGCTGCTGACCGACGTCGACGGGGTCAGGATGAGGTTCTGCAACAACGCCGCCATCGCCGGCGACGGCACCATCTGGTTCAGCGACTCCTCCCTGCACTTCGGGGTCGACCAGTGGAAGGACGACTTCGTCCAGAACACCCGCACCGGCCGGCTCCTGCGCCGTGACCCCGACGGCACGGTCACTTCTGTGATCGAGGGCCTCGCGTTCGCCAACGGGGTCGCGCTCAGCGCAGACGAGCAGTTCGTCGCCGTCGCGGAGACGGGCGCCCGGACCGTGGTCCGCAGGTGGCTCGCCGGACCGCGCGCAGGAGAGCGTGACTTCCTGGTCCGCGACCTGCCCGGCTATCCCGACAACATCGCCCGGGGCACCGACGGACTGATCTGGGTCACGATCGCGTCTCCGAAGGACCCCCTCGTCGAGCGCCTCCAGACCGCCCCGATGGCCGTCCGCAAGGCCGTGACGCGCATCCCCGAGGCGCTGCAGCCCAAGCCGAAGGAGACCATCCGGGTCCAGGCGTACGACGACACGGGTGTCCTGGTGCACGACCTCGACCTGTCAGAGACGGGCTACCACATGGTCACCGGGGTTCGCGAGCACGACGGTCGGGTGTGGATGGGCAGCCTGCACGAACCGGCGATAGCGGTCTACGACTTGCCCATGAAATAGACTGCCCGACATGGGTCATCTCGAGTCGATCACGTCGCCGCAGGACCTGCGCTCCCTCGACGGCGCCGAGCTGGACGCGCTGGCCGCGGAGATCCGCGACCTCATGATCTCCACGGTGGCACGCACGAGCGGCCACCTCGGTCCCAACCTCGGTGTGGTCGAGCTGACGCTGGCGATCCACCGTGTCTTCGACTCACCGCGTGACCGGGTCGTCTTCGACACCGGCCACCAGTCCTACGTCCACAAGCTCGTCACCGGCCGGTTCGAGCGGTTCGGCACGCTGCGGCAGGAGGGTGGCATCAGCGGCTACCCGAGCCAGGCGGAGTCCGACCACGACATCGTCGAGAACTCGCACGCCTCCACCTCGTTGTCGTACGCCGACGGGCTGGCCAAGGCCTATCGCGTCCGGGGCGAGGACCGGCACGTCGTGGCGGTGATCGGCGACGGGGCGCTCACAGGTGGGATGGCCTGGGAGGCACTCAACAACATCGCGATCGCCGGCGACTCGCGCCTCGTGATCGTCGTCAACGACAACGAACGCTCCTACACCCCGACCATCGGCGGGCTCGCCACCGCGCTGACCACGCTGCGCACCAACCCGCGCTACGAGCAGGTGCTCGACCTGGTCAAGAAGCGTCTCAACGCGATCCCCGGCGTGGGCTCCGCGACCTACGACGCCCTGCACGCGGTGAAGAAGGGCATGAAGGACGCCTTGGCTCCCCAAGGACTGTTCGAGGACCTCGGCCTGAAGTACGTCGGCCCGGTCGATGGTCACGACCGCGACGCGATGGAGCAGGCGCTGACCCACGCCAAGCGCTTCAACGGCCCGGTCATCGTGCACGCCATCACCCGCAAGGGTGCCGGCTACGACCCGGCCGAGCGGCACGAGGCGGACCAGTTCCACGCGCCCGGACCCTTCGACGTCCAGACCGGGGCGGAGAAGCCGAAGGGCCTCATCTGGACCGACCACTTCGCGCGGCTGATCGTCGACATCGGTGCCCGCCGCCAGGACGTCGTGGCGATCACCGCCGCGATGATGCACCCGGTCGGGCTCGACAAGTTCGCTGCGGCGTACCCCGAGCGCACCTTTGACGTCGGCATCGCCGAGCAGCATGCGACCACCTCGGCTGCCGGTATGGCGATGGGTGGCCTGCACCCCGTCTTCGCCGTCTACGCGACCTTCCTCAACCGCGCCTTCGACCAGGTGCTCATGGACGTCGCCCTGCACAAGTGCGGCGTCACCTTCGTCCTCGACCGCTCCGGGGTCACCGGTGACGACGGAGCCAGTCACAACGGCATGTGGGACATGTCGATCCTGCAGGTCGTGCCGGGGCTCCGGCTCGCCGCGCCACGCGACGTCGCCCGGCTGCGGGAGCTGCTCGACGAGGCCGTCGACGTGGACGACGCGCCCACCGTGGTGCGCTTCCCCAAGGGACCGCCGCCCTCAGACATCGAGGCCGTCGGCAAGGCGGGCAACGCCGACGTCCTCGTCCGCACGGGTGCGCAGGACGTGCTCATCGTGGCGGTCGGCTCCATGTGCACCGTTGCCGTCGACGTCGCCCAGCGGCTCACCGACCAGGGCATCGGCGTCACCGTGGTCGACCCGCGATGGGTCAAGCCGGTGGACCCGGCCATCGTCGAGCTCGCGCGCCAGCACGACCTCGTCGTGAGCATCGAGGACAACGGCCGGGTCGGCGGCTGCGGCGCGATGCTCCTGCAGACCCTCAACGACGCCGGCGTCACCACGCCGTTCCGCCTCCACGGCATCCCGCAGGAGTTCCTCGACCACGCCAAGCGCGACGTGATCCTCGCGCGGGTCGGACTGGACGCCCAGACCATCGGGCGCGGCATCGTCGAGGACGTGACTGCCGTGGCCGACGGCCGGGCCCTGCTCGATGTCGATCACCGCCGCTGACGCACGACCCCATCGCCGAGCGGCTCTCGCCGGGCTGTGCTTGGCGCTCGCGACGGCCCTGACCGGCTGCTCCGCCGACGACGGCTCCGGCCGGCGCCCTCCGCCCGGAAGGCGGGGGGCCGACGAGGTCGCCCCGCTGATCCGCCAGGTGCTGAAGCAGCGGGCTCGATCGCTCCGGGCGGGCGATGCGGCGGCCTTCCTCGCCACTACCGCCCAGGAGCGTCCCCGCTTCGCCGCGAGCCAGCGGGTCTACTTCGACAACCTGATGCAGCTACCGCTCGGCGAGCTGACCTACCGGCTCGACCCCAGTTCCCTGGTGGGCAGCGACGGGGAGTACGCCGCCGTGGTCCAGGTGCACCTCCAGCTCGAGGGCTACGACGAGGTGCCGGTGGTCCGCCTCGCGCGCTTCCGCTTCACCCGGGACCCCGACGGTGACGGGATGCTGGTCGCCGGCGATCGCGACCCCGCCTGGGAGCGACGCAACGAGGTGACCGTCCCGCCCTGGGCCCGGGGTCCGATCACGGTGAGGACTGGCACGGGGGTCCTGGGGATCTTCGACGCCGCGAGCGCCGTCAGGGCGGAGGACGTGGTCGGCGCCGTCGAGGAGGGCATCGGTCAGGTGCGCCAGGTCGTGCCCTCCGACTGGTCCGGCAACGTGGTGGTCTACGCGCTGTCCGAGACCGAGATGCTGGAGGCCCTCGACGACCTACCCGGGGGCGACCCCGACGCCCTCGACGCCGTCGCCTTCCCGGTGCCGGCCCGGCAGGGCGGCGACGACGGGGTCGTGGCCAGCACTCGCTTCCTCCTGCACCCGCGGATGCTCGACAGCGATCCCCGGCGGCTCGCGCGGCTGATCCGCCACGAGCTCACCCATGTCGCGCTCGGCAGCCGCGACGACGACCTGCCCACCTGGCTCAGTGAGGGGATCGCGGAGTGGGTCTCCGTCCAGGCTCTCCCCGAGCAGCAGCGTCTGATCAGCCAGGAGGCGATCGACGACGCCCGGGCCGGGCTGGACGAACTGCCCGCCGACATCGACTTCAACGGTGAGGACCAGGCTGCTCACTACGGGATCTCGTGGTGGGCGTGCGAGGCGATCGTCGACATCTACGGCGAGGAGATGCTGTGGCGTCTGCTCGACGAGATCGCCGCCGGCAGTCCGGCCGACCAGGCCGACGTGCTCCAGCAGACCCTCCAGCTGACCTCCGACCAGCTGGCTCGAGAAGCGGCGAAGCGGATCGTGGCGACGTACGGCTGAAAGCCCCGTCCGGGTTCAGCAGCGCCGGTTGATCCCGCCGGGGGTCACGTCGACGTCGCGGCGCACGATGGAGAGCCGCGAACCCCAGCGGCGGCACGCCCGGTCGAAGTCCGGGTCGCGGTACTCCACGACGTAGACCCGATCGGCATAGGCGGCTGCGTAGCTCCCGCACTCGCGGTAGCGGCCGCACTCCTCGGCGACGGCGAAGTCGAAGCCGAGGGCCGGCCCGCGAGGGGAGAGCTCGGCCCAGTTCTTCTGACCGGCCGCGAGACCGGCCGCATGGGCTCGCGCGGTCAACAACCGCGCGAAGGCCTTGTTGTCCCGCCTGGTGATCAGGCCCGCTGCCCGGTCCCAGGAGTCGAGGTTGTCGAACTCGACACCCTGGAAGCCCGCGGCGGCGCAGCCGTCGATCCACGGCCCGACGACGGCCATCAAGGACCTCCGCTTGCGCGCTGTCCTGGTGTCGAGCAGCCACTCACCCCAGGACTGATCGACCACGGCTCGACCGGAGCGGTCCTTGAGCACGAGTGCCCAGTGCTCCCAGGTGTGCTCCCAGAACGCCCGTTCGTGACGTTGGGTCTGGAACGCGTTGACGTAGCAGATGTTGTACGCGTCGGCGGACGGAGCCACCGAACGGTCGCGGGAGACGACGCCCACGCCGGCGGCCGGGGGAGACGATCCGCCGATCTGGTAGTCCCAGTCGACGTTGGCGGGGGGCAGCTCGACCGTCGCGGCGGCTTCCTCGGACGTCGACGCTGGACTTGACGGGCCAACCACTGTGGCGAGAGCTGCCACGATCGCCCACAGCACACCCTGCAACATCTGAGCCTCCGACCTCGCGATCAGCGTGCGGGCAACAACACGGGAACGTCAACAGGGACGCTGAACTCGACCGAGCACTCGCCGCCCACGTCACAGGTGACGAACCGCTCCAGGTCGTCGTCCTGGTCCCGGGCCAGGACTGCGAAGGTGTCGCCGTCGAGCCAACGGTAGGCATGGGCCTCCCAGTAGGCACCGGCGATGTCGACGGGCACCGCATCGCCGGTGGCGGCGTCGAACACCTTCGGCTGGATCCCCCTGTCCCAGGTGCTGGGGGACTCGGAGAGGAGGTACTGCCCGTCGGGTGACAGGTCGCTGCCGTCGATCTGCTGGCCGCCGTCGAGGTCAGGTCCGACGCGGGTTTCACCGGCCGCCAGGCGCGCGATCAAGCCGCCCGCGACGTCGAGCACGACGGGGCGTTCGCCGCCAACGGCGGGGATCAGCTCAGCCGGCTCCGAGTCGAGGGGGTTCCGCGCGAGCACGCCACGCGCGTCATCGAAGTAGAGGGTCCGGCCGTCGACGGCGATGATGCGCATCGGGCACACCTGATCGCAGTAGCGGTCAAGTACCGGTCGGGTGCCGGCCCGGCCGCGGACGACCTCGGTGCCGGCGGCGTGGTCGAGGACGGCGTACTGCTCGCCCTCAGGATCGCCCTCCACCCAAGCGACGACATCGCCGTCGGAGGCGAACCTCATGCCCTCCTCCGGATCCATCTGCCCGACCTTGATGATCTCGCTCCCGACCACGCTGCGGACGGCCCCCGTGACATCGGCCACCACGAATCCCGTCGGGGTGTGGACGAAGGCCAGGATCCGTCGACCGACATCGACGGAGCCCTGCTCGGTGTGGATGGTGCTGTTGGCCGCATAGGCCAGCGGGCCCCCGAGAGAACCCGTGACCAACTCGTCCGATGCGGTGTCGCGGGTGGCGATGCTCGGGACGACAACGGCGGCAGCGACTGCTGCCGCCACCGCAGCGCCCGCGATCGCCGTACGCAGTCGCCGGTTGGCCCGGCGGTCCCCGTCGCGCACCATCGCGCGCACGTCGAGGTCGGGGGCGCCGAGGGCGTCGGCACGCTCATTCATCATGTCCTTGAGCAGATCGGTCATGGGGTCACCACCATCAGGTTTGCGGGGAGGAGCTCGTGTGCCTGGTCGCCGTACCGGTTGCCGAGTCCTGTGCGCAGCTTGGCGAGACCGGCCGAGACCTGGCTCTTGACCGTGCCGACGGCGCAGTCCATCGCCGCTGCGGTCTGGGCCTCGGTGAGGTCTTCGTAGAAGCGCAGCACGATGGCGGCGCGCTGACGCGGGGGCAGTTCCTGGAGCGCGGTCCACAGCCATTCGCGCTGGGTCACTGCGTCGTCGTGCCCGACCGCCGTGCCCTCGGGCAGCGTCTCGGTCGGGCGCTCGCCCTGCCAGGACTTCCGGCGGTACCACGAGATCGCGGTCGTGGTGATCACCCGACGGGTGTAGGCCTCGGCCTTGCTGGGGTCGCGCAGCCGCGGCCAGGCGACGTACGTCTTGGTCAGTGCCTCCTGGAGGAGGTCCTGCGCGAGCTGCCGCTCGCCGACCATGAGGTACGCCGCCCGGTGCAGGGCCGGCGAGCGCGCAGCCACGAACTCCGCGAAGTCCGCGGGGTCGCGTCGTGCCATCTGGTGCTCCTGGTGATCGTCGTGTGGGGTTGTACCCGTCATGACGATCCCACCCGCGCAAATGGTTCGCCCACACAGCTGTAACGCCGGGTTAGCAGCTGTTCCACCCCTGAAATATCAGGGTGGGTACAAGCACTAACCCGGCGTTACAAGCGGGAAGGCAACCGGTCGATCAGTGGAAACGCTTGCCCGTGACCTTCTCCGAGATGCCGGAGGTGTCGAGGAGCATCGTGAGCCCGCCGTTCCAGAAGGAGAACCCGGCGCCGGTGATCATGGCGAGGTCCAGGTCCTCGGGAGCAGCCACGACGCCCTCGTCGAGCATCCGTCGAGCCTCGTCCGCCAGGGCGGAGAGGGTCTGCTCGCGGACCTCGGGCGCCGTCTTGACGACGGGCGACTCGGGCTTCACCAGCAGCGCCTCGACCTCGGGGTCGATGGCGCCGTCGGGGCCGTAGAAGCTCGTCTTGCGGGCCTCGACGACGCGCTTGAGGCTCTCCGAGACGTAGAAGCGGTCCGGGAACGCGCGATAGAGCGTCTCGTTGTTGTGCAGCGCGATCGCCGGCCCGACGAGGGACAGCAGGACGTAGGGCGGCATCGGCGCGATCCCGGCGAAGGCCGAGTCGACGACCGGGACCGGGGTGCCCTCGTCGGCGATCCTGGCCACCTCGCCCATGAAGCGACCGAGCAGCCGGTTGACGATGAAGGACGGGCTGTCCTTGCACAGGATGGTCGTCTTGCCGAGACCCTTGCCGGTGCCGAAGGCGGTGGCCAGCGTCGCGTCGTCCGTGCGCTCGCCCTTGACGATCTCGAGCAACGGCATCACCGCGACCGGGTTGAAGAAGTGGAAGCCCACCACTCGCTCCGGGTGCTCGAGGTCGGCGGCCATCTCGGTGATGGACAGCGACGAGGTGTTGGTCGCCAGGACGCACTCAGGGGAGACGACCTTCTCCACGGCCTTGAAGACGGCCTTCTTGACCGACATCTCCTCGAAGACGGCCTCGATCACGAAGTCGGCGCCTTCGAAGGGATGCTCCGACTGGGCGCCCGAGGTGGTGCCGCCGGTGACCAGGGCCTTGAGGCGGTTGGTCTTGTCCTGCGTCGCCTTGCCCTTCGCGAGCAGCTTGTCGAGCTCGGCGTGCACGTAGGCGACGCCCTTGTCGGCCCGCGCCTGGTCGAGGTCGGTGAGGACCACGGGCACCTTGAGGCGGCGTACGAACAACACGGCCAGCTGGCTGGCCATCAGCCCGGCGCCGACGATGCCGACCTTGGTGACGGGTCGGGCAAGCGAGCGGTCGGGAGCCCCGGCCGGGCGCTTGGCGCGCTTCTGGACCAGGTCGAAGGAGTAGAGGCTGGCGAGCAGCTCCGGGGTCTTCGACATCGCCTCCAGGGCGTCGTCCTCCGCGGCGAAACCTGCGTCACGGTCGGCGTCACGAGCAGCCGCGATCAGCTCGACGGCGCGCTTCGCGGCCGGCGAGGCGCCGCCGGTCTTCGCCGCCACGATGCTCTCGCCGCGGGCGACAGCCGCGTCCCAGGCGCCGGGGTCGATCTCGGCCCGATGGACCGTGATCTCGCCGGCCAGGACTGCCGCGGCCCAGAGCAGCGACTGCTCGAGGAAGTCCGCACCGCCGAAGACGGCATCGGCCAGGCCGAACTCGAAGGCCTGCTGCCCGTTGAGGGTCTTGCCCTGGTTGAGCGGGTTCTCGACGAGCAGGGTCACCGCCTTGTCGGCACCGAGCAGGTGAGGCACGAGGTAGGCACCGCCCCAGCCGGGCACGAGGCCGAGCATGACCTCGGGCAGGCCGAGCGCGGGCGCGGAATCCATCACGGTGCGGTAGGTGCAGTGCAGCGCCACCTCGAGGCCGCCACCGAGGGCGAGGCCGTTGATGAAGCCGAAGGACGGCTTGCCGCCCGGCTCGCCGAGCTTGCGGAAGACGGCGTGGCCGAGCTCGGCGATCGTCCGCACCGCGTCCGGACCGCCCGACTGGATGGACGTGAGGTCGGCGCCCGCAGCCAGGATGAACGGCTTGCCGGTGATGCCGATCGCGTCGATCGAGTCGTCGGCCAGGGCCGCGTCGATGGCGGTGCCGAGGGCGAGGAGCGAGCCGAAGCCGAAGGTGTTGGGCTTGGTGTGGTCCTCACCGTTGTCGAGGGTGATCAGGCCCAACGTCCGGCCGCCGGGGAGGGCGACCGTCCGCAGCTTGGCCTCGGTCACGCGCTCGGCGTCGGAGGTGAGCCCCTGTGCGCGCTCGAGCAAGGAATCGATACTCACGAGGTCTCCTCCGTGTCGTTGCCGGTCCAGTTCGGGTTCTCCCAGATCACGGTGCCGCCCATGCCGATGCCGACGCACATGGTCGTCAGGCCGTAGCGGACCTCGGGGCGCTCTTCGAACGCCGTCGCGAGCTGGGTCATCAGGCGGACGCCCGACGAGGCCAACGGGTGGCCCATGGCGATCGCGCCGCCGTACGGGTTGACCCTCGGGTCGTCGTCGGCGATGCCGTAGTGCTCGAGCAGCGAGAGCACCTGCACCGCGAAGGCCTCGTTGATCTCGAAGGCCTCGATGTCGTCGATGGTCAGGCCAGCCTTGGCCAGCGCCTTCTCGGTCGCCGGGATGGGACCGGCACCCATGACCTCGGGCTCCACGCCGGTGAAGGCGTAGGACACCAGCCGCATGCGGATCGGCAGGCCCAGCTCGCGAGCGGTCTCCTCGTCGGCGAGGAGGGCAGCGGTCGCGCCGTCGTTGATCCCGGCCGCGTTGCCCGCGGTCACGCGACCGTGCGAGCGGAACGGCGTCTTCAGGGCGGCGAGCGACTCCATGGAGGTGCCGGCGCGCACGGGCTCGTCGGTGGTCGCGAGACCCCAGCCGGCCTCGGCGCTGCGGGTGGCGACCGGCACGAGGTTGGGCTGGATCTTGCCGGCCTCGTAGGCCGCGACCGTCTTGGCCTGGGAGCGCACGGCGTAGGCATCGGCGCGCTGCTTGGTGATCGTGGGGTAGCGGTCGTGGAGGTTCTCGGCCGTGTTGCCCATGGAGAGCGCCTCCGGGTCGACGATCTTCTCCGAGATGATCCGCGGGTTGGGGTCGACGCCCTCACCCATCGGGTGGCGGCCCATGTGCTCGACGCCGCCGGCGATGACGACGTCGTAGGCGCCGAAGGCGATGCCGGCGGCGGTGGTGGTCACCGCGGTCATCGCGCCCGCACACATGCGGTCGATGGCGAAGCCGGGGACGCTCTGCGGCAGGCCGGCCAACAGCGCGGCGGTGCGGCCGATGGTCAGGCCCTGGTCGCCGATCTGGGTGGTCGCGGCGATCGCCACCTCGTCGACCCGCTCGGGCGGGAGCGAGGGGTTGCGGCGCATGAGCTCGCGGATGCACTTGATGACGAGGTCGTCGGCGCGCGTCTCGGCGTACTGCCCCTTCGCCTTGCCGAACGGGGTGCGTACGCCGTCGACGAAGACGACCTCTCGCAGTTGACGGGGCACATGAGCTCCTGGTGGGACGGGACACGAGTGGGACGCGGGCAAGGTTACCCTCCAGTAACAATCACCGACAGTCTCTGCGCTGTGTGCCCAGTCACTGTCACGTCAGGCCGTGCAGATCGCGAGTGCGGGCTCACTAGGGTGGGGGCATGCCAGAACCCTCCCGTCTCGTGCACATCGTCGACGAGTCCGGCGCGGAGCTCGATGACGCCTCCGAGCTCACCCTCGTCGTCGTGCTCACCGGCTTCCTCGACGCGGGCAAGGCGGCCGAGCTGGCGGTCCAGCACCTCGAGAGCCTGGGAGAGGGCCGCGTCGTCGCCACCTTCGACGTGGACTCGCTCCACGACTACCGCGCCCGCCGACCCCCTGTCTCGTTCGTGCGCGACCACTACGCCGACTATGAGGCACCCCGCCTGGTGGTGCGCGCACTGCGCGACACCGGCGGCACTCCCTACCTGTTGCTCCGCGGTCCCGAGCCCGACATCCGCTGGGAGGGCTTCGCCCGGGCCGTGCGCGAGGTGGTCGAGCGCTTCGACGTACGCCGCGTGGTCAGCCTGGGCGCCGTCCCGATGGCCGTGCCCCACACGCGCCCCATCGCCATCACCCCGCACGCCAACCAGCCCGAGCTGGTCACGGGCCCGAGCCCCTGGAGCGGTGAGCTGAGGGTGCCGGCCAGCGCCCAGGCCCTGCTCGAGATCCGGCTGGGGGAGTGGGGACATGCTGCGCTGGGCTTCGTCGCGCACATCCCGCACTACCTCGCGCAGATGGAGTATCCGCAGGCAGCCCTCGTGCTGCTGGAGCAGCTCGAGCTCGGAGGCCGGCTCACCATCAACCTCACCGACGTCCGGGAGGCCGCCCAGATCACCGAGACCGAGATCACCAACTACCTCGAGACGCACCAGGAGGTCAGCGAGGTGGTGCACGGCCTCGAGCAGCAGTACGACGCCTTCCGTGCCTCCGAGGACGCGGGATCCTCGCTCCTCGCCGACGACCAGCCGATGCCGACGGGTGAGGAGATCGGGCGACAGTTCGAGCAGTTCCTCGCCGGCCTCGACCCGCGCGACGACGACGGGCAGGAGCGCTGATGGCCGGCTCGGCCACCGAGCTCGTCTCCCTGCTCGTGCTGGAGGAGCTCGACACCGACCTCTTCCGCGGCCTCCAGGCGACGACCGGGCGGCAGCGGGTCTTCGGCGGCCAGGTCGCCGCCCAGTCGGTGATGGCCGCCAACCGCAGCGTCGACGACGTCTTCGTCATGCACTCCCTGCACTCCTACTTCCTGCGTCCCGGAGACCCGGCCGTGCCGATCGTCTACGACGTGGAGCGCATCCGCGACGGACGATCGTTCGCGACCCGCCGGGTGATGGCCCGCCAGCACGGCCGCCCGATCTACTACCTCACGGCGAACTTCCAGCAGCCCGAGGACGGCTACGAGCACCAGAACCAGATGCCTGAGGTCGTCGCGCCCGACCAGGGCGTCCCGATGATCGACCTCGCCCGCCGCAGCGGCGCCGGAGCCGCCGCGGAGTGGCAGCGTGAGTGGGCGGCGCTCGACGTCCGCTATCTCGGCACGTCGGCCATGGGCCTGCCTGACGACCCGCTGCACCCGGCCCGCGCCCAGCTGTGGATCCGGGTGGCCGGTGACCTCGGCGACGACCCGCTGACCCACCAGGCGGCCTTCACCTACGCCAGCGACCTGACGCTCCTGGGCGCAGCGCTGGTGCCGCACGGCGTGCACTTCGGGACCCCCGGTCTGCAGATGGCCTCCCTCGACCACACCGTCTGGTTCCACCGCCCGTTCCGGGCCGACCAGTGGTGGCTCTACGACCAGGTGTCGCCGGCCGCTGTCGGCGGCCGGGGACTGGCCACGGCCAGCGTCTACACCGAGGACGGCACGCTCGTGGCGACCGTGGCACAGGAAGGGCTGATCCGGCACCGCGACCGGCCCACCGCCTCCTGACCGCCTCCTGACGGACGACTAGCACCGTTTCTCGGTCTTTCTCTGCATTTCGCGAACAGACACGCCGTCGGCGTGGTTACGTGTGATCACTCGTGTGGCGCCTGTGACTCTTCCCCGGCTCGGTCGACACGCCTTCTGTTCCCCATTTGTGAGAGTGAAGACCGCGCCGTGAACCCGCTGCTTCGACCCATGCCCCGACCCATGCTCCGGCACCGCCTGCCGTCCCTCTCCCTGGTCGCCATGGCCGGGCTGTCGCTCGCTCTCTTCACCGGCTCGGTCGCCCACGCCGTACCCCTCACGCCGCACCAGATGCCGTTCCCCTGCGGGCAGACGTGGACCGGAGCCACGCGCGGCAGCCACACGCCCTCCATCCGGTCCATCGACTGGAACCGGAGCGCCGACGAGGACGACGCCGTCGTGGCATCCGCCTCCGGCATCGTGACCAAGGCGGACTCGACCAGCACCCGCGGCTACGGGCACCAGGTCGTCATCGACCACCAGAACGGCGAAAGCACCGTCTACGCCCACCTGAACGCCGTCACCGTCGCGGTCGGGCAGTACGTCGACCAGGGCGCCACGATCGGCACCGTCGGCAACACCGGCAACTCCCACGGCGCCCACCTGCACTTCGAGCAGCGCTCCGGCACGTCGGTGATCGCTGCGTCGTTCCAGGGCGTGCCCTACGTCTACGGCGGCCTGACCTCCTACAACTGCGTCGACGTCCCGCTTGCCGGGAACTTCAGCGGCGATGCCGGATCCGAGGTCGCGGTCTATCGCCGCGGCAAGAAGTCGTCCTTCGTGGTCAACGAACCGACGGGCGAGCGGGTCCTTCTCTTCGGGAAGTCGACCGACGAGCCGGTCGTCGGCGACTGGGACGGCGACGGCGCGGTCAACCTCGGCACGTGGCGGCCGGTCAAGGCGAAGTTCCGCCTCCAGACCCCCGCCGGGGTCCTCAAGGTGGGCTACGGCGTGGCCACGGACCGGCCGATAGCGGGTGACTGGGACGGCAACGGCGCCGACGAGATCGGCGTCTACCGTGCCTCGATCGGCACCTTCCACCAGCGTGGAGCGGACGGGACCACGGTGAGCGTCCTGCTCGGCGATGTCGACGACCTGCCCGTCACCGGCGACTGGGACGGCAACGGCGTCACCGACCTCGGCGTGTTCGACCAGGCGACCGCCATCTTCACGATGCGACTCGTCGATGCCAACGCCCAGGTACAGACCGCTCAGCTCCAGCTGGGCGCTCCGGGGGACCTGCCTGTCACCGGCGACTGGGACGGCAACGGCGTCACCGACCTGGGCGTCTGGACACCGGGCACGGCGACCTTCACCCAGGCGTTGGTGCAGTTCCCGACGGCGACCCTGCCGTTGGTGACCCCGCCGTTGGTGACCGTGCCGGCGGCGGCTGCTCGCCTGAGCGTCTCGACCGTTCAGTTCGGCATGCCTCGCGGCTGACGCGTCGCCGTACGCCCGGCGCGCCTCTCGGCCGCCCGGTGCCTGTTCACCATGGGATGTCGCCGAATGGGCACTTCCTACGGTCAATTGACCACGGGAAGTGCCCATTCGTCTGCATACCGTGATGAAGCGTCAGGCCGGAGTGGCGCGACCGACGAGGTGCGGCGACCCGTCCTTCGGACTGGTGAGCGTGAAGGTGTGGACGCCGGAGTCCACTCGGTCCGCGAAGGCGACGGTCCCCGGCAGGAAGACCGGCTTCTTGAACGCGACCTCGACGCTGACGGCGTCGGGCAGTCGGTTCTCGATGGCGGCGATGCTGCGGGCCAGGGTCCACATGCCGTGCGCGATCTGCCGCCGGAAACCCAGCGCCCTGGCGGTCACGGGGTAGAGATGGATCGGGTTGTGGTCGCTGGAGACGGCCGCGTAGGTCCGGCCCAGGTCGCCGGGCAGACGCCACTCGACGCCACCGTTCGGCGGGTTGTCGATGACGAGGCCGGTGTCGGGCTCGCCAGCAGCCGTGGCCCCGCGGCGCAGGTAGGTCGACGTCGACTCCCACGCCACCTCGCCGCTGCTGGTCACAGTCGTGATGAAGTCGAGCAGTGCCCCCTTGGCGTGCGCCCGGGGGGGACCCACGGTCGTCTCGACGTCCAGGACCTCCCCGACGCTGATGGCCCTGCGGGCGGTGATGGTGTTCTCCAGGTGCACCATCCCGATCGGCTGGTAGGGGAAGGTGGCGTCGCTCATGACCGCCATGTGGAGCGGGAACGCCAAGAGGTGTGGATAGGGCAGTGGGACGGTGTCCTTGCGGGGGAACCGGCACACTCCCGTGTACGCCTCGACCTCGGCACGGGTGGCCGCGACCCCGGTGCGCGCGTAGGTCAGCCCGGCGAAGTCGGCCGGCGACGACTTCCTGACGCCGGGCAGCCGGTTGACACCCGGCACGGCGGGGAGCGCGGCCCTCAGCAGCGTGGTCAGGCCGTTCGGCTGCCCGCTCAGGTGCTTGACGGGTCCCTGAGCCCCGGTGGTCATCAGGCCCCCAGCATCATCTGGCCGCAGACACGGACCACGTTGCCGTTGACGGCCGTCGACCCGGGTGAGGCGAACCACGCGATCGCCTCCGCGACGTCGACCGGTAGACCGCCCTGGCTCATGGCGTTGAGGCGCTGGCCGACCTCGCGGGTGGCGAACGGCACGGCCGCCGTCATGGCGGTGATGATGAAGCCCGGAGCCACCGCGTTGATCGTGATGCCGCGGTCGAGGCCGCCCGCGAGAGACTCCACCAGCCCGATCACGCCGGCCTTGGAGGCGGCGTAGTTGGTCTGCCCGACGTTGCCCGCGATGCCCGCGATGGAGGCGACGCCGATGATCCGGCCGTTGTCGGCGATGACCGAGCCGTCGAGCAGCGCGCGCGTGATCCGCTCGGGCGCGGTGAGGTTGACCCCGATCACGCTGGCCCAGCGGTCCTCGGCCATGTTGGCGAGCTTCTTGTCCCGG
Organism: Nocardioides sp.; assembly: GCF_035576065.1. Taxonomy (GTDB): domain Bacteria; phylum Actinomycetota; class Actinomycetes; order Propionibacteriales; family Nocardioidaceae; genus Nocardioides. Next base: position 72,449 of record NZ_DATLWX010000044.1, read on the forward strand.
GTGATGCCGGCGTTGTGCACGACGATGTCGACCCCGCCGTGCTCGGTCTTCAGGTGGTGGGCGACGCGCTGCGGTGCGTCCTTGCCGGTGATGTCGAGGCTGAGGTGGTCCCCCTCGAGCTCCTTCATCAGGGCCTGGAGCTCGCTGGCAGCCTGGGGTACGTCGACACCGACGACCTTCGCCCCGTCGCGGTGGAGCACCCGGGCGATCTGCTCACCGATGCCCCGGCTGGCGCCGGTGACCAGCGCGACCTTGCCCTCGAGCGGTCGGCTCCAGTCAGCCACCGGCCCGGCCTCCTGCGCGCCGTGGGCCCCGATGCGGACGACCTGGCCCGAGACGTAGGCCGACTTGGGGGAGAGCAGGAACGCCAGCGTCGAGGCGATCGCCGCCTCCGCGCCGGGGGACACGGAGACCAGTTGCACCGTGCCACCGCGGCCGATCTCCTTGCCGAGCGAACGGGTGAAGCCCTCCAGGGCGCGCTGGGCGATCCGCTCCGAGCCCTGGACCGACTCAGGGGTCGTACCGAGCACGACGACGCGCGAGCACGTCTCGAGGCGGCGCATCAGGGGGGAGAAGAACTCCTGCAGGGCGAGCAGGCCCTCGGTGTCGGTGACGCCCGTGGCGTCGAAGACGAGCGCCTTGTACGTCCCGCTGGCGCCGGCGACGGTGTCGGTGTCGGTGGTCCAGGTGACGTCCAGGTCATCGAGGACGTCCGGCAGCCGCGCCGTCAGCCGTCCCTGCCCGCCGGTCACCACCGTTCCACGGACGAGCGGCGCGCCCGCGGCGTACCGCTCGAGAGGGGTGGGGCTGGGCAGTCCGAGGTTCTTCGCCAACATCTTGCCGATGGGCGATGAGACGAAGCCTTGGTAGCGGTCACTCATGGTGCTGAACCTCCGGCTGGGTCAGGAGAAAGCGGGTGGGCATGATGTAACAAGATGTGTAACTCGCTGTCCACGTATCGTGATGTGGCGCTCATTGCATTTCCTGTGTCTTGCTTGGCAGCAAGGATAGGAGCAGGCGCTGGCAGGATCAGTGGCCCGCACTGCTCGGTCTCTCACCTCACGCCCCAGGAGCACACATGCAGTCCCAGACTCGCCGCGTCGCCGTCCTCGGCGGCAACCGCATCCCCTTCGCCCGGTCCAACACCGTCTACGTCGGCGTCTCCAACCAGGAGATGCTGACGGCCACGATCGACGGGCTGGTCACCCGCTTCGGTCTTGAGGGACAGGTCGTCGGCGAGGTGGTCGCCGGTGCGGTGCTGAAGCACGCCCGCGACTTCAACCTCGTGCGCGAGTCCGTGCTGGGCTCGAAGCTGGCGGCCGAGACCCCGGCCACCGACATCCAGCAGGCCTGCGGCACGGGCCTGCAGGCAGCGATCCAGGTGGCGAACAAGATCGCCCTGGGCCAGATCGACTCGGGCATCGCCGGGGGCACGGACACCACCTCGGATGCGCCGGTCGCGATCAGCGACAAGCTGCGCACGAAGCTGATGAAGGTCAACTCCGCCAAGGACACCGTGGGCAAGCTCAAGGCACTCAGCGCGATCCGCCCCGGCGACATCGGCCTCGACGTCCCGCAGAACGGGGAGCCCCGCACCGGCCTCTCCATGGGTGAGCACGCCGCGCTGACCGCGATCGAGTGGCGGATCAGCCGCGAGGCCCAGGACGAGCTGGCCGCCGCGTCGCACCAGAAGATGGCCGCAGCCTACGAGCGCGGCTTCTTCGACGACCAGATCACCGCGTTCCGTGGCGTCGAGCGGGACAACAACCTCCGCCCCGACTCGACGGTCGAGAAGCTCGCGACGCTCAAGCCGGTCTTCGGCAGGGGCGAGGCGGCGACCATGACTGCCGGCAACTCCACGCCCCTCAGCGACGGCGCCTCAGCCGTGCTGCTCGCCTCGGAGGACTGGGCGGCGGAGCGCGACCTGCCCGTCCTGGCGTACCTCACCGAGTCAGAGACCGCTTCGGTCGACTACGTCAACGGAGCCGAAGGGCTGCTGATGGCGCCCGCCTACGCCGTACCGCGGATGCTCGAGCGCGCCGGACTGACGCTGCAGGACTTCGACTACTACGAGATCCACGAGGCGTTCGCCTCGCAGGTGCTCGCGACGCTGGCCGCCTGGGAAGACCCGGTCTTCTGCAAGGAGCGGCTGGGGCTCGACGCGCCACTGGGCTCGATCGACCAGGCGTTGCTCAACGTCAACGGGTCCTCGCTCGCTGCCGCCCACCCCTTCGCCGCCACCGGCGGCCGGATCATCAGCTCGCTGGCCCACCAGCTTGCCGAGAAGGGGTCCGGTCGGGGATTGATCTCGATCTGCGCCGCCGGCGGCCAGGGCGTCGTGGCGATCCTCGAGCGCTGAGCCTTCGCGGCTGCAGGAGTCCCCGCTTAGCCGGGGACTCCTGCACTTCATGGCCTTTGCAACGGGGCAGGGTCAATCGGTCTAGGCAACGGTTCATGCCGCTGCCGGGTTGGCGAGCAGCTCGGCCAGCGCTTGGGCTGGTGTCTGTAGGTCGAGGGTAGGGCGTGGGCGCTTGTTGAGGGTGGCTGCGATCCGGGCGAGGTC
>NZ_DATLWX010000045.1:0-233665 GCF_035576065.1 Nocardioides sp.
CGTGATCCCCATAGCCCAGGGCGAGTTCCAGCTGGTCCCACCCAAGACCTGGCCGGCAGACTGCTCGGTCGAGGAGCCGCCGCCTCCAACGACGCCCTCCCCGACGCCCACGCCGACGACCACCCCCACCCCGACGCCCACGCCGACAACCACGCCGACGACGCCTTCTCCCACCACCCCCACTCCCACGACCTCCACGACACTGCCCATCAGCCGGACCGAGGTGTATGAGGGCGCTCTCGACGGGGACGACCCCGACCTTCCGAACGTGATGGGGTCGCAAACCGGCAACAACTACCTCCCCGGGCCGGCCGCACTGTCCGACGACGACCCCGCCACTCGCATCCGGATCTCGTCCGCGTGGGCTGCTGACTGGGTGGCCGTGCTCGATGGGACCCCGGCGGCGACCGCCACCTCGATCAAGGTGACTGCCGTGGTGACCCCGGTCTACGTCGACCCCACCGACCCCGACCAGTACGCCGAGATCAAGTTGTCGCTCATCGACTACGTGGCCGACGGCTTCCTCTCGAACTACGCGCACGCCGCCGCCACGGCGAAGTTCCGCGTGGAGGCGGGCCAGACCCGAGCCATCGAGTGGACCATCGACGAGACGTGGCTCAACGGCACCCACGGCAACGACGGCGACCCCCTCGACTTCGACAAGGGCCTGCACTGGTACGACACCGACCCCTATGTCAACGACGGAGACAACGGGCCTCACGAATTTGCTGCCTTCCGCAACCGGCTGCTTGCCGGCCCAGGCTCGACGGTTGGCCTCTACATGGCCCAATACACGGGGGGTCATCCCTACGAGATCGACGTGAGCAAGGTCAGGATCGAGGCGGTCCGGCCTCAGTGATGCGGCCCGCCGGCTGGACCCATCAGCAAGGAGTCGCGCACCGGTCTGTCGCCATACGTCAGCGCACTCCTCACCGGCGGAGGTTGAACCGCACGTCCCCGTTGGGCAGCCGCTCGACCTGGTATGCCGAGTCGTGGGCGCGATGATGGTGGTGACTGCACAACAGGACGGCGTTGACGATGTCGGTGAGGCCGCCTGATGTCCACGGGATCCAGTGGTGCGCCTCGGACCAGGTGCCGGGGATGTCGCACCCCTCGGCGCGGCAGGTGCCGTCGCGGATCAGGAGCGCCCTGCGCTGCGGCGGGGTGAAGATCCGGCGGGCGCGACCCAGGTCGAGGACCTCGGACTGCCCGCCGAGGACGGCCGGGAGGATCTTGGCGTTGCGGGCCAGTCGGCGGACATCGGAGGCGGAGATCGTATCGCCGGTGAGGTCGTCGCCGGGCACGAGTCCGCCGCCGAGCAGGGTGGCTGCGGCGACCTCGGCGCGAAGGGCCTCCAGGCTCACGGTGACGACGACGGTGGTGGCGTCTCCACCATGGATGGGCAGCCGGGCGGGGTCGATGGTCTCGAGGAACTGACAGAGTGCCTCGCCCAGCCGGCGCGGGTAGGGCAGCCGCGTGAAGAGGTCGCCCTCCGCGCCCGGGTCGGCGTGCTCGGCCTTGCGAGGGTTGGCGAAGGCCTCGAGGTACGTCGCCAGGCGGGTCGCCGACGCGTCAGGGAGCCGTCCGGACAGGCGGGTGGTGCCGTCGCCGAGACGACGCAGGGTGAGGCGGGTCTGGCTGTGTGCCTCAACCTCGAGCTTCTCGAGCCGTCGCCCTTCCGCGGCGTCGACGAGATCGGGGGCCACGACCTCGAGCACGTGGCGGCCCAGGCGAGCCAGCTCGCGAGGGTCGAAGTCCGCTGCGTAGCCCACCAGCGTCTCTTCGGCCAGGCGCGTCACGTCGGCAGGCACGTCGTCGGGGAGGGCGTCGAGGGCGCGGACGATGACGCGCGCCTGCGCCGTGTTGACGCGGCCCTCGCGGAGCGCGGTTGCGACGACGCCCCGGTCGCGGTCGAGCGTGGTGGCGAGGCGGAGGTCGGCGCGAGCGTCCTCGAACCGGGCGTGGGTCTGGTGGGCCAGCCACGAAGCTGCGTCGCGGGCACCCGTCGCGTCGGCGACGTCGGCGGCGTCGGCGAGGACCCGCAGCCTGAGCTCGGTGACACGGGCCCCGATGCGGGACAGCTCGACCAACGCGGCGGCCTTGTCGTCGGTCGCCATGAAGGTGGGGTTGGTGTCAGCGACCGACTTCAGTGCCTGGTCCATCACCGAGGCGGCGGCCAGGATCGCGTGTCGGGCGGTGGGATCGGTCACGGTTGGCCTCCTTTCGACGATGTCCCACCACGGACGTGGTTGGACGATCGCCGCTCCTGGAGGCCCTCACGGGCAATTACTGACCCTCGCGACTTGCTCATCCAGCTCGGCATCTTGACTACCCGGTGACCGGATGAAGCGTTTCACCGACTATACCACAGGTGTCAAGCGATCCGCTCCGCGGAACCTGCGACGTCTGCCTCGATGGGTGCCGCTGACTCCTGCGGGCTGAGCGCACAGGTCTGGGCGAGACCGAGGGCCCAGCACGTCGGGCACCCGCGCAGCAGCACCACGGCCGGCACGAGGAGCAGGAGCGCGACCGGTCCCAGCCACGGCACCAGCACGAAAGCCGCCACCATCATCGGCAGACCCAGCGCTCCCCGGACGAGATGGCGAGGCACGCTGCTGCTGGCGAACATGGTGTCAGGCTGACTCATGTCGTGGGTTCGCCACCGACACCACGAACGGATGGCATCGCAGGCAGGGGGTCAGCACCACTCCTGAACGACAACCATCGCGCGGCGCTCGCTGTCCCGAAAGTCGCCCACGACGAACTCGCTCATCGGCGGAGCCTCACCGCATCGTCCGGACCCTGCCGCGACCCTCCATACTCCGTTGTGCCAGGAACGCCACATGCGTCCGCGGTGGTCGCTGCGACCACAGGGATCAATCAGCTCGGCAGGAGGATCAGATGCGATACGTGCCGGTTCCGTATCTGCTGGCACTGGTCGTCCTGGCACTCGGCATGTGGACGGATGACCCGATGGTGATCAACATCGTCGTCATCCTCGTCGCCATCGGGACATTGCAACTGGCGCTCGACGTTCACCGTCGACGCGACTGAGTCCGTGCGGATGGTGCGGGGCCACCTCACCGAACTGACGGCGCAACCTCGGGCGAGCTCGCGCTGTGGACACGCGGCGCGTCGTCGGTCCGGGCACCGCTGCGCGCGGCACCTATGCCGGCGGCGACGACGAACCCGATCCCGAGGACTGCCAGCAGGTTGGGCTTCTGGTGGAGAGCCACGAAGCCGATGAGCAGCGCGAAGGCGGGTTCGAGCGCCATCAACGTCCCGAAGGCTCCAGTCGTGAGCCGTCTCAGGGCGATCAGCTCGAGCACGAACGGGATGACGGGGAGCAGGAGCGCCAGGCCGAGGCCGAGGATGAGAAGCTCCGGTGTGAGGCGCCCGACGACACCGTGACCCGCGACGACCGTGGCCACCAACGCCGCGACCGGCATCGAGATCGCCAGTCCCGCGATTCCGCTGACCTCGTCGCCGACCTTCTGGGTCAGCACGATGTACGACGCCCAGCAGACCGCCGCGGCCAGGGCGTAGGCGATGCCGACCGGGTCAGCGGTTCCTGCCCACGGCTGGGTGAGCAGCAGCACCCCGATGAGCGCCGCCAGTGCCCAGAGACGACCCACGCCGCGCCCGCGGACGATGGCGACGCCCAATGGACCGAGGAACTCGAGGGCGCTCGCCGTGCCGAGCGGGAGCCGCGTGAGTGCCGCCATGAAGAGGATGGTCGCGCCGGCGGTGGCGAATCCCAGGCCAACGCTGGCGCGCACCGCCTTGCGGGAGAACGCCGAGGGGCGCGGGCGCACGATGGCCACAAGGAGGATGGCTCCCCAGGTCAGGCGCAGCCACGCCGCACCCGCGGCGCCGAGTTCGTCGATGAGACCGATGGAGACGGCGAGACCGAGCTGGACGCACAGCATGGCGGCAACCGCCATGGAAGCGCCGGTGCGGGAAGAGGGTTGATTCATGGGTCCAGTGAACGTCGTACCACCATTCACGTCCACGTGACTTTGACGGACATATCGTTCACGATGAGTGCATGGACGTTCGGCGGTTGCGCTTCCTGCTCGAGTTCTCGCGGCTGGGTTCCATGCACCAGGTGGCCGCCGAGCTGTCGACGTCGACGTCGAACGTCTCCCAGGCGATCGCGGCCCTGGCCCGAGACGTCGGCACGCCGTTGGTGGAACCCGACGGTCGGCGGGTCCGGCTCACCCCGGCCGGGCGGCGGTTGGCCGAGCACGCCGTCGCCATCCTCGCCGCCGTCGACGCAGCCCGTCTCGACCTCGACCCGAGCGCCGAACCGGCCGGAGTGTTGCGCGTGGCCGGGTTCGCCAGTGCTGTCACCCGCTCGCTCATCCCGGCGATGGGCAACCTCGCGTCCATCCACCCCGGCGTCGAGGTGCGGGTCCACGAGCACGAGCCGCTGGAGTGCTACGACCTGCTGGCCCGCGACGACGTCGACCTGGTCCTCACCTACGACTACGACCTGGCGCCGATGGCGTGGCGCAACGACCACGCAGTGACGTACATCTGGGACGTCGAGTGGGGGCTCGGGGTACCCACGGGTGAACGACGAATGTCGTTCGCAGATTTCGCCGGCAGCGACTGGATCGTGAACTCGCGCCACACCGCCGACGAGGACGTGCTGCGCGCCCTCGCGACCCTGGCGGGTTTCACGCCCCGCGTCGTCCATCGCATCGACTCCCTCGAGCTCGTCGACAAGCTCATCGTCGCCGGTCTCGGTGTCGCGTTGCTACCGAGCAGCCGCGCGTCGCACTCCGGGGTCAAGGTCCTGCCGATCAATGACCCTGGCGTCCGACTTCGTGCGTACGCCGTGACACGGCGTGGCCGGGATCAGTGGCCGCCGCTGCGTGCACTGCTCCATGAGCTGGAGGCGGCCCGCTGACCCCCGCTGAAATTGCAACCTTCCCTCCCCCATCTGCGTCTTGGTCTCGAACCGATGGAGGGGAACGATGGAGACACTGGTGAGAACGGGGGTGGGCATGGGCGACCGAGCGCAGAGACGCGACGACGAGTTCGCGGAATACATGCACGCCCGACAAGCAGGGTTGCTGCGTACGGCGTACCTGCTGACCGGAGACCGGCACAGCGCCGAGGACCTGGTCCAGACGTCGCTGGCGAAGCTGTACCTGTCGTGGGACAAGGTCCATGACCGGGGCTCGCTCGACGGCTACGTACGGCGGATCATGGTCAACGAGAACAACTCGTTGTGGCGTCGCGCCTGGAAGAAGCGGGAGTTCGCCAGCGAGACGATCCCGGAGCGACACGTCGTCGACGAGTACGACGTGGGTGCCCGAGGTGCGCTGTGGGACCTCGTCCAGACCCTGCCGCGCAAGGCGCGCGCAGTCGTCGTCCTCCGCTACTACGAGCAGCTGAGCGAGGCCGAGACGGCCGAGATCCTCGGCATCTCCGTCGGGACCGTGAAGTCCCAGGCCAGCCGCGCGCTCGCCACGCTGCGCGAACGCGCACCCGAGCTTGACCCCAGCACCACCGAGGAGGAGCGATGAACACCCACCACGACGAGCTCGAGCAGATGCTCGGCCGCGACCTGCACCAGCAGGTGGACGGGATGAGCACCGTGCCCTTCGGCTTCAGCGAGGTGCAGGGCCGGGCCCACCGGATCCGCCGCAACCGCCGGATCACGGCAGGAATCGCCCTCGCGGCCGCCGTCGCGGTGATCGTCCCGGTGGGACTCACCGTCGGCGGCACGCTGCAGAGCAAGGACGAGATCCAGCCGGCACCGTCGCCGAGCGTCCCGGCCGAGGTGTCACGCACCACGCTGACGGTCAACGGACTGCCGCACGGCCACGCACCCGAGATCGAGTACTTCACGGTCGACGGCGTCGTGCTCCCCGGTGAGGGGACCCAGCAGCTGCCCGAGAGCTACCAGGCGCTGGTGCCCAGCAGCGCCGCGGGCGGCTGGATCGCCCTCGGCCCGAATCGTGAGGAGGTGATCTACCTGTCCGAGGACTTCGAGCGGCTGGGCAGCTCCCCGGCGTCGGGCTACGGCTTCGCGACCACGCCGGAGCGTGACTACGTCTCGTGGGTGGTCCCTGAGAACGGCGTCCAGACGCTGGAACTCCGGTCCACCACCGACCCGGACAAGACGACCTCCTGGGAGCTCCCCTCGTCTCCGCCCGCCGGTGTCGTCGGGATCCTCGGACCGGACTCGGTGGTCTACGAGACCCAGAGCCGGAGCGGGACCACGGTCGGTCTGGCCACGCCGGAGGGGCTGACCATCGAGCTGCCGTACCTCAACGCCCTCGGAGTCGATCCCGTCAACGGACTGATCTCGGTGCAGACCTCGAGCACCGACAACACCGGGTGCTTCGCCGTCATCAAAGCGGCCACGTTGGCGCCGGCGTGGGAGACCTGCGACTACAAGCTCGGCTCGTTCAGCCCTGACGGCGCGTACGTCATGGCGACGGCGGCCGACTCCGACGGCTTGGGCCCGACCATGGTCTCCATGCTCGACTCGCGGACCGGCGACCTGGTGGCCGAGTTCGCGTCTGCGGGCCGGAAGCAGGTCACCCTCATCCGGCCGGCGTGGGAGTCGGGGAGCACCATCATCGCGACCGCCATCGAAGGCACCACCACGACCATGGTGCGGATGTGGGTCGATGGCGCCCTCGAGGAGGTGGCCGACCCGGTCGACGCCAGTGAGTACGGCGACGTCCCCTACTACGTGGGCGACAACCGGGCGTCCCTGTGACACCTACGGCCGAGCGTGCGCGATCGCTTCGTCCTCCTCGGGCGAGAGCTGCTGCTCGCACGACCAGGCGGTGATCGACTTGGCGTACGTCCTTGCCTCGCTCCGACCGTGGATCGAGGTGAGGACGACGCCGTTCCCGGCGTCGTCGAGGAGCGCGATGCTCCAGCTCAGGTGTCCGCCCACGTCGCCGAACGCGTCGTAGCGCACGACGGAGAGGTGCCGCAGCGCATCGGCCGCCTCGACCTTGAGGGCGGCGACCTCCTGGCGGAGGCCGTGGACGTCCTCGGGCAGCGCGTCGACGGAGGGGCGCTTCGCCGTCGCCGTACGCCGCAGTGCGACCACCGCCAGGACGAGAGCCGCCGAGGCGGCGACCAGGGCAAGGACAGCGACGATCAGCACGGTGCCGACACTAGGCGGCACCTGAGACGACGCGGTCGCGACACGACCGCGCGTGGAAAGATCGCGACCGTGACCCCCGTCCCGCCAGCCCCGCCCTCCCCGCGCCCCAGGATCGCCTACCAGGGCGAGCCGGGTGCCAACTCCCACCTCGTGTGCCAACAGCACTACCCCGGCTGGGAGGCCGTCGCGTGCGCATCGTTCGAGGACGCCTTCGCGAGTGTGGAGGCCGGCGAGGCGGACCTGGCGATGATCCCGATCGACAACTCGATCGCCGGCCGGGTGGCCGACATCCACCACTTCCTGCCGACCAGCGACCTGCACATCGTCGGGGAGAGGTTCCTGCGCATCCAGTTCGCCCTGATGGCCGCTCCCGGAGCCACGACATCGTCGTTGCGCACGGTCCACAGCCACGTCCACGCCCTGGGCCAGTGCCGCGGAGTGATCCGGGAGCTCGGACTGACCCCCGTCGTCTCGGGGGACACCGCCGGTGCCGCCCGCGAGGTCGCGGAGGCGCAGGACCCGACCCAGGCGGCGATCGCGCCGCCGCTGGCCGCCGAGATCTACGGCCTGGAGATCCTGCGCCGGGACGTGGAGGACGAGGAGCACAACACCACGCGTTTCATCGTGCTCTCCCGCGACTTCGACCAGGCCCCCCGCGACGGCGGCCACGTGGTCACGACCTTCATCTTCAACGTGCGCAACCTGCCGGCCGCGCTCTACAAGGCGCTCGGTGGCTTCGCCACCAACGGGGTCAACATGACCAAGCTGGAGAGCTACATGGTCGAGGGCCACTTCACCGCCACCCAGTTCCTCGCCGAGGTCGACGGTCACCCCGATGACCCGGGGGTCAGGAACGCCCTGGAGGAGCTGGCCTTCTTCACCACCGAGGTCAAGGTCCTCGGCGTCTATCCCGCCGACGAGTTCCGCAGCCGCTAGGTTCGCCGGGTGGACGACAACCGCACCGCCGACCTGGGCTTCGCCCGGATCGACCTGGACCGCGCGGCCCGCACCGGTGATCCCGAGGTCGTGTACGGCGCCGGCAAGACCCCGGAGCAGGTGGCCGCGATCCTGACCACCCTGCACGAGCGCCACCCCGACCGCGCCGTCCTGGCCACCCGGCTGAGTCCCGAGGCGATGGACGCGGCTGCGGCCGTCGGCGCCGAAGTTCACCGCGTGGCACGTGCTGCCACGTGGGGCCCCCTGCCGGCCCAGCGCGGACGGGTGGGCATCATCTCCGCCGGCACCTCCGACGCCCCCGTCGCCGCCGAGGCGGCCCTGACCGTCGCCGTGCACGGCGCCGAGGCCGTGGTCATCAACGACGTGGGCGTCGCCGGCCTCCACCGCCTGCTCGCGGTGCGCGACAGCCTCGAGTCGCTCGACGTGCTGATCGTCGTCGCCGGGATGGAGGGCGCCCTGCCGTCGGTCGTCGGCGGACTGGTGGGTGCCCCACTCATCGCAGTGCCCACGAGCATCGGCTACGGCGCCTCGTTCGGCGGCCTCGCAGCGCTCCTCGGGATGCTCAACTCCTGTGCCCCCGGGGTCACCGTGGTCAACATCGACAACGGGTACGGCGCAGGCGTGGCCGCCGCCCGGATCTGCCGGGTCGAGCCCCGGGTGGAGGTGGAGCGGTGAGCATCTGGATCGACGCCTCTGCCGGCGCGAGCGGCGACATGCTCCTCGGGGCGTTGGTGGGGGCCGGGGTGCCCCTGGAGGTCCTGACGGCAAGCATCGACGCGGTCGCACCCGAGCCCGTCTCGCTGCGACCGGAGCCGGTCAGCCGCAACGGCTTCGCCGCCCTGCGCTGCCACGTCGTGGTGGCCGACTCGGTGCACCACCGCAGCTGGCGTGAGATCCGCACCCTGCTCGGGTCTGCCGACCTGGACCCGCAGGTGCGAGACCTGGCCCTCCGCTGCTTCGAGCGGCTCGCCGTCGCCGAGGCGCGCGTCCATGGTGCCGACCCGCTCGACGTGTCCTTCCACGAGGTCGGCGCGCTCGACGCGATCGCGGACGTCGTGGGTGTGTGCGCCGGTTTCGTCTGGCTGGTGGGCAGCGACGACACGGGTCCGGGCGACCTCCCTCGCGTCACCGTCTCCCCCGTCGCCGTCGGGTCCGGCACGATCACGGGCGCGCACGGGCAGATGCCGGTGCCGCCGCCTGCGGTCGTCGAGCTGCTCCGCGGCGTACCGTCCCTGGCTGGTCCTGGCAGCGCCGAGTCGTGCACGCCCACCGGTGCTGCACTGCTGACCACGGTCGCCGACGCGTGGGGCCCTCAGCCCGCGATGACCGTGAACGAGGTCGGGATCGGGGCCGGCGGGCGAGACCCGGACACGCATGCCAACGTCCTCCGTCTCCTCGTGGGCACCTCCGCCGGGCGCGACGAGCGACCCCTGCTCATCGAGTCCAACATCGACGATCTGGACCCTCGGGTCTGGCCCTCCGTCATCGCCGCCCTTCTCGTCGCTGGCGCGAGCGACGCGTGGCTCACGCCGATCCTGATGAAGAAGGGGCGCCCCGCCCACACGCTGTCGGTCCTGACCAGCAGCGACCGGGCCGAGGCCGTGCGGTCGGCGATCTGGCGCCAGACCTCCACCATCGGCGTACGCCAGATCCCTCTCGACAAGCACGCGCTGGACCGGGAGATGGTGTCGGTCGACGTGTCGGGTCACGCCATCGACGTCAAGCTGGCCATGGACGGCGACGAGGTGGTCAACGCACAGCCGGAGTGGGACGACGTCGCCCGAGCCGCCGCCTCCCTGGGGCGTCCCGCCAACGACGTCCTCGCGGACGCGATCGCAGCCACCCGGGCGCTACTTCGGGGCTGAGACGCTTGCGGCCGTAGGGTCGCCCGCGTGGATCTCGTCGTCGTCGCGCTGACCTTCGCGGCGATCTTCGTCGTCGAGCTGCCCGACAAGACCTTCATCGCCACCCTGGTGCTCTCGACCAGGTTCCGGCCCCTGCTGGTGTGGATCGGCGTGGCGCTCGCGTTCCTCGTCCAGTCGCTGGTCGCGGTCGGGCTGGGCAAGGCGGCGACGTTCTTGCCCGAGACCTGGGTGCAGGGGGCCGCCGTGGCGATGTTCCTCATCGGCGCGATCATCCTGCTGCGCGAGGCCCGGGCCCACGACGCAGCCGAGGGCGAGGAGGAGGAGCTCGCCGCCAGAGCGGGCAACGCCGGCAACACCGGGGGCTTCCGGGTCGTCCTGACCAGCTTCCTCGTGCTGTTCGCCGCCGAGTGGGGCGACCTGTCGCAGCTGCTCACTCTCTCGCTCGCCGCGAAGTACGACGACCCGGTCAGCGTCTTCCTCGGCGCGTGGGGCGCCCTGCTCGCCGTGAGCGGTCTCGCTGTGGTCGTCGGGCGGGTGCTGCTCGCGCGCATCACGCTGAGCCTGCTCCATTATCTGGGCGCGGGGGTGTGCCTGTTCATGGCATGTTTGACGGTGTGGGAGATGACGCGATGAACGATCTGGTGACCATCCGCGATCGTTTTCGTGAGGTCAACGGCGAGCACCCGATGACCGAGGCCGACGACGCCTACGCGCGCGAGCACTTCCGACCGGCCACGGCCGACCAGCTGGCCGACATCGCGGTGGGACGCCTGCCCCTCCCTGCATACGTCCTGAGCGACGGCACCCCGGTGGTGGCCGACATCAGCGAGGTCCTGGCCGCCGCCGGCGGGGTCGCCGAGCTGCACGACTGGTTCGTCGAGTTCTGGCCCGGCGACCCCGCGACGGCTGAGTTCGAGTGGGACACCTTCCTGTCGGGCCAGTACGTCTGCCTGCGCACGCTCGACCCGATCACCATCCGTCGCCGGGCGGTGCTGCTCGACCAGGCCCAGGCAGCCGTCGACGCGCTCCGTGCCGATCCCCGGGACGAGCTGGCCCAGGGGTCTCTTGCCGAGGCCGTCGACGGTGGGCTCAGCGTCGCCGGGCTGGACGAGCTCTTGTTGCCGATGACCGCCTACGACCGGTTGCGCTTCGGCGGCCCCACGGTCCGTGATCTGTGGGTCGACATGGTGCGGGCCGAGTTCCACGACCCCCAGCCTCCACCGCTGCCCCTCCGCACCAAGCGCCTCACCCTGCGCCGCGTCGTCCTCGAGGATGCGCCGGTCCGGGCGCGGGCGTGGACCCATCCGGACTTCGTCCGCTACCTCCTCCACCCCGAGCGCGTTGCCGCGGAGACGACGTTCGAGACCTACCGGCACTGCCAGCCGCCCCCCGAGGGCCCGCACCGGTTCCTGGGTCTGGTGATGGAGCACGAGGGTGAGCCGGTCGGCAACGTCGTGCTCTTCTTCCAGGGCGCGGGGGTCGCGACGGCGGAGATGGGTTGGACGCTGTATCCCTGGGCCGCGGGGAAGGGCTTGGCCACCGAAGCCGCGACGGAGCTGCTCCGGGTGGCCTTCGAGCACTACGGCGTACGCCGCGTGGTGGCCAACCTGGATGCCGAGAACCAGCGCTCGGCGGCGTTGGCCGAACGACTGGGCATGCGACGCGAGTCCCACAAGCTGGCCGACTTCTGGTCGAAGGGACGCTGGACCGACTCCTACGAGTACGCCATCCTCCGCGGCGAGTGGGAAGCGCAGCACTGTGCGGAGTCAGCTCCGGACTCCAGCAGGGGTACGCCCGCCGGCTGACGATCGCTAGGCTCCCCCCATGGCTCACTCCCACGGCGCTGACAGCGAAGTCGGCACGCTCTCCACCGTCATGCTCCACCGGCCCGGCAACGAGCTGAAGCGACTGACCCCTCGCAACAACGACAAGCTGCTCTTCGACGGGATCCCGTGGGTGAGTCGCGCGCAGGAGGAGCACGACGCCTTCGCCGAGACCCTGCGTCAGCGGGGCGTCGAGGTCCTCTACCTGACCGAGCTGCTCACCGAGACCCTCGGCAGCGCAGACGCACGCGAGCACGCGATCCAGTCCGCACTCAGCGGGCTCCACCTCGGCGACACCCTGCGCACCTACCTTCTCGGCGCTCTCCGTGACGCCTCCCCCGAAGAGCTCACCGGGTTGCTGACCGAGGGGATCCGCAACGACGAGGTGCGCGGCGGTCACGGCCTCGTGACCAGCCTGATGAGCCCGTACGACTTCCTGATCGATCCCCTGCCCAACCTGCTGTTCACCCGCGACTCCAGCGTGTGGATCCGCGACCGGGTCGCGATCACCAGTCTCGCGATGCCCGCCCGTATGCGGGAGACGCAGCTGACCGAGCTCATCTACACCGAGCACCCGCGCTTCGCCGGCAACACCCAGAAGATCCACGGATGGCACAACGAGCACGTCGAGGGCGGAGACGTGCTCCTGCTCGCGCCCGGCGTGATCGCGGTGGGGGTCGGGGAGCGGACCACACCGGCCGGCGTCGAGCGCCTGGCCCGGCAGGTCTTCCATGCAGACCTGGCCCACACGGTGCTCGCGGTGCCGATCGCCCAGGAGCGCGCCACCATGCACCTCGACACGGTGTGCACGATGGTCGACGTCGACAAGGTCGTGATGTATCCCAACGTCGCCGACACCTTGCGCGCCTACGCCGTCACGGTGCGGGAGCGGGGCGAGACCGACGTCGACCTGACGCTGGACGTTGCCGGCGCGGAGCCGTTCCTGGTTGCTGCTGCCAAGGCCATGCAGATCGACACGCTGCACCAGATCGACACCGGCCTGGACCCCGTGACCGCCGAGCGCGAGCAGTGGGACGACGGCAACAACACCTTGGCGCTGGCGCCGAGGGTGGCCGTGGCCTACGAGCGCAACGACGAGACCAACGACCGCCTCGAGGAGGCCGGCATCGAGGTCATCCGCATCGCCGGCTCCGAGCTCGGGTCGGGACGCGGCGGGCCCCGCTGCATGTCGTGCCCGGTCGAGCGCCAGCCGCTCGAGGTGTGACACAGACCCCCGCGACCCACCCATACCTTCGCGGGAGGATCCGCGTTGGGAGGTCAACACCCAACAGCTGAGAGGCCAGGCTCATGAGTTCCATCTTCGACTCACTCACACCCTCTGAAACCCAGCGGGTCCGACTTGCCGGCACGCCGCTGAAGCTCCCCGAGGGCTGGTCCCCGATCGGTGAGCAGACTCCCGCCGACAAGGCGTACATCCTCACCTCCGGCGAGGTCTCCGTCCGTCGCGACGGCACCGAGATCGCCCGGCTGGGCGCAGGGCAGGTGATGGGCGAGGCAGCGATCGTCAACCGGACCCTGCGCACCGCCACCCTCGTCGCGCTCACCCCGCTGGAGGTCATCCACTTCACCAAGGAGCGGCTCGAGGAGCTGATGGCGGACATCCCTGCGTTCGCGCAGGCGCTCGACGACGCGGCCCGCGAACGTCACGGCGACGCCTGAGCCACCGAGTCCCGACATGAGTGATCCTGCGGACCTCGGCGATGCCTTCGACTCGATCGAGGCCTTCCTCCTGGGTGGACCGCCGAGCCTGACCCGGGTCGAGGTCGCCGAGCGCGCCGGCGTCCCCCTCGAGGTGGCCCAGGAGCTGTGGCGCCTGCTCGGCTTCGCCCACGTCACCGACGAGGTGGTCGCCTTCACCGAGAGCGACGTCCACGCGCTGCGACTCACGACCGACCTCATGGACATGGGCATCCTCGGGCCGGACTCACAAGCCGCTCTCGTCCGCACCTGGGGACGCAGCTACGCACGGCTGGCGGAGTGGCAGACGTCGCTGCTCGCCGGGCTGGCGGTGGAGGGCCCCGACCCCGACGTGCGGCTGGCGGAGCTGGCGACAGGGGTGCTCCCGCGGGTGGAGGCCCTGCAGTCCTATGTATGGCGCCGCCACCTCACCAGCGCTGCCAGCCGACTCATGAGCACCGGCTCTGCCAGCGACCCGGAGCGCACCATGGCCGTCTGCTTCGTCGACATCGTCGGCTACACCACCCACAGCAAGTCCCTCGAGGAGGACGAGCTCGTCGTCTGGATCGAGAACTTCGAGCAGGTCGCCACCGGCACGGTGGTCGACCACGGCGGCAGGGTGATCAAGACGATCGGTGACGAGATCATGTTCACCACCGACGACCCGGTTGCCGCCACCGAGATCGCCCTGGCCCTCACCGAGCGTGGACTCGACGAGGACGATCCCTTCCCCGCCGTGCGCGCTGGCATCGCCTACGGACTCGTCGTCAACCGCCTGGGCGATGTCTTCGGCTCGACGGTCAACATCGCCTCCCGCCTCACGTCCGTGGCGCGACCCGGCTCGGTGGTGATCGACCGCGGGGCCCACGCCGCCCTGTCCGACGACGGCGGCGACGACGAGCGCGCCGAGGACGTCGTGGACGTCGTGGACGTCGACGGCAGCAATGACGCCGCGGAGGGCCGCCCGGACGACACCGTGGCGCCGTCCCGCGGTCCCGCCGGCACCGAGCACGTCGAGGAGAAGCCTGCCCAGCCCGCAGGCACCGACACCGAGCTCCCTGCCTACCGATTCCGGCGACTGCGCCGGGTGTCCGTCAAGGGCTACAGCCGGCTCGAGGCCTGGCGGGTCCAGCGACCCAAAGGGGACTGAGCTGGGGCGACGAAGGTCGCGTGGGCCTCAACAAGAGAAATTGAAGCGCCCGGCCGATGTCGACGGGGGAGACAACAACGGCCGGGCAACTAGAAACCTACATCCGCCACACGCCTCGGACAAGTCCGGGGGGATCATTTGACTAACGAATAGTCACTTGACGGTTGGCCAGGCCCGCTCGGGCGGACCGTTCGTGCGTGCTGAGGTCACCCTCTTGGGCTAGTGCGTCTGCCAGCGCCGCGGCGAACGCGGCCGCTGGCTTCTCCAGCACCTCGGCGCCGGTGCCGACGGGCAGGTCCCACACCGGGGCGAGCAGACCGTGCGCCCGGAACATGCCCACGAACCGCGAGCCGACGGCCACGGAGTCCTCGCCAGCCGCGTGGAGCCGTGCCAGCGCGTCGAGCAGCTCGTCCTCCGGGTGGGGCATCACCCACCGCAGGTGCTCCTTCGGACCGACGTTGGTCCAGTACGCCGCCTCCACACTCTCGAGCCGTGCGGTCGGGCTGGCTGCGGAGTTGGCCTGCTCGAGGGCGGCCGCCGTCGCGTCGTCCTGGTCCTCGACGTCATCGAGCCAGTAGGCGAAGCCGTCGTGGACGGTGATGTCGAGCGACTCGCCCGTGATGAGGTCCTGCAGCCTGGGGCCCTCCCCGGGCGGGGACGTCAGGCCGATGATGCCCGACTGCTCGGTCGCGATCGCGGCTTCGAGCACGGCGCCGAGGTCACGCGACGGGTCGCCGTACTGGTGCGCCACCTGCAGACCGAGCCAGATCGCGCCGCTGTCGCGGACCATCGCCGGCGCGGCCATGGGCAGCAGGGTGCACAGCCGGACCTCCCGGTCGGTGCCGGGCACCGTCAGGGGCGCGGTGGCTGCCGGGACGAGCTCGCGCATCGCAATGACGTCACACTCGTCGGGCAGGCCGTCGAACGGTCTGTTGACGAAGGCGGGAGCCGCCCCCCCGCTCGCGCCGTGGCATGCCTTGTAGCGCTTCCCCGAGCCGCAGGGGCAGGGCTGTCGAGGCCCGACCTCTCCCTCGACGGGCGCGTTGTCACGGGCTTTGGTGCGGGACTTCTTGGCCATGTGGCCAAACGCTATACGTCCAGCAGCTCCAGCACGTAGGCCGGCTTGTCGGTGATGACCGCGCTGACCCCCAGGTCGACGCAGAGCTGCAGGTCTTCCGCGGTGTTCACGGTCCAGACATGGATCTCACGGTCGGCCAGGCGCAGGTGCTTGCCGAGACCTGGGTGGTCGCGCAGCTCCTTGACCCCCGGCCCGATGATCCAGTCGCGGTCGGCGACGCGCTTGAGCATCGGCCAGTGGTGGGCCTTCTCGACCAGGGCCACGACCGGGACCTGCGGCGCGAGCCGGTTGACGCGCTGCAGCGCAGTGACGCTGAAGCTCATGACGCGCGCCGGCGAGTCCGGGCCGGTCCAGCCGAAGTCGGCCAACAGCTGGACCAGCCGGCGCTCGACCAGCCCACCGAACCGGGTCGGGTGCTTGGTCTCGATCGCGATCTCCACCCGACGGCCCGCGTCGGCGACGGTCTCCAGCAGCTTGCGCAGCGTGAGCACCCGACTGTGCGCCGGGTCGTCGTCTCCTGCCTCGTCGTCCAGCTCGGCCCACGGGTTCTTCCACGACGCGAAGTCGAGCTCGTCGAGGTCGGCCAGGTTCATGGTCGAGACGACGCCCTTGGTGGCAGCCGTCCGCTGCAGGTTGCGGTCGTGCACGCAGACCAGGTGCCCGTCCGCGGTCAGCCGGACGTCGCACTCGAGGGCATCGGCCCCGACCTCGATCGCGCGTTGGTAGGCACGCAGCGTGTGCTCGGCGTTCTCGTGGCTGGCGCCCCGGTGTGCGACGACCTGCGGCCTCATGAGAACGAGAGTAGGCCACCAGAAAGGACGTGGTGGTCAGCTCGCCGCGCGCCGCCAGGGCTGGATGAACTCGTTGCCGGGGATGTCGTGGACGGCCATGGTCAGCTGACCGGCCTGGGCGCCGTCGAGCTGCTCGCGGATGAGGTCCGCGTGACCGGCGTGCCGGGCGAACTCCTCGATCTGGTGGAGCGCCAGCATGCGCGCGGTCACGGGCATGGGCTCGAGCCGGCCGAACCACGGCGCCGGGGCCGCGAGCACCTGCGCGTCGGGATCCATGGACTCGATCGCCGCCAGCAGGGCGGCCGTCGCGTCGTCGTACTGCTGAAGGACCTGCGCGAGGGTCTCGTCCTCGGTCAGCGCGAAGCTGCCGTAGAACAGGGCGATGTCGGTCTCGGTCACCTGCCAGCCGCGTTCGCCGCGCTCGCACGCCCCCCGTGTCTGCCAGACGGGCCAGGTGATGCTGAGATGTTTGAGGATGCCGCCGATGCTGAGCTCGCTCCGGGTCGGGCACTCGCGGGCCTCCCGCTCGGTGAGGCCGAACGCGGCGGCGCGGACGGACTCGACCTGCTCGCGGAGGAAGGTGGCGAGGGCGGCTGCTTCGTCGAGCGGGGCGGGCTGGATCATGAGTGCTCCTGTGGTTGGTTTCGTTGACTACCTCGACCCTCTCGCCAGACGCGGACCGATCGTGTCCGCTAGACGCATACTTCGGTCATGCCTTCGTGGATCACGCAGTATGTCGTCGCCGTCATCGTCTTCTGCCTGATCGACCTGCTCTGGCTGACCGTGGTTGCCGGCGACCTCTACGACGAACAGATCGGATACCTGCTCGCCGACGAGCCCCGGGTGGGTGCGGCCGTCGCGTTCTATGCACTCTTCGTGGCCGGCCTGGTCTTCTTCGTCATCCACCCAGCGGTCGGCGACGGTTCCTGGCGGCGCGCGGTGCTCGCCGGTGGGTTCTTCGGCCTCGTCACCTACGCCGCCTGGGATCTCACCAACCTGGCTGTGCTCGAGGGCTTCCCGGTCGCCCTCGTGGCGATCGACCTCGCATGGGGGACGTTCTTGGCCGCGACGGTGTCGCTGGCGACCTACGCGATCGCCTCGATGCTTCCCGGCGACACCCGCTAGATCCGCACGTCAGCCGGTCAGGACGAAGCCGGGCAGCCACGCCGCCTCCCAGCGCGGGATCTCCTGCAGCTCGACGCGCGACCGGACCGGCGCCGCCCTGGCCACCCAGTAGCGCCCCTCGGCGCGCTCCAGGTAGTGATAGTTCACGAGCTCTCGGCGCAGATAGGCGAAGTCCTCGTGGACTGCGGACAGGACCTCGTTCACCTCGGGTTCGGCATACACGCGGCCCGGCTCGAACCGGGCCAGCACCTCGAGCAGCGCGCCGGCACGGGTCTTCCGCTTGGCGGGGACCTGCGCGAGCCGACCGTCGGTGAACAGCCGCGCCACCAGCCGCTCCTGCTCGACCCGGGCTTCGTCGTACGCCGCCTGGTCGGCCGGCGAGTGCCTGGCGGTCGCCAGGGGCGGGGTCTGTCCCTCGACCGCGGCCCGGGCGGCGGTGTAGGTCTCGCCGGTCTCGGACATCCGCGTGCGGACGACCTGCTTGAAGTCTCGGTCTCTTGTCACGTCTGCTCACTCCGACTGCGTTGCGTCCCCAGTCCGCCGCCGCAGTGCGTGTGAAGCGACGAGTCCTACCTGACCGCCCGAGGATCCGCTCCCCTTCGCCACCTCGCTCGGACTGGGGCCGATGCGCGGGCTGGGCGCTGGACGGCGCCGCTGCGGGAGATCCTCACACAGCAACGGGACCACCGCCACCCCATTGCCCGGGGCGCAGTGGCTGGCACTCAGCCGGCGTGCTCGCGGAGGTAGCGCCCGAAGTGCGGGACCGTGAAGGCGATCCGGCCGCGCTCGCCGGAGTAGATGAGGCCCTTCTTCAACAACGCATCGCGAGCCGGGGAGAGCGACTGCGGCTTCTTGCCGAGAGCGGCGGCGACGTCGGCCGTCGGCACCGCATCGACCGCGGGGTCCTCGGACGCGGCCCCGACGTCGGCCATGGCCCGGAGATACTCCCGCTCCCCCGGCGTCGCTCGCTCGTAGCGGGACCCGAAGAAGCCGACCGCGAGCTCCGACTCGGCCTCGGGGGTGGCGACGCGCACGTCGTCGAGCGTGATCGGCGACCGTGGAGCCCGGTCCCAGACCGCCTTGCCGTAGGCCTGGATGAAGTAGGGGTAGCCCCCCGTGGCGGCATACATCGCAGTGAGCGCCTCTTCGGTGAACGCAGCGTCCTCCTCGGTCGCCGGAGCCGTGAGGGCGCGGTCGGCGGACTCACGGGCCAGACGGTCGATGCGTTGATAGTGGAACAGGCGTTCGGAGTAGGACTTCGACGCAGAGAGCACCGCGGGCAGATGGGGCAGTCCGGCACCCACGACGATCACCGGCAACCCCGACTGGCTGATCTCGTGGCACGCAGCACACAGTGCCGACACGTCGTCCGGCCCGAGGTCCTGCATCTCGTCGATGAACACCGCGATGCCCGTGCCGACGTCGGCAGCGAGTCCACCGACGTCGGTGAAGAGCTCGACGAGGTCGATCTCGATGTCGCCGGAATCTGCGCGCCCGCGGACCGCAGGCGCATCGATGCCCGGGTTCCACTGGTCCTTCAGCCTGGCACCGGCCCCTGCCCCTGCGTCGCGGTGCGCGAAGGCCTTGATCACCCCGAGCACGTGGTCGACGCTGTCCGGATCGGGGTGCCCGAGCTCGCGCACTGCCTGGTGGAGCGCGCTGCTCAGCGGACGGCGGAGCGCCTGGTCGGGACGGGCCTCGAGCTTGCCGGTCCCCCAGCGGCGGCGTACGGCAGCCGATCGCAACGCGTTGAGGAGCACCGTCTTGCCGACACCCCGCAGGCCGGTCAGCACGAGCGAGCGCTCCGGGCGGCCTTTGACCACCCGCTCGAGCACCACGTCGAAGGCCCGGAGCTGCTCGTCACGACCCGCGAGCTCGGGCGGCCGCTGCCCGGCACCGGGGGCGTACGGGTTCCTGATCGGGTCCACCCCGAGACCGTATCGGGGGATCTAGCAGATTCCCTAGATCTGCTCAGCCGGCGTGGTCGAAACGAACAGGCCGCCGCTTCGCGTGGTCCTCGCGGGATGCCTTGACGGCGTACGACGCCTCGAGCCCGCGCTGCAGCATGTCGATCAGCGCCGGCACCTCCTCGACCGGGAGGCGGAAGGAGCCGCTGCACTCGTTGTCACGCCAGAGCGAGACGACGACGAGGTCTGCGTCGTGGTGCCACGTGACGCGAAGAGCGCGGCCCTGCCCGCGGGCGTCGAAGAAGATCGACCCCGTCAGCGGCAGCGGTCGCGGGATGGCCATCTCGTCATTGTGCCCACCCCGTCAAGACCCTCGGTCAAGGTCTCGCCATCGAGGTCTGGCCGGGACGCTGACCCCCCGACGACCGACGAGGACGTGCCTAGACTCTGCCCATGCCCGAGCTGCCCGAGGTGGAGGCCCTGGCCCTGGACCTGAAGGGCCGGCTCCTCGACCGTGCGATCACCCGGATCGACCTGGCGGCGTTCAGCGCGCTGAAGACGTTCGACCCGCCGCTGCACTCACTGCACGGCACCCTGGTGGAGGACGTGACGCGGCACGGCAAGTTCCTCGACATCACCGCCTCCGGCACCCACCTGGTCATGCACCTGGCTCGCGCCGGCTGGGTGCGCTGGCGCGACGAGGTGCCGGCGCTGCCCGCCAGGCCCAACAGCAAGAACCCCCTCGCGGCGCGAATCGTGATCGACGACCCCGACTCCGACACCCAGCCCGGGCTGGACGTGACGGAGGCCGGCACCAAGAAGAGCCTGGCGATCTACGTCGTGCGGGACCCGCAGGACGTGCCGGGCATCGCGAGGCTGGGCCCCGACCCGCTCGACGACGCGTTCACCATCGACGTGCTCAGCCAGATCCTGCAGTCCGAGGGCCGCAAGCAGATCAAGGGCGTCCTGCGTCATCAGGGCACGATCGCGGGCATCGGCAACGCCTACTCCGACGAGCTGCTGCACGCGGCCCGGATGTCGCCGTACAAACCCGCCAACGCGCTCACCGACGACGAGCTCCAGGGGTTGTACGACGCCATCCGCGGGGTGCTGGGCGCAGCGGTCGAGCGGTCACGCGGCCTGCACGCCAGCGAGCTCAAGGGCGAGAAGAAGACGAACCTCGCCGTCCACGGCCGCGCCGGTGAGAAGTGCCCGGTGTGCGGGGACGTCGTCCGGGAGGTGTCCTTCGCCGACTCCAGCCTGCAGTACTGCGCGACCTGCCAGACCGGCGGGAAGCCGCTGGCCGACCGGCGGATGAGCCGGTTGCTCAAGTAGTCAGCCGTCCCCCGGCGATACTGACTCCGATGAAGGGTACGAACGCGTGGCCCACTCCTGAGGACGGCTGGCCGTCCTGGTTGTGGTCCGTGCCCTATGACGGAAGCCGCCATCCAGGGGCTACGTCTTCGACGTCGATCAGAAGCGGAGCGAACTGCCAGCGGTATGCCTACGCGGTCCTCGAACAGTACGGCCGGCAGGTGCCGCCGTTTCGATCCAGTGAGCTGTGGGAGGACACGACCATGACCCGGCTCGTCCATGGGGAACCTGCGCCACTCGACGTCCTGCTGTTCAACAGCGCTCCGACATCCTGGGGAGCGCACGTCGCCGTACTCATGGCGGAGGGGCAGCTGCTCCATCTCTCACGTGACGTCGGCCGGCCAGCTGTGTGGACCTGGGCAGAGTTCGCGACGCGCCCGCGATACCGGTGCTTCCTCGGCGCCAAACGAGTGACGCCGTAGCCGGATCTTCACGCCGCCACGATCCCACCGGACCAGGACGTCCGGGACTCGGCGCGTCGCCTACCGAACAGTCGGGGGGTGCGGTGGCGCCCACCACCCCCTGACTGTTCGGTAACAGTCCAGCGAGCTTCGCCGGTTCACGCAATCCGCTGCGGTGCTGCGGCGAGGCGTTCAGACTGGTCACAACGCGCGTCCAGGGCTACATGCGGCCAGCATGGGTGATGAGAGCTGCCAGGCCGGTGCCGGCTTCGTGCGCAACTGCCTCCATCGTCGTGGGCGGGTTCGGTGCCACCTCAGGTGCGAAAGAGCAGGCGTGTGCTGAGTCAACACTTCGACACGGCGACATCGACGGAGCCCACCGGCTACGTCGGCGCCGGGAAGCGGCGGGCGCGCAGGACGGACCCCCGGCGCGGCGCCCCTGGATCGTCACGACGGTTCCTACGGCCACCGGTCTCCGTCCTGGTAGGCCTTGCTGCGATCACGCTGGCGACCGGCGGAGCGCTCAGCAGCGATCCCGTTGAGCTCACCACCGGATATGCCGCTCCACCAAGCACCGGACAGGCGGTCCCACCATCGGACGTCTGGCATCAGGCGAGCGAGACCACCCAGGTCAACCAGCTCGAGCTCGTCGTCAGCCGCTCCGCGCCTCGCCGCGAAACACCATCGACCCTGGGCGCCGCGGCCGCGGCGAAACGGCGTGAGCAGGCGTTGCGACAACTGCGGACTGCGGCGAATCGCCGTGAACGGACATTGCGGCAGCTGCAGGCGGCAGCTGATCGCCGTGCTGCTGCGGCTGAAGCGCGGCGACGGTGGATCGAGCTGAACCGATGGACCTTGCCGGTGACCTCGTATCGCCTCACGGCAGTCTTCGGGGAGAGCAGCTACCTGTGGAGCACGGTCCACACCGGACTCGACTTCGCCGCACCCGAAGGAGCACCCATCTCCTCCGTCGCGACAGGCACGGTGACAGAGTCCGGCTACGCCGGGTCGTACGGGTACAGAACGGTCATCACCCACCCGGACGGCACGGAGATCTGGTACTGCCACCAGTCGAGCATCGGAGTTGATGTCGGCGAGTCGGTAGGACGCGGCGAAGTGATCGGTCTGGTCGGCAGCACGGGAAACGTGACGGGCCCGCACCTCCACCTCGAAGTGCGTCCCGGGGGCGGGGATCCAGACGATCCCTACGCAGCGCTGGCCAACCGGGGTGCCCGACCCTGATCCGACGCAGGCAGGATGGGCGCCATGAGGTCGGGGGGTTGGGTGCTGCTCGGGGCAGCAGGGTTCGCCGTGATGGTCGGCGCCAGCGCCTGGGCCCCGTTGCAGCCGGAGCTGTTCACGAATGGCGCCTGTGAGATTGCGCCGTGCGGCACCCTCGAGGACCCCGAGAGGTGGCGCCGGGCGTGGCGGCTCTGGATGGCCGGGGCCCTGGTCGCTGCAGTCGCTTCGGCGTTCGTCCTCCCTCCACGGCGCCCGGATTGGCAGGACGTCCTGCTTCTCGTCGCGTCTGCGGTGCTGCTCGTCCTACCCGTGGCCCTCCTTGCTGGTGTGCTGTCGCTCGTCACCTCCGTGCAGGGCGTAGCCACAGGCGCCGTGTGGGTCCCGCTCGTGTGGGTCGCGGTGCTCGGGTCGTGGGTACGGGCGAGACCGGCCGCTCTTCTCAATTCCGGACGCTGATTGTCCGCATTGCCGCCTAGCCTCGCCGTATGGACATCAAGCCGAAGCTCGATCTCGTGATCCTCGACTGTCCCGATGCGCTGGAACTCGCCCAGTTCTACGCACAATTGCTGGGCTGGCCGCTTGAGGAAGGAGCCGATCAATCGTTCGCGACGTTGGTACCGCCCGGCGGCGGCGTGACACCCGACAATCCGGACGGCAGAGCCACCCTGGCGTTCCAGCGGATCGACGATTGGGTGACGCCCACCTGGCCCGGGGGCGAACACCCGCAACAGTTCCACCTGGACTTCAGTGTCGGCGACATCGACGCTGCGGAGCCGCAGGTGCTCGCCTGCGGGGCCCGGAGACACCAGCATCAGCCGTCCGCAGACGGTGGGTTCCGGGTGTATCTGGACCCAGTCGGACACCCCTTCTGCCTGATCCGCTGACTAACCGCAACCGAGAACACTGCTGGCCGAGCCAGCTCGCAGCCCCGGTGGCCACCGGCTCTACCCCGACCAGACGGTCACGGTGCTGCGTGTCATCAAGGCCGCACAGCGACTGGGGTTCACCCTGGACGAGGTCGCGGACCTGCTGGCCATGGGGCGCCATCGTCATGGCCGCAGTCCCGACGCCGGACTCCAGGCCCAAGCACGGATCAAGCTGGTGGAGATCGAGGAGCGGATCGCGCGACCTCACGACCATTCACGAGAACCTCCGCACCGCCCTCGACGCAGGCTGCGACGACCTCGCCGTCTGCGCCACGACCGACTGCTGCCCGCTGCCGTTCGTGGCGATCACGAGCAGGCCGACCACCACGAACGGCTGGAGCAACTGATGCGCTTGCGCGACCGCCACCTCGTGGGAGCCGGTGCCGCTGCGTGCGCCGTGTGCTGCGCCGCCCCCATCCTGGGGTTGCTCGGCATCGCCGGCGCTGCCGCGACCCTCGCCACGCTGGTGTTCGCCGGAGCAGTGTTCGCCGCCGTGGTCGGCGTCGCCGCACTAGCGGCGCTGGTGGTCAGTCGCCAACGCGCGCCCGCTGCGGCGGCATGTGGCACCGTTCCAGCAGGGCCGGTCGGGCTCGAGCTCACACCTCGTCCGGACCGGTCCTGAGGCTCGGCGGCTGACGGGGTCTACGGCGCCTCGGGCTCCTCCAGGGAGCACGTCTCCGTCATGTAGTCGTCGAACACGTCGACGGCCTCGTTGTCGCTCTTGGAGAGATCCTTGTCGATCTCCTCCAGCTCCTTGGCGGTGGCGTCGTCCTCGATCTTGGCCATCTCCTCGACCATGACTTCGAAGCCCTTGCGGCCTTCGTCGGAGAGGCCCTTGGGGGTGCCGACCTTCTCCATCTCCTTGCCCCACTTCTTGACCGCGGCCACGGTTTCCTTCTGGGACGGTTCTTCAGCCAGGTCGATGTCGTCGAACAGGCTGTTGACCGCCGTGCAGAACTCCTTCTCGGAGGCGTCCGACGGGGGACCACCCATGCCGCAGCCCACGGCGGAGGCGCCGACGAGAACGAGGGAGGCGGTGAGCATGGCGTGCTTGATGTGCGGCTTCATGTGCTCATGATGCCCTACTCGCCGGTTCCGGGCGTCCATCAGGCGCCGCAGGTGTTGGTCATGAAGTGGGCGAACGCCTTCTCCTCGTCGTTCTCCCAGTTGCCGTACACCCAGTTGAGCGACCCGCCCTCGACGTCGCTTGCCTCCAGGTCGTCGGCCCGGTCGACGAACCTCTCGAACCCGACGCGTGCTTCCGAGGACATGTTCTCCGGGGTCCCGACGCGGACGAACTCCCGCGCCCAGTCGCGGAGCAGTTGTGCGAGCTCCTCCGCGGAGGGGCGCGAGAAGTTGGCACCTGCCCGGGCCATGCCCTCGACGACGAGCCAGTCCTGGGCAGCGCAGAAGTCCTCGATCGAGGCATCCTCGGGTGCTCCGGCGGCCGCACCCCCGCCTCCGCACGCCACCACCGACGCCAGGGCGACGATCGTCACCACCACCTGCTTCACGCGCATTCCTGCTCCCCCGTTGTCGACCGGCACTGATCATCCCACGGACCTCAGCGGAGGGGTCCCGGCAGCGGGAGCGCGAGGGCGTCGGGCAGCGAGTTGAGGTATGCCGCACGCGGGATCTCGACCACGCCGAGGGAGGCGAGGTGGGGCGTCTGCCACTGCACGTCGAGCACCCGCTGGTCGGCGTGCTCGTCGCTGAGCACCTCGACCAGGCCCATCAGTGCCACCTTGGACGCATCGCGCTCCCGGTGGAACATCGACTCACCGGCGAACAGGCCGCCGATGCCCACGCCGTAGAGCCCCCCGGCCAGCCGACCCTCCCGCCACGCCTCGACCGAGTGCACCCAGCCGAGACGGTGCAGCTCGAGGTAGGCCGCCCGGATTGCCGGACTGATCCAGCCGTCCGGTCGGCGGCGATCGCCGCACGCGTCGATGACCTCCTCGAAGGCGGTGTCGACCCGGATCTCGAAGTGACGCGCAGACCTCCGCAGCGAGCGGGACACGACGAGCCCATCGAGGGGGAGCACACCTCGGCGTACGGGCGAGAACCAACCCATCGGCGCCCTCCTTCCTTCACCGGGTCCGCCGTTCGGCATCGGGAACAGTCCTTGGGAGTACGCCGCAAGCAGCGTCCCCGGCGCCAGGTCGGCGCCCACCCCGACGAGGTCGTCGTCGGGGTCCCAGTCGCCGGGGTCGGGGAAGACCCACGCGGAGGGCTCGGGCAGGACGGGCGGCACGATGGCACGTTAGCCAACTCGGCGACAACGTTTCGTGGGCTGCCGGCGTCAGAACAGGCACACCCCGAGATCGAAGGACACAGCATGCATCGGATCGCCCTGGTCTCGCTCGCGCTTCTGGCACCCCTGTTGGCCACCCTCCCGGCCGCAGCCGCGGGAGAGACCTGCGACGGGCGGGCCGCGACGATCGTGGTGCCGCGCGAGGGGAAGTACCCGTACTTCACCGATCGTGTCACCGGCACCCGGGCGACGACGTGATCGTCGGCACCGACCTCCCGGACACGATCGACGGAGCGGGTGGCAACGACGTGATCTGCGGGCTCGAGGGCGAGGACAACCTGGCGGGGGGCGAGGGCGACGACCGACTCTTCGGCGGCCTGGACCGGACGGGGCAATGGATCGTTGAGTATTGGGCGGACGAGATCAAGCCGGGCCCCGGTGACGACTTCGTCGACCTCGGTCTCGACCCGAACGCAGGGTCCCCGGTCGTGGTCGACAAAGAGGGGAACCTGTACCACCCGACAGATGTGCTGAGCTTCGGGGACTCGGCCACTGGTGTCGATGTCGACCTCACCGGTGTGGACGGTCTCGGCCGCGCGGTCGGGGAGGGCACGGACACGATCGTGGTAGCCGGGGTGATGTCTGTGCTCGGCAGCGCCCACGACGACCGCATCACCGGTTCGCCGTACGGCGACACCATCTGGTCCGGTCGCGGGAACGACGTCCTGAGCGGTGGTGACGGGGACGACAAGCTCAATCCGGACATGGGTGCCAGCAAGTACGACGACTACCACGGTCTGGTCGACGAACGGGAGGACCGGGAGCACGTGAGCCCGGACACGGTCCATGGCGGCGCGGGCGACGACACCATCTGGTCGTGGTGGGGTCCGGTGACGCTTGTCGCGGGCGACGGGAACGACTCCGTCGTGGTCATCGACGAGCTGGACGGTCACGGCACGGCCGACGGCAGCCAGATCTCAGGTGGCAACGGGGACGACTCGATCACCGCTCTCAGCGTCCGCGGGCTGCAGGTCCGCGGCGGCGACGGCGACGACCAGATCACCCATGACGTGTTCGCCCTGGGGGAACCGACCATCACCGACGGGGGCCGCGGCGACGACCTGCTCACCCTGGGGAGCGGTACCAAGCTCGGCGTATCGGATCGGATCACCGTCGATCGACGACGGTCCCACATCCAGATCGAGCGGACGATCGCATCGATGAGCGGCTACGAGCACCACACCCTGTCCGGTCCCCGACTGAACTGGGTCTATCTCGGCACCGGCGCGAAGGATGACGTGACCCTCCGAGCCAGTCGGAGCCTGCGCGCGCAGACGTTCGGCGGCCGCGACCGGGTCGTGGGCACCAACGGCCGGGACGTCCTCGACCTGGGACCGGGTGTGGACACGGTCGCCGGCCGCGGGGGCCCGGACATCTGCCTCGACGCCGAGCGTGCGAAGAGCTGCGAGGTCCGGCGTCGCTGATGCCACCACCATCGCTGGCTGCGCGTTGACGAGGGCCTCTAGGCTGGTGCCATGAGTCTGACCGGACGAGTTGGCAAGAGCCTTGCGCCCAGGATCACCGAGCTGGCACCGGGCCTGACCACGTCCTTCGTCCGCGAGGCGCTCAACCGCGCCATCGCCGGCGTGGGTCCGCTACCGGGTGCCGCCGCCGCTGCCGACAAGCAGCTCGCGGAGCAGCACGGCGACGTCGACCGGGCGATCCACGAGGTCATCGAGAACCACGTCCGCTACGCCGGCACCCAGGGCTTCGCCACCAACGTCGGTGGACTGGTGACCGCTGCGTTCGCGATCCCCGCCAACATCACCGGCGTCACGCTGGTGCAGTGCCGGATGATCGCCGGGATCGCCCACCTGCGCGGCCACGACCTCGACGACCCGCGCGTGCGCAACGCGATCCTCACCACCCTGCTCGGTGAGGAGGTGGTGACCAGCCTGGTCCGGAAGAAGAAGCTCCCCGCCCCGCCGATGGCGCTCGCCACCGCTCCTGCCCACGACCCCAACCTCGACGCGATCATCAGCGCCGAGGTCGCGGCCGACCTCATCGCCCGGATCGCCGGCAAGCGTCTCGCGACCACCATCGGCCGACGCGTCCCGGTCGTCGGCGGGCTCGTCGGCATGGGTGCGGACGGCTACGCCACGTGGAAGATCGGGCGGTACGCCGACCGCGAGATCCTGCCGCGGCCTCGCGGCTCTGCCGCACGGTGACCCGCAGCCAGCCGGTCAGCGCCGGCGCAGGAGCCGGTAGGCCCTGAGGGCTGCGCGTCCCGGCTTGTGGGTCTGCATCGCCCGGACGGTCTTCTCCGCGGGCGAGCGACGGGCGAGCTCCAGCTCGGCGCGGGTCTCGTCGAGCTCGCGCGCCAGCCGCGCCTCCGACTCCCGCAACCGGGAGCCCTCCAGCAGCAAGGCCTTGATCGCATCCAGCGAGGCGGGCAGCAGGTCCGAGGCCGGGGCGGTGTCGGGATCGGTGAAGGTCTCCGGCGGCTGGCCGATCAGGTCCGCGAGGTCGCCCACGACGTCGTAGCCACGCTTCTGGATCTCGTCGGCCCACGTGCGGGAGAGCTCCCGGACCCACTCGTGGGTGGCGGGTGGGAGGCCCAGCCTGGCGGACTCCGTGCGGCGGGACAGCGTCTGGTGGGCGAGCAGCTCGCGCACCAGGGGGCGGTAGTCGGGCGGGGCGACCACCGAGGTGACGCGCTTGTTGATCAGCCGGAGGAGAGCGGTCTCGGGCACCCCGAGCGAGGGGTTGGCGCGCTCCGGAGTCAGGTCGAGGTCGATCCCGTCCAGACCGAAGGTGCCACTGAAGCGACGCCACAGCTCGTCGGGCGCTGCTCCGGGCCTCGGGACGGTGACCAGGTGCACCTGTTCGGGCGGCAGGATCGCGCCCCAGCGATCCAGGATGTCGGGGATCTCCTGCGCACCCCAGAACCACGAGCCGATCCGGGTGTCGCGTCCGGGATCGCGGATCATCTCGAGGAAGTGGGCGTAGGAGACGAGGCTGCGGTGCTTGACGTTCTCCTGCCATTCGGCCGGGACCTGACGGACCAGGTCGCGCACCGAGAGGATCAGGTGCACCTCGACTCCCTCGCCGAAGGAGGTCAGCGCCCGATCGATCTGGGTCGGCGAGGCGGTCGACAGGATCTCGTGGCTGATGATCGAGGTGTGCGGCCAGTCCCTGACCTCGGCGGCAAGGCGGTCCCACGCGCCCACGGCTTCGGTCTCGAGGCCACCCCAGGTCAGGCGCATCAGGTCCAGCGCGGCCAGGAAGTGCCCGTCGAACCGGTCGGCCGGGTAGAGGATGCCGTGCTCGCGCAGCAGGTCACGGTTGCGGAACAGCACGTCCTGGAGATAGGA
This sequence comes from Nocardioides sp., assembly GCF_035576065.1. GTDB lineage: Bacteria > Actinomycetota > Actinomycetes > Propionibacteriales > Nocardioidaceae > Nocardioides. The sequence goes on from NZ_DATLWX010000045.1 coordinate 29,107, forward strand.
GGTGCCGGTCTTGGGCGTGCCGACGTGGAGCAGCACGCGCCGTACGCCCGTCTTCGAGGCCACCGTGCTCGTCACTCCGACCCCTCCGTCTTCTCCGTCGTCTTCCAGGACTGATCCACCAGCATCCGCACAGCCAGCTCCAGCACCAGCTCACCCGACGCGACGGTCGGCTCCCCGCCACGAGGGACCGCTCCCCCCGCACCGGACGATTCGCGCGGCAGGATCGAGTCGGGATCTCCGACGACAGGGTAGCCAGCGCGTCGGAGCTGCCGGGCCATGCGGTGCGCGGCGGCACTCACCCAGGCGCGGTGCTCGTCGGGCAGGGCCACCGGCGGGGTGCGGGTCGCCGGCATCCGCGGCAGCAGCGTCTGGGTCATCAGCGCGGCCCGGACCTCGGTCGGGACGAGGAGGCCGATGACGGTGGCGATCCGGCGCGCGAGCTCGGAGGCGTCGCCCCCGGGCCTCGTAGGTGGCGGGATGCGGCGTACGTGCAGGAGCTCGGGCAGGGCAGCGGGGTCGAGCACCACGCGGACGCCCGGGTGCGCCGCCAGCTGGCGCGCGGCGACCGCGGGCAGGTCGATGCGCGGTGGCAGCTCGCCCCGCTGCTGCCAGAACCGCAGCCACTCCAGCCAGGCTCCCGAGCCGCGCTCGAAGCAACGACGGCTCCACACGTCGGCCAGCATCTGGTCGAGCGGACCGCCGAGCACCAGGACCGCGGCGCCCTTCCGGGCGGGTGGCCGGCGACCCACGACGTGGGCGCGGAGGTGCGCTGCCTCCAGCGGGTTGCCGACGACGCGGACGTCCCGGCGCCACGACCTCGGCAGCTGCCGAGCCGGCCCGGGCACGCCGAGGGCCACGACGTCTTCGGCCAGGACACTGGTCGCGACGCGGATCAGCTCGTCGGCCGGCAGCACGCTCGGGTCGACCGGGAGTGGTCCGTACGCCGACGGGCCGACGCCCACGAGGGACAGGTCCGGCTTGCCGCGGCCGGGTGCCGCAGCGGTCAGCACCCGGTCGGCGAGTCGAGTGCTGAGGTGGTCCCTTCCACGCTGGGGCCAATCACTCGAATCGGCGATGTTGAGCCGCCTCAGCAGCTCGAGCTGCTGGGCACCGGGCAGCACCCGGGCAGTCGGCACGCCGTCGCCGGTCCACGAGTGCCACGGGGTGGTGCCGCCACCGCGTAGGTGCGCGACCCAGCCCCACGCGCGGGCAGCACCCGGCGAGGCGTCTGTGTGGTGAACGCTCAAGGCGAGCCGCGCCCGGCTAGCGCTCGCGCAGTCGACGCGCCTGCTGCCGCAGCTTGCGGGGCAGGTCGTCGGTGGGCGTGCGCTCGGCAGCCTCGCGGGTCATCATCGTGAGGGCATCGAGGGCGGCGCCGAGCTGCAGCTTCGGGCTCACCCGGTCCGGGTCGCGCCAGGGCTTGGCCGGGTCGGGGCGGATCGGGCGCAGGTCCTCCACGTCACCGATCACGTCCACGCCGCTGGCCTTGATCCAGTCGACCCACAGCTGCCCCTGCGCCTCGGCGAAGTCGAAGCGGTCCGGCGGCAGGCGCACCGGGAACGAGTCGCGGGCAACCAGCACCTCCTGGGCCAGCAGCTCTCGGATGAGCCCGTCGTAGGTCGCGTCGCGCCACATCGGCAGCTCGAGGCGACGGTTGAGGCGGCGTACGAGCTGGGTCTCGGCGATCCCGAGGGAGCGGTTGGACCGCTCCGAGTCGAGTGGCGCCCAGGCCGGGTCGATGCCGAAGGCGAGGCAGAAGCGGAGCCACAGCTCGTTGCCGGTGGGGCCCCGGTCGTGCGGGACGGTGACGACGTGCACGCGCTCGGGCGGGAGCTTTGCTCCCCAGTTGTCCAGCACCGTCGGCAGATCCATGGCGCTGCGGAACCACGTCTGGCCGCGCTCGACCTTGGTGAGGAAGCGCTGGAAGGTCCACTTGCGACCCTGCTTGATGCTCTCCTGCCAGGCCGCCGGGAGCTGGCGCCCGAGGTCGCGGGCCGAGTAGACGACATGGACCTCGCTGTCGGAGAGGTCGTTGAGCACGCGCGCGATCGTGTCGGGCTTGGCCGGAGCGAGGATCTCGTGGCTGATGATGACCGCGCCCCGCGCGCGCCGGACGCGCTTGACCATCGTGTCCCAGGAGCCCTTGGCGTGGCCGGGACTGCCACCCCAGTCCTGGTCCAGCAGGTCGAGGGCGGCGCGGAAGTGGAAGAGGTCGGCGTCGACGAACCGGTTCTTCGTCGGGATCGTCACCCCGTGCGCGGCCAGCGACGCCTGGTTGAGCATCAGGCGGTCCTGGAGGTAGGTGGTCCCGGTCTTCGGAGCGCCGATGTGGAGATACACGACGCGGCTCATGGGCTCATCCTGCCAGCGCGCGCACCACGGCGCTCGGACTGGGCCGTCCGAGGTGCTCGGCCATCCACACGCTGGTGGCGACGACGGCGTCCAGGTCGACGCCCGTCTCGATGCCGAGTCCGCGCAGCATCCACACGAGGTCCTCGGTGGCGAGGTTGCCGGTGGCGCTCTTCGCGTAGGGGCAGCCGCCCAGCCCGCCGGCGCTCGCGTCGAAGGTGGTGATCCCGGCCTGCAGTGCGGAGTAGGCGTTGGCGAGGGCCTGGCCGTACGTGTCGTGGAAGTGCATCGCCAGGTCGTCGAGCCGCATCCCGGCGTTGGTGAAGGCGGCGATCAGGCCCTTGACCTGGCCGGCCGTGCCGACGCCGATCGTGTCCCCGAGGCTGAGCTCGCTGGCGCCGAGATCGAAGAGTCGCTTGCCGACGCCGACGACCTGGTCGACGGGCACGGCACCCTCCCACGGATCGCCGAAGCACATGGAGACATAGGCACGGACGTCGAGCCCGGCAGCCCGGGCGCGAGCCACCGTCGGCTCGAACATCGCGAACTGCTCGTCGAGGGACCGGTTGAGGTTCTTCTGCGCAAAGGTCTCGGTGGCGCTGCCGAAGATGGCGATGTGCCGGACGCCCAGCTCGAGGGCACGGTCGAGCCCGCGCTCGTTGGGGACCAGGACCGGCAGGTCGCGGCCGGCGTCACCCAGGGCAGCCATCACGTCCGCCGCGTCGGCGAGCTGGGGCACCCACTTCGGGTGCACGAAGCTGGTGGCCTCGACGGTGGGGAGACCGGCGGCCACCAGTCGCTGGATGAACTCGACCTTCACCTCAGTGGCGATCACGCCCTTCTCGTTCTGCAGGCCGTCCCGCGGACCGACCTCGTAGATCGTGACCTCACTCATCGCGGGCCTCCACCACGATGAGGGTCGCCCCGAGGGCGACCTGCTGGCCGGCGCTCACGCCGATCTCGGTCACGGTCCCGGCAAAGGGCGCCTTGAGCGCCAGCTCCATCTTCATCGCCTCCATGGCCCCCAACGTCTCACCCTCCGCCACCTGCTGCCCCACGCTGACAAGCACGTCGAGCACGGTGCCGGGCATGGGCGCGACGAGGGTGCCGTCGCCGGCCGCCGGCCCGTGGTCGGCAAAGGCGTCGGGACGCTCGAAGACGAAGCGCTGGCCCTGGTAGGCGACCTCGATGCTGTGGGCCTGGGCGTTGACGACCGCCAGCTCGTCGCGACCGTCGATCGTGAGTACGACGACGTGGTCGGCCAGCGTCCGTTCGCGCACCGCGCTGGAGTCGACCGTGCTGGCGGCCGCGTCGACCTCGAGCTCGTGGACCCGACCGGCGTGCTCGAGTGCGACCAGTGTCGGTGCCTTCGGGCCGGCCGAACGCCAGCCGTCGGGCGCGAAGGGGTCGCCCGCACCTGCCGCCGCGAACCTCGGACCGGTGAGCGCTGCCGCCACCCAGGCCGCCAACGTCAGTGGCACCAGCGCCGACGGCGGGGCCACCTCAGCGTGGTCGAGCCACGCGGTGTCGATGGTCGCGTCACGGAACTCGTCGCGAGCGGCCAGGGCACGCACGAAACCGGTGTTGGTGGTGAGGCCGAGGACGCCCGTGCGGTCGAGCGCGTCGATCAACCGGGCCCGCGCGGCCTCGCGGTCTTCGCCCCAGGCGATCACCTTGCCCAGCATCGGGTCGAAGCTGGTGCTGACGACCTGCCCGGACTCGAGAGCGTGATCGACCCGAGCCGCGTCGCTCCACCGCACCAGCTCCGCCCGCCCAGCCTGGGGCAGGAAGCCGCCGAAGGAGTCCTCGGCATAGATGCGGGCCTCGATCGCATGGCCCTCGACGGTGACGTCGTCCTGGCCGAACGACAGTGGCTGGCCGGCGGCCACGAGCAGCTGCTGCTCCACGAGGTCGAGACGCTCGCCGCGTACGCGGACGACCTCCTCGGTCACGGGGTGCTCGACCTGGAGTCGGGTGTTCATCTCCAGGAAGTACACCTCGCCCGTGTCACTGTCGAGCAGGAACTCCACCGTGCCGGCGTTGGTGTAGTCGACGGCGCGGGCCAGGGCCACGGCGCTGGTGGTGACCAGCTCGCGCTGGGCCGGGCTGATGGTGGGGGCCGGCGCCTCCTCGAGCACCTTCTGGTGCCGGCGCTGGGTCGAGCAGTCGCGCTCGAAGAGGTGCACCACGTTGCCGTGGTGGTCGGCGAGGACCTGCACCTCGATGTGGCGGCCGTGCTCGACGTACTTCTCGATCAGGATCGTGTCGTCACCGAAGGCGCTCAGGGCTTCGCGCTTCGCGGCGGCCAAGGACGGCTCGAGCTCGTCGAGGGCGCGGACGATCCGCATCCCCTTGCCGCCGCCCCCGGCGGCGGCCTTGACCAGCACCGGGAAGGCGAAGGTCGCGGGGTCCGCGTCGTTCGCGTAGGAGGGCACGACCGGGACGCCGGCGGCCACCGCGATCTCTCGGGCCGCGTCCTTCTTGCCCATCGCGTCCATCACGGCGGCGCTGGGACCGACGAGGGTCACGGTCTCGGTGCCCTCGATCTCGCGGGCGAAGGAAGACCGCTCGGAGAGGAAGCCGTAGCCGGGGTGGATGAGCCGCGCGCCCCGGTCGTCGGCGGCCTTGACGATCTCCTCGATGCCGAGATAGCTCGAGACCTCCACCGCATCGTCGGCTGCGCGCACGTGGGGCGCGTCGCGGTCCGCCGCGGTGAAGACCGCGACGGTGCGCAGGCCCATGGTCCGGGCGGTGCGCATGACGCGCAGCGCGATCTCGCCGCGGTTGGCGACCAGAACTGCGTCGAATGGCTGCGCCATGCTGCTCCTCGTTCCGTGGAGCCGAAGCTCCTGCGTCGCTGGCTCCACGGCTACATCCGGAAGATGCCGTAGTTGGGAGCCGGGACCGGGGCGTGCGCGGCGACCGCGAGCCCCATTCCCAGCACCCGACGGGTGTCCGCCGGGTCGATGACGCCGTCGTCCCAGAGCCTTGCCGTGGAGTAGTACGGCGAGCCCTGGGTCTCGTAAGTTCTGCGGATCGGGGCCTTGAAGGCCTCGACCTGCTCCTCGCCCTCGAGGTCGGTGCGGACCTCGGCGAGCACGCTGGCGGCCTGTTCACCGCCCATCACCGAGATGCGGGCGTTGGGCCACATCCACAGGAACCGCGGGTCGTAGGCCCGTCCGCACATCCCGTAGTTGCCGGCGCCGAAGGAGCCGCCGATGACCACGGTGAACTTCGGCACCACGCTGCACGCGACGGCCGTCACGAGCTTGGCGCCGTCGCGGGCGATGCCGCGGTTCTCGTACTCCCGCCCGACCATGAAGCCGGTGATGTTCTGGAGGAAGACCAGCGGGTTGCCGCGCTGGTTGCACAGCTCGATGAAGTGCGCGCCCTTGAGGGCGGACTCGCTGAAGAGGATCCCGTTGTTGGCGATGATCCCCACGTCGTAGCCGTGGATCTTGGCGAAGCAGGTCACCAGGGTCTCGCCGTAGAGCTTCTTGAACTCGTGCATCCGGCTGCCGTCGACGATCCGGCGGATCACCTCGCGGACGTCGTACGGCGTGCGCGTGTCGGTCGGCACCACGTCGTAGAGCGACTCAGGGGGCTGGTGCGGCTCCTCGACGGCACCCGGCGGCCGGCCGTGCGTCTGGGTCGGGAGCGTGGCAACGATGCTGCGCACGATCCGCAGGGCGTGCGCGTCGTCGTCGGCGAGGTGGTCGACCACGCCGGACGTGCGGGCATGGACGTCGCCACCGCCGAGGTCCTCCGCCGAGACGATCTCGCCGGTGGCTGCTTTCACCAGGGGTGGCCCGCCGAGGAAGATCGTGCCTTGGTTCTTGACGATCACGCTCTCGTCGCTCATCGCGGGGACGTAGGCGCCGCCCGCCGTGCACGAGCCCATGACGCTGGCGATCTGGGGGATCCCGCGGCCGCTCAGGTTGGCCTGGTTGAAGAAGATCCGGCCGAAGTGCTCGCGGTCGGGGAAGACGTCGTCCTGCATCGGCAGGAACGCACCGCCCGAGTCGACGAGGTAGACGCAGGGCAGGTGGTTGTCGCTGGCGATCGTCTGGGCTCGGAGGTGCTTCTTGACGGTCAGGGGGTAGTAGGTCCCGCCCTTGACCGTGGCGTCGTTGGCGACGACCACGACTTCGCGGCCCTCCACCCGGCCGATGCCGGTCACGATGCCGGCCGCCGGCACGGCGTTGTCCTGGCCGGGGGCGCCGTACATCCCGGTCGCTGCCAACGGGCTCAGCTCGAGGAACGGGCTGCCCGGGTCGAGCAGGCGGTCGACCCGGTCGCGGACCAGCAGCTTGCCCCGCGCCGTGTGCTTGGCCCGCGCGCTCTCCGAGCCGCCCTGCCTCACGAGCGCGAGTCGTTCGCGCAGGTCCGCAACCAGCTCCGTCATCTCTGCCATGCCCAGCAGGTTAGTGACTGTTAACCCATGACGCCAGCCCGCCGACCTGGCAGCGCGCGTGCCGTCGGTCGCTCAGCTTCCCGACTCGTCGGGCAGTGGCCCGCCGTCCTCGCACGGCCCGCCGAGGCCTCCGCGCCAGCAAGGGATCTGTTCGCCTGCGTCCACCGCTGCTTGGCTGGTGGTGAGGCCCAGCCGCTGGTCGGTGACGATCTCCTCGAGAAGCTCGACCGGGAAGCGGAGCTCCATGTCGCGCGGGTCCTTCGTGATCGTCTCGGCCGCGTTGTACGCGTAGACCACCTCGTCCTCTCGCAGCATCACCACTGCGAGGAATCCGCCGTCCTCCTCGGGCTCCTCGAGCTGCCACACCACCACCAGCTCACCGCCCTCGACCTGCCGGCGCTCGCACCCGTCGGTGTGCTCGCCGCACGGGTCCTCCTCGAGGGTGGGGCTGACCACCACGCGCAGCAGCCCGCCGTCCGACTCGCCGGTCGGGTCGTAGCGCAGGTCGGCCCCGACCATGCCGTCCGGATCCTCCTTGTCGGTGGACGTCGTGAACACGTGTGGCGTGTGAGGCACGTGCTCGAGGGTGACCGCGGCGATCGCCTTCGACGTGATCGGGACGTCGCCACTTCCCGGAGACAGGGAGTCCGACCCGGTGCCCGGGTCGTCGCCGCAAGCGGCCAGGGCCCCGAGAAAGGCGAGCTGGAGCACGACCTGCGCCACGCGACGTTTCACGCGGGCGACTGTGCCACGTCGTCGCCGCCACGACACCGCAGTGCCTGGGCGGACGTCGCCCCCCGCGCGACGTCCACCTGTGTTGCTGACGAGTGGAAGTCAACGGCACCGGCGCCGGCTGGGCAGTAGTGCCAGCACCACTGTTTGTCAGCCGAAGGTGCCGCGCACGGTCGTGCCGCGACCCTGGACGGAGACGACCTCCAAGCGACCGCCAGCCGCGGCCAACCGCGCCTGCATTCCGAGCAGGCCACCGGAGGCCTGTCGCACGTGCACGTCGAATCCCGCACCGTCGTCGATCACCTCGAAGCGAAGCTGGCGCTCGGCGCTGAGGTGCACCCTGACCTCAGGGGCCCCGGAGTGCTTCACGGCATTCTGCAGCGCCTCGAGGATGCAGAAGTAGACGGCCGCCTCGACCGCCTCGTCATATCTCGGGATGTCGTCGGCGTCGACGGTGCAGGAGATGGCACACCGACGGGCAGCCGCACGCAGCGCCGGCGGCAGCCCTCGCTCGGCCAGCAGCGGAGGGTAGATGCCTTGGGCGAGCTCGCGCAGCTCCTGGAGCGCATCGTGGTTGTGGCGTACGACGGCAGCAACGACCTCAGCCGCCTCGCTGGTGCGACCCTCGGCGAGCAGCGAGCGTAACCGTCCGAGCTCGACGCTCATCAGGACGAGCCGGTTCTGGGCACCGTCGTGCAGGTCCCGCTCGAGGCCACGCCGGGTCGCGTCGGCCACGCTGACGATCTGGGAGCGCGACTCCCGCAGCGCGTCCGCCTGCTCGGCCAGGCGTCGGTTGTTCTCCCGGATGGCCATGGCCAGCACCGCGATGATGAAGGGCAGCGCGACCGCACTCGAGATGGCGGCCGCGATGGGCGCGATGAGCTCCGCGTCGGGTCGCCGCAGCTCGGCGACCGCCACGGTTGCGGACCCGACGAGCAGAGTGATGACCAGAACGGCCCGAATCACTCGCGGTCCCACGTGGGCGAGCGCTGCGGTGAGCGGGACGAACTGCGCCGTGACCGCTATCGGTGCCAGGAAGGGCGAGCTCCAGACGGCGCCGAGACCGAAGACCGCCGAGGATGCCACCATCGCCCACACCGCCGCGGTGGCGCCGCGGTTCCTGGCGAGGGGGATCCCCACCAGGATGATGATCAACGCCACCGACATCACGCCGATGTCGGCCTCCACCATCGGGCTGCGGAGCCCGACGGCATACGCGATCGTCAGCGCGACGAGCGCCGAGAAGAGGCCGAGCAGGTTGGCCAGGTAGTAGCGCTGCAGTCGCGGGTCGAGCGAGTCAGCCCAGCCGAGGACCAGGCTCTTCACGTCGCCCGCTGCGCCACCGGGGTGGCGCTGCCGGTGCCGGTGGAGCTGAGGAAGACGAGAGCGGCGGCGACCCGGCGGTTGACCGACTCGTCGCCGGGCAGGTCCAGCTTGGAGAGGATGGAGTTGATGTGCTTCTCCACCGCCCGCGGCGTGACGAAGAGCCCGTCGGCGATCGCCTGGTTGGACATGCCCTGGGCGACGTGCGAGAGCACGTCGAGCTCACGGGGCGTGAGCCGGTCGAGCGGCCCGGCCCGGCGCCTGCTGGCCCGCAGCAACGCCTCGACCACCGTCTCGTCGATGACCGACCCGCCCTCGGCGACGGTGTGCAGCGCGCGCACGAGCTCGTCCGCGTCGGCCACCCGTTCCTTGAGGAGGTAGCCGCGCCCGGCACTGCCCTCCTCGGTGAGGTCCAGGGCGTACTCCACGTCGGCATACTGCGTCAGCACCAGCACAGCGAGCTCCGGGCGCGTGGTGCGGAGCCGACGGGCAGCCTGGATCCCCTCGTCACTGAAACCCGGCGGCATCCGCACGTCGGTGAGCAGGACGTCGGGATGCACGTCATCGACGACGCGCAGCAGCTCATCGAGGGAGGTCGCGGTGCCGACGACGCTGATCTCGGGGAACCGCTCGAGCAGCGCGAGCACGCCGGCCCTGACGAGATCGCCGTCCTCGGCGAGCACCACACGCAGCGGCCGGGCAGGGGTCGTCTCGGCGCTCATGGGGTGAGGTTATCGAGCCACGGGCCACGCCACAGTGGTGCTGGCCCCCCTGTTCGGAGCCGCCTCCGGTTAGCGGGGGTTAACCTGAGTCCGTGTCCCGGCGCCAGCAGATCCTCGACATCGCGGCCGGCCTCTTCGCCCAGAGGGGCTTCCACGGCGTCTCCGTCGCCGAGCTGGGCGCCGCCTGCGGCATCTCCGGTCCGGCCCTCTACAAGCACTTCGCCAGCAAGGACGCGATGCTGGCCGAGATGTTGGTGTCCATCAGCGAGCGGTTGCTGGCCGAGGGCACGGCCCGGGCAGGAGCGGCCGCAGACCCGAGGGCTGCCATCGAGGCGCTCGTCGAGTGGCACATCGAGTTCTCGCTGTCGCACCGCGCGCTCATCGTCGTCCAGGACCGCGACTGGTCCTCCCTGCCCGATGAGGCTCGCGAGCGGGTCCGCAGCCTGCAGCGCGACTACGTCGAGGTGTGGGCGCGCGAGCTGCGGGGCGTCCACCCCCACCTGACCGCGGAACGCGCGCGGGCCATGGCCCACGCCGCCTTCGGCCTGCTCAACTCGACCCCGCACAGCGGCCTGGTCCCGGACGACGAGATGCACGATCTCCTGCGCTCGATGGCGCTCGGTGCGCTGCTCGAGGAGCCGATAGGCTCGACCGCATGAAGCTCAGTGCCACCCTCGAGGAAGCCTTCAACGCCCAGATCACCCTGGAGTTCCAGGCGTCCCTCGTCTATCGCCAGCTGGCCATCGAGCTCGAGCTCATGGACCTGCCCGGGATGGCGACGTGGCTGCGCCACCAGGCCGACGAGGAGATCGTCCACGCCAACAAGTTCATCGATCACGTCGCCGACCGTGACAACCACCCGGCCATCGGCGCCACCACCGCCCCTGCCGTGCGCGTGACCTCGGTGCTCGACGCGTTCGCCGCGGCGCTTGCCCACGAGGAGAAGGTCTCGGAGTCGATCCGCAACCTCTACCGCATCTCTGAGCGGGAGGGCGACCTCGACTCCCGGCCGCTGCTGAACTGGTTCCTCGAGGAGCAGGTCGAGGAGGAGGCCACCGTCAAGGAGATCGTCGGTCGTGTCCGGATGATCAACGAGGACGGCCCGGGCCTCCTGCGGCTCGACGAAGAGCTCGGCTCCCGTCCGCTGGCCACGACGGAAGCCAAGGCCTGAGGCGCGACGTTGGGAGGGCCTGGCTCAGGCTCGCTCGCCGCCCGACTCCAACAACGTGAGCTCGCGGGCCGCGCGCAGGGCGGCCTCCTCGGCGATCGCCAGATCATCGACAGGGTCATCGATCTCGTCCGGCTCGCCGGACTCCTGCTCACCGGTGGTGCCGGCAGCGCTCCGGTGCGTCCGGCTCAGGGCGTGCAGCCTGGCCAGGATGTCGTCTCGCCCGAGGCCGCGGAGCTGGATCAGCACGAAGGGGTCGCGCTGGATCAACCAGGCCAGCTGCGTCAGGACGGCCAGCGCATGCGGGCAAGGGTCGAGCCAGCGCTCGCACGTGCAGGCGGACCCGAGCTCGCCGCCGTACGGCAACAGCTCGACGCCGGCTTCCTCCACCGACTCCACGAGCGGGTGTGGCAGGTCGCCGGCCATGAGTGCACCGATCCGTCCCGCCTCCGCGGCGATGAGCTCGACCAGCACGGACTGGTCGTCGGCCGAGAGCACCGGCACGGTCCCGGTGACGGTGAAGACGTCGTCGCGGTCGAAGACCGCCGCCACGAACGTGCCCTCACCGACCGTGATGGCGCCGACGCCACCCGAGCGGGCGTGCGCCCGCCCGAGCTTGAGCTCGGCAGTCGAGAACGCAGCCTCCTCCACTGCCCGGAGGAACGCCTTGCTCCACCAGGTGCCGCCGACTCCTCCACGTCTCGGCGCGACGCGCGGATGGGTGACGGCTGCCATCAGCTGTCACCGGCCTCTGGCGACTTGCGCAGGGTCACGAGGTCGCGCAGCGCGTCGTTGCTGAGCTCCGTCAGCGCGGTCTCGCCCTGCGCCAGGACCGAGTCGGCCAAGGCCTTCTTGCGGGTCAGCAGCTCGGCGATCTTCTCCTCGATCGTGCCCTGGGTGATGAAGCGGTGCACCTGCACCGGCTTGGTCTGGCCGATGCGGTAGGCACGGTCGGTCGCCTGGTCCTCGACGGCGGGGTTCCACCAGCGGTCGACGTGGATGACGTGGTCGGCTCGCGTCAGGTTGAGCCCGGTCCCGCCTGCCTTCAGGGAGAGCAGGAAGACTGGCGCTGCGCCCTCCTGGAAGCGCGCCACCATGCGCTCGCGCTCGGGCACGGGGGTGCCGCCGTGGAGGAACTGGTGGGTGACCCCGGCCTTGGTGAGGTGCTGCTCGAGCAGACGGGCCATGGCCACGTATTGCGTGAAGAGCAGCACCGCGCCGTCCTCGGCGAGGACCGTGCCGATGAGCTCGTCGAGCAGGTCGAGCTTCTCCGAGCGCCCCGTGAGCCTGGGGTTGGTCTGCTTGAGGAAGTGGGCCGGGTGGTTGCAGATCTGCTTGAGCCCGGTGAGCAGCTTGAGCACCAGCCCGCGGCGTGTGTCCTCATCAGCCTCCTCGATGCGCCGCATGCAGTCGCGGACGTAGGTCTCGTAGAGCACGACCTGCTCACGGGTCAGGCCGAGGAGGTGATCGGTCTCGGTCTTGGGCGGCAGCTCCGGCGCGATGCCCGGGTCTGACTTGCGGCGCCGCAGCAGGAACGGGCCGATGAGCTCGGCGAACTGTCGTGTCTTCCCCGAATCGACGCCCGCCTCGATCGGTGCCGCCCACACCTTGCGGAAGGCGTTGCGGCTGCCCAGCAGGCCGGGGATCGCCCAGTCGAGGATCGCCCAGAGCTCGGTCAGGTTGTTCTCGACCGGCGTGCCGGTCAGGGCCACGCGCGCCCTGCTGGGGATCGTCCGGAGCGCCCTCGACGTGGAGGACTGCGCGTTCTTCACGTGCTGTGCCTCGTCGGCGACCACGAGGTCCCAGGCGATCTCGGCGAGCGCCGCGGCGTCACGGCGCATGGTCCCGTAGGTCGTGAGCACGAAACCCTCGTCGCCCGTGGTCGCGGTGAGGCTGCGCGCGGACCCGTGGAAGCGGCGTACGGCGACGCCAGGCGCGAAGCGACGGATCTCGGCCTCCCAGTTGCCGAGCAGCGAGGCGGGACAGACCACGAGCGTGGGGCCGCTGGTCCCGACGGTCGAGGCACGGTGCAGGTGCAGGGCGATGACCTGCACCGTCTTCCCGAGTCCCATGTCGTCGGCGAGGCAGGCGCCGAGACCGAGGTCGGTGAGCTCGGTCAGCCACGTGAGACCTTGGCGCTGGTAGTCGCGCAGGGTGGCGGCGAGGCCGGGCGGCACGTCGACGGGTGGGCGGGTCCCAGCGGCCAGGAGCCGGTCGCGCACCTTCAGCAGCGAGGCGCCGACGACGGCCTCGTGCTGGACGTCCTCGATCTGGACGACGTTGGTCAAGGTTGCCGCGAGTGCGGCGGCGGGCTGGACCGTGCGGATCATCCGGCGCTTGGCCCGCTTGAGCATCGATGGGTCGACGACGGTCCAGTTGTCGCGGATCTTGATGATCGGCGAGACGGCGCCGGCCAGCTGATCCATCTCGTCCTCGGTCAACGAGTCGCCGTGGAGCGCCAGCTGCCATTGGAAGCCGAAGAGGGCATCGGGTCCGAACAAACCGGTCTGGAGCGCCTCCTCACGCTTCCCCGCGTCCTTGCGAGCCTCGGTGAGCTCGACCTTCGCGGTGAGGTCGCGGTCGAGGTGGCGTGGCCACAGCACGTCGACGCCGGCGTGGGTGAGCGCCGCGACACCGGAGTCGAGCAGGCTGACGAGCTCGTCGGTGTCGAGGGTCAGCTCGTCGGGGACCCGAAGCTCGAGGAAGCGCTCGAGGACCGGCCAGGCGTCGGCGGCGGCACGCAGCGCGATGCTGGCGTGGGTGCGGGCCCGATCGCCGAAGCCGTGGCTGGCCTCGGGGCCCGACTCGGTCCACAGGATCGCTGCGTCACAGACGTGGGCGGCATTCTCCGAGGCATGCACCTGGAGCACGACCCGGACTGCACCGGCGACGAGCTCCTCCTCGTCGGCCTCGATCCGCAACGCGATGGTGACCAGCTGCGGACGATCGTCGCTCGAGCGCGCCCGGGCGCGGGCCACTCGTTCTTGGAGACGGCGGGTGAAGTCGGGGTCCACGGCGTGCCTGGCCGCGCCGGCACCGGCACCGGCACCACCGGCGATCGGCGGACGGCGCGTGGCGATCGGCGCCGCGCGCGGCATCGCGTCGACCACGGCGTCGAGCACGGCGCGCACGATGCCCTCCGCCGTCGCCGCGTCCAGCCCGGCGTGCGCTCGGACAGCGGCCAGTCGGGTGATGCGTTCTTCGTCGTCTCGGTCCAGTGCGTCGACCTGCCAGGCCAGGCCGCTCGGGGCGGGACCGAACTTCCCCGCCGCCACGAGCCGCATCCCGAGCAACGCCGCCCCGCTGAGCAGTGCGACGCTCGGGTGCAGGTCGTCGCGCGAGTGGGCGGCGGTGAGCACCGGCAGGGCGCCACGGATGGGCAGCGAAACGGTGCGCCGGTCGTCGGAGAACTCCACGAGGCCGTCCCTCGGCGGCTCGCCAGCGCGGAAGCTCGCGGGTCCGGTCACCGGGACAAAGCTCACGCACTACCTCCACCGTCACCGACCCGCGCCCGGACGACACCTGCGGGCACAAAGGAGGCTAACGCGCCGCACCGACAGCGAGTTCCCGAGCGGTTGTTAGCGTTCGGGCCATGAGCATCCTCGACGCCCCCCTCGCCCGACTCGACGGCACCCCAGGCAGCCTGCGAGACCTCACCGGTGGCCGGCCGGCGCTGCTGGTCAACGTTGCCAGCAAGTGCGGCCTGACCCCGCAGTACGCCGAGCTGGAGAAGCTCCACGAGGAGCTCGAACCCCGCGGCTTCACTGTCGTCGGCGTCCCGTGCAACCAGTTCGGCGGCCAGGAGCCGGGCAGCACCGAGGAGATCGCAGAGTTCTGCTCCGCGACCTACGGCGTCACCTTCCCGATGAGCGAGAAGGTCGAGGTCAACGGGGAGGCCCGCCACGAGATCTACCAGCATCTGGTCCAGGCGCCCAACGAGTCGGGCGAGGCCGGCGACGTGCAGTGGAACTTCGAGAAGTTCCTGATCGACGCTGACGGCGCCGTCGTCGCCCGCTTCAACCCGGGCATCGAGCCGCAGGACCCGCAGGTCCGCGCCCAGATCGAGCCGCTGCTCGCCTAGAGTCCACGCCGTGGACCTCACCGCACTGCTGGCCGGGAGCCCGGTCATCGACGGCCACAACGACCTGCTCTGGACGGCTCGGGTCGCGACCGGCTACGACTTCGAGCGACTCGACGTCGGTACAGATCTCTCGGCTGACCTCACCACGGGCAGCACCCCCACCCACACCGACCTGCCCCGGATGCGCGTCGGTGGTGTGGGCGCACAGTTCTGGTCCGTCTACGTGCCGACCCGGCTCACCGGCGACGACGCGGTGAGCGCAACGCTCGAGCAGGTCGATGCGGCGTACAACCTCACCCAGCGGCATCCCGACCAGCTGGCGATGGCACGGACCGCCGACGACGTCGAAGCGGCGTGGGCCAACGGCCGGATGGCGTCGTTGATGGGGGCCGAGGGCGGACACTCGATCAACTGCTCCCTCGGCACTCTCCGCCAGCTGCACGCGCTCGGCGTCCGCTACCTCACGCTGACCCACAACGCGAACACACCCTGGGCCGACTCGGCGACCGACGCTCCCGTCGCCGGGGGGCTCACCCGCTTCGGACGCGAGGTCGTCCGGGAGATGAACAGGCTCGGCATGATGGTCGACCTCTCCCACGTCTCGGCCGACACGATGCGCGACGCCCTGGCAGTGACCGAAGTGCCCGCGATCTTCAGCCACAGCTCGGCGCGCGCAGTGACCGACAGCCCACGCAACGCGCCCGACGACGTGCTCGAGTCACTGCGCGACCAGGGCGGGATCTGCATGGTCACGTTCGTGCCCAGGTTCGTCAACCAGGCGTGCGCCGACTGGCATCGCAGCGCTCTCGAGGCCGCCTCTGTCGAGGGCATCACCGAGGCCGACGGCGCGCGCTTCACGCCCTTCTACGAGTCCTACCGCGCGGCTCACCCGGAGCCGCCGGCTGACCTGACCGACGTCGTCGCCCACTGCGAGCACGTCCGCGAGGTGGCCGGGATCGACCATGTCGGCCTCGGTGGCGACTACGACGGCGTCGAGATGCTGCCCCGCGGCCTGGAGGATGTCAGCCGCTATCCCGCGCTCCTCGGCGCACTCGCCGAGGCAGGGTGGTCGGAGTCGGACCTCGCGCGGCTGACCTGTCGCAACATCCTGCGGGTCATGCGGGCGGTCGAGAACGGCGCCCGCGAGATCCAACAGCGTCGCGGACCCAGCCTGGCTCGCATGGAGGACCTCGACGGCTGACCGTCGCCCGGCGCCGGTCAGGTCTGGGTGCCGAGAGCGAGGGGGAGTACGCCGCTGGCGCCGGCCCGGCGCAGGGCGACGCCGGCCATCGTCATGGTCCAGCCACTGACGACGAGGTCATCGACCAGCAGCACCGGTCCGGCCGGGACATCGGCCTCCAGCCGGTATCTGCGGTGGATCGCCGACACCCGCTGAGCCGAGTTGGCAGCGCCCTGTGCGGGGGCGACGGAGGCGTCCACGATGGCGAACCGGCCGACGATCGGGAGCTTCATCACCCGGGACAGCCCGGTCGCCAGGTCCCCGACCAGCTGGGGCCGTCGCGACGACTCGATCCCGACGATCGCCACGGGTCGCTCCTGCCAGGCGGCCGACCAGTCCTTCATCACCGCCATCAGCGCAGCGGTCAGCGAGGCCGGGACGGGGCCGTCCTCGACCCCAACCTTGAACAGCGCACGCAGAGCCTGCCCGTGACCGAGGTCGGTGAGCCGGGCGATCGCCCGACCCTCGGTGGGGCCGTCGGCGATCTTGCCCTTGAGGTCGAGCCCGAGGTTGACCAACGCCGACGGCCACATCTTGCGCGGCTCCAGGGCCACTCCCGGGCGCGAGAGTGCCGCCCCGGCCTCGGCAACTGCTGCGTCCGACACCGCCGCCGACAAGGTGATCCCGCCGCAGTTGTCACACCGGCCGCAGTCGACCGCCTCCGGGTCGTCCAGCTGCGCGCGAAGGAACCGCATCCGGCACTCTCCTGAGTCGAGGTAGGTCAGCATCGCGTCCTGCTCCCGCTGCCGGGCCTCAGCCACCCGCGCATAGCGGTCAGCGTCGTAGGACCAGGGCTCACCGGTGGAGATCCATCCCCCCTGCACGCGACGGACCGCGCCGTCGACGTCGAGCACCTTGAGCAGCGTCTCCAGCCGGTTGCGGCTCAGCTCGACGTAGGACTCGAGCGCCACCGTGCTCATAGCCCCGGGTGACCGCCCGAGCACCTCGAGCGTCTGGCGGACGAGCTGCTCGGGCGGGAAGGCCAACGAGGCGAAGTAGGCCCAGATGTCGCGGTCCTCGAGCTGCGGCAGGAGCACCACGGTGGCGTCGTCCGTGCCACGCCCGGCGCGACCGACCTGTTGGTAGTAGGCCACCGGCGACTGCGGAGCCCCGAGGTTGATGACGAACCCGAGGGAGGCGTCGAAACCCATCCCCAACGCAGAGGTGGCGACCAGCGCCTTGACCCGGCCCTCAACCAACGCCCCCTCGAGGGCTTGCCGCTCGGTGGTGTCGGTCTGCCCGGAGTAGGCCGCGACCTCGTGTCCCCGGTCGCGCAGATAGGCGGCGACCTCCTGGGTCGCCGCGACGGTCAGGCAGTAGATGATGCCGGAGCCCGGCTGCTCCGCGAGGTGGTCGGCCAGCCAGGCCAGCCGCATCTCGGCGGTCTTGAGCCGGACGACCCCGAGCCGCAGTGACTCGCGATCGAGCGATCCGCGCAGCACCAGGACGTCGCGGCCCAGCTGCTCCGCCACGTCGGCGGTGACCCTCGCATTGGCGGTGGCGGTCGTGGCGAGCACCGGGATGCCCGTCGGCAGGGTGTCGAGCAGAGTGCGGATGCGGCGGTAGTCGGGCCTGAAGTCGTGGCCCCAGTCGGAGATGCAGTGGGCCTCGTCGACCACCAGCAGTCCGCACGTGGCCGCGAGACGCGGCATCACCTCGTCGCGGAAGCCGGGGTTGTTGAGACGCTCCGGCGACACCAACAACACGTCGACCTCGCCTGAGTTGATGGCGTCGTTGATCGGCTGCCACTGCTCGATGTTGGTCGAGTTGATGGTCACCGCTCGGATCCCGGCGCGCTCGGCAGCGGCGATCTGGTTGCGCATCAGGGCGAGGAGCGGGGAGACGATGACGGTGGGACCCGCGCCACGGGCACGCAGCAGCAGGGTCGCCACGAAGTAGACCGCCGACTTGCCCCAGCCCGTGCGCTGGACCACCAGCGACCGGCGAGCATCGACGGCCAGTGCCTCGATCGCGGACCATTGGTCGTCGCGCAGGACCGCGTCGTCCCGGCCCACGAGGGCACGCAGATGCGCCTCGGCATCGGTCCGCGCCTGGCGTCGTACGTCGTCGCTCACTGCGGTCACCATGGTCCCTGTCTACCAAGACCGTCCGACTCGGGGATCGGCCCGTCCACAAGCGCTGGTCCAGACCACACGTACACATGCCCCGGTGCTCACCTAGCCTGCGACGAGGTCCAAGGGGGCCAACGAGGGAGGCCATGACCATGCGCGCTCGTCTGTTGTTGATCCCGGCGGTGTTGTCCCTCCTCGGGGCACTGCTGCTGAACCCGGCGGACGCGGCGATCACGCCGTCGGTCCCCGTCACGATCTCGGGGGCCGGTTCCCAGTCCAGCGGCAGCCATCTCCTCGACGTCGACGCCAGCGGGCGTGCGATCGCCGTCTGGCTCGAGACGGTCGACGGAGTGGTCCAGCTGCGATCGGCGGAGCGCGTGGCCGGCGGCACCTGGTCGGTGCCGGTCGACCTCACCGCGGGGCCGCTTCCCGTGTCCGGGTTCGCCTTCGACCTCAACGAGGCGGGCGACGCTGCTGTGGTGTTCCGTCGCGCCGACAGCGGGGCCAGCCAGCACTGGCTGTGGGGGGTCTACCGGGACTCGGCGTCGCCCACGTGGGGCAGCGCGTCAGCGTTCGGTGGCCTCACCCACGGGCTCTCCCAGACCGGAGACTTCGGTGTCGCGGTCATGTCAGACGGCACCGCCGCCTCGGCGTACGAAGCACCGGACGCAGAGCCAGGCCCCCTGAGCACCACCTATCGCGCCTACGCCGGTCAGGGCAGCGCGAGCGGCTGGTCGGGCGATGTCCTCATCTCCAACACCGGGCACATCCCGGTCAACGGAGACTAGGTGCAGCGGCACGTCACGGCGATCTCGATCGCCGCGGACGGTGCCGGCGACGCCAGGGTCCTGATGCGGATGGAGGCTCGCTCCCCCAGCACGTTCGGGACGCGTCATCGGCTGATGCGGACCACCCGGACCACGACCACTGGCTGGACGCCCATCACCCCCACCACCTCGATCGCCGACGTTGACTATGCGGCACCCTCCGGTCCCCGGGTCGAAGGTGACCCCAGCGCCGCGGGCGGTTTCGTCGAACTCTGGTCGGAGATCACCGACGACGGCGTCGACGTCGTGGTGGCGAGCGTCGGCGGCGACCGGCAGACGTTCGAGGACTATGATGGCGACCCGGCCAGCAACGACGACATGTTCTCCGCGGAGATGAGCATGCGCAACGGGGTCGCGGCGATCAACACGATCTACAGCCGCCCGGTGGAGGTCGGTCAGGACAGCGTGGCCAGGGTCGGCACGGCGGTCTGGCGGACCGGTGTCGGCTGGAGCACGCTGATGGACCCGGTCGAGGATCCGCAGTACGGCGCCACCCGGCCGCGGCTCGCGGTGCACACCGACGGGACCGTCAGCCAGGTCTTCGACACGGGCACCGGCTTCTCGACCAACGTGCTCGTCAGCCAGCTGCCCCTCGGCACGTCGACCTGGACGGGCGACCGCAACCTGTCGGTCTATCCCGAGGCGCGAGCCGACTTCCGAGCCTCCGTCGCCGCCACGGCCGACGGAGCGGTCGTGATCTGGAGCCGCAACCAGTCCTCGAGATACACCGTCGAGGCCGTCTCCTTCACCGGTAGCGAGACTCCGTCACCGACGCCGACCACCCCCACGTCTACGACGAGCTCCCCGAGTCCGACCGTCCCGGGTCCGACCCCACCGACGACCACCGCGACGACCACGGCGCCGGTCGTGCCACCGGCACCGACCGTCGTACCCCCGTCCTCCACGAGCTTCGTCAAGGTGACGCCACCTTCCGTTGCCGGCAAGGCGCTGGTCGGGCGCACCCTGAAGGCCCATGCCGGAGCGTGGCAGCCGACCCCCACCAAGGTCACCTACCAGTGGCGGGCCGGCACCAAGAACATCAAGAAGGCCACCAAGCCCAAGCTCAGGCTCACCTCAGCCCTGAAGGGGAAGAAGATCAGCGTGCGGATCACGGTGTCCGGCCCCGGCCGTCCCAGTGTCACGGTGACCGTCGGCGTCAAGGGTCGCGTGCGCTGACGGGAGCGTCGGTACGCCGAGCTGACGCGGTCGGTCAGGACTGGCCGCGTTCGATGAACTCCTTGATGTCGATCCCGGCCTTGCGGGCGGCCTTGCGTGCCGCCGGCGTGGAGAGGTCAGGGATGACGAACTCCTCGGGCGTGATCGCGCGGTCGGCTTCGGCGTACTGGCTCTGGAGCTCCGCCTGGCTCTCGCCCGAGGCCGCCGACTCCGTCACCAGTGCTGCCGTCACGGCGACCGTGGCACCGGTCAGGACCGGGCTGACGGTCGGCGTGTAGCCGGACGCGTGGCCGCTGGCCTTGGGGTGGTAGCTCTCCGAGATCGGGCTCGACAGGCCGTTGATCCACTCGTCGTCGTCACAGACGGCGTGGCCCACGAAGCGGCTGGTCGGGTCGGCGAAGGAGAACCCGCGGGCGGTGGCCACGGCGGCCGTCCTTGCGTTGATCAGGTCGGCGGTCTGGTTGAGACGCGACTCCTCGGCGGGCGAGAACCAGGTGAAGGCGTTGCAGTCCTCGCCGTTGAAGATGCGGGGGTAGCCGACGACCACGACCTTCGCGGCCGGAGCCTTGGCACGGATGGACGCGTAGAGCGCGTCCAGCTGAGCAGGCAGGGTGTTGTTGATGAAGGACTGCGCCGTGTTGATCCGTGCGTCGCAGTTGCTCAACCACCACGGCTTGGCGCACTCGGTCAGCACGCTGGCGAAGCCGGCGTCGTTGCCGCCGACCGCGATCGTGACGTAGTTGGTGGCGGTGGTCAGCGCGCTGAGCTGGGTGTTGGTGACGTCGCTGATCCGAGCCCCGGAACACGCGCGGAAGTTCAACGCATAGCCGCGCGCCGACGCGATCAGGCTCGGGTAGGCCTGGGTGGATCGCTGGCACGTCGTGCCGTCGCTGATGTAGGAGCGGGTGCCGGTCCCGGACGCGTAGGAGTCGCCGAGCGCGACGTACGACGGAGGGGCGGCCTGGGCGGGCGCGTGCGCCAGCAGCGGCAGGAGAAGTGCGACGAAGACGCTGATGAGGAGCGGGAGACGGGAACGACGAGCCATGCGAACGACCTCCGAGATGTGAACCGTCACCCGAGTGTGACTGCCCTCACAGTAGGGACACCGGGCCCCCGCGACCAGACCCTGACGCGGGCGAGTGTGCGCGGACGACCGGCGGCTCCGATCAGGCGGGGACGAAGGCCTCGCCGCGCAGCACCGGCACGACCTGACTGGCGTCGAGCTGCCCTGCGACCTCGACGTCGGCACCGAAGCCGCCGGTGACCAGCTCGACCCCACTGGCGCAGGCCGCCAGCTCGGCAGCGAGATCAGGGCGTACGGCGCGGAAGGACTGCGCGGCCACGCGCGCCTCCGGGCTGAGCCCCGTCACGCCGAGGTCCACGAGGCCCGCGATCACGGCGCCCGCTCCCCACAGGTCCTCGACCGCGGGGCGCAGCGAGCCGTCCGGCCACCGCTCCCCGGCCGGGATCACCGCACAGGTGGCCCCGCCCAAGATCTGCGGGGCCAGCCAGCGGGCCACTGCGGCGGCGTTGCGCAGACAGGCGCCCACCACTTCGGCGCCTGTGTCGGCCAGCGAGAAGGCGATGCTCGAGCCGTTCGGGCTCGGCAGGACGAGCCGCTCGACCCCCTGCACCGACGCCACGCTGACCGGCGAGAGCGAGACGTGTCGGGCATCAGCGCGCGTCATGGCCTCGAAGCGGCCCACGGCGAGGGTGGCCCGGTGCCGCAGGGCGTGCTCGGCTGCGCGCGAGTCCTTCCAGGCGAAGGGGAAGACCTCGATGCCGCGCTCGACGGCGACGCTGAGTGTCGTGGTGAAGGACAGGACGTCGACCACCACGGCCAGCCGCGCTGCGATCGCCTCGGCGCCCATGGGTCCCCACTCGCAGCGGACTCTTCTGGATGACTGGTCGTGGCCGGGCATGAGCATCGGGCCATCCAACTACACGGCCGTCCTGGCCCGCGCGGGCTCGCGCTACCGAACAGTCCGGGGGTCCGGACGACCGTCTCACCCCGCGACTGTTCGGCAGGACGACCCGTCAGGTCGAGTGCCACTCCCGCCACGTCGCGTCGTGCTCCCGTTCCACGAGCAACGCCTCTGTGTCCACGCCCGCGGGCAACAGTCGCCAACCGCGCTTCTCCGGTGGAGCGAACCGTGAGCGGGCGCGTACGGCGTCCAGCCGGCGCGCCAGGGCAGCGACATCTCGCGCCTGGCTGCCCGTGACGCGGGCGACCTCGATCCCGACGCTCCGTAGTGCTTCGTCCTTGACGATGTCCCACGACTGCTGGCCCGCCCACCGGTGATCTGCCCCGTCCACCTCGATGCCGGTGCCCGACTCGACGTCGAAGAGGTCAACCTCGCCGATGCGGGTGCCGTCCAAGGTCACCACCACGCGGTTCACCTCCAACCGCGAGTACGACGCCGCCTCCTCGGCGATCGTGCGGACACGCACCTCGAGCGGCGAGCGAACGCCGCCGCGGGTCCGGGCCAGTGCCCACTCCGCGACGTCCCGACGTCGGGCCGACCGGTGGCCGCCAGCAAATGCGCGCAGCCTTGCCAACGACGTGATCTCACCGGCCAGGGCGGACTCGGCGACGACCACGGCCTCCTCGGGCGAGCACCGACGCATCTGGTCGAAGACGGCACGCTCGGGCCGGGTGCATCGCACTCCGTAGCGCTGCCACACCTCCCAGTCGGGCAGGCGCGCACAGGACACGACCACGCCCTCATGCCCACGCACTCCACCACGCGGTCCGACCGCCAGCTCGACGGGCATCGAGGTCCGACGGTCGGGCGCCCTCCCGTCGAACCACGCTGCGCCTGCCAGCAGGCACGCAGCCCACCCCGTGACGGCTCCGCCCGTCGGCATACGCGCGGCCTCCTCGATGATGCGTTGTTGAGGAAGACCGGAATCGGTGGCAGCAGGGACGTGGAGCCCTGAGCCGGTCCGTCGCCAATGCGGTCCGCGGGCCTGGTCAGGGGTGAGGCCATCGCCGACCCGGCGCGGATGCACCACGCTCACGTGGGGCGCGCGTGCGTCCCATGGGTGCCTGGCCATCTGCCGATGGTGGCCCGGCGGTCGGCGTACCGCCTCCGACCCTCCACAGGCAGCGCCCGCTACCGAACAGTCCGGGGCTCTGTGGACGTCTTTGACCCCGCGACTGTTCGGTGGCGCGGCCGGGACGGAGCCGATGGTGCCGATGCAGCCGGAGGCCGGACGAGCCCTGCCCCGCGACCCGGAGTCACCAGATGCGGACGCGCTCCTGCGGGTCGAGCCACAGGTCGTCGTCGGACGCTGTCTCGAAGGCCTCGTGGAACTCGTCGAGGTTGCGGACGATGTTGGCGCGGAACTCCGGCGGCGAGTGCGGGTCGACGGTGAGGAACTGGAGGTCCTGCTCCTTGCGCCGCTTGGTGCGCCAGCAGTAGGCCCAGTTCATGAAGAGGGCCTGACGGTCCTCGACCGAGGCTTCTCCGCCCTGCGCGATCACGAACGCCTTGTGCCCGATCGTCAGCCCGCCGAGGTCGCCGATGTTCTCGCCGACCGTCAGGGCGCCGTTGACCTTCTCCCCCGGCAGGTTGCGGGGCTCGAAGGCGTCGTACTGCTCGATCAGGGCCTTGCTCTTGACCTCGAACGCGGCCTTGTCGTCGGCAGTCCACCAGTCGTTGAGGTTGCCGGCGCCGTCGTACTGCGCCCCCTGGTCGTCGAAGCCGTGGCCGATCTCGTGGCCGATGACGGCACCGATGCCGCCGTAGTTCTCCGCCTCCGACGCGTCGGGGCTGAAGAAGGGCCGCTGCAGGATGCCCGCGGGGAAGCAGATCTCGTTGGTGCCGGGGTTGTAGTAGGCGTTGACGGTCTGCGGCAGCATGAACCACTCGTCGCGGTCGACGGGCGAGCCGATCTTGCCGAGCTCACGGTCGGTCTCGAAGGCCGACACCGCGGCGACGTTGCCCATGAGGTCGCCGGGGCGCAGCTGGAGCTTGGAGTAGTCGCGGAACTTGTCCGGGTAGCCGATCTTGGGTCGGAAGGTGTCGAGCTTCTCGTAGGCGCGCTGCTTGGTCTCCTCGGTCATCCAGTCGAGGGCCTCGATCGAGACGCGGTAGGCCTCGAGCAGGTTCGCGACGAGGTCGTCCATCATCGCCTTGGACTGCGGCGGGAAGTGTCGGGCGACGTATTCCTTGCCGACGGCCTCGCCGAGCGCGCCCTCGACCAGGGAGACGCCACGCTTCCAGCGCTCGCGCAGCTCGGGGGTGCCGTTGAGGGTGCGGCCGTAGAAGTCGAAGTTGGTCTCGACGAACTCGTTGGGCAGGTACGCCGCAGAGCTGCGCAGCACATGGCTGAGCAACCACGCCTTCCAGTCCTCGATGTCGACCTCGGCCAGCACGGTGGAGAGGTGGGCGAGGTAGGACGGCTGGCGCACGCAGGACTCGGCGATGGTCTCGGTGCTGCCGCCGAGGTTGGTGACGTAGACGTCCCAGTCGAAGTTCGGCGCGAGCGCCTTCAGCTCCTCGAGCGTGGTCAAGTTGTAGGTCTTCTGGACGTCGCGGGTCTCGGCGCGCTCCCAGTGCCCGGCCGCGAGCCGGGTGTCGATGTCGAGGACGGTCCGGGCGGCCGTAGCGGCATCTGCGTGCCCCCCGAGCTCGAGGAGACGGGTGAGGTAGACGACATACTTCTCGCGCGTCTCGGCGAACTTCTCGTCGCGGTAGTAGCTCTCGTCGGGCAGCCCGAGGCCGCCCTGGGTGATGTGGAAGAGATAGCGATCCGAGTTGCGGTCGTCGGTGTCGACGTACGACCCGAAGAGCCCCGCGCCGCCGATCCGCTCGAATTCCCCGAGGAAGGCCGCGAGGTCGCGGATGTCGCGCAGGCCCGCGACCGCCCTGACCAGCTGCTGGATCGGTCGGGTGCCCTTCTTGTCGATCGTCTGCTCGTCCATGAAGGAGGCGAAGAGGTCGCCGATCTTGCGCGCCTCCTCGGGAGTGATCCCGTCGAGGTCGTCGGACGGGTTGTCGGCAAGCTCGGTGATGATGTCGCGGACCTGCGCCTCGGCCGCGTCCGCCAGCTCCACGAACGGTCCCCAGCTCGACCGGTCGTTGGGGATCTCGGTCTCGTCGAGCCAGCGGCCGTTGACGTGGCCGAAGAGGTCGTCCTGCGGACGAATGTCAGGGTTCATGCCCGATCGGGCGTCATCCAGGATGCTCACACCATCGACCCTAACCGGACTCCGCAACGCCCGAGCGGCGAGGCGACATCTCAGCGGTCGCCGCTGCTCCGCCGTGAGCGGGCTAGACCGGGTCTTTACCTGCGCGGCCAAGGTGGGCAGAGTCGAGGCGGCTGCCTCGCCCGGGGGGCCGAGGGGAGACCACCATGCGAGTCCGTCGAGTCCTGAGCTTCCTGGCACTGACACCCCTGGTCCTAGTGGGTCTCAACGCCACCTCGGGTGGCGCTGTGGCGCCGCCAGACGTCGACGGCCGGGTCGGCTTCGGATCCTGGAGTCCTCTCACGTCGAGCGCGTCGCCCAACTTCGCTGAGGCCAGCGTGGCCAGGACTGCCGACGGTGTCCTCCACGCGGTGTGGCTCGTCGACAACGCTGACCGCACCCACAACTACGAGCACACGACGATCTCGCGGTCCGGGGTCCAAGGACCCGTCACGCGGGTCCTCGCGACCAACTGGTCCCAGCTCAGCACGCCGGTCGACCTCGGCGTCAACCCGGACGGGAGCCTGCGACTGGCGTTCACCGGAACCATCGACGGCGACACCTCCAACTTCTTCACCTACAAGGGCGTCTACACAGCCGTGTCCGCCGATGGTGGCGCCACCTGGGTCGTGCCGCGCGAGGTGCTGGCCCCGAGCATCAGCAGCGGCGGCGTCACCCTCGCCTACACCCCTGACGGCAACACGATCACCGGGTTCGGCGACACGGGGGGCTTCCACTGGCACGTCGGTTCGGTCCCAGAGGCCGCCGTGCCGACAGCGACCAACCAGGAGTTCACCGACCACGACGCCGTCGCCCCGTCGCTGGTCAGGAGCGGCGCTGCGGTCTATGTCGTCTACCAGAGCTTCAGGGGCGGCGGGGTCTTCGCCCGCCAGGTCTGGCCGACGCTCGGCGCAGCGGTGCGGGCGCCGGGGAGCAACAACGACGCGGGCGGGACGATGGCGGTGGTCGACCGTGCAGGAGTCGGCCCCGTGGCGGCGTACACCTCCGACTCGCGGGTCGTGCTCTGGGACATCGTGGACAACCGCACCTATCGGGTCCGAGGGATGGACGGCGCGACCAACGTGGCCCTGGCCGCCACGACCGACGAGCACCTCTGGGTGGCTGCGCAGGGACCGATCGGCTACCAACCGCGAGCGTCGCGGGTCGCCGTGGACGGATGGGCCACGGACCGCAGGCCGGCACGGCTCGACGACCTGTACAACACCTTCGGGATCGCGCTCGGCACCTCGAACCCGTTGCGCGCCGAGCTGCTGGTGACCGGCAACGACTCCGGGGACGCGTCGCGGATCCACGCTCAGTCGGTGCGGGCCCAGCTCACGTTGAGGGCAGCTCCGCGCCGCTGGGGCGCCGGCGAGGATCGTCGCGTCGTCTTCCGGGTCACCGACGTCGACGGCGCCCTGGCCGGCGCCAGGGTCCGTGCCGCGGGCGCGACCTGCCGCACCACCGCCTCCGGTCGGTGCACCATCCGGTTCGCACCGCGTCGACCGGGCCGGATCGTCGCGAGGGCGACGAAGTCCGGCTACGACCATGACGAGGCGACGCTGCGCGTGACCCGCTGAGCCCGCGGCCGCTGGCTCCACTGGTCTGGACCACGCTTTACACTCCGTGACGATCCGTAGACGCTGGGGCGGATGCCCTCGTGGTCGCGAGGGACCAACGAGGGGGAACGTCCGTGCGCGCTGTCCGATCTGCTGCCCTGCTGAGTGCCGTCCTGCTGCCGGCCGCACTTCTCGCCGCCCCGACAGTTGGCGCCCCGGTCCCGGGCGCGCCCGCCGAGCCGCACGCCCGCGCGGACGACTCGGGGTGGGTCAAGCTCAGCACCAAGGAGATCACGAACCTCGCGGAGAGCGACCTGCTGCGGACCTCCGACGGCATGCTCCACGTGGTCTACCCACAGAAGTCGGGCGTCAACGGGGAGTACGAGCACACGGCAGTCAGCACGACCGGCGCTGTCGTCTCCCGCAGCACCGCCGTGAGCAACTGGGGCGCCCTGACCAGCGACCCCATCCTGCTGCCCACTCCCGGCGGCGGCATGCAGATCGTCTTCGGTGGCCTGCAGGACACCAACGTCGCCAACCCCTACTCCGCAGGCCACCTCTACCGCGCCGTCAGCGATGGCAGCGGCGCCGTGTGGACGGTGAACAGCGAGGCACTCGTCAAGAGCGGCTACGGCTACGCCAGCTACGGCACCGGCGCGACGCTCCTGCCCGACGGCACCCCGATCCAGGGCTATCCCCTCAACTCCACCTTCACCTGGCGGGTCGGCACCACCCCGCTGCCGACCAACGAAGCCACGCCCCCCGACCAGTCGTTCACCATTGCCGGCGGCACCCTGCTCAACGCCACGCTCGCGCAGTCGGGCGGCAACGTGTGGGCTGCGTGGTACGACCTCGACAACGAAGGGGTGTTCGTCCGCCAGATCCACCCGGCGCTCGGCCCGGTCGTGAAGGTCCCCGGTCAGACGTCGGACGCCATCATCCCCGACCAGGCGATCCCGATGGTCGTGCGCCCCGACGGCAGCATCGTCGTGGCCTATTGCATCGGCTACCCGACCTGCAACTCGGTCGGAGTCTGGCAGCTCGGCAGCACCACGGTGCACAAGGTGCCCGGAAGCAAGGGTGCCGACTCGATCACCATGGACACCGGACCGAGCGGTCGTCTCTGGGTGGCCTGGGCCGTCGGGGAGAAGATCCGCGCCACCCGCAGCTCCCCCACCGGCTTCTCCTTCGGTGCCCTGCGCACCTCCGACACTCCCGACAGCTACTACCCGATCTACCAGCTCAAGGTCGAGGCGTCGCGTAGCGAGGCGTCGCTCGTCGCCAACGACAGTGCGGGCATCTACCACCGTCAGCTGCAGCCCGGTCTCACCCTCGAGGCCGACCCGAAGAAGTGGGACGGTGACAAGAGCAAGACCGTGACGTTCCGCGTCACCGACGCGGACCAACCGCTGTCGGGGGTCAAGGTCGCCGGCGGTGGCGAGAAGTGCACCACCAACGCCAAGGGCAAGTGCGAGATCATCTACTCGGCCCGCAAGCCCGGCAAGATCAAGGTGAAGGCGACCGAGTCCGGCTTCTCACCCGCCGTGGTCAAGCTGAAGGTCAAGCCCTGACCGCAGGGCTCACGCCCTGACGCGCACGACCGACTTGCCGAGCGTCTTGCGCTCGGCCATGTCGACCAGCGCCTGGCCGAAGCCGTCCATCTCGTACGTCGCACCGATGGGCGGCTTCACCACGCCGCTCTCGATCATGGGCACGAGCTCACGCCACTGCTGCTGCATGAAGTCGGCGCGGGTCATCGCGTAGGCACCCCAGCCGACGCCGCGGACGTCGATGTTGTTCAGCAGCAGGCGGTTGACCTTGACCTCGGGGATCCCCTGACCGCCCGCGAAGCCGACCACGAGCAGCCGGCCCTGCTCGGCGAGGCTGCGCAGGGAGTCGGTGAAGAGATCGCCACCGACGACGTCGAGGACGATGTCCACTCCGCGGCCGCCGGTGAGCTGCTTGACCGCGTCCTTGAAGCCGTCCACCAGCACTGCCTCGTCGGCGCCTGCTGCGCGCGCAACCTGGGCCTTCTCCTCGGTGCTGACGACGGCGATGGTGCGTGCGGCGTACCCCTTGGCGACCTGGATCGTCGCGGTGCCGACGCCGCCGGCGGCACCGTGGACCAGGACCGTGTTGCCGGCCGTGATGCCGCCGCGGTCCTTGAGCGCGAACTGCGCGGTGAGGTAGTTCATGGGCAGGGCGGCGCCCTCGTCGAAGGACAGGGCGTCGGGCAGCGGGAAGGTCCAGGCCCGCGGTGACGCGACCCGCTCGGCGGCGTTGCCCCAGCCCGAGACACCGGCGACTCGCTGCCCCGGCACGAAGTCGCTGCTGCCGGGGTCGAGCACCACACCGGCGAAGTCGACGCCGACGTTGAACGGCATCTCCGGCTTCATCTGGTATTCGCCCTTGCTGAGCAGCAGGTCGGGGAACGAGACCCCCACGCTGTGCACCTCCACCAGCACGTCGTCGGGACCGGGGGAGGGCTCCGGGACGTCGTTGACCTTCAGGCCGGTCGGTCCGTCGGGGGCTTCCACTTGTACGGCGCGCATGGTGGGCAGGCTACTTCCTCGATAGCGGCCGCGACCTCACTCCGGGTCGACGATCGCATTCATCTCGAAGTGCATGGGGTCGGTGTAGCCCCAGTCGCCGCCCCAGGCGAAGCCCCAGTCCTTGAAGATGTCGACCACAGCGCGGTTCATCTCACCGACGGTCCCGCGCTGGTTGCCCGGCACGTTGAGGTCGAGGGCGATGCCGAAGGAGTGCAGGGACAGC
Organism: Nocardioides sp.; assembly: GCF_035576065.1. Taxonomy (GTDB): domain Bacteria; phylum Actinomycetota; class Actinomycetes; order Propionibacteriales; family Nocardioidaceae; genus Nocardioides. The sequence goes on from NZ_DATLWX010000045.1 coordinate 58,739, forward strand.
TGCTGGGTGTTGGCGATGTAGCGCGGGTAGTAGCAGCCGGCGTACTCACCCGGGTTGATCTCTCCGGCAAGACCGGTGCTCTCGATCTCGCGGAGCGCCGCGATGAGCTGCGGGAAGATCACCTTGTGGCAGGTGACGTTGCCCAGGATCGGCACCTGCTGGGTCCGGATGTTCGCCGCGACCCACGGCTGCTCGGGCGCGATCCGCCCACCGCCGAGGACCGTGTAGCGGAACGTGCCGACCGCCTCGGCCACCGAGCCGCCGGTCAGCACCGCGGTCTGCTGGGCACCGGGGTCCAGGTCTGGCCCGAGGATGGAGACGGCCGCGTCGTCGCCGACGATCTCCTGGAGGTCCTCCATCACGAAGCGCGGTGAGTTGATGCCGGTGTTGATCAGCATCGCGTTGTCCTCCGGGATGCCGAGCTCCTCGCCCCACTTCTCGTTGACGACCGCGTCGATCTGCGGCACCTGCGGGGCATAGGCACCCACGTGCACGCGCGGCGCGTCCCCGTCGTTGCCGAGCTTGACGAAGCCCTCGCCGTCCTGAAGCCGCTTGCCGAGGGTCGGGTCGAGGGACAGCTCCCCGCCGGCGACGCGGTCCCACTGCTCCTGCAGCTCGGCCGACTGGATGACCGTGAAGTTGCGGTATGCCGACGGGTCGACCGCACCGATGTTGATGACCGTGTTTTCGATGCCGACGTTGCCCAGGGAGAGGACGAGGGAGCGCTTCACGGACCCCAGGGCGTTGATGCGCTCGATGACCTCCGGATCGAGCGCGTCCTGGTCCTTGATCATCAGGTCCGCCAGCACCAGCGCCCCCTTCCGGGGACCGGGCGGGTCGACGGCGTGCTCCTGGTCCGCGACGGGGGCCGGGTCGCTCGTGACCTCGCTCGCAGTCTGTCCGGGCTTGCCGCCCTTCGGCGGAGACGAGGAGCCCGAGGCGGACGGTGAGGCGGACGGCTGCTCAGTGCCCGTTTCGGAGCCGGCCGGGTTCGCGTCCGGGTCGGCGCCACCACAGGCGCCTGCAAGCAGCAACGTCGCGACGGCGAGCCAGCAGGACCGGGCCGCGCGCACGCGGCGTACGCGCTTCCACCCTCCCTCCCCATGCATCACTCCAGCGTAGGCGGTGCTGCCACGTCGCGAGTTCCTGCCCGTACGTGCGCCGCAGTAGAGTGCGAACGCTGTCGCATCAACGGGGAAGGACCGTCAATGGCCGCCGCTACGCCTGGAGGACGCTCTCCCGGCGACCGATCGATCGGAGCCGGCCGGCCGGGGCAACCTCCCCGGTGGCTGCGCGACAACGCGCTCGCCCGCCGCGGCACGTTGGCCCTGTGGGATGCCTTCTGCTGGACCAGCGCGACCGCCGTCGTCCTCGGCGTCCGACTCGACTTCACCGTCAGCGACATCCAGTGGCGCTCGACCCTGCGCTACCTGGTCGTCTCGACCTTGGTGCTGGTGGCGTTCGGCTACCTCACCAAGTTCTACCGTGGTCGCTTCCGGGTCGGCTCCTTCGACGAGGTCACCGGTCTGGCGGCTCAGTTCTCGATCGTCGGCGTCGCGACGGCCCTCTTCTTCACCCTGGCCGACCCCACCCTGCCGCGCAGCATCCCGGTCCTGGTGCCCCCGATCGCCCTGGTCTCCGCGGCAGCGGGTCGCTGGCTGTTCCGCACCTATCGCGACCGCAACGCGCCCCGTGACGACGGATCGGTCAAGAGCGCCCTGGTGTACGGCGCCGGCGACGCCGGCAACCAGCTGGTGGCTCTGCTGCGCGCCGAGCGCAACCCGGAATACCGCGTCGTCGGGCTCATCGACGACAACGCGGCGAAGCGGCACCTTCGCCTGCACGGCGTCCCGGTGGTGGGTGATCGCTCGACGTGGGTCGCAGCCGCCAACGAGCTCGACGCCGACACCGTCATCCTGGCCATCACCTCGGCATCAGGAGAGCTCGTCGGGAAGCTTCAGGACGAGGCAGACCAGGCGGGCCTGGAGCTCCTCACGCTGCCCCCGATCTCGGAGCTGATCGGCGGCAGGGTCGACCTGGGCAGCATCCGCCAGGTCGACATCACCGACGTGCTGGGCCGGCACCCGATCGACACCGATCTCGGGGACATCGCCGACTACCTGTCGGGTCGCCGGGTCCTGATCACCGGAGCCGGTGGCTCGATCGGCGCCGAGCTGGCGCGCCAGGTGCACCGCTTCGGCCCGTCCACGCTCGTGCTCCTCGACCGTGACGAGTCGGCGCTCCACTCGGTCCAGCTGTCGATCCACGGGCACGGCCTGCTCGACGGCGAGGACACCGTGCTCAACGACATCCGCGACGCCGAGGCTCTCGACCTGGTCTTCGCCCAGCACCAGCCGGAGATCGTCTTCCACGCGGCGGCCTTGAAGCATCTCCCGCTGCTGGAACGCTTCCCGGACGAGGGGTGGAAGACCAACGTCGAGGGCACGCGCAACGTCCTCGAGGTCGCGCACCGTCACGGCGTCGAACACCTCGTCAACATCTCCACCGACAAGGCCGCCGACGCGACGAGCGTGCTCGGCTTCACCAAGCGCCTCGCCGAGCAGGTGACGGCGTGGTACGCCGAGACCACGGGTCACCGCTACATCAGCGTGCGCTTCGGCAACGTCCTGGGCTCGCGGGGCTCGATGCTCCACACGTTCAACACCCAGATCGAGCAGGGCGGGCCGATCACGGTCACCCACCCCGACGTCACCCGCTACTTCATGACGATCCCGGAGGCCTGCGAGCTCGTCATCCAGGCGGGGGCGATCGGGCTCCCTGGAGACGTGCTGGTGCTCGACATGGGCACCCCGGTCAAGATCCTCGACGTCGCCCGCCGGATGATCACGACGTCCGGCAAGCGGATCGACATCACCTTCACCGGCCTGCGCGAGGGCGAGAAGCTCCACGAGGTGCTGTTCTCCGACCACGAGCGCCCGGAGCCGACCAAGCACCCCATGGTGCGGTCGGTCTCGGTTCCCTCCGTCGACCCGGTCACGCTGCCCGAGCTGCGGAGCGCGCGTGACTGAACGCATCTACATGTCCTCCCCCGATGTGGGCCAGGCTGAGGAGGACGCCCTCGTCCGGGCGATCCGCTCCGGCTGGGTGGCTCCGCTGGGGCCGGAGGTCGACGGGTTCGAGGCCGAGCTTGCGGCGTACGCCGAACGCGGACACGGCGTCGCACTCTCGTCCGGCACCGGTGCGCTGCACCTGGCGCTGCTGTCGATGGGCGTGCAGCCCGGGTCGGTGGTGGTCACGTCCTCGATGACCTTCGCTGCCACCACCAACGCCATCACCTACTGCGGGGCCACTCCGGTCTTCGTCGACTCCGACGAGTCGGGGAATGTCGACCCGGGCCTGCTCGAGCATGCCGTCGCCGACCAGCTCGACCAGGGCGCCCACGTGAGTGCGATCGTGCCGGTCGACCTCCTCGGCAAGGTCGCCGACCACGCCGCGCTCGGCAAGGTCGCCGCGGCGCACGACGTCCCGCTCATCGTGGACGCCGCCGAGTCGCTCGGTGGCACCCGGGACGGGCGGCCGGCCGGCTCGGCCGGCGAGTGCTCGATCGTCTCGTTCAACGGCAACAAGATCATGACCACGTCCGGAGGCGGAGCCCTCCTGACCGACGATGGCGACCACGCCCAGCGGATCCGCTACCTCGCGACGCAGGCTCGTCAACCCGCACCGCACTACGAGCACACCGAGGTCGGCTACAACTACCGCATGTCCAACCTGCTGGCCGCCCTCGGCCGCGCCCAGCTGGCTCGGATGCCCGAGATGATCGAGCGTCGCCGCGAGTGGCGCCGCCGCTATCGCGACCTGTTCGCCGACGTGCCCGGGGTGGAGCTGTTCGGCGCCCCCGACGGCGTCGACGACCCGATCAACCACGACAACTTCTGGCTGACCTCGATCCTGGTCGACCGCGACGCGGCGGGCTGGTCGACCGAGGGCCTCCGGCTCCATCTCGAAGGGCACCAGATCGAGTCGCGGCCCTTGTGGAAGCCGATGCACCTCCAGCCCGTCTTCGCCCACCTGCCAGCCTACACCAACGGCACCAGCGAGCGGCTCTTCCGCACCGGGTTGTCGCTGCCGAGCGGGTCGGCGCTGTCGGAGGGGCAGTTCGACCGGGTGTTGGACGCCCTCGGCTCATTCCAGCGCCCACGGGGCTGACTGCCCGTCAGGCGGAGCTGGAGTGCTCGACGCCCACGCCCGGGAGTGATGTCCCGGGGAACAGGATCTCGTGGTAGTCCCGGGCCAAGCGCTCGTAGCTACGATGCTCCAGCAGCCAGGTGCGCCCACGCGCACCGATGGCGGCCCGCTCCTCCGGAGGCATGGCGGCATAGCGTCGGAGCTCGGCAACGACGGCGTCGGTGTCCCCGGCCGGCACGAAGGAACCGCAGTCGGCCTCGTTGATCATGGAGTGATGCCCGCTGAAGGACGCCAGGATCGGACGACCCGACATCATGTAGTCGATGAGCTTGTTGAGGGACTGCCCGAACTCCCACACCTTGGACGGATAGGTGGAGAGGTAGAGCAGGTCACACGTGTCGAGCTCGGCCGCGACCCGGTCCTTGGGCACCTTGGGCACGAACGAGACGGAGCCGACGTCGGCGTACTGCTCCTTGAACGACGCGAGCAGCGGCCCGTCGCCGATCACGACGAAGCGGATGCCGGGCTCGTCCCGCAGGGACCTCGCCGCCTCCAGGAAGGACTCGAGCGCGTTGGTGATCCCGACGGTGCCGGCGTAGCCGACGACCATCGGGCCGCCCGCGGACCGCGCCGCCGGGGGCTCGGGCGCGGGCTCGTCCGGGATCGCACGACCGGAGAAGCCCATGGGGATGCAGTGGACCTCACGTTCCTCGCCCAGCACCTCGCGGACGTGTTTGCCCAGGGCAGGCATCGTGCCGACGATGACGTCCGCGCGCCGATAGCCCAACCGCTCGACCATCCCGAGAGCCCGGACCAGCGGGTTGGCGGGCGTGAACCCGCCTTCCTCCACCAGGGTGAGGGGCCAGATGTCGCGGACCTCGAACACCAGCCTCGTGCGGTGGCGCCGCTTGAGCACGAGACCGTTGACCACGGTCAGGAGTGACAGGCTGGACACGATCACTGCGTCGGGCGCGGGCAGCTTCGAGGTGTCGAGGCGCGAGAGGCGCCACTCGAAGTGCAGCCAGCTCACGATGCGCTGCCAGGACTTGGCGGTCGCCGCCTTGAAGGTGCGCAGCCAGTGGACGCTGAGGCCGTCGCGTTGCTGGACCAGGACCGGTTCGGTCAGGGTCGGGGTCTCGGCGAGGTGGTTGGCGTCCGACGTCACGATGACGCACGTGTGACCCAGGGCCGCGAGCTCGCGCATGAGCTCATAGCCACGCCCGCCGACCGACTCACCTTGGGGAGGTGCGACGTACTTGGAGACGTACCAGATGGTCTTGGAGCTGCTCATCCCTGGTGGAGTCGCGGGATGGCGTTCACAGTCCTGATGACGCTTGCGTAGTCGAGGCCGACGGCGTCGAGGTACCACTTGATGTTGGGGTAGCGCGGCTGGTTCTCGGCCTTCACCAACGACAACGCTTCGGAGCGCGTCATCTGGCCTTCACGGATCTGGTTGCTGCGGAAGGTGTCGTGCTCGGTGAAGCCTGCGACGGTGTAGTAGACGTAGTTGTAGAACGCTGCCGTCCCGTCGCCGATACGCCACGTGGTGGGGGTGTCGGTCGCGCGCTCCCAGTCGTACTGGTCGAGCGTCTCGTCGATCTGCGCCTCGTCCCAGCGCCAGTAGTCGAAGACGTGGAAGTAGTCGGTCTTCTCGCGGAAGCTGCGGTGGTATTCGCCGGACAGCGTGTCCCACAGTGAGCTGTTGAAGTATCCGGGGCTCTGGGCCATGGCGCGCATCCGGAGGGACTGGTAGCGCAGCTGCTTCATGGCGCCGTGGCTGTAGACGCGCTCTTCCTCGAAGTCGGGCGGCACTCCGAGGAAACCCGCCTTGAAGTGAGTGACTTCGAGGGGGTTGATCCCCCAGAGGTTGAGACCGATGCCGGTCTGGGTCTTCATGGTCTCAACGTGCTTGAAGAAGTGCTTGTCGCCTGCGGTGAGGATGCTCATCATCCCGAGGTGCGGGGACTTCAGCCAGGCGGTGAGGTTCTTGCGGATGTTCTCGCGCTTCTTGCGGATGTCGGCGGCGACGATGATGTTCTCGACGCCGAGCTCCGCGGACATGCGGCTGATGTTGCGTCGGCCGAGATCGGTGACCATGCCCCAGTCATAGGTGTAGGTGACCGGCTTCATCTTCAGCTCGTTGACGATCAGGTGCAGGCCGTAGCAGGAGTCACGGCCACCCGAGAAGGGCACCAGGCAGTCGTTGCCCTCGGCCCGGCGATAGGGCTCGACCAGGTCGAAGAGCTCTTCCTTGGGCCGCGGGATGTTGCGGGGCTTGTAGTGGAGGCAGTAGTTGCAGACGCCATCTCCGTCGAAGCGGATGTAGGGCATCGTCTCCGGCAGGATGCAGCGGGTGCACCGGCGCAGCTCGGGCTCGGGGAAGGCCAGCAGGTCGGCCTCCTCGCTCAGCACACCGAGCGCGGGCACGAGGTCGTGACGGTCGTGCTTCCACTCGCGCACGGAGACCTCGTCCTGCACGACGGGGATGTCGAGCAGCACCGCGGAGCGCACCTCGACGATGTCCTCGGCACCGATCTGGGCCAGCGGGAAACGCTCGGAGGCGAAGACCTGACCGGCGGGGGTCGTGCCCAGGTACAGGCTGCCGTTGTTGGAGAACAGCACCAGCTTGCCCAGCTTCGGGAGGCCGATGACGCACGCGACGACCCCCTTGCACTGCGCGAGCACCTCGGCGACGGCGGCCTCGGGGTCGTCGCCCTCGGCCAGGCGGTGAGCCATCAGGGCGGCGATGATCTCGGTGTCGATGGCTTGGCGGCGATCGAGCGGAAGGGTCTTCCAGACGTCGTCGTCGTTCACCACGATGCCGTTGTGGACGACGTACACGTCATCGCGAACGACCGGCTGGTTGTCGGCGAACCCGTTGGTGATCAGGCGGCTGTGACCGAAGAAGACCCGGCTCGACGCGACATCGGTGCGCTTCAGCAGCTTGGTGATCGCGAAGTCGGCTCGGTAGAGCGCGTAGCCCCCGGCACCGTGGACCATGAGCCCACTGGAGTCCCGACCTCGTTGCTCGGCGTGGTGCACGAGGACCCCGATGTCGTCCTTGGCCAACCCGGATTCCCCAACGAATCCGAAGATTCCACACATCGTCGATACTCCCTCTCAGCGTGCGGCCCGTGGCACGCTTCAGCATCCCCCGGGCCCAATGTCTGCGCCATGGTAGGCCGTCGGAGCATGGATGTCTGCTTCGTCGTGACCAGCGAGCGGCGAGCCCCGGGCGAGCTCAGGGCGAGCTGACGGCGAGCTCAGCGCTTCTTGCCAGCGAGCCGTGTCAGTTCTGCCGAGTATGCCCAGGCAGCGTTCTGCAGCTCCCACGGGGAAGACACGCGGATGTGGCGACGCGCGACCGCGCTCGGTAGGTCGAGCTCCACACCCGCCCGCCGCAGCTCGTATCCGACGAACGGGTACAGCTTGCCCTCCCGCACCAGCGACGCCGCCGAGGATCGCAGGTGGAGGCGTGTCACTGGATCCAGCATCGGGGCCGCAGCCAGGGCACTCATGGCGTCGATCGAACGGAAGGAGATCCACGCCTCGATGCGGTCACCGTCGTAGGCGGGCTTGTTGTCCGAGACGTCGTCCGCCTCGGTCCAGCCGTCGTACGCCTGTCCCCACCAATAGTCCCAGGAACCGGTGTGCGGGAGGCGACCATCGGGCGCGACGTGGCGAAGGAAGTGCGCCACGATCCCCTGCGCAGTCGCCTCAGCTCGCTCGTTGGTTCCTGACCTCAGCAACGCGTAGGCCCACTCGTTCTGATGGTTGTACGGCACGTTCAAGCCGTCGAAGGAGAACGCGCTGCCCTGGGGCCATCTGAGGTAGGGGACACCCGACGGCAACCAGTGTGGCTCCTGCCCCTCGCGGGCCAGGACCTCGATGTGGTCGGTGAGCCGGGTGACTGCAGCGCGCAGCTCCCTGTGGCCCGGAAGCCCCGCCGGATCGCGCAGCTCGTCGGTGTAGCGCTCCATCAGCAGGAGCAACCGCGACGTCTGGACCGCGAAGAGTGCTCGGCTCCGATCCACGGTGAAGGCGCGCGTCTCATAGCGGCCGGACCGCCAGTGCCGGTCCGCCATCACCAGCTCCTGGTCGAGACGCGCCCGCATCTGCTCAAGAAGCGACGAGAACATCCGCCAGTCCTGCTTGTCGCCTCCGGCGAGCAGGAGAAAGTCCAGGAATCCGTTCAGGTAGTAGATCTGTGACCAAGCGACACGACCCTCGACGTTGTCGGTCCCGTATTCAAGCCACCCGGAGTTGGCTCGCTGGAGATCGAACCGCAACATGGCGGCCAGCCCCCGCGGAGTGTCAGCGACCTTGATGCGGACGTTCCCGTCGACGACGCCTAGGCCGAACGGCACCCCTCCACCGCCGCCGAGCCGCGGAAGCCGCACGCCTTCCGGCCCATGCAGCTCGAACGGGGCCGACACGCCCAACTCTCGCTTCTGCAGGCACAGGACCACTGGTCCTCGAGGCAGTGCGACCGCCTCCAACACACGCAGGCAGTTGGGGACTCGCGACGAGGTCATCGACCCGTCCTCGTTCACGGTGGCACTGAGCGTCCCGCCGATGAGGTGCAGCTGGTCCTTGGCCGCGACGAGAGACAGGGCTGGGATCATCTCGTACGTGAGACCGGCTGGGTCCTCCAGCGTGGGCAGCGCCACCGGCTCGCCCTGCCTGACGTAACCGCCCGGTCGGCGCCGGTAGCGGGCGAGATAGTTCGTCAGGCTCGGGTTGTCGTAGTAGACGACATGGAGAGCGCCGCGATGGAACGCGGCCGCACGCAACATCGGGGCGCTGCCCGGTGACGACCTGATCGTCAGCCTGCCCCGCCTTCGGCCACTCTCGTCGAGAGTCACCACGGTGAGGTCGTTGCGAGGATGGCCCCGCGTGATGAGGACCCCGCCTGCTCCGTCGTCGATCGCCTCGAGGATGAGCCCGTCCTCGGCCACGCGACGCGCCGGCGACCACGGCAGCCTCAGGCTGGACCGCTCGCCATCGAACGACACTCCGCTCCTCGTCGCCCCCGAACCGATGCGGACCAAGGGGACGGTGCTGCCCGGAAGCCGAGCGGGGGCTGCGCCGGATGGCCGTGGCGAGCGGAGCTTGTCCAGGCCCGGGCCGGTCGACTCCTTGCTCCTGCACGACATCAGGCCGCGCCACAGATAGGCCTCGTACTCGTTGACGACCAGCGGTGCTTCATCTGGGGTTCCCGCGGGATACCTCGAGAAGCCGGACTCACCCGCGCGGTAGTTGTCGACGACCTTCGTCAGCTTGTCCGTCAGCGGGGCGAGCCGCGGCTCGGAGCAGCTCAGGTGGAGGGCCATCCCGATGTCGTAGAGACGGGCTCCCCGGTCGATGTCGGTCTGGAAGTCCGGCCAGCCACGAGGGGTGCCCGTCTCGTCGAAGAAGTCGCGGAGATGGCTGACGACCGCGGGTAGGTCCACGTCGGGCGACAGCCGGCCCCGCTCGCGCACGTAGGTGCGCAGCCCTTCCACGATGTAGCCGGCGTGCGCGAGGTCGTTGGTGACGTCTTCCTGGATGGAGTATCGCCAGTACCACGACTTCGAGGGACTGATCTGGTGGTGACGCACCAGCGAGGCGACGGTGGCATCCGCAGTGGATCGCAACCGGGCCGCCAGCGCGGGGTCGTCGGCATACTTCGCGAACCGCTGCATCTGGCCAGCGAGGTAGGCCGCCGAGTTGAACGTGTCGTACGGCTGATCCGGCGATTCCAAGGAGTAGGCGATCAGGCCGTCCGGGGTCTTCGGCGCCTGGGCGAAGCCGTCCAAGGCCGACGACACCGTGGCGATGATCTCCTGCCCGGGAGCGTCCGGGTCCGTCTCCATCCAGGTCAGCAAGGCGTCAGCGACGATCCCGGTCGAGATCGAGTAGACGGTGTTTGCCGGATTCACCGACTCGTCGCCATACGCGTCCCACGCGACCGGCACGCCCCAGCCCGTCGCGCCCTGCGCATCCAGCTCGGCGTTGTCCAGGAGCCAGCGGCCTGCCGACGTCCCGAGGTCGGGCAGATCTGACTCGATCCCGTGTCGCCCGCGCTCGATCTCGGCCAGGAGGATCATCGCGTAGGCCTTCGGGATGTGCTCCTCGGTGTTGCCGGGGTAGTCAGTCACTCCCCGGCCGGGGAACGCCGGATCGAAGCGCGCGTGGAGGACGTCCACCAGACGGGACGGAGAGTCGGAAGGACTGACCGGCACCCGGCTGGAGGGGGGTGCGTCCGTGACGAAGACCGCGACGAGCACCGTGATGAGCACCGCGACGACCGCGCCCGCAGTGAGCATGACATGTGACTTACGGCCGATCTTGCTCACGCGCACCTCGTCCCATGGCCGGCTGGCGCCTAGTCCTGGCGGAGGTCGACCTCATGAGGCATGACCCCACGAGGAGGCGCGCTCGGACCGACGACCCCAGTGATGGCCTGGACCCAGGACGCCACTTCCTCGTCCCACGACGGAAGTCCACCCCACGCCTGCTTGAACACCGTGACCCGGCTCCGGTCGATGGTCTCCAGGACGGTGCTGAGCTCGGTCTCGGGGTCAGACAGGATCCAGCCCTCAGCGAGCTCGCCCATGAGGCGTCTGGCTTCCACCAGGTCGGTGCACAGCGCGGGAATCCCGGCGGCAAGCGATTCGAGAAGCTTGTTGGGCGAGGACAGCTGGTCGGAGAGGTCCTGGTGGATCTCGATCAGGCACAGGCCGACGTCAGCCTCACGAACGTTGGACACGATCCGGTCGTGGGGCACCGGGGGCAGCCAATGGATGTTGGGACTGCGCTGCCCAGCCTTGACGATGTCGTCCTTGTACGGCCCGTCGCCCAGGAACACCAGATGATGGGGCGACCCGTGGAACGCCTTGAGGATGAGCGGGATGTTTCGCCCGACGACCAGGTGGCCGGTGTGGATGAACAGCAGCGGGTCCGGGCCGACACCGAGGCGCTCTCGCAGACCCTCGTGGCTGTCCACCATCACTGGTGTGTTGCCCACGACGACCGGGCGCGACATGCCATATCGGTGCTCGTACCACTCGGCGATCGGCTCGTTGACCACAGACACCACAGCGCAACGCCCGATCAGCAGCGCCTCGATCCGCTGGGCGATCTTCTTCTTCATGCCGAACATGGAGATCGTCTCGGTCTCCAGCTCGTGCGCGTTGTAGATGAGCTTGCTGCCGGTCCGCTTGCTCAGGACCCAGCACAGCGGAAGGACCCACACGCTATGAGCGGCGATGAGCGAGACCGGCTCGCGGCCGTATCGTCCCAGGACTCGGCTGTACCAGACCGCCACGCGCAGGACTCGCCCGAGCGTGCCGCCGGAGAACTTGCGCGCCGGAAGTCGTACCACCAGGAGTCCTGCCCCGAGGTCCTCCTCCGCGGGCTCGAGCCCAGTGCCGACACCCACCAGGTGGGTCGCGGAGAACACGCCGCTGTCCTGCGCGGCACGTCCGATCTTGCCCATACGACTGGCGTTCTCCAGTGACGAGGGGTAGATCTGGAGGTACAGGCCGTTGCCCCTCCGGGCTCGAACTGATCTCGGCAACGGTCCTCCATGGCTGCAGTGGGTCTCGCACGCGAAACGCTCGCCCCCAAGGGGCGATGTCGGCGCACAAGGGTGCGGGCGATGCTACCGGCCAGAGCGCGCTGGGCCGTATTCACCTCAGCCCGACGGTCGAGATGGAGGTGGGCTGCCGATATGACAGCATGACTGCGTCAAGGGTGTCGTGGTGACACAGACCCTCAGCGGAGGTGGGAGCGCGGGATGACCATGTCTGGACGCGTCGCGACGCCGACGCACCAGCCACGCTCGTCCCGGCAGTTCTCGGTCCATGAGGCCGTCCACGTCCCCGCCGTCTGCGTCTCTGTTCTCGTCTACGCAACCGTGCTCCAGCTGGCCTACCGCTATCAGGTCTCGCCGTACTTCGCCGAACAGGGTCTGACCTACCGCACACCCGACATCGCCCGCTACGCGCTGGCGCTCGTCCTGGTGGGTGCGGTCGCCGTCGCGCTGCCGAGACGTTGCCGCCGGGCATCGGACTTCCTGCAGTGGATGCCATTCGTGATCGCCGGCGCACCCAGCATCCTGCTGGCGCAATACATGGACGCCGTGTCACCCGCGGAGGCGACGCGGTTGGCCTTGGCTGTCTTCGCCAGCCTGATGCTGTGTCGGGCACTGACGGTGGGGGGACTCAGTCTCGGCCAGCTCAGACCCCGGCCGAGTCGCCATGTGTGGGCAGCCATGGCCGTGGTGGTCGGGCTCGTCTACCTGAACACGCTGCTCCTTGCCGGTGTGCCCGACCTGTTGATCTCCGGAGACGTCTACGCCGTCAGGGCCGAGTTCGGCCTCGCGATCGAGGGCAGCCTGGTGGCTCGCCTGCTTCCGAGCGTCTACAACGTCGTCAACCCGGTCCTGATGGCGCGTGGCCTCTTTGCTCGCAAGTTCATGCCGTTCGCGGTCGGCGCAGGCGGCCAGCTGCTGATCTTCATGTGGGAGGGCCAGAAGAGCGTGCTGCTGTCTGTGCCCGCTGTGGTGGGGACCTACCTCCTCCTCCGGAGACGGACGGTCTGGGGCTACCAGATGATGCTGCTCGCCTCCTTCCTCACGGTCGGCTCGCTGCTCCTGGACTGGCTCAGCAACTCCTACTCGTTCACCACCTTGTTCATCCGTCGGTTCCTGGTGATCCCCGGAGCCCTGACGGTCGCCTACGTCATGGTCTTCAAGCCACGGGAGAAGACGCACTTCTCCGAGCTGGGCCTGGGGAACAACAATCCCTATGAGGCCCTTGACCCGGCGTTCATCGTCGGCCGCGAGTTCGTCCGCGATGCGACCACGCACGCAAACGTGAACATCTGGGGGCACGGCTACCTGAGCTTCGGCTACCTGGGGATGCTCATCGTCGCCATCATGTATGCGGTGGTCCTGCTGGCACTGGACGCAAGCTCTGACGGTCTGCCGCCCGCCGTGGTGGGCGTGGTGTGCGTCGGGATGGCGATCGTGATCTCCAGTGCCAACATCTTCACCTCCATCCTGACTCACGGCATCTGGTCGCTGATCCTCGTCCTCTTCCTGCTTCCTCGAACGGGCTGGGGTCCCGGCCCGGACGGGCAGACGGGTCCCGGCACGCAGGTCGTGTCCGAGCGTGACCAGTGAGTCCGGAGAACCCTCCGCGAAGCGAGACGACCCGACGCTGGCCTCGCCTGCCACCACGCGACCGTGGCGGATTCCTGGCGGGGGTCAGCGCCCTGATGGCTGGCACCGCTCTCGCGCAGGTCATCCCGATCGCGGCGGCACCCCTGCTCACCCGGATGTACACGCCGAGCGAGTTCGGGTTGTTGGCCCTGTTCACCTCGCTCAGCGCCGTGTTCGGGGTGGTGGCGTGCGGGCGATACGACTTGGCCGTCGTCCTGCCGGAGAAGGCTGCTGACGCGGCTGCTCTGGTCGTCCTGTGCGCGGCGATCACGCTCGGCTTCTCGATCAGCCTTCTCGTCTGCGCGTTGGCCTTCTCCGATCACGTGGCCGAGGCGCTGGGCAACCCGGACCTGGCGCCATGGTTGCCGTTGGTGGCCCCGGTCGTCCTCCTGACCGGGGTCTTCAGTGCGCTCGGCTACCTGGCGACGCGCTCGGCGCAGTTTCCGCTGCTGGCCCGCGCACGGGTCGTCCAGGCGCTCACCGGCAACGGGTCCCAGCTGGCCCTCGGGCAGGCACTGCCAGGACCTTCGGGGCTCATCCTCGGCAATGCCCTGTCGAGCACGGTCGCCATCGGTGGTCTCGTCCGCAGCGCGCGACGCGATGGCGCCTTGCGCTGGCCGGAGCCGGGCCGCCTTCGACGGGTGGCGGCGAGATACTCGGACTTCCCGAAGTTCTCCATCGCATCTGCGCTCGCACAAACCGCGAGCCTGCTGCTGGTGGGTGTGTTCCTCACCCGTTTCTACTCCGCCGAGACATTGGGGCAGTACTCCCTGGTGACCCGGATCCTGGCCATCCCGCTGGCGCTGATCGGCGGGGCGGTGGCGCAGGTGTTCTTCCAACGCGCCAGCGCATCGGTCCGAGCATCAGGCGGCATGCTGCCGCTCTTCAAGCAGACGCTGCTGAGCCTGTCCGCGATCTCCGCGGTCTTCAGCGTCGCCTTCTTCTTCCTGCTTCCCGGCGTCTTCGGGGTGGCCTTCGGGGACCAGTGGCGTGAGGCCGGGGACTTGGCGAGGTACCTCATCCCGGGCTTCGCGGTGCAGTTCGTGGTGGCGCCGCTGACCATGAGCAACCTGGCCAACGACAAGGTGCGGCTCGGGCTCGCCGGTGATCTCGTGGGGCTGTGCACGATGATGACGGCCCTGGTGGTCGCGGCACAGATGGATGCGTCGGCAGCTCACGCGCTGCTCAGCATGTCGGTGGCCCAGGCGCTGTTCTACGCCGCTTTCCTCGTGGTGATCTACCGGCACGTGCGCGCCGGTGCACACTCAGTGCCGGCGTGACACTGCCCGAGCCGACGACCCTGGGCCTACAGATCGAGGGGCCGCGGCGTGGCGTTCACGGTCGTGCTTCCGCGGCCTCTGTCGACGCGGTGTAGCGCAGCAACGCCCAACCGACACCGAGGCCGAGTCCCATCATGAGCGCGAGCAGCATGATGCGGGGCGCCCCTGACGAGGGGGCTACCACGAATCCATCTTCAGAGCTGATGAGGGTGACCCGGACCGCCCCACTGTCGTCCTGTGGTTCGTCCACCTCCGCGATGACCTCGGGGAGCAGCTGGACGTAGGTGTCGGCGACCTTCTTGGCCTGCTCTTCATCGCCGTGGGTGACGTTGACGTTGAGGACCGTGGTGCTCGAGATGGCGACCGCCGACACGGTTCCGACGTCACTGCCCTCACCCAGCTCTTCGATGACTCGCTCCGCCATCGCGGTGCCATTGACGAGCTCCGCGTAGGACAACGTCCGGGCCGTCAGGCCGGACTCCTCGTAGGTCTCACCATCGGGCGAGTCGGTGCCCGGCACGGTCAGCAGCACCTTGCGGCTCGACGCGAACTGTGGCTCGGACGATCTCGCCGTCGCAAAAGCCACCGCGCCGCCGATCAGGAGCGCGACGAGCACCGTTGCCACGATGACTTTCCAGCCGGCCACGAGAGCGGCCCGGTATTCCTTCATCTCCACGGTTGCCTCCTGCGGATCTGCTCCACTGTGACGTCGCGCATCAGTTGCCCACCGATGACTCGGGCGTCCCCACGCCGACCACGAGGACCTCCGGCGTGCCGCCCAGGTCGATGCGGAGGCCGGGGCGGCCGTTGACGACGAGTCGCGATCCCGGGATGTCGGCACCAGTCAGCTCGGCGTACTCGGCGTGGTCGGACTGCACCACGACCGCATCGACGTCGGAGCCGAGGTGGTGAGGCGTCAGGCCGAGACCCGCGAGCTCCTCGTCGGAGTACATCGGGTCGTGGACGGTCACCACGGCACCGTGCTCCTGCAGGGAGCGCACGGTGTCGAAGACGCCGCTGAACGCCGTCTCCTTGACGCCGCCGCGGTAGGCCGCGCCGAGCACCGCGACCCGCACGCCCGTGAGGTCTCCGAGCCGCTCGGCGAGTCGGCCCACGACATGTGCCGGCATGGCCGCGTTGGCCGCTCGCGCCGCGCTGACGACCGTCGCATCGGCGTCACCGGACAGGTAGAGCCTGGGGTAGACGGGAATGCAGTGTCCGCCCACCGCGATGCCCGGCTGGTGGATGTGGCTGTAGGGCTGGGAGTTGGACGCCTCGATCACCTGGTGGACGTCGATCCCGGTCTTCTCCGCGAAGACGGCGAACTGGTTGGCCAACCCGATGTTGACGTCGCGATAGGTGGTCTCGGCGAGCTTGGCCATCTCCGCGGCCTCGGCCGAGCCGAGGTCCCAGACGCCGTTGCCGCGCTCGAGGTCGGGGCGCTCGTCGAACGTCAGCACCTGCTCGTAGAAGTCGCAGGCCGCGGCTGCGCCGGCCGCACTCAGTCCACCGAGGAGCTTCGGGTACTTCCGCAGGTCGGCGAAGACCCGGCCGGTCAGCACTCGCTCGGGTGAGAAGACCAGATGGAAGTCGTGTCCCTCGCGCAGGCCGCTGTCGGCCTCGAGCATCGGCTTCCAGCGGTCTCTCGTCGTGCCCACCGGGAGGGTGGTCTCGTAGATGACCAGGGTGTCGGTCGTCAGGTGCTTGCCGATGTCGTGGCTCGATGTGTCCATCCAGCCGAAGTCGGGTCGACCATCGCCGTCGACGAAGAGCGGGACGACGACCACCACGGCGTCGGCGGACGGGACGGCGTCTGCGTAGTCCGTCGTCGCACGGAGGTGCCCGGACTTCACCAGCCGCTCGACGTATTCGTCGAGGTGGTCCTCTCCCGGGAACGGCACGTCGCCGGCGTTGATGGTCTCCACCGTGGCGGCGTTGATGTCGACGCCGGTCACCTCGTGACCCCGGTCCGCGAACTGCGCTGCGAGGGGCAGCCCGATCTTGCCCAGGCCGATGACTGCGATCTTCATGTGGTGATCAACTCCGAGACGTGGACGGTGCGCGACTCGCGGGCGGACTGCAGGCAGGCCTCGGCGACCCGGACCGTCTCCATGCCCTCGCGCATCGTGATGATCTCGGTCGCCTGACCGAGGACGGCGTCGCGGAAGTTCTCGTGCTGGACCCGCAACGGCTCCGGCTTGGGGATCGCGAAGCGGGTCACGTTGCCCTCGCTCACGCCGCGGAACGACTGGACCTGGTCCCACTCGGTGGCGATGACGCCGTTCTCGTGGAAGGTGAGGTCGCCTTGCAGCGTGTCGGCCACGAAGGCGCCACGCTCGCCCGTCACCACGGTCAGTCGTTCCTTCATGGGTGACAACCAGTTGACCAGGTGGCTGACCACGGTGCCGTTGGCCATCATCGCGGTGACGGAGATGAGGTCCTCGTGCTCACGACCGCTCTTGTGCGCCGTCTGGGCGGAGACACTGGCGTATGGCGACTGGATCACCCAGCCCGTCAGGTCGATGTCATGGGTGGCGAGGTCCTTGACGACCCCGACGTCGGCGATGCGGTTGGGGAACGGCCCCTGACGTCGGGTCGCGACCTGGTAGATCTCACCGAGCTCCCCGTTGGCCAGGCGCTCGCGCAACGAGCGGAGGGCCGGGTTGCACCGTTCGATGTGCCCGACTGCGTTGACCAGCCCACCGGACTCGAACGCTGCGACGAGCTCCTCGGCGGACTTGATGTCGGCGGCCAGGGGCTTCTCGATCAGGGTCGGCACGCCTGCGGCCGCCAGCTCGAGACCGGCCGCGAGGTGGTAGCCCGTCGGGGCAGCAACCACAGCCATGTCGAGACCGAGCGCGACGAGAGCCTCGACGGTGTCGACCACCTGGGCTCCGCCGGCAACACCGTGCCGGTCACCGGCCGGGTCGGCGACCCCGACCAGCTCGACACCATCGATCTCGCGCAGCACCCGCGCGTGGTTGCGTCCCATCATGCCGATGCCGACCAGTCCGGCGCGCAGCGTCGTCATCAGGCACCTGCCTTCGCGAGCGCGTTGACGGCGGTGACGATGCGTTCGAGGTCATCCTGGGACACCGAGGGGTGGACCGGCAGCGAGAGGCATTCCTTGGCCGCCTGCTCGGTGACCGGCAGGTCGTCAGAGGTGGCGAACGGCGCCAGGCGGTGGTTGGGAATCGGGTAGAACATGCCGGATCCGATCGAGTATTCGTCGCGAAGAGCGCCCGACAGGCCGTCGCGACCCTCGGGGACTCGCACGGTGTACTGGTGGTAGACGTGCTCCGCGCCGTCGGCGACCGGTGGCGTGACGACGCCCTCCAGGTTGTCCGAGAGGAAGCGGGCGTTGGCCTGGCGGGTGGCCGTCCAGGCGCCGACCTTGGTGAGCTGCACGCGACCGATCGCGGCATGGATGTCGGTCATCCGGTTGTTCAGGCCGACGACCTCGTTCTCGTACTGACGCAGCATGCCCTGGTTGCGGTAGAGCCGGACCAGTCGCTCGGTCTCGTCATCAGCCACGGAGACCATGCCGCCCTCGCCCGACGTCATGTTCTTGGTCGGGTAGAGCGAGAACATCGCGAACTGTCCGAACGCCCCGACGGGCGTGCCGTTCAGCGAGGCCCCGTGTGCCTGCGCGGCGTCCTCGAAGATCGCGATGCCGTGCTGGGTCGCGAGGTCCGCGAAGCCGACCATGTCGGCCGGGTGGCCGTAGAGGTGGACCGGCATGACGGCCTTGGTCCGCTCGGTGATCCGGGACCCGACGCTCGCCGGGTCGAGGCAGAAGCTGTCCAGGTCGATGTCGGCGAACACCGGCGTCGCGCCGGTGAGGGCGACAGAGTTGGCCGTGGCGGCGAAGGTGAACGACGGCACGATGACCTCGTCACCGGGCCCGACACCGGAGGCGAGCAGGCCGATGTGCAGGCCCGAGGTGCCCGAGTTGACCGCAACGCAGGCACGGTCCAGGCCGAAGTGCTCGGCATACTCGGACTCGAAGGCGGCGACCTCCGGGCCCTGGGCGATCATGCCGCTGCGCAGCACCCGGTCGACGGCCGCGCGTTCCTCGTCACCGATGAGTGGCTTCGCGGGTGGGATGAAAGCTGCTTGGGTCATGATTCCTCCAGTGCGAGCCCGTCGGGGGTCTCCCGATAGCGCTCGCTCGTCTCAGGGCAGATCCAGAGTCCGGGTTCGGACTCCTCGAGTCGCCGACCGGCTCGGCCGACCCACCCGATGCGGGCGGCCGGAACACCGGCGACAAGTGCGTGGTCGGGGACGTCCTTCGTCACCACGGAGCCTGCGGCGACGAGCGCCCACTGGCCGATCCGCAGGGGGGCGACGCACACGGACCGTGCGCCGATCGCGGCACCGTCACCGATGGTCACGCCCACGGGCTCCCAGTCGGCTGCGGACTTGAGCGTGCCGTCGACGGACACGGCGCGGGGATAGGTGTCGTTGGTCAGCACGACGGCGGGGCCGATGAAGACGCCGTGGCCGAGCACAGCGGGCTCGTAGACCAGCGCGTAGTTCTGCACCTTGCAGTTGTCACCCAGGGTGACACCGGGACCCACGTAGGCGCCGCGTCCGATGACGCAGCTGCGACCGAGCACGGCGTTCTCGCGCACCTGGGCCAGGTGCCAGACAGAGGTGCCCGTGCCCAGGGAGGCTGCGTCGTCCACGTCTGCTGATGCCACGATGCGGGCGTCGTCATGAGTCATGCCCCATCCCCCTCTGGTTCTGTGTGTCTGCGGCCCTTGACACGTTCGTCACGTGTCCGTTCGAAGGCGACCAACGAGCACTGTAACGGCTCTCGTCCCCACGCCTTTCTTCCCCAAGTCGCCCGGATGCTGCTGCTCACACCGGACGCCCGCGGCTGGGCGTCGAGCCCGTGAACTCGGGCATCGTGACTGAGTCCTGAGCGGCGATGCCGTCTCGTCGCAGCACCTTGCCCACCGTCGCCACGAGGATCCTCAGGTCCCCGAGCAGCGTGTGCTGGTCGACGTACTGCACATCGAGCTCGAACTTCCGCTCCCAGGTCAACGCGTTGCGGCCCGAGACCTGCGCCAGGCCCGTCAGTCCGGGGCGTACGTCGTGGCGGCGGGCCTGCTCTGCGGAGTAGAGCGGGAGGTAGCGCATGAGAAGCGGTCGTGGGCCGACGAGGGACATGTCCCCCCGCAGGATGTTCCACAGCGACGGCAGCTCATCGAGGCTGGCGGCGCGCAGGACACGGCCCACCTTCGTCAGGCGGTCAGCATCGTCCACCAGGCCGCGTGCCGGGTCGGGGTCGAGCATGGTGCGGAACTTGATCATCTCGAACGGCTCGCCATGCAGGCCGGGGCGCTGCTGGCGGAAGAGGACAGGCTTCCCGAGGCGACTGCGGACGAGCAGCGCGACGATCCCCTGGACGGGCAGGCTCACCACGAACACCGGAGCGGTCAGGAGCAGGTCGAACACTCGTTTGCGTTGCACTCTGCTCCAGTCCTCCACGTCCGATTCGACCGCGGCGAGTATATGCGTCGGTGCCCCGCCACCCTGATCGCCGGATCCTCACGGAAGTCGTGGGAAAGTGACCCGGTGACCACTCCCCTCGTCGTTGCCGGTGCTGGTGGCTTCGGGCGCGAGACCCTCGACGTGGTCGAGGCGATCAACCTCGCCGCAACCTCGCCGGTGTGGGAGCTCCTCGGTGTCGTGGACGACGCCCTGACCGAGCTCAATCGTGAGCGCCTGGCGGCACGAGGAGCGCCCTTCCTGGGCACGATCGAGGAGTTCCTGCGCGACCACCACGAGGGAGCTTCCTACGTCGTGGGGATCGGCTCGCCTGCGGTCCGCCGACGAGTGGCCGCGCGCATCGACGCGGCGGGACTCACACCGGCCACGCTCGTGCATCCGAGTGCGACGTGCGGGGCCGTGTCCGTCCTCGGCCCGGGAACGGTGGTGTGCGCGGGTGTCACGATCAGCACCAACGTCCGGATCGGTCACCACGTGCACCTCAATCCCAACGCCACGGTCGGCCACGACACACAGCTCCACGACTACGTCAGCGTCAACCCGCTGGCCGGCATCTCGGGCGACTGCATCATCGAGGATGCGGTCCTTGTCGGCGCAGGCGCCATCGTGCTCAACGGCCTGCGCGTCGGGCGGGGTGCAACCCTCGGAGGAGCAGCCTGCGCGGTGCGGGACGTCCTCCCCGGCACCACCGTGGTGGGCGTTCCGGCCCGGCCGCTGGAAGCTCGCCCGGCCCGCGACTGACCCTGGCCGAGCGCAGGGCGGCCGTCACGGGGACGTGAGCGAGTAGACGCGCACCCAGTCCACCTCCATCACGCCGTCCTCACTCTGGGCGTCGAAGTCGAGGGAATCCGGACTGAGCAGGGCGACTCCGATGGTCTGTGGGAACGCGACGTACCCACCGGTGACGGTGTTCACCGGCTGGCCGTCGACCCGGAACACGAGCTGATCGACCAACCAGTCGACGGAGTACACGTGGAACTCGCCGTCTGCCCAGGGCGCCTGGTCGCGACGTACTTCCCGGACGTGTCGCTGCATCTTCCCCGAGGGGTCCAACCACCTCACGCCGGTCTCGAGCGCCGAGGGGGAACCGGGCACCGTCCCGGCGATCAGCACCCCGTCGTGATCGTCGTCGACGACCCACGGACTCGTCGCCCCGGCCGGCTGCAACCACACGCGCCCCGCGGACCCGGATCCGTGGGGGAACCGGACACGTGCGGCCACAGTGGCCAGACCGAGCTGGGAGTCGACGACGAAGTGCCCGTTCGTCCGGCCCACGCTCCCGCGGCGGTCGCACCGCACGTCCTTATCGAGCCCGACGGACAGCTCCAGGACGCCGTCCTTGATCACGCTCCGGTCCGGATCTGCACGCGAACACCGACCACTGTCAGCCGGTTGATCGACCGACTGCCACTCGAACTGGAAGGTCTCGTCCTCGAACTCCTCGCTGAGCCAGACGAGCGGGCCGTTCGTGCCGGCGGTGAAGCGCTGGGCACGTGCGGCGCCCTCGACCGTCGCCACTGCTCTGTACCAAGCGTCCCCGCTCGCGACGAAAGCCACCGAACCATCCGGTGACGTGCGCAGCGTGGAAGTCGACTGCCACCCTCCGTCCACCCACTTCTGGATCTCCACCGTGTGGCCGGCTCCGACCCCGTCGACGCTGACCTGCCCGCTGTAGCCCGCGTCAGCGGCAGGCTCGGGAGTCGGGCCGGGCGCGATGAGCCGCGGCCCGAGCTGCACCGTGATCCCCGCGCCGTCGACATACGCGCTCTCTCGCGGGCCCACGCCCGTCGTGCCGGTCGCCGCGATGGCCACCCCGGCGACCGCGCCGGCCAACGCCAGGGCCAGACGGGCGGGACGTCGCATGTCAGGCAGTCTCCCTCACCGAGCAAATCCCGCCCAAGTTCTCGTGACCTCCGTGCTGCCGCGTCCGTGCCAGTACGCTGACACGGCTGTGAGGGCATGGCTCGCGTTGCTCGGCGCGTTGACAGGTGGGAGTTTCGTTGGTGACCCGGAACTGGGTGGGCGGCACCGCCACCGTTCCTTCCACCGCCGAGCGAGCGGCGCGCTTCCCGGTGATGGACCACTGCCGGACGATTGCCGGCGCGCTGGGCGTGGCCGTGGCCGTCTTCTTGCTGTCCAATCCCCTCACGGTGGTCCCGGACTTCCGTGATGCCTGGCTCTGGAGCGCAGCGGCAGTCACCCTGGTCACCCTCATCGGCCTGACCCGGATGCGACGCCCGGTCGTCCCATGGCTGGTCCTGTCGCTCGTCGGGTGGAGTGCGTTGTCCTACTGGTGGTCGATCTCGCCGTCGATCACCCGGACCTGGCTGTTGTTCTTCGTGCTCGTCACGGTGATGGCGATCCTCGTGGAAGCGGCCGTGCCGATCCACGGGGTGGCGGCCGGCATCGCCCTCGGCGCGGCAGCCCTCGGCGCGGTTTCTCTCTGGCAGGCGCGGCAAGCACTGCCGATCTTCGACGTTGCCTGGTCCGATCCCACCTACCTCGACGGGGTCGGCACCCACCGGAACATCCTGTCCTATTGCGCAGTGTTCGGGATCGCTGCTCTGCTCGCGGTCGTGCCGGGACGTTGGACTGCATGGCTGGCGTGGGCACCGGTGTTCGTGTTGCTGGCCGTCACGACGTTGCTCACCAAGTCGGCCACCGGCCTGGTCGCCGTGCCCGTCCTCGTGCTCACCACAGTCGCCCTTGCCCACAGCCAGGTCGTGTTGCGTTCACCGACGTTTCGCTGGCGGCTGCTGGTCGCTGGGGCGGGAGTCATCGCCCTCATCCTCCTGGTGACAGGTCCACTGCTCAGGGCGCTCGGCCGCGATGCAACGCTGTCGGGGCGAATCCCCCTGTGGGAGGCGACCATCGAGGTGGTGCGGGCTCGACCCCTCACGGGTTGGGGCGTGGGCGCCGTCTGGCCACATGCGTGGCTGCCAGCTCCGGCCAACCCGGTCGCGGACTCGATCTCGGGGCGCATCGGGTTTGGGGCTGCCCACGGCCACAACTCGTTCATCGACGCCTTGGCAGAGGTCGGCATCATCGGCGTGACCCTGGCGGTCCTGTGCTACGGCTCGCTGCTCCGCCAGGCGTTCGGGCGACTCGCTGCCAGCACTGAGCCGGGGTCGGCGGATCCGGGGTCGGCGGACCCGGGCCCCGAGCTGGCTGCGGTTCGACTGGTTGTCCTGCTGGCTCTTGCGTTGCTCGTGTGCGGCCTCACCGAGCCGGTGCTCCAGACGCCGTTGGGCTGGTTCTTGACCGTCCTGATCGCCTGCGCGGCAGCGAGGTCGGCCCTCCGGACCACAGGGCCGTGGCACCCCCTCCGCACCACGAAGGAGTTCCGATGACGCCGAGGACGTTCCTCACGGTGATCACCCGCACCCAGGGACGGCGACCGGGGCTGCTGGCCGAGACGCTGGACGGCCTCGCGGCGCAGACGGACCAGGACTTCGAGGTCCTCGTCGTGCGACACCGGGTCGCCGCTGAGCAGGCAGCCGTCGTTCAGCAGGTCGTCGACGAGCTCCCAGCGGGACTACGAGCGCGGACGCGGGTCACCGATTCAGTCCGTCCGGGGCGCTCCTCGCCGCTCAATGACGGCTTCGAGGCCGCACGTGGCGACTACATCGCGATCCTCGACGACGACGACCTGGCCCTACCCAACTGGGTGGCGACCTTCCATGTCATGGCGGCCGCGCACCCCGGGCGGGTGCTGCGCTCGGTCGCGGTGCGACAGCCGGTGCGCGCCGAGGTCGGCCCCGACGGCCCGAAGGCGGTGGCAGTCGCACCGGCGGACCGCTTGTGGCCGGACACCTTCCACTTCGTCGACCACCTCCTGGTCAACCACACGCCCCCGGTTTCCCTGGCCTATCCGCTCACGGTCTTCCGGGACCTGGGCCAGCGGTTCGACGAGTCCCTCGACACCACCGAGGACTGGGACTTCCTGATGCGCGCCGCCAGCCTGGTGGGTGTGGCCAGCAGCCCGACCGAGACCTGCACCTACCGCTGGTGGGTCGAGGGGGAGGGCTCCCGTGCAGAGCACACCGAGGCCGAGTGGGTCAGCAACGAAGACGTGGTCCGCGCCAAGCTCGACGCGCTCGACCTGCGCCTCCCGCCCGGGTCGGTGTCCCGGCTCCATCACCTCGTGACCGAGCGGGATGACCGGATCGCCGCCCTCGAGGCCGAACGCGATCGCGAAGCCGCCAACGCTCAGCAGCTGCTCGGGGAGGCGCAGGCCTATCTCGCCCGCCTCAACGAGGCCGAGGAGCGCATCCGTGAGCAGCGCGGCCGGATCCAGAAGCTGCGCGCGCGCCTTGCGGAGTGAGCCTCACTCCGGCATGCGCGGCGGGATCGTCAGCCACGACACCACGCCCCCGAGGGCGAGCAGCACCGCGCACGCCACCATCGCGATCGGGTACGCCGCATCGAAGACCCGCGGGTCGGCATACTCCGCGCCCGACAACCCCACCGCGGTGGGCAGCGCCGCGACCGCCATCAGCGACCCGGCACGCGCGACCGCGTTGTTGATGCCGCTCGCGATACCGGCCTGGCGGTCAGGGGCCGCGGCCAGCACGGTGGCCGTCAGCGGCGCGACCATCAGGGCCAGGCCGAGCCCGAAGACCGTCACGCCGGGGAAGACGTCGAGCCAGTAGTTGACGTCGGCATCGGCGCGCAGGACCAGGACGGTGCCGAGCGCCATCACGAGCGGGCCGATCGTCATCGGGATCCGCGGCCCGATCCGGCTGCCGAGCTCGCCGCCCTTCGCGGCGAGGAACAGCATGCAGACGGTGATCGGTAGCGTCGCCAGGCCTGCCTCGAGCGCGTTGTAGCCGCTCACCGTCTGGAGCTGCAGCACGAGGAAGAACGACATGGCTCCCAGCGCGGCGTAGACCAGGAAGGTCATCACGTTCGAGGCACTGAACGTCCGGTCGCGGAAGAGTCCCGGGGGCATCATCGGCGTCTTGGTGCGCAGCTCCTGGACCAGGAAGGCGACGGCGGCGAGCAGGCCCAGGACCCCCGCCCACACCGCTGCCGGGCCGCCCCACTCGATGAGGGCGAACGTGATGCCGCCGAGTGCCAGCGCCGCCAGGACGGCGCCCGGCACGTCGAAGTGCCCAGCCGACGACGGGTCGCGGGTCTCGGGCACCCAGCGCCACGCGATCAGGACGGTGACGACCGCGAGGGGAAGATTGATCAGGAAGATCCAGCGCCACGACGCGTGGTCGACGAGCACGCCGCCGACGAAGGGGCCGATGGCGGCCGCCACCCCGCCGAGCCCGGACCACGCTCCGATCGCCTTGCCGCGGTCCGCGGGCACGAAGGCGCCCTGGATCATCGCCAGGCTGCCCGGGGTGAGGAGTGCCCCGCCGATCCCCTGCAGGATCCGGGCCACGATCAGGACCTCGGCGCTCGGGGCGAGGCCGCACAGTGCGCTCGCCAGCGCGAACCAGACGGTCCCGACGATGAACATCCGGCGACGACCGAGCCGGTCGCCCAGCGACCCGCCGAGCAGGATCAGGGCGGCCAGCGAGAGGAGGTAGCCGTTGTTGATCCACTGCAGCTGGGCCAGCGAGGCGTCCAGGTCGTCACCGATGGTGCGGAGCGCGACGTTGACCACGCTGCCGTCGAGCCAGGTCATCCCCGAGCCGAGCACGGCAGCCGTGATCACGGCCCGTCCCGTCGGCGTACCCATGTGGATGCCAGCGGGAGCCGAGGGCGACGTCACGGTCTCGAGGATAGGCGCGGCTCCCCCGCGAGCTCGGCGATCAGCCCGGCCAGCAGCACGACGCGGGGCACCACGGAGGTGAGGTCCAGCCACTCGAGTGGCGAGTGGTCGTTTCCTCCGACCGGGCCGAGACCGTCCAGCACCGGCAGTCCCGCGGCCGCGAGCAGGTTGGCGTCGGCAGATCCCCCGGTGCGGGCGAGGCCGACCTCCAGACCGAGTCGGCCGGCCACCGCCAGGGCGGCGTCCGCGAGCGCGGTCGAGGCGGCGTCGGGCTCCCACGGGGGCGCGGCGGCCTCCAGCGCGATGGACACGCGTGCGCCGTCGAGGGTGGCTTCGCCGAGCCGGTGCACCTCGGCGACGACCGCGTCGAACGATGCGGTCGTGGCCGCGCGCACGTCCGCCACGACCCGACCCTGCGCCGGAACCACGTTGGGCCGCTCACCACTGGCGACGACGCCGACGTTGACCGTCACGCCCGGCCAGCGACCGTTGAGCCCACCGAGCGCGACCGCCAGCCGGGAGGACGCGACGGCGGCGTTGATGCCGCGCTCCGGCTCCACCCCGGCATGAGCGGCGCGGCCGGTGATCTCGAGGACGACGTCCACGACACCCTTGCGGGCGATGACCAGGCGTCCGTCCTCGCGAGCACCCTCCAGGCACAACCCGACGTCGTGGCTCCGGGCCAGGTCCTCGAGCAGCGCCCGTGAGGACGGCGAACCGACCTCCTCGTCGGGGGTGGCGAAGAGGGTGAGCGTCGCGAAGTCGTCGAAGCCGCAGGCCTGGAGCGCCGCCATCGCGGTGATGCCCGAGAGCAACCCGCCCTTGTCGTCGCACACGCCGGGTCCGGTCGCGATCTGGTCGCGTACGGCGAAGGGTCGCTCAATCGCCGTACCGGTCGCGAACACCGTGTCGAGGTGGCCGCACAGCAGGATCCGGGCAGTACCCCGCCCGTGCAGCCGGCCCACCACGGCCGGGGCGCCCGAGACGCAGGCAGGTCGCTCCACGACAGCACCGAGACCACGCAGTCCGACCTCGACGCGATCGCCGACGCGGGTCACTCCCAGGGTGTCGTGCGACCCGGAGTCGATCGCGACCAGCTCGGCCAGCTCGGCGACGTACGCGTCGAAGCGTCGCTCCGCCTCGAGGCGCAGCGCGGGGATCAGGTCACCCATCCCGCTCAGAGGACCTTCGAGAGGAACGACCGGGTGCGCTCGTGCTGGGGGTTGTCGAGGACGTCGGAGGGTGCGCCGGACTCGATGACCATTCCCTCGTCCATGAAGGTCACCGAGTCGCCGACCTCCTTCGCGAAGCCCATCTCGTGGGTGACCACCACCATGGTCATCCCGTCGCGGGCCAGATCACGCATGACCTCGAGGACCTCGCCGACCAGCTCGGGGTCGAGCGCCGAGGTGGGCTCGTCGAAGAGCATGAGCGGGGGTCGCATGGCCAGCGCCCGGGCGATCGCGACCCGCTGCTGCTGACCTCCGGAGAGCTGCCCTGGATAGGCCTTGTCGCGACCGGTCAACCCGACGCGCTCGAGCAGCTGGAGGGCGTGCGCCCGGGCCGCCGCCTTGGTCTCGCCGCCCACCAGCACGGGGGCGTGGGTGATGTTCTGCAGGACCGTCATGTGCGAGAAGAGGTTGAAGCGCTGGAAGACCATGCCGATGCGGCGGCGTTGGGCGGCGACGTCGCGCGGTCGCAACTCGTAGATCTTGTCGCCCTTCTGGCGGTAGCCCACGAGCTGGCCGTCCACCCAGAGTCGTCCCCCCTCGATGGTCTCGAGGTGGTTGATGCACCTGAGGAAGGTCGACTTGCCCGAGCCGGACGGCCCGATCAGGCACGCCACCTCGCCGGGACGGACCTCGAAGTCGATCCCGCGCAGCACCTCGGTGCGGCCGTAGGACTTGCGCACCCGGCTCGCCCTGACCATCAGGTCGTCCACGGGGGTGCCCTGCGTGGATTCCTGGCTCAGCTCGGTCATCTCACTTGCCCCTTCCGGTCAGCCATCGCTCCGCCAGCCCCGTGCGCGCCGGCCCGTGACCTCGACCGAAGCGACGCTCGAGGAAGTACTGCCCCAGGCTCAGCACGCTCACCATCGCGAGGTACCACAGCGCAGCCACGAGGAGCAGCGGGATCACCTGGAAGTTCTGCGCGTAGACGCTCTGGACCGAGGTGAGCAGGTCCTTGCCGCCGATCACCGAGACGAGGGCGGTGGACTTCAGCATGGTGATGGTTTCGTTGCCCATCGGCGGCACGATCACCCGCATCGCCTGGGGAAGCGTGACGGTCCGCATCGTCTGCTGCCCGGTGAGGCCCAGCGCCTGGGCGGCGTCGTCCTGGCCCTCGTCGACCGAGGCGATCCCGCTGCGCACCACCTCGGCGGCATACGCGATCTCGTTGAGGGAGAGAGCCAGGATCGCCGCGACCAGCGGGGTGACCACGTCGTTGGTGCTGACGTCGACGAGATACCAGTCGGTGAACGGCACTCCCAGCTGGATGCGTTGGTAGAGCGCCGCCAAGAAGCCCCAGAAGATGATCTGCACCAACAGCGGCGTACCTCGGAAGAACCACACGAACAACCAGGACCCGATCCGCAGCACGGGGTTGTGCGACAGGCGCATGACGGCGACGCCGACCCCACCGACCGTGCCGATGACCATCGCCACCGCGGTCAGCATCAACGTCACCCCGACGCCCTGCAGGACGAAGTCGGCGAAGAGGTATTCCCCGACGATGCCCCACTCCATGTTGGGGTTGCGGGCCAGCGACCACAGGAACGAGGCGCTGAACAGGACGACGACAGCTGCTCCCGTCCATCGTCCCCAGTGGCGCAGGGGGACGGCCGAGATGTTGTCGTCGGGGCGCTCGCCCACCTCGTCATCGATGGTCGAGCTGGTCGTGGTCGCTGGTGTCATGCTGCTCATCTCCCGCGGTCAGGGGGTCGGGTCCGGTCGGGGATCAGTCGACGGCAGCGTCGATGGTCGCCTTCTCGATCCCGATGGCCTCCTGGCCGTGCTTGGCCAGGATCTTGTCGTAGGTGCCGTCTTCCATCAGGGACTGGAGGGCGGCCTGGACGGCCGCGGCCAACTCGGTGTCGGTCTTGTTGAAGCCGATGCCGTTGGGGCTTGCCTGGTAGCCGTTGGGCTCGGCCGGGTCCTCGACGACCTCGACCTTGCCGACCAGCTTCTCCGCGTCGTCGAGCAGGTTGACCCGGGTGGCTGCGATCGCGTCGGCCTTGCCGGCGAGCAGCGCCTGGACCGCGTCGGTGTTCTGGGGATACTCGGTGACCTCGATGGGCTCCGAGCAGCTCTCGTCGCTGAAGGTCGCGAGCAGCTCGACCTGCTTGGAGGCCTTCTGCGCGGCGACGACGCGCCCGCAGAGGTCTTCCAGCGTGGCGATCCCCTCGGGGTTGCCGGTCGCGACGGCGATGCCGGTGCCCGACGCGCTGTAGTCGACGAACGTGGCCGTGGCCTGACGCTCGAAGTTGTCGGTCACCCCGCCCACGATGGCGTCGTACTTGCCGGCCTTGAGGCCGGGCACGAGACCGTCGAACGGCTGCTGCGAGAAGGGCGCGGCCACGCCGAGCCGGGCGGCGATCGCTTGGACGAGGTCGTAGTCGAGGCCTTCGAAGTCCTCGGTGTTGCCCTCCTCGACGAAGTCGATGAAGGGCGGGTACGGCGCATTGGTGCCCACCGAGATCTCCTCGGTGTCCGCCGGCAGCATCTCGCTCAGCTTCTCGTCGACCTCGACGGTGCCGACGCCCTCGATCTCGAGGCTCGACTTGCCGGCCCCGGCAGCGCCGGCCTGCGCGCCCTCGGCGTCGTCGCTGCCGCAGCCGGCCAGCGAGAGGGCCAGCGCTCCTGCTACTGCGATGCCGACGAGGCGGCGGGTGTCGGCATGTCCTGGGACGAGGGAGAGGCGGAACGGGTTGAGCCTGGTCGATGCCTGCATCGGGAATCCTTCCGGTCCGGCCCGCGGGCCGACGGTTGTGAGGTCGCGACTGCGACGTGTGATGGAACACACGTTACATGTCGTTCTCTACAATCGGAAGGTGTAATGGATGAGTCATCTCTGTGTGCACAGCACTGCGGTGTCCTGGGCGGACCCCAGGTCACGGCACACGGGCTCGAGCTACCGAACAGTCCGGGGGTCGAAGCACTGCCTCCACCCCGCAACTGTTCGGTAGCACCACGCAACGTCAGGACTGGCGCCGACGTCAGACGACGCCGTGGCGCCGGCTGACCTCCTCGAAACGCTCGAGCCGCCGCTGGGCGTCGTCCCCGCCCGCAGCCAGCACGCCTGCGACCAGCACCTCCATCAGCGCCAGGGCCGGGACCAGGCTGTCGTAGACCGCGATGGCGTCCACACGCACCGGCAGCACCACGTCGGCGACCGACGAGATCGGCGAGAGCCAGCGGTCGGTGACCAGGACGATCTTGGCCCCCGCCTCCGAGCAGCGCTCCGCCAGCGTCTGGGTCGCCGGCTCGTAGCGACGGAAGTCGAAGAGCACCAGCACGTCGCGCCGGCCGATCTCGAGCAGCACGTCGGCTCGCTCCACCGGCCGTGAGGGGATCATGTGTGCCTCGCCGCGGATCTGCATGAGGTGCAGCACCAGGTACTCCGCGATGAGCCGGCTGAACCGGCCCCCTTCGGCTGCGACGCGGAACCGCCGGTCGGCGAGCAGCCTGATCGCCTCGGCGACCTCGTCAGGCGGCAGGGTCTCGAGGGTCCGCGCGGTGGCTTCCGGCAGGAGCTGCCGGCCGCGCGCCAGCACGCTGGCGTCGTCGGCGGGCTGAGTCCCCTGGGCCCGATCGACGTCGCCGGCCAGCAGCGCGAGTGGTGAGGCGGTCCGCTCGGCGATCTCGGCGCGCAGCGCGTTCTGCAGGTCACCGAAGCCGTCGAAGCCGAGCCTGCTGAGGAAGCGCAGCACCGTCGGCCCGCTGGTCTCGGCCCGTTCGGCCAGGCTCGCCACGGTGTCGAGTCCTGCCGCCGGGTAGTCCGACAGCAGGGTGCGACCCACCCGGCGCTCGGCCGGGCTGCACCGCCCCAGGCCATCTCGCACGCGTTCGCCGACCGTTCCGGCCATGACCCCTGGTGTCTCCTGCGATCCCGTCACGCCTCGTAACGTACGTTACGAGGCGCCCGACGGCCCGGTGCGCCTCTCTGGACTCCTGAGATCTCCACCTGCAGTCCGGTGAAGGACGTGCCGCCACCGGTGGTCCACGCCGCGGTGTCGCCGTCCTGCGTCAGGACCGTGGCGAAGCGAGGATCCGTCTCGTACGTCGTCCCGGTGGCCGACTCGCCGCCGGAGCGGACCAGGGCCACGGCGAGGTCGACGAGGCTGTAGGTGCCGGGGTTCTTGGGGGCCAGCGAGTCCCAGGCATCGGAGATGGGAGCGGGGGCGGGTCCGGAGCCGACGAGCGGCGCGCTCTTCGGCGCCGCGGTGATGCGGCCGCCTCGGAGGTCGACGCGGTCGCCGCGGGTCAGGTAGGACCAGGAGGCGCTGTCCCCCTCCACCTGCAGCAGCGACACTCCGTTGCGCCCGATGACCTCGCCCTGACGGCTGCCGCGGTCGAGCACGAGGGCCGTGGTCTCGTCGACCCCGATGACCTGGCGGTGACCGGTGTCGGCGGCCAGGCGGATCATCCGGGCCTGTCGGCCCCAGGTGCCGAAGTGGCTGTCGAGCAGCGAGCTCTTCCACAGCCCGAACCCGCCGTACGGCAGGTAGCCGAGCGTCGTCGGGTCGTCGAAGTAGCCGCGCTGGGCACCGTCGCGCCAGCCTTCGTACGACTCGCCCCCGGTGACCATGTCCTCGCCCTGCAGGATGGTGAGGCCGGCACTGATGCCGGCGACGACGCCATCGCCGCGCAGCACGGAGCGGACTGCACCGAGCACGCGAGTGGGCCGACACGAGCGGTAGGCCTCGTCCTTGGCCGGCCGGCAGTCCAACAGGGTCCGCACGTAGTCGGTCTGGTCTCCGCCGCCGAGGAACACCGCATCGGCGTTGCGCACCTGGCGAGCGACCGCCCTGGTGTCGGCCCCCTGCGGGCCGTAGGCGTCACCCGGGAAGGCATTGCGGGTGGTGTCGATCGGGACGGCGTACGTCATGGCGCCCAAGCGCTTGAATAGCTCTCCGTAGTAGAGGCCGTTGGCTGCGGCATTGTTCTCCTCGGAGTCGGCGGCCTCGGCCGCTGTCTCAGCGGGGGCTGCGGCTGCGGTGAGGAGGGCGATCACCGGCTTGCGCCCGCCCGGGCCGTCGGGGTCGGCCTCCTGGACGATGCGGCGCAGGATCTCGGCGTTCTCGTCGAGCGCGCCGCCGATCATCACCAGCGTTCCGGGCGAGCCCTTCTTCTGCTCGGCGGCTGCCTGTGCGCGAGCGGCCACCGCGGTGGTGCTCGTGGCGCCCATCGCGGGGACGACGGGGGCGGCCGCGAGCATCACGGCCGCGGACGCAAGACCGACAAGGACTGAGGCGGGACGGGTCGACGGCACGGGACCTCCGGTGATGTTGTGGACGTTACGAATCATGGTGCGACTACGCCAAACGTAACGCCTATCACAACGCGCGTCCAGACCCTCTGTCGTCCAGCTGGACCGCTCAGGCGAGAATCGCGCCGAGAAGTTGTTGTCGCTCAGCCCAGGACGCGCCGGGCAAAGAAGCCCAGGCTGGCGGCGGTGCGAGCCGGCGTGCCGCTCGGTTGCATCACGTGGCTCAGGACCACGCGAACGACCATGTCGATGGCCCCGTCGAGCTCGGCCGGCGCGAGTGGCGGCTCGTAGGCGGCCACGCGCTCGGTCACCGCTGCCTTCGCCAGCTCGAGCAGCGGCGTCGAGTGCGTGGTGAGCAGGGGCAGGAGCTCGGTGTCGGCGCCGTGGGTGGCGGAGACCACCGCGTGGAGCAGCTGGTTGTCCTGGGCATGCTCGAGCACGGCGAGGATCGCGCTCTCCAGCGCGCCCGAGAGGTCGTCGGGGTGGTTGTCGAAGGCGCTGGTCACGACCCCCAGGAAGCTCTCGAGCTCGGCCAGGATCATCGCCTCGGCCAGCGCCTTCTTGGTGCCGATCTCGTTGTAGACGGTCTGCCGACTGACTCCGACGGCCTCGGCCAGCCGGCCCATCGTCACGTTGGCCCATCCCACTTCGGTGGTCATCTCAACGGCCGCCGCGACCATCCGGCCGTGGAGCGTCTTCTCCCCGACGAGTCCACCGCGCACAGGCATGCCGTCGAGTCTAGGACAGCCCTCTAGGCGAGAGACCCGTCCAACGAGGGGTCGAACGGCACGAAGTCGGCCTTGTCGCGCACGCCGCAGTCCGGGCAGGTCCAGTCGGCCGGGATGTCGACCCACGCGGTGCCGGCTGCGAAGCCCTCGTGCTCGTCGCCGGCAGCGACCTCATAGACGTAGGAACAGCCGGGGCAGCGAGCCGCCAGCACCTCGACCGCCAGCAGGCCGGGCGTCGCGTCCTCGGCGGCCTTCCGCTCGGCCGCCGTCGGCGCGGGGTAGCGCGCGAGGTAGGCGGCGCGCTTGTTCGGGCTGACGTTGGCCAGGGTGACGTCACCATCGAAGTGCGCGACGACGCGGGGGTCCATCACGCGACGCCAGATCGCGGGCACGATCGCCAGGATGATCATCCCGGCGTAGCCCGTCGGGAGCACCGGGGACTCCTCGAAGTCACGGAGTGCCTGGTAGCGCCGCGTCGGGTTCGCGTGGTGGTCGCTGTGCCGCTGGAGGTGGTAGAGCAGCACGTTGGTGGCGATGTTGTTCGAGTTCCACGAGTGGCTCGGCAGCACCCGCTCGTAGCGCTGACGCTCGCCGGCGCCGACCTTCTGTCGCAACATCCCGTAGTGCTCCATGTAGTTGACGACCTCGAGCAACGAGAAGCCGACAACCGCCTGCAGCACGAGGTACGGCGCAATCTCGATCCCCAGCCAGGCGATCATCGCGCCCCACAGGACCGCGGTCATCACCCAGGCGTTGAGGACGTCGTTGCCGAGCCGGAACGGGTGCAGCTTCTTGCGGGCGTACCGACGCTTCTCGATGCGCCAGGCAGACGTGAGGGAGCCGAAGACCGTTCGCGGCCAGAACTGGTAGAAGTTCTCGCCCAGCCGGCTGCTGGCCGGGTCCTCGGGGGTGGCGACGCGGACGTGATGACCGCGGTTGTGCTCGATGTAGAAGTGGCCGTAGGCGACCTGGGCGAGGGCGATCTTGGAGAGCCAGCGTTCGTTGGCCTCCTTCTTGTGGCCGAGCTCGTGAGCGGTGTTGATGCCGATGCCGCCGATGCATCCGATGGAGATGGCCATCGCGATCTTGTCCAGCATCGAGAGGCCGCCCATCACCTCGGGGTTGGCGAGGAGGTAGAAGGCGCCCACGAAGCCGACGTACTGGATCGGCAGGAAGAGGTAGGTGATCCAGCGGTAGTACTTGTCGTTCTCCAGCGCCTCGATCACGTCGTCCGGCGGGTTGGAGCGGTCGAGTCCGGCGACGAGGTCGATCGCAGGAACGATGACGAGCACCACGATCGGACCGATCCAGAACCACACGCCCCAGCCGGTCAGCTGGTGGAGCCCGACGCCGATGAACGCCAGGCTCGGCACCACCAGGCCGATGAGCCACAGGTAGCGCTTCTTGTCCTTCCAGCCGTCGGTCGATCCGGCTGGGACCGTGCCGCTCATCGAGTCGCTGAGGCTCATGGGACTACCTTCCTGCAGGAGACGTTTACATGACCCTAAGGTTTGTACACCGATTTGACAATAGGTAGTGCTTTGTCAAGTTGGCAGACCCGCAGTGACGCGACAGACGCCGCTCGGGCAGGCTGGTCCCATGAGCAATGACCACCCGATCGGCATCGACTTCGGCGGCACCGGCATCAAGGCGGCGGTCGTCGACCTGAGCGCGGGCGACCTGGCGAGCAACCGCGAGAAGATCCAGACCCCCCAGCCGGCCACGCCCGACGCGGTGGCCGAGGTCTTCGTCGAGCTCGTCGGACGATTCCCGGCCTCCTCGTCCCGGATCGGGGTCACCGTTCCCGGCGTCGTACGCCACGGGGTCGTCCACTCCGCCGCGAACATCGACCCGGCCTGGATCCACACCGACGCCGACGCCGTGTTCACCGCTGCCCTGGGTCGCGAGGTGCATGTCGTCAACGACGCCGACGCTGCTGGCCTGGCCGAGGTCGAGTACGGCGCAGCCAAGGGTCAACGAGGTCTGGTCATCGTCACCACCCTCGGCACGGGCATCGGCTCCGCGCTGATCCACAACGGGGTCCTCGTGCCCAACTCCGAGCTCGGACACCTCGAGATCGAGGGGTACAACGCGGAGTCGCGCGCCGCCAACTCGGCCCGGGAGAAGGAGGAGCTGTCGTGGGAGGAATGGGCCGAACGGCTGACGACCTACTACCGGGCGGTCGAGCGGCTCTTCTCCCCTGAGCTGTTCGTGGTCGGCGGCGGGGTGAGCAAGTCCAGCGAGGCCTTCCTGCCCCTTCTCGACATCGAGACGCCGATCGTGGCGGCGCAGCTGCGCAACGCGGCCGGCATCATCGGGGCCGCGCTCGTCTCCTCGCAGGCGCACTCCTAGGACCCGGCCGGGCGGCACCCGCGGGGCGGCCGTGGCACGCACACCGACCGGTCCTGTGGTCATCGGCGTCTGATCCGCGCGACGCCGTTGACGAGGTCCACCTCCACCGGCTTGTCGTTGCCGTCCGGACTCGGGATGACCGCCCCCTGGTTGTCCTGCGACTGGAGGTCACGGTCGGAGCGCGCTCGGGCCGGGTCGAAGACGTCGATGAAGTTGCCCAGACTGTCGGCCATGGCGCTCGACCGGTGCCCTGGTCGTCTGAGCCGCTGGACCATGGCCACCACCACGAGACCCAGCACCAGCACACCGACGAGCGGGAGGACGAGGGTCATGGCGAGTTCTCCCCGGGTGTCGGCTCGGTGATCTGACGGAACGCCTCCGTGGCGCCCCGGAGGTAGCGCTCGACCACAGCACGTTCGGCCGGATCGAACGACTCATCGAGCTCGCGCAGCGCGCGGAACATCGGCAACAGGCGCCGGAGCACTTCTTCGCGCCCGGACGCGGTGACCAGCACCTGGGTCCGGCGGCGGTCCTCGGCGTGCGGCGCGCGCGTCACGTGGCCGTGACTGGTCAGGCGGTCCACGATTCCTGTCGCTGCGGCCGTGCTGACCTCGAGTCGACGTGACAGCTCGGCCGGCCCCAGGGGTTCGCGGACCAGGTGCTCGAGGGCGACGAGCTCGGACTCGCTGAGTCCTGCCTGCCGCGCCACCACACCACGTACCCGCGCGCCGGCCTCCGTGCACTCGCGCAGGGCGTCGAGGCTGCCCGTCTGCCGCCACGACGCCGCGAAGGCGGTCGCGGGTGCGTCATCAGCGGACGTGTGCATATACTTCACCTACTTAGTGACTAACATGCTTAACCATTATGCATTGATTTCCTCAGGAGGAGAGCTCGATGGCAACCCACACCCTTCCACGCGCCACTGAGGGCGTGGCCCGAACCCGCGTTTCCCCCCCTGCTCCGCCGACGCGTGGCGTGGCTGGTCGCTGTCCTCCCGCTGCTGCTCGCTGGTGCCCTGATCGCCGGTCTCGGGGAGGGTGAACGCGCCCGAACCAGCCTCGATGCGTTGCCGTCGGGCTTCGACAGCACGCTGGGCACCGAGCTGCGTGACCGGCTCCCCGACGAGGGGGCAGCGACGGCCGTCGTGCTGTGGACCAGCGACGAGGGTGAGCTCGACCAGCAGGCCGTGGCGGATCTCGGTCGCCAGGCCGGGGAGCTCGGCGCCGTACCCACCGGACCGACGGGCCCGGTCTCCCTCGCCGAGGACGGCACCGCGGCGATCGCCATCGTGCCGGTGGAGTCGGCCTCGGCCACCGAGAACGCCGACCGGGTCGAGGAGCTGCGCGCCCAGCTCAGCAGCGACGTGCCGGACGGGATCACCTCTCAGGTGACCGGCCCGGCAGCGGTCCAGGCCGACCTCGCCGCCGTCTTCCAGGGCGCCGACACCAACCTGCTGCTCGTGACCGCGGGCGTGGTGGCCCTGTTGCTGCTGATCACCTACCGCAGCCCGGTGCTGTGGCTGGTCCCGCTCATCGTCGTCGGGACCGCCGACCGGCTCGCAGCGGTCCTCGCCACGCAGGTGATGGCCGGGCTCGACATCGCCTGGGACGAGTCGACGGTCGGCATCCTGTCCGTGCTCGTGTTCGGGGCCGGCACCAACTACGCCTTGCTGCTCATCTCGCGCTACCGCGACGAGCTCCGGACGCACGCCGAACGACGGGTGGCGATGAGCGTCGCCGTACGCCGCACCGCGGAGGCCGTCCTGGCGAGCGCCACCACCGTCTTCCTGGGCCTGTTGACGCTGTTGCTCTCGGTGGTGCCGACCACCCGCGGGCTCGGCCTCACCTGCGCGATCGGCGTCGTCATCGCGGCCGCCTTCGTGCTGGTCGTGCTGCCCGCTGTCCTGGTGCTGTTCGGACGCTGGGTGTTCTGGCCCCGCGTCCCGCATGTCGGCGATCCCGCACTGGTGGACACCGACTCCTTCTGGCACAAGGTCGGCGAGCGGGTGGCCCGCCGCCCCGTGGCCTTCGTGACCGGGACTTCTGTGCTGCTGGCGGTGATGGCGGCCGGCGTCCTGAGCATCGACACCGGCCTGGACCAGGCCGACCAGTTCCTCGTCGAGCCGGAGGCGATCGCCGCCGCGGAGCGCCTGGGCGAGTCGTTCCCGGCCGGGGTCTCCGACCCCACGCAGGTGCTCACCGAGGACGACCCCGAGCGGGTCAGGGACGCGGTCGGTGAGGTGCCGGGTGTGGAGGTCGCCCAGACCACCCAGCAGGGCGCGGGGATCGCGCAGATCGACGCGGTGCTGGGCTCGACCTCGGGCACGCCCGAAGCACGCGCGACGATCGAGGCACTGCGCGACGCCGTGGAGCCCTTCGAGGCCACGCACGTCACCGGCACGGAGGCGAGCGCGATCGACCAGGCCGAGGGCGCCGCTCGCGACCGCCTGCTCATCCTGCCGCTGATCCTCGCCCTGGTGCTGGGCGCGCTCCT
The DNA here is from genome assembly GCF_035576065.1 of Nocardioides sp. Lineage (GTDB taxonomy): Bacteria > Actinomycetota > Actinomycetes > Propionibacteriales > Nocardioidaceae > Nocardioides. The sequence continues at coordinate 96,680 of NZ_DATLWX010000045.1, forward strand.
CGTCCTGCTGCGCTCCGTCGTCGCCCCGCTGCTGCTGGTGGCGACCGTGCTGGCGACGTACGCCGCAAGCATGGGCGTGTCGTGGTGGATCTTCACCGGACCGCTGGGCTTCGAGGCGCTCGACTCGGGGGTGCCGCTGCTGGCGTTCCTGTTCCTCGTCGCCCTCGGAGTGGACTACAACATCTTCCTGGTGACGCGGGCTCGCGAGGAGGCTCGCCAGCACGGCGCCCGCGGCGGCATGCTGCGGGCGCTGACGTCCACGGGCGGTGTGATCACCAGTGCCGGCATCCTGCTGGCTGCCGTGTTCGCCGTGCTTGGCGTGCTGCCCCTCGTCGTGCTGGCCCAGCTCGGCACGACCATCTGCATCGGGGTGCTGCTCGACACCCTGGTCGTGCGGACGGTCCTCGTGCCGGCGCTTGCTTTTGCGCTGGGCGACCGGTTCTGGTGGCCCAGGAGCGTCAGCGACTCGAGGGCGGGGAGCGTCAGCGACTCGAGGGCGGGGAGCGTCAGCGCCTCAAGGGCGGGGACCGTCAGCGACTGACGGCAGAGGCCGGACCCGGAGTGGCCCGGAAGTGGGCGATCGATCGTGGGTGGAAGAGCAGCGTCGCGCTCGCTGCTCCCGCGACGATGACGACCCCGATGACAGCGAAGACCTCGGGATCAGCTCCTGTCCCCGTCAGCGGCAGGGCCACGGCCTGCCCGATCGCTGGCGCAACCGCGATGAACCGGGACGCGCCATCACCGCGGGCAGCGGTGACGGCGACCACGAGCCAGAGCACGACCCCGGTGAGGGCAAGCGCGACCAACCTCGCGTCGTACGCCAGCACGAAGAGGTCCCAGAAGCTCGTCGGCGGCGGGTCGGGGGCCGCCGCCACTTCCGCCAGCACCCTGTCCCACTCCTCGGGTGTGGCGCCGTCCGGGCGCCCGGGCGGTGGGGGTGGCGGGGGTGGCGCCAAGCTGGCGGGGAAGTCCAGAACGGTCCACAGCAGCGCTGTGAGCCCGGCAGTCAGACCCGCCAGGCCCGCCGCCGCGGTCACGGAGCGCGGCGCAGTCATGGTCATGCCGTCTCCCCGTTGTCGAAGCGGCGCTGGCGGCCGCTTGCGGGCGCCACCCTAGAGAAGTCAGAGCGGTAACGGTTGCTCGGCGGTCGGCGGGGCGGGCGCCTTGCCGCTGATCGCGGACGCGACGCGCTTGGCGACATCGGGGTGGAAGACGCTCGGGATGATGAAGGACGGGTGGAGCTCCTCGTCGCTGACGACCTTCGCGAGGGCGTCGGCCGCGCGGAGCAGCATGTCGACGGTCACGTCCTCGGCGCGAGCGTCGAGCAGGCCGCGGAAGACGCCGGGGAAGGCCAGCACGTTGTTGATCTGGTTGGGATAGTCCGAGCGGCCGCTGGCCACCACGGTGGCGTACTTCGCCGCGGCCGCGGGGTCGACCTCCGGGTCGGGGTTCGCGAGCGCGAAGACGACGGCGTCCTCGGCCATGTCGGCGATCCACTCGGGGTCCAGGATGTTCGGCGCACTCACGCCGACGAAGACGTCGGCTCCCACGAGCACCTCCTGGAGCGACCCGGTCACCCCACGCGGGTTGGTGGCGTCGGCCAGGTCGGCCTGGGCCGGCGGCAGGCTGTCGTCCGTCCCGGCCAGAGCTCCCTGACGATCGACGACCACCACGTCGCCGGCGCCGGCTGCGAGGAGCAGCGTCACGATCGCCGTACCAGCTGCTCCCGCTCCTGAGACGACGATCCGCACGTCGGGCAACTGCTTCTTGACGACCCTCAGCGCGTTGGTCAGCGCGGCCAGGACCACGATGGCGGTGCCGTGCTGGTCGTCGTGGAAGACCGGGATGTCAAGGGACTCACGCAGGCGGCGCTCGATCTCGAAGCAGCGCGGAGCCGCGATGTCCTCGAGGTTGATGCCACCGAAGCCGGGGGCGATCATCTCCACGGCGCGGACGATCTCGTCTGTGTCCTGCGACGCCAGGCAGATCGGCCACGCGTCGATGTCGGCGAACCGCTTGAACAGCGCAGCCTTGCCCTCCATCACGGGCAGCGCTGCGCCGGGACCGATGTTGCCCAGGCCCAGCACCGCGGAGCCGTCGGTGACGACGGCGACCGAGTTGCCCTTGATCGTGAGGCGTCGCACGTCCTCGGGGTTCTCGTGGATCGCCATCGAGACCCGCCCGACGCCCGGCGTGTAGGCCATCGACAGGTCGTCGCGGGTCTTGAGGGGGACCTTGGACTCGACCCGGATCTTGCCGCCGATGTGGAGCAGGAAGGTCCGGTCGGAGACCTTGTAGACCTGCACCCCCTCGATCGCCTCGACGGCGGCCACCAGCTGCTCGGAGTGGGTCTGGTCGGCCGCGGAGCAGGTGACGTCAACGACGAGGCGGTCGTGTCGCGACTCCGCGACGTCGATGGCGGTGACGACCCCGCCCCCGCTCGCCACGGTCGTGGCGACGGTGCCGACCACGCCGTGGTCGGGTGCGGTGTGCAGTCGCATGGTGATCGAGTAGGAGGAAGCTGTGGCGGCCATGCCCGCACCTTCCTCCCCGGCGTGGGTTACGGGCAAGTCACCGGGGTCCCTGTCTCAACCCGCGTTGACGGCGCTCATGAAGCGATCGATCTCGGCCGCCAGCCCGACGGGATCCTCGAGCATGGCCAAGTGGCCGGTTGCGAGCGTCGTCTGCCAGGTCGGGTCGAGGGTCTGTCGAAAGCGGCCCTGGAGGGCTGGCCCGTACTCCCGGTCCGCTGTGAGGGTCACATAGCCGCGGTGGGCGGGACGTTGGTGCTCGGACGAGGTGTCGGTGAAATAGGCGGTGGACTCAGGGGTGAAGTCCGAAACGACGCGGTCGGCCACCGACGTGTCGAGGCCGGATGCGAGGCCGCGCCTGATCGCCGACTCCGGTGGCCGGGTCCCCGCCAGCCGCAGCGCAGCGCCGAAGACGAGCCGTTGCGGGAAGGGCAGAGATGAGACGGCCGACCTTCCGGTCTGCGGCACCACGGCGCTCAACGCCAGGAGACCGGCCACGCGGTCGGGGGCTCGGCGCAGCAGCTCGGCGGCGACCATCCCGCCCGCCGAGTGAGCGACGAGGACGAAGCGGTCTGCGCCGGCGGACTGGAGCGCCGCCGCAGCGTAGTCGGCGACGCCCGCGCCCACAGCGGCCGGTCGTGGCGCCACTGTCGAGGAAGTTGTCGACGGCAACGCACGTCGAGTGGCGTCCCAGACCCACGCAGGGAGACCGGCGCCACTGATGAACAGGACATGGCTGGTGGTGTTTGTCATGACTCGATCATCGATGCGCTCGATGTCACCGTCATGTCACCATTGATCATGAATCGCACCGACCGTCTCTACGCCCTGCGCGAGGAGCTGCGCCGGGCCGGGACACGCGGTCGAACCGCCGAACAGCTCGCCCGGTCCTTCGAGGTGAGCACTCGCACGGTCAAGCGAGACGTCTCGGCGCTGCAGCAGGCGGGGTTCCCGGTGTGGGCACGCCCGGGGCGGATGGGGGGCTATGTCGTTGACCGCGAGGCCACCCTGCCGCCGGTCAATCTCTCGGCAAGCGAGCTCTCGGGACTGGCTGCCGCGGTCGCTGCGCACCGCGGCCAACCGTTCGAGCACCACGCGCGCACTGCGCTGATCAAGCTGCTCAGCGTCATGGTGCCGAGTGAACGACACCGCGCGACGGCCCTTGCCGATCGGGTGTGGCTCGACCGTCCCTCCGGACTGGCCCGAGACGGTTCGACGGGCCGCGCCATCGAGCAGGCGCTGGTGGAACGCCGCGTCGTCGCCCTCACCTCACACGAGTCGGACGATCCAGCGGCCGTCCACGCCCACCCGCAGCTCCTGGCTCACACCGAGGGCCACTGGTTCCTCGCTGCAACCGTCGAACCGCAGGGGGAGGTCCGCTGGTTCCGGCTCGACCTGGTGACGTCGGCGACGCTCACGCGGCAGCAGGCCCTCGACCTGCCGGTCGGAGAAGTCGGCACGCCCCCCTCGTCCGCACGGCCGGTCATCGACAACCTGACCGCAGGGTGATGCCTAGGCGCTCTTGCGACGCTTGCCGCCACCGGCGAGCGCCTTCTCGATCTGGTCGGCCAGCTTGGTCGGGTCCGTCGTCGGCGCGTGCCGGGAGATGACCGTCCCGTCGCGAGCGATCAGGAACTTGGTGAAGTTCCACCTGATCTTGCCGCCCAGCAGGCCGCCCTTCTGCTTGCGCAGCCACGCGAAGAGCGGGTGCGCGCCGTCACCGTTGACCTCGACCTTGGAGAAGAGGGGGAAGTCGACACCGAAGTTGCGCTCGCAGAAGGACGCGATCTCGTCGTCGGCGCCGGGCTCCTGGTGGCCGAACTGGTCGCAGGGGAAACCCAGCACGGTGAAGCCGTCGGCGCCGTACTTGTCCTGCAGCTCCTGCAGACCCTTGTACTGCGGTGTGAAGCCGCAGTTCGAGGCCGTGTTCACCACCAGCACGACCTTTCCGGCGTACGCCGACAGGTCGGTCGCCGTGCCGTCGATGGCGGGCGCGGAGAAATCGTTGATCGTCGTCATGTCTGGCCTTCGTCGTCAGCGGCTTGCCGGATTGGTGGGACCGTTCGGGTTGGTCGCGTGCCGCGCCCGCACCTGGGCCGTCTGCCGGACGTCGACCGCGCTGGCATGACCGTCCAGGACGACTCGCACCAGCCGGTCCTCGAGCTCCAGCAACACCTCGTGCTGGTCGGCCTCGAGCACGTCACCGCTCACCCGGACGGTCCCGTCGTCCAGGTCTTCCCACGAGCCAGCCCCGGCTGCAGGCGAGACGTCCTCGAGCGCCTCGACCGTCACCACCTCGCGCAGCCGCCCACCACGGGAGCGCCACAGGAGGGCCAGCAAGGCCGCCATGACCGCGTCGGCGACCAGCGTGCCGACCAGGCCGGCGGAGCTCCGGATCTCGCCCGTCACGATGGCGCTCTCCGGCTGGTCCTCGAGCGCCGTCACGGCGACCGTCCCGTCCCGCTCGGCCTGTTCGTACGTCGCAGCGTCGACCTCCGCGGACCACTTGCCCTGCTCCGGGTCGACGGACTCCGGCAGGGTGTAGTTCAACCACCAGCTCGGCTCGGCCGAGGTCCCGAGGTTCTTCGCCTCGTTGATCGTGGCCTGGACCTCGACGCCGTTGCGCTCCACCGAGGATCGCGTCCAGGTGGCGAGCACCAAGGGCAGGTTGATCAGCGCGATCACCACGACGAGGAGCACGATGCTGGAGCGGGACATCCTCATGGGTACGGCACCCCCCACGGCTCCACCCAGGTCCCTGCTCGCGCGATCTCGGCGACCTCACGGCGCTCGCGCACCTTCTGGTCGCGCGCCGCGGTCCGCTCGTCGACGTCGGCCGGATCACCCTGGCGGCCGACCGCAATACCGGTCAGCAGCAGGTGGGTGCCGGGAAGCTCCAGGTCCTCGGCCAGCGCCTCGTGGTCGAAGCCGGCGAACTGGTGGGTGTGCAGCCCCATCGAGTGGGCCTGCAGGGTGAGGTGGGCCGCCGCCTGACCGACGTCGTAGAGCGCGTAGTCGCTGTAGGCGGGAGCGTCGACCTCCGTCCCGGTCCTCACGTGCGCGGCAGTGACAAAGACGACGGACGCCCGCGGCACCCAGCCGGAGTTGCCCCTGCTCAGGCGCGCCACGAGCCGGGCATGGTTGGCCGAGCCGCGCTCGCAGACGAAGAGGATCCAGGGCTGCGAGTTGCCGGCGGAGGGCGCCCACTGCGCAGCCGCCAGCAGCTGGTCGATCTCGGGCCGGGTGAGGGTGTGCTCGTCGTCGTACACACTCGGGCTCCAGCGCGACCGCAACGGCTCGGACAGTGCCTCGGCACCCGGTCGCGGGGCGCGAATGGTGGCGGGGGACTGCACAACCGGGCGGGACATGCGTCACAGTATCCGGGCCGGCCCTCGGACGAGGTTTGCGCCTCCCTGGTCCGTGGCACAAAGCATCAAGCAGACCACTTCTCTCAAAGGCTTCCCATGACTCGTCCTTCGCGTTTCAGCTCGCTGGCCATCGTGGCCGTGCTGAGCCTGCTTCTCACCAGCTTCATCAGCTCCCCCGCCCATGCCGGCAAGGACCGCACCAAGGGCAAGGTCAACTACGGCGTGACGTCGTGGGTCGCCGGGACGGCCGGCTACTCGATCTCCGGCAAGGCCAGCGGCCGCAAGGGCCGCAAGGTGCAGCTCCAGGTCAAGTGGTCCGACGGCTGGCACACCATCGACAAGTCGAAGACCAAGAAGAAGGGCAAGTTCACCATCACGGGCACCCTGGACTGGTACGGCGCCCACAAGATGCGCGTCTCGGTGCCGCAGACCCGTCGCGACAGGGCGAAGGTCTTCAAGACCAAGAAGTTCAAGATCGCGACCTCGTGGGTCCCGCGCGGGTCGAGCGCGTCCTACCTGCGGATGAGCTACAAGGGCTACAACTTCCAGTGGAACCCGTGCAAGACCATCAAGTACCGCGTCAACACCGGCTATGCAGGCGAGGCGGCCATCCCCTTCACCCAGGAGGCTGTCACCCGGCTCGAGCGGGCGACGGGGTTCAAGGCCAAGTACGTCGGCACGACCTCGGCGGTGCCGCTGGACGGCAAGCGCTACCCGAAGGGCACCGACATGGTGATCGCCTGGTCGCACCAGAACGACTACCCCGACCTGGTCGCCGCGGTCGGCCGCGGCGGACCGGGTCGCCTGGCCGCGGCGCGTCGCAAGTCCAACAACAAGATCGTCCTGGACATCAAGCAGCCCGGCGTGACGATGAACATGGCGTACGCCGGCGAGTACCCGTTGCTGTACGACTTCCCCACCAACGAGCCGATGGGCCTCGTGCTGATCCACGAGCTCGGCCACGCCTTCGGCCTCGAGCACTTCGCCGACGACATCCAGGTCATGCACCCCGGCGACCGGTCGCCCGCGCTGACGGGCTACCACGCGAACTTCGAGGCAGGTGACCTCGCCGGCCTCCGGGCCCAGGGAGCGCAGGGTGGCTGCCTGAAGCCCTACCGCAAGCGTGGTCGCTACTCCGCGCTCGACCTCAGCGAGATCCCGGACTTCACCCGGGACTAGGACGGACTGCGACGGAGGCCCCGGGGACACCCTCGGGGCCTTCGTCGCGTCCCGATGTACGGCGATGGCGACCGCTGCGCTGCGGACGGCCACTCGGCCGGCCGGCATCGGTGGACAGCACCCGCCGGGGCGGCGACCAGCGGGCGGCCCAACTGGCGGCGGACGACAGGCGATGGGCCGGTCCGACCGTCGCGCTCCGCCAGTTCGCGGGGCTGGAGGCACTTGGCACCCGGGCGGTCGGTGGTCGCCGTACGCCTATCGACTGTCCCTCACTAGCCACAGTTGCCAGACCTCCCTCCTTCGGTTAGACTCAGATTGAGATAAACCGAGGAAGGGAAGCCGTTGACCACCACCAGGACCACCGCCCCGCAGGCCAGCGTTGGCCTGCTCACCGACCGGTACGAGCTCACCATGCTCGCCTCCTTCATCAGGGAGGGCATCGTGGACAAGCCCGCGGTCTTCGAGTGCTTCGCCCGCCGCCTCCCGGCCGGCCGTCGCTACGGGATGCTCGCCGGCCTGGGTCGCCTGCTGCCGCTGATCGAGGACTTCCGCTTCGACGCAGCTGAGGTCCGGTGGCTGGAGGAGGAAGCGGTCATCGACGCGGCCACCGCGAGCTACTTGCGCGACTTCCACTTCTCCGGCGACGTCACCGGTCTGCGTGAGGGCGACCTGTACTTCCCCGGCACCCCGGTCCTCACCGTCGAGGCCACGCTGGGCGAAGGGGTCCTGCTGGAGACCTTGGTCCTGTCGGTGCTCAACCACGACACCGCCATCGCCTCCGCGGCAGCTCGCATGGTCACCGCCGCCGCCGACCGGCCCCTGATCGAGATGGGCAGCCGCCGTACCCACGAGGCGTCCGCGATCGCCGTGGCCCGCGCGGCCTACATCGCCGGGTTCGCCTCGACCTCCAACCTCGCCGCCGGCTACCTGTACGCCGTCCCCACGGTCGGCACCGCCGCCCACGCGTTCACCCTCGCCCACGAGAGCGAGATGGACGCGTTCCGCAGCCAGGTCACCACCCACGGCGCCGGCACCACGCTCCTCGTCGACACCTACGACACCCAGCAGGGGATCCGCAACGCCGTCGCCGCCACTCGCGAGGTCCATCCGGACGCCAACGGACCCGGTGCCGTCCGCCTCGATTCCGGCGACCTCGCCGAGGAGGCGAGGGCCGCCCGCGCCCTGCTGGACAGCCTCGGCGCGACCGACACCCGCATCACCGTCACCTCCGACCTCGACGAATACGTGATCACCGCACTGGCCGACGCCCCCATCGACGGGTATGGCGCCGGCACCCGGGTCGCCACCGGCTCGGGACACCCGACCGCCGGCATGGTCTACAAGCTGGTCTCCATCGAGGGCCGCGACGGCGAGATGCGCCCCGTGGCGAAGAAGGCGTCGGGCAAGGGTTCCGTCGGTGGCCGCAAGACCGTGTGGAGGACCTTCGACGACCACGGCACCATGGCTCGCGAGATCCACGCCGTCGACAACGTCGCCGTGCACGCCGAGACCGGCGAGGAGACCATGCACGTCGCCCAGCTGCCGCTGATGCGTGACGGCCGCACCGTCCACGCCCCGCCGCTGACCACCGTGCGCACCCACGCCGCCGGGTCGCTGGCCCGTCTGCCGCTGGTCGCCCACGACGTCTCCGACGGAGAGCCCGTCATCGTCCCGACCACCGTCCTGCCGACCCGCACCCCCGCGGCGGCAACCGCCCTCCAGGAGGCATGAGATGACCACCACCCGCACCCGCCGCGCGCTCATCGTCGTCGACGTCCAGAACGACTTCGTCGAAGGCGGATCACTCCCCGTCACCGGCGGCCGTGACGTCGCCTCCAAGATCGCCGAGCACCTGCTGTCCAAGCGGGCCGACTACGACCTCATCGTTCCCAGTCGTGACCACCACGACGACCAGTCCGACAACGGCGGTCACTTCCATGCCCCCGGTGTCGACCCGGACTTCACCGACACCTGGCCGGTCCACTGTGTCGCGGGCACGTATGGCGCCCAGTGGGCCGACGAGATCGGCGCGGCCCTCCGGCACACCGCGGACGGCCTCGTCAGCAAGGGCCAGGGCGAGGCCGCCTACTCCGCCTTCGAGGGCGTCGACCAGGACGGCCACTCGCTGGACGCGCTGCTGCACGCCGCCGCGATCACCGACGTGGACATCTGCGGGATCGCGACCGACTACTGCGTCAAGGCCACGGCGCTCGACGCGGTCCGCCTCGGCTTCCGTGCCCGGCTGCTCCCCGGCCTGCACGCCGGGGTCGCCCCCGAGACCACCGGGGCAGCGATCGCCGAGATGGCCGGCCGCGGTGTCGAGGTCGCTGAAGGGGCGTCGAAACCGTGAGCCAGCATCTCGACCTCGACCTCGACCTCGACCCCGGACCCACCCAGCCTGCGAAGGACACCGCATGAGCACCCAGCCCACCTCGCCGGTCAGCGACCAGCACCCGGCCAACTACGACGCCTCGAAGTACCCCACCGTCTTCGTCACCGTCGACCTGGCGATCTTCACGATGCGCCAGGGCGTCCTGTCCGTGCTGCTCATCGAGCGCGACGACGAGCCGTACGCCGGATGCTGGGCGCTGCCCGGCGGGTTCATCGAGCCTGACGAGGACGCCGGCGCCGCGGCCTGGCGCGAGCTCGCGGAAGAGACCGGCGTCGAGCAGTTCCCCGGTCACCTGGAGCAGCTGCGCACCTACTCAGACCCCAAGCGCGACCCTCGCCACCGCATCGTCTCCATCGCGCACGTCGCCTTCGCCCCCGACCTGCCTGAGCCGAAGGCCGGCTCGGATGCCCGTTCCGCGCGCTGGTGGGCCGTCGAGGACGTGTTGGCAGAGCCCGACCTGGGTGCCGAGGACGGCGGTGTGCCGGCGTTGGCCTTCGACCACGCCGTGATCCTGGCCGACGCCCTGGAGCGGGTCCGCTCGAAGATCGAGTACACCACCTTGGCCACCCAGTTCGTCGACGAGCCGTTCACCCTGCCCGAGCTGCACCGCGTCTACAAGGGCGTGTGGGGAGTCGAGCCGCACCTGGGCAACTTCCGCCGCAAGGTCCTGAAGACCAAGGGCTTCGTCGAGCCGGTCGTCGGCAAGGGCGACACCGGAGCCGAGGGCGGTCGGCCGCCGCAGCTCTACCGACGCGGTCCTGCCGAGGTCCTCCAGCCGGCGATGCTGCGCCCCGGCGCCGAAGGAGACACCGACTGACCTCGCTCGCGCGCTTCGGTCGCGGAGAGGTCTCAGCTGGGTCTCAGGCAGGTCTCAAGGGCGCCGGCGCTGTGCCACTGGGGGTGCATCGGCGCTAGCCTCGCAGTGGCTGACGGGCTGTTGCTCTCGGCGTCAATGATCGGGGGACCCATGAGCCAGCCGACCCCCCGTGCGCACGTCGACAGCGGGAGATCCGCCTGGGCGGACACGGCCAAGGCCTTGTCCATCATCCTGGTCGTGCTGCACCACACCGTCGGCAAGCACCTCGGCTTCGTCACACCGACGCCTTTCCTCGGCATCGAGGCCGTCTGGGTCGAGCTCACCTATGCGCTGAAGCCCGTGCGGATGCCGCTGTTCTTCATCGTGTCCGGCCTGTTCGCCGGGTCGGCGCTGACGCGGCCGTGGCACGACGTGGTGCGCAAGCGCGTCGTGAACATCTACTACCTGTACGCGCTCTGGCTGGCCATCCACATGGGCGTCTTCCTCGTCTTCGACGAGCTCCCGATGAACCGGACCAGCGACTGGGCCGACCTGGTCACCGACCTCGTCGTCGCCTCGACCGGGCTGTGGTACCTCTACGCACTGGTCGTCTACTTCCTGGCCGCCCGACTGCTGTCCCGGGTCGACGCCCGCATCGTCGTGGGGCTGGCGACCGCCTTGGCGCTGGCCACCCCGTCGTTCGGGATCGAGGCGGCCAACCGCGAGTCGCTGCTGCAGCACTTCGTCTTCTTCGTCTTCGCCGCGCGCTTCCCGGCCCTGATCGTCGCCTTGTCCCGGCTCCAGCCGCGGTCGATCCTTCTCGTCGCTGGGGCAGCGGCCGCGGTGCTGGTGGTCCCGGTAGTGCTGGGTGTGGGCGGCGTGCCGAACAGGTTCCTCATCAGCGTCCTTGCCATACCCCTCGCGGTCAGGGGCTCTGCCGCACTGGCGGAGTGGCGGCCTGCTGCTCGGCTGGGCACGTTCCTCGGTCAGCGCACCCTGTCGATCTACATCCTCCACGTGCCGGTGCTGGCCGTCCTGCACTCGCTGTTCCTCGAGCCCCTGCGGTTCGAGGAAACAGGCCTCGTCTCGGTTGCAGCGCTCATCTTGTATCCGCTCGCGGCCACCTGCGTCATCGTCCTGGTCTGCCTGGGGGTCGAACGCGTGCTGGATCGCGCCGGCTTCGAATGGTTGTTCGCAGCACCTTCGGGCCAGGACGCCCCACCGATCCTCGAGCAGGTGGCTCACACGCCCCGCCCGTCTGCCGCTCCGCGCCGGCCGATGAACTACCGCTAGCCGTCAGGGCACTCACGGGTCCAGTCCGAGCCGGGAGGCTTCAGGATCGGGTTGAGCTGGGTCGTGCCCAAGGACCGCGCGGCCTGCCGAGCCCCCGCCCGAAGTGCGCCCGCGATGTCGGCGCCGTCGAGGTGAGCCACCAGGAAGCCGGCCATGAAACCGTCCCCGGCGCCGTTGGTGTCGACCACGTCGGGCACGGGTTCGGCGCGAACGTGGTGGTGAAGTCCCTGGGCGTCGACCGCCACGGCCCCCTCGGCCCCGAGCGTGCACACGGCGATCCGAGCCCCGCGGTCCACGCACGTCCGCAGGAACTCCTGCGGCGGCGCATCCAGCTTGTCAGCATTCATGAAGACGAACTCCGCCGCGTCGAGGAACGGCGCGTGGAAGTCGCTCGTGCCGTCGTAGTCATGGACATCGGTCCAGACTGGGACGCCGAGCGCTGCGACCGCCTCGATCACGTCCCGAGACGGCTGGGAGAGGTCCAGCACGACCGCGCGAGCGAGCGTGACCGCGTCGAGCAGGCGGGACACGGCGCAGCTCGACATCGTGGCGTCGGGCGTGACAGGCACGTCCAGATAGATGGAGACCCGGCCGCCGACGCGGTCCATCAGGTTGAGGTGGCGTTCGCTCGGCCCCTCGACATGACTCGCGACGACGGGGATGCCCGCGTGGAGGAGTGCCGCTTCGATGGAATCTGCAGCGGCGTCCGTGCCGAGGACCGTGTGCAGCTCCACGTCTACGCCCAGGTCTCGCAGGTGCGCTGCCTTGCCGGCCGACGTCCCGCCGAGCAGCTCGCGGTGGGCGTCGGCGAACCGCATGTGGGGCCTCGGGGGTGGCAGCTCGTCCAGGTCGACGACCAGGTTCCACGATGCGGGCCCGTGGACGACGACGTCGGCCATGGAGTCCTCCTTTGCCACTGTTGTGTCGGCCTCGCGGGCCATGGCAGGGCACTGTATGCGCGCTACCTGCATTCGCCTGCGGACACAGCGCCCGCGGCCTACGCTTCGCGGTGAAGCCCTTCATCGCGGAAGGCGGTCAGCATGGGCGCGGACGTCGTGGCAGTGGGCAACGCACGCACGATCGACGAAGTGGTCGACATGATGACCGCCATCGACGGTGCCCTCCCTCGTGACGACGGGGTCGCAACCTTCAACAGGATGTACACGCAGGTCACGCGGCTGGTCCGAGACGCTGTGGACCTCGGTGACTTCCAGGCCGGGGAGTTCCTCGAGCGGCTCGATGTCCACTTCGCCAACCTGTTCTTCGCGGCCTACGCCGCCGATGCCGCCCGGGAGCAGGTGCCGCGCGCCTGGGCTCCCCTTTTCGAGGCGCGCGCCCGGCCGGAGACCCATCCCATCCAGTTTGCTCTCGCCGGGATGAACGCCCACATCTCGCACGACCTACCTTTCGCCGTCGTGGCCACCTGCCGCGAGTTGGGTGTCGTCCCGGACGAAGACACTCCGGAGCACCTGGACTACACGCAGACGAATGAGGTGCTTGCGGAGGCATCGGTCGAGATCAAGAGCTGGTTCTCCACCGGCGCGGTCGCGACGCTCGACGAGCTCGGCGGCCGGGTCGACGACGGGTTCGCCATGTTCGGCATCCACCTCGCGCGAGCCGCTGCCTGGCAGTGCTCGCAGATGGTCTGGATGCTCAACGACAACCCGCGGATGGACACTTACTTCCGCGAGAACCTGGGTCGAGGCGTGGAGATGACCAGCCGCGGCATCCTGCTCTGACGCGTGGCAACAAGAAAGGGCTTCTCACCTCGTGTCCCGAGGTCAGAAGCCCTTGCCAGTCACATCGAGCGTTCAGACGAACCTGAACCACTCTCGGTGCGCGAGGGGGGATTTGAACCCCCACGCCCTTTCGGACACTGGCACCTGAAGCCAGCGCGTCTGCCGTTCCGCCACTCGCGCAAAAGAAGCGTGCACAGGCTATCCCACGGCCTCCGGGGGTCCCAATCGGACGGGTGAGGTGGGAGGCGCGCCGTCCACCAGAGGGGCCGACCGGTGTCTGGTGAGTACGATCGGCGACACTTGCCTCACCCCTCGGCCCCGGCGGCTGGTGTCGCCTCGCGCCGTCCGCGCATCCCTGTTACCCCTGAAACCCGGAGAGGAGGCGCTGGATCCATGAACGCCCTGCAACGCTTCGAGCACAAGCTGGAGCAGATGATCTCCGGCGCCTTCGCCCGCGCCTTCCGCAGCGCCGTGCAGCCGGTCGAGATCGCCGCCGCGCTGCAGCGCGAGTGCGACAACAACGCGCAGATCCTCAGCCGGGACCGGCGGCTGGTCCCCAACACCTTCCACGTCGAGCTCGCAGCCGTCGACCTCGAGCGCCTGGAGGGGTACGGCGACGCGATGAGCCGCGAGCTCATCGACCAGCTCAAGGACCACGCTGACTCGCAGGGCTACGTCTTCGCCGGGCCGGTCACGGTCGGCTTCGAGGCGGCTGACGACCTCACCACCGGGCGCTTCCGCATCCGCAGCCAGGCCGAGGCGAAGGTCACCGACAACGACCACCACACGCGGACGAGGTCGGCGAAGGCCGTCCTCGACGTCAACGGCACCCGCCACCCGCTCCGGGGGCCCAGCCTGGTGGTCGGTCGCGGCACCGATGCCGACCTGCGCATCGACGACCCCGGCGTGAGTCGTCGGCACATCGAGTTCCTCGTCAACGGCGACGACCTTGAGGTCGTCGACCTCGGCTCGACCAACGGCATGCTCGTCGACGGCACCAAGGTCCCCCGCGCCGCCTTGCGCGACGGCACCCAGGTCAAGATCGGCCGTACGACGATGACGGTCCATCTCACCGACACCGACGGCAGGGACTGACGCGTGTCCGAACTCACCCTCTTCCTGATCCGCTTCGCCTACCTGGCGATCCTGTGGATCTTCGTCCTCTCGGCCATCTCGGTCATCCGCTCCGACATGTTCGGCGCACGCGTCCCCGAGACCGCCCGGGACGCGGCACCGGCACGCGGCAAGGCGGGCAAGCCCAAGGCCAAGGCGTCGACGCCGCGCCGCGGATCGCCGACCCACCTGATCGTGGTCGAGGGCGACAACGTGGGCGCTCGCGCCGAGCTGTCGCAGGCACCCCTGCTCATCGGGCGCGGCAGCGACGCCGCGATCAAGCTGGACGACGACTACGTCTCCACCCGGCACGCTCGGGTCGCGGCCAGCGGTGACGAGTGGTTCGTGGAGGACCTCGGCTCGACCAACGGCACCTACGTCGGCGCCGGGCGCATCACCCAGCCCACCACCATCGGGCTCGGCATCCAGGTGCGCATCGGCAAGACGATCCTCGAGCTGCGGAAGTGAGGGCAGGGTGACCGACACCGAGGGGCTCTTCCTCCACTACTCCGCGATCTCCGACGTCGGCCGGATCCGCAAGGACAACCAGGATTCCGGATACGCCGGGCCGTGGTTGTTGACCGTCTGCGACGGGGTCGGCGGCGCCGTCCGTGGCGACCTGGCGTCGGCCACCGCGGTCCAGGCCCTGCGCAAGCTCGATGCGCGACCCAGCGACGACCTCCTCGGTCAGGTCGCCGGCGCCATCCACCGTGCCAACGACCGGATCTCCGAGCTCATCGACGAGGACCCCGCACTCAACGGCACCAGCACCACGGCCTCCGTGCTGCTCTTCGACGGCACTAAGGTCGCGGTCGGACACCTCGGTGACAGCCGGGCCTACCTCATGCGCGACGGTGAGCTGCGCCAGCTCACCCACGACCACACCTTCGTCCAGAGCCTCATCGACGAGGGCCGGATCACCGAGGAGCAGTCGCGGACCCACCCGCACCGCAACCTCATTCTCAAGGCCGTCGACGGGATCCGGCACGAGGAGCCCGACCTCTTCGAGGTCCCCGTCCAGGTCGGGGACCGGCTCTTCGTGTGCAGCGACGGCGCCTGCGGTGTCCTGACCGACGACCGGATGGCCGACATCCTGCGCACCGGCTCCCCTGACTACGCCGCGGTCGAGATCGTCCGGGCCAGTCTTGAGGCCGGCAGCAGCGACAACGTGACCTGCGTCGTGGCAGAGGTCGTCGCCAGTCTCCCCGACCCCCCGCTCCAGCCGCTGCTCGTCGGCGCCGCTGCCGAGCTGCCGCGCACGCTCACCGGCGACGGCTCGACGAAGAGCCGGGGCGCGCGCGGCCACCAGTCGGGCGACACCGGTGAGCTCGACGCGGTGCCCGCCTCGCCCGACCCGGTCGAGCCCGTCGACCCCGAGGCGGCCCGCTACGCCCCGCGGCCGCCGGCTCGCTTCACCTGGCTCAAGCGACTGCTCGCGACCGCGGTCGTGCTGGGTCTGGCGTGGATCGCGCTGGCCTTCGCGTGGTCCTGGAGCCAGAGCCAGTTCTACGTCGGCGTCGAGGACGGCAAGGTGACGATCTTCCGCGGCCTCAACGCCCAGATCCCCGGCGTGGACGTGGCGCACCCCTACGAAGTCAGCGACATCGACCTCGACAACCTCAGCGAGATCGACGCCGACACCCTCACCGGCGGGATCGAGGCAACCGACCTCGAGGACGCCCGCGCCACGGTGGAGAACTACGCCGACCGCCAGGACGTCCCGGATGAGTGATCCTGGCGCCCCGGGCTTCGTGCACCGCCGACGACGCGGCGCCGAGCTCTTCCTGCTCCTGGCCGCGCTGGTGGTCGGCATCGGCGCCTACGTCGCGGTCGGCCTCGGCGTCGAGGGCACGGTCCCGGCCGACATCATCGGCTACAGCGGCTGGCTCGCTGCGCTGACGATCGCGGCCCACGTCGCGGTGCGGCTGGTGGCGCCGTACGCCGATCCCGTGCTCCTGCCCCTCGTGGCAGCGCTCAACGGGCTGGGTCTTGCGGTCATCCACCGGCTCGACCTCGCCTACGAAGCGGCCGACAAGCCCCACACCTTCGCCCAGCAACAGCTCACCTGGATGACGCTGGGCATCGCCCTCTTCATCGTCACCATCGTCGTGCTGCGCGACCACCGCAGCCTGCAGCGGCTGACCTACACGGCCGGCCTTGCCGGCATCGCGCTGCTGCTGCTGCCCTTCCTGCCGGTCATCGGCAACCCCAAGAACGGCGCCAACATCTGGATCAACGTCGCCGGCTTCAGCTTCCAGCCCGGCGAGGTCACCAAGCTCCTCCTGGTGATCGCCTTCTCCGGGTACCTCGTCCGCCACCGCGACGCACTCGCGCTCGCCGGTCGCCGGGTGCTGTTCATCGACCTGCCGCGCGGTCGCGACCTCGGCCCGATCCTGGCCATGTTCATGGTCTCGATGATGATCCTGGTGCTGCAGAACGACCTCGGCTCATCGTTGCTCTTCTTCGGCCTCTTCCTGGTCATGCTCTACGTCGCGACCGAGCGCCCGGGGTGGCTGCTGGTGGGCGGGCTGCTGTTCGGTGCCGGCGCATTCGCGGCGTACACGTTCGTCGGCAACGTGCAGAACCGCTTCAACATCTGGCTGAACCCGATGGACTACTACTACGAGTCGCCGGGGAGCTTCCAGCCGGTCGAGGCCCTCTTCGGCCTGGGCTGGGGCGGGCTGATCGGCCGTGGCTTCGGCGAGGGCACCCCTGAGCGGATCATCTACGCCGAGTCCGACTACATCATCGCTGCGATCGGCGAGGAGCTCGGGCTGACCGCCGTCATGGCCGTCATCATCTGCTACGGCCTGATCGTCGAGCGCGCGTTGCGCATCGCCCTGATCTCCCGCGACGGCTTCGGCAAGCTGATGGCCGTCGGGCTCGGCAGCATCGTGGCGCTGCAGGTCTTCGTCGTCATCGGTGGTGTCACCGGGCTGGTCCCGCTCACGGGTCTGACGACGCCGTTCCTGTCGTACGGCGGGTCGTCGCTGGTCGCCAACTGGGTGATCATCGCGCTGCTCATCCGCATCTCCGACCAGGCCCGACGGCCCATCCCGCGGATGATCGACCTGAGCGGCACCTTCGACAGCGAGACCACCCAGGTGGTGAAGCTGACGTGAACAAGCCGATCCGCACCATCTCGGTCTTCTGCCTGCTGCTGTTCCTGGCGCTGCTGGTCAACGCCTCCTACGTCATGTACTTCCGCGCCGACGAGCTCGCCGCGGACGCCAAGAACCGGCGCGTGATCAACGCAGCCTTCTCCCGTGAGCGTGGCGCGATCCTGGTGGGCAAGGAGCCGGTCGCCCGCAGCGTCCCCTCGGATGACAAGTACGAGTTCCAGCGGACCTACCCGCAGCCGTTCATGTACGCACCGATCACGGGCTACTTCGCCTACTACTCCCAGACCGGCATCGAACGCTCCCAGAGCGGCGTGCTCTCCGGTGACGACGAGCGCCTCTTCGTCACCCGCCTCGTCGACATGCTGAGCAACGCCGAGCCCAAGGGCGGCAACGTCGAGCTGACCATCGACCCGGCCGCGCAGGCCGCCGCGTTCGACGGGCTGCAAGCCCTCCCGGGCGCGAAGGGCGCCGTGGTCGCGCTCGAGCCGAGCACCGGCAAGGTGCTGGCCATGGTCTCGAGCCCGACGTTCGACCCCAACCTCCTGGCTTCGCACGACCTCGGTGCCGTCGAGGACGAGTCGACGCGCCTCGAGGAGGACCCGGCGACGCCCCTCATCAACCGCACCGTCGGGACGACGCTGCCACCCGGCTCGACCTTCAAGCTGGTCACTGCGGCTGCAGCCATCGAGTCGGGCAACTACGACAAGGACTCCCTCGTCCCCGGGGGCTTCAAGTTCCAGCTCCCGCAGTCGGACAGCAAGGTCGGCAACTACGACCAGGGCAACTGCGGCGGCGACAAGATCACCCTGACCCAGGCGCTGGAGGTCTCCTGCAACGTCACCTTCCTCAGCCTGGCCAACGAGCTCGGCGCGGAGGCGATGACCGAGCAGGCCGAGGCGTTCGGCTTCAACTCGACGGCGCTCGAGGACCTGCCCGGCCAAGCTCCCTCGCTCTACCCTGAGATGGATGCGCCGCAGACGTCCCTGTCGGGGATCGGCCAGTCCAGCGTCACGGCCACTCCCCTGCAGATGGCCATGGTCGCCGCCGGGATCGCCAACGACGGTCAGGTCATGCGGCCCTACCTCGTCGACGAGGTACGCGCGCCCAACGCCTCGCTGCTGGACAAGACCGATGAGTCGACGTACTCCCAGGCGGTCTCGAGCGACACCGCCGACGAGCTGACCGAGATGATGGTGTCCACCGTCGACAACGGCACGGCCGCCGTTGCGGCCATCCCGGGAGTCCGGGTGGCCGGCAAGACCGGCACCGCCCAGTCGAGCGGCGACCGCCCGCCGTACGCCTGGTTCGTCTCCTTCGCCCCCGCCGACGACCCCCAGGTCGCCGTCGCCGTGCTGGTGGAGGCCAGTGAGACCGCCCGCGACGAGATCGCCGGCGGCACGCTGGGCGGGCCGATCGCCAAGGCCATCATGGAGGCGGTGATGGCCCCGTGAATGCCCCAGTGACTCCCGAGCACGACCACTTCGCCGACGACGCCCGCCGCTACGCCCTCGTCGCCCGGATCGCCACCGGCGGCATGGGCGAGGTCTGGCGCGGTCGCGACCAGGTGCTGGGTCGGCCGGTCGCCGTGAAGCTGCTGAAGGCGGAGTTTGCCGACGACGCGCTCTTTCGTCGGCGGTTCGAGACCGAAGCCCAGCACGCCGCGTCGCTCCACCACCCCGGCATCGCCGGCGTCTTCGACTTCGGTGAGGCCTCCCCGCGCGACGGGTCAAGCACCCCGCGTCCCTACCTCGTGATGGAGCTCGTCGAGGGCCAGCCGCTCTCCGACCTGCTGCGCCCGAGCGCCCCGATGGACCCCGACGTCACGCGCGACCTGATGGCGCAGACCGCCGACGCGCTGGGTGCCGCTCACCGGGCCGGCATCGTTCACCGCGACGTGAAGCCGGGCAACCTCATCGTCACCCCTGACCGCCGGATCAAGGTCACCGACTTCGGCATCGCGCGCGCCGCCGAGGGACTGGCCCTGACCCAGACCGGTCAGGTGATGGGCACCCCTGCCTACATCTCGCCCGAGCAGGCCGAGGGCGGGACGGCGACCGCCGCGTCCGACGTCTACAGCCTCGGGGTCGTCGCATTCGAGTGCCTGGTGGGCCGGCGACCCTTCGTCGCCGACTCCGCCGTCGCCACCGCCCTGGCCCACCTGCGCCAGCCCGTCCCGGAGATCCCGGACCACGTCCCCGGTCCGCTGGCGGCCGTGGTGACCCGAGCGCTGGCCAAGCAACCGTCTGAGAGGTACGCCGACGGCGCAGCCTTCGCCGTCGCGCTCCGTGACCCGGAGTCGGCCGTCGGTCCAGCCTCCACGACGGCGCAGGCCCCGACCCAGGTCATGGGCGCAGCCGCTGCCCCGGCACCCACGCAGGTCCTGCCCGCCGCGGCCCCGGTCGCCCAGACCACGACCACCCGCGAGTCGGCTCCTCCGCCGGCGAACGGTGGCGCTCGGCGTACGAACTGGTTGCCCTGGGCACTCCTGGCGGCGGTCGTCGTCGCCGGTGCGCTGATCATCTGGCAGCTCAGCTCCGCTGACGACGCCGACGACGCCCGGGACCCCGTGACGACCCCGTCCCAGAGCAACCGCACCCAGACCGAGCCGCCGGCCGAGACCGCCACCGAGACGCCCACGGAGCCTCCTGCCGAGTCGGACATCGAGGTGGACGAGGCGGACTACGTCGGCTCCGACCTCAAGGACGCCGAGGCCAGGCTGCGCGAGCTCGGCCTCGAGGTGGACAAGGAGAAGCTCGACAACCCCGGCGACCAGGTCGAGGACACCGTCGCCGGAGTGGACCCCACGGGACAGTTGGTCGAGGGCGACACCGTCACGTTGACCTACTGGGGCAAGTCGACAGGCAAGCCCGAGGACGATGAGAAGGGGCCCAAGTCCGCCCCGGCGCCCACCGGAGCCCCCCTCGCAGCAACCTACGCAGCCGCCACCCCACCGAGCCTTCACCACACGAGTGAGAGACGACCATGAGCACTGAGCCGACCGTGATCGGCGGCCGATACGAGCTCGGCGAGCTGCTGGGCCGTGGTGGCATGGCCGAGGTCCGCAAGGCCCGCGACACCCGGCTGGGTCGGACCGTCGCGGTCAAGCGACTGCGCACCGACCTGGCCAGCGACGCGACCTTCCAGGCGCGGTTCCGACGCGAGGCGCAGTCGTCGGCCTCGCTCAACCACCCCTCGATCGTGTCCGTCTACGACACGGGCGAAGAGATGTCGACCGACGGCTCGGACGTCGCCCAGCCCTACATCGTGATGGAGTGCGTGCAGGGCCGGACGCTGCGCGACATCATCCGCGAGGGGCGCAAGATCCTGCCCGAGCGCGCGCTCGAGATCACCAGCGACGTGCTGGCCGCCCTCGACTACAGCCACCGCACCGGCATCATCCACCGCGACATCAAGCCCGCCAACGTGATGCTCACCCCGACCGGCGACGTCAAGGTGATGGACTTCGGCATCGCCCGGGCCGTCTCCGACGCGAGCTCGACGATGACCCAGACCGCCGCCGTGGTCGGTACGGCGCAGTACCTCTCACCGGAGCAGGCGCGTGGTGAGACCGTCGACTCGCGCTCGGACGTCTACTCCACCGGCTGCCTGCTCTACGAGCTCCTCACCGGGCGACCGCCCTTCGTCGGAGACAGCCCGGTCGCGGTGGCCTACCAGCACGTGCGCGAGAACCCCTCGCCGCCGTCGGACCACGACGACCAGCTGGACGCGGAGATCGACGCGATCGTGCTGAAGTCGCTGGCCAAGCGGGTCGAGGACCGCTACCAGAGCTCGGCGGCCATGCGAGCCGACATCGAGCGCTACCTCGCCGGGCAGGCGGTCCAGGCCGCACCGCCCCCCTTGGCGGGCTCCGACGATGCCGGCCCCACGACGGCCGCGACCGCCCTGATCCCCGCCGCGGTGGCCACCGGCAGCTCGCCGGCCGGACCGCGGCCCGGGCAATCCGGCTCCCGCACCGGGCTGCTGTTCTTCATCGCCTTCCTCGTCGTGGCACTCATCACCGCGGCTGCCCTGACCCTGCCCAGCCTGTTTGAGGAGCCGGTGGATGACGAACAGGTCCCGAACCTGATCGGCCTGACCGAGCGCGAAGCACGTACGGCCATCCGGGAGGCCGGGCTGAGCGTCGGCACCGTCCGCACCGAGGCATCGCAGACCGTACCTGTGGACCAGGTCATCAACCAGAACCCCAACCGCGCCACCTACGTCGAGCCCGGCAGTGCTGTGGGCTTCACGATCTCCCTCGGACCGCCGGAGGTCGAGGTGCCCTATGTCCTCGGCCAGCCCAAGGAGAGTGCGCGGACCTTGCTGGAGGGCAACGACCTCAAGGTCAAGCTCGTCGACGAGGAGTCCGACCAGCCCAAGGACACGGTTGTGCGCACCGAGCCGGAGAGCGGCCAGCAGGTGGCGGAGGGGACCACGGTGACGCTCTTCGTCTCCTTGGGCCCCAACGAGGTGCCCAGCGTCGTCGGCTTCAAGCAGGCGGCCGCCGAGAGCGCGCTGCGTGCGGCCGGCTTCGACGTCGAGGTGGTCACGACCGCCGAGACGACCGAGCCGAAGGGGACGGTGGTCCGTCAGATCCCCGACGGGGGCACGGCCGACCAGGGCGACACCATCACCATCTTCGTCTCGACCTTCGTCCCGCCGAAGCCGACGCCGACACCGACGCCGACCGAGACCCCGACGATCCCGGTCCCCACCGAGACCCCCACGATCCCGGTCCCCACCGAGACCCCCACGCCGACCGCGGTGCCCACCACGCCGGCGCCCACCCCGTCTGCCCGCCAGCGGCGCTGATCAGGTTCTCAGCTCTCGGCTGTCAGCTCTGGGCTCTCAGCTCTGGGCGTCGGGCATCGGTGTGGCGTAGGTGAGGTCGAGCAGGCCGTCATAGGCGGGCGCCACCGCCTCCGGCAGTACCTCGACCAGGTAGCCCACACCACCCCGGGGATCGGCTGCCGCCTCGCGATAGATGTCGAGATAGCTGTCATCCTCGAGCGAGGTGACGAGGTTGGTCGGGACGCCGATCGCGACGATCTCGTAGGGCGGTGAGTAGGAGAGTCCCTGCAGGCTGACGGAGTTGCCGTCGCACTTGATGCCGGTCGTCGAGATCAGCCGCTGACCCTGGATGGTCACTGCCTCGGCGCCGGCACGCCACAGGGCGTTGACGGTGGCCTGGATGTCCTGCTGGTGCACGATCACGTCGAGCGGGTCGCGGGTCGTGTCAGCCAGCACGTCCTCCGGTGCGTCCGACAGGGTCACCTTGACGGCCGGCCCGGTGCGGGCCGTGAGGCCGGCCGGGTCGGAGAGCACCTCGATCTCGCGTTGTGCGCGGTCGACGCTTCGATCGCCCAGCCCCGCGCTCAGGGTCTCGACCTGGGTGGTCAGCCTGGCCACCTCGGCGATCAGCTCGTCCGCCGTACGACGCTCAGCCAGGACGACCGAGGCGAGGTCGGTGTAACGCCCGGCCCGCAGGTCGGTGCCGCCACTGTGCTCGGCGCTGGTGGCGAACAGGGCGCCGCTGAGCAGCACCATCACCGGCGTGCCGACCCGCCATCCGAGCGCCGGGCGCCTGCGCTGGTGGCTGCGCGGCCGACCGATGGGGCGCGAGTCGGACTCCGGGGACATGCCGACTACGCTAACCCCCCGGTGGGTGCCCCCGCCCGCAGTCCCATCAGCCTTCCAGGGAGTAGTTGTGGCCAAGTCCAACGCGGCGTACGTCGAGACCGAGGCGAAGACCCTCACGGTGAGGTTCGTGATCGCGCTGCTGCTGATCATCGGTGGCATCGCGTGGATCGCCTTCTACTACGTCTCCGTACGCCCGGACCCGTCGGTGTTCCCGGCCCCTGAGGGCAAGCCCAAGGCGATCGCCGACCTCGGCCTGTGGAACTACGTCATCGGCTTCGGCGCGCTGCTCCTCGGCCTGGCCGTGGCCGCCCACCCGAGCACCCCGCTGGGTCGCGGCCGCGGGGTCGTGGTCGGCATGCTCGGCTGCTTCCTCATCGGACTGCTGTGGATCTGCACCTTCTACGTCTTCTCCGACGACCTCTCCGCGCTGTGGATCTTCAACGACCTCGGTCAGTGGAACCTCGCTGTCGGTATCGCCTTCATGGCGGTCGGCTTCACCTACGCCACGCGCTGGGAGTAGGTCGCGCGTCCCACCACTCACGCGAGAGCCGCCGGTCCTTCGGGACCGGCGGCTCTCTGCATGTGTGCCGCTTGTTCGGGAGGAACTACACCGGTGTAGTTATCCACAGGCTCGTCCACACCTGTGTACGACGCTGCCGTCGTCGGGTCAGCCCTCGGCGGTCCACCAGCCACATTCGTGGCGCGCAGAGTGTGGCTCACGCACCGCCTGGGCCGGGCTCAGACCAGGGCTGCGGTGCGGAGCACGATGAGTGCCACGAGGAGGAACGTGATGCCGACGAGGCCGAGGACTTGCACCTGTGTACGCCGCGTGCGGGGCGAGTAGACGAGGATCGCCGCGACCGCCAGACCACCGAGGAAGCCGCCCAGGTGTCCCTGCCACGAGATGAACTGGGATCCGACGACCGTGATCACCACGTTGATACCGATCCAGATCAGGATCTGGCGGACGTCGCCCCTGACCTTGATCGCGACGACCAGGAGAGCGCCCATCAGGCCGAAGCCGGCCCCCGACGCACCAAGGGTCGCGCTCGTCTCGGCGGCGAACCAGTAGACGACCGCCGAGCCAGCCAAGGCCGAGAGCAGATAGAGGGCCAGGAAGCGCGCCCGGCCGAGGGACGACTCCAGCTGGGGTCCGAGGATCCACAGCAGGAGCATGTTGAGGCCGATGTGCCAGACGTCGACATGGGTGAAGGCGCTAGTGATGAGTTGCCAGTAGGCGCCGTCGGCCACCCCCGGCACCCACTCTCCGTCGCCGCCCCCGACGGCCGCGCACACATCCTCCGGCGCGCCGGGGTAGTAGCTCGACGGATCCGACACCGACTCACACGTGCCGCGCGGAGCCAGGGCCAGCCGGTTGATCAGGTCGCTGCTGCGCCACCCCGTCGCCAGGATCGCCAACCAGACGGCGAGGTTCATGCCGATCAGCACGATCGACGTCTGCATCGGGTTGTCCGAGCGGCGTCCGCCGTACGCCGTCCGCCCGGACCGGGTCTGCTTCGAGCCCTCCTTGATGCAGGAGGGGCACTGGAAGCCGACCGACGCGTCGCGCATGCACTCGGGGCAGATCGGTCGCTCACACCGCTGACAGCGGATCCGGGTCTCGCGGCCGGCGTGCCGATAACAGATCGGCACGCCGGCGGCGGACTCCGGAGGAGTCGGGGCACTCATCGGCGGTGTGGTGGAGTGATTCAGCGCTCGATCGTGACGGACTCGATGACCACGGCCTCGACGGGACGGTCCCCCGCACCGGTGCGGGTGTTGCCGATCTTGTCGACCACGTCGCGCGACGACTGGTCGGCGACCTCGCCGAAGATCGTGTGCTTGCGGTTGAGCCACGGCGTGGCCCCGAGGGTGATGAAGAACTGCGAGCCGTTGGTGCCGGGGCCGGCGTTGGCCATGGCGAGGAGGTAGGGCTTGTCGAAGACGAGCTCGGGGTGGACCTCGTCCTTGAAGGTGTAGCCCGGGCCGCCGGTGCCGGTGCCCTGGGGGCAACCGCCCTGGATCATGAAGCCCTCGATGACACGGTGGAAGCCGAGGCCGTCGTAGAACGGGCCGGAGCGGTCGCCCGCGGAGTAGTCCTTGGTGCCCTCGGCGAGGCCGACGAAGTTGTCGACGGTCTCAGGAGCGTGGTTGGGGAACAGGTTGATGACGATGTCACCCTGGTTGGTCTTGAGGGTGGCTTTGGGGTCCGCCATGGGAGTGCCTCTCGCGTTGGTGGTCTTCGCCCACGATCCTGCCATGAGGCCGTTCACCCCACCGGGGGCTGGTCGGCTCATGGGGGACATGGTGAGATGGAGGCCTAACCCTCAAGGAGGCCACGCATGCGTATCGGCAGGCAGAAGTCGATCATGGACCGGGCCCACGATTACGTGGAGTCCGTCGCAGAGACCGTCATCCCGCAGCTCGAGGCCGCGCTGGAGACAGCGCGGGACAAGGCAGGCCCGGCGATCGCCGACGCGCGCGACAAGGCGGCGCCCGTCTTCGCCGACGCGCGCGATCGCGCCGTACCCCTCCTGCACGACGCCCACGAGAAGGCCGGTCCGATCCTGACCGAGGGACGTGCCCGCGCGACCGAGACCGCTGTCGCGGCTGCGGCGATGGCAGCAGGCACCGCTGCCGCGTCCCGTGAGTTCGCCGCCACCAAGGTCGCCGAGCTGCGCCGCGAGCCGGAGCCCGAGCCCACCTCGAAGTGGAAGAAGCTGCTGCTCCTCACTGGCCTGCTCGCCATCGGCGGGGCGGTCTTCAGCAAGCTGCGCAAGAAGTCGTCCGGCACGGACAACTGGCAGTCGTCCTACACCCCGGCTCCCCCGCCGGCACCCAAGGCGGCGCCCACCCCGGCAGCCAAGCAGACGGCCAAGCCGGGCGCCGCTCCCGCCAAGCCGTCCTCGCCCGTCTCCCGTCCTCAGGGTGACCCGTTGAGCGACCCGCTGACGTCGGTCGACCCGGCGACCCCGACCGCGACGGACGCGGCCGAGGCCACCGACGACGTCGGTGGGGGTGCCCCCGGCGAGTCGCTCAGCGACGCTGCCGACACCCCGCACGAGGTGTCGACGCCCGACGCCCCGGCCGAGGTCATCGACGTCGACGACGTGCCGGACCAGAAGAAGTCCTGACCCTTCCGCTCGCGAGCCCCGGACCTCCTGGTCCGGGGCTCGCTGCGTTTTGCGGCTCAGCTCAGCGTGTGGCGGAGTCCCCGCTTAACCGGGGACTCCTGCACTACATGACGGTTGCAAAGGCCACGAAGTGCAGGACTTGGTCATGAAGTCGCCGTACGCCGCCTGGCCCCCGCTCGCCTGATGGTGCTCGCCGGAGACACGCCCGACGCGCCGCGAGGTCAACGTCGCGGCAGGTCGGCGGGCTTGTTGTCGTCGATCCAGGCGTCGATCTTCTCCCACCAGTCGAAGAGCCACTCGATCCGCTCGTCGCGACCGGCCGGGATCTCCGAGCGGGGCACCTCCCACCAGCGCATGATGAGCTCCTTGTCCATCGGCAGCTCGCGCCAGACGTCGGTGACGGTGAGCATGTGGTCGAGTCCCGTGTGCGCGACGAGCACGACGTCGGCCTCGGGCGCTGCGTCGAGGGCCGCCAGGAACCCACCGGGACGCGGCGCGAGCACGTTGGTCATCTGCTCCGCCCGGTCGGCCATCCTCGCCAGCCCGAGCTTGCGCAGCCGGGCGATCGCCCGCTCACGACGGGCGGCGGTGAAGTTGCCGCCCTCGGGGAAGATCACGAACGCGTCGTTGGCGTCGAGGCCGCTCGCCAGCCGGGCGATCTTGCTCTCGAAGTCCTCACCAGGGCCGGGGTTGGTGGAGATGAAGGCCGACGGGATGCGGTTGAGCAGGACGTCGATGGCCGGGTCCCACGCCAAGGTGTCCTTCAGCACGACGCGGGGTTCGCGGCCGTACCAGTGCAGCAGGGCGTACATCAGCATGAAGGAGTCGCCCGGCCCGGCGTGCCGACAGCACACCAGGATCGGCGTGTCCCGGTGGGCGTCGGGCGCCGGCCCGTCGGTGCGGATGCGCAGCGCGAGCACCCGCTTCGCCTCACCGAAGAACAGCACCAGCACCCACTGCGCCAGGTCGTAGTGGATGCCCGCGTAGTACGGCGAGCGCAGCCGCCACCCGAAGCCGGAGGACAGCCACAGCCCGAGCAGGACGAGCAGAAGCAGCGACTCGGCGACGAGGTAGAGCATCGCCACCCACAGCAGCCGCAGCGCCCGCCAGCGCCCGGGCAGCAGCGGCGAGAGGGCCAGGGTGGCGATCAGCCACAGCGGGAGGGTGACCAGCAGGAACACCGTGAACAGCACCAGCGCCGGCGCGATCACGAACCGTCGCAGCGCCCAGATCATCCGGCGGCCAGGTGCTCGTCGAGGTAGGTCCGAGATGCGGCGTACGTCGCATCGATCCGTCGCTGCACGGAGTTGAAGTCGCGGAAGGCGAGCATGGTGTCGTCCTTGGGCGACGTCCCGGCAGCCGGCAGGACATGCACCTCGACGTCGTCGGGGATCTCCGCGAGTTCGCGCATGAAGCGGTGGCGCCGGGCCACCTCGAAGCTCACCCGCGCCACCTCCCACGGCCGCCTCGGCACCTGCAGCGGCCGGTCGATCCGGCCGACCTGGAGCACGAAGATCCGTGTCGCTCCGAGCGCTGCGGCGCGCCCGACGGGGATGGAGTTGACGATGCCGCCGTCGAGGAAGTGCTCCTCGCCGTACTCCGTCGTCGCCCGTGCGGGCGGGAGCAGGCCCGGGACGGCCGCGCTGGCGACGATGGCTGGCACGAGCGGGCCGCTGGTGAACCAGTGCTCGGCGGCTCGCTCGATGCTGGCGGCGCAGACGCCGAACCTCACCGGCAGGTCCTCGAAGGTCAGGTCACCGAACTCGTCGATCAAGCGCTGCTGGAGCGGCTTCGAGGAGTAGATGTTGCGACCGCCGGTGGCGACCACGCGGCGTACGGTCCGCAGCGGTCGCTCCCGGAAGAGGTCGGCGCCCTCGGTCGAACCCGCCTGCGCGGTGGCAGCCCACAGGTCGGTGAGCCGGTCGATCACGGCGAGTGAGGGGTCCCGCGCGACCATCGCGCCGTTGAGGGCACCGACGCTGGTGCCCAGCACGAGGTCGGGGGTGATCTCCCGCTCGAAGACCGCGCGGAGCATGCCGACCTCGACAGCTCCCAGCACGCCGCCACCACCGAGCACGAATGCGGTGGTCACGGGTCAGGCCAGCTCTGCGTGCTCGGCCCGGACCCGCTGCGTGGCGCGGTGCTCGGCCCAGAACGAGAGGAGCGGGACGGTGCCGCAGATGAGGGTGATCACCAGGTAGGGCATCTCCCAGCCAGCCCGCCGCCCCAGCATGAAGGCGACGATGAGGAAGATGAGGTAGAGCCAGCCGTGGGCGACGCCGAGGTACTGCGAGATGCCCGCGCCGATCTCGTAGGCCGTGCCACCTTGGGGCATCGCCTCGGGGAACAGCAGGTAGCCGTAGTGCAGCGGCAGACCGATCAGGCACAGGACGACGAGCAGCACACCGACGACGGTGGCCATGACGCGGTAGCGGAGCAGGGCAGCCTTCACGTCGGGGAGTCTGTCACGCGTTCCTCGACGCGATCGTCCTGGACCCAGCGCCACCAGACGAAGGCGGCGGAGGCCACGAAGGCCCACCACTCCAGCGCTTCGGTTCCGTGCAGTCGGGGGCTGCAGCGGACATGTCGCGGCCTCCCGTCAAGAGGCAGGTTGAGGCGCCCGTCCCGGTACGTCCCGGGGCGGGCCACATGGACGTCTCGATGCCGCGAGTGTGCCCCGACATGTCCTCAGGTTGTCAGCGACTCCGCCTCCACCCAGAACTCGGGCGCCGGCGCCATCACGACGCGGTAGTCGAAGAAGGACCCGTCGACGAAGGACAGCCGGGCCACCCCCGCACCGCCCTGAGAGCGCTTGCCGGTGCCGACCAGCCCGCGGACGACGTCGCGGTCCAGACGGATCCGACGCTGCGGCGGCAGCTCCCTGCCGGTGATGCCGAAGCTCCAGAAACTGAGGCTGGTCGGCGAGAGTGCGAGCGCCAGCATGTCCCCCACGCGCGGCAGCGACCGGGCGATCGAGCCGTCGTCGCCACCTATGTGCTTGTTTTCCGCGATGGAGTTGCTCGCCAGGTCCACCGCCCGCTTGAGCAGCGCACTGCCGATGTCGCTTCCCGACCCGCTGTTGCGCTCGTAGGCGGCGGGCACCACCAAGGCGTGAGCCTGGCACGGCGCATCGTCACCGAGCGCCTCGGTCAGAACGCTGCCGTAGTCAGGCATTCGCGCCGACATCTGGGCCATCCACTTGTCACGCAGTCCCATGATCGCTCGCCTCCTGGTCGGTGTCCGCAACGTTTGCAGTAGCTTTTTCGGCGGCGCTCTCGGCTCGCCAACGCCGTACCTCACGCAGGATCATGAACAGGCCGATCGCGCCGACGGCATAGAGGATCGCGACACTCACCGGTTGGCCGAGATAGTCCATCAGCTTCTCGACGCCGCCCCGCCTGCGTGAGTAGACGCCGTCGACGACGTCCTCCCAGCGCAGCAAGAGGTAGGTGCCGAAGCCGGCTCCGAACGCGAGGGCGCCCAGACCGTAGAAGAGCTCGAAGCCTTCGTCGTCGTCCTCGACCGGGTCAACTCGCACGCCCTCGGGCACGTGACTCACTTCTCCCACACCGCGCTCGAGTTTGGGGTGCTGGCGTCTCCGAAGTAGACACCAGCGAACTCCGCCGAGTCGTCACCCGAGACACTCACGCACACCTCGATCTCCTTGCCGGCGGCATAGTCGCTCATCAGCTTGTCGACCTCGTCCTCTTCGCAGCCCGTCATGTCCCCGCCAAGGAAGGACGTGGAGACCACGCTCCCGTCGCTGAGGTAGCCGTAGACCTGGACCCAGGGGGCCGTCCAGTCGTACTTGGCCAGCTTGGTCTGGTCGTGATCGAAGGTCATCTCGGCGAACCAGATCTCAGCGTCGCCCTCGAACTGCTTGGTGACCTTTTCCGGGGCCCTCTCCAGCGACTTCAAGGTGGCGGCGACCTTCCCGTCTGTCTCCCCGAGGCCGGCCGGGACCTCGACTGTCTCCCCCACCGCTGCGTTCGGCGTGCCGCCGATGCCGAACATCGAACATCCCGACAGCAGCCAGGTCATTGCGGCTGCTGCAATTGCGCCGCTGAGCGCTCTAGTCATGTTCATCTGTGTCCGCGGACCTTCCATGGTCGGTCATTGCCCTTGCGGGGCCAGCCTCGCCAGTAGCGACTCCAGCGTCGAGAATTCCGAACGAAACCGAACACCCCAACCGCTAACATGAGGGGTCCATCAATGGGGGGTCCGGTGTCCGACGCAGCCACGACGGATGTTGCCGCGCCGCCGTCGCCGGTCGGTGCGCAAACCCTGGACGAGCTGACACGGCGGCTGGTGGCGCTTCGCGCGTGGGCGGGTGATCCGTCCTACGCCGAGATCGCCCGCACGATCGGCGCCGACCGTTCCGCGGGCACACGACCGAATCGGACCGCACCAGGCAAAGTGACGATCTACGACTGCTTCCGCCTCGGTCGCCGGCGCGTGGACATCGAGCTTCTCGTCGACATCGTCGGCGCACTCGGTGCCGAGCCACACATGAGCGAGTGGCGCCAGGCGCACCGAGCCATCCTGCTCGGCCGTGCCGCAGCGCGACTCGTCCGAGTGTACGACCACCTCCCACCGACCACCGACCCCTTCGTCGGGCGGGCCGACGAGCTGCGTCTCCTCGGCGAGACCGAGCAGGTGTCGCTCATCGTCGGGATGCCGGGGGTCGGCAAGACCGAGTTGGCACTGCATGCCGCCCATGGGGAGGCTGCAGGCTACGACGCTTGCTTCTACGTCAACCTGCGTGGCTACAGCGTCGAACATCAACCAGCCGACCCCGCTGCGGTGCTGGAGTCCCTGCTGCGACAGCTCGACGTCACACCGAGCGTCATCCACGGCGCCACCTTGATGCGCCGCAGTGCCCTTCTGGCCGAGGTCGCCACCCGGCTTCGACTGCTCTTGGTCATCGACAACGCGCGCGAGGCCGACCAGGTCCTCCCACTCCTGCCGGGCGGGTCGGCACGGGTCCTCATCACCAGCCGGCGAGCGCTGGCCCTGCCCGACGCTCAGCAGGTCAACCTCGCTCCTCTCAGCGCCGCCCACTCGCTGGAGTTGTTGTCCGTGGCCTCCGGCACCGAGCTCCCCCCGGATCCGGCAACCCGAAGACTGGTCGACCTCTGTGGGCACCTGCCCCTGCATCTTCGGGTCGTGGCCGCGCACTTGGCCAACACCCCGACCTGGTCGATGCAGGACCAGGTCCGACGCCTGGAGTCCACGCCGCCCGAACGGGCCGTGCGCGCGGCACTCGATGCGTCGTACGCCGGACTGCAGCCCGCAGAACAGCGGCTGCTCCGGCTGCTAGCCCTGCATCCGGGACATGACGTCAGCACGCAGGCGGCCGCCGCTCTGGCCGATGTCGACGTCGCGGAGGCTCGCCGCCTGATTGACGGCCTCGTGCACGAGCACCTGTTGGAGCACGAGCACGGGATGCATCGATTGCACGACGTCATCCGGGCCTATGCGACGGCGCTCGGGGTCGAGAAGGATCCACGCAGCGATCAGGTGGCAGCACTGGAGCGGCTACTCACGCACTACCGTCGGTGGACAGCTTGCGCCGTGCGCCACATCCGTCCGGACGAGATCACGGCTCCGGAGAGCGACGAAATCGACGGACCCGAGCTGTTCGGAGTCGAGGCCGCGCGGCGCTGGCTGGTGGCTGAGTGCGAAAACGTTGTCGCCACCGCATGGGAAGCAGGGATGCTCGGTTTCGTGGACGAGCTGGCCGTCCTGGCGGACATCCTCCAGGCCTGGTTGGAGGCGGACGTCCGGTTCGGCGAGATGGAAACCCTCTATCGGGCCATGACCGAATCGAGCTCTGCTGTCCACCAGCGCGACGGCGCCCGCCACCTGGGTCGGGTCTTCGACATGACCGGGCGACTAGATGATGCGCTGCGGTGGAGCCAGAAGGCCGTCGAGCTCGACCCTGACGGGGACGACATCGCCAGTCGCAACCAACTCGGCAACATCCTGCTGCGCCACGGCCGGGTGGAGGAGGCATCGGAGAGCTTCGAGCTCGCCCTCGACGTGGCGCGCCGAACCGGCAACCGCTTCCGCGAGGGCCGTGGGCTGGGCAATCTGTCCAGCGTCTCCACGTTCCTCGGCCAACTAGAGCTGGCCGAGTCGCAACTGCGGGAGGCGATGGAGATCTCGGCCACCGAGGGTGACCTCGAGAACGTCTCGATCACGGCCACCAACCTGAGCGGAGTGCTCACCACGGTGTCGCGGTATGACGAAGCGGTCGAGGCACTCCAACAGAGCATCGACATCGATCAGCAGCTCGGGCTGCGCCTGCAGGTGCCGGGCAGCATGAGACGGATGGCGTTCATCCGAGCCCAGCAGGGACACACCGACGACGCGCTGACGTTGCTGGGCGCGGCGATCGACTCCTCCACCGCGCTGGGCCTGCCCGTCTGTGTGGGTGAGTCGCTCACCATCCGGGGAGAGATCCATCTGGGCGCCGGTGCCCCCAGTGTGGCGCAGACCGACTTCCGTCGAGCTCTGCGCATCGGGGAGGAGACCGGGTCGACCTGGGTGATCCTCGACGCCACGATGGGGCTGGCCCATGTCTGCCTGCACCGCGGCGAGTCTGACGAAGCGCGGCCGCTGTTCGCCGCCGCCCTCGAGAAGGCCCGGACAACCGGTGCACCTGAGATGATCGAGCGGGCCCGGGCCGGCCTGGCGGCGTGTGGTCCACCCGAGGCCTGACGTCGGCGCGGATGCCGCATCAAGCGACGGCCGCCGACCCGCGAGTCGGACTACCACCCGCCGGTTTCTCGTTTCAAGAGGACTTGGGAGTTCACGGGGAGAAGGGCAGCCTTCACGACGGCGAGTCTGTCACGGGCTCGGGGGCCCCCTCGTCACGGACCCAGCGCCACCAGATGAACGCGGCGAAGGCCCCGAAGACCCACCACTCCAAGGCGTAGAGCAGGTTGCGCAGCGCGGTGAAGCGCCCCACCGGCGGCAGCGCGTCGAGGGAGGCCGGCGACAGGCCGGCGGTGGGTTCTGTGGCGATGGCGTAGGAGCTGTAGAGGTCGTTCTCGACGCGCTGGATCGCGTCGGCCGTGCGGAGCTGGGGCACCACGTCGTCGTCGGGGTCGTCGTCGACCGAGCCGTTGCCGTCGGGTGGTTGCAGCCACCCGGTGACCTCCCCGCGGCCGGTCGGTGCCACCACGTCGTCGACCGATTCGGTCCACCCGAGGACGACGGGGATCGCGGGCTCCCCTGGCTCACCGGGCTCACCGACGGCGATGGGGACCACGGGCCAGAAGCCGTCACGGCCGTCCAGCTCACGACCGGAGACGAAGAAGAGCCCTTGGGGCAACCACTCCCCCTCGATGGTGACCGGTCGGCCGATGTCGTTGCCGTCGAACGGGTCGTCAGGCCCCATCACGTCGACCAGCGGCACCGGGTCGAGCTGGGTGAGGTCGCGTGCCTCTGCGGCACGCCGCTGCTGCCAGGCCTCGAGCTGCCACCAGCCCAGCAGGGCGGCGATCGCCACCAGCACGATCGCCAGCAGCGTGGGTGCGATCAGGCGCGTTCTTGCCCTCACAGGCCCGTGGGCTCTTCCATCGGCTCCACCTCGTTGCACACCGCGAACGGCAGCAGGTCGGTCAGCGTGGCTGTCGCGGCCGGGACGGGGGCCACGACGGTGTAGCCGATGCGTCCCGTGGACGGGTCGACCACCTCGTCCACCAGGGCGTCCTCGAAGCCGAGCTCACCCACGGTCGGGAAGTCGGTCGCGAGCTCGGCGCGGTCGAAGAGGTCGGAGCGACCCGCACCGAGCCGGGCCGTGGCCAGCCCGTCGGCGAAGCTCAGCGCGAACGCGGACAGGGGCGCCAAGTCGGTCGGGTCGTGTGCGCTCACCACGGCCTCCTGGTCCTCGATGTCGGCGTCCGGCCCCAGCGCCGTGCTCAACGGCACGCACCCGGCCCGGTAGTAGGTCGACTCGGCCGGCGCGTCGTGGGTGAGCTCGGCGATGCCCTCGATGGTGCCCCACGTGTCCACATCGGTGTCGGTGGGAGAGACAGCACCCAGCGAGACGAGGTGCTGCTCGGTGTCGACGACCCCGCCCGCGAGTGCGACGACGCCGGCGTCCACCGCTGCCTGCACGGCCGCCATGTCGAGGTCGGGGCGGAAGCCGAGGATCCAGCCTGTGCCGGCGGGAGTCGTGAAGTGCGCCTCCCAGTCGACGTCGTCCTGGGTGAAGCCGTGGTCGAGCATCAGCTCGGAGCTGTCGTCGAGCAGCATGCCCTCGGTCAGGAGCACCGACTCGCGGCGCGCCCGCTCCCAGAAGTCCCTCCGGTCGCTCATCGGGTCCTCGCTGGTCAGGTCGGGGACACCCAGCGACGCGCGCACCTGGTCGAAGTCGGTCACGGTGATCGCGGTGGCATCGGCCGGGACCAGAGACAGGGCGGCCTTGCCGACGGCGATCTCCGCGTCGACGTCGTACGCCGGGATGGTCACGGGGGCTCGGGGCGGCAGCGACTGCGGCGTCAGCTCGGGACCGTCGCCGCAACCCGCCAGGGCGGTCAGCGTGACCGCTGCGAGGCAGCATGCCAGTCGCCGCGGGGCGCGCCGAGGCCGGCGGGTCGGGAAAATCACGGCGCGAGTCTGCCACTCGGCGTACGCACGGCGTGAGCCCGCGTACCCTTCGACACTGGGATCGCCACCGGCGGTCGTGCTGGAGAGGGACCACGCGAGATGACCGTGACGAGTGGCACCGAGACGGCGACCGGTTCGCTGACCGGCGAGCAGGCGACCTGGTTCGCCGCGGCCTTCACCAAGATGGCCGACAACATCGGCCTGGCCGTGCTGGGCAAGGACCACGTGGTCCGGCTGGCCCTCACCTGTCTGCTCTCCGAGGGTCACCTGCTGCTCGAGGACCTCCCCGGGACCGGCAAGACGATGCTGGCCCGCGCGCTGTCCAACACCATCGAGGGCAGCCACGCGCGCATCCAGTTCACCCCGGACCTGTTGCCCACCGACGTGACCGGCGTGACCGTCTATGACCAGCACAAGGGCACCTTCAACTTCCACCAGGGACCGATCTTCCACGACATCGTGCTGGCCGACGAGATCAACCGGGCCTCGCCCAAGACGCAGGCCGCCCTTCTCGAGGTGATGGAGGAGGGGCACGTCACCGTCGACGGCATCACCCACGACGTGCCGCACCCGTTCATGGTCATCGCGACGCAGAACCCCATCGAGCAGTCCGGCACCTACCGGTTGCCCGAGGCGCAGCTCGACCGCTTCCTGATGAAGACGTCGGTGGGTTATCCCGACGCCAACGCCACCGAGGAGCTGCTGCTCGGCTCCGCGGTGCGCGACCGGGCCTCGCTCGTCACCGCGGTCGCGAGTCGCAAGCTGATCACCGACATGACCCGGATGGCAGGTCAGGTGTACGTCGACCGGGCCGTGGTGCGCTACGTCCGTGAGCTGGCCGAGGCGAGCCGCGAGCTCCAGCACGTGAAGATGGGGCTCTCGGCGCGTGGCTGCCTGGCCCTGGTCCGGGTCGCCAAGACGTGGGCAGCCGCCGACGGGCGGACGACCGTGGTCCCCTCCGACATCACCACGTTGGCCAGCCCGGTCCTCTGCCACCGGCTGCTGCTCGACCCTCAGGCCCAGTTCAGCGGTGTGACGGTCGACGACGTGATCGAGCGCCTGCTGGGCTCCGTCGCTCCCCCGACCGCGCGCGCCTGATCCATGGTGGCCCTGGCCCGGGGAGTGCGGGCGCTGTTGCGCGTGCCGTCCCCGACCGGGCGCGCCGTCATCGCGCTCGGGAACGCCGCCTGGGTCGGTGCTGCCTACACCCAGATCGTCGAGCTCCGCCTGATCGCGATCATGTGTGCCCTCACGGTGCTGCTCGCGATCCCGTGGCTGCTGATCCCGATGCGCGTCCGGGCCGCGCTGATGCTGCGACCGCTGCGCGCCGTGGCCGGCGAGCGGGTGGAGATCTCGCTGACGGCGACCAACAAGGGCCGGCTGTCCCTGTGGCAGCCGTTGGTCAGGATGCCGGTCGGCGATCGTGACACCTGGCTGCGGATGCCGACCCTGCCTCCCGGTGAGCAGGGCAGCCACGAGCTCGCTGTCGACGACCTCGAGCGCGGCGTCCTCGACGTGGGTCCGGCGACCGCCGTACGCTCCGACCCGCTCGGCCTGCTGAGGCGCACCGTCAGGTGGTGCGAGCCCGCCGAGCTCTATGTCCGGCCGAAGATGGCCATGCTGAGCACGCTCGGCTCCGGGCAGGTGCAGGACCTCGAGGGCGTGCCGAGCGACCGGATGTCGATGAGCGACCTCGCCTTCCACGCCCTGCGGGAGTACGTCCCCGGGGACGACCTGCGCCACGTGCACTGGCGCTCATCGGCGCGCGCCGGAGAGTTGCTGGTCCGGCAGTACCACGACACCCGTCGCAACCACGCGACCGTCGTCCTCGACCCCCGGCCGACGAGCTACCGCACGGACGACGAGTACGAGCTCGCCGTCTCGATCGCCGCGTCGCTGATCTTGTGCGCTGCGCGTGAGGAGTACGACGTGAGCCTGGTGAGCGGCACCGAGGCGGTGGTCGGGCTCCCGGGCGGGGCCGCGCTCGACGGCACCTGCCGGGTGCAGCGCCAGCCCGGGGCTGACCCGCTTGCACCGGCGATCAACCGGGCGGTGACCCTGGTCCCGGAGACCAGCCTGCTCTTCGTGGTCACGGGCGCGGGCGCCGAGGACCTCGAGGACGTTCCGGCCGGGCTGGTCGCGGTGCCTGCGGAGACCCGCTGCATCGTGCTGCGAGCGGCGCTCCGGGAAGCCTCGTCGATGGTGCGGCAGCGCGGCCACGACCTGGGCACCGTGGGGTCGCTGCCCGAGCTCTCCGGGTTGCTGGTGGCGTCCTCATGAGTGCGCCCAAGCGTTCCCGTACGCGACCGCTGCCTCCCTACGCGGGTATCGACCTGTTGGCGATCTCGGTGCTGACCGCGATGGCGATCAGCGGGTTCTGGCCGGCCTTCGACGGCTACCGCTGGCTGATCGTCGCCGGCGCGGGCGCGGCGATCGGCGCCGGCTGGGCGCTGCTGATCATCACGGTGCGTCTCGGTCTCGACATCGTCCTGGAGTCGATGGCGGTGATCTACCTGCTGACGGCGGGCGCAGTGGCGCTCGGTTCGGCCGGTTTCTTCCTCGGCATACCGGACCCCGACACGCTCAACCGGGTGCTGGCCGGCACCTTCACGTCCTGGCGCACCCTGATCGAGACGGCGCCGCCGATGGACGGCTCCGGGACGGTGCTCCTCATCCCCTACGCCCTGACCTACTTCCTGTGCTGCACGGCCACCGCCATGGCCCTGCGGAGCCGACGGGCCGTACTGCCGCTCATCCCGCTGGTCGTGATGCTGGTGATGGTGCTCGTCCTCGGCTTCGCGCAGCCGTTCTCGACGGTGCTCCAGGGCATCGGGTTCGGGGCCGTGGCACTGCTGTGGGTCGGTCACCGAGGCCTACGCATCGAGGCCGGACGCAAGGCGGACGTCGCTCTCGGGGTCGTCCCGCTCGGTCGGGTGGTGTCGGCCACGGCGGTCGTCGCGGTGGTCGCCGCAGCCACGCTGCCCTTCGCCGACTCCATCGAGCCCGAGCAGCGCGTGGTCCTCCGCGAGGTCGTGACGCCCTACGACGCCGCTGGTCTCCAGACCCCGCTGTCCGACTTCCGCCGCTTCCGGGAGCAGGGCCCCGAGGTCTACAACAACCTGGCGGACACCAAGCTCTTCCGGGTCCGGGGCTCGGAGGCCGGCACGCGGGTGCGGGTCGCGGTCATGGACCGCTACGACGGCGAGCGGTGGTATGCCGCCAACGACACCAGCGAGAGCGACTTCTCCGACCGCTTCCTGC
This sequence comes from Nocardioides sp., assembly GCF_035576065.1. GTDB lineage: Bacteria > Actinomycetota > Actinomycetes > Propionibacteriales > Nocardioidaceae > Nocardioides. The sequence goes on from NZ_DATLWX010000045.1 coordinate 134,867, forward strand.
GCGTCTCGTCGCGCATCGACAACGATGCTGCGGGCGAGGAGAAGCTCTACACGGTCTTCGTGCGGGCCCAGTGGGACCTCCCCTGGGTGCCCACGATCGGAGCGATGCAAGCCTTCGAGTTCTACGACGACTACGCCCAGGACCGTCTGCCCGACCTGCGCTACAACCGGTCCACCGACACCGCCGTGCTGCCGGGCGGCCTGGACGTCCGCGAGGACTACGTCCTCACGGCCATCCCGGTGGCGGACAAGCTGACCCCCCGGATGGAGCCGTGGCCGCGACCCGACGAGACGCTCTACGACGCGGCCGCCTTCCTCGACCTACCGGCCCAGGCCTGGTCGCTCGACGCGCGTACGCCGATGGAGGGGGTCTTCAAGATCGCCGACCGGCTCAAGGAGCGCGGCCGCTACAGCGACGGGGCCTTCGGCTGGGAGACCAAGTTCGAGGCGGGGCAGGACTCGACCCGTCTCGACGAGGGGTTCATCAACGCCCCAGCCACGGTGGGCAACGACGAGCAGTACGCCGCCGCCATGGCGCTTCTCGTCAACCGGCTCGGGATTCCCGCGCGGGTGGCCGTCGGCACCGTGCTCGGCGACAACGGCGTCATCAAGGGCAAGCACTTCAACGCCTGGGTAGAGGTCCGCGTCTCCAACGGCTCGTGGCGGGTCCTGCCGACCAAGACGTTCATGAGCAACAAGCCGCCGCGACGCGACGACGTCAAGCTCGCCCCGGTCCGCATGCCGCCGGAACGGAACTCCCCCCAGAAGCCGCCCCGGGAGCGGCCCGAGGAGCAGCTGCCGGATCCGCCGGCCGACCCCCAGCAGGAGCCGGACGAGCCGTTGCCGACCTGGCCGTTGCTGTTGCTGCTCCCCGCCTCGGTGGTGCTGATCCCCGCGGTCAAGACGGCCCGACGCCGGCGGCGGCAGGCGGCATGGTTGACCGCGGCCTGGATCGGGGGCTGGGACGAGCTGCTCGACAGCGCGCGGGACCTCGGCGTCGCCGTACCTCCTCGGAGCACGCGCCCGGCGCAGGCCACGGCTCTCGGTCTGCCCACCGCCCTGGCGCGCGACGTCGACGTCGCCGTCTTCTCGCCCACCCACCCGCCGTCGGCCGAGACGTTCTGGACCGAGGTCGAGACCTGGCGCGAGTCGCTCAAGTCGTCGGCCACACCCCTTCGCCGCGCCTGGGCGTTGTTCAACCCTGCGTCGCTGCTCCCCCGCCGCCGCTGACGCCCCTCCCGCATGCGCCCGAGCCCCGCCAAACCCCGGGGCATCCTGACGGCCTCAGGATGGCGGGCTCCCACGGGGTACTTATCCGGATAAGGATGCTTTATCGTGGTCAGGTGCTGACGAGTCGCGAGCAACAGATAGTGGACCTGCTCCGCCGCGACCCGTTGATGAGTGCCGAGGCGCTGGCGACGGCGCTCGGGACGACCCGCGCCTCGGTCAACGTCCACGTCTCCAACCTCGGCAAGAAGGGCGTGATCCTCGGTCGGGGCTACGTCCTGGCCGACAGCCCCGCGGCCGTCGTGGTCGGGGGCGCCAACATGGACTTCAAGGCGCGCAGCCGGGCGCGGGCGACCCCCCAGACCAGCAACCCCGGCCACGGCTCGATGGCTCCCGGTGGAGTCGCGCGCAACATCGCCGAGAACCTCGCGCGACTCGGTGACCGCGTGCACCTGGTCAGCGTGGTGGGACGGGACCCGCTCGGCGAGACCCTGCTGAGGCAGACCGTGGCCGCCGGCGTCCGCGTCGAGCACGTGACGCGCACGGAACGGCCGACCGGCACCTACACGGCGGTCCTGGATGCGGACGGAGAGCTCATCGTCGCGATCGCCGACATGGAGGCCACGAGCGAGATCGGGCCCGAGCTCGTCGGCTCGGCCCGGGACCTCATCGCCAGCGCCGGGGTGCTCGTCCTCGACGGCAACCTCTCGCGCGCGACGCTCGACCACGTCCTCGACCTCTCGAGCGGCGTGCGCACCATCTTCGAGCCGGTCAGCGTGCCCAAGGCCTCCGGGCTCAAGGACGCTGTGGACGACCGCGTCTACGCCGTCACCCCCAACCGCGACGAGCTCACCGCTCTGACCGATCTCCCCGCCCGCACCGACCGGCAGGTCCGGCGCGCGATCTCCGCCCTGCACGCGCGTGGCGTCGAGCTGGTCTGGGTCCGCCTCGGAGATCGCGGCTCGCTGCTCGCGACCATGGAGGAGACGATCGAGATCCCGGCCCTGCCCGCCAGCGTCGAGGACGTCACCGGGGCCGGCGACGCGATGCTCGCGGCCTTCTGCCACATCTTGCTCGCGGGCGGTACGCCGCAACACGCAGCCCACTTCGGGCACGCGGCTGCTGCGCTCACGATCGCCAGCCCTCACACCGTCCGACCCGACCTCACACCGCGGCTGGTCCAGGCCACCCTCGACGCCGCCACCGACCTCAGGGACACCCCATGACCACCACCCGCAGACCCCACCCCGACCTCGTGCTGACCGACGAGGTCGCGCAGGCCCTCGCCGACGGAGCTCCCGTCGTGGCGCTCGAGAGCACGATCATCAGCCACGGCATGCCCTACCCGCAGAACGTCGAGATGGCGACCGAGGTCGAACGGATCATCCGCAACGGCGGCGCGGTCCCGGCCACGATCGCCGTCCTGGACGGTCGTCCCCGAGTCGGTCTCGACGCGGAGGGCCTCGAGCTGCTGTCGACCGACGCGGACGTGGCCAAGGTCAGCGTGCGCGACCTGCCCTACGTCATCGCGCGCGGCGCGCACGGAGCCACGACGGTGGCGGCCACCATGCGCCTGGCCGCGCTGGCGGGCATCAGCGTCTTCGTCACCGGCGGGCTGGGCGGCGTACACCGCGGGGCGTCGCAGACCTTCGACGTCAGTGCCGACCTCACCGAGCTGTCGCTCACCGACGTCACGGTGATCTCGGCCGGCGTGAAGTCGATCCTCGACATCGGCCTGACACTGGAGAGGCTCGAGACCCTGCATGTCCCGGTGGTGGCCTACGGCACCGACGAGTTCCCCGCCTTCTTCTCGCGGCACAGTGGGCACCTGTCCCCCATGCGGCTGGACACCCCCGGCGAGGTGGCCGAGCTGATGGCCGCCAAGTGGGGCCTCGGCCTGGCCGGCGGTGTCTCGCTCGTCAACCCGATCCGCGCGGAGGACGAGATCCCCGCCGACGAGATGGACCACGTCATCGAGCAGGCCATCGCCGACATGTATGCCGCCGAGGTCCATGGGAAGGAAGCCACGCCCTTCCTCCTCGGCCGGATCGTCGAGATCACCGGCGGCGCCAGTCTGGTGGCCAACATCGCGCTGGTGAACAACAACGCGCGACTCGGCGCAGAGGTCGCTTCGGCGTACGCCGCACTGCGCTGACGTACGCCGCAGCGGGCTGACCCAGGGTCAGAGCAACAGCCCCAGCGCGATCCCTGCCAGCGCGCAGGCACCGAGGGTGCGCAGCACCGACCAGCCTCGCAAGAAGACGAGAGCGCAGCCGAACACCGTGATCGCGAGCGCAGCCCACTGGATGGAGTCCAGCACAGGGACCTCGAAGTCGAAGGGTCCACCGGTGATCCTGCTGGTGTCGGCGAAGAGCGTGTGGATCGCGAAGAAGACGGCCAGGCTGGCGATGATGCCGACCACCGCGGCCGTGATCCCCGTCAGGGCGGTCGACAGGCTGCGGTTGCCGCGCAGGCGCTCGACGTAGGGCGCGCCGAGCAGGATGAACAGGAAGCACGGCACGAACGTCACCCAGGTGGTGAGCAACGCGGCGACGAGCGCAGCGACCCAGGGGTTGAGGTCGCCGGGAGCGCGGTAGGCGCCGACGAAGGCGACGAACTGGACGACCATGATGAGCGGCCCCGGAGTGGACTCCGCGAGGGCGAGGCCGCGGACCATCTCGCCGGGGGCGAGCCAGCCGTAGACGTTGACCGCTTGCTGCGCGACATAGGCCAGCACGGCGTAGGCGCCGCCGAAGGTGACGACGGCTGCGCCGGAGAAGAAGAGTCCCTGGTCCACGAAGATGCTCGACCGGCCGAAGGCGAGCGCGGCCAGCGCGACGGGGGCGAACCACAGGACCAGCCCGATGACCAGGATGGCTGCGGCGCGGCGGCCCGAGGGGCGTTCGGTGTGGAGGGCGTCATCGCTGATGAGTGGCGCCGGACCCTCGTCGGCCGTGGTTTGCTTCGCCTTCGTGAGGTCGGGGATGGCCTTGCCGAGCGCCCACCCGACGAGGGCCGCCAGCCCGACCACGATCGGGAAGGGCACCGCGAAGAACGTCAGCGCGACGAAGGAGACCACCGCCAGCCCGATGAGCGCAGGGTGCCCGAGGCCCTTCTTGGCCACCCGGATGACGGCGTGCAGCACGATGGCGATGACGGCCGGGGCGAGCCCCAGGAAGAGGGCCTCGACGAGGGTCGTGTCGCCGAAGGCGACGTAGATCGCCGAGAGCCCCAGCAGGGCGACCACGCCGGGCAGGATGAAGAGGATCCCGGCGACCAACGCACCCTTGACGCCGTTGAGCAGCCAGCCGACGTACGTGGCCAGCTGCTGTGCCTCGGGCCCTGGCAGCAGCGTGCAGTAGGACAGCGCGAAGAGGAACCTCTGCTGGCCGATCCAGCGCTTCTCGTCCACCAGGGTGCGCTGCATGACGGCGATCTGACCGGCCGGGCCGCCGAAGGTCTGCAGCGAGATCGCGAACCAGGCCTTGGTCGCCTCGCGCAACGGGATCACGTCGTGCGGGCGCTGGTGCGTCGTGATGGCGCGTTCGTCGTTGCCGGGGTCCGGCGAGGTGCTCATGTCGGTGTCCCTTGCGAGGAGTGGGTTGTGTCGCCCGACAACCGCCGGGCGCGCCACACCATAGTCTAGCGATGCGCTCGACTTTGTCTGCGGCGTACGGCGCAGGCCTCGATCAGCCGGAGAAGGACAGCTCCGTCGAGTCGGCCATCTCCGGCACCCGAGCCTGCGCGCTGGGCAGCGGCAGCCGGACGGTGAACGAGCTGCCCTCGCCGATCGCGCTCTGCAGGGTGATGGATCCGCCCATCATCTCCGCGAGCTCCTTGCAGATCGCCAGACCCAAGCCGTTGCCGCCGTAGCGCCGGGTGGTCGAGCCGTCGACCTGGCGGAAGGACTCGAACACCGCGGCCTGGTCCTGTTGGCGGATCCCGATGCCGGTGTCGGTCACGATGAACTCGACCCACTCCGACTCACCCCCGGGGGCGACCACGTGGGGAGTGAACCCGCGGACACGCAGGGTCACCTGTCCTTCGTCGGTGAACTTCGACGCGTTCTCGAGCAGGTTCGTGAGGATCTGGAGCAGCCGGCCGGGGTCTCCGACGACCAGGTGCGGCAGCCACGGGGACAACTGGCACTCGAAGCTGGTCCCGGGGTTGGCGGAGCGCAGACGAGAGGCGTCGACGGCGTCGGTGGCCAGGGCGTGGAGGTCGAAGGTGCTGGAGGACAGGGTGAGCTTTCCGGCCTCGATGCGCGAGAAGTCGAGGATCCCCTCGACCAGCGTCTTCAGCAGCTGCCCCGACCGGTGCATCCTGCCCACCAGCGTGGCTTGGTAGCTGTCGAGCGACGTGTCCTCGAGCATCTCTCCGGTGGCCAGCACGGTGGTCAGGGGAGTCCGGATCTCGTGGCTCATGTTGGCCAGGAACATCGACTTGGCGCGAGAGGCCTCCAACGCCGCGTGGTGTGCCGCTGCGAGGTCGGCGTGTGCACGTTCCCTCGCCCTGACCAGCCGTCCTGTGCGTACGAACGCGAGCGTGGCGAGGGCGATGGAGCCCACCAACAGCTGGACCGGCTGACCATGGCCGCCACGAAGGTGTGCCACGACCTCGAGCACCGGCGGGACGAGAAGGGGAACTACCGCGACCAGGATCTGCCCCACCCAGGCCATCGGCGAGGAGCTCGAGTCGGCGAGCTGCGGGGTGACGACCCGCCACGCAGCGCGGGCCATCAGGACCGGACCGATCAGCCAACCGGTCTCCATCACGATCGCCAGGGCCCCGTCGCCACCGTCGTGCTGGAGATGGGCGATGTCGGCAACGAGCCACAGGCTGATGCCGAGGGCGAACGAGGTGCCCAGGTGCGCACGCGATCTCCGGCTCACCAGTGTCCGCGCCACCAGGGCCAGCAGCACCGCATCAGCGAGGGGGTGGGCCACCCACACTGCACGCACCACCGGGGTCACCGACTGGTCCGCGATGATCGTGTCGATCGAGAGGCTCCAGAAGATCAGCACGCTGACGACGACGATGGTCACGAGGTCGATCAGGAAGTCGACGTCAAGACGAGTGCTCCTCCGGCCCCGGCCCAGGACGACGCACAGAGCTGCGCCGAGCACGGCATAGCCGAGGAACCAGATGGGGTCCGCAATCGACACATCCGTGTCGGAGCCCGCCACCTCGAGTGCGGTCCACAGGGCGTCTCCCAGCGCACTCAGGGCAACGCCGACGGCGATGAGAGTCGGCACCAACCGCCGACCTCGCGGTGCACGCGAGGCTCCGATCCCGGCGCCGACCGCGGCGCCGACCACGACGGTGAGGAAAAAGCTCCACCGGATGGCGTCGTTGTCCACGAGGAGGTTGCCTGCGACGCCAACGACGGCGAGCAGCATCACAGCTCCCGTCGTGCGCCCCGGCCATCCTCGCATTGGGCAACGGTACGCACTGGAATGGGTGCTACGCCCCGATGAGAATCAATTGAGGCTGTACTGATTCCATTCCCACAATCGGGACGCACCAGGCGCCATGGACGCCACGGCAGGACGGTCAGCACCGCGAAGGCCAGGTCGATCGTGGTTAGCAGGAGGAGGCTCGAGACGATCAGGGCGTCACACGCTGGCTGCCACGCCTGCCAACACCAGGGACAGGATCAACAAGCCGGCTGCCTTCCACCGGTTGGCCGGTAGGTCGGTCTCCGTGCCGAACGCGTCGTGGACCAGACGCAGCAACCCCTGGACGGGCCCGGCGTGGCTCAGGCCGATCGCCAGCAGGACCAGGCAGGGGATGCAGTAGATGGCGGCGTACGCGACGAGGACGGCGACGGCGACCGGGGTGGAGGTGTCGGCCACCACCAGCCGCTCGAGCGCGATGAAGAAGGGGAACGCGTTGGGCAGGTCAGCGCCGGTCATCACCACACCCAGGACGACCGCGGTCGGTGGGGTGAACCAGGCCGGGAGCCCGACAGCCGACCTGTGCCTGGGCCGGAGGGCTCGCACAGCCGAGACGAGGAGCACGAGGGAGGCCAGGGCGAAGGCACCTCGACGCACCCAGGCGAGGGCACCGTCGACCGCCGACGCTGCCGCGTCTGCGCCCAGGTAGACGATCAGCCCGACGGTCAGGACCGAGGCGAACGCTCCCACCACGACTCCTGCGGCCTCTGCGACCGGGCGGTCGCGGGAGCCGAGCAGGATGAGTGACACCGCGACCAGGGTCGCTGGGTTGAGGGAGTCGAGCGCGGCCAGGCCGGCGATGGCGGCGAGGAGTGGGAGGGTCATGCGCCGGACCTACGCGCTCGGTCCAGCACGTCGAGCCTCTGCACCATGCCCGCAACCTACCTACCCCTCACCTGCCCGCATCAGCATGCGTGCCCGCAACCGGTGCAGCTGCGGCATCAGGCCGTAGATCACGATCGGCACCGCGACGGTGGCGAGCACGAAGGTCCGCAGGACCGGGTTGAGGTCGTCGAGCAGCTCGCCGAGCGCGAGGTTGAGCACGGTCAGTGTCGGGAAGACGGCGGCCCAGATCATCAACGCGAGCTGGTGCTTGGTCGGCGGCCCGGTCTGGGAGCGAAGGCCGGCGTCGGGGGTGGGCGTGGGGCTGGGGGTGGGGGTGGGGGTGGTCATGGTGACTCCTGGGTTGTCGGTCGGACGGGCGGACTGCGGATGAGGGTCAGGTGGTGCACCCGCCCAGGTGGTAGGTGGTGACCGCGTTGCGGACGTCGTCCTCCACGAGGTCGGCGTTGAGGGCGATGGCGGCAGCTGATCCGGCGCCGGCCGCAGTGATGACCTGGGCGCGGGGGTCGGTGACGTTGCCGGCCGCCCACACCCCCGCAACGCTGGTGCGTCCGGTGGCGTCGGTGATCACCCACCCGTCGTCGACGTCGCACCCGAGGGCGGTGAGCAGCTGGCTGTGGGGCACGAACGTCGGGGGCACGAAGATCGCGTCGCGCGGGACCAGCAGACCGTCTCGCATCTGGACGCCGCACGGTCGGTCGGCCTCGTCGATGACCAGCTGCTCGATGTCGCCCTCCACCACGCCGATCGCCCGCGCGACGAGCCCGGCCCGCTCGGTCGCGGTCAGCAGGTCCGGCGCGGTGAAGTAGACGAGGTCGTGGGTCCACTGCCGGACGATCTGGGCGTAGCGCGCGGCTCCTGGGGTGCCGCCGATGACGCCGAGCCGTTGATCGCGCACCTCGTGGCCGTGGCAGTAGGGGCAGTGCAGGACCTCACGCGCCCACCTGTCCGCCAGGCCGGGTATGGCGGGGAGCTCGTCGCGCAGCCCGGTGGTGACCAGCACCCGGCGTGCCTGGATGCGGTTGCCGTCGGCGAGCAGCACCGAGAAGCCCTCCCGACCGGCACCGACGAGGTCGGTGACTGTCCCGGCGACCAGCGCGGCGCCGTACCCCACGACCTCGGTGCGTCCGACGGCCAGGAACTGAGACGGCGCCATGCCGTCGCGGGAGAGGAACCCGTGCATGTGCGTCGCCGGCGCGTTGCGCGGGGCGCCGGCGTCGATCACGACCACCGTGCGACGGGCGCGGGACAGGACCAGGGCTGCGGACAGGCCGGCAGCTCCTCCACCGATGACTGCGACGTCGTATGAACTCATGGCTCGACACTGGTCGGAGTCGTGCGCACGTCCCAGCAATGTTGCTGTTCCTGGGAATGTGCAGTCAACTGGGCGCATGGGATCCGGGGCCGGCACGCACGAGGGGGTCGAGTCCGGTGGTACGGCGGTCGCCGCAGCCCTGGCCGGAGCACCGGCGCGGCTCCGGCAGGTCCGCACCCAGCGGCGACTGACCTTGGCGGAGGTCGCGCACGAGACCGGCATCTCCAGGAGCACGCTGTCGCGGTTGGAGACCGGTCAGCGCCGTCCCACCCTGGAACTCCTGCTCGCCCTGTCGGAGACCTACCGCGTCCCCCTCGACGACCTGGTTGGCGCGCCCGACGTGGGCGACCCGCGGATCCGCCTGAAGCCGGGCCGGGTGAAGGGCCGCACGGTGATCCCGCTCAGCAGGCAGCCGGACAGCATGCAGGCCTGGAAGATCGTGATCCCGACCGACAAGGTGCACCCCGAGCCGCGCGCGCACGACGGTCACGAATGGCTCTACGTCCTGTCCGGACGGATGCGGCTGGTGCTGGGCGACAAGGACTGGATCCTGGGGCCGGGCGAGATCGCGGAGTTCGACACCCAGGTCCCGCACTGGTTCGGCAGCACGGGAGAGGCACCCGCGGAGATCCTGAGCATCTTCGGTCGGCCCGGGGAGCGGATGAACGACCGGACCCCCGAACACTGACCGCGCCTGCGTTCAGCCTGTGACGGCGGTCGCGATCTGTACGGCGACCTGCTCGGGAGTCAGGTCCGTGGTGTCGACGACCTCCGCCTCGGCGAAGAGCCACGTGCGCGCTGCCTCGGCATACGGCTCGAGATGGTGCAGACGGAAGGCGGACGCGCCCAGAAGCTCCGTGTCGTCCTCGATGCGCTGACGCAGGGTCTCCGGGGAGGCGTGGAGGACGAAGTGACGCACGGGAATGTCGTGGCGGACAAAACCGGCGCTGATCTCGCGCCAGTAGTCCTCCACCAGCACCGTCATCGGCATCACCAACGTGCCTGCGGTGTAGTCGATGACCTGGCGGGCCGTCTCGACGACGAGGGGGCGCCACGGTGGCCAGTGCTGGAAGTTGTCGGTCTCAGGCAACCCCGGTGTGATGTCCGCCAGTGCCTCCCCGACCTTCTCGGCATCGAACACGCGGGAGTCCGGGACCAGCTGCTGCACCAGCGCGCCGGTCGTCGTCTTGCCGACGCCGTGAGTGCCGTTCAGCCAGATGATCATGGCGTTGGACCCTATCGGCGTGTGGGTGCCGTCTCAGGCGCGGGCAGCGTGCCGAGCCACCCAGGCGAGTACGACACGTACGCGACGACCCACCGACTTGACGCAGTCCCTGACAGGGCGGCGTAGTCCCCTCAGCTGTTCTCGGCGGCAGCCTGGTCCTTCTGTGCGACGGCGAATCGCTCCCACGCCGCTTGGCGGCTCACGCCGAGAACGGCGCCGATCTGTGCCCAGGAGACGTTGCGTGTCCGGATGGTCGCCACCCACTCGTTGACGAACTCCGCGTTCTGCTGGGCTGACTGGATGATCAGCGGCAACCTCGACAAGAGCTCTGCGTCGGTCATCTCGTCCCACACGGGTCTGTTGGCACGCCGGAGCTTCTCCGGGGAGTGCACCATGTCGTGGAAGTAGTCGAGGCACTCGAAGCAGATCATTGCTCCCAGTCCGCCACACAGGCCGAACTCTTGACTTCCACGCCTGCCGCAGAACGAGCAGGTCTTGTTCTCAGCTCTGTGGTCCACAACTGCCTCCGGTCGACCCACGCAAGGGGTCGAGCCCACTCTAGCCCGGCACCCGCTGCGTTCGTCTGCTCCTGCCAGCCTTCGCCTCGTGGACGGTGAACCCTGTCCGTAGGAGCGCCACCAGCGGCCATGACCGTGCCGCGGTTCGGGCGCACCCCCGTGGCGCCCAAACCGCGGAACGAAGCAAGATCACCATGCTTGTGTCAAGCGTACCCTGACACCGTTGGTCGCTCAACAACTTTTGACCGTTCCGGCGTTGTCACGGCTGCGCCTGCCCGGATTCATTGGCGGCTGAGTCGCCGCCACCCGCCTCGCCTGTTGTGCTCGACGATCTCGCTCAGGATGCCGAGCAGGGCGTCCTGGTCGATCTCATCGTGTTCGTAGATCTGGATCGCCCGGCCGATCGCATGGGCGTGAGGGCGCGCGTTGTCAATTGTCCGGGCGGACTGCCAGAGCTGATGGGACATGCGGGGCGGCCCGAAATCCGTGGTGCGGCGGGGACAACCGTCCTACCTTGGGGCTCGTGATGATGCTCTTCTGATTCGGCCTGACGACCGGTCGCGCACCCGCCTGGTGTGTCGACCACTCCTTGGCGTCCCCGCACGCCGCCCATCGTCAGACCGACAGAAGAGAAGAGACCATCACCATGAACATCACCATCCGTGCCTACGCCCAGTCCGACTGGAACGCCGTTGCCCGCATCCACGACTCCGCCCGGCTCGACGAGCTCAGGGCGTCCGTGGGCGTCGAGGCGTTCCTGGACCTGGCAGCGACGTACGAGAGCGAGGGACTGTTCGACGGCGACGTCTGGGTCGCCGAGCTGGACGGCGACGTCGTCGGGTTCATCGCGTTCGACGACAACGAGGTCACCTGGACCTATGTCCATCCGGTTGCCTACCGCCGCGGCGTCGGACGAGCACTGCTGCGCCACGTGCTCGATCGCGCCACCGAACCGGTCGAGCTGACCGTGCTCGACGGCAACGACGCGGCCCGTGGCCTGTATGAGAGCGAGGGCTTCCAGCTGGAGGAGACCCGGACGGGACCCCTGGTCGGCAACGAGACGTTCACTGCGACCGGGCACATCATGGTGTTCACGCCTCGTCGTAGCTGATCGACCGCCTCGCGGTGGGGGCGGCGGATGCCCGGGTTGGGTGTCCGCCGCCCTCGCGTCACACGTAGATGTTGTCGTGCTCCTCCATGAACGCCTGCAGTTCGTCGTGACTCGGTGTCCAGCGCCCCTCCGCCAGCTCGACGAGCCCTTCGAAGTAGGCCTCGCGCGGAGCGCCGGGCACGAAGAGGATGAGCAGCGAGGCAGGCAGGCCCGACTCGTTGCGGAAGCCGTGCAGGCCACCCTCCGGCACGTAGACGAAGTCGCCCGGCTGACCCTCCAGCCAGGTGCTGCCGTCGAAGAGCCGGACCGTTCCCGAGACCACGAAGAAGGACTCGCTGATCGTCCGGTGGAAGTGCGGCGCCGCCCCGGCCGGCTCAGGGCCCATGTCCCACCGGTAGAACCCGAAGCGGCCGCCAGTCGTCGCGCCTGTGGCGAGGTAGCTCGCCGAGCCACCAGGGCGGGGCAGATCGGGTGACGTGTCGGCGGGGCGGTACCTCGCCAGGACGTCGCCGTTGCCGAAGTACGTGGGGTCGGGGTACGACATGCTCGGACGCTACCTGTGACCGGAGCCGTCGGGAAGGTTCGAATCTGAGGACCGCGGCCCCGGTGTCGGAGCACGTCCCAGGCGGGATTGTCAGAACCGGGTATTCACGAACGAGATGGCGACTATCGTCAAACTCGTCGACAGCCTCATGCTCTCCGCGGCCTGAGGACCGGCCCTAGTCAGATAGAGATCCTCATGTACGACGTCGTGGTCGGCCTCTTCATCGTGTGGCTGCTGTTCGTGTTGTTCCGCCTCGTGGGCGACATGATCTTTGACAACAACGGCAAGGCCGACAACGTGGGCTGCACCTGCGACTCCGAGCGCGAGGAAGACAGCGACGAAGTCATCTCGGGCTCCGCGTCAGCGAGCCGTCTCGTGCGTAGGAGCGCGACCGGTCACGTCACCCACCCAGCCAGCGATCTAGACGCTCCGCCTGCGGCGGCGTTGGCCGGTGTCCGCACGCCGCCGAAGTGGTTATCGATGACTGGCCCGTATGCCGCGCCGGTCGCGGTCGCGTCCAGCATCGTCGTCCTGCTGTTCTCCTGACTCGCTCCGGGGGGCCGCTCACGTAGGTCTCACGTGGCAGATCGCCCCTGCCGTCATCTTCTTCCGGGTCCTGATGGCGGGCGAACCGGTCGACGGTCGCACCGTTGAACGCCTCGTCGACGAAGTCGTCCTGCCTCTGTGCGACGTCCGCACGTGACCGCCCGTTTCAGGCATCGTCGCGTCCAACGTCAACTCAGCTCGGCATCGGGGGCAACGACTGGGAACCTTCTCGGTCGCAGGCTCCCTGCACAGGGGCGTTCAGGGAGATCGTGCTCGGGCTGCCGCGCTTGGAGCGCACCTGCAATCGGGTGCCGTCGTCGGTGAACGCGTCGAAACCGCTATTGCCGCCGGGGATGTCGAGCTGCTCGGTGACCTCGAAGCCCTCCGGTTCGAGGACCTGCGCGACGGCTGCCCGCACGTCGTCCCACGAGGTGCTCTCACCGAAGACCGTGTCGAACTCGTAGTCCAGGGAGGCGTACGTGCAACTCTCGAAGCGGCCGTCCCAGTAGATGACCTCCGGATCGCCGTCGGACCGTCCGGGCGCGGACACCTCCCCCACCGCCTCGACCACGGCGGCTGCAAGGGGGTGATACCTCCGCTGGGCCTGTTCAACGCTGACGGTCGGCTCCATCACGGGCTCGGGGATCGGCGTCCCTGGGGGTCCGATTTCTCTTTCGCCGCAGGCCGTGAGCACCGCCGCGCCCACCATCGCCGCCGCGACGATCCCCAGCCGCGCGCACCCGTTCCGCCTAGACATCGTCGGCCCGGAACGTCAAGGTCACCTCGCCACGGCCTCCCGGAGACGGCAGGTGCACCGCTTCCAGAGTGAGAGTCCCGTGGCCCTCGAGGTGTTGGGATCCACCTTCGGGCAGGTCCACGCGCAGGTGCGTGTCAGGCCCGTTGATCCACAATCTCGCCTTGCGGCGACCCTGGTGCTCCCCGACCCGCATGATGCCGACACGGAGCCGACCGAAGTGCGGCTGGGAACCCTGCGAGGCTCGCACGGGGTCGGTGCGTGAGGATCGCGTCGTCATCGTTTCTTCCTGGGAAGGCTCGTGGTCTCGTCGAAGTTCTGGTGGAACTCGGCTTCCGTCAGCTCCAGCACACCGTCCTTGAAGTGGCCATCGCTCGCGGTGCCCCCGTCGGGACCCCACGGGTTCACCAGGCGGATGATGGTCTCTCCGTCCCGCTCGATGACGCTCTCGATGACGTAGGCGTGGTTGGGCACCACGTTGTCGTCGTCGACCGCGGTGTCGAAGGGGTTCCATCCGGCCTTGCTGTCGTCCTCGGTCGAGACGACGAGGCTGCGGCCGGCGTCGAGGTCTCGTCGGATGTCGTCCAGCCCGCGGTCCTCGTCGCCGTCGGTGTCGCGCCCGGTGACCATCTCGAACCCGCGAGAGACCCGGTCGAAGGCGATGTCGTCATAGTCGCCGCCCATGTGGGACGCGGCAGCCTTCTCGTAGATCGAGAGCCAGGTCGGTTGATCGTCCCGACCGGTGACTCCGTAGGGGATGGTCGAGGCGTCCACACGTATGTCGACCGGCCTGCCGTCCTCATAGAGGGTGACGGTGTAGCTGCCGTCGGGGTTGTGCCGGATGTGGTCGCGGATGAAGTCCGGGTCGTTGGCTCCGACCGATGCGGCGCTGGCCAGCAACCAGCAGTCGCCGATGTCACCCTGGTTGATCTGGGACAGGTCGAACGCGTCGTCACTCAGGTCGACCGGACCGTCCAGTCGTTCGTGTTCTCCTCCCGCCGGGTCGTCGACCTCGTCCTCGCCGTCGCTGAAGGACTCGCGCGGCACGGCCCAGAGGAGCTCTTGGTCGATCTCGTTGGCCCGCTCGAGCGCCCGCTCGACCCGCTCCACGAGCGCGTCGCGCAGCGTCACCCGCTGGTCCATATGTGCCTCAGCGGCTGGGATTGAGGTGAACTCCAAGGGCGTGGAGGCGTCGGTGACAGTGCCGTCGCCGCCGATCTCGAACTCGTTGGCCCGGGCGTCGGAGTCGATGGACTCCACGTCCCGCTTCAGCACAGCGACACGTGCCCGCGCGCTGTAGATGGCCTTCTCGAACGAAGTCGCCTGCTCGACGTGCGTCGACATGCGCGAGACGAGCGTGGACTGCAGTGCCCGGGCGGAGAACGCCGCCAGGCCCAGGAACGAGTCCGGCACCGCTTGAGTCTCAAGCTCGTCGTTGGCCTTCTCCAGCGTCTTGAGGTCAGATTTCAGGTCCGTGCTGGCAGCGGCGAGGCCGGCGGGGTCCCAGCGACGCACGTCTGCGTAGGTGACCACTACGGCGTTCCCAGCAGCCGGCCGAACAGACCGCCGACACCGTCGTCGGCGCTCGTGCCGCCCTGACTGGTCGCGTCGATGCTGTCGCGGAAGTGGTCCAGCTGGTCGCACCAGCCGGTGACCCCATCCTCCCACAGTCCGCCGAGCTCGGGCATGTACGCCGCGGTCGAGCTGCCGGGCAGCGCAGCCGCGAGGGTCGCCAGTGCGTCGGCGCCGTGGGCCGTGCGCGCCTCACTGCTGGCGTCGCTGATCGCGGCGCTCGCCGAGGTCATGTCACTGGGCACGAGCGCGAACGTCATGACCGGCACCGTACCCAGGCACGAACAGCCCAAACAGCGCCGTCATTCGGATGGTGGAGCCTAGGGGACTCGAACCCCTAACCCCCTCGTTGCAAACGAGGTGCGCTACCAATTGCGCCAAGGCCCCGTGGGCGGCGTACCGCCCCGGTCATCAGGACTGGTGGAACAGGACTGGATCAGGACTTGTGGACGGTGTCCGTCGCCTCGGCCCACAGGGCCTGCTCGGACTTGCCCTCGTCCATCTTCTTCTTCGCGATCATGGCGCCGGCGGCAGCCAGCAGGATCAGGGCGATCTTCTTCATTCCTGGGGCTCCTTGGAGGCTGGCGGTGAGGTGGGTGGTGGGCCTAAGAGGACTTGAACCTCTGACCTCTTCCTTATCAGGGAAGCGCTCTAACCGTCTGAGCTATAGGCCCGTATCGCTCCCAGCAGGAGCCGGAACGCAACACTGGTCACCGCCGGTGACCGAGGGGGAACATTACCGCACGCTGAAGCGGGGCAACAAAACGCCGGATCGGGCTCAGCGCTCGTCCTCGGCGAGCGTGACCTCGATGCCGCCGAGCAGGGCCGCGGCCATGTTGTAGAGGAACGCGGTGAGGGTCGCGATCGCAGTCAGCAAGATGACGTCGATCACGCTGACCAGCAGCGTGAAGCCGAGCACCCGGCCTGTGCCGACGTAGTCGGTCACATCGAACCCGGAGGAGTCGTCGTCCGCCTCGACCACGCTGGCAACGGTCGCGTTGATCGACTCCCAGACACCTGCCGCGCCGAGGACCGTCCACACCATGAAGACGGCGACGAACGTGACGACACCGAAGGCGACCGACAGCAGGAAGGACGTCTTCATCACCGACCACGGGTCGATCCTGGTCAGGCGCAGGCGCGCACGCCGGGGTGCCTTCTTCGGAGCAGACTTCGCGCGTCGGTCCGGCTGCCTCGTCTCCGTCTTTGCGCCGGACCCGGTGGCACTGGGCGTGCCGGTCGAGGCCGCCCGGGTGACCGTCGGGCCCTTGGCGCGGGGCTCCGACTTGGCGCTCGAGAGGCCCGACTGGATCCGCTCCGAGAGCGACACCCGAGCGGCAGGCGCACCGCCGGCGGGCGTGCTGCCGCCGGTCGGGCCCTCATCCCCGGTGGACCGGGGAGCAATGCGCTCGGACATGGTCACTCCTCGGCGTCTTCGACTGGAGCCTGAAGTGTTGCACCGTCAGCCGCATCAGGCGACTCGGCGCCCTCGTCGGTCCCCTCGGCTGTCGCTGTGTCGGTGAGCTCATCGATCAGCTCGTCGTCGACCGGGCTCGGCTCGACGGACGTGGGCTCGCCGTTCGCCGACGTGTCCACGCCTTCGGCTTCGGCCTCCTGGTCGGCGACCTCTTCCTCCTCGCGGGACTCGACCGAACGGGCCACCACGGCCACGGCGTCGCCGGACTTGAAGCTGACGAACTTCACGCCCTGGGTCGAGCGGCCGGTGGCGCGGAAGTGCTCGTTGATCGGGCTGCGGACAACCTGACCCCCCTGGGTGATCGAGAGGATCTCGTCGCCCTCCTCCACGATGAACGCGCCGACCAGGCCGCCGCGGTCCTCGTTGGTGAGAGTCATTGCCTTGATCCCGAGCCCGCCGCGGCCGGTCGTGCGGTAGTCGGTGATGCGCGAGCGCTTGGCGAAGCCGCCGTCGGTCATGGTGAAGACGTACTGCTCCTTCACCTCCGCTGCCGCTGCTGCCTCGGCTTCGTCGCTCGTGTCAGCCGCGTCCGCTGCCTCCTCGGCCGCGACCTGGGCGGCGCGGATGACCGACATCGAGAGCACGGAGTCGCCGTCGCGGAACTTCATGCCAGTGACACCTGAGGTGGCGCGCCCCATGGGTCGCAGCTGGCTGTCGTCGGCCTTGAAGCGGATCGCCTGGCCGCGACGCGAGACCAGCAGGATGTCGTCGTCGCTGTTGACCAGCTCGGCGCCGATCAGGGCGTCGTCGTCCTCGCGGAAGTTGATCGCGATGACGCCGGCCTGACGCGGACTGTTGTAGTCGCCGAGGCGAGTCTTCTTGACGAGACCGTTGCGGGTCGCGAGCACGAGGTAGGGCGCCTGCTCGTAGTCGCGGATCGCCAGCACCTGGGCGATGTCCTCGTCGGGCTGGAAGGACAGCAGGCCGGCGACGTGGCCGCCCTTGGCGTCCCGGGCCGCCTCCGGCAGGTTGTAGGCCTTGGTGCGGTAGACCCGCCCGGCGGTGGTGAAGAACAGCAGCCAGTGGTGGTTGGTGGTCGAGATGAAGTGCTGCACCACGTCGTCGCCACGCAGGGTCGCGCCGCGCACGCCCTTGCCGCCGCGCTTCTGGGTGCGGTACTGGGCGCGCTGGGTCCGCTTGGCGTAGCCGCCGCGGGTGATCGAGACGACGAGCTCCTCGTCGGGGATCAGGTCCTCCATCGACAGGTCGCCGTCGGCCGCGATGATCTGCGTACGCCGATCAGTACCGTACTTCGCGACGACCTCGGTCAGCTCGTCGATCACGATCTGCCGCTGGCGCTGCTCGTTGGTCAGGATCTCCTCGAGGTCAGCGATGATCACCTCGAGCTCGGCGAGGTGGTCGAGGATCTTCTGCCTCTCCAGGGCCGCGAGGCGGCGCAGCTGCATCGCCAGGATCGCGTCGGCCTGCTCGACATCGATCTCGAGCAGCGACATCAGGCCCTGTCGGGCCTCGTCGACGTCGGGCGAGCGGCGGATCAGCGCGATGACGTCGTCGAGGGCGTCGAGCGCCTTGACGAGGCCGCGGTAGATGTGCGCGGCCTCCTCGGCCTTGCGCAGGCGGTAGCGGGTCCGCCGCTGGATGACCTCGATCTGGTGAGCGACCCAGTTGCTGATGAACTGGTCGATCGTCAGCGTGCGCGGGACGTAGTCGACCAGCGCGAGCATGTTGGCCGAGAAGTTGGTCTGCAGCTCGGTGTGCTTGAAGAGGTTGTTGAGCACGACGCGGGCGACCGCGTCGCGGCGCAGCACGATGACCAGGCGCTGGCCGGTGCGCGAGCTGGTGTCGTCGCGGACGTCCGAGATGCCCTGGATGCGACCGGAGTCGGCCAGCTCGGCGATCTTCAGCGCGAGGTTGTCGGGGTTGACCATGTAGGGCAGCTCGGAGATGACCAGGCAGGTGCGGCCCTTGGCGTCCTCGTCGATCTCGACCACGGCGCGCTGCGAGATCGAGCCGCGACCGGTGCGGTAGGCCTGCTCGATGCCCTCGCGGCCCACGATGAGCGAGCCCATCGGGAAGTCGGGGCCCTTGATCCGCTCGATCAGGGCGTCCTGGAGCTCCTCGCGCGTCGCGTCCGGGTGCTCGAGGGCCCAGATGGCACCCTCGGAGACCTCGCGCAGGTTGTGCGGCGGGATGTTGGTCGCCATACCGACCGCGATGCCGGCCGAGCCGTTGACCAAGAGGTTCGGGAAGCGGCTGGGGAGGATGGTCGGCTCCTGCGAGCGACCGTCGTAGTTGGGCTGGAAGTTGACGGTCTCCTCGTCGATGTCGCGGACCATCTCCATGGCCAGCGGCGCCATCCGGCACTCGGTGTATCGCATCGCGGCGGCCGAGTCGTTGCCCGGCGAGCCGAAGTTGCCCTGGCCGTTGATGAGCGGAGCGCGCAGCACCCACGGCTGGGCGAGGCGGACCATGGTGTCGTAGATCGCCGTGTCGCCGTGGGGGTGGTACTGACCCATGACGTCACCCACGACGCGCGAGCACTTGCTGAAGCCGCGGTCGGGGCGGTAGCCACCGTCGTACATCGCGTAGAGGATCCGACGGTGCACCGGCTTGAGCCCGTCGCGGACGTCGGGCAGAGCACGGCCGACGATGACGGCCATCGCGTAGTCGATGTAGCTGCGCTGCATCGAGACCTGGAGGTCGATGGGCTCGATCCGGCCGCCCGGGCCGTAGTCGATGCCGTCGCCGTGCCCGCTGCCGCTTGTGGTCTCAGTCATATGTCCGTGTCTCTCTCGTCGTCTCTACCCGAATCTAGGGAATGTCTTAGAAACCTAGATATCGAGGAAGCGAACGTCCTTTGCGTTGCGCTGGATGAAGGACCGACGCTGCTCGACGTCCTCGCCCATCAGGATCGAGAAGATCTCGTCGGCCTGGGCCGCGTCCTCGAGGGTGACCTGCAGCAGGATCCGGCCGGCCGGGTCCATGGTCGTGTCCCACAGCTCGTCGGCGTTCATCTCGCCGAGACCCTTGTAGCGCTGCACCGGGTTTTCCTTGGGTAGCTTCTTGCCCTGCTCGAGACCGTCTCTCATCAACGCGTCGCGCTCGGAGTCGGAGTAGACGAACTCGTGCTCGGCCGGCTTGTTCCAGCGCAGGCGGTAGAGCGGGGGCTGCGCCATGTAGACGTAGCCGTGCTCGATCAGCGGCTTCATGAAGCGGAACAGCAGCGTCAGCAGCAGGGTGTTGATGTGGTGGCCGTCGACGTCGGCGTCGGCCATCAGCACGATCTTGTGGTAGCGCAGCTTCTCGATGCTGAACTCTTCGTGGATGCCGGTGCCGAGGGCGGAGATGATGGCCTGCACCTCGGCGTTGCCGAGGACCTTGTCGATGCGGGCCTTCTCGACGTTGAGGATCTTGCCGCGGATCGGCAGGATCGCCTGGACGCGCGGGTCGCGGCCCTGGCGGGCCGAACCGCCGGCGGAGTCGCCCTCGACGACGAAGACCTCGCACTCCTCGGGGTTCGTCGACTGGCAGTCGCTGAGCTTGCCGGGGAGGCCGCCGCCGCCGAGGAGGCCCTTGCGGCCGCGCGCCAGGTCACGCGCCTTGCGCGCCGCGATGCGCGCCATGGCTGCCGACTGCGACTTGCGGACGATGTCCTTGCCCTCGGCGGGGTTCTGCTCGAACCAGGCGCCGAGCTGGTCGTTGACGATGCGCTGGGTGAAGCCCTTGACCTCGGTGTTGCCGAGCTTGGTCTTGGTCTGCCCCTCGAACTGGGGGTTCTCCAGCTTGACCGAGATGATCGCCGTCAGGCCCTCGCGGATGTCGTCACCGGAGACGCGATCTTCCTTCTTCTTGATCTGGCCCCACTCCTCGCCCCAGTGGTTGACGAGGCTGGTGAGCGCGGAGCGGAAGCCCTCTTCGTGGGTGCCGCCCTCGTGGGTGTTGATCGCGTTGGCGAAGGTGTGCACCGACTCGGTGAAGGAGGTGTTCCACTGCATCGCGACCTCGAGGCTCATGTGCGCCCCGTCCTGTCCGGGGCTCTCGGCCTCGAACGAGATGATGGTCGGGTTGGCCTTGTCCTTGCGCCGGTTGAGGTGCTCGACGTAGTCCACCAGACCGCGCTCGTACTTGAAGACCCGCTCCAGGCCGGTGTCGGTCTTCTTGATCTTGTCTGACGACGCCTGGTCGATCGACGGGTCGACGGTGCCGTCCTCGACTGCGTCGGCGACCTCGTCGGCGTGCTCGCGCTCGTCGCGGATGACGATCTCCAGGCCCTTGTTGAGGAAGGCCATCTCGCGGATCCGGCTGGTGATCGTCTCGAGGTTGTAGGTGGTGGTCTCGAAGATGTCGTCGGAGGCCCACCAGGTCACCGTGGTGCCGGTCTGCTCGTCGGACTCCATGGGGCGGACCTGCTGGAGGTCGGCGTCAGGGACGCCGAGGGAGAACGTCTGGCGCCACAGGTGGCCACGGTTGCGCACCTCCACCACGAGCGTGGTCGACAGCGCGTTGACGACCGAGACACCGACACCGTGCAGCCCACCGGAGACCTTGTAGCCGCCGCCGCCGAACTTGCCGCCGGCGTGGAGCATGGTCAGCGCCATCGTCACGGCCGGCATGTCGGCGCCCGGCGCGGTGTCGGTCGGGATGCCGCGGCCGTTGTCCTCGACCTTGACGCTGCCGTCGGCCTGGAGGGTGACGACGATGCGGTCGCAGTAGCCGGCCATCGACTCGTCGACCGCGTTGTCGATGATCTCCCAGATCAGGTGGTGCAGGCCGCGCTCACCGGTGGAGCCGATGTACATGCCCGGCCGCTTGCGAACCGCTTCGAGTCCTTCGAGGACCTGGATGGCGGAGGCGTCGTAGTCGACACCGTTGGGCCGCTCGGGGACAAGTGCGTCGCTCACGCAAACCTCTTCTGCTTCTCACCCTCGCGGGTGCGGTGACATAGGCGAAGGTCGCGACTGATCAGTCAGCGACCTCACGCTCAGTCTAGCCGCCAGGGGCCCAGACGCCACCTTGCCCCGCTGATTCGGGGGGATCTGTGGACAAAATGAGCCCCTGAGGGCACCGGAGAGGCCTCATCGAGCGACGTTCAGGGGGTCTGTGGACTCCCCATACGTCCGCGTGGCCCGCAGATCGGCAGAACGGCCCTCAACCGTAGGTGTCGCGAGGACCCCGGCCGTCGCGGCTGGTGAAGCGGCCCTTCTTCCAGTTCGGCAGGTGCGGGCCCAGGATCTCGATGGCCGTCACCGTCCCGTCGCCGAGCTCCTCGTTGAGCCGCTTGACGATCGTCGGCGCCAGGAGCTTCAGCTGCGTCGCCCACGCTGTGGAGTCGGTGCGTACGACGAGGCGTGTGTCGCCGAAGGATTGCGGGGTGCAGTGCGTGGCGACCTCGTCACCGACGAGCTCCGCCCACCGGCCGAAGACGGCCTGGACCCTCAGGTCGAGCTCCCACCCGTGCTGGTTGATCAGCCGGGACATCGCGGTGTCCAAGAGCTGCGGGTCGCGGTCATCGGGGTGGGCTCCGGAGGACCTCGGCACCGCGCGCCGCTTGAACAGGTCGTTGCCCGGCTTGCGTCGCAGCGCCTTGCCGGGGCCGGACCCTGCTGCCCTGCGGGCGGAGCGGGCGAAGTCGAGACCGTCGTCGTGGTGCTGCTCCCCCTCGTCCTCCGGGGGTACGGCGCCGGGCTCGTCGCCTGCGCCCGTCCGGTCGTCCGCGATGGGCTCGTCCTCACTCATCGCGGCTCACCTCCCCGTCGGCCACCAGGAACCGGACTCCACGCAATGCTTCGGGGACGTCGGCGGCGACTGCCGCGGTGACCAGGACCTGCTCGGCCCCGGCGACGAGGTCGGCAAGCTGAGCGCGGCGCTCGGTGTCGAGCTCGGCGAAGACGTCGTCGAGCACGAGGATCGGGTCGTCGCCGTCGGAGCGCAGCAGGTCGTAGGACGCGAGCCGCAGCGCCAGTGCGAACGACCACGACTCCCCGTGCGAGGCGTAGCCCTTGACCGGCAGCCGCAGCTCGCCATTGCCCAGGGTCAGCACCAGCTCGTCGCGGTGCGGTCCCACCAGCGACACGCCCCGGTCGAGTTCGTCCTTGCGGCGACGGCCGAGCTCGGCGAGGAGTGCCTCGCCGAGGTCGTCGACCCCGTCGGTCTCGAATGACGACTTGTAGCCGATCTCGGCGTCGTCGCGACTCGCGCCCCGGGCCACGGCCTCGTAGGACTTGCCGACGTAGGGCCGCAGGTCGTCAACGAGCTGTAGGCGCGCAGCCAGCAACTGGGATCCGACGTCGGCCAGCTGCAGGTCCCAGACGGCGAGCGTCGACAGCGCCGTCTCCCGGGACTCCCCGCGGGCGAAACCGGCGGTCTTCAGCAGGCTGTTGCGCTGACGCAGGATCCGGTCGTAGTCGGAGCGGACCCCGACCAGTCGCGGTGTCCGCAGGACCAGCAGGTCGTCGAGGAACTTGCGGCGGTCCGACGGGTCACCCTTGACCAGGGTGAGGTCGTCGGGGGCGAAGACGACGGTGCGCATCACCCCGATCAGGTCTCGAGGTCGTGGAAGCGGCGACTTGTTGATGCGTGCACGGTTGGCGCGGCCCGGGTTGAGCTCGACCTCGAGGATCGCCGTACGCCCGTCGCGGACCACCGCGGCGCGCACGATCGCCTGGTCGGAACCAGCCCGGACGAGCGGCGCGTCCGAGGCCACCCGGTGCGACGACAACCGCGAGAGGTAGTCGATCGCCTCGATCAGGTTGGTCTTGCCCTGCCCGTTGCGCCCGATGAAGGCAATCGCGCCCGGTTCCAGGACGACGTCGAGGTCGGTGTAGGAACGGAAGTTGTGCAGGCTCAGGTGCGCAACGTGCAAGAGGTCTAGCTCTCTGCCGGTTCGTTCCCGCTGCCGGCGCCGGCCTGCTCGGCGGCGCCGGACTGGGCCGGACCGCCCGGCTCCGCCGGCTGGCCGGCGGCGTCGCCGCCCTTGGGGGCAGTGGTCTTCACGGCATGGCCGCCGAACTGGTTGCGCATCGCGGCGACAGCCTTCATGGTCGGCGAGTCGTCCTGGCGGGAGACGAAGCGGGCGTAGAGAGCTGCGGTGATAGCGGGGGTGGCGACAGCGTTCTCGATGCCGGCCTCCACGGTCCATCGGCCCTCGCCCGAGTCCTCGGCGTAGCCGGCGACCTGGGACAGGCCCGGGTCGTCGTCCAGGGCCGCGACCATCAGGTCGAGCAGCCACGAGCGGATGACCGTGCCCTCGCGCCAGGAGCGGAAGACCTCGGTGACGTTCTCGGTCACCTCTGCCTTCTCGAGCAGCTCCCAGCCCTCGGCGTAGGCCTGCATGATCGCGTACTCGATGCCGTTGTGGACCATCTTGGAGAAGTGCCCGGCGCCGACCTTTCCGGCGTGTACGGCGCCGAAGTCACCCTCGGGCTTGAGCGAGTCGAAGGCTGGCTGCACCTTCTCGATGTCGGCCGCCTCGCCGCCGTACATCAGGGCATAACCGTTCTCCAGGCCCCACACGCCGCCCGAGACTCCGCAGTCGACGAAGCCGATGCCCTTGTCCTTGAGGGCCTCAGCGTTGGCCAGGTCGTCGGTCCAGCGCGAGTTGCCGCCGTCGACGATGACGTCGCCCTCGGAGAGGAGCTTGCCCAGCTCGGCGACGGTCTGCCGGGTGGGGTCGCCCGCGGGCACCATCACCCAGACGACCTTCGGCGATGGCAGGGCCTCGACCAGCTTCGCGAGCGACTCGACGTCGCTGACCTCGGGGTTGCGGTCGTAGCCGACCACGGTGTGACCATCGCGGCGCATGCGCTCGCGCATGTTCCCGCCCATTTTGCCGAGGCCGACGAGTCCGATGTCCATGTGGTGACCCTAACGCGAGGCTCTTGGCCCGCAACACGGGTGAGGCGTTGGGAGTTCGCGCGCTCACTCCCTGCCTTGCTCGCCGAGCCTGCCCGGACGCTGGCGCCCGAGTAGTTCGGCTCAGCTCAGCAGGCGGCGCGGCATCAACAGGTAGCGGAAGGTGTCTGCGCTGCCCGCGTCGGTGCTCGAGATGACGACCGGCTTGCTGGCCTGGGTGAACGACAGGTCGATGTATTCGCCGTCGAGGGCGGTGAGCCCGTCGAGCAGGAACTGCGGGTTGAAGCCGGTGGTGAGATCTTCGCCGGTGATCTCGGCCTCGATGACCTCGGTCGCCTGAGCCTCGTCGCCGGTCCCGGCGTCGAGCACGAGCTGGTTGTCACCGAACTTCAGCTGCACTGCGGTGTTGCGCTCGGCCACCAGGGCGACCCGCTTGACTGTCTCGACGAGGTCGTCCTTCTTGACCTTGGCGACCGTGAGGTGCTCGCTGGGGAACAGCGATCGCACCTTGGGGAACTCGCCGTCGAGCAACCTGGTCGTCGTACGCCGCACGCCACCGAGCCCCGAGCCTTCGAAGCCGATCAGGCCCTCTCCGCCGGAGCCGGCGCTCAACGCGATGGTGACCTCGGCACCGGAGGTCAGCGACTTGGCCGTCTCTCCGAGCACCTTGGCCGGCACGAGCGCGGCGACCGAAGCGTCGGGGGTCTGCGGGTTCCAGGTGAGCTCGCGGTGGGAGAGCCGGAAGCGGTCGGTCGCGAGCAACGACATGGTCGAACCCTCGATCTCGATCCGGACACCGGTGAGGACCGGCAGCATGTCGTCGCGACCGGCCGCCGTGACGGCCTGGGCGACGGCGTGCGCGAAGTCGTTGCTGGAGACGGTCCCGGTCGCGGCCGGCATCTGCGGGAGCTTGGGGTAGTCGTCGACCGGCATGGTCTGCAGGCTGAAGCGCGCCGAGCCGCAGGTCAGCGAGACCCGGGGCCCGTCCAGCTGGATCTCGATCGGCTTGGCCGGGAGGCTGCGACAGATGTCGGCCAGCAGCCGGCCGCTGACCAGCGCGCTGCCCTCGTCGCTCACGTCTGCGGTGAGGTCCGCCCGGGCCGAGGTCTCGTAGTCGAAGGTGGACAGCACCAGGCCCGAGTCGCTCGCCTCGATGAGCAGGCCCGCGAGGACCGGCGAGCTGGGACGGACCGGCAGGCTACGAGCAGCCCAGGCAACGGCGTCGGCGAAGACGTCGCGTTCGACGCGGAACTTCACGGCGGACTCCTCATTGACGATCAGGGGCAGATCTGTGGCGCACACACCAGGCGCTGGTGCCCGCGGATTGCGAATCCTGCCATGCGAACTACTCGGAGCGGCAGGTCTGTCCCCAGAGCGGGGCTCGTTCCATGGTTTCTGACATTCGATCCGGCTAGAGGTTCGTAGTAGTCATAGCGTCGGTGGAAATTGTGGACAACTGCTCTTTGCGCAGGTGACGCGCCGTAATCGGACTGCACAGGGGGTGTGCACGAGCCTGTGCAGGGCAGGGGTCCGATGTGCAGCCACCGTGGGTGCGTGGCGTGACGTCGCGGTCCGTGCACACCCCGTGTGTACGACACGCTGGTCGGAACCACACGTCGTCCACAGATTTCAGCTCAGCCTTGACGCGCGTGCATCTTCACCCGGTTGGTGAGCTCGGAGACCTGGTTGAACACGGCGCGACGCTCGGCCAGCAGCTGGCGGATCTTGCGGTCGGCGTACATCACCGTCGTGTGGTCCCGGTTGCCGAACTGCGCGCCGATCTTCGGCAGCGACAGCGCGGTGAGCTCGCGGCACAGGTACATGCCGATCTGGCGAGCCATCACGAGGTGGCGACCGCGACTCGGGCCGGTGAGGTCCTCGATCGAGACGCCGAAGTACGCGGCCGTCTGCGCGATGATCAGGCCGGGAGTGATCTCGGGCTCTGCGCCTTCGGGGATCAGGTCGCGCAGCACGATCTCGGCCAGGCTCATGTCGACGTCCTGGCGGTTGAGGTTGGCGAACGCCGTGACGCGGATCAGCGCCCCCTCGAGCTCACGGATGTTGGTCTGGATCTTGGAGGCGATGAACTCCAGGACGTCCGGTGGCGCGGTCAGCCGGTCCATGGCCGCCTTCTTGCGCAGGATGGCGATCCGCGTCTCGAGCTCGGGCGGCTGGACGTCGGTGATCAGCCCCCACTCGAAGCGGTTGCGCAACCTCTCCTCCAGCGCCTCGAGCTTCTTCGGCGCCTGGTCGGAGGTCAGCACGATCTGCTTGTTGGCGTTGTGGAGGGTGTTGAAGGTGTGGAAGAACTCCTCCTGCGTCTGCGTCTTGCCCTGAAGGAACTGGATGTCGTCGATCAGCAGCACGTCGACGTCGCGGTAGCGCCGCTTGAACCTGTCCTGTCGGTCGTCGCGCACCGCGTTGATGAACTCGTTGGTGAACTCTTCGCTGGAGACGTAGCGGACCTTGGCATTGGTGTAGAGGCTGCGCACGTAGTGACCGATCGCGTGCAGCAGGTGCGTCTTGCCGAGCCCGGACTCGCCGTAGACCAGGAGCGGGTTGTACGCCTTGCCCGGCGCCTCGGAGACGGCGACGGCGGCGGCGTGCGGGAAGCGGTTGGACGAGCCGATGACGAAGGTCTCGAAGGTGTACTTCGGGTTGAGCCGCGTTTCGAGCGCTGAGTGGGTACGCCGATCGCTGCTCGGATCCGGGTCGGCTGGCCGGTCGTGGGCAGGCGCCGGCCCCCCGCTCACCGGGATCAGGCCGGAGGGGGCCCGCTGCTCGTCCTGCAGCGTATTTGTCGACATGTCGTTAGGTTGACTTGTCTCTTCATCCACATATGTTTGTGGCGACGTGTCCTCGAGCGCCGGGTTGACGCTGACCGCCATCCGGATCTCGCGACCGAAGGCCTCGCTCAGCGCGTCCTCGAGCTGGGCGCGCAGTCGGCCCTCGAGCTGGCCCCGGGTGAAGTCGTTGGGGACGGCGATGATGGCGGTGCTCTCGTGCAGCGTCACCGGCTCGCTGGCACGCAGCCACGCCCGCTGGTGGGCTTGCAGGTCGTGGACGATCGCTCGCCATACGTCCCCGAGGTCGTTCTCCTGGTCGTCCACCGGCCTACCTTTCCTGCGTCTGGTTGTGCCGTGCACTGTCCACAGAGTTGTCCACAGTCTGTTAACCCCGGCCCTTCGGCCGTGACCCAGGTCACTGTCGTCGCCGCCCAGAGGTGGGTCGAACAGTAAGCGCGCAGGTCAGGGCGCACACCATTGCCAGCGGACCAGCGGTCGAGCACAACCAGGACGGACGGTCGAGGTACCCAATCTGTGGGCCTCGGCGAGCGCAACCTAACAAGGCCGGAAACGCCGCGGCAAGCCTTCATCCACAGGCCGACCGACCCGACCGACGGCTGCACGAGTTTGACCATGATTCACGCTCACGCGTACCGTTGGCCGGTCACTCCGTGTCGACGGGTGCCGCATGTCCACGACTCCGCAAACACCTGAGGTTTGCGCGCGTGGGTGGGCGGTGCCGGCCGAAGAGCCAGTTCGCCACTTCAGTGCTCCATGCACTGTGTGAGGCGAGTGCACCAAGTCCCGCTGTGGAGTGGACAACGCCAAGAGAAACGTATCGGAGAAAACTCGTGAGCAAGCGCACCTACCAGCCGAACAACCGCCGCCGTCACAAGGTGCACGGTTTCCGTTTGCGCATGCGCACCCGCGCCGGCCGCGCCATCCTGTCGGCGCGCCGCCGCAAGGGCCGCGACAGCCTGGCCGTCTGACGACTGCGCCGGCGGTTACCACGATCGTGCTGCCCGCTGCGCACCGACTCGTCAGCAGTGACGCCTTCCGCGCCTCTGTCCGATCCGGTCGTCGCTGCGGCTCACGCACCCTCGTGGTCCACCTCGCTGTCCACTCGCCGGGCGACCCGGCACTGGTGGGCTTCGTGGTGAGCAAGGCCGTCGGCAACGCCGTGGTCCGCAACCGCGTGAAGCGCCGACTTCGACACCTGACCCGGGAGCACCTGCCCGTCCTGGCGGGGTTGCCGGGTTCTGCCGTGCTCGTGGTGCGAGCACTGCCGCCGGCTGCGGCCGCCTCGGGCGCGGAACTCGCTGCCGACCTACGGCGTTGTCTGGGCAAGGTGACCTCGAAGGCCGCCGCCGAGGTGACACCGTGAAATTCCTGCTGATCGTGTTCCTCAGGGCTTACCGCGCGTTGATCAGTCCGCTCTACGGCCAGGTCTGTCGCTATCACCCGTCCTGCTCGGCCTACGCACTCGAGGCCGTGACGGAGTACGGCGCCGTCCGCGGCTCGTGGCTCTCGGCCCGCCGTCTCGGTCGCTGCCACCCGTGGTCAGCCGGCGGATACGACCCCGTTCCATCCCGCACCTTGAGTGCGGGCCCGACCCCGACCCAGGGAGCTTGAGTGCTCGACTTCTTCAGCCGCATCGGTGGCTTCATCATGGAACCGCTGTACTTCGTCATCTCTGCGGTCTTGGTTGGCTTCCACAAGGTCTTCGGCAACCTGTTCGGCGAGGCCTCGGGCGTCGCGTGGGTGCTGTCGATCATCGGCCTGACGCTGGTCATCCGGATGGCTCTCATTCCGCTGTTCGTCAAGCAGATCAAGTCCAGCCGCAACATGCAGCTGATCCAGCCCAAGGTCAAGGAGCTGCAGAAGAAGTACGGCCACGACCGGGAGCGTCTCGCCCAGGAGACGATGAAGCTCTACAAGGACACGGGCACGAACCCGTTCGCGTCGTGCCTGCCGATCATCTTGCAGATGCCGATCTTCTTCGCCCTCTTCCGTCTCATCGACCAGGCAGCGAAGGAGCCGGAGACACCACGCGGCTTGATGACCGAGAAGCTCAACACGCAGTTCGGTGACGCGATCTTCCTCGGGGCGAAGATCTCCGACACCTTCCTCAACACCGACGACTGGGGCGTCCGCGTGCTCGCCGCGGTCCTGGTCCTGGCGATGACGGCCACCACCTTCTTGACCCAGCGCCAGCTGATGAGCAAGAACATGCCGGCTGACGCCCTCACCGGGCCCTACGCCCAGCAGCAGAAGATGCTGCTCTACGTCCTGCCCGTCGTCTTCGCCGTCGGTGGTATCGCCTTCCCCGTCGGTGTCCTCTTCTACTGGACCACCTCCAACCTGTGGACCATGGGCCAGCAGTTCTACGTGATCCGCAACAACCCGGCGCCCAACACCGAGGCCTACAAGGCCAAGGCGGAGCGGGACAAGGCCAAGGCCGCGCGCAAGGGCATCAGCACCGAGCCGACCGGGTCCACCGCGGTCGTCGCGACCGAGGTCGTCGAAGCACCGGTGGCCCCGCGACCCCAACCCAAGCGGCAGACCAAGGCACAGCGTCAGGCGAAACGAAAGCCGCCGAGCAAGAAGTAGCGGTCCCCCACATTTTCCCCGCGGCACAGCCGCGAATCCGCAGCAGATGGCAGGAGATGGCACGTGAGTGAGTCCACCGACACGACGACCGAGCAGCAGACCGAGGACCAGGGCGTGACCCCCGACGAGGGCTCTGTCGAGCACGCGACGGGGGGCGAGCCGGCCGGTCGCCCGAGCAAGGTCGAGCGCCTGGAGAACGAAGGCGACATCGCCGCCGACTATCTCGAGGAGCTCCTCGACATCGCCGACCTTGACGGTGACCTGGACATGGACGTCGAGGGTGATCGGGCGGCGGTCTCGATCGTCGGCGCCGACCTGTCCATGCTGGTGGGCGGCAAGGGAGAAGTCCTGGACGCGCTCCAGGAGCTCACTCGCCTGGCCGTCTTCCGCGAGACCGGTGAGCGGTCGCGACTGATGCTCGACATCTCCGGCTACCGTGCCGAGCAGCGCACCCGTCTGGTGAAGCTGGCAGCCGAAAAGATCGCTCTGGTGCAGGAGTCCGGGGAGAACGTCTCCCTGGAGCCGATGTCGTCCTTCGAGCGCAAGGTGGTGCACGATGCCGTCGCCGCCGCTGGTCTCACGTCCGAGTCCGAGGGTGCCGAACCGCGTCGGTACGTCGTCATCCTGCCGGGCTGATCCAACATCGATGTTTCACGTGAAACCAGGACCGTGACGGGTCCGACTGAACCGGCACCCCCCACGCCCGAGGCGGCGCGGGGGGTGTTCGGTTCTGCCCGCCTTCCCCTCGCGGAGCAGTACGCCGCCCTGCTCGCTCACGAGGGTGTCGTCCGCGGCCTCATCGGGCCGCGTGAGGCTCCGCGGCTGTGGGATCGCCACCTGCTCAATTGTGCCGTCCTGGCCGAAGTCATCCCCGCCAACGCGTCTGTGTGCGACATCGGCTCGGGAGCGGGACTCCCTGGCTTGGTGCTTGCGATCGCGCGCCCCGATCTGCGTGTCACTTTGGTGGAGCCCTTGCTTCGTCGGACCGCGTTCCTCGACGAGGCCGTGGAACAGCTCGGGTTGGACAACGTGACCGTGACCAGAGGGCGAGCCGAGGACGTGTCGGAGCGTCATTGCTTCGATGTCGTGACGTCGCGCGCTGTGGCTCCGTTGGAGCGGCTGCTCCGCTGGTCGATGCCCCTGGTATCGCCTCACGGTGCGCTGGTGGCGATGAAGGGATCGTCGGTCGCGGCGGAAGTCGTCGAGTCCGGCACTACCCTGCGCAAGCTGGGGTGCGCCGAACCGGAGATCCTGGTGCTGGGAGAGGACTCGTTGATCCACAGCACCCATGCTCTCCGGGTGGCTTGGGCGGACCCGTCGCGGGTAGGTTTGCGCCCGCCGCGTCCGCCGCGTCCTTCTCAACGCCGCCGCCGCTGATTTTCCGCCTCTCGATCGAAAGGTCCTGGTTGTGACCGAGGAATCCATGCGTTCCGACGGAACTGCCGGTTCGATGCGCCCCCACGAGTTTTCCACCGACGCTGCAGGCGCAATTGAGCCTGCCTCTCCACAGAAGACTGAGGTTCATCCACAGGTTGAGGGTCGGTATGTTTCACGTGAAACATCTCCCACCACCGATGTTTCACGTGAAACATCTCCCTTCACGGTGCGTACCGCAGCCCAGATCGCGGAGTTCGGCGCGGACGGCTTCGACGACGAGACCACTCCGATGGCTCGTGCCGCCGAGCACTCCGTCTTGGCGCGCGCTGGTGCGCTCCACCGGGGACAGAAAGCACCCCGGCCGGACAGCACTCGGGTGCTGGTGGTGGCGAACCAGAAGGGTGGTGTCGGCAAGACGACCTCGACCGTCAATGTCGCTGCGGCCCTCGCCCAGCTGGGCCTGCGCGTCCTGGTGATCGATCTCGACCCCCAAGGAAACGCGTCCACCGCCTTGGGCGTCGCTCATCACCGAGGGGTTCCGTCGACCTACGACATGCTGGTGGACGGGGAAGCCCTCGCCGACGTCATGACGACGAGCGACGAAGTCCCGGGTTTGTGGGTGGTCCCGGCGACGATCGACCTGGCTGGCGCCGAGATCGAGCTCGTGAGCGTGGTCGCCCGCGAGAGTCGTCTGCAGCGCGCTCTGGCGGCGAACGACCGGATCGGCCCCGCCGCCGAGGCTGGTGACGACCGCTTCGACTACGTCCTCATCGACTGCCCGCCTTCGCTGGGGCTGTTGACCCTGAACGCCCTCGTCGCCGGACGAGAGATGTTCATCCCCATCCAGGCGGAGTACTACGCGCTGGAGGGGTTGGGCCAACTGCTCGAGACCGTCGCCATGGTCCGCAAGCACCTCAATCCCGACCTCGTCGTCAGCACCATCTTGTTGACGATGTACGACGCCCGGACCCGGCTGGCTGCGGCCGTCGCAGCCGAGGTGCGCGAGCACTTCGGTCCCGAGGTGCTCAAGACCGCCGTGCCCCGCTCGGTGCGGGTCTCCGAGGCGCCGTCCTACGGGCAGACGGTCATGACCTACGATCCAGCGTCTGCCGGAGCGCTCAGCTATCTCGAGGCAGCCAGGGAGATCGCTACCAAGGGAGCACCGCGATGAACAACGCCAAGCCACCGCGTCGTGGTCTGGGACGGGGACTCGGCTCCCTCATCCCCACGGCTCCGCCGGAGGGTCTCGCCGCCGAAGCGCCCGGGTCGGTCCGGGACGGGCGCCCCGATCAGCTGACGGCTGGCGTGACGTCTTCGTCATCGACTACGGACGTCGGCGCCGCCGGCAGCGAGGCCTCGCCAGCACCTGTCTCGGGCGCCTACTTCGCCGAGCTCCCGATCGCGCAGGTGCGCCCGAACGCCCGTCAGCCCCGGCAGGTGTTCGAGGAGGAGGCGCTGGCCGAGCTCGTCCACTCCATCACCGAGGTGGGCCTGCTCCAGCCCGTGGTCGTCCGCAGGACCGGCCAGGACGAGTTCGAGCTGATCATGGGGGAGCGTCGGTGGCGCGCCTCCCAGCAGGCCGGCCTCAGCACCATCCCGGCCATCGTCCGCGAGACCGACGACAACGACATGCTGCGCGACGCACTGCTGGAGAACCTGCACCGCTCCCAGCTCAACCCGCTCGAGGAGGCTGCCGCGTACGGTCAGCTCCTGGAGGACTTCGGGTGTACGCACGACGAACTGTCCCAGCGCATCGGCCGCTCGCGACCTCAGATCAGCAACACGCTCCGGCTGCTGAAGCTCTCGCCGGCCGTCCAGCGGCGGGTCGCGGCGGGCGTGCTGTCCGCCGGGCACGCACGCGCACTCCTCACGATCGATGACGCGGATCTCCAGGACCGCTTGGCCGCACGCGTCACGGCTGAAGGCATCAGCGTCCGAGGTCTCGAGGAGATCGTGTCCCTGGGCCCGGGCCAGACCTCGTCCACCCGGGCACAGCGCAACCGGCCGACTGCCCCCGGCCTGGCGGACCTGGCCGAACGTCTCTCGGATCGTTTCGAGACCCGCGTGAAGGTCGACCTGGGAAAGGCGAAGGGCAAGATCACCGTCGAGTTCGCCTCGCTCGACGACCTTCGCCGCATCGTGGAGATGATGGACCCGCGCAACCGCTCCGACCGGCCCATCTGAGTCGATCGAGAGGACGCGAAAGGCGGTCATTGGCGTGAGTCGCAGACTCCAACTTCTTCTCGCGACGACCCTCATGGCGTTCGCTGCGCTCGCGACCCACCACCTCGAAAGCCAACGCACTGGCGGCACGGCGCCTCTGTCATCGCACACGCTTGGCTGGGCGAAACTGCCGCCGACTACCCTCTCGCTGCCGGTCGGACAACCGATGAGCGGAACTGCGCCAACCGGCGAGCTCGAGCTCGTCAACATCTGGGCGACGACTTGTGGTCCCTGCCGCAAGGAGATGCCGCAGTTGGACCCTTTGGCAGCCGGGGATCTCGTGGAGGTCGTGGGTATCGCTCAAGACATCGACGCGAACCGAAGATTGAGTTCCTGCAACGCCACGACGTCGCATTTCCCTCGTGGTGCGATGGCGAAGGCGACTTCACCAGCGTCATCCAGGAACTGATCCCTCTACGCGGTCTGCCCACCACTCTGCTGCTCGATGATGGCGAACTCGTAGCTGTGCACACGGTGCTATTAAGGACCCATCACAGGTGGACGACTTTGTTCGGAGCATGGACAGCGACTGAACGCCGTCACACACCCATGGCCAGAGTGGGTAAGGACCGCGCCGGCCAGGACACCCTAGTGTGGCGGCATGGACGTACAGAGCGAGATCACTGCGAATCGGCTGCGACTGGCGGACTTCTTCGACAGCCTGGATGAGAGCCAGCTCGACTCTCGCAGTCTGTGCGATGCCTGGACCGTCCGAGAAGTGCTGGGACACCTGGTGATGCCGTTGACGGGCAGCCTCGGAGGTTTTCTGGTGCAGGTCGTCCGGTCGCGTGGCTCGATCGACAGAGCCAGCGCAGAGTTCGCTCGCGATCTGTCTCGACGGCCGCTCGAGGACCTCACCGTTCTCCTGCGCGACAAGGCCGACGAGGTCATCAAGGCTCCTGGCGTCGGGCCCATGGGCCAGATGGCGGACGGATGCATCCACCTGCGTGACTGCGCTCGGCCACTCGGTCTGCCCGACGACGTCAGCCTCGAGGACTGGCGGATGTTGCTGGACTGGTTCCCCGGTGGCGTGCGTGGTTTGGTGCCGAAGGATCGGTTGGAGGGTCTGCACCTGCTGGCGACCGATCAGGAATGGTCGTGGGGCACTGGCCAGCAGATCGCCGGACCGAGTGAGGCATTGGCCATGGCTGTTGCCGGACGATCCGTTGCACTGGACGACCTCAGCGGCGTCGGCGTCGATGTCCTCAGGAGTCGACAGCGCCCCTAGCCGCTCGCGCCCCTGCAGCGCAGTGAGCGCCGTCGACGCCTGCCGTCACTTTGTCGACAAAAATATATAGCGATAAAATGACAGGTAGACAGATCAACCCCGTTTGGCAGCCCGCCGCTGCGCTCGGGCGCGCTTCTCCGCCATGTCGAGCGCTGCCGCTTCGGCCGGCGTGGGCGCCGTACCGCCCAGACGCGCCGGCACCCACCAGCTCCCGGGGGGTTGCTCGTCGATCGGGTAGGCGGCGATCGCCTCGTCGAGCATCTCCGACATCCGTGCGTGCAGCTCGGCCGTCTCTGCCACCGGATTGTTGCCGGTCGGGTGGAGGGGCGCGCCCACGGCGATCGAGATCGTCTTGCCTCGCGAGAAGTCGCGGTCGTGGTCCTTGGTCATCATCCGCTGGGTACCCCACATGATCACCGGGACCACCGGCACCCCGGCCGCGGCGGCGATCCGTACGGTGCCGGTCTTGAAGTCCTTGAGCTCCATCGACCGGGAGATGGTCGCCTCGGGGAAGATCCCCACGGCCTCGCCAGCCTTCAGGTGGTCCAGGGCCGCCGACAGGGACTGCTCACCTGAGGCGCGGTCGACCTCGATGTGGTGCAGGGAGCGCATCAGCGGCCCCGCGAGCGGGTGGTCGAAGAGCTCCCTCTTCGCCATGAATCGGACCAGGCGACCCGACGGGTTGGCCGCCAGCCCGCCGTACACGAAGTCGACATAGCTGATGTGGTTGTACGCCAGTAGGACCCCACCGGACTCGGGCACGTGCTCGGTGCCGGTCAGCTGGAACCGCTGGCCGAGGAGCCGGAAGCCTGCCTTCGCAGCGACGACGATCGGCGGGTAGGTGAGATCACGCATGTCGGGGAGCCTAGGCGCCCCCGGGCCCCGCTGCGCGAGCGGTGTCGGCCAAGGGAGCTACCGCCGCGTCGCCAGGAAGTCGCCGATGCGGCCGATCGCCTCTTCGAGCACGGACGCCTCCGGCAGCGTCACGAGGCGGAAGTGGTCGGGCTCGAACCAGTTGAAGCCGGTGCCATGGGTGACCAGGATCTTCTTGGCCCGCAGCAGGTCGATGACGAACTGCTGGTCGTCGTCGATGGGATAGACGTCCGGATCGAGGCGCGGAAAGCAGTAGAGCGCCCCCTGGGGCGTCACGTTGGAGACGCCCGGAATCTCGTTGAGCAGCCGATCGGCCAGCATCGACTGCTCATAGAAGCGCCCGCCCGGCCCGATGAGCTCCTCGACCGACTGATAGCCGCCCAGGGCGGTCTGGATCGCGTGCTGGGCCGGCACGTTGGCACACATGCGCATGTTGGCGACCAGCGTCAGTCCCTCGAGGAAGTCCTGGGCGATCTCCTTCGGGCCCGAGATCATCAGCCAGCCGGCGCGATATCCACAGACGCGGTAGGCCTTGGAGAGTCCGCTGAAGGTCAGGCACAGCACGTCGCTGCCCGCGAAGGTGGCCGCGTGGTGGTGCTGGGCGTCCTCGAACAGGATCTTCTCGTAGATCTCGTCTGCGAAGACCACCAGCTGGTGTCGGCGCGCGATGTCGATCAGGGCCTTGACGACATCCGCGCTGTAGACCGCACCGGTGGGATTGTTCGGGTTGATGATGACCAGGCCGTGGGTGTTCTCGGTGATCTTGGCCTCGATGTCGGCGAGGTCGGGGGACCAGCCGTTCTGCTCGTCGCAGCGGTAGTGCACCGCCGTACCCCCCGACAGCGTGATCGCGCCGGTCCAGAGTGGGTAGTCGGGAGCGGGCACCAGGATCTCGTTGCCGTCGTCGACGAAGGCCTGCAGCACCATCGAGATGAGCTCGGAGACGCCGTTGCCGATGAAGATGTCCTCGACGCTGACCTCGCGCAACCCGTGCGACTGGTAGTAGTTCATCACCGCGGTCCGGGCCGAGTAGATGCCCTGGGAGTCGCTGTAGCCCTGCGAGTCGGGCAGGTGGTGGATGATGTCGGCGAGGATCGCCTCGGGCGCCTCGAAGCCGAACGGCGCCGTGTTGCCGATGTTGAGCTTCAGGATGCGGTGGCCCTCGGCCTCGAGACGCTGTGCCTCGACCAGGATCGGACCACGCACGTCGTAGCGGACTCCCTGGAGCTTCTTGCTCTGGCGGATCTGGCGCATGGTGCATCCTCTCAGGCCCTGGACGGGCCTAGCATGGAGACATGACGCGGCGGACAGCTCCGCTCACGCTCGACCACCTGACGCAGGTGCACGAGCCGTGCCGCTCCTGCCTGTTCTGGTCGACCGATCCCGTGAGTCGCTCCCGTCTCGGCGCGGGGGAGGAGACCGAGGTCCGCGAGGCCTGGCTCTCCTGGGTGCTCCGCGAATGGGGGTCCTGCGGGCGCGTCGCCCTCGTCGACGGCGAGGTCGTGGGACACGCGATCTATGCCCCGCCGGTCTTCCTGCCGGGCGCGGCAGGAATCCCGACCTCGCCCCCGTCCCCTGACGCAGTGCTCCTGACCACCGTGTACGTCGACCCGTCGGCCCGCGGCGGCGGCATCGGCCGCCTCCTCGTGCAAGGGATGGCCCGCGACCTCGTCCAGCGCGAGGTGGTTGCGGTGGAGGCCTTCGGTGACACCCGCGGCCGTTCGAGCGGGTGCGTGGTCCCGGCCGAGTTCCTGGGCCGGGTCGGCTTCAAGACCCAACGCGCCCACACGACCACACCGCGCATGCGGATGGACCTGCGCTCGGCCGTCTCGTGGAAGTCCGAGCTCGAGGCGACGCTGGAACGGCTCTGGGGCGTCGTACTGCCAGCACCTGAACCGGCGCCGAAGGCGTCGCACCGCACGCGCGACTGAACCGCGCATGAAAAGACGAACGCCCCGACCCGCAGTGCGGACCGGAGCGCTCGTGGGTGAGACTCAGATGAAGTCGGCGAGCTCCTTGAGGAGCGCGGCCTTCGGCTTGGCGCCGACGATCGACTTCACGACCTCGCCGCCCTGGTAGACGTTGATCGTCGGGATGCCGGTGACGCGGTAGGACGCGGGCGTGACCGGGTTTTCGTCGACGTTCATCTTCAAGAACGTGATCTTCTCGCCGTGCTCGGTGTTGATCTCGTCGAGGATCGGGGCGACCTGGCGGCACGGGCCGCACCACTCGGCCCAGAAGTCGACGAGGACCGGCTTGTCGGACTTGAGGACCTGCGCCTCGAACTCGGCGTCGGTGACTGCGGAGATGTTGCCCACGGGATGCCTTTCGTTGATCGGATGACGTCTGTGAATCAGTCAACACCACCCCACCGACGGATGTTCCCCGCCGCGTGCGGAGACCGCCGGGCGTCACGTGCAAGTTGCGCGCGGGCGACGGACTTCCTGGCGAAGTCCTGCACCTCACTACCGTTGCAAAGGCCATGAAGTGCAGGAGTCCCCGCCTGAGCGGGGACTCCAACCGGACGAGCGCGCGTGGGATCAGCCAGAGACCGGCGTGGTCTCGGTGATGATCTCCTCGGCCTCGCGCTGCGAGGCGTCGACCAAAGCAGCGTGGTCGAGGGCGGCGACGTAGCGCTCGGCGTCGAGGGCGGCCGCGCAGCCGGTGCCGGCAGCGGTGATGGCCTGGCGGTAGATGTGGTCGACGAGGTCGCCTGCGGCGAAGACACCGGGCAGGTTGGTCGCGGTCGACGGGTGGTCGACCAGCACGTAGCCGTCGTCGTCCAGGTCGACCTGGCCGGTCAGCAGCTCGGAGCGCGGGTCGTGGCCGATCGCGATGAAGAGGCCAGTCACGTCGAGCTGGCGCTCCTCGCCCGTCACCGTGTCACGCAGGGTGAGGGACTCGAGCCGGTCGTCGCCGTTGATGGAGGCGATCTCGGAGTTCCAGACCATCTCCAGCTTGGGGTCCGCAAAGGCCCGCTCCTGCATGATCTTGGAGGCGCGCAGCTCGTCGCGGCGGTGGATCAGGTAGACCTTCGAGCCGAACCGGGTCAGGAACGTCGCCTCCTCGACCGCGGAGTCACCGCCACCGATCACGGCAATGGCCTGCTCGCGGAAGAAGAAGCCGTCACAGGTCGCACACCAGGACACACCGCGGCCCGACAGCTCCTCCTCGCGCGGGAGTCCGAGCTTGCGGTAGCCGGAGCCGGTCGCGAGGATCACCGACCGGGCCTGGTAGGTGTCGGTGGCCGTCTTGACGATCTTGATGTCGCCGGTGAGGTCTACCTCGACGATGTCGTCGGCCACCAGCTCGGCGCCGAAGCGCTCCGCCTGGGCGCGCATCTCGTCCATCAGGGCCGGGCCCATGATGCCGTCGCGGAAGCCGGGGAAGTTCTCCACCTCGGTGGTGGTCATCAGGGCGCCGCCAGCAGTCACCGACCCCTCGAAGACGAGAGGGGCGAGGGCGGCCCGCGCCGCGTAGACAGCCGCGGTGTAGCCCGAGGGTCCCGAACCGATGATGATGACGTTGCGAACTTCGGACATGGTCGGTTCAGGCTCCTGTGGGTCGGTTGGCGCGTACGCACTGTGCAACCGATCGTAGGCGCCCGGTGTTCCATCGAGGACACCAGCGTGGCCACCTCGCGAGGGTCAGCGGGTCTTGATCTCCACCGACTCCACCGGGTCCGCCTCGCCGCACAGGAAGAGATCCACCCGCTGGCTGCCCGCGGTGGGGGCGCGGTAGACCAGGACGCCCGGCGTCCCGTCGTAGGTGACCCCGACCTGGTCCTGGGAGTCCTCGCTGTCGACCAAGCAGTCGAGACTGGTCGGGATGGAGGAATCGAAGGCCGCACCTTGCCGTAGTGCCCGTACCTGCCGCCGCAGAGGTGCCGCGGAGACGAGGACGGACAGATCGCTGTCGGTGGTGAGGGTCGGCGGCTTGTCCCGCGTGTTCGCCTGTGACTCGGGATCTCCCGACTTGAGCCCTTGGGGCTCTGGGGCTTCCTGCGCTCCGAATGCGCGGTCGGACTCGGCACCACCAGCCGCCGTCTCGTCCTGGCCCGACCCGGAGTCCGAGCTCATCATCGAGTCAGCCGACTCGTTGACGCCGGGGAGGACCTGCTTGACCCCGACGCCGAGCACTACGACGGCCGCGGCAGCGAGGAGGGCGGCGGACGCGCGCCGGCGCCGGCGCGAGGCGAGCGTCACCACCGGCGCGCGCACCTCGCGACGCTCCGCGGCGAGCTCGGCCAGGACCTCGTCAAGGCGCGTGACGACCTCGGGTGGGGTGGGCCCGGTGTGCTTGGCGGAGGCCAGGAGTGCACGCACGGACTCGTCCTGGTCGGGGGTCAGGTCGGAGTCGGACATCGGGCACCTCCTTCGGCGTACAACGTGAGTGAGCGGGAGTTCAGGGACACAGGGTGATCAGGACGCGGTCACGGCTCGGCGGGTGGGGAACCGCGCGGGCGACCAGTGATTGGGACGTCCGCGGCGACCGGGGGGTTCCCTGAGAGGACGTCGTCCGGCGACCCGGTCAACCCGGGCGCGAGCAGGCCGAGCAGGGGCGCCAGCTTTGCGCGGCCCCGGAAGCAACGGGACTTGACGGTCCCCTCGGCGACGCCGAGCATCGCTGCCGCCTCGGCGACGGGGTAGCCCTCCATGTCGACGAGGACCAGGGCGGCGCGCTGGTCGGGGGCCAGGGTTCGCAGCGCATCGAGCACCAGCCGCCGCCGCTCGTCGGCCACGGTCAGCTCCGCCGGGTCGAGCTCGGCGTCGGTCGAGCTGACCAGCGAGCCGCGGTCCGCGCGCTCCTCGAGGTCGTCGGGCAACGCCTCGGCGCGGCGTACCTTCATCGCCCGCAACCGGTCGAGGCAGGCGTTGACGACCACCCGGTGCAGCCACGTGGTCACGGCGGCGTCGCCGCGGAACGACCCCGCGCGGCGGAAAGCAGCGATCATCCCCTCCTGCAGCCCGTCTGCGGCGTCCTCGGGATTGCCCATCGTGCGCAGGGCGACCGCCCACAGCCGGTCGCGGTGTCGGGCGAAGAGCTCGCCGAAGGCGTCGGGATCACCCTGGACGTGCCGGGCGAGGAGCTCGGCGTCGGAGGCGCCCGTCAGCTCGGCGTCGGAGGCGCTCGTCATCCCAGGACCGCCACTTCTGCGATCGCGCCGCGGAACTCACCCTCGATCGGCGGGATCGAGGTCAACCAGACAGTGACGTAGCGACCCGAGACGGCCTGGTCGAGGCTGATGGTGAGGACGCCGTTGCCGGACTGGTTCCCGACCGGGGTGAGCTCGGCGACGCCGGTGGGCTCCTTGTCCTCGACGTACACCGAGAGCGTGGTGGGACCCCCGAGGGTGGCAACCTCGATCTCGCGCACGGACCGGGTCGACCCGAGATCGACGAGCAGGCCAACGCCGTCCTTGAGGCCCGTCGGTCCGAAGTCCTGCTTGTAGGTGGAGGTCTGCCAGGACGTCGCCGTGTCGCCGTCCAGTGCCAGCGGAACGAGCTCAGGATTCTCCTCGCGCGGCTCCGCTCCCTGGGGATCGAAGTCGACGGCCGTCAGCTCGGCGAAAGGCGTCGGTTCCACAGGAGTCGGCTCGGCGGAGGCGGTGGGTTCGTCGTCGGGCTCGTCACCGTTGCCGACTCCGAGCTGGTAGGCCGCAACACCTGCCACGAGCAGGAGCACCCCGATGGCCACCGACATGGCCAGCCGGAACCAGCTGCGTCCCGGCACGACGTGGTCCGTGCTGTCGTTGGTCGCGGCCGGGACCCCCGTTCCGATGCCGGTGCCGACGCCGGTGCCGGTCTCCCAGGGCCAGTAGTCCCGAGGAGGCGCGGCTGTGGCGCCGGGTCGCGCTCGGCGTACGGGCTGACCCTCGGCCGGCTCGGGTGCGAACAGCGGCTTCGCCTGCGTCTCCTCGTGGGGAGGGGGCGGGACGGGGATCGTGCTGCGGGCCTGGATCCAGCCGACGTCGTTGTTCTCGTCGAAGACCGGGATCCCCGCCTGGGTGGGCATCTCGGTGAGGTGCGGGGACGGCTCAGGTCCGGGCTGCGGGGTGGGCCCAGGCGGGAGGTCAGGCGCGGGCTCAGTCGTCGAGTCAGACGTGGGTACGACCTGAGTCGTGGAGTCCGGCGTCGGCTCCACCTGCCGGACTGCCACGGTGGGGGACGGCGGCTGCGGTGACGACGCGTCGACCGCCCAGGGCGCGGGAGCAACGGTCACGGCATGGTGATCGAGCCACGACTCGGCGCTGTCCAGCCCGGTGGGGTCGCCGACGAACTCGCGCAGCGCTTCGACCACTCCGGTCATCGTCGTGAGGTCGAACGCCGACCGGTGGTGGGCGCCGTCGGCGTTGATCACCTGGTCGCACAGGTCGTCGAGCTGCCGCGGGATGCCGGCGCGCACCCGGCGAGGGCGCATCACCTGTCCGTGCTCCGTCGGGGCCGCGGCCACGTGGGAGGAGGAGACCCCAGCCCACTTGCCGGTGAGGGCGGCGTAGAGGACCCCGGCGGTGTCGACGAGGTCGGCGGACTGGCGGCCCGTGGGCAGGCCGTGAAGTGCCGCGTCGACGGCGAAGCCGATGATCCGGACCTGTCCGTTGAGGTCGATCAGGACGTTCTCCGGCACCATCCGGCCGTGGTCGAGCCCGGCCTCGTGGGCTCGCGCCAGGCTGTCCGCGATCTCGGAGGTGACCCAGGCCGCGCGTCGCGGCTGCAGGGGCCCGTTGCTGCCCAGCATGTTGTCGAGCGAGGTCCCCTGCCCCCACTCGTTGACGACGTAGCAGCACTCGTCGGTCTCGTCGGCGTCGAGCACGCGCAGCAGCCGCCGGTCGTGGTAGGGCGCCGTACGCCGCGCGGCCTCCATCAGGCCCTCGGCCCGCTCGTCGGTCCTGGCGATGAGGTGTACGGCGACCGGCCGGTGCAGGACC
Organism: Nocardioides sp.; assembly: GCF_035576065.1. Classification (GTDB taxonomy): domain Bacteria; phylum Actinomycetota; class Actinomycetes; order Propionibacteriales; family Nocardioidaceae; genus Nocardioides. The sequence goes on from NZ_DATLWX010000045.1 coordinate 177,291, forward strand.
AGGTCGTGGGCCAACCAGAAACGCCCGCCCGCGCTCTCGGTGAGCAGGTCGTCGAGGCGGTAGCGGTCGGCGAGGAGGTCGCCGGCGTGGATGGAGTCAGGCACCGCGAACCTCCCTCTCCCCGGTCGGGTCGGCGCTGGTCGGACTCATCCTAGGACTCGCCGGCGCCGCAGGCGGGACGTGGCCGCCTGGGTCAGGGACGTCACTTCACGGATCCGCAGCGCGTGGGACAGCACGAGCACCACGACCAGGCCGACGACGCCGGCGACGCCACCACGGGCCAGCGAGACGAGGGGAGGTGGGTTGTCGGCGCGGTCGCCCAGCAGGGCCCCAGCGCCTGCGGTCACCAACCAGGCAGCGAGCGCAGCGAGAGCGACGACGAGCAGCATCCGCATCAGGAACCGCAGCAGTGCAGGCGTCTGGAGGTCACCGAGAACGCGGCGCAGCACCGAGTAGCTGACGATCGAGCCGACGGCGTACGCCCCGAGGTAGGCAGCGGCCAGGGCCGGCGCGGTGCCCGGTGCACTCACCAGTCGCACGAGGACGACGGCGAGGGCGATGTTGGTCGCCGAGATCGCACATTGGATGAAGAACACCCGGCGCGTCTGCTCCAGCGCGTAGAAGCCGCGCAGCATGAAGTAGTGGACGGTGAAGAAGACCAGCCCGGGTGCGAAGACGGCCAGGGTCGTCGCGAACCGGTCGGCCGACTCCTTCTCGGCCCACCCGAACAGGACGTTGGCCACGTCATAGGACAGCACGGGCAGCAGGGCAGCGACGGGCAGCACGACGACCAGCGCCGACCGCAGCGTGGAGGCAATCGTCGTCCCCATCTCCCGCAGCCGGTCCTCGGAGGCAAAGCCCGAGATGGTCGGGAGGATCGCCGTGGCCAGGGACACGGTGACGATCGAGTGCGGGACCATCAGGATCAGGAATGCGTTGGCGTAGACGGTGTAGCCGGTTCCGTCCTCGTCGCCCAGGGGCCCGCCCGAGGCTTGGTTGACCACCACGACGTAGGCGAGCTGGTTGACGATGACGAAGAGCACCGTCCAGAGACCGAGCGACAGGGTCTTGGCCAGACCCGCGTCGCGGAAGTCGAAGCGCGGTCGATAGCTGAAGCCGGCGGCCTTGAGGTAGGGCAGGAGGATGAACAGCTGCAGGACGATCCCCAGCGTGGAGCCGACACCGAGCAGGAGCTCTTGGTCGCGGGTCAGAGCTTGCTGCCACTCGCTCGTGGTGGCCTTCCCGTACAACCCGAGGTAGACCGCGAGCATCAGCACGGCCACGGCGTTGTTGGCGATGGGGGCCCACATCATCGGCCCGAACCGGCCGCGGGCGTTGAGGATCTGCCCGACCAGCACGAACATCCCGTAGAAGAACACCTGTGGCAGGCACAGCCTGGTGAGGTGGATGATCGACTCGAGGTGCGCGGCGTATTGCGGAGAGTCGTAGTCGCTGCTGAGGAACAGCGGTATGACCCACGGGGTCGCCACGACGAGGGCCACGGTCACTGCTCCGAGGAAGAGCGCCGACAGCGTGATCACGCGGTTGGCATAGGCCTCTCCGCCGTCCGCGTCGGACTTCTGGGCCCGCACCAGCTGCGGCACCAGGACCGCGTTGAAGACACCGCCCGCGACCAGGATGTAGATCATGTTGGGCAGCGTGTTCGCGATCGTGAACAGGTCGGCCTGCACTGCGGCGCCGAGGGCCGCGACCAGCAGGGCACCGCGCAGGAACCCGCTGGCCCGCGAGAACGCGGTGCCGGCGGCCATCACGGCACTGGAGGCGAGGACCTTCTGGTCGCTCATGGAGAGACCGCGAGGGCGGTCGCTCCCGGTGGGCTGGCGCGCCGGGCCCTCAGACGCTTGACCAGGCGCAGGGCGATCGTGCCGAAGAGAAGCAGCGCACCGCCCGCAAGGATGAGCCAGATCAGGCCGCTGACCTGGGCGGCGCGGACCTGCAGGCTGGTGGACGCCCCGGTCGGCTGACCGTCGGCGTCGGTGACGAGCAACGACACCTGGTGGATCCCGGGTCGGCTGGCGGTCACTTGGGGCAGGATCCGCTTCTTGGCCCCGGGGCCGAGCTGCTGGGGACCCAGATCGGCGAGCTCGAGGGTGCCGCCGGAATCAACGGCGAGCCGGACCGTGACCGGTTGGTCGAGGCCATTCACGACGTCGGCGCCGAAGGGCCCGGTCTGGCTGGAGAGGGTCACGGCGTCGGGGGCCTCGACGCGCACCTTGCCGAGCTGGGCATCGATGAAGCCAGTGGCCTCCTGCACGCTCTGGGTGACGTCGTCCGCGTGCGAACGGTGACCGCTCGAGAGACTCACCAGCACTTCGTCGGCCACCTGCTCGCGCACGAGGTCCTGCAGGGTCAGGACACCGGACAGGAGCTGGGCCCGGGCGGTCAGCTCCTCGGCGGCGGTGAAGCTGGTCTCGTCGAGCTCGGCCTCGGCGTCCTCGAGCGAGTAGGCGATGTCGGTGACGCTGATCGAGGTTGCCGGTCGCAGCGCGATGTCGGCGGCGCTGACCGCCGAGAGCCAGGGCACGTCGAGGTCGGCCAGGAGCGCGTCGGGCTCCTCGGGGTGCCAGTCGGCCGGCAGCATCATCACGACCGGGGGAGGAGTCGGCGCAGGGGGCCCCGACGCCGACGCCGTGAGCAGGCGCAGGGCCGCCTCGCTGAGCAGGCGTTGCCTGAGTGCCAGCGGGTCGTCGGCGGGCGTCGGACCGGGCCCACCCGCAGCGGCACCGGACGAGGTCACGAGCACCTTGTGCCCCAGGAGGTCCACCATGGACGACGCCGAGTCGGGAGGCACCGTGAACGAGGTGGTGTCGCCCAGCAGGATCATGGTCTCCGGGCTGGCGGCAGCGATCGCGGCCGGGCTCATGATGCCGTCCCGCGGAGCCAGGGCTGGGGTGGCCGGGATTGCCAGCCCGGCCATCACCTGGGTGCTGCGGGTCACGGCCTGCTGGTAGAACGCCGGGCCGTGCGTCGCGGCCGCCGACTCGTCGATGTCGCCGTACGGCAGGGCCAGGACGGTCCCGCTGCTGGCGAGGGGGAGGAAGCGGTCGAGCCACTCCTGCGCCTGGTCGGCCAGAGCCTGCTGACGGTCGGACAGCTCCTCCTCGGGAACTGGCGGCGGGATGGGGTCGGAGAACGCCGCGAAGGGCTCGGGCTCGACAGGCGCACCCGTGGGCTCGCTGGGCTCTTCGGTGGGCTCTTCGCTGGGCGGCGGGGCGTTGGGATCAGGGGCCAGGCTGCGGGGCGGGTTGCCGTCGGCCAGCCGCTTCACGGCGGCCGGCACGGCCGGGTCCACCAGCCACGTGAGGGGCACGTCGGCGGCCTCTCCCGCGTCAAGGATGGCGTCCAGCCGTCCACCGTCACCCAGGGACCTGGTCCACCGGGCCAGGTGCGCGATCCGACCGTCGGGCTGGAACCACACCGTCTCGCGGACGGGCACGACGATGGCAGACTCCACCGTCACCTCGTCCTTGTCCTTCCCGCGCGCGCGCGGGACCAAGGGGATGAAGGTGCGGGCGCGACCGTCGGCGATGAGGTCCCGCTCCAGGGACGAGAACGGGATCCCCATGGCGTGCACGCCCAGCCAGTAGACGCCCGGCTCGACGACGCGGATCTCTGACCGGGGCACAGTGAGCGAGAAGGGCGCCGACTCGCCCGGGTCGAGCAGCTCGACGGTGTCCTCGGTGCCCGCGGCGACGATGCGCGTTCCGACGAAGGCGGCAGTCTCGATCGCGGCGGAGTCGGCGAGGGACTGCGCGTCAGGGATGGGGGCTTCGGAGCGGAAGGAGTAGAGGTTGATCGCGGTCCACTGCTCGTCGCTCTGGTTCGTCACGGTCCCGGTGATCGTGAGCGGGCGGTCGTTGTCGCTCAGGGTGGACGGGCTGATGGACTCGAGGTGCACCCCGAGCGGTTCCTTCTCCTCTGGCTTCGGGGTCGTCCGCGCCGTCGCGGAGAGGCCGATCGGCACGACCAGGATCATCAGCGCGAGGGCCAACGAGCACACGACGGCCCGCAGGACTGCCTTCGTCGTCCGTCCCGCTGCCCTCCGGGCGCGGGAGTTCGAGGACAGGCACTGCACGGCACCGACTGTAGTGCCCGGTCACCGGGCATCTGGCGCGACTCTCGCGACCACGGCGATCCCCACCCCATCCCTTATCGTTCACCCTTGTGTCCGACGCCGTCCTGCCCCCGCTCTCGATCGCCGAGGTGGAGCGCCGCGTCGCCTCGGAGCTGACCCGCATCGGCCCGGTCATCGATGACCTCGGCGCACGCTTCGCCGCAGCGGGCGAGGAGCTGGCACTGGTCGGCGGTCCGGTGCGCGACGCCATGCTCGGCAGGCTGCAGAACGACCTCGACTTCGCCACCTCCGCTCGCCCGGAGAAGACCGAGAAGCTGCTCTCGGGCTGGGTCGACGCCATCTGGGACATGGGCCGCTCCTTCGGCACCATCGGCGCCCGGATCGGTGAGTGGCAGGTGGAGATCACCACCTACCGGGCCGAGACCTACGACTCGACCTCCCGCAAGCCCGAGGTGGAGTACGGCGACAACCTGGTCGGCGACCTCGGCCGGCGGGACTTCAGCGTCAACGCCATGGCCGTCCGGGTGCCGGGCCGGGAGTTCGAGGACCCCTACGGCGGACTCGTCGACCTGGCCAACCAGACCCTGCGCACGCCGGGCACGCCCGAGGACTCGTTCTCCGACGACCCGCTGCGCATGATGCGAGCGGCACGCTTTGCCGCCCAGCTGGGCTTCACCCCGGCGCCGGAGGTCGTGGCCGCCATGACCTCGATGGCCGGGCGGATCGAGATCATCTCGGCCGAGCGCGTGCGTGACGAGCTGGTCAAGCTGGTGTGTGCGCCGTACCCCCGACTGGGCCTGCGCCTGCTGGTGGAGACGGGCTTGGCGGCACACGTCCTGCCCGAGCTGCCCGCCCTCGCCCTCGAGCGCGACGAGCACCACCGCCACAAGGACGTCTACGAGCACTCGTTGACCGTCCTCGAACAGTCGATCGACCTCGAGTCGCGCCTCGGTGGCGGACCCGACTTCATCTCCCGGTTCGCCGCCCTGATGCATGACGTGGGCAAGCCCCGGACGCGGCGGTTCGAGCCGGGCGGAGTCGTGACCTTCCACCACCACGACGTGGTCGGCGCGAAGCTGACCCGCAAGCGGATGCAGGCGCTCCGCTTCTCCAACGCCGAGATCGACGCGACCAGCAAGCTGGTCGAGCTGCACCTCCGCTTCCACGGGTACGGCGCAGGCGAATGGACCGACGCAGCGGTACGCCGCTACGTGCGGGACGCCGGTGACCAGCTCGAGCGACTCCACATCCTGACCCGTGCCGACTGCACCACCCGCAACCAGCGCAAGGCGGACCGCCTGCGCCGGACCTACGACTCCCTCGAGGAGCGCATCGCGCGGCTCGCCGAGCAGGAGGAGCTCGCCTCGATCCGGCCCGATCTCGACGGTGCGCAGATCATGGAGATCCTCGACATTGCTCCTGGCCGCCGGGTGGGCGCCGCGTACAAGCACCTCCTCGAGCTGCGCATGGACAACGGCCCGATGAGTGAGGACGACGCCACGGCTGCCCTTCTCGCCTGGGCTGCCGCCAACCCGGGTGAAGGTGACGGAACACACGCGAGGTCCGTGCCTCGACTCGACTAGATTGCGCTCATGACCGACGTCGTTGCGCCCCTGCTCGAAGAATCCATCGACATCGCCGCCCCGCCTGTGCGCGTGTGGTCCCTCGTCTCGGACCTGGGCCGTATGTCGAAGTGGAGCCCACAGGTCCTCAAGACCATCGTCCGGGGCCGACCCGTCGGGCTCGGCACCAGGACGATCAACATCAACCGTCGCGGCCCGCTCGTGTGGCCGACGCGTTCCAAGGTGGTGCGCTTCGAGCCGCACCGCGAGATCGCCTTCCGGATCAAGGACAATTTCACCATCTGGTCGTTCAGCCTGGCCGACAACGGCTCCGGCGGCACGACGCTGACCCAGCGCCGCGAGGCCCCGGACGGGCTGTCCCCGATCGCGCAGTCGCTCGAGGACCGGCTGATGGGCGGAGTGACGAAGTTCGAGGTCGAGCTCGGGGCCGGGATGCGCGAGACGCTGGCGAAGATCAAGGCAGACGCCGAGGCCTGAGGGGACTCGACACCCGCAAGCCCCTGACTGCGCCTGACCTGTGGATCTGGAATCGGTTGACCTCACTCGGTCGCGAACTGGCGGCGCGCGACACCGATCTTGGCTGTCGACCTGTCTTGCGCCGCCAGTTTCAGGGCCCCCGGGTCCCGCCCGCCGACAACGACAAGGCCCGCCCCGAGCAATGTTCGGAGCGGGCCTTGGCGGTGCTGGCTCAGCGGGTGCTGGTTCAGCGGTGCTGATCAGCCGGTGATGCCGAAGCCCTCGATGAAGGCACGGCCGCCGTGCTTCACCACCAGCTTGAGCCGGTGCCGGCCCTCGCCCAGGCCGCTGACCACGGCGTGCTTGTCGAGCCGCGGGGCTGCCTTGCGTCCGGCGAAGGAGACGGTGCCGATGCGCTCGTTGTCCACGAAGACCACCGCCTTGACACCGCGCACGGCGCGTCCGAACACGATGTCCAGGACGTCACCGCGGAAGGTCAGACGCATCGCGTCGCGGCCCCGACCGGGGTGGCCGTTGTCGCAGTAGCTGCCACCGGGGGCCTGACCATCGACGATCCGCCAGTTGCCCGACCGGAACACCTTGCGACCCTGGCACTTGTGCGTCTTGTCGATCGACGACGGCGCCTTCGAGGCCACGGTGATCTCGGGCTCGCCGGGGGTGGACGAGCCGCCCGGACCCGGGGTCGTGGGACCCGGGGTCGTGGGACCCGGGGTCGTCGGACCGGGGGTTGTCGGACCCGGAGTCGTCGGACCGGGCCCTCCAGGTGGGTCGGTGACGACGACCTGCACGGTCGCGGTGTCGGTCAGCCCACCGGGGTCCGAGACGGTGACCTTTGCGTCGTACGTGCCGGCCTGGCCGAAGGTGTGCGAGACGACGGCACCCTCGGCGTCCTTGGTCGACCCACCGTTGTCGAAGTCCCACGAGTAGGTCAGCTGGCCCGGCGTCTCGGTGTCCGTGCTGCCCGAAGCGTCGTACTGCACCCGCGTGCCCACCGTGCCGGTGGTCGGCGTGGCGGAGGCGGCCGCGGTCGGAGCGGTGTTGGCGGCAGGCACCGGCTCCTCGCCGTACCCGTAGTCAAAGTCGCCACAACCCGGGCCGAGGGTGAAGCTCACGTCGCCGGTCAGGTCACCGTCGGCGGCCTGGGGTCCCTCGCCGGCCTCCGTGCCGTTGCCGTTGCCGGTCATCTGCAGCACGTCGAAGGTGAGGCAGTCGTAGTCGAACTCCCAGTTGCCCGACGGGCTGTTGGGGTCCTCGTAGTTGTCGGTCCAGCCGTCACCGCCGTCGGAGAAGCGCGTGTCCCCTGCGGCCGCGGTCCAGGCCGCGTCGTTGAGGTCGGGCGTGTTGTTGCCCGGCTGGGGCTGACTGTCCAGCGGCGACTGTGCGGGCGGGTCGTCGGTGCCGGCATTGCCGTACCCGTGAGCCTCGTCGGTGTAGGCGGTGTAGAAGCCTGACGCGAACTCCGGGCCTCCGCGGTCGGCCTGTCCGTTGCCGTCCAGGTCGAAGCCGGACCGGTCGCGCATCTCGAGGTAGTACGCGTGGTCCGAAGGGCCCTCGGCGCCGGCGGCGACGTACTGCCATCCCTGGCTGCAGTCACCCCCAGGACCGTCGGCTCGGCAGCCACCGTTGAAGATGCGCGGGTCCTCGGGGGAACCGCTGGTCTCGAAGTCGGTGGCATAGATCTCACGGGTCTCGCCGCCGGGCAGCGTCGCAGTGATCGTCACGTCGTCGATGAACCAGCCCGGCCTGGCGAGGCCCGGGTCGGTCGAGTAGCTGAACCGCAGCACGGGGCTGTCGGACCCGGCGAGCTCGGAGATGTCGTAGCTGTCAGCGGCGTAGACCATCTCCGGGGTGTTGCCCGCCTTGCGGTCGACCGCCTGGGAGCCGGCCTTGTAGGAGCCCGACGTCCCGGTGATGCCGTTGTCGTAGTGCCCCTGGCAGGCGTTCTGGTTGGGGTTGCCGGCGGCCGGGTCGGTGTTGGACGTGGTGTAGCCCTTCGTCGAGGGGTTGGAGTTGAACGTCTCGCCGCCGTCCTCGGACGTCAGGACGAAGCCGTAGTCGTAGTCCCACTCGATGTCCCACATCGACTTGAAGTCGACCGTCAGCGTCGAACCGGCCGGGAGCGAGGCCACCTCCGGGACGGCGATGTCGATGTTGTGGCCCTTGCCCGGGTCCTTCGCACACCCGAAGTCGTTGCCCGAGCGCGACCACCAGGTGTGGACGGGAGTCGCCGTGTCGCCGGTGTCGAACTTCGCCGGGTCCAGCAGGATCCGGCCGGGGAGCTTGGCGACGTACATCTGGGAGTTCTGCACGCGTCCGACCCCGCCGAGGCCCTCGGTGAGGGTGTACGGCGTGCCGTCCGGCTTCTGCCACGTGATGGTGTCGATGTCCTGCTTCGAGTCCGGGATCGCGGCCTCGGTGCGGGAGGAGTCGAGCACCTCCGGCACCACCCAGCCGAGCTCCTGGCGACCGTAGGCGTCGATGTGGTGCGACTTGTCGGTGGCCATCAGGCTCCAGTCGCCATACGTCTCGCGGCTACCCGTGGAGTAGAAGTCGGGCAGGCCGAGCGAGTGGCCGTACTCGTGCGAGATGACGCTGGCCGCGTCGATCGCCGTCTCCGGGTTGACGTTGTAGGGCCCGACCCGGACGAACACCTTGAGGGCGTCGGTGCCCGGCGTCGTGGTCATCGTCGTGTAGGTGTCGTTCGTGTACCAGAGCGGACGACCCTCGAGGTCCTTCAGCTGGTCGTCGGTGGTGAAACCGGGCAGCTGCGTGACGGGGTCGGAGTAGTAGAACTCCAGGCTCGACGAGTGCGGCCAGACGTTGTCGTACGGCGCATCGGGCGTGTCCGTCGTCGGGTTGGGCAGGTCGCAGCCGACCGGGCCGAGCTGGGAGGCACCGTTGCCGCCGCAGCCGGCGAAGACGGCCATGAAGAAGTCGACCACGCCGTCCTTGTCGGTGTCGTAGTCGGAGTAGTCGATCTCGGGGTCGGCGATGGCTGCAGCGTCGTGGACCATCTTGCCGGTCGGCCCGCAGCCCGAGTCGATGGCCTGGAGCGCGCCGACACCACCGACGGCGCCAGCGAGTGCCGAGCCGTTCGAGTCGGCACCGTAGTACTGCGTGGTGCCGGGCAGCTGGTAGACGCCGTCGCGGATGCGGTCGGGGTAGAGGGCAGTGCCCTCCTCCTCGAGCGGGCTGTCGGCGAAGGTGGCGCCGGTGCACGTCTGCGGCTGGGTCTTGGTGAACGGGAAGGCACCCGGTCCGCCGGTCTGCGGGTTCGCGTCTGCGTAGGCGAAGCCGCGCTTGTTGTTGGCGCCCACCACCTCCGCGGAGGGAACCGTGCCGTCGGGATAGAGCTGGCCCAGGCTCATCTCCTGGAAGAGATTGAAGGTGGAGCCCTCGTAGTTCGGGTCGTTGATGACGGTGTCGAGAGAGTTGTCGTGCTTGTTGTGGTCGCGGTCGGTGTAGGCCACCGGGACGACGGGGAACGGCCGGTCGCCGTACCTCGCGGTGTCGAACTCATCGCCCGGCGGGATCACCTTGGGGCCGTGGCTGGTGACCGTGGCTGCGTCCGGGCCGACTGTCACCGCGGCCGACGTGGAGAGGTCACGCCACACGATCGTGTCGAGCTCGGCGGTCGTGGCTGCCACGCTCTCGAGGACCAAGGTCGTGGTCGAGTCGGCGGCGGCGGACGGGATCGTCCACGTGTACGACGAGCCGTCAGCCGCCCGGATGCCGGAGGTGCCGGCCGGGGCCGAGCCCTGAGTGATGCTGGACCCCACGGGTGCCGAGACGACCACTGACACGCCGATGACCGGCGCGGCGGTGTCGTTGCGCACGATGATGCGCGAGGGGTAGGAGTCGCCGGGCTTGACCCAGCCGACGGCGGAGACGAAGGAGTTCTCCACCTCGAGCCCGCCGACCGGGGCGGTGGAGACGACCGGGCCGTCGGCAGCCGCGGCTCGCGCCGAGGCAGACGGGGACGGGGTGGCAGACGCGGCGGTGCCGGTGGAGCTGAGCGCGGTGGCGGTCAGCGTCGCGGCGAGGAGTGCAGAGACGGCTGCCAGTGCGGGCAGGCGACGGCGAAGGCGAGACATGGAGGTCCTCGAGGGGCTCGAGACGCATCGGTGGTGCGTCGATGCGGTGGAAACGACCCGAGGGGGCGTGAAGTTACGCGTGGGTACGGCGGGCGGGCCCCAGAGACGTCCCGGCGCATCAGTGACGGATCGGCCGAAGCCGATCCGCCACTGTGCGTGCTGCCCGATCAGGGCCGATGGATCAGTGACCCAGACCGGTCCTGTCCACCGCGCGGTGGAACCGCATCCCGGCCAGTCCGCCCAGGAGGGCGCCGACCAGGCTCGCGGCCAGCACGGCCACGGCGGCGATGATTCCTGCGGTGGTCATCGTGCCCTCGTCCAACGGCAGTCGCGGGAAGCTGTTGAGCTCCTTGAGCACGTTGAACTCGGCTCCCGCAACCACGCCGACGATCGCGACGATGACGGCGATGACGATCGCCCACAGCCACACGCCGAGACCCTGCTTGATCCCGTCGAAGCGCGCCATGCGCCCGGCGACGTAGCCCCCGCAGTAGTAGGCCACGAAGACGATCACGAGCAGGATGATGCCGCTGACGATGCCAACGGTGTCGGCCTGCGCGCTTGCGGTGTCGGTGGCCTCGCCGACGTTGGTGTCGGTGGCCAGTCCGACAGCCGTCCCGGCCGCCGCCGCCAGGGCAGTCAGCACGACGGCCATGCCAGTGGCGGTCAGCCAGCCGAAGAAGCAGGAGCCGATCTTGATGCCACCGTGCTCCTCCCGCTCGCGGTCGACCACAGCCTGGCGGTCGGGGGCGGCGGCGTGCGCCGCCGGCCCCTGTCGGTGTTCATCGTGGTGCGCATCCGGGTCCATCGCGTGCGATCCGGAGTCGCGCGTCGTGCGGTCCTGATCAGACACGGCGGTCGTCCGAGTCCTGGTCGCCGGTGGTGCCCGCGTTCTCGTCGAGCTCGATCTGCTCCTTGCGGACCTCCTCGCTGACCTCCTGGTGCTCGGTGACGGTCTCCTTGTCGACGCGCACGCGCTCGACGGGGACGGTCTCCTTGTTCACCACGACCCGCTCCTCGGTGAGGACCACGTCGTGCTCCTCGGAGGTGATGTCGCCACCCGACGTCGCCTGGTCGATGTTGTCGTCGGTGATCGGCTCACGCTCGAGGCGGACCTCTTCGTGGCTCACCGGGACGGTGGTGGTGACGTTTTCGGTGACGACGTACTTGCGCAGACGGGCACGCCCGGCCTCACGCTTCTCGGTGCCGACCTCGAGCTGCTCCTCCGAGCGGGTCATTGCTGAGTCCGTGTCGGGGCCGGAGGTGTCGTGGCCGGTGTCGCCGTGCGAGGCGACGGCGCTGGTGTCGTTCGACGTGTCGTAGTCAGCACCACCGACGCCGTAGTAGCGGTAGAGCTCGGCTTCCTCGGTCTCGCTGAGGTGGCTGTCGGCGTCCTCGATCCGCGGGGCGTCCTTGACCTTGTCCTTGCTGTAGGGCACGCGAAGGTCGTCGCCCGTGACCTCTGCCTCGCGCAGGGGTACGAAGGACTCGCCGCCGCCGAACATGCCGGTCTTGACGGTGACCCACTCGGGCTGGCCGGTCTGGTCGTCCAGGTAGACCTGGCCGATGCTGCCGATCTTGCTGCCGTCGTTGTCGACGACGTTGCCGCCACCGGTGAGCAGCTGCTGTGTCTGGTCGGTCGAGATCATGGTGTTCTCCCTTGGTTGGTTTGTGTTCGGAACTGCCGTCAGGCGGTCGTGCTCAGAACTGGCGGGTGCTGTCGGCGTTGGTGGTGCTGTCGAGCGGGGCGGCCTGGTAGCTGGTCGCGCCGGCAGTCTGGGTGCCGGAACCGCTCTGCTGGACCTTTTCCTTGGCCTGCAGGGCCTGCTCCTTCACGCTGGGCGCGTTGGCCGCCTGCTCCTTGATGCGGGGAGCCTCCTGCTCCGCCTTGGTGAGGTAGCCCTCCCAGCGGTGCTGCATGGGCTTGATCAGCCCACCGCCCACACCGACGACGATGACACCGACGACGGCGGAGAGGATGGCGATCAGAACCGGAGTCGTGACCGTGGTGGCCACACCGACCTGGTTGAGCGCGGCGACGACGCCGAGGAACAGGATGAAGATCGACGCGGCGTTGGCCAGCGCCTTGCCGTACGACAGGCCACCGAGCGTGCCCTGGATCAAGGTCTTGACCGCTGCCGCGATGGCCGCGGCCACGACCAGGATGATGATCGCCACGATCAGGCTGGGCAGGAACGTGATGACCTGCGTGATCAGGTCACTGATGGGGTTGGGGCCGAAGACGCTGAAGGCCATCTGGAGCACGAAGAGTGCCAACGTGTAGTAGATGAGCTTGCCGACCACGCTGCTGGCGTCCATCTTCGAGTTCGCCATGGCCTTCTTGACACCACCGCGCTCGACGGCGCGGTCGAAACCGACCTTCTCGAGCAGAGCATTGATGGCCTTGGCGACGAGCTTGGCCACGATCAACCCGATGATCAGGATCACCAGGAAGAGAATGAGCTTGGGCACGAACTCGGCGATCGTCGTCAAGCCGTTTCTGAGTGCTGATTCCATCTGAGTTTCCATCGCTTCTTGCCTTCTTCCAGTCAGGTGTTCGGTGACCTGGCAGGACCGTGGGGGGCGTCCTGGCGCAGTGCGGGGGACCGCTGTCACCACCGTCGGAACTGCGCCCGACGCGGATTGCTTACGTTGTAAACAACCACGCGCCGTCGAGTTGAGGCAAGGGCGACGCCTCCTTGGGGGTGGGATGAACTTCCCCCGGCTCGGCGGCCCGCGCCACCGGCGATCAGGACTCCAGGTGCTCCGTGCGGAGCAGCGTCATCCGGTCCATCAGCTCCTCGAGGGCGTCCTCGAACTCGGCGGCTGCATGGTCCTGGGACAGCTCGGCGCGCAGCCGCCGCACGGTGGGGTGCGCCCGCACGGCGTCGTCGTCGGCGGAGCCGTCGTCCAGCACGTCGAGGGGGCCGAGGTCCGCGCCGTGGGTCGACACCTCCAGCAGGAGGTGCCCCAGGAGGAAGCTCGTGTAGGCACGGTAGGCGGCCACCGCAGCCAGGTCGGTGAACCCCTCCTCGATCAGGCCGGCCAAGAAGGTCTCGACCCAGTCCAGGCTGCGCAGTGGCGGGCGCAGCCAGGGCGCCTCGGGCGGTCGAGAGGCCACGAGCGGGAATGCCTTCGGGTGCTCGAGCGCCACGCGGCGTACGCCATGGGCCAGTCGGACGAGGAAGTCCTGCCAACCGTCTCGCGGGGAGTCAAGGACGTCGTCGTCGCGCTCCATCCTCTCGACGAGGGTCTCGACGACCGCGTCGAGCAGCTCCTCCTTGCCGGGCACGTAGCGGTAGAGCGCCATGGCCTCGACACCGAGCTCGTTGCCCAGCCGGCGCATGGTGAGCCCCGGGAGTCCGTGGGCGTCGATGAACTCGACAGCGGCGTCCACGATGCGCTCACGCGAGAGTGGCTGGCGCGTTGACAGGGGTTCGAGACCCTTCACCGCCCGCAGGTCGACGTCGGCAACCTCGGCGACGTGTTCGTCAGGAGCGGACATGACGGACCCCCATCGGCCGCCGGGAGGCGGACAGGAGGTGCAGCACGGTCATCACGACTCCGATCGTCGTCGTCCGAGGGTCGGTCCTCCACCGTAGGCGCTCGTGCGCTCGGGCGGGAAGCCCGTCACCCAAAAGGAGACGGCCCGGCGGGATCACTCCCACCGGGCCGTCGTGATGATCTGGTCCTGATCGGACCCTCGATCGTGAGGCGTCGACTACTCGCCGCGGATGAACTTCTCGAGCTCGGCGCGGCCGATGTCGTCGGGCATCTGCACGGGCGGGCTCTTCATCAGGTACGTCGACGCGGGGATGATCGGGCCACCCACGCCACGGTCCATGGCGATCTTGGCGGCGCGCACGGCGTCGATGATGATGCCGGCCGAGTTGGGGGAGTCCCAGACCTCGAGCTTGTATTCAAGGTTGAGCGGGACGTCGCCGAATGCGCGGCCCTCGAGGCGGACGTAGGCCCACTTGCGGTCATCGAGCCAGGCGACGTAGTCGGACGGCCCGATGTGGACGTTGCGGTCGCTGATCTTGTCGGCCAGCTCGCCCTTGAGGTTGGACGTCACGGCCTGGGTCTTCGAGACCTTCTTGGACTCCAGGCGCTCGCGCTCGAGCATGTTCTTGAAGTCCATGTTGCCGCCGACGTTGAGCTGGTAGGTGCGGTCGAGCGTCACGCCGCGGTCCTCGAACAGCTTCGCCATCACGCGGTGCGTGATGGTCGCACCCACCTGGGACTTGATGTCGTCACCCACGATCGGGACGCCGGCGTCCTCGAACTTCTTGGCCCACTCGGGATCGGAGGCGATGAAGACGGGCAGGGCGTTGACGAAGCCGCACCCGGCGTCGATGGCGCACTGGGCGTAGAACTTGTCCGCGTCCTCGGAGCCGACGGGGAGGTAGGAGACGACGACGTCCACCTGCGCCTCCTTGAGGGCAGCCACGACGTCGACGGGCTCGGCCGGGGACTCGTCGATGGTCATGCGGTAGTACTTGCCGAGACCGTCCATCGTCGGGCCACGCTGGACCTCGACGCCCACAGTGGGCACGTCGCAGATCTTGATCGTGTTGTTCTCCGAGGCGTTGATGGCCTCCGAGAGGTCCTTGCCGACCTTCTTGTCGTCGACGTCGAAGGCAGCGACGAACACGACGTCGTTGACGTGGTAGTCCCCGAACTTGACGTGCATGAGACCCGGCACGTCGGCGGTCGGGTCCGCGTCCTTGTAGTACTCCACACCCTGGATGAGGGAGGTGGCGCAGTTGCCCACCCCCACAATTGCTACTCGTACGGACCCCATGGGGCTCTCCTTGTCCTTTTTGGCCTTGTCTGCTGGCCTGGTCTGACTGGCTCTGGCTGCTGGCTGTCTGGCTGCTTACTGATCCGTGCTGGTGCTGGCCCGGTGCTCGGGCGAGGTCTCGCCTCGCTCGGCTGAGATCAGCTCAGAGAGCCAGCGCACCTCACGCTCGACCGACTCCACCCCGTGCCGCTGAAGCTCGGTGGCATATCTGTTGACCTCGGCCTGCGTGCGCTCGAGGTCGGACTGGACGCGTGCGAGACGTTCCTGGAGACGGGTTCGCCGTCCCTCCAGGACCCGGAGTCGGATCTCCATGTCGGTGCGCCCGAAGAAGGCGAACCGGATGTCGAAGTTGTCGTCCTCCCACGCGGTGGGACCGACTTCCGACATCAGGCGTTCGAACTCGCTGTGCCCGGCCGCCGTGACCTCGTAGACGATCCGCGGGCGTCGGGTGACCGGCGTCGTGGTGGCGACGGCCTCCTCGATGAGGTCGGCGCGGAGCATCTTCTTCAAGGCCGGGTAGAGGGAGCCGTAGGACAGCACTCGTCCCCACCCCAGCATGAGGTTGAGCCGCTTGCGCAGCTCGTAGCCGTGCATCGGTCCCTCGTGCAGCAGTCCGAGGACTGCCAGCTCGATGGTCTCTGCGCGACGTGCCATGCGACCTATCGTAGCGATATATCCACGGGACGCTAGTTGGAGCGATCCTCGGAGCCCTGGTGGACCGCACGAGTCGAGCGAACGATGGGCTTCGACGTACCCTTGCGCGCGTGACCAAGCGCAGAGCCGACGGTCGTCCCGTCACTCGTCAACCCAACAAGCCGAAGAAGACCGCCGGTCAGCGCGTCCGCGGTGTGCTGAAGGCACTCCTCATCTTCGGACTGGTCGGCCTGCTGGTCGGCGTCGGCATCTTCTTCGTCCTCTACCAGGCCATCGCCATCCCGGACGAGAACGACGCGTTCAAGGCGCAGACGACCTTCGTCTACTACAGCGACGGCAAGGACGAGCTCGGCACCTTCTACGACGACCAGAACCGCGAGTCGATCCCGCTCAAGGAGATGCCGCAGTCGATGCAGGACGCCGTGGTCGCCGCCGAGAACCGCACGTTCTGGACCGACCAGGGGATCGACCCCAAGGGGATCCTCCGCGCCGCCTTCTCCAACGCGCGCGGCAACGCCCAGCAGGGCGCATCGACCATCACCCAGCAGTACGTCAAGATCCTCTACCTCTCCAGCGAGCGCAGCTACCAGCGCAAGGCGAAGGAGGCGATCGTCTCGCTCAAGATCCAGAACCAGCTGAGCAAGACCCAGATCCTCGAGGGCTACCTCAACACCATCTACTTCGGCCGCGGGGCCTACGGCGTGCAGGCGGCCGCGAAGGCCTTCTTCGACAAGGAGGCCAAGGATCTCAGCCTGCGCGAGAGCGCGGTCCTGGCCACCACGTTGAACAACCCCTCGCGCTACGACCCCGCCGACGGCAAGGAGTCCCGCCAGGCGCTCAGGGAGCGTTTCGGCTATGTCCTCGACGGCATGGCCGAGATGGGGACGATCTCGGCGGAGGAGGCCGACACGGCAGCCAAGCGACTGCCGAAGTTCCCCAAGATCGCAGCGCAGAGCCAGTACGGCGGCCAGCGCGGCCACATGCTCGAGCTCGTCAAGGACGAGCTCCTGCGCCTCGGGTTCGACGACGAGGAGATCGACGGCGGTGGCCTCCGGGTGACCACGACCTTCACTCCCGAGGCCATGGCGGCTGCCGAGCAAGGGGTGCTCGAGCAGCGACCCGAGGGCTTCTCCGACAAGAAGCTCCACGTCGGCGCCGCGACCGTCGAGGTCGGCACCGGTGCCCTGCGCGGTTTCTACGGCGGGCAGGACTACCTCGACTCCCAGCTCAACTGGGCCTCGTCCGGTGGTCAGGGCGGTTCGACGATGAAGGTCGCAGCGCTGGTGGCCGCCATCACCGACGGGTTCGAGCTGAAGGACACCTTCGAGGGCAACTCGCCCTACGTGCTGGAGGACGACACCGAGGTCGAGAACCAGGGCGACACCGACTACGGCTCGGCGATCTCGATGATCACGGCGGCCGAGAACTCCGTGAACACCGCGTTCATCGACATGACGGTGGCCATGGAGGACGGGCCGGAGAAGATCATCGCGGCGGCCGGCGACCTCGGCATCCCGCCCGGGAAGCCCACCAAGAAGATCAAGGGCATCCCGAACTCCTCGCCCGGCCTGGAGCCGATCACCGGCGTCGCGCTCGGCAACGCGACCGTGAGCCCGATCAACATGGCCAACGCCTACGCCACGATCGCCGGCGGGGGAGAGCGCTCGACGGTGCACGTGATCGAGAAGGTCGTCGACGCCACCGGCGAAGAGCGCTACACGTGGAAGAACGACAGCACCAGGACCGTCGACGAGGACATCGCCGCCGACGTCTCCTATGCGCTGCAGCAGGTGGTGCAGTCCGGTTCGGGCACGGCGGCTCTCGACCTCGGCCGCCCGGCCGCCGGGAAGACCGGCACCGCGACCAACGGTGACGGCGAGGTGTCGTCGGCCTGGTTCGCTGGCTACACCCCGCAGATGGCCACTGCCGTCATGTATGTCCGGGGCAAGGGCAACGAGCAGCTCAAGGACTGGTTGCCGTCCTACTTCGGCGGCGCCTACCCCGCCGAGACCTGGACCGCGATCATGGAGACGATCATGGAGGGCCTCGAGGTCGAGGAGTTCCCCGAGCCGGCGTACGTCGAGGGCGACGCGCCGGACGAGGGGCACGAGGCGTACGTCCCGCCGGAGACCACGTTCACCCCGCAGCCGCAGCCGCAACCCACACGGAAGCCCACCAAGTCGGCCACCATCATCACCGAGACACCCAGCCCGACGGAGACGCCGACGGAGACACCGACGCCGACCCCGACGCCGACTCCGGTCCCCACCCCGGTCCCGCCCCCGCCGCCGACCGAGACGGTCCCGGTCCCGGAGCCGACGACCCCGCCTCCCACGGAGACGACTCCACCGCCGTCCAGTCCGGCCGCCCGGGCGGCACACCGCCAGCGCGCGCTGCGCTGAGATCGACCGACTCGAGTGGGATCACCGGGCGGTGACAGTGTGACGCCTCACGGCCAGCCGCCGTCCGGCGCGCTCGAGAGTCGGGTGGCACCCAGTCGCGAGGACCCGGTCGTCCGCTCGGTCAGCGAGGTCGTCGGTGGTCCGTTGGGTGACCACGCCGGCGGGCACCCGTGGTGGACCCCGCTGCGCGTGGTGCTGCTGCTGGCATCCGTGGCGATGTCGCTGGGCATCCTGGCCAAGGCCCCGTGCCTCGACACCGCCGGTGGCTCGGGGACCGGGCGCTACACAGCGCTCTGCTGGACCGACACCTCGACGGCCTACGTCCAGCACGGCTATGCCGAGGGCTATTGGCCCTTCACCGACGACGAGCAGGTCCGCGCTCGCTACGCGCCGGGGTGGGTGCCGCCGCTGCCGGCGTACGTCGCCTTCGTCAGCCAGCGCATCACCGCCGTGGTCAGCGGCTCACCCGACCTCGACGAACGGGCGCAGCTGCCGGTGAGCGAGGTCGTCACGCGTCCGGAGGTGTTGCGCGAGGCGCGCATCTTCACCCTGGTCAACGCCGTGCTGCTGGCCGCCGCGGCGTTGCTCGCGGCTGGTCTGCTGACGCGGCTGCGCCGCCGCCGACCTTGGGACGCCGCCGCCTTCGCCGCAGCGCCCATGTTGGTGCTCTTCTTCCCCATCACCTGGGACCTGCTCGCCGCCGCCGCGGTGGCGGGCGCGCTGTGGGCATGGACGCACCACCGACCGGCGGCGACGGGGCTGGCGATCGGGGTCGGCGCGGCAGCGTCCCCCTTCGTGGCGCTGCTGCTCGTCCCTGCCCTCGCGCTGCACCTGCGTCATCGACGGCCTCGCGAGGCAGGCATCCTTGCAGCCATCGCGGTCGCCAGCTGGTCGGCCCTGATGGCCCCCGCACTGCTGAGCTCGACGCAGGCGTGGCGGACGTCCTGGCGCGGGTTCTTCCACGGCGCTGACGTCGGTTCGAGCTGGCTGCTGGTGAGCCAGGTGGTCGGCTGGAGCCCGTCGACCACGGTGATGACCGTGGTGACGGCGGCCGGACTGTCGCTCGTCGGCGCCGCGGTGGTGTGGCTGGCCTGGCGGACGCGGTGGTCGTTCGCGAGCCTCGGCACGCTGCTGATCGCCTCGGCCCTGATCCTCAGCCCCGCGTCGGCCCCGTCCTACGCCTTGGTGCTCCTGCCTCTCGCCGTGGCAGCCGTGCGCTCGTGGAGCCACCTGCTCATCTGGCAGGGGTGCGAGATCGTCCACTGGGCGCTGCTCGGCTTCTACCTCGGTGGCGCCCTGGCCCCCGCTGGTGGCGGGGAGGCGCGGGCCTACTGGTGGGCCATGGCGATGCGCATCGGCGGATTGGTGTGGCTGGTCGTGGCGACGAGGAGACACGCGGGCGGGCCCGATTCAGCTGATGTCGACCCGGTCGAAGGTGGTCGCGGTGAACCGGACCCTGACCTCGATGTCCTCACCCACGCCGGGCACTCGCGCGCCTGAGGGCAGGAACAGCATCGAGGCCTGCATGTGCGGCGGCTCGGCGAAGAGTCGCTGCTTGCCGTCGATCGAGAACGGCGAGCGCACCACACCGACGACGTCCATGCCGCTGCGAGCGATGGTGGCAGCCCTGCTCCTCAGTGACTGGTCGCCGCTCGGCGCCTCCAGCCCGATGCCGTGCGCCGTACCCCCGCTGACGACCAGCAGGTGACCGCTCTTCGGCATCGAGCGCCCGCGATAGCCGAAGGCCTCCCCACGCTCGAGCGGGTGGACGTCGAGCACGGTGGCGGTGACGTTGAGGGCGGCCCGGTCGCCGAGCCACAGGTCGGTGCCGAGGCGTGGGCGGACGACGAAGTCGGGGAAGGACGAGCGGAGCCTGGTCAGCTCGCCGATCGTCAGGTGGCTGACGAAGACGGTGCGCGTCGGGAGCCCGGTGGCGACCACGTCGTTGAGCAGACGTTCGACCTCGCTGACGTGGGAGGCGGTGTTGAGGGGCAGGTGCATCGAGACACCGACCAGTCCCGTGAGCTGTCGCTCGTCCAGCACGCGGGCGGCCTCGACCAGCTCGCGGCGGGTCATGCCGTGCCGGCGCATGGAGGTGAGCTGCTCCAGCACGAAACGTGCGTCGGGCTTGCGCTCGGTCAGGTCTCGCACGTCCGCGATCCTGCTGACGGTGTGGATCACGCGGTTCGACAAGGTCTCCGAGACGTCGAGCGCCGCGCCCAGGGGACGCCAGGGTGTGAGGACCTGGAGGTCGCCTGCGAACCGGTCGGCTGCCTGCGCAAGCTCGAGGTAGGTGCCCACGGCCAGCACGTCGATGGCTGTCCCGGTCTGCTCCGCCTTGGCCGTCAACCATTCACACCGGCGTGCCAGGGAGCCGATGCCGAAGCCGTAGCCGTTGCCCTTGGCAACCGGGACGATGCCAGGCCGGGCGCTGACGGCGTGGAGGAGGTGGCTGCGCCAGCGATCGCCGTCCACGGCCAGTCGCAGACTCATGAGCGGCGCGCCATGTAGAGGTCGAACGCCTTGTAGATCGCCCGGTTGATCGGCAGGTCCCACTCACCGACGTATTCGACGGCCTCGCCACCCGTCCCGACCTTGAACTGGATGAGCCCCACGTGCGGGTCGTCCGGGTCCAGGGTGTCGGTGATGCCTCGCAGGTCGTACACCGCGGCCCCGTTCGCCAGCGCGTGTCGGATCATTTCCCACTGCACGGCGTTGGAACCGCGGACCTCACGCTTCTCGGTGGAGCTGGCGCCGTAGGAGTACCACGCGTGGGTGCCGACCTGGATGCCGATCGTGCTGGCGACGAGGTCCCCCTCGTGCCGAGCCAGCCACAGGGTGATCCGGCCGGACGCCTCATCGCCGAGAGCGTCGAACATCGTCTGGAAGTAGCCGAGCGGGCGCGGGGTGAAGTGGTCACGCTCGGCGGTGTGGACGTAGAGGTCATGGAAGGCCTTGAGGTCGGCGCGCGTGCCCTGCTCGACGACGACACCTTCCTTGGCGGCCTTCTTGATGTTGCGTCGCCAGAGCTGGTTCATCCCCTTGAGGACGTCGTCCTCGGTCCGGGGGGTCCCGGCGTCGTCGGGGCCGGTCAGGGGGATGACGAAGTTGTACTTCGGCTGGCCGGCCGCGAATCCTCCCTCCACCCCTTGGGGACGCCAGCCGAGCTCGTGGAGCTGGGCGACGACTGCCGCGCCGTCACGCGATCGCTCGAGCGGCGCCACGTCGGTCAGGCGGCGGACTGCGTCGTCGGCGATGCCGTCCTTGACCTGAGCTGCGCTCCACCGACGGGTGATGACGGGCGGACCCATGCGTACGCCGAAGGCTCCCTGCAACTTCGCGTGGGCGGCCAGCGGCTCGAGCCAGGTGCCGAGGTCGTCGTCGGTCCAGTCGATGACTGGACCCTCCGGCAAGTAGGCAAGGAAGCGCTTGACCTTGGGAAGCTGGCGATAGAGCACGAGTGCGGCACCGACGAGCTCGTCCTCGCGGAACCAGCCCAGGGACTCCGCGCGCCACTCCGGCTTGACCCTCGCCCAGCCGGGCGTCTGCAGGAAGCTGGCGCTCGACCTCGCCGCGATGAACCGGGAGTGCTCGGCCGTCGTGATGGTGCGGATGGTGACGGGTGTCGTGCCGGAGGTGCTCACGACGCGAGGCTAGCCGAGACGCCGGAGACCTTGTCGTTGGCGGCCTAGTCACAAATGACTACAGCACATCTCACCCCTACGGGCTATGTGGCATAACCCCCTTGGCGAATCGTCGTTCTCACTATTGCGACGACACGCACGGCGAGCCCCATCTCGGGGGCCATCGACACGGCAGACCGTCGAGATGCTTGATCCACCAGGGATCGGGACTCTTTTGAGGGAGTAAGAGAATGAGCGCCAACCTGAACCGACGACACACCCGACTAGCCGCAGCCGCCGTCCTCACGCTCGGTCTGGCAACCTCTGCCCCGGCGATGGCGGACCCCGGCAACGGCAACGCGAACGGCCACGCGACCGCGCCCGGGCAGCAGCCCGCAGCGCCGGCTCCCGCGCCGGCCCCCGCACCCGCCCCAGCCCCTGCGTCGGACAGTGACGACAAGGGCGACAAGGGCGAGAAGCCCGCCAAGCCCGCCAAGCCCTCCGACCAGGGCTCCGGCAACGACGACAAGGGTGACAAGCCCGCCAAGCCCGCGAAGCCGGCCAAGCCCGCGAAGCCGGCCAAGCCCGCGACGCCCGCCGACCAGGGCTCCGGCAACGACGACAAGGGCCCCAAGCCCGAGAAGCCTGCCAAGGCCGACAACCCGGGTGGTGGCGGCTCCGACAATGACGACAAGGGTCCGAAGACATCTGACCCGGGCGGCAACAACGGGACCGTCAAGATCGCCGCTCCTGGCGACGAGGCCGGGCACCCGAGCAACAACCCGCACCCGGGCTGCACGTTCTTCGTGGAGTGGTACGGCTTCGATGAGGGTGCCGACGTCGTGTCCACCGTGAACTTCGCCTCCCACGCCCCCACCGCGGACGTCGTCCTCGGCGGCACCGCCCCCTCGACCGTCTTCGTGGGCGGCGACGCTGCCGGCGGCGGCACCGACCTCGACGGCCGTCAGGCCTACACGCTCACCTTCGACGGCGAGCCCCACCCCAAGCAGGGCTACCACGTCAAGCTGACGATCCACACGCCGCGCTCGAACGGCAACGACTCCAAGAGCAAGGTCTTCTGGGTCGAGCCCTGCACGTCCACGACGGGCGGCACGACGGGCGGCACGACGGGCGGCACGAAGCAGAACCAGCCCGCACCGGCAGCCGAGGTCCAGGGTCAGCAGGCGAACGCCGTGAAGAACGCCGTGAAGAACACCGAGAACGCCGAGTCGACGAACACCACGACCACCACCGCACCCGGAACGGTCGAGGTGCAGGGCGTGCAGGCGTCGAACAACAACACCACCACCCAGGGTGAGGCTCCCAACGCCGGCGCCGAGCTCCCGACCGCGATCGCGGCCGGAGTCAACGCTGTCGGGCTGGACACCCCGGCCGAGCGGTCCCTCTTCGGACTGCTGCTCATGCTGATGGGCGCGGCGTTCGGGCGGTTCGCCTGGACCCGTCGGGTCCGTGCCTGATTCAACCCGCATCCGCCAGCGCCTCGCCCCTGTGGGCGGGGCGCTGGCGGCATTGGTGCTCATCGGCGCCGGCTGGACGTTGCTGCAGCGCGACGCCGCGCCGAGACCGGTCATGAGCGCTGGGTCGCAGGGCACGACGGTCGAGGCGTCGCTGCCGACACCCCGGATGGCTCCGGCCGTCCCTGGCTCACCGCGCCGGATCGTCGTACCCGCCCTGTCGGTGGACGCCGAGGTCGACCCGATCCGCACCCGCGACCGCACCCTGATCCCGCCCACGGACCCGCAGCGCATCGGGTGGTGGGCCGACGGCGCCCGACCCGGTGATGCGACCGGCACGGCGCTGCTCACCGGTCACACCGTCAACGCCGGTGGCGGTGCCCTCGACGACCTCGAGGAGCTCGCCGCGGGTGATCGCGTGGAGGTCTCCACGACCCGAGGGACGATCGCCTACCGCGTCGCCTCGGTGCAGATCCTGTCGCGCGAGGAGGTGGCCACCCGGCACCGCGAGCTCTTCGACCAGGGCGGCGAGGCTCGTCTCGTGCTGGTGACGTGCGAGGACTGGGACGGCCAGGCCTACCAGAGCAGTGTCGTCGTCACCGCGACCCCGGTGGTCACGGCCGGCTGATCGCCACTCAGAGCCGCTCGCGCAGCCAGTCGGCGTCGGCCCTGTGCTCGGCCGTCGCCCCCGGTGTCTCCAGCACGACGGGCGCTCCTGCCTCGCGGACGACCGCGGCCAGCAGGTCGGCGTCGATGCGTCCGGACCCGAGGTTGGCGTGCCGGTCTGCGCCGGAGTCGAAGTCGTCACGACTGTCGTTGCAGTGCACGAGGTCGATGCGGCCGGTGATCGCGAGGACGTCGGCGACCACGGTCTCGAGGGAGTTGCCGCCGGCATGGGCGTGGCACGTGTCGAGGCAGAAGCCGACCATGTCGGCCTGTTCGCAGGCGCTGATGGCGTCGAAGACGCCGGCGATCCGCTCGAGGTAGCGCGTCATCGCGTTGTCCCCGCCGGCGGTGTTCTCGATCAGCAGCGGGATCTTCAGGTCGGTGGCGTCGATGGCCTTGCGCCAGTTGTCGAACCCGACGCTCGGGTCGTCGCCCTTGTTGACGTGTCCGCCGTGCACGATCAGGCCCTTGGCGCCGATCTCGGCCGCGGCGTCGATGTGCTGCTGGAGGAGCTTGCGGCTCGGGATCCGTATGCGGTTGTTGGTCGTCGCCACGTTGACGATGTAGGGCGCGTGCACATAGAGGTCGACCCCCGCCTCCTCCGCCGCCGCCCGGAGCGCTGCCGCACCTCCGGCGTACTCGACCTCGGGGCCCTTGAAGCCCTGCGGGTCGCCAAGGAAGAACTGCACCAGCGGAGCGCGACGCGACTGCGCCTCGCGGACCGGGTCGGACTGGGCGACGTGAGCGCCGATGGCGAGTGCGGAGGTCTGGTCGGGGGTGGGACTCATGGCACAGACGTTAGAGGAGTACGCCGACGACGACTGAGAGGCTCCGTGAGCCCACCCGGAGGCCCGGGCGCCATGAGGCGGTGTTTCGACTCGTCCCGGGGCGGGTAGGCACGTGTCATGTCCGTACAGGAAGCAGTGCAGCGAGTGATCAGTCCCGACTACGTCGGCTCCATCGAGTCGGCTGCGACCGATGCGGCCGATCAGGTCCGGGTCTCACTGGGGCTCCGTGGGGAGGTGACCGCTGTCATGGCGCTCCAGCTGACCTCGCGACTCAAGGCGGAGGAGGGCCTGCGGGAGGCGGTCTTCGAAGCGGCCAACCGCGCCGAAGCGGCCCGCGTGATGAATGAGCTCGCCCTCCTGGGCGCCCTCGACCCGGAGGCTCCCGCCGGCGCGTCGAGGGCGTTGGCGCCGCTGCCCGGTCCCACAGCACCACGGCTCGTGGTCCGCTCCCCGGACGAGCAGGCGGACCACCTGGCTCGCTACATCGCCAGCGGGGGGCTGGATCCGATCGTGGCGCCGGGAGATCGGTGGCGGACCTCGAGCAACGGCTACCTCTCAGTCGCCATCAACGATCGAGGACAACTGGCGGCTTTCAAGGCCGACCAGGAGTGGCTGTTCGGCGTGAGCCTGGATCGCCTCAACAACGCACTCAAGGAAGCGGTGGAATCATGAGCGGACCGACCCAGTCGTTGTACGTCGAGACGCAGGCGCTGTACGACTGCGCTGACGGGTGGACCAGCGACGCTGTCACCCGGCTGGCGGCGGCCAAGAGCTTGGCAGCCAACGGTGAGCACCAGGGCTACCTCTTCGGCGTCCTGCTCGCCTCGCTCCAGCAGCCGCACGACACTTTTGCCTCTGATGCAACGGACATCCTCGGCACGGCCGGCGAGGTGGCCACCGACTTCGGCGAGGCCCTCGCGCAGGTCGCCAAGGACTACGAGTCCACCGACGCCAACGTGTCCACGCTGGCGACCAAGACCGCGGCTGGCCTCTGATGGGCGAGCGACTGCCGGGACTTCCCGCCTACGACGCGCCCCCGCTCGAGGGTCAGCTGAGCGACCTGGTGCTGTTCGGCACCCCGGACATGTGGTTCAACCGCATGATGGAGCTCAACGACCTGCTGGTCCAGGAGATCGAGGACTGGGGCCAGAAGATCCAGGACAAGATCAACGGCCTGAGCGAGATTGACGCCGCCATCATCGGTGGCGCCATCGGGATCCTCGGTGGGCCCTTGGGCATGCTGGGCGGAGCGGCCGCTGGCGCCCTGCTGATCGGCGAGGTCAAGGACTGGCTCAACGGAAAGCTCGGCGACCTCCTCGAACAGCTGTGGGACGCGCACAAGAAGGTGGTAGATGCGATGCAGGCGTGCATCGACGGGATCTTCGGCAACCCGGAGAAGCTCATGGGACTCGGCGCCGGTTACCAGTCCGCCCGTTCCGCGCTCATCGAGGCCAACCTCGCGGTCACCAAGAAGACCGACACAGTGTCAATCTTCTGGGAAGGTCGCGGTTTCTCCGCATATTCCGGCGCCGCCGGTCAGCAGACCGCTGCCATGGACGTGATGGCGGGCAAGGTGCAATCGGCCAGTCACCTGATGGCGGACGCGGCGGGGCTGATCCAGCAGTGCTGGTCCGACATCATCCAGGCGCTGGTGGCGCTGGTGGCTGACGTGGTCAACACCCTCCTCGGAGACATCGAGATCACCAAGCTCCCGACCGCCACGGTGACAACCCCCGTCGGCATCATCATCGACGGGGTCAACTTCCTCAATGCCGTCGTCTCCGCCATGCGAGCGGTCAGCATCGAGGCACGCACCACGAGCTTCATGGACTGGACGGAGCTCAGCAGCACGCCGTGGCCGCGACCGGACGGCCTCGCCGCCAACCAGTACGCGAACGACGACAACTGGGGGACCACCGACCAGTGATGTCTTATCAGAGGCGCTCGTGGTCATGGTCTGCCCTCGCGTCAGCGTGTGCCGTGTTTGCCGTCGCCGGCTGTACGTCCGGGGGCGAGGCACCAGGCCCGGCGGATGCGCGCCAGGTCGACGTGGGTCAGGTCGAGAAGGTGTCGGCGACGGAGCTCGTGGTCGAATCGCTGACCGAGGTCGGACTGCCGTCGGGGGTCCTGACCCTGGGGCTCGCACCCCGCGTGGCCTCGGTGTCAACGGAGTCGGGGGAGCTGACACCAGGCCCGGACACCACGATGGTCGGGGTGACGTGGTCGTTCACGGCCCACTCGAGCTCGGTTGCCCGCGCGCTGCTGCTCGGCGACCTGCAGCCTGAGTCCCTGCCGCAGCCCACGGTCTCCTTGACAGACGGTTCCCGGGCGCTGCCCCTGCCGGTCGTCGCGCAGGCCGGACAAGGGGGCGCAGTCGTCGCCGGCACCGAGGCGTCGGCAAGCGTCGAGGTGACATTCGACGGGCTCACCCAGACCGTGGACCTCGCCACCGGCGCAGTGGGGCCCGGGCAGGCCGACAGCCTGATCGACCTCGACGAAGCGACGACGAGCCGGCCGCGACTTTGCGAGGCAAGGGACTTCCCGGTGCCGGAGGTGCTGGACAACAGCTGCTCCGTGGATGCCGTCCACCGGCTCCCGTACATCTCTGGCCTTGGTTGGGCGCCGGACGCAGGGACCTGGCTGGTGGTGGACACGTCCGTCGAAGGGCGAGCGACCGTGCTGTTCGACGACGACCCCGGGACCGTTCTGGCGCGTGCTTCCCAGGACCAGCTGAGGCTGGCCTTCGCCGTCGCGGCGGGCGCGCCGGACGGCAGCATCGACTTCGACTTCGGTCCGCCCATCGGGGTCATCTCGGTGCCACTGGTCGACTGACTCCGTCCACGAAGGTGCCGTCGGAGGGCCGGCGGCACAGCACCAGCAGCAATCGTGACGGCGCGACAGAACAGCACGACCAGCAGTCTCCGCCTAGGAACGCGGGAGGGTGACCCGATCGCGTACTAGGTGGGGGGCAGTCGGAATCCCCGCGTAGGTCAACGCGCGCAGGCCCCGCTCGGCAGGGCCGGCGCCCAGACCGAGGGACTGCCAGACGTGGACGGCCGCGAGCAGGACGAGCCAGGTACCCGCCGCGACCAGGAGGGTCGACGTGGCGGAGAGACCCAACAGTCCGCCACCCCAACCGACGGCGAGCACGGTCAGGACGAGGGATTCGCCCAGGTAGACCGACAGGCTCAGCTGGCCATCGGCCTCCACCGCCTTGGCGAGCCCGCGCCGGGGCATCAGCACGATGGCGGCGACCAGACCCGCCGCGAGCAATGGCGCAGTGAGGTACTGCACGACCAGGCCGAGGTAGACCCGGTCCTCGGTCGTCCCCGGGGCCAGCGCGATCCACCCCGAAAGCGCCTGGAGGGGCAGTCCGACCCCGATGCCCCAGGCACGCACGCGGCGCCACGTCTGCTCGCGTGGCTCCACTGCGCGCAACAGCCCATGGCGGCCCGCCAGCAGTCCCAGGCAGAACATGGACGCCACCAGCGCCCCTTGGATCAACCCCACGAACAGGAGATAGTCCGGCCACAGCGCCGCATGTGCGGCCACGGTGTCCACGAACGAGCCGGTGCGGAGCTGGTGATCGACGGCGGCCGCGGTCGGGCCACCTCCGAGCCAGGAGGCGGGGATCGCGGCCAGTGCCGCGAGCAGCACGACCTGTAGGGCGTAGAACCCCCAAGCGGCCCGCCGCAGGGTACGGTCGCTGCGCCCTGACAGCACGAGAAGCAGTGTGCCGAGGACGGCATAGATGACCAGGATGTCTCCCGGGAACAGGAGAAGCGCGTGCGCGACGCCGAACAGGAACAGGGCTCCCAGTCGTTGCGCGTAGGCGCGCTTCGGGTGGAGGCCCTTGCGGATCGCCGACGCCAGGAAAATCGTCAGTGAGTAGCCGAAGAGGAACGCGAAGATCAGGTAGGCCTTGGCCTGGAACAACACCCACACGATCGACGCGGCGATCAGGTCGGGCGTCGAGGTGAGTGAGGTCGGGTCCAGCCCCTCCGTGCTCATGAGGAGGAAGGGAGCATTGACGACCACCACTCCGAGCAGAGCGAAACCTCGGAGGCGGTCGACCAGTGCTTGACGCGAAACGTTCGAATTGCTCACGAACGTATGTTACACGATAGATAATCGGAATGGGAGCAAGGAGGCTTCGTGAGTGATCCCACCGCCGGGCCCACCCCGCGCATGGTGGTCGAGAGCCTGGTACGCCATGACGGCGTCGTAGTTCTCGCCGACGCCTACGACGTGGCGAACGAGATCGGGATCGATGACCAGCCACTTCGTCTTGCCATTCGTCGACTGGTCGCCGACGGTGCGTTCGTGCAGGAGGGCCGCGGGCGCAAGGGCATCCTTCGGCGTACGCCCGGGGCGGACCTCCGCGAGCAGCACGACGTCGACTTCGTGGCCCTCGCCTACGCCCAGGACGCCGGGTTGGCGCCGTGGGACGGCACGTGGCACTTGTTGTCGGTCTCGGTCCCTGAGCGCGATCGAGCCCTGCGCGACCGGTTACGACGAACCCTGATGCGCCTCGGCGCGGGGCAGCTGCACTCCGGGCTCTACGTGAGCCCGCACGACTGGGAGGACCTGGTCCTCGCGGAGTGTCCGGAACTGGCCACGATCGAGACGGTGGCCACGGCGACGACCGACGACCTTGTCGTCGGGGGGACGCGCGCGCCACGGCAGATAGCTGCACGCCTCTGGCCGCTGGCCCAGGTCGCGACCGACCACCGCGAGCTGCTCACTGCGTCCCGGCAGGCAGCGGTTGCTGCCCGCCCCGGAGCCACCCGGGCCTCGCGACTCTCCGCCGTGCTCCGGCTCGTCGCCGCCTTCGACCACGCTCACGTGAAGGACCCGTTGTTGCCGCGAGAGCTCCTGCCCGAGCCGTGGGCAGGCGCCCGGTCGCGGCAAGCGTTCGTCGAGTCGTGGTCACGCCTGCACGACAAGGAGGACGATCACGAGCAACTGTTCACGCGCTTCAACCGTGCCTTCTCAGATCCGGCCTGAGTGGCTCACCGCAGCACCACGAGCAGGCACGTGAGCAACATCGCCAAGCACCCACAGACCATCGCCCAACCCGCCCAGTCGACGCTGGCGCGCGGGAGGGTGCTCAGCCTGTCGGGAAGGGGCGGGCCGGGCTCGAAGGGGACGGCCAGGCGCCGGAGCAGCCGCAGCGCCGCCTCGGCCGACGCCAGCCGCTGCTCGGGGTCAGTCACCAGAAGTCGTTCCAGCAGGGGTCGCAGCGGGCCCGAGCCGATCCCGCCCTGGCGCTCGGGCGGCAACCCGGTCAGCAGCTCCAGACCGACGCGGCCCACGGCGTAGAGGTCCTGGGCCGGATCCGGCACGGCGCCACGGGCCTGTTCGGGGGCCATGTAGCCGTCGGTGCCGATGGCACCCGGCACCGTGGTGAATCGCGCGTCGGCGATCGGGGCCGCGACGCCGAAGTCGGCAAGCCGCAGGTGCGGTCGGCCGTGACCGGTGGCCTCGAGCAACAGGTTGGCGGGCTTGACGTCGCGGTGGACCAACCCTGCGGCGTGCACCGCGGACAAGGCCAGCAGGAGCTGCTCGAGCAACGCGGCGGCATACCCGGCGGGCAGCGGGCCGTGTGCGTCGAGCACGTTGCGGACCGAGCCTCCCGTGACCAGGTCCATCGCCAGGACCACAGTGTCGTCCTCGGCGGCCCACCCGCTCGGCGCGACCACATGGGGGTGACGGATCCGGACTGCCTGCTCGCGGACGAACCTCACGAGGAGCGCTGCACTGTGCTGCCCGAGCACCTTGACGGCCACGATCTGATCCGTGCGCTGATCGCGCGCGCGCCATACCGAGCCCATCCCACCGGTGCCGATCTGGTCGAGCATCTCGTAGCGCCCGGCGATCACGGTGCGGTGCCGGGGACGGATCACCGGCGAGGTCACGAGGGCCGAGCGCATGGGACCGACGCTAGCCTCGTTGCGGCGTACGCGCGTCCCGTCATCCACAGCCCTTCCGACGTCGACTGCGGGTTCGAGCGCAGATTGAGCCATCGCGTGCAGCGCTGTTAACCTTGCCCGTCGCCCCCTCTCCGTTGGGGGCATCCTCCTGCCACGGAACGTCCGTGGCCGCCCTTAGTCCGAAGGAGGTAGACACGCATGACGCGTGCCTACGAAGTCATGGTGATCCTCGACCCCAGTCTCGAGGAGCGCACCATCGAGCCGTCGCTCGACAAGTACCTCAACGTCATCCGCAAGGACGGCGGCAGCGTCGACAAGGTCGACGTCTGGGGTCGCCGTCGGCTGGCCTACGAGGTCAAGAAGAACGCCGAAGGCATCTACGTGGTCATCTCGCTGCAGGCCGAGCCGGCCACGGTCAAGGAGTTCGACCGCCAGCTCACGCTCAACGAGTCCATCCTGCGTACGAAGGTCCTGCGTCCCGACGCCAAGTGAGGCCTCAACCGGGCTCGCCCCTCGGGCCCCGGTATCACCACTGTCGGTGGGCTCCGCCATGGTGGCCACCGACATCACTGATCAGCTGACTTCTAGGGAGACCTGACATGGCAGGCGAGACGATCATCACCGTCGTCGGCAACCTCGTCGACGACCCGGAGCTGCGCTTCACCCCCTCGGGGGCGGCTGTCGCAAACTTCCGGATCGCGTCGACTCCGCGCACCTTCGACAAGCAGAGCAACGAGTGGAAGGACGGCGACGCGCTGTTCCTGTCCTGCTCGGTGTGGCGTCAGGCTGCTGAGAACGTCGCAGAGTCCCTGCAGCGCGGCATGCGTGTCGTCGTGCAAGGTCGCCTCAAGTCCCGTCAGTACGAAACCCGCGAGGGTGAGAAGCGCACCGTCTTCGAGATCGAGGTCGAAGAGGTCGGACCGTCGCTGAAGTACGCCACGGCCAAGGTCACCCGCGCCAACCGCTCCGGCGGCGGCGGCGGTGGCTTCGGTGGTGGCGCTGCCGGCGGCTCCGCCGGTGGCTCCGCCGGTGGCGGGGCTCCGGCTGACGACCCGTGGGCCACGCCCGCTCCCCAGCAGGGTGGCGGCGGCTACGGCGGTCAGCAGGGCGGTGGCAACCAGGGCAACCAGGGCAACCAGGGAGCCTCCTCCGCGCCCGCCAACGACCCGTGGGGCGCTCCCGGCGTCGGCGGCGGCTCGGACGAGCCCCCGTTCTGATCATCGGGTTCTGATCGCCCGTCCTGCACAAACGTTCCAAACCAACCGAATACACCTCAACCATTCCGCCCCTGTCCTCTGACAGGGCCGGGCTTCTAGAAAGGAAGCACCACAATGGCCAAGGCAGTGATTCGCAAGCCGAAGAAGAAGGTTTGCCAGTTCTGCAAGGAGAAGGCGACTGGTGTCGACTACAAGGACACCACCCTGCTCCGGAAGTTCATTTCCGACCGAGGCAAGATCCGCGCGCGTCGCGTGACCGGCAACTGCGTCCAGCACCAGCGGGACGTGGCGATTGCGGTCAAGAACGCTCGCGAGGTCGCTCTGCTTCCTTACACGTCCACCGGTCGCTGAGAGGAGCACGAGACATGAAGCTCATCCTGACGCAAGAAGTCGACGGACTCGGCGCTCCCGGCGACGTGGTCGAGGTCAAGGACGGCTACGGCCGCAACTACCTCATCCCGCGCGGCCTCGGCCTGCGCTGGACCCGTGGTGGCGAGAAGACCATTGAGTCGATCAAGGCGGCGCGCCAAGCGCGTGCCGCTCGCGACTCCGACCACGCGACCGAGATCCAGAACAAGCTCCAGTCCAACCCGGTCAACGTCAAGGTCCGCTCCGGCGAGGGCGGCCGCCTGTTCGGCGCCGTCACCACCTCCGAGATCGCTGACGCGATCACCGAGGTCTCCGGTGAGAAGGTCGACCGTCGCACCATCATCGTGACCCAGCCCATCAAGTCGCTGGGTGTCCACGAGGTGTCGGTCAAGCTGCACGACGAGGTGACCGCCAAGGTCTCGCTCAACGTCGTTCCCGGCTGACCCATCGCACGCACGTCCGGCCCGTCTGCTCCTGGAGCAGGCGGGCCGTTCGTCATTTCTGCGTCAGGACGCGAGTGGAGTTCTTTGCCCGCAGGAGTCCCCGCTTAGCCGGGGACTCCAGCACTTAATTACCGGTGCAACGGTAAGGAAGCGCAGGACTTCGTCATGAGGTCCGCGTCGTCGGCCGCGTGACGGAGCGATGCGTTCACCCGGAGGACACCGCCTGGGCGGGCACCCAGGGCCGGTTGGCGTACGCGAAGAGCAGGACGATGAGCAGGAGCACCACTGCGACGGCGGCCGCGTAGACGGCGGGCAGGAGGTCGTCGGAACCGGAGGCGAACGCCAGCACCGGGGTGACGGCGAGCACGACATTGAGCACCATCGTGGTGCGCAGCCACGCGGCCGCCTTCGCGTCCCGGGCACCCTGGGCGAGAGCGGCCAGGCGGTGGCACAGCAGGACGCAGAAGATGACCTGCGGGAGGGTGGCCGCCCACCACAGCGACGGGTCACTGCGATCCAGGGCGTCCTGGGTCGAGGGGAGCCACACGGCACACGCCACCACGAGCGCGGCGCCGGCGAGGCCCAGCAACAGCGTCGGGTCAGCCAGGCGGCGTACACCCCAGAGCACGAGGAGCCAGCCGAGGGGGTCGGCCAGGGCGTCGTACCCGTCGTACCTCGCCACCAGCACCACGACGACCAGCCCCATCGCGATCGAGGCCAGTGGCTTCATGGGCGAGAGGCTAGCGAGCCGGTGACCAGCCACGCGTCACCGCGTGCGCGCCGGGTGAGCAGGACGAAGCGGGCGCCCATGAACACGGCCGTCATCGCGACCCACACCGACACGAGACCGCCGGGACCGACGGCCGTCAGCAGCGCGACCGGCGTGTAGATCGCCAGCACTCCGAGTCCGGCCCAGGCGAGGTACCGGCCGTCCCCGGCGCCGATCAGGACGCCGTCCAGCACGAAGACCACTCCCGCGATCGGCTGACCCAGGGCGGCGACGAGCAGCACCGGCACCAGCAGGCGTTGCACGTCGGGGTCCGGTGAGAAGAGGGGGCCGAGGAACGGGGCGGCGCCGGCGAGCAGCAGTCCGCTGGCGACCCCGGCGCCCCACCCCCACTGCACCATCCGCCTGGTGAGGCGACGGGTGCCGTCGACGTCGCCTGCACCGAGGGCTCGGCCGGTGATGGCCTGCGCGGCGATCGCCAGGGCATCGAGGGCAAAGGCGAGGAAGGTCCACAGCGTGATGGCGATCTGGTGGGTCGCCAGGTCGATCTCGGCGTCGCGCCCGGCGATGGTCACGGCGTAGGTCCCGATCAGCAGGCACGCCCGCAGGGTCAGCGTGCGCAGCACGAGGGGGATCCCGGTGACGGCGGCGGCGACGATCCCGGCCCGGTCCGGGGTGAGGGGCGCGTGCTCCCGGCGGGCCGCCCTCACCACCACGGCGACGAGCACCCACGCGGACGCGACCTGGGCGATCACCGAGCCGAGGGCCGAACCGCCGATGCCGAGGTCCAGGCCGTAGACGAAGACGACATTGAGCACGATGTTCGCGACATTGCCGCCGACTGCGACCCACAGGGGAGTGCGGGTGTCCTGGAGGCCGCGGAGCACCCCGGTGGCGGCGAGCATCAGGAGCAGCGGGATGGTCCCGAAGATCGCCACCGACAAGTAGGCGGTCCCCTGGTCGCTGACTGCGGCGCCTGCTCCGAAGAGCTCGACCAGGGGGCGCGCGAAGACCGCTCCCGCCACGGTCACCACCCCACCGATCAGGACCGCGAGCCAGCAGCCGTCGATCCCCTGGGTCAGGGCCGCTCGCAGGTTCCCGGCGCCGAGGTGACGCGCGACGCTGGCCGTGGTGCCGTAGGCGAGGAAGACGCAGAGCCCGACGAGGGTCTGGAGGATCGCGCCGGCGATCCCGAGGCCGGCGAGCTGCGCCGTACCGAGATGCCCGACGATCACCGCGTCGGACAGCAGGAACAGGGGCTCGGCCACCAGGGCGAGGAAGGCCGGCATCGCGAGGCGCAGGATCTCGCGATCGGTATGGCGGCGGGTGGGCGTCACGCACGGATTGTAAAGGTCTGACCGGCAGACTGGTCCTGACCTCTCAGCCGATCAGTTGGTTGACGTAGTCATTTGTGACTACCTGTGTATGAACGGTGTAAAACGTCGGGCTCACCGGTCCTCGGGGCCGCTTGTCGACAAACCGACCTGGGATATCCAGATGGCGAGAAGGCCGACGATCCACGCCGCATTTGTTTTTCCTCCACAGGCCACACGCAGCATCACCGCAGGTCAGAGGTACTTTGCTCAGGCTTTACCGGGCGTTGTCCACAGTCGTCTCCCCAGCTGGTGCACACCTGGTGGCGTGTCGTCCACGGGACAGCCCTTGTTATCAACAGGACCTGTGGATAACTCTGCTTCCGAGACTGGCTGACCTGCCCTCCGGCAACGTAGCGTCGCACAGACGTCCACACCGATGACTCGTTCGGACGTGTGGGTGGCCGGACCGTTGTCGGTGGCCACCTCTACCGTCGCAGGACGGGTCGGGTCGCAGGAGTTGCACGGTCAGCAGGCGCATCGGGCATACGAGGGGACACCGGTTGAGTATCACCGAGCAGGGTCGCAGCGAGACCGACTTCGAGTGGGGGGACGGGCCCGCAGCCTACGAGCCCGGGCAGGCGCCGCGACGACCCGGCGACCGCACGCCACCCCAGGACAACGCTGCTGAGCAGAGCGTGCTCGGTGCCATGCTGATCTCCAAGGACGAGATCGCCAACGTCACCGAGACGCTGCGCGGACCCGACTTCTACCGCCCCGCACACGAGGTGATCCACGACGCGATCATCGACCTCTTCGGCCGGGGCGAGCCCGCCGACCCGGTCACGGTCGCCGCCGAGCTGAGCCGCAAGGGCGAGCTCGAGCGGGTCGGTGGAGCGCCCTACCTCCACACGCTCTCGGCCAACGTGCCGATCGCGGCCAACGCGTCCTACTACGCAGAGATCGTGCGCGAGAAGTCCATCCTGCGTCGCCTCGTCGACGCCGGGACCAAGATCGTGCAGATCGGCTACGCCGGCGAGGGTGCGGTCGACGACGTGGTCGACCAGGCGCAGGCGGAGGTCTACAAGATCACCGACCGGCGGACCGCGGAGGACTACGCCCCGCTCAGCGACATCATGAACCCCGTCCTCGACGAGATCGAGGCAATCGGCAACCGCGAGGCCGGGCTCTACGGCGTGCCGACCGGCTTCGCCGACCTCGACGAGCTCACCAACGGCCTCCACTCCGGCCAGATGATCATCGTCGCCGCGCGTCCCGCCATGGGGAAGGCACTCGCGCTCGACACCGTGCTCTCGACGCCCGCCGGGTGGACGACGATGGGCGAAGTCGCCGTGGGCGATCTGCTGTACGACGCAGAGGGTCGGCCTACGCGGGTGGTGGCCGCCACAGATGTGATGACGGATCGGCCGTGCTACGAGCTGACGTTCTCGGACGGATCGGTCATCGTCGCGGATGCGGAGCACCAGTGGTTGACGAGCACCGTGGGCGCCTCTTCCTCGACGGGGAGAGATGGCGGTAGTTCACTGCCTCCTGGTGACAGCAAACGACCGCTGTGTCGGACCACTGCTGACCTGGCAGGGAGTCTTGACGAGATCCACACGATCGCCATGCCCGATGGATCGGTCGTCAAGGTTGAGTCGGTCGATGTGGTCGAGTCGGTCCCGGTCAGGTGCGTCCAGGTCGACAATGACGCGCACATGTATCTCGCCGGGGCCTCGATGATCCCGACGCACAACTCGACGCTGGCTCTGGACTTCTGCCGCGCCGCGTCGATCAGCAACAACCTGACCAGTGTCTTCTTCAGCCTCGAGATGACGCGCACCGAGATCATGATGCGGCTGCTCTCCGCTGAGGCGAAGGTGCCGCTCAACCACATCCGCAACGGCCAGATGACCGACCAGGACTGGGACCACCTCGCCCGCAAGATGGGGCAGGTCTCCGGGGCGCCGATGTTCATCGACGACTCGCCCAACATGACGATGATGGAGATCCGGGCCAAGGCGCGCCGCCTCAAGCAGCGCCACGACCTCAAGCTGATCGTCATCGACTACATGCAGCTGATGAGCTCGGGCAAGAAGGTCGAGTCCCGCCAGCTCGAGGTGTCAGAGTTCTCCCGGCAGATCAAGCTGCTCGCCAAGGAGCTCGAGCTGCCGATCATCGCGCTCTCGCAGCTCAACCGTGGTCCCGAGCAGCGCGCCGACAAGCGGCCGATGATGAGCGACCTCCGTGAGTCCGGCTCGCTGGAGCAGGACGCCGACATGGTGATCCTCCTCCACCGAGACGACGTCTACGAGAAGGAGTCGACCCGCCCCGGCGAGGCCGACCTGATTGTCGCCAAGCACCGCAACGGCCCGACCCGCGACCTCACCGTCGCGTTCCAGGGGCACTACTCGCGGTTCGTGGACATGGCGCACTGACTGAACTTTTTGCCGACGATTGCTGAGTCTGCAGTGGATCGTTCCAATCTGCAGCAGCTGCAAGTTCGTAAGATCGCCCGCCTTGGCGACCCCGATTGGGGCCTGTCCCAGGTCGCCAGAGTGCCGCACCCTGAGCCCAGGACTCGTGATGCCGATGAGCCCTCCGTAATGGCTGCACTGGGTTGGCGTCTCTCCCGATCCGTCGCGGTGAACGTCTGGCGAAACCGGTTGTCCGTGCTGTGCGTCACGCTGGTTCCGTGAAGGACGACGCGCAGGGCTTGCTCGCAGGACCAATCTCGCCGTCGCTCGGGGCCATCTGTCCCGCGCACAGGCTCGCCGCTCTCAGATCAACACGCTCTGGAACTCGATGCGGGTTGGTCAGCTGTTCTCCGCGTGGGTCGAGTCTCCTGATTCTCTCGTCCGTGAGGTGTGGTGTTCCTTCGAGCCCGATCTCGGACTTCAACGAGAGGCAGACGAAGCCATGGCGGACTTCCTCCGGGACATCAAGGCCGCGATGGACGCGTGCGTCCTCGCTGCGGCGAGCACTGTCTGCCGTCCGATCGGGTTCGTGGAGCCCGAGATCCACCGGATGCCTCTCATCTCGGATCCCTCGGAGTTCGACTCGCTTCCAGCACAGGGGAAACTGAGAGGCCTGCGCCCCGACCAGGTCCGTGCCCTCCGACTCCTTCAGCCATTCACCGACCGCCTCGACAACGAGTCCACGCGTACGGTCGCCCGGCACATCGCGCATCTCGCCGCCGGGATCGAGGCGTCGCTTCCTCGGGAAGCCGTCCAGGAGTCGAACTTGTTCACGTCGTGGGTGTCCAAGGCAGATCCCCAGCCTGCGCTTCCGGATGGTGTGCTTATCGAGCGGACCGAGGTCGATCCGGCAGGTCCGCTGCATCGACCTAAGCGTTTGGCCCGATTCACGCTCCACAAGGACTCGGCTGGTGCGTCCTTTGCCGGCGACCCGAACGTTTCGCTGGACGTCATCTTGAACGCCGGACCTTGGCCCGACGACCCTGACGACAACTTCTCCCGCCGCTCGCATGGACTAGTTGCGATCACGCGGCACCTTATCGAAGGTTTGGAACGGTCGGTCAGCGAGCCTTATCGCTCAGATCTGCTCCGTTCTTTAGACGACAACCTCCCTGAGGAGAACGTCGACACTTGGCTACCTGTGAAGTTCAGCAGTGCCGACGAAGAAGCCGAGGTCAGATCATCCATCGCGGATTCCGAGAGGAGCATGGCCACCTACCTCAACGGCGACGGCACGCTGGTGTACATGCGTCTTTCCGCGGACGGGGACGTCACAGGGCGCGAAATCGCGCCCGCGCTTGACCTTCTGGACGCCAACCAGGATGGGAATGCTGTCGAGGAGGCCACTCGAGCGGCTGCGGGCAGATGGGGCCTGCCTGACCTCGTCCTCAGACCGAAGGTCTTTGTGAAGGGAAGCGGGGTCCGTGAACTCGGTGATGGGACGATCCTCGCCGGTCCACGTGGAATCAGCCTCCAGGTCAAGGCTCGAGGTGTTGTCGGCGATACCCCGGAGAAGGCAGCGAAGTGGATGTTGAAGAACGCTGCTCACGGCCTGCGGCAGGCGCGGGGGACGATCAGGACGGCCCTGCTGAACCCCGCAGTCGAGCTCACAAACCTGCGCGGACGCCATGTCACAATCCGCGGAAGCTCGGTTGCGTGGATCCCCGTGGTTGTCATCGACCACCCCACCCCTCCGCCGACGGGTGTCATCCCCGCTCCCGATCCCAAAGGCCCCAGCGTGGTGCTGACGCGGCGTGACTGGGAGTTCCTTTGGGACCAACTTCGTTCCGCAACCGCGATCGTCGACTACATCCACCGAGTTTCCGACGGAGAACCGCTCGAACTAGGCGCAGAGAGCAACCGGTACCTGGACCTGGCCCAGAAGGATGCGGAGACGCCTCCGGGGGCGTTGCCGGAGTGGATGCCGGAAACCGGCGCGACGCATACGAATCTGCCTCTACTTCCCTACGACCCAGCAGCATCAGCGGATGGCTTCGGACACGCGATCTTCCAGCAGATCCTTGAGGACATCGCCGACACAGATTTCACAGGGGACGAAACGGACCGGATCACACTTCTATCTCACATCGACCGTGTTGCGGTCGGCGCGCGGGCCGAGCTGGGCAGGCTCCTGCTCAGACGGCTAACCCAGTGTGCCGAGGCTGCACCCGATGGTCACCGCATGGACCATCGAATCTTGTATATCGACCTCGGCTCACTCCAGGTGACCTTTACGACCATGTCGCAGTTGACCGACTACCACCAGGAGATCTACGCATCGTGGCTACATCTGCGGCGCCAAGATTTCCTGGAAAGATCGGGCGCGCTGGGACCCATCTACCCGTGGACCGTCGGCGTTCTGCTCACGCCGCGACCCGACGGCCCCAGGCCGTGGGACACGACGACGATCTCAACGAACGGTCCCCCTGCGTATGACGCGGCCGAATACGCCCGGCTTACCGAGTGGCCCCATGACCGGGCACAAGGACGGTAAGTAGGTATGGGATTGTTCAAGCGCAACGCGCCCCGTGACACGAACGCGCTGTACGCGGCGTTGACGCACGGCACCATTGAGGATCTCGAAGGTGTCTATGAGCCGGCGTGGGTGAACTACGATTTCGAGTCCGGCACCCCGCTAGCCCTGGCGCTCAGCAACGCCAACACGGACCAGCGGGTCGCGATCGCAAACCGGCTCCTGGACGACGGTGCCGACGTGCGCCAAGGCCAGCCGCTGCACCGGTTTCTCGGGCGCAACCAGCACGACTTTGTTGCAGAGGCCCCCGTGCTTGAGCGGATGCTCGACGCAGGCGCAGACGTCAACGAGGTCGTGGCGAAGTTCGGCACGCCGCTGGAGACCCTTGCCGCCAAGGGGAAGTTCAGCGACGTCGAGCTCACCTCGTTCTACGACGTCCTGCTTGCGCGTTCGGACCTCGACCTACTGCGTCAGAGCGTGGACGGGCGCACCGTGCTGGGGAACCTTCGAAAGATGTCGGCGCTGCGTGGTGAACTCGTTATCCGAGCCGAACAGACCCTCACCGACCGCGGCATTACTGTCCCTCCCCCGGAGCAGAAGTAATAGCCACGCCACGACCAACCTCTAGCGCAAGGGAACCGCATGCCGATCGAGTTCATCCCCAAAGCCGGAGCCTGCCTGGTGTCCAAGAACGTGCTCTCGGGTGCGGGCCGCACCAAGTGGATGGTGCGCGAGACCTCCCGCGCCGCCGCTGACAACGGATGGCGCATCTTCTCCGACATCGACACCACCGAGTACCTCCACGACGCGAGCAACCTCACCATCACCGACTTCAACGCCGTCTGCGAGATCGAGCCCGCACTCATCGGCATCTGGGACCTACCCGTCGGGTCGGACCTCCAGATCGTCGACGAGGGCCAAGGCATGGAGATAGTGGACACCGCAACCGGGCGACCGGTCCCGACCGAGCAGCTGTACTCCCCCGGGAGCTGACGTGCTCGATGACGAGCAGGACTTCGGTCAGGGCGTGGGACACGACATCGACCCGTTCGAGGTCTTCACCGGCGACCCGCCCGCTGCGGCACGCCTGCGCGCGAACCTCACCCGCATCGCCGAAGACCATCCCGGAACAGGCGTCGCGTCTATCGCGAACGAGGTACTCGAGGGCCGGCGCTCGATCCGAGACCTTGCCGACGACCCCGACTTCTCCGAGGTCATCGCAGAAGGCGTCAGCGATTACCGCCGCTACCTGGACTCTCTAACCCCGGCCGAACGTGCAGAGATGGTAGAAAGCGCGTCGGAAGCACCAAACTGAACCGCCGGGGACGCCGCGGGCTGATCGAGTCGATCAGAGTGGCCATCAGCTCGCGGCCCTGTCGCCTGTCTTCGTGACCGTAGGCGCCGACCATGCGATGGAAGATCCCCCAAGTCGCCTCGCCCTCAACGTGCTCATCGTCGTCGAACAGGGCGGCGAGTCTGGCGGCCTGGTTGTCGGTGACCAGTCCGGCGTCGGTGTGCAACGCTCGCCTGGCGGAGTAGAGCGGGTCGCCCTTGTGGCCCAGGTGGCTCCGGTGGCCGTGGATGGCCTGCTGGACCCGATGTCGGCACCGTCGAGCGCGTCGCCAGGCCGACAGAACCCCAGAGGAACAACCGCGCCAGCGCGACGAGCTGGTCCCGCGGCGACGCAACAGCGAGGACGCAGATGCTCGGCCGCGGACTGAGCACGGAAACGACTCATGACGAGCAGCGAGACCTTGATGGACCGCCGTGTTGTGCGGCGCCGGCTGACCTCGCGCCGGGCTTGCCGGGCCCGCCAATACCGTCACCGCCAAAGCCTCCGCTGAACGGCAACCTCTTCCTTCCGCCGGGTGCACCTACCCCGTCGCCAGAGCGAGAGACGCTTCGCAGCTGGTTGGCCAAGATGCATGGTCGGTGAGCCCACGATGACTTCGGTGTCGACGATTGAATCGCCTCTAAGTGTTCGTGGTTGCTGGCCTGGAAGAAGCACGGACCCTAGCTGTCCTGCGGAGACGGCAGGTCTAGGCCACCTCCGAGCAGTTTTGAGAATATTGCGCGGTAGCGACGGATTGCCCCTACTCTCCGGGTGCTGCTTGCGCGGCGCTGAAACGGGGGAGCGTTCTCGCATGCCCTTCCCTGGTCTTGTCCTCAGCGTCTGGTGAGTCGCGAACTCTGTTTCGGACTTTTTCAGTCGGCCTCCTGGGCCGACGACTCTGGGGGATTCTCGTGCTGCGTCGCTTCTGCTCGCTTGTTGTGCTGTCACTGGTTGTGACGTTGGGCCAGGGGTCAGTTCCGTTGGGGGCGGAGGCTGCCTTCTCACGACCTGTGTCGAACGTTGATGACGAGCAGGCCCTGGTGAACACGGCTGGGCCGTTGGGTGGTTTGCCCGAGCCGGTGGATGCGGCGGATCGAATCGACGGGTTGCCCGCCGGGGAGGAGCTCCCGGTCGGGGTCGGCTCGGTGGACGTCGACGGATCGTGGTCGTCGGTACCGGGTATCCCGGTCTCGGTGCGCGAGGACGCGGATGCCGATTCGTCGGCCCCCGTGGACGAGGTCGAGGTGTCCGTCTCGGCTCCCGAGAGCAATGAGACAGCTGTTGGGGACGCTCCTGACTCTGTGCTGGTGGCGCTCACGCCTGCCCCCACCGAAGCGACCACGACCGAGACCCCGGCCCCGGTGGAGCCGACGCAGTCCCCGACCGATGTTGCTCCTCCCTCGGACCCCTCGAGTCCCGCGGAGACTCCTTCGGCGTCCGAGACCACCGCCCCCGAGGAGGCGGAGTCGCCTGCGACTGCTGCTACCGAAGCTCCCGGCGCGGCCACCCCAACCGAGACTGCCGCGACGGAAATCCCCGCAGTTTCGGAGACCCCCGAGACGGAGACCCCCGAGACGGAGACGCCGGCTGGGACGACCCCGACTGAGACACCCTCGGCGACGCCCACCGAGACGCCTGCGACGGTGACCGACGCTGTGCCGGAACCGGAGCAGTCCGCGGTGCCTGAGGTCGAGGTGCGGGTGGACTACTCGGACTTTGCTCAGGCGTTCGGTGGTGGCTGGTCGGACCGGTTGAGTGTGTCGGCGTACCCCGCTTGCTATGCGGAGACCCCGGAGCTCGCCGAGTGTGCGCAGGGTGTCGCGGTTGAGTCGGTCAATGACGAGGCCGGTGAGGTGGTGAAGTTCTCGACGACGGACGTTGAGCTGGCTGCGCTGGCAACGGGCGAGCGGGCTTCGGCCGCGTTTGCTGGCGGCGCGGCTGTGTTCGCGGTGACTGCTGAGGCGGGCAACTATGCGGCGACGCCGGTGCCTGCGTCGTCGTCGTGGCAGGTGGGCACGGGTTCGGGTGAGTTCTCGTACGCCTACCCGTTCGACCTGCCTTCGGTGATGGGTGTGGCGGCGCCGTCGTTGGGGTTGTCGTATTCGTCGGGCTCGGTGGACGGGATGACGTCGGCCGAGAACGGTCAGGCGTCGCAGGCTGGGCTGGGTTGGGACATGTCGACGGGCTACATCACCCGCTCGTTCGCGTCGTGCAAGGACGACGGGCACGACAACAAGGGCGACTGGTGCTGGAAGTCGCGCACCGGTGTGATCTCCGGCGGGGTGCCGCAGCTGGTGGAGGACTACCGGATCGTGTTGGCGGGCCAGTCCTCGCGGATGATTCGCATCGGGACCTCCAACCAGTTCCGGTTGGCCCAGGACCCGGGCTGGCGGATCAGGC
This sequence comes from Nocardioides sp., assembly GCF_035576065.1. Classification (GTDB taxonomy): domain Bacteria; phylum Actinomycetota; class Actinomycetes; order Propionibacteriales; family Nocardioidaceae; genus Nocardioides. The sequence continues at coordinate 220,638 of NZ_DATLWX010000045.1, forward strand.
TCCTGGCCGGCGATGGCACCGGGATGGACAACGACGACAACAACGACGAGGGCTTCGTCGTGGAGTCCCCGGACGGCACCAGCTACTTCTTCGGATCGGGTAACGGCACCAACTCGGTGTGGACGGTGCCGGTCTTCGGCAACGACGTCGGCGAGCCGTGCCACAAGGCGGCCGCGGCGGAGTCGTGGTGCCAGCAGGCGTGGCGGTGGAACCTGGACAAGTCAGTGGACTCGCTCGGTCACAAGGTCGTGTACACGTACAAGACCGAGGACAACTTCTACGCCCTGTGGGACGACGAGAACAACCCGGTGCGCTACGACCGCGCCGGCTACCTGGACGAGATCTTCTACGGGTTGAAGGAGAACCAGGACCGCGGGGACGCCCACGCACGGTTGACGGTGTACTCCGGGCCGCGCTGCAACGTGGAGCTGGACGGGGTCGGCGACTGTCTGGCCAACGGCAACACCCCCCGCCAGGCACCGGAGCTGTGGCCGGACGTACCCACGGACCTGATCTGTGACCGCCACGGGACGTGCAACAGCTCTTCGCCGTCGTTCTTCAGCATCCACCGCTATGCCCGGGTCGTCACCCAGACCCTCGGCGATGAGGGTCAGCGGCACAGTGTCGACCAGTACGACCTGTCCTTCACGATGCCCGACCCCGACAAGACTCCCTCGACCGACGGCCCGGATGAGCCGGATCTGTGGTTGAACGCGATCCGCCGTACCGGCCTGGGTGGCAACATCGCCGAGATTCAGCTGCCGGCCGTTCGGTTCGACGGTGTCGTGCTGCGCAACAAGGTGGTTGCCCCGTCGGGTGCGCGCCGGCTGGCGAAGTTCCGCATCGACTCGCTGCGCAACGAGACCGGCGGACGCGTCCAGGTGAGGTACGGCCACGCGGATGGTCGCGCCTGTGACGCCGACTACGTCGCCGGCCGGGACCGGTGGGACTCCGACCGGGAGTGCTTCGCCCAACGGTGGGCGCCACCCGGTGCGGACCTGGGGCCGGATGAGGATCCGCCGTGGACGTGGTTCCACAAGTACGTCGTGACCCGGGTCGCGTTGGGCGATGACGCGGTGGGATACCGCCTCGGTGGCGAGGACCAGGTCGTGGGCGGCGGTGCGTCCGTGCTGGGTGGTCTGCGTGTCTACGACTACGAGTACGCCGGTGCGCCGGGGTGGCGGTTCGAGAACTCCCCGCTGCGGGCCACGAGGGACGAGTCCTGGACCGACTGGCGCGGCTACGAACGCACCTGGCTCCACACCCGACGGACCGGGGACCACGAGACCATCCAGCCCGGTGACGTCTCGCTCCAGCGGGTGATCCGGTTCCGGGGCCTGTCCGGCAACCTCGCAAAGCCCGGCGGCCAGCAGACCCAAACAGCCCTCGCCGTGGCCGACAACCCCACCGACCACGGCTGGTTGCAGGGCCGCACCGCAGAGACCGTCACCTATCAACCGGTGGACGGACAACCCGATCCCGACCGGATCAGCCGCAACTACACGACCTATGACTGGCTGACGACCGTCGACCCGGCCGACGACAAGCAGGCCAAGGCACGCCTGATCTGGGCCGACTCCTCGACGAGCATCACCTACCCGCGCAACGGGGGCACCAGTCAGCTGGTGACCAAGGTGACCACGGCCGTCGACGACGGTGGCGCGACCCACCGCGGCGTGAGGGCCGGCGCAGTCACCCAGGTGCAAACCCGCGCGACCGAATCGAAGGCGACGACGTGCGCGACCACCACCTGGGCCGCTGCAGCCGGGGATGAGTGGATCCGGGCCCCGCACGACCAAGTCACCAGGGCGGCCACCGAGGACGTCGCAGGTGACTTCGGTGCGTGTGGCGGTGCCAGCACCGCCCAAGCACGGTCGATCACCTACTACGACAACCAGTCCGGCGCCGGAATCGTGGCCGGTCTGCCGACCAAGGTCGTCGCCTACACCGGGCCCGACGGAGACCCGGTCAATGGCACGGTCTCGACGTCGATGACCTACGACTCGTGGGGCCGTCTCACCAGCAGCACCGACCCGCGCGGTGCGGTGTCCCAGGTGGACTACGTCCCCGACAACGGACTCACCACCCAGGTGATCGCCGAGAACGCCAAGGGTCACCTCACGACCACCAACCTGGACGTGTGGCGCGGCCAACCCGTGGAAACGACCGACGCCAACAACGCATCGACCCGGATGGCCTACGACGCCCTCGGTCGTCTGGTCACGGTCCGCAAACCCGGCAACACCGCCGGGGAGACACCAACCGCTGAGTTCGCCTACAACGTCAACGCCAAGGAACCCTCCAGGGTGAAGACCACCCTGCAACGCAGCGGGGAAGTCACCGACGCTGCTTTCGCCTTCACCGACGGGTGGGGACGCACCATCACCACCCTCACCCCCTCAACCGGTTCTGACCGTGAGACGGACCGGTGGGTCGCCGCGATCACCGGCTACGACGAACAAGGCCAGACCCGGTTCACCGTCCCCTCCGCCCTGACCGCCAAGCTCGAGGCCGTCAACATTGTCCTCGATGAGAACGCGCCGCGATACACCCGCGCCAGCTACGACGCGGCCGGACGCGCCTTGTCCGCCAGCGACATGTACGACGGCGAGGCGATCGCCACCACCCGCTGGACCCACCGCGGGAACAGCACCGTGACCAACCCGCCCGTGGGCGGGGACACCGTCACCACCATCGACGCCCTCGGGCGAACCCTCGGCGTCAACCAGCACGCCAGCTCCGCCACCAGCACGATCCTGAGTGCTGCGGCCTACACGTACACACCATCCGGGGCGCTGGCGACCATCAAGGCCGCCCACCAGGCCGGAGCCGCGGAGTCGACCTGGTCCAACACCTACGACTGGCTCGGACAACGCCAGAGCGCCACCGACCCCGACACCGGCACCAGCACCTACGACTACGACCCCTCGGGCAACCTCACCAAGACCCAAAGTGCCGGCGTCACCACCGCCACCGAGTACGACGTCCTCAACCGGCCGCTGACCCGGCTCGACAAGGACGGCAAGGTGAGAGCGTCTTGGACCTACGACACGGCTCCGGCCGGTGCCACGGTTGGTGCGTCGACCAACCTCGTCGGTCGACCCGTCACCACCACGTCCCACACCGCCGAGGGCGCCCTCGTCACCACGGCCGCCGGCTATGAGGGCGACGGGGACCTTAAGGGCAGCACCGCCACCTGGCCGGCACCGTGGGCCACGACCGGCGCCACGCCTGGCCAAACGGCATCGGCGAAGGTCTCCTACGACTACAACGACGCCTCCCAGGTGACGAAGACGTCCTACTCGGCGATCTACAACGCGGGCAACCTCGGGCTCCCCGCACGTGACATCACCAGCAAGTACACCACCGGCGGCCTGTGGTCCAAGGACACCACCGACGGCGGGAACACCGTCATCGCCAAGGCCGACTACAACTGGCGCAACCAACCGATCGGACTCGACTCCTCCACTGCGACGCCGACCGGGCAACACGAGCTCCAACGCGCCTACACCTGGCAAGACGCCACCGGCTACCTCGACACCCTCGCAGCGACAACGGGCACCGGGACGAGCAGTCAGACCTGGCTGAGCCTGGGATACGCCTACGACGCCGGTGGCAACATTCTCGCCATCGACGGCCGAGCCTACGAACCCGCGACCGCCACCACCGCGGCCACGACCGTGACCGGCGCATGGTGCTACACCTACGACGGCCTCAACCGCCTCGCAACCGCCAAGACCGGCGAACTGTCATCCGCGACGACGTGCGACACCAACGCAGGATCGACCTCGATGGTGGGCAACAAGCACAACCTGGCCTACTCCTACACCCGCGACGGCCTGGCCACCTACACCGACGTCGATAGCGGGGCCACCGCGTCGTACGCCTACCCCGATGCCGGAGACCCGTCGAAGGGGCAACCCGTTCACGGTGTCACCGCCATCAGCCAGACCGGAAACGATTCCAAGAAGGTGATGCCGCTCTCGGGCGACGGCACCATCGCCATGGCCTACGACACCGCTGGTCGGATCACCAACCTCACCAAGACCGACGCCAACCAAACCAGCAATCCCGTGGGCACCTGGTACAGCTACGACACCCAAGGGAACCTCGCCAGCCAGACCACCGGAAGGACACTCGAATCGGACACCCGCGAGGTCACCGACGCCCTCTACGACGCGGACGGTATGCGGGTGCTGCGTCGCACCACCACCCACAAGAACAAGAACGCCACCACGACCAGCACGTTCTACCTCGGCGACACCGAGATCACCCTCACCGGAGGGAAGCACCCGGCACGCACCGTGCTGCGGACCTACACCACGCCCGGCGGTAGACCCGTTGCCACCGAAGAGAACAAGGGCACCGGCGTCGGGTGGACCTGGCTGCTAGCCGACCAACAGAACAACATCCGCCTCACCCACAGCATCGAGGCGACCAAGCGCACCAACTACCTCCCCAACGGCGCACCCACCGGGAACGTCAACCTCGCCCCCGGCGGACGCGGGTACCTCAACAAAACCCACGACCCCTCCGGTGACATCCGCCTCGACCACCGCAACTACACCCCCACCATCAACATCCTCACCACCCCCGACCCGCTACTCGCGCCATACGACCCGCAAACGCTCAACCCCTACTCCTACTCCCGCAACAACCCCATCACCCTGGCTGACCCCACCGGGCTAGCACCGTGTAGGACCCCGAACGACCCGATGGACGCGGGCTGTCACCACCAGGACCCAGCCAGCCCAGGACACGGAACGCCCACCTCGAACCTCGCCGCGCCCGCTGACTCGTCGGCCCAGACCTCCGGCACGATTTACGCCCCGATAGTTGAGAGCCTCACAGCGTCGAACTGGTTAGACAAGATCAGTGCTGAGCAGTTGAACCAGGTGGCGAACGTGGTGGTTTCGGGTGAACCGTGGTACTGGGAGGGCCTGCCGATATGCGCGGGCCAGGGGCAGTGCTCCGAGGCTTCCGACTACGCACGTAAACACCCAGAGGACTACGAAGGCATCCTCACCGTCGGCCTTTCTGACTGCGCGGAGGCATGTGAAGACGCTGAGTTACACCGTGCCTGGGGTACGGGCCTACTCACCGCCCTCTACGGAGTTGCGGGTGCACGTGCGTCCTTGCCGGGGTCAAGGTCGGCGGGGTGCGCGCCCGGCAACTCTTTCACTGGCACGACACTCGTGCTGATGGCCGATGGGTCCAAGAAGCCGATCAAGGACGTGAGGCTCGGCGACAAGGTCATGGCGACCGACCCCGAGACCGGAGAGACCGGGCCGCGCAAGGTTGTGGATCTCATCCGCCACGGTGGCCTGCACACCATGGTCGCCGTTCGGCTCTCCAGCGGCACCACGATCGACGCCACCGACCACCACCCCTTCTGGGTTGAGTCCCGCGGGCAGTGGGTTGACGCCATCGACCTGCAGCCCGGCGACGTCCTCGTCCAGGCGGACGGTGGTAGGAGCCGCGTCCTCTCGACCCTGGTCACCGAGCAGGATCTGACCGCATACAACCTCACCGTCGAGGGCCTGCACACTTACTTCGCGGGTGCCGAGCCGGTGCTCGTCCACAACGACAACGACTACAACCAAGCTATGCGATCCGCTCTGTCGTGGCTGGAGGAGCGCGGCTTCCGGGCCGAGCGGCCGACTCTTGGCAGGTTCGGAGATACCCAGGGTAAGCCGATCGGTATGCAGTCGGCCGACGGCAAGATCGGATATCGGGTGGAGTTCGACGAGCGCAGTGGTGCCCACATCAACGTGTGGAACGGGAAGGAGAAGGGACCGCACTTCACCTTCAGTGCGGCGTCGAAGAGCGTTGCCAAGATTCAGGGACTATTCGGGTGTAGATGATGTCTGGAGACGGGTGCTGATGATGTCTGGGGACTTCTGGGAGACCGAGGTGTACGGAGCGGCGCCGCTTGCTGGCTTGGAGCGGATCGAGATGGAGGACGTATTCGGCTGGCTTGGAAGGACGCTGCCGGTCAGCGGTTCGAAAGTTGACTGGTCCTTAGTGCGGGGCGAGCACTCACACCGTCACTTCGTCGATGGCGTCGAGTTCGCGGACGAGGCAGCCCGAGAGATACTTCGGCGGATGGAGGCAGGTTCCAGCGTCGAGCATGTGGGCGACAGTCTCTCGCCCTTTGGAATCCGGTTTGCGGGAGCGCAGGCGGGTGCGATCGTGACGGCGTTGCTTGAGGTGCCCGAGCATCACTACTTCCTTGATGAGGGTCGAGCCTGGCTTGTCGTCGTCAGTAGCGAAGGTGACCTCGACATCGTGGACCAACTAGACGCAAGCGACGGATCGTAAGACCAGGTAGGCGGCGCGGCGGGTTCTTGGGGTTTGACTCACTGGAGCTTTGCCACCTTCATCGTCGCGCTGATGGTCGGACCGCCCACGTTCGGGGCGTCGCGAGCCGACTGTTAAACCATGGTGGGCCAGGACGAGCTTTTTGGGGCCGGAGGCGCGAGGCTCGACTCTGCGCGATCACGTCAGCGACCCACTGGCGGCGGAACATCGTCATCGCGAAGGTGGTCTGAACCCGCCGGACTCGAGCAGCGGATCGGCCCATGCAGTGAGTCAGATTGCGGAACACTGGCGCGGACCACGGAGAGGCTCGAGCCCTCCGTTGATCGCCTCCGTCTAAGTGTTGAATGTGCCCGGCCTGTCGAAGTAGGCCGACATGTCGTCCGCGCGCTTCTTCGAGGTCCGGCCCAGGATGACGACTAGATGAGTGCGCGCGGGACCCTGTGGTTGATCGGTTCGGCCAGCGAGGCCATCAACCCGTGGCCCCTATCCCTTGGCATTGGCCTTGCGGCTATGGCACGTCACGCCGGCTGACTCACTGCCGAACCCCTCGCAGGAGGTGAGGAACACACAAGCGAAGCGGATTTGTTCTTCCTGAGCTCGACTCGCTGCAGATTCGTGGAGGGCGGGCTGCGGATTGGGCGTCACCCGAGCGTGCTCAAGCTGCAGATCCGGCAATCGTCGGCATCTGCTGTCGAGATGCAGCGAGCATTGACTTTGCCTACGACAAGTCTGACTTGTCGGATTACGTCAACCTGGGGCGCACGAACGAGTTGGAGTGGAGAGACGGCAGTGGACACAGACCTGCACTTGTCGGGCGGAGCATCGGCCAAATTTGTAATTACGACGACGGGATTCGTTACTGGCACTCGTCGGTGGAGAGTGCCAGACTGAGACCCCGGGGACACGAAGTGGCCCGGGACAACTGAAGAGAAATGAAAGTTGGGACGAGCGCGTCAACGCTCGTCCCAACGCAGAGGCAACTACGTCGCCGTCCATGCAATCGTCAGCGTAGAGCCTCTGAGCCGCTGACCCCAGTCCGGGGTCCAACCAGAGGAGAACTATGTCGAACCCCCACCGCTGCAAGGTGAAGCTCATCGGACACTCGTGCAACCACGATCTCTGTGTGCCGATCACGAGGGCCGTACCGCCCGAGCTTCGATGCATTGAGTCCCAGGCCGCCGGCTACGGCGGAGGTGGTGGCGCGATGTGCGGCTGCCGGGTCCCTGATCACCTGGCGGAGATCATCGAGCGCGAGCTCCGCGACAACCTGCAGGAGTCCAGGCGTCGAGGCTTCGTGATCATCCCGGCTGCCTGACCGCCGCGGCACGCCATCCGGGAAGGGGGTGATCACATGGCACGGAACACGCGACAAACGGCGCGAAAGCCGCCACCGCGGCGTAGAAGGTCCTGAGCAACCCGAAGTCGACGAAGGCAGAGAAGTCGGCCGCGGCGAGCGCGCTCTCGAAGACGCCGAAGCGCGGGAAGTGAGGCACGTGGCGGGGCTCGGGCCCCGTTCACCTCGCGCTCCTGCATGACGCCGCGCCTCGGCTCGCTGGACCTCCCACGACGCGGAACCGCCTGCGGCAGACTGAGCCCGATCGCTCGTCCTCTGTCGTGAGGAACCCTGTGAGCACGCTCGGTAGTCTTATTTGGTCGATCGCGGACCACCTCAGGGGCCGGCGCAGGGTGGTCGTCGGGATCGACAGTTGCAGTCTCCGGTGCGGCTCTGCCGTGTCGACCGGGGAGTCGCGCGGATTGACTTAGAGTCACGCATGCCAGGGGCGCTCGGCGCCCGGGTACTCAGAGTCGGTCATTCTCACCGAACAGCTCCAGTCGACTGGCCAAGGTCTGCTCTCCGACACCGCGTTCGCGCGGGTCGAGGGAGGTGGCGGCGTCGACGGCCGCGAGCGTCCTGTTGAACGCCGCCAAGTACTTGACGAACTCGATGTCCATGCCGGTGTCGCGCAGGGTGATGGGCCCGGTGGTGTCCTCGACTAGCCGGAAGCGGCGTACCAGGTTCGCGATTCGATCTGTCGGGAGGTAGCCGTCGACGATGGCCGCGTCCTCGACGAGCCCGAGCCGCTGGCGGCCGGGGACGACGAGCTCCTCGCGGATGTGCTCGATGACTGAGCGATGGCCGAACCATGTGGTGACGGTCGCGCGGTCGCGTAGCCGGATTGCCAGGTCGGTCGGGTCGGTGATCTCGCGCAGGGTGGCGCGGAGTCGGGATCTCTGGACGTCGCCGAGTCCGAGCGGTGCCGCATTCGAGAGCATGGCGATCGCTCCCCAGGCAGTGCGCTCGGCCCAGGTCCGGGTCCGGCCCGTGCCGCGCTCGACGCGGTAGCGCTCGACCGATGTGCGATCGAAGATCCCGCGGGCGATGCGGGTGATGGCTCCCGTCTCGGCGAGGACGCGAACCTGGCGCGCCTCGACGCCCAGGAGGTCCGATACCTCTTGAGTCGTCAGGAAGTCGCCCCTAGTTGCCATAACAGAATATTGCCCCTTCCGGTGGTTATCTGTAAACCAGCGGGAGCCGATTCCGGACCCTTGGTGGCGCGTCGTCGGCTTCGAACAGTGTCCAGTCGCCGTGGATGGGGCAGGACACGGCTGGCTGGCTGACCGTGACCGACGTCGTCAACGTCTCCGACACGGCGCCCCGCTTCCGTACACCTGCATCCGTCACCACGCAGCTCTTCAGTGACGTGCTGCTCCAAGCTCAACCAAGCGCGGCACAAGACCAGACCGCCGGCCTCCTTGGTCAGCCGCGGGGGAAGGCGGGCCTGCCACTGGTGGAAGCGAGGACGCGGCGTCGCTGGGCCTGGACTACAGACATCATCACGGGGATGAGGGCCAACACCACGGACACGGCCAAAGCGGCACCAATGATTGGAGACTGGACGCGCCACAATGATGCGAAAGCCGTTGAGATCGAAAAGGCGAACACAAAGCCTACGATGAAAAGACTGGTTAGTCGCCGGCGGAGTTTTCGGTCGAGCCAGAGGGAACAGGCTTCGGTGTGTGCTGCAGCCAGTTGCGACTGGCGGACCGCTTGGGCTCGATCGACGTGATGGATCGGGCTCGCGTCCCGACGGGCGACGACCTCATCGAGGTGCAAAGCGTGTGACGCGAGGACCTCCTGCGGATCAGCCGTTGCGTTCAATCGCACGGACCTACCGGGCGCGTTGCCGACGGTGAACCCGGCCAGCGGGTCAATCCCCCGGCGGGGACGCAGTACGCCTGCAAGAGCAACGCCCACGGTCTCAATGAGGAGGCCGTCGCTCAGTTCGGTCCGCAGTCGCACCAGGGGCGCGTCTCCGAAGGTGTCGACATTCGCGAACGATGTGCCATCCGTAGCCGCGAGCACCGTTGACGCAGGACGGGCCCGCCACACGGCCAGCCGTTGACGCTCGGGCTGGTCATAGACGTAGTCGTTGCGGCTGACCGGCACGTTAGTGGCAACTCTGCCCAACACTTTGAACCCCTGGGCCTCCAATTCGGAGATCAGGCTCGGCAGCAGTGGGTCACGGAACTCGGTCTCCGTTGCGTCGACAATCGTGGTTGCCGGTCTCACCGCGACGCCTTGTCCGCTGCGATGACGTCAGGGGTGAGCAGGGCGTCACCGAACCCCCGTCGGGCTCGCGCCAGCGCAGTGGGGTCGGGCCCTAGTCCGCTGAGCCAGGCCTCGGGGTCGCGCGCGACAACGAGGTGCCGGTCGTTCCCGACCCCCTCGACGAGGTAGTCATCAAGACTTTCGACCCGGGCGAGATGGGCCGAAGTCAACACCTGCGCGACGTAGGCATCGACTGCATAGTCGTGTAGGAGGTGTAACGCCTTGCTCCCAGCAGCGCGTTCCTCCATTTCGGTCGTCGGGCGTCCCAAGGAATGGCGGGTGTCGCGCTCGTCGGGGCTGCCCGTGATGGCACGGCGAACCCAGGCGTAGTCGACGTAGGGCGCAAGAATTTCCAGGCCAGGCAACAGATCTTGAAGGCAGTCGACCGGGGACCGATTCTCGTCGACGACCTGGAGGGAGCCCTTGGCTTGGTAACCGAAGTCCGCCACGCGGGCGCGGCGCGGCTCCTCGGTGACTTGCCACAGGCTGTGCTGCTCATCGAGGGGTGCACTGGTCCGCAGCTCGTCCGCAGCGGCGCTGGGAGAGGTGACAAACGATGCCAGGCCTCGCCGGACGACGGTCATGGCACCCGGCAGGTGCGCCCACGCGCTCAGGGCATCAGCGGTGTTGTCCACCGTCCGATGGGGTCTGGTCCGCATCCGTCCGTTGACGTCAGCAGTGAACGTCATGAATGCGCTCACCGACGGCGGCAGTGTTCGCCATGAGTAGAGGTCAGGTACCTGGTCTGCCTCGGGACCCGGAGCCGCAACGATGACGTCGAGATCTCCCAGAGCCGCCTCGAAGTCGGCGAACCACTGTTCGACCTCGGTGGGCCTCAGATCGCCCTTGGCTAGCTCGGCGTGCACATCAGCCCCGATCAAATCGCCGTCGGTGCACCACAACGGGTCAATCGAACCACGTCCACCAGCAGCGACGTTCGCAGCACCAATAGCGGCCCGCACCTGAGCCATGAACGGCCCCGGATCAGCTTCCGCCAGCACTGGTGTGACGACGTACGAAAAGACGATGGAGATGCCGCGGCGGGTTTGCTTCCTCTTCGGCCAGGAGGGCCACGGCCTGTCGGAGACGGCTGGAGAGGCGTGCGACGGCACCTTCTCGATCGCCCAGTTAGGCTCCACCCGGTCGATCAACGCGATCCCAGCGGGGTTAGGTCAGCGACGGGTGTGCGAGTAGCAGGTCAGCTCGCGGTCGCCGGTGGCCCACGATGCCCGGTCCGACCAGGTGAACCGAAACGGGCTCCGTGTGTCCAGCACGAACCGGCAGAGCGCCCGGCCATCCTCCTTCCGCTGCACGCGGGACGGGTACGGCGCGGACTCACTGGCGCTCTCGAGCACGTTCCTGGCGCGGTAGGTGTGCGGCTCCGAGCACGCAGTCGGCAGCAGGGGCTTACCCGCCAGGCACTTCGCCACCCTGGGCGGGAAAGGGAATTCACCGACCTCCAGCCTGGCAGGGAGGGGGAGCAGTCGCTTCCCGCCCTGGAGGACCACGTCACACCTCAGCCATCGCGCCCCCGCGGCGCGCTGCTCCTCCGTCGGGAAGAAGTAGCCGAGCAGGTAGGCGGTGTGCCCGAGTTGCCCGTCGCTGGTGCCTACCCGCTCCTCGAGGGCGGGAAGGCAGGCCTCGAGCGCGATGCGCTTGAGCTTGCCGGGCCTCGCGTCGTGCCCCACGCTCTCGGGCAACGTCGCCACCGCCACGACTTCCGAGGTGTTCGGGCTGGCACAGCTGACAGGCGACTCGACGTGGCTGTGTGCATCGAGCTCGCCCCGGCTCGGGTCGAAGCACTCGCCCACCGTGGGGGCGCCGTACGCCGGGTCCGCGGCGGACGCGCCGGCGACGGCCGCCGCCGAGGACCCGGGCGCCACCAGGGTCGCGACGAAGAGGGACGTGGCGGCGCCGAGCGCGAACTGACGGGTCATACCGCGGGAGTCTAGGACCCCGCAACGGCTTGTCATGCGTCGCAGCGAGTTCGCGATCGCGCCAGCTGGGCTTCGATACGGTCAGATCGCCACCACCATCACAATGACCCGCCTCACCTCGTCGTGCCCGTCGAGGTGGGGGAGCTGGCGAGGCGCACCGGACTCATTGTGGAGCGTGGCGGTGGCGGAGGCTCGAAGTCCGATCGTGCTTGGCTCCTGCATGCCTCAGCATGTCGCACGGTGACGCCATGATCATCCGGGTCTCGGCACAAGGGGATGTCCCGTAAGCCGAACCCGCCGTGGCGACGTTCGGACAGGTTGGGAAGTCAGCTGACATCGTCCCGCAGGGGATCCCCTGCGGTGACGATGACAGCTGGATCCCCAGCTGGGCAGACGTCACCGCGAGACGGGTTCTTCGTACGGAACGCTCCTACCCGGGCGATCAGGCCCTGCTGCCTTCCGCCCAGATTGGGGCGTCCAACGCCGCACGACGGCACTCTGGACCAGGCGGCGATCCGGAGCCCGTGCCGGAGTGGCTCGATCCGCAGCGACGGTATGAGCGGATTCTGTGGGACTCGTTTTGCTCGGCAGAGGGTCGCGCGTACCTGGCGCCGAACGAGGTGTAGATCTCGCCAACATCGGTCAGACAGCCATTCGGTGGTTGTGGGGTAGTTTCGGCGGGTGGAGTTGCGTCAGCTCGAGTTCGTCATCGCGGTGTCCGAGACGCTGAACTTCCGCAAGGCGGCTGAGGCATTGCAGGTCGGCCAGCCCGCAGTCAGCCAACAGGTCCAGCGGCTCGAACGCGAGCTCGGCGTGCGACTGTTCGACCGGACGTCGCGCGCGGTGACCCTGACCGCGTCTGGAGCGCGCTTCATCGAGGACGCACGGGCCGTGCTCGTTGCTGTCGACCGTGCACGGTCAGGGGTGCAGGACACGCATCGTCGAAGCCGCACCCTTCGCATCGGGACGTCAAGCGGGCTTGGTGATCATTTGACACGCATCGTCGACGTGCTCGCCACGACGGCACCGGACATCATCGTTGAGCTCCACGGTCTGACGACCCGCGCCCGGATCGACCAGGTTCGGTCCGGTCGACTGGACGCGGCCTTCGTCCGCGGGCAAGTCATCGCGCAGGATCTAGAGGTCGTTCCGGTGTGGGA
>NZ_DATLWX010000046.1:0-38544 GCF_035576065.1 Nocardioides sp.
AGCAAACGACGCATCCGACGCTGCCTCAAGCGCTACATCGCCCGCCAGATCTTCCGCACCCTCGCCGCCGCCAACACCCCTGACACCCCGGACCCGGCCCTGGCTGCTTGACACACATAGAAGCGTCTCCGCGAGCCGATCCTCAGCCGGTCTGTTCGTTAGGTCAACGACTTGATCATGTGCGTGCTGCTGACCCGATAGCCCAGCTGGTCATAAAGCTGCCGGGCAACGAGGTTGTGTTCGAAGACGTGCAGCCCGAGCGACGTGGCCCCGTGCTCGCCCACATACTGCTCACCAGCAGCCATGACCGTTCGACCAAAGCCCTGCCCGCGCATCGCTGGGTCCACCTCGACGTAGTACACGAAGGCCGGCCGGTCGCCAGTGTGTACACATAGCCACAACAGGCCGATCCGTCGGCCCTCCTGCTCAGCGATCAGCAGATGATGTCCTGAACTGTTTAGGCCTTGTGGCAGCAGCTTGGCGTACTCGCCGGCCGCCCACTCCTGCGCCGTTTCGGCGGCGATGTTGCCTGCCTGCACCTGCTGCTCGCCATAGCGTTGTACAGCTCGCGGCTCCCACTCATCGAACTCAGCCGAGGTCATGGCTCGCAAGGTCACTGACGGCACGCGGACAGGCTAGTCGGGCCGACTCTCCGTGCCCCATCGGAGTGGCGGGACCCTTGAACTGGTCCACTCATACGAGAGTTCTGCTGGGGTGTTGCTGGTCCAGGTGGCTGCGTATTCCGGGGGGTTATCCAGCGAGGAGTGCGCTGCCGGTAGGTGTTGTACTCGATTCTCAAGCCTCGACGATGACTGGGCTTCGTGCAGGGGTAGCGAACTCCTCGACGTTGATGAGCTCGTCGCGGACCCGGCTGTTGGAGGACTCCACGAACGGATTCGCCCAGGGCGAGCCCGTCGTGGGTCACGGATCTACTCATCGCGGTGGCTCTGCGATCACAGCGCTCTCGCGGTCCGTGCGTTCCAGAACACTCTTGAGCCGGCGCATCTCGCCCTCGACGTCGGTCGCCAACCAAGACTCAAGCCTGCTGTCGAGCAGCCATCGAACCGCGGACGCGAACGTGAAGGTCAGGGTCCGCGTCACCGCGGTGATGCCGTCTCCCGGTCGGCACTCCAGCCGACCCACGAAGTCCACCATGGCGTCCGCAGGACCCGGTAAAGAGATGATCTCCACGACGTCGTCGCGTCGCGTCACCATCTGCGTCGTCAGGGGAGCCGGGAGGCCCATGAGGGACGGCCGAAAGCGGAACACCGTGCAGTCCGGCGCTCGCCGGACCCACCGGATCGACCTCAACCGTGGGTCGATCTCCTGGTATGCCCCAACATCGAGGATGAAATCCGTAATCTCGTGTGCGGGACGTGCGATGTCGATGGTGAAGCTCCCCGTTGCCATGGCAACCAGCGCAACATCGGTGTCGACCGATGTCAACACCGGGCCGAGTTCATGGGCGACGTGGTCCGCGTAGTCGAGGCGAGGTCGCTCTGCTCAGTTGCCTCCCCGGTGACGTCAATCGGGTGCGATGCGAGTCCAGGTGGCCGGACGGGCAGAAGCAGTGCTCAAGGCAGTGCCTCGGAGACATTCCGCCTTGTTGCACGAGACATTGCGAGCCGAAAGGCTGGGCGAGCACACGGCAAATTCTTCGGGATTCACTCCGCAGCATGCACGTGATGCACCCGCTCGCTGAGCGACGTCCCTGCCAGACCCTGGCCGCGCTGCCCGCGGTTTCCCGCGAGCCGATCGGCTCGCGGGACCGATGGCCTGTCGGTGACGGCATGCCATGCCACCCAACTGGTAGGCCTGCCGGACTCCGTGGCTGCGGAGGTTCGCATACACGGAAGGGTCGAGGTTGAGCGGGGGCCAAGACCCCGGAGTACGCGTCACTGTCGGATGCCGAAAGCCCTGCTCCGCCCGCCGCGGTGCTTGGCGAGGAATGGTTCTGAGGGGCCCACGGCATCCGCTCCTGTCGCGATCGCTCGGCTGTGATGCGCCACAGGGCGACCCCGGGCTGTCGGTGTTTCATGTCAACATGGAGAGATGATGCTGAAGCTCTTGGACCAGTTCCGCGACATCGAGTCGACGGAGAGCGAGGGCAAGCCGTCACGGCACACGGGGCGGTTCCTTCGTGAGGTGGAGATCGAGCTCAACTGTGACGACACGTTGAACGCGCAGCTCACCCACGAGCTCAACGCTGCACGCGAGGAGAGTGCGGCGCTCGAGGGCGACGACGGCGCCCGATGGGTAGTCGTCGGTTTCCACAGCTACTCCGTCTCCAACGGCGGGGCGTGGCACTTCACCGTCGCGTTACGCGAGGTCGAGGAGCTGCGCGCGGAGAGTCTTGAGTTCCTCGGACTCAGGCTGGCGCCGTTGCACTTTGAAGAGAGCGCGGACCGCGACGGCTCGCTGGTGATCGTCGCAGCGGTTGCGCCGGGTGCCGAGGAGAGTGAGACGCTCGAGCACCACATCGTGGAACAGTGGACGCGGAACGAGGGGGAGGCCACCCCCTACTTCGACCTGCGGCGAGTCGGAGTGCAGGACGAGCCCCTGCAGGTGCGCTTCGGACGATGCCTGTGGCAGAAGGGCGAGGGCGGGGCGCGTCGGCACCTGCTGGTCTTTGTCGCCGCTGACGGTGACGACGACGACACCCGCCGCGGGTTCGTCGGCATCAACGAGCCACGCGGGACCAACGCGGCACGTGCCGCGCTGCAGGGCCGTGAAGTTGCCGAGGCCATCATCGACGAGCTCGGCCTCGCCGGCTTGCTGTCGCAAGAGGCAATAGAGCGCATCCGCCAGCGCGGCGAGTCGGCATGGGACAAACGCTTTCGCGACCTCAACGAGACAAGCGATCTGTCCCTGTTCCACTAGCTCGGTGGTCGATCGGCGCGTGGAGCGAGCCCGCGTCTGGTCCCGTGCTGGTCACACTCCGGCGCGACGATCGGCTGGCAAGGTGGCCTGCCAAGGGGGGTCCGAACACGTTGGCGACCGGCGTGTCCCCTGTCGCAGATCGCGCAACGTCAAGAGTCTCGAAGGCGGTGGGTACGCTCACAGGCCCCCAGCTTTGACAGGAGTACGCCGTACACCTTAGCGTCCACACTGACGTGTACGCCGTACACCATTTGCTGAAGGACCGCCGTGAACCTGTCCCGCCCGATCGCCGTCATCGCCGCACTGTTCTTCCTGCTCACCGAGGTGGGCGCCATCACCGGACGTGCCCTCTACGGCCCGATCCTCACCAGCACCGACTACATCACCGGCTCCGGCGCGGACGACCGGATCCTCTGGGGCGCGCTGTTCGAGCTGCTCCTGGTGATCGCCGCGATCGGCACGGCCGTGACGTTGTACCCGATCGTCAGGCGGCAGCACGAAGGAGTCGCGCTCGCGTTCGTTCTGGCCCGGCTGGTGGAGGCGGTCGCCATCATGATCGGCATCCTCAGCCTCCTGACCATTGTCAGCCTGCGCGAGCAGTACGACGGGTCGGCCGACCCCGACACCCTCTCTCCCGTCGGCTCCGCGCTGCTGGCCCTGCACGACTGGACCTTCCTGTTCGGACCCAACTTCGCGCTCGGTGCCGCCTCGGTGCTCTTGGCCTACCTGATGTACGCATCAGGCCTCGTTCCTCGCGCCATCGCCGTCCTGGGACTCGTTGGCGGGACGCTCATCTTCGGCTCCGCGATCGCGGTCATGTTCGGCGCCTACGAGCAGACGTCCGCGCCCGGCCTGCTCGTCGCGCTCCCGGTCTTCGCCTGGGAGCTGGCGCTCATCGGCTGGCTGCTCGTCAAGGGCTTCCGGCCGGCGAGCATCCTCACCACCTCAGCCGCCTGAGACTCAGCAGTCAGGCTGCGATCCCCAGCATCAGCGCGGAGGTCGGCCAGAGGCGATCCATGACGCTCGGGTCGTTCATGACCTTGGCGAAGAGCACGGTGCCCTCAACCTGCGCCAACAGGTCGCGAGCGCTCTCTGCAGTTGCCCGGTCTGCAGCGATGCTGCCGTCCTCGGCCGCGGCTCGGAGCGCTGCGGCAAGCAGCGAAACCTGGTCCTCGAACACCGCGGACACCGCCTGCGCCACGCCTTCCTCGTGGCTCATCTCGAGCGCCAGGTTGCCGAAGAGGCACCCGAACATCGTGCCGGTCGAGGCGTGTTCGTCGCGTTGCGTCCTTGCTTGGAGCGCCAACAACCGCTCCACCCGCTCGAGGGGTTGGTGGTCCTCGGCCAACGCCTCGAGCCAGTGTGGGCGCTGGAGGGCCCAGGCCGAGGCGACCACCTCGACTGTGAGCGCCTGCTTGGACTCGAAGAAGTGGTAGAAGCTGCCCTTGCGAACCTCGGCCGCCGCACAGATCTCGGCCACGCCTACACCGCCGTACCCCCGAGCATGCAGCAGCTCGCTCGCCGCGGTGACGAGCCGTTCACGCGCATCGCTTGGTCTTCCCATGCCCCCACAGTAACCATCCGGTCAACTACCACTTGCCACATAGTTGACCGGTCGTCTAGCATGGTGCCTCATCCACGAAAGGGACCCCATGTCAGTCAATGTCTCCATCGCCTACCACAGCGGATTCGGTCACACGGAGCGCCAGGCACGCGCCGTCGCGATCGGCGCCGAGTCCGCCGGCGCGACGGTCACCCTCCACGACGTCACCACCCTCGATGACGCCCTGTGGGCAGCGTTGGCCAGCGCTGACGCCATCATCTTCGGCTCGCCCACCTACATGGGCACTGCGTCTGCGGCGTTCCAGACCTTCGCCGAGGCGAGCAGCCCGATCTGGGCCGAGAGCGGGTGGCGCGACAAGATCGCCGCCGGATTCACCAACTCCGCCGGGATCAACGGCGACAAGCTCAACACGTTGGAGACCATGTCGCTGTTCGCCGCCCAGCACGGGATGACCTGGGTCTCGCTCGCACTTCCCCCCGGCGGTCAGTTCACCACCACGGGCAGCGAGGACGACCTCAACCGCCTCGCCGGATTCCTGGGTGCGATGGCGCAGTCCCCCTCGGACGCCGACGCAGAGAACGCGCCGCGCGAATCCGACCTCCGCACTGCACAGCACCTGGGGGCGCGCGTCGCCCAGGTCGCCATGCAGGTCGAGCGAGGCCGAGCAGTCCTCGCAGGTGCCTGATGACCTCTCTCCAAGCCCTGCTCGGCATCGAGCACCCCATCGTGCAGGGCCCGTTCGGCGGGGGGCTGTCGTCCGTCGAGCTCGCCGGCGCGGTCTCGGACGCTGGCGGCCTCGGCTCCTTCGGCGCTCACATCATGACTCCCGATGAGATCACCGATCTGGTCAAGCAGCTCGAGCAGCGCACCTCAAAGCCGTTCGGGGTCAACCTGTGGGTGCCGATCCCCGGCGAGGAGGTGCCCCCGACGCAGGCGGAATGGCGAGACCACGTCGAGCGGGTCGCTGGAGTGCTGGCCGAGCTGGGCCTCCCCGAACCAGAGCTTCCCGGGATCGGCCCGAGCTTCGAGTCACAGATCGAAGCCCTGCTCGCGGCTCAGCCACCGGTGATCAGCTTCGTCATGGGCGTGCCACCTGCCGACGTGCTCGCCGAAGCAAAGGCGCGGGGCATTCGCACGATCGGCACCGCCACCACAGCCGACGAAGCCGTCGCCGTTGCCGAATCGGGGATGGACGCCGTGGTGGCATCGGGAAGTGACGCCGGCGGCCACCGGGGGGCCTTCCTCCGCCCGGTGGAGGACTCCCTGGTGGGGACGTTCTCGCTGATCCCCCAAGTGCGCGATGCCGTCTCGATCCCGGTGATCGCGGCCGGCGGGATCGCGGACCGACGAGGAGTCGTTGCCGCCATGGCCCTGGGGGCCGACGCGGTCCAGATCGGTACGGGCTTCCTCGCCACGACCGAGTCGGGAGCCAGCGACGTCCACAAGGCGGCCCTGCTGAGCGAGGACGCCAAGGTGACCGTGCTGACGCGACTCTTCTCGGGTCGGCATGCGCGGGCGATCCCCAACCGCCTGATCCGTGAGCTCGCCGCCGCCGAGTCCGCCGTGGCGCCATACCCCTGGCAGGGACACCTCATGATGCCGATCCGCAGAGCCGCAGGGCACGAAGGGCGGGCGGACTTCGTCAATCTGTGGTCAGGTCAGGGGGCACCTCTCGTACGGGCGCGCTCGGCCGCCCACTACCTGGAGTCACTCCTGGGCTGACGCCGGCCGGCCACCCCACCGGTTCCCTGCCGCGGAACGCCTGACCTGGACTAGCAGGCCGACGAGCAGAAGGACCGCCGGGCGGGCCGGCGCCGTTCTGGCACCGCGGGGCGAGCAGCGTCAATGTCCACCATGGGCGTCACGATGGGCGTCACCACGGTGGGAGCTCCTCGGAACCGCCGATAGCTGTAGCCGAGGAGGGTCAACGCGACGGCCGCGGACGCGAGCTGCGACACACCGACGAACGCGCCACCGGGCAGCCACCAGGCCTCCGCCAGGGGCCACCACCCCGGAGCCGCTGGCGAAACGATCCACACCACCCCGACCGGGAGGACCAGGAGAGCTGAGGTGGAGGATCCGAGAAGGCGGCCACGCGTGGCGACCCCATGAGCGGCGGCCTGGAGAGCGCGCTCCCGGACCATGTCGACGCGGCGTTCGGCCCAGTCGTGGTCACGCGAGAGCAGTAGCAGCCCGGCGAGGGTGATCAGCAGCCCCGGCCCGGGCAGCGGGATCGCCGCCAACCCGCCGAGCAACAACAACCAGCCCGCCGATTCACGCACGATCCTCTGCGCCGCGCGCACTGCTCGTGCCGTCGTCAGGTCGCCCGAGCGCCGAGGGTTCGCCATCATGTGAGGTCGCCTCTCGGTCGGTGGGGTGGGAGGTGGCGGAGATCACAACGCGCGTTCTCCCCCGGGATATTCCGCGCCCGCGCGCTGGGGCGTGGCCCAGAGCATCAGCACCGCGGCCACACCGGCCAGCGCTGCCAGCACGAGGAACGCGTCGGCGTACGACCCGAGGGCCTGTGCCAACAACGCGCCGGCGAACGGGGCGAGGGCGGCGGCGGCCAGCGCGGGTGCTGTCAGGATGCCGTTGAGGGTGCCGTACGCCTCCGGACCCCACCGGTCGGTGACTGCGGTGGCGTGGACGAGGGTGTAGATGCCTCGCGCCAGCCCCAGCGCCATGCCGATCACGATGAGCAGGCCGGCGGAGTCGGGGGCCAGCGCCAACGCTGCCGTGGCGACAGCGACTCCCGCGACCACGATGACCCCGCGCGACGTCACCGAGGTGGCAGCCGCGAACCGGGCATATCCCAGCCGACCCGCCACCTGACCGACGCCGCCGAGACCGAGCGCGACGGCCGCGAGGTTCCGGCTCATCCCCTGCTCGACCAGCATGGGCACGAGGTTGATGACCACCGCAAAGACCGAGAGCGTCGTCAAGGTGCCGGCCAGCGCCAGCAGCACGAAGGGAGCACTGCGCACGACGGACGCCACGTCCGCCTTCGGGGCGTGGTGCGACGGGCGGGGCGCGTCGCGGTGCTGCGTCCGCCAGGGCGCGCCGAGGCCCCACCAGTGGAGCGGCACCGTGATCAGCACCAGACCGGCCAGGAGCACGAGGTAGGCCACCCGCCACCCCCACGCGTCGTCGAGGACCGAGGCAAGGGGGGCGAAGACGGTGCTGGCCAGGCCCGCGACCAGCGTCAGCGTCGTGAGGGCACGGACTCGCTGAGCGCCGCCCCAGTGGGTGAGGGCGGCGAAGGCGGGTGGATAGAGGGTGCCGGCCATCGCGACGCCGACCAGGACCCAGCCGAGGTAGAAGACCGCCAGGTTCGACGCCAGCGCCACGGCGAGGAGCCCCGGTATGGCGACGAGTGACGCGGCGGTCATGACGACCCGGGGACCGTAGGCATCGATGTGCCGTCCGACCCAGATGCCGACCCCGCCCGAGACGAGCTGGCACACGGAGAACGCCCCGGTGACCGCGACGCTGGACCAGCCCGTGTCGGCGGTGATGGACGACTGCAGCGCCGCGAACGCGTAGTAGAGGACGCCCCACGAGACGATCTGCACGGTGCTGAGCACCCCGACCACCCGCCGGAGCCCGGCGGCGTCGAGCGCACCGGGCTGCGGAGACCGCTGGGTGGTGTCGGTCTCGGTCACTGGCACCCGCCGCCGACCGCGGCCAGCTGCGGCTCGGCCGCGGCGGGGCCGCAGCACCCGCCCTCACCGGCGGAGGCCGCCAGCGATGTCTCCGCGTCGTCGAACGCCCCGGCACCGTTGCACACGCCCGTGGCGGGCAGCACCAGCTCGACCCGGCCGGCTGCCTCGAGGTCACCGTCCAGGGCGGCCATCACGGAGCGGACCTGCTCGTAGCCGGTCATTGCCAGGAACGACGGCGCCCGCCCGTAGGACTTCATCCCCACGAGAAAGAGCCGGTCCTCGGGCTGGGTCAGCTCCTGGTAGCCGTGCGGCTCGACGTCGCCGCAGCTGTGGTGGTCCGGGTGGATCTGTCCGGCCAGGATGCGCGCGGCACCGAGGGCGGGGTCAAGGTCGAGGCGCACCTCGGAGAGGAAGCCGAAGTCGGGGCGGAAGCCGGTCACCACGATGACCTCGTCGACGTCGGTGACCTGTTGGTCGTTGGTCGATGTGATGGTGAGGCGGCCGTCGTCCTGGGTGGTGACGGACTCGGTGCGGAACTCGGTCACGTGGGTCACGAGCCCACTGGTGGCGGCCGCCTTCGCGTCCTGGCCGAGCTTGCCGCGCTGCTCGAGCTGGTCGTTGTCGCCGCCGCCGAACGCGTCGCCGACCGAGGGGCGTCGCAGCAGCCAGGACACCCGGGTCGCGGAGTCGGTCGTCGCCAGCCGTGCGAGCCCGACGAGCACGCCCTGGGCCGAGGCGCCCTTGCCGGCGACGACGACGTGCTTGCCGGCGTAGCGGGAAGCCGACGCGGCGTCGGCGAGGTCGGGGATGCCGTAGCTGATGCGCTCCGCGTTCTCGGTCTCGCCGAGCGCGGGATATCCATCGGCGCCGAGTGGGTTGGGTCGGGTCCAGGTGCCGGAGGCGTCCACGACCGCGCTGGCGAGCAACCGCTCAGGGCCGTCCAGGCCTTCCACGTGTACGGCGAACGGGTCGCTCTCGCGCCCGGAGTCGACCATCAGGTCGCGGCCGGCGCGGCCGACGCCGGTCACCCGGGCGCCATACCGGACCGAGCCACCGGAGGTGCCGGCCAGCACGGCCGCGAGCGGCTGCAGGTAGTCGCGGCGCCACTCGCCCCCGGTGGGATAGCGCGAGTCGTCGGGGGCCGTCCAGGTGTCGGCCGCGTCCAGGAGGCGACGCGCGGCCGGGTCGACGAGCTCGGCCCAGGACGAGAACAGCCGCACATGGGCCCAGCCTCCCACGGCCGCGCCGGCGTCCGCCCCGGCTTCGAGGACGACGAACGGCATGCGGCGCTCGACGGCGTTGGCGGCGGCAGCCAGCCCGATGGGGCCGGCACCGATGATGACGACGGGGTCCTGCATGGCGTTCTCCTCTGGGTTCCAGTTCATCGACACACGTCGATGAAACAGACTGTATCGACAGGCATCGATGAAAGCAAGGTACGCTGGACGACATGACCACTTCGCGGATCGCCCCGGACGCCGGGGTCGCTCTGGGCAAGGACGAAGCCGAGAACTACGCCGACTGGTTCGCCGTCCTGGCCGACCCGACGCGGGTGCGCCTGCTCCACACCCTCTCGACGTCGCCGGCCGGGGCGATGCGCGTCGGAGACCTCGCCGCCGCCCTGGGTGTCAGCCAGTCCACTTGCTCGCACCACGTCGAGCTGCTCAGGAAGGTCGGCTTCGTGGCCGTCGACAAGGTGGGCACCTCGAGCATGGTCTCGGTCAACGCCGCCTGCTGCACCGGCCTTCCGCACGCAGCGGACGTCATCATGGGCACCCTGGCTTCCGCGCCGTGCTGCCCCGCAGACCTACCGGCCGACGTCACCACCCGCCCGGTGGTCGACGGCGACATGGCGTCGGTGCTCGACATCTACGCCGAGGGCCTGGCCACGCGCAACGCCACCTTTGAGACCACGCTGCCGTCCGCCGACGAGCTGCGTTCGCGGTGGCTGCCCGGCCTCGCGTGGGTCGCCGACCTCGATGGCGAGGTGGTGGGCTGGACGGCTGTCACGCCGGTGTCGAGCCGCGAGTGCTACGCCGGCGTCGGTGAGAGCTCGGTCTATGTCGCGGAGGCCGCGCGCGGACGAGGGGTCGGCAAGGCGCTGCTGTTCACCCAGGTCGTCGAGGCAGACAAGGCCGGCCTGTGGACGCTCCAGACGTCGATCTTCCCGGAGAACCGCGCCAGTCTCGCGCTGCACCACTCTGCCGGCTATCGCACGCTGGCCGTCCGCACCCGCATCGCCCAGCTCGACGGCGTCTGGCGGGACACGGTCCTGCTGGAGCGCCGGAGCGAGGTCAACTGAGGCCCACCGAGACGCCGCTCGCTCAGAAGAAGAGCCGGTAGACGAACCAGTAGCCGACCCCGAACAGAATCATGCCGGCCATCGCGACCGACATCACCACCGACATGACGGCACGTCGACCGGCGCCTTTCGTGTCCGGGGCGTCGCCGTCCAGGTCGCCCACGACGAGCTGTTGCTGAGCGCGCAGGAAGTCCTGGTAGACCCCACCCCACCTCATGCGGCCGGTGTAGGTGGCCCACCGCCCTTGGCTCAGGTCGACCAGCATGGGCAGCTCGAACAGGGCGAAGCGCTTGGCGGGGCGCCGGTTGAGCTGCTCGAGTGCGCTCGCGTCAGCCGTGTTGCACACCAGGACCGGCAGGACCGCGGCGCCGGTCTGGAAGCCCCGGGGCATGCCGCCCTTGGCTTGCTCCGCCCACCGGAGGGCCAGCGCAGTGAACTCGCGGACGTGGTCGCCAGTGGCGTGCTCCACGCGGCCGAACAGCACGAACGTGTGCAGCCGGGTGAAGCCCCACCTCCACCTGAAGACGGCGCGACGCACGCCGGCCAGGAAGGTCGTGGGATCTGCTTGGTGCGCTTGGTAGCCGGCAGCAACCAAGCGCTGCACTTGTTCATCCACCCACTGCTGCGACCGAACCGCGTGACTCTGGATCACTCGTGCCTCCCCCGACTGACGTCTGTCTGAACGGCGGACATCATGTCGCATGCGAGGGCTGCCGCAGACAGCGGCGGGTCAGTTCTCGGAGAGCAGGACCATCGCGCCCTCGGACGGGGCGGTCCGTCCGGCGACGGTGTTGAGGTAGGCCGCGGCAGCGGCGTCGCGACCTCGGTGCCAGGTGACCGTCATCAGCGGGGCGGACGGGTCTCCCACCCGGGTCACGAACCCCTGCATCGCCTCGCTGATCCGGCGCATGAGCTCGCCCCTGCCTTCCTTGGCCGCCTGCCGCTCGAGCTGGGCGGGAGCGAAGAAGAAGACCGGGTCTGGCCCGGGAAGGGGTCCGCTCTCGCTGGAGGTGGGGGCGGCGTCCCAGTGGGTGAGCCCGACGGCGCAGTCGTGCTGGAGACCGGCGCACCGGGTGTGCACGTCGGCCCTGACGTCGGCGCTGCCGGACAGGTCGACGTAGACCACTGTCCGGTCGGGGTCCAGGGTGTCGATCTCGTCGTAGCCGAGCACCCGGTCGTAGAGCCCCAGCCGACAGGTGGACTCCACGTGTGCCGGGGAGGTGAGCCCGACGATCTCCGGCCGCTGCCCCTCGGTGCCGTTGCCCAGGGCGTAGGCGATGCCGTACGCCGTCTTGCTCGATGCGCTGCTGATGAGCACTGTCTCGGCCCCGAACCAGGACTCCTGCGCCAGCCAGTCCGCGATCAGGAAGGAGGTGGTGAACAGCGGTCGCAGCAGGGCGCTGTAGGCCTCGTCGGCCAGCCCGTCCTGCGGCTCGCCGGCCACGGTCATGTAGCGGTTGTACGGCGCAGGCAGCGCGCTGCGATGGCCGGACCCGTCGGTGAAGCCGCCCTCGTTGACGCTCGTGGGCGTCATCACGACCTCGGACGCGAACGGCAGGAAGCCGTACACGCGTCGGCCTTCGGGCAGCTCCGGGTGGCGCGACTCGGACACCGCGGCGTACCCCCAGACGGGGATGCAGCCGAAGGCCGGGTCTGC
Organism: Nocardioides sp.; assembly: GCF_035576065.1. Taxonomy (GTDB): domain Bacteria; phylum Actinomycetota; class Actinomycetes; order Propionibacteriales; family Nocardioidaceae; genus Nocardioides. The sequence continues at coordinate 12,066 of NZ_DATLWX010000046.1, forward strand.
TTGAGGGAAGAAGTCCCAGTAGTTCATCGCGTCGCCGAGGGTGGCGTAGGTGACGTTGTTGGCGCTGAGCCCGAAGTGATCGACCCGGAGGCGGACCTGGCCAGGCTCCAGTGGCGCGGGTTCGCTTTCGTGCCAGCGGGTCTGCGCGATGTCGGCGCGGTCGGTCTGCAAGGTGAAGGCGCGAGGGAGGTTCACAGGACTCCTGATCGTTGGGCGGTGGTGGTGGCGAGCAGCTCGGGAAGGTGGGCTCCGGCCGCCATGGCGGTGTCGCGGAAGCGTCCGAGGACCTCGACCCGCGCCGCGTCGGCGGGGTCGTCACGGTCCACGGAGCGGATGGCGGCGGTGAAGCCGTCGAGACGGGACGCGGCGATCCACCGGCGCAGCTCGCGTTCTTGCGACCACCGCAGCTGGTTGAGCATCGAGGCGGCCTGCATGGTGAGCCAGCTCTGCGGCGCGTCCGGCAACGGCACCACCGAGCAGATCTCGTTCTTGACCTCGTCGGTGTCGTAGTGGGCCTCCACGAAGGCGATCATCGCAGCGCTGAAGGTGGGCTGGAAGGGACGGACGAACTGCGGGGTGATGCAGTCGCCGTCGAAGACCGGCACCGGCGGACGCAGCTGGGCGGCGCTCGCGGAGCAATCGACGTAGAGCCAGTCGGGGCCGGCCGGCACCGTGCCCTGCTCGAGGACGATGCGGGTCGGCTCGAGCCGGACCACTCGCCCGAGCCGGACGACGTCGCGGATCCTGCGCAGCTGCTCGACCTCGGCCCGCGACACGACGGCCGCGTGGTACATCCGCGGCTCCACTGCCGGGTCGAGCCGCAGCAGCTGGCAGCTGTCCTCGAGCCGGCGGAGCAGGTCGGGCACGGAGTCCGCCTCCGCGATCGCCGCCATCTGACTGGTCATGGCCTCGAAGGTGTCGACGAGGAACTCACGCCCGGGCTGCACGTTGGCCCGGTCCTGGAACCACGAGTCGCGCGGCATCACCCAGGTGATGAGGTCCGGGTCGACGCCCTGCGCGATCAACCACAGGCACGCGTCGATCCCGGTCTTGCCGGCGCCGACCACGACGTACCTCGCCGGCGGCGCCGCGATCGTGGCGAGCGCGTTGATCGGGACGCAGGTGACCTGCTCGTCGACCTCGTAGCGCGGCGGGTGCGTGGCCGGGACGGCGGTGTTGAGATAAGTCGTGTCCACGACCTTCTTGCGGACCCTCACCTGACGGGACTCGCCGGTCAGCAGCGAGCGGACGACGTGGCCACCGTCGTCGGTCCGCTCATGGACCGCCATCGGCGCGTGGTCGACCCGGCCCGTGCTCACCAGATCGGCCATCACCTGCTCGTAGTAGGCCAGGATCTGCGCCACCGAGGCGCGCTCGGTCATGCCGGTGTTGAGCGGGTCCGGGTCGCTCCCGCCGGCGCTCAGCTCGCGGGAGTTGACGCCGTAGTACGCCGACGGCTGGTGCAGCCGGACGAACGGGTAGGCGTCGTTCCAGTGCCCGCCCGGAGCGTGGTGCCGGTCGACGAGGAGCACGCGGTCTTCTGCCTCGGCGGTGAGCGAGTCGGCGAACGCCATCCCGACCGCGCCGCTGCCGACGATCAGGTAGTCCGTCTCGAGCACGGAGTTCACGCTAGGCTGGGTTTCGTTGAGCATAGTCAGACGGTAAAGCCTAGATAAACAAAAACAACCCAGCAGGAGGACGTAGTGGATCGCGACGACTGGGACCTGACCCCGGACTCCGTGCAGCTAGCCCTGGAGCACCTCGTCCCGGCGAGCGCCGGCAAGGTGGTGCGCGAGGCCTTCTACGGCACCCGCCGCTTCGACGACTTCGTGCGGCGTACGGGCCTGACGGCCCCTGTGCTGTCGGCACGGTTGCGCGACCTCGAGGCGTCCGGGGTGATCGAGAAGCGGCCCTACCGCGAGCCGGGCCAGCGGACCCGGCACGAATATCGGCTGACCCAGCAGGGACAGGACCTGGGCACGGCCGTCGTCGCGCTGCTGGAGTGGGCCGACCGGTGGCTCCCCACCCCGGATGGCCCGACCGTCGTGCTCGAGCACCGCGAGTGCGGGGCGTCCGTCCATGTGGCGATGGGGTGCAGTGTCGGACACGGGGTGGACATCACCGACGTCGTCGCGCTGCCGGGGCCGGGGGCGCGGCGGGTCGGGACGTCATGAACATCCGTCCGTTCGGCATCGAGGAGGAGCTGCTCCTGGTCGACGGCTCCGGCAAGCCCTCACCGCAGGCGCCCGAGCTGCTGGCCCGCTGCGCCGTCGCCGACGACCTCGTGGCCGGCACCGTGCTCCAGCACGAGTTCTTCCAGGCTCAGGTGGAGGTGGCCACCCCTCCCCTCCGCAGCCTCGCGGATGCGGACGCGCATCTGCGTGCCGGGCGGGAGTCGCTGACGCGCGCCGGGGCTGAGCTCGACGTCACTCCGCTGGCGGTCGCCATCCCCGTCCTGGCCGCTCCTCCCGGCCCGTACGCCGAGCACGAACGCTTCACCCGGATCGCGAAGCACTATGCGGGGCTGGGCGGCGAGTCCCTCATGTGTGCCCTTCACGTGCACGTCGAGGTGGCCGACCGGGGCGAGGGAGTCGCGGTGCTGGACCGGGTGCGCCCGTGGCTGCCGCTGCTGGTGGCCCTCAGCGCCAACTCGCCCTTCTGGCACGGTCGCGACATGGGCTTCGCGACGTGGCGCTCCCAGCTGTGGCGGATGTGGCCGAGCAGCGGTCCGCATGAGGTGTTCGGTGGCGAGGCGGCGTACGACGCGCTCATCGAGCGGCTCCTGCGCGACCAGTCGATCCTCGACCTGGGCCTGCTCAACCTCGAGGTCAGGCTGTCGGCTCGCTATCCGACCGTGGAGTTCCGGGTCGCCGACGTGTGCACGTCGCTCGACGACACGTTGCTGATCGCCGCCCTGGCGAGGGGGCTGACCCAGACGGCTGCCCTCGAGGCGCACAACGGCATCGAGCCTGCGCCGTGGCGCGTCGACAGCCTGCGCAGCGCCGGCTGGCGGGCGGGGCGCTTCGGTGTCGGCAACCTCCTCGTGGACCCTCGTGACGGGCAGCTCGTGCCGGCCGCCACCGCGATGTCATCCCTGCTCGACCATGTGCGGGACGCGCTGGACGAAGCCGGCGACCTCACGCTGGTCACCGCGGGCCTGGAGCGGATCGCCCGCGACGGGAACGGTGCCGACCACCAGCGACGCGCCGCCGGTGACGACCTCGACCTGCACGCCGTCGTCGACGACCTGAGGCTGCGCACGATGGGCTGAGCCCTACCGCTGGGGTGACGACTTCGTCAGCCCGACGTCCTGCGAGCTCGCTGTCGGTTCGGGGTCCAGCAGCACGACGACCCGGTCCCGGCCCGCGTGCTTCGCCTCGTAGAGAGCCTGATCGGCGCGACGCAGCGCTGCAGAGTCGTCTGCGTCGTGCTGAGAGAGCACGGTGACGCCCAAGCTGGCGGTGAGCGGGCCAGGCACACCCACCACCTCCAGCCGGGAGACAGCCTCGCGGACCTTCTCGGCAACCGTTCGGGACCCTTCCACGTCGGTGTCGGGAAGCAGGAGCAGGAACTCCTCCCCGCCGACCCGGGCAGCGACGTCGCCGGCCCGCACCGAGTCGCGCAGCACCCGACCCACGGCGGCCAGGACCGCATCCCCCGCCTCGTGGCCGTAGCGGTCATTGACCGTCTTGAACAGGTCGAGGTCGCAGGACACCACGCCCAGCGGTTGGTCCGCACGCCTGGCGCGAACTCCCAGGACCTCCAGCGCCGCCATCGCGCCCCTTCGGTTAAGAAGCCCGGTCAAGGCGTCCTCGACGGCATCCTGCTCGGCTCGCGCCTTGATACGGCGAAAGGCCACGAGCATCGCCATCAGCACCACTCCCGCCGCGATCACGGTCATGGTGCGCCCGACGTACCACCCCAGGCTGAATCGACTGCTCGCGGTGTACGTCAGGACGAGGTCGCACAGGCAGACCAGGATCGCCACCGAGGCCCACCGCTCGGGACCATAGAACTCGCGAGTCCCACGAACGGCCAGCATCAGTGCGACGACCACCAGGGGTACCGCCACCGGCGCGGTCAGCGTGGTCATCCGAGACGTGTCCAGACCCACGATGAGCACGGGCAGGTCCGGGCCGAAGTACGCCACCACCGCGACCAGCGCAGCGCCCAAGGCGACCGCCGTCGCGACAGCGATCAGCGACACCTGTCGCCGCCACTGCGGTGAGGTCGCCCGCGTCCAGCGCACCGGCCACGGGAGCCATGCCGCGCCGAGCAGCAGCGGGAATCCGGTGTGCCATGCCACGTAGAGGTAGGGAGCCACGGATGGACTGGTGCCGAGCACGGGATCGAGCATCACCCCACCGGGGAAGGCCAACCCATATCCGGCCATCACTGCCAGGGACCAGGCGTAGGCGCACGACATCACCAGAAGGCGGACGTCCCCGCGGTCACGGAAGTCACCTGCCAACAACAGGACCGAGAGGATGTCGAATGCGGCGACGACCGCCAGCAACGCGGGCATGAAGCTGATCGTGGCCGGGAGCTGGTGGGTGCTCACCGGCACGATCGCCGCAGTCACGAGGACCGTGACGGCCGACACCATCATCGTGCGGGAGAAGCGCGATGGCCTCGCGATTGGCAGTCGCTCCACGTCGGCGAGGGCGGGCACTGACATGACGACTCCTTTTCGAGCTCGCGCCTCGGACACTCGTTGCGAGACTCACTGGGTCAACGACCGAACCACCCAACGGATATTGGCACATCCCCGTGCTTCCTGAGGCAGTTTCCTGCCCAGGCTGGCGACGGGCGGTCGCCGTACGACCCCAGATCATTGACACCTCCCCCTTCCGATGTGCAATATATTGCATGCCCATTCCGCTGGACGAGCCCCGCATCGACCGCTCGTTGCTGCGAGACGGCGTCTACGTCCGGCTCCGCGACGCCATCGTCGAGGGTTCCCTCACACCGGGCGAACAGCTACGAGACCTCGAGATCGCCGACTGGTTGGGGGTGAGCCGCACCCCGGTGCGGGAGGCGCTCCTGCGGCTCGGTGAGACCGGCCTCGTCATCGCTCGGCCGGGGCGATCGACCGTCGTCAGCCAGATCGACGTGCGCGCGGTGCGGGAGGCCCGCGACGTGGTCGCGGCCATGCACGAGCTCGCCGTCCGGGCGGCCGTGGCCACTCTGACCACGCGCGACCTCGATCGGATGCGCGCCGCGAACGACCGCTTCCGCCAGGCCCTGGCCGCCGGGGATGTGACAGCTGCCCTCAGCGCGGACGACGAGCTGCACGGCATCCCCGTGTCCGTCGCCGACAACACCGCGATCGCCGCCGTGCTCGCGCAGTTCACCCCCGTCGTGCGTCGCGCGGAGCTGCTGCGGTTCGCGACCACCGGAGGCGACTCAGCCGTCCTGCACGACCAGCTCATCACGCACTGCCAGGACGGCGACACGGACGCCGCCGCCCAAGTCGCCTTCGACACCTGGCACTCACTCGAGACCGACTGACGGAGACAGCCATGTCCATCCACGACTTCCCCCGACACCCCCTCACCTTCGGCCCCAGCCCCGTGCACCCACTCGAGCGACTCACCGCGCACCTCGGAGGCCCCGCGATCTGGGCCAAGCGAGAAGACTGCAACTCTCCTCTGGCGTACGGCGGCAACAAGACCCGCAAGCTGGAATACCTCGTCCCCGACGCCATCGCCCAAGGTGCTGACACCCTCGTCAGCATCGGCGGCTACCAGTCCAACCACACACGGCAGGTCGCCGCGGTCGCTGCGAGGCTCGGGATGAAGGCCGTGCTGGTCCAGGAGAACTGGGTCGACTGGCCCGACAGCGTGAACGACCGGGTCGGCAACATCATGCTGAGCCGCATCATGGGCGCTGAGGTCCGACTCGACGCGGCCGGCTTCGGCATCGGCTTCAAGGACTCGTGGGCCAGCGCGATCCACGACGTCCGGCAGCGTGGTGGCACGCCGTACGCCATCCCGGCCGGGGCGTCCGACCACCCGCTCGGCGGGCTCGGGTTTGCCCAGTGGGCCTACGAGGTCGAGCAACAAGAACGTGAGCTGGGCGTCTTCTTCGACACCGTCGTCGTCTGCAGCGTCACCGGGTCGACGCACGCCGGGATGATCGCCGGTTTCGCGGCACTCGAGGAAGCAGGCTCCCAGGCCCGTCGCGTCATCGGCATCGACGCCAGCGCAAAGCTCCAGGAGACCCGTGACCAGGTCGAGCGGATTGCGCGGCGTACGGCGGAGCTGATCGGTGTGCGTCGGGACCTTCGCGACGACGAGATCACCGTGCTGGGGCAGTGGGCCGGCGACCTCTACGGCATCCCGGTTCAGTCGACCCTCGACGCCATCCGGCTGACCGGTCAGCTCGAGGGCATGATCATCGACCCCGTCTACGAGGGGAAGTCGATGGCGGGACTCATCGACCTCGTCAGGCACGGGGAGATCGACAAGGACTCCCACGTCCTCTACGCGCACCTCGGTGGCCAGCCGGCCCTCAACGCCTACAGCGCGTTGTTCACCCACACCCAGGCGCTGGACCTCTGATTGAGCTCGTGCCGTGGCCGGGCGGTTGTCGGTGCGCCCATGCAGACTGTTCGACATGGCGAGGTTCGAGGATGAAGACCTGACGGACGCCGAGTTCCGCGAGTGCGACCTGACGCGGGCCAGGCTGATCGGGGTGGTGATGCAGGACGCCCTCATCGACGGGCTGGTCAGCAACCTGACGGTCAACGGCGTGGAAGTCATGGCGTACGTCGAGGCCGAGCTGGACCGGCGGCATCCGGTGCGGCTGCTGCTGCGATCGTCCGACGCGGGTGATCTCCAGGAAGCCCACCGGCAGCTGCGGGCCGGCTGGCTGGCGACGGTCGCGCGCCTCGACGGTCTTCCCCCGGGATCGGAGCACCAGCGCGTCGGCGGCGAATGGTCGGCGGTGGAGACCCTGCGCCATCTCGTCTTCGTGCACGACTCGTGGTTCCGCCGCTGCTGTCTGGGGTCGCCTCAGCCGTTCACTCCCCTGGGGTTGGCATCGGACTTCGTGCCTGACCAGGAGGAGCAGGGCCTGGACCCATCGGCGGCGCCTGGCCTCGACCAGGTGCTGGCAGTGCGCGACGAGCAGGCCGCCGAGCTCGAGCGATGGTTGGCGAGCGTCACGGCGGACGAACTGTCGGCGGTCGCGCCAGTCCCTGCCGGTCCGGGCTGGCCGCCGTACGCCGCAGGCAAGACGGTGCTCGAGTGTCTGCACGTCGTCCTGAACGAGGAGTGGGAGCACCACGGGTTCTGCGTGCGTGACCTCGATCTGCTGGAGGGCTGACTGGCGTCCCGGCTCGCACCGAAGCCCTCCATCAGCCCGGGGCGGTCACACCCATTCTGCGGAGCGCAGGGCAGGTGACGGCGTCGCCAGCCTGGCCGTCGTCATGCCGGAACCACCACCACCCTGGCCCTTGCCGAGGTTCTCCGGCTCAAGCGCCGGAACGGACAGGCCCGCACCGGTGAACCGGTAGACGTCGAAGCCGCGGGTGAGGTCGTTGCTGTAGCCGTAGAACGAGCCATCCGTCGCGATCCGGTTGGTCTTGAACGACCAGGTGTCGGAGTCGGGGAACACGTAGTGCCCGACTTCGCGCATGCCGACCCCGTCGCCGATGCCGACGCTCGTGTCGCTTCCTTCGAAGTCGGCGAGAGCAGAGATGTCGAGCACGCGGACGCCTTGGCCATACCAAGCGACCGTGAGCATCTCCTGCTCCTCATAGACACGCGTCACGTGCGCCGTGCACGTGGTTCCCGGCTGTGGCTGGATCACCGGGATGAACCAGGTGCCGATCTTCTCCGGCGACAGTTCCTTGGCGCCGGTCACGTCGTACAGGTGCAGACCACCACCAGGGCACTCGGCGCTCCCTGCCGCGCCCGCTCGCTCGTCGGCGATGACGAGGACCTCGCGCTCGGTCCCGTCCTCACGGGTCAAGGTGACCGGGTCGGACCCGTGCACGACGTTGATCGCGGGGTCGAGGATCTGGGAGATGATCTTGGGCTGCGCCGGGCTCGTGGTGTCGAGCACCAGTGTCTGGGACAACGCCGCCGAGTAGGCGCGGGTGCCTGCCTCGTTGAAGGTGATGTCGTGCGACTCCGAACCGAGCGACAATGGGACGAACGGGATCGGAAAGTCCTGGATCTTCTTCGGCTGCTCCGGGCTGGAGACGTCGTAGATGGTGATCGTCGGGCTCGTGCTGGTGATCAGGTCCGAGTTGGAGTTGTACAGGTAGTCACCGCTGGGGTGGATCGTCATGTTGTGTGAACCGCGCGGGACGTGGACGTAGCTGACGGTCTGCGGGCTGGTCGGCGTGGTGATGTCCACGATGACAGTTCCCGAGGCGGCCGGGCCGAGGTTGAGGTCCCTTGCGCACTGGGACGCCGCTCCGACGGCGCCGAACGTGCCGTCAGCGGTGTAACTGGCGAGGATCCGCCTCCCGTGCTTCCAGACCTGGACGTCACCCTGGCTGATGTCACAGTCGTAGACCGCGGCGAGGGACGGGTTCGTCGGATCCGTGATGTCGACGATCTGCATCCCCTTGCGCAGGGTGCCCGAGAGCGCGTACTCCTTCTTGCCGACCTTGACGAACTCGATGTCCGAACCCGACTGGGCCGTGCCGGAGTTGTCATACTGCAGGTTCGCGACGGGAGACATCTCCCTGCCCACGCCGACCTCGGCCACGTTCACGCCGCGGACTGCAGTCGGTAGGTCGCCGCCCCTGTCGTGAGCGAGGGCGGGACTTGCGGGGAGCACCGCCAAGGTGATGGCGGCGGCACCCGTGATGGTGCCGGTCAGGGCCAGACGAAACATGTTCCCTACCTTCAGTGTCGAGAACGCACCTGTGTGGAGGTTCAGCGGTATCGGATCCCTCGAACAGGCACAACGGGGCGGCTCGGCAACAGTTACGGATCAGCCCTCAGACTGCGGGACGTGCTCGTGGGTGGCAGCGGTCGCGACCTGACGCCGTAGGCCTGAAGCCGGAGGGCCGCTTGTTCAGATCCAGCCCATGCGAGCAGCCTTGGCGCACGCGTCGTGGCGGTTGGCTGCGCCCAGCTTGGTGATGGCGCTCGACAGGTAGTTGCGCACCGTGCCGGGGGAAAGATGCACCCTGGCGGCGATGTCCTCGATCCCGGCTCCGTTGGCCGCGAGCTCCAGGCAGTCCGCCTCGCGCGGGGTGAGGGGAGAGTCGCCGGCGCCGATCGCCTCGGCGGCGAGCTGCGGGTCGACGTACCTCCCACCGCTGGCGACGATGCGGATCACTTCGGCCAGCCGGTGAGCCTCAGTGGTCTTGGGCAGGAACCCGCGGACGCCGGCGGCCAGCGCCCGCTTGAGGTGACCGGGACGGCCGTGGCTGGTGACGATGATGCTGTGGATGCTGAGGCCCACCAGCTCGGCGGCCACCGCGATGCCGTCGGGATCGGGCATCTGGAGATCGAGCACGGCGACGTCGAGACCGCCGGTCGCGGCCAGCGCCCGAGCCTCGTCCAGAGCAGCGCGCCCCGAGGCCGCTTGGGCGACGACTGTGATGTCGTCCTCGAGCTCGAGGAGCTGGGTCAGGGCGGCGCGAATGAGGTTTTCGTCGTCTGCGATCAGGATGCGGATCATGCTCGGGCCAACGTCTTGCCGTCGGCCGTGTCGGCGACGGGCATCGTGACGGCGAGGGTCCAACGATCGCCCCGCATCGATGTGCTCACCACGGATCCCAACGGCGCGAGGCGTTCGGTCAGCCCCAGGAGCCCGACCCCGCTGGAGGAGCGTTGTTCGGGGGTGGGCGACGCGGCGCCGTTGTTGCTGACACTCAACACCCCGTCCCGCCAACCGATCTCGACCTCCGTTGCTGTGGAGTGACGGAGCACGTTGGTGACTGCCTCGCGCACCACCCACGCGGCGGGTTCGTGCCAGCGGAAGGGGAGGTCATCGACCTCGGTCACGGTGGAGATCCCGGCGGCGGCGAGCAGCGATCGGGCGCCCCGTAGCTCCTGATCCAGATCGGTCGCCCGGTAGCCGCGGGCCAGCTCGCGGGCCTCGCGCAGCGCGTCGTGCGCCGTGGCGCGGACCTCCAGCATGGTCTCGGCTGCGCTGGGATCGCCCCGGCGCGCAAGCGCCGCGGCGAGCTCCGCTCTGACCGCGATGGTCGACAGGTGGCGGCCGAGGACGTCATGCACGTCTCGGGAGAATCGCAGCCGCTCTTCGGCCACGGCCAGGGCTGCTTCCGTGTCGCGGCTCTGGTCGAGCCGGCGCACCAGCTCGAGCAGCCACAGCGAGATGTGCACCGTGAACCCGAGGAACAGGGCGCCCCCCAGGGCAACGAGGGTGACGGGCACGGAGCGCGTCGTCACAGCGGCGGCTGCTGTCATCACGACCAGGAGCAGGCCGAGGTGCCGGCGATCACGGAGTCCTGTCAGCGACCAGGACATCGCCGCCCAGACCATGGCCAGTCCAGCGTGCTGGGGGTCCGTCGGCAGGACCATGGACAGCCCAGCACAGGCGGCGCTGGCGACGCACATGGTCAGCACCGGCTTGGCCGGTGTGGCCTGTCCGTCCGGCCACGCACTGCAGACCGCCCGCAGGGCCCACGTGCCGACCCCGATCATCACCAGGGCGATCAGCACGAGCGCGGCCATCGCCGGAGCATTCTTCGCGCCGATGGGCGTCGCTCCCAGCAGGAGCACACCGACGTTCAACCAGAACATGGCCATCAGCGACTGGCGGGTGTAGAGATCCACCCACTCGACCGGCGTACGGTTCAACCGCGGCACCTTCATGGCCGCGAGCCTAGGCGCCCCGTCGAGCATGGCTCATCGACGCGGCTCCCAGCGCATCGACCGCCGGGCGATCCAGATCGCCAGACACGTCCACCCGACCACGACGGCCGAGGCCTTCAAGGCGTCCGCGTCGGCTCCCCAGCTCAGCCGAGCCAAGGCATCCAACGCGCCGCCGGGCGTCAGTGCGACGTACTCCCTCGCGCCCTCGGGCACGGCCTGACCGATCATGCCGACCATCAGGAGGACGAACACGGGCAGGCTCGTCATCTGCGCAGCTTCGGCGTTGCGCGTCCATGATGCTGTCCACACGGCGAGAGCGGCGCACATCGCGCTGCCGCCGAGAACTGCCAGCATGTACGTCGCAGGCGACTCGGGCGGGTGTCCGATCGCGGTCGTGACGATCGCGGCGAGAGCGGCGATGACCATGGCGATCGTGATGCCGGGCAGGCACATGGACAGCAGCAGCTCGCCGTCGCGCGCCTCGCCGGTCCGCAGCCGCTTGAGGACGAGCTCGTCGCGGCGGCTGACGATGATCGAGAGGATGTTGTAGTAGACGGGCAGCAACCAGGCGATGATCAGCACCGACGACATCGCGATGGCCACTGACTCCTCCTGGCCGCCGCTGGCGAAGACGAAGCCGAGCGGGAACAGCGGCAGGATGATGCCGTAGCCCAGGGTGATGGGGTTGCGCACCATCAGCCGGGCGTTGGCCAGGGCCAGGCCGGTGAGCCGGGTCGTGGAGGTCGTTGTCGCGTCTCCGTCGTCAAGGACAGGGGCGGGGACGGTGACGTCGGTGGCAGTCATGCGGCGGACTCCTCGTGCTTGGTGTCGATCTGCTCGGGGTCGGTCTGCGACGCCTGGGTCAGGGCCAGGAACGCTCGTTCGAGGGACGCCGTCTCAGCGCGCAGCTCCGAGAGCGTCAGCCCGTGGCGGGCGGCCCAGTCGAGCAGGTGCGCGAGGCTGCCCTGCAGGTCGTGGGTCTCCACGGTCACCGTGCCTCGGTGCTCGACGAGGCGCAGCTGGCCGAGGTCCGGCAACGGCGGGGCTGACCTGAGCGAGCTGGTGGCGAAAGCGATGGTGCTGGGCAGGTCCGCGACGATGGCGGCGGGCGAGCCACTGCGAACGATCTGCCCGACGTGCATGAGCTCGATCCGGTCAGCCAATCTCTGTGCCTCGTCGAGGTAGTGGGTCGTGAGCAGGATGGCCGTGCCCCGGTCACGCAGGCGGGCAACGAGGTCCCAGACCCGGCGACGGCTCTCGACGTCGAGACCGTTCGACGGTTCGTCGAGGAACAGCACGTCCGGGTCACCGAGCAGCGCGCACGCCAGGTCGAGGCGTCGTTGCTCACCACCGGAGAGCTGTCCGACACGGGTGGTCCGTTTGCCCCGGAGGTCCAGCTCGTCCAGCACCTCATCGACCGGGCGAGCCCGGGACGTGAGGCAGGCCTGCATGCGCATGGTCTCGGCGACGGTGAGGTCGCCGGAGAAGCCGCTCGCCTGCAGGAGGACGCCCGTGCGGCGGCGTACTGCCCCCCGGTCACGCCACGGATCCAGGCCCAGGACGCGGATCTCGCCCTCGTCAGCCTGGGCGAGGCCCTCGAGCAGCTCGACGGTCGAGGTCTTGCCCGCTCCGTTGGTGCCGAGGAGTGCCGTGATGGAGCCGGCCGGGACGTCGAAGTCGACACCACGGACCGCTGCGAACGCGTGCTTGCCCGAGCCGTACGTCCGTTTCACACCCCGGCACCGGATGGCCATGGTCTGCGCTGTTGTCATGCCTCGATCGTGCTGGCGCAGGAGACGCGGGGCCAGTGGCGTCGATCATGGGTCCGTGTGCACCCTGCGCGCCTGGTCGATGACAAATGTCATCTCTGTTGTCTGGCAGCCCGGATCCCCAGCATGGTGCCGAAACCCACGACGGCGACGAGCGCGGCCAGGGTCCCGGCTCCCCCCAGCAACCACCCGGACAGCAAACCGCCAGTGTTGCCTTCATCGTCGAATCCCGACGGGCCAGCAGACGAGCCGCCGATGACCAAGCCGCCGAAGACTTGCAGAACGATCCCGAGCATCAGGAGCCACCACAGCGTCGTGACTGGGTCACCTGACGCCTCGGGGCGGTCCGGAGCCGGCGGGAGTCCGGCTGCGGGAGCCCCTGTGTCCGCGACCCGGAGTCTCTCTCTCAGAGGGATCGCGTCCACCATGTCGTTGCGATGGCGCAGGTGCTGCAGGGTCATCAGGACCGGCTCGTGGTTGCGCACCTTCAGCTCGGCCTGGACCTGCGTCGGGAACGACAGCCCGATCACGTCCGCCCACGGTGCAAACAGGTCGGCTGCCGGCTCGGCGTTCACGACGAGGACACCGTCCTCCCCCACCGCGAAGGCCCGGGGCCCGTATGTCGTAGCCGAGACGTCCCAGGCGCGCGGAGCGCCCCACGCTGCCAGCCTGTCCCGCATCGCTTCTGGCAAGGACTGGAGGTCACCCTGGATGTTCACGTTTCTCCTTTGCGGACCCAATGTCTGGGCCAACGTACCCACCTGGAGTCACGGCGGCGGCTCTGTGATGTCCGTGTCGAGTCGGCGCGACCCAAGCCGCGCCGGGTCGAGTGATGAAGTGGCTCCATCCACGGTGTGGCCGATCACTCGACTCGGAGTCGGCCAGCAAGGTCATTGAGGTAGCGCTGCTCCGGGATGCTCCGCGTCCGCCGGGCGGCCGACCGGAGCGCCTCGATGGCCTCGACCCGTTGCCCGAGCTCGGCCAGCAGGTGTCCGCGGGTCGCGTGGACCCGGTGGTTGGCGCTGTCGCCGAGAGCATCGAGCCGCCTCAGGCCGACAACGGGGCCGTGGACCCGCGCCTCCGCGACCGCGAGACCGATGGTGACGGCGGGGCTGGGAGCGACGGAGTCGAGCATGCGGTAGAGCTCGAGGATCTGCGGCCAGTCGGTGTCGGCCCACGTCGCCGCCTCGGCGTGAACGGCGGCGATGGCGCCCTGCAGCTGGAACTCCCCGACCGGACCGACCGGCAGGGCGGTCTCCAGCAGGCGGACCCCTTCGGCGATCCTGTCGGCGTCCCAGCGGCTGCGGTCCTGCTGCTCGAGCGGGACGAGGTCGCCGTCGCCGGTGGTGCGAGCCGGCGCCCGCGCCTGGGTGAGGAGCAGCAGCGCGAGGAGACCGGCGTTCTCCGGGTCGTGTGGCGCAGCGTTGACCAGGAGCCGGGCCAGGCGGATCGCCTCGTCGCTGAAGCCGGGGTCGGTGAGCGACGGACCGGACGAGCTGAGGTGACCTTCGGTGTGCAGCAGCGCGACCGCGTGCCTGACGCTGGCGAGCCGCGCCCAGAGGTCGGCGGCGGGTGGGGGGAAGGTGCCGCCGGCGCCGGCGATGGTCGCCTTGGCACGGCTGATCCGCTGGGCCATCGTCGAGGTCGGGACCAGGAAACCGGCAGCGATCTGGGCGGTGGTCAGGCCGCTGACCGCTCGCAGCGCCAGCGCCACCTGGGAGGCCTTCGTGAGCGCCGGATGACAGCACAGAAGCAGCACGTAGAGGCTGTCGTCGAGGTCAGCGTCTGTCCCCTCGTCCGCACTCGCTCCGGACCCCGCGAACGACGTCTCCCGCCGACGGCGGGCCACCTCGCTGCGAGCCTGGTCGACGAGGCGCCGCTGAGCCACCCGGATCAGCCACCCGCGCGGGCTGCTCGGCACCCCGTCCGTCGGCCACTGCGTCGCCGCCGCCAGCAGTGCTTCCTGGGTGGCGTCCTCGCAGTCGTCGAAGTGGCCGTAGGAGCGCACCAGGACTGCCAGGACGTACGGCGCCTCCCTGCGCCATACCTCCTCGAGCTGGGTGTCCGTCACTCGGCGTCGGAGCTCTGGGACATCACCGGCCGCAGCTCGACCGTCTCTCCCGGCCCGGAGAAGCAGCGGGCGACCTCCTCGGCCCGCTCGGGAGAGTCGACGTCGATCAGGAAGAACCCCGCGAGGTGCTCCTTGCCCTCGGCGTACGCCCCGTCCGTCGCCAACCTCTCCCCCTCACGCCACCGGAAGAGCCGCGAGGCAGCCGGGTCGCCCAGGGCCTCCGCGCCGACGAACTCGCCGCGCTCCATCAGCTCGGTGAAGGCCTGCTCGAACTCATCATTCAGCTGCTTGCGGGTCCCTTCCGGCAGCGCCTGGTGCTCGGCGACGTACTGCTCGGTCGGGTGTCCCCACGGCTGGGGGTTGGAGTGGATCAAGATCACGTACTTCATGGTGTTCCTCCTCGACGTGGGTCGCCTCTCGGACCCGGTAGGGATACGTCGGCGCCGCCCGCCGCATCTCGACATCACTCGGATCTCGACATCACCTGCATGTCGAGATTCCTCGGCCAGGTCCGACATCACCTCAGCCACCCACCGAGAGGACCCATCATGACGGACCTGAGGACGACGACGTCCCGAGACGGCACGCGACTCGCCTACGACGTCCACGGCAGCGGACCGGCGCTGGTCTACGTGACGGGTGCGACCTGCTTCCGCAGGTTCTGGCCGATCGTGCAGGACTCGAAGGCGTTCGCGAAGGCCTTCACGGTCTACACCTATGACCGCCGCGGGCGGGGCGACAGCGACGACGGCCTGCCGTGGAGCGTCGAGCGCGAGGTCGACGACATCGAGGCAGTCATCGACGCGGCCGGCGGCACGGCCAGTGTGTACGGCCATTCCTCCGGCGCCGTACTCGCCCTCGAGGCGAGCCTTCGGCTGCCCCACAAGATCGCGAAGACCGTGTTGTACGACGCCGCGTACGTCCACGACGCTGCCGAGAAGGCTGACTACGAGCGGCTGGCTCAGCAGGTCCGCGAGCTTCTGGCGGGCGGGGACGACACCGCCGCGCTCAAGACGTTCCTGCGCGGCATCGGCATGCCCGGGGCCTTCACCGCCCTCCTTCCGCTCGTCCCGGGATGGCGGACGATGAAGGCACTCGCGCCCACCATTGCCTACGACCTGGCCCTCACCCGCGACCTCCCGCCTCTCGCCAAGGCCCAGTCGGTCACCGTGCCCACCCAGGTGATCGTGGGACAGAAGAGCCCGCCCGGCCTCCACGTCGTGGCCAGGCAGCTCGCGGGCGCCATCCCGCACGCGGAGCTCGTCGAGCTCGCTGGCCAAGGTCACCTGGTGAGCGCGCGGAGGCTGCTGCCGGTGCTCTGCGAGTCCTGACGTGACCCGGTGAGCGCGGCTCCGGATTGTTGGTCTCGCAACATGTCGGCATCGCGCGACCTACTCTCGATGAATGAACCGACTGCGTGGCGTCGCGGGCCCCTTGTGCCTGTGGCTGCTCGTGATGTCGGCGCTCGGCCTGATGGTGGCGCGTGGTCAGGCACAGGAGCGGGACGGTCTCGTCGAAGGCTTCCAGAGCCGGGCGGAGAACGGCTCGAACGTAGTGGCGGAGTATGTCGACGACGTGTTCACGGCCGAGAGGCGACTGGCGCGCGAGATGTCGCGCCCGGACTGGAAGCCGGCTGACTTCGCCGCGAATGCGGACCTGCTGAACTTCGGGTCGGCGATGCTGCTGGACGGCGAGGGCCGGGTGGTGGCGGTCGTTCCATCCGACTCCGAGACGCAAGGGGCAGAGGTGGCCTCGAAGTACGAGCACCTGGACCGGACGCTCGCCCGGAGACCGAACGTCTCCGACATGTTCCTTTCCGCGGAGGGCAAGCCAGTCGTTGCCTTCTCCCTGCCGATCATGACTTCCGAGCGCATCTCGGTGCTGTCGGCCTCGTTCGACCTGGCAGCCGGTCCGCTGGCGGCCGTGCTGGCGCGCCAACCGGTCCCCGGCACCCATGGCGTGCTCCTCGACTCGGACGGCGAGGTCATCCTGTCCTCGGGCGGGGAGACAGGCCTGGCGCAGTCGATGCTGCCCAACCTCGAGGGGTCTCCGCTCGTCGTCGGAGACCGGGTGGTCGCCGCGGAGCCCGTTCAAGGCACACCGTGGACGTTCGTCCTCGACGCCCCGCGCGATGCCCTGGTCGCGCCCGGGTCGAAGAACGACGTGAGTGAGCTGGTGCTCCTGACGATTGCGGCCCTGGTCAGTCTTGGCGCCCTCCTGCTGCTCCATCGGGCGAAGGTCGATCGCATCACGGCTCATGCCGAGCAGGAGGAGTCCGCCGAGCGCCTGCGCAGCTCGGTCGACAGCGTCAAGGACGAGTTCGTCGCGTCGGTGTCCCACGAGCTGCGGACCCCGCTCACCTCGGTGCTCGGACACCTCGAGATGCTGTCGTCCCGGATCGACCTCCCCAGGGACGTGACTGCCCAGATCAAGGTCATCGAACGCAACGCGGTCCGTCTCGACGGACTTGTCTCCGACCTGCTCCAGGTTGCCCAGGACCAGGTGGGCGTCACCACCGTGGTCCCCGCACGGTGCGACGTGGCTGCGCTCGTCCAGGATGCGGTCGACGCGGCCCGGCCCGTGGCGTACCGCGCCGGCGTCCACCTCGACCTGAACTGCCCTGACTCGCTGGTCTCCGAGGTCGACGCCCAGCGTCTGCGTCAGGTGATGGACAACCTCATCTCCAACGGCGTGAAGTACACCGACGAGGGGGGCTTCGTCACGGTCACCCTTCGGCAGGTGGCGGACCACGTGGAGCTGGAGGTCGCCGACACCGGCATCGGGATGAGCGCCGCCGACCTGGAGAAGCTGTTCACCCGTTTCTTCCGCACCTCCGCGGCGCAGTCCCGCATGGCTCCGGGCACCGGGCTGGGGTTGTCCATCGTCCGCTCCATCATCGAGGCGCACGACGGCGAGGTGAGCGTGGAGAGCGAGATCGGTCGCGGCACCACGATCCTCGTGTCGCTGCCGCACGCGAGGTGCGACAGCGTGTCGAACCCAGAAGTGCGCCCATGACCAGGGATGACGAGGAGCAGGAGCTGGAGCTGCGTGCCGGCGCTCGTGCCGGCGCTCGGGTCGGCAGCTGGGGCTCGCCCGCAGATCGCGAAGCGCTGCGCCGACTCGCTGACGACATCCGGACCCGGGCGGGGTTCAAGGTGTGTGCCATCGAGGCCGTGCGAGGAGACGGCCTGAGGGAGTACGTCGCCATCGCGGGCGACGAGCGTGCAGCGGCAGCTCTGGTCGGTCAGGTGACCCCGCCCTCGCGTGAGGAGGAGAGGAGCACGTTGTTCTATGGCGCGGCCTACGGGTCCCTGCTCTTCGTGGCACAGGAGTGGATGCCTGCCGCGGCCCGGGATTCGATGGGTGATTTCGGATGGTTGCCTGACATCTCGGATCGCGGCGACCCCGGTCAGTGGCAGGCTGCGGACGTGCTGGCCTCACGGCTGACCGACAGCTCGGGAGACATCCGCGGCATCCTGTACCTCGACGAGCCGCTCGATGGCAGGCGCCCGCTTCCTGAGGAGTTGCTGGCCTTGTCGGACCGGCTCGAGCTGCCTCTGCGCGCGGTGCTGACAACGATCGAGCAGGAGCGCCTCACCCAGCAGACGCGCATGACGTATGCCGCCCGCCGAGTGCTGCGCGCGTCGTCGACCGCACGAGGTCTTGATGCGCTCCTGGCAGAGGCACACACGCAGCTCTCGATGGGTTTCCTGGCCGCCGAGCTGGACATCGTCCTCCATGTCTCGGACGACGGGGAGAACGCCGTCAGTCACACGCCTCCCGAGGGGAAGGGGCTGACGCCTGCCTTGCTGGTGGGCCTGCAGCTCGCAGGGAGGCGGGCCTGGGAGGCGCAGCGGGTCGTCATCGTGGAACCGCACCGGACCTGGGGCGATGACGCGCTCGGCATCGAACATCGAGAAGGACTGGAGCGCTACCTCTCTGACCGAGGACTGGACGCGCTCGTGCTGGTCCCGCTGGGCGCCGGCCCGGAGGCGGTCGGTGTCATGCTGGTGGGGCGACGAGTCAACCGTTGGACAGACAGCGAGAGCGCGGCGGCACTCGACGTGGGGCACGACCTCGGTCGGGCCATCGTGATGTCCCAAGCCTTCGAGCGCGAGCAGCGACTCAACGTCGAGCTGCAGCGCCTCGACGCCTACCGCGCCCAGATGATCGCGACCATCTCGCACGAGCTCATGAATCCCCTGGCCGCCGTGACGGGGCACCTCGAGATGATGGCGCTACTTGCCGACATGCCGGAGGCCGGGATGCGCTCCATCGTCAAGATGGAGCGAGGGGCTGAGCGCCTACGGGCACTGGCGACGCAGCTGCTCGACCTGGCCCGGCTCGAGAAGAGCACCGAGCCGCCGCCGCAGGTGCTCGTCGACCTCGACGCCGTCCTGGCAGAGACCGTCGACCTGTTGGAGGTCCTGGCCGCCAGCTCGGGCGTGAACCTCGAACGCAAACCCGCCTCCGGGCCGGTCCTCGTGCTGGGTGACGCCAACGAGCTGCACCGCGCGCTGAACAACCTTGTCAACAACGCCGTCAAGTACACCAACACCGACGGCACGGTCGCCGTCGACGTCCAGAGGACCGACGACGAGGTGGTGTTCAGCTGCGTCGACAACGGGCTGGGCATCTCGGAGGCGGACCGGACGCGGCTGTTCGGTGAGTTCTTCCGATCGACCAACCAGGATGCACTCGTCCGGCCCGGCACCGGCCTCGGTCTTGCCATCGTGCAGCGCATCGTCACGCGTCACCACGGTCGCGTGGAAGTGAGCTCCGAGCTGGGCGTGGGAACGACGTTCAGGGTGCGCCTGCCG
The DNA here is from genome assembly GCF_035576065.1 of Nocardioides sp. Classification (GTDB taxonomy): domain Bacteria; phylum Actinomycetota; class Actinomycetes; order Propionibacteriales; family Nocardioidaceae; genus Nocardioides. The sequence goes on from NZ_DATLWX010000046.1 coordinate 31,534, forward strand.
GCCGCGGACCCTGCTGGCTGAGTCTCGTCGGGCGTACCAACGAGAGACGGTGCCACGGAGCTCCGTGGCACCGCCCCATGGTCTCCGAAGCGTCAGAGGGTGAGCTTCCATCCGGACAGTGTTCCGATGTCTCCAGGTCCATAGTCGGTCACGCGCAGGGTCCATGTGCCTGCCGCCACCGAGCTGACGTTGGAAGCGGTGAAGGTCTGCGGTCCGTCCCAGGCCACGCACGGGTAGCTGCCGCTGCCGCTGTACTTCAGGGCGTACGCCCGGCCCTGGGGGTCGATGAGCGAGATGCCGAGATCACCGACGCACGTGTGCCTGATGGTGGCGACCACCGTGACCCTGGTGGCGGCAGCACCACTCAGGGTCGACCGGATCGGGCTGCTGGTCGACTGGTAGTCGCGGATGGGGTACGCCGTGGTGCTGCTCAGCGTCCTTCCTCCCGTATCAGCGGGGTTGACGGTCCAGGTCAGCGACGCGGACGCCGACTTCGCGGGGGTGCTCGCGTCGGTGACGGTGAGGGTGACACTCGAGGTGCCGGCCGTGGTCGGCGTGCCGGAGATGGTTCCTGACGCACGGTCGATCGACAGCCCGGCAGGCAGGCCCGTGACCGACCAGGCGTAGGGCGCGGTCCCGCCGGTGGCCCGGTTGGCCAGGGAGACCGGCTGGTTGACCAGGCTGCTCTGGTTGCCCGGGTTGGTCACCGTCACAGCACCGGGCTGGTCGCTGCCGGTGAGCAGGGTGAGGTTGTACTTGGTGAGAACTTCGTTGACCGGCTGGAAGATCGACTGGTCGTTCGCACCTCCGGGAGAGCACGACGATGCGCCGCCGGAGTGGAGCCCGACCGCCTTGGTGCCGGCCAGCCATGCTCCACCGGAGTCTCCGCCCATGGAGCAGGCAGTGGTGGTGGCCAGACCCGCGACGGTGACGCTGCCGTAGTCGACGGTCTGGTTGATGGCCGTCACCGTGCCGCACTGCCACTTCGAGGTGTTGCCGGAGTGGCACACCGATTGCCCGACCACTGGTTCGACGGAGCCGGTCACGGTCACGGCCGGGCTCCCCCACGTGTTCACTGCTGCGGACATGTCCCAACCGGTCTGGTTGACGGCCACGACGCCGAAGTCGCCCTCGGGGGCATTGACCGTCCGAGCACCCCCCACGTTCGAGGTGCCCAGCCGGTCCTGCGAGCCGGACGCGCCGTACGCCGGTTGGTCGCGGTCGTTGGTGCAGTGACCAGCCGTCAGGAAGTGCTTGCCGCCGACAGCGTCAGTGGTCGGGAAGCCGACCGAGCAGTTGGACTCGCTACCGGGCCACCAGGGATCACCTGGATTGACGGTGCCGCCCTGCTGGCGAGGAGATGAGTCCTGATACCGGACCTCGACGACGTCGCCCAGCTTCTGCGCTGACGCAAGGAACTGCCTGGTGGCGGCGGTCCGCCTGGTGGAATCGACGTTGATGATGACGCGGTTCGCCTGCGGGTCCACTCCCCACGTGGCCAGCCCCGGCACATCAGAGCGTGCGGCCAACTCGGTGATCGCGGAGGTCGCGGTGGCGAGCTCGGCGCCGGAGTGGGACACCAGTCGAGGGGTGGCACCCAGGGCGCGGACTCGGTCAGCGTCGGCCTGGTCGGTCACCGCGACCGCGAGCGTGCCGGTGGCGGGGTCGAACCAGTAGCCGGCCTCGGCAAGGCCGGGCGATCGCCGTACGGCGGCTGCCGTCGTGGACGCGGACAGCTCGTCATCGAGGCGGTCGATCGCTTGGCCGGCGGTGATGTCGAGGTAGTGCTGCATCGCCCTGGTCTGGGCCACCGGGTATTGACCGTCAGGCGAGGAAGGGGCAGCCGGGCGTGGAGCATCCGCGAATGCGGCCGGTTGACCTGTTGCAGAGATGATCGCGCCGACAACGACAGGAAAGAGAAATTTCAACACGTTTGAACCTCCGGACGGGGTGGGATTCATTCGACGTTAGCCGCGTATTTTCCGGAAGTCAGCAATCAATCATGCTGGGCTCTTCGCATTGTTCACAATTTATGTTCCAAGAAATGTGTGAATGTCGCGAAGTTAACTGTTATGCACTGCAATTCACCCTTGTCGTGGCCACTCGAATTCGATCCCATAGAGCCCGGGCTTCAAATCCAGGAAGATGTGTCTGACGACGTGGGCAGCCGTGATCCTCACTTCCTCGACGGTCTCGATGCTGCCGACGGGTGCGTGGCGGAGGTAGCAACGAGCGGGCAGCCGGTGCGGGGCGAACTCGACCTCCAGCACGTACTGGCGCACCGGGTGGGCGAAGTGACGCTCACACGTGAGTGTTCGCTCACCTCCGGGCTCGAAGTGCAACTCGTACTCGACACAGGTGCGGTGGCCACGCTGCAGCACCTCGTCGAGGTGCATCTCGGTCACCGTGAACCCCGCGTCGGAGTCTCGGCGCAAGCGACCGACACGGGCTCCGCTCGTCGGGGTCACGTGCGGCAACCGACCCGACGCCGTGTCGTCGTGATAGATCGCCAGGATGCGGTCGACACCGTCTCTCGTGGCCTCGATGACGCTGGAGATCCGGCAATATGCCTCTGCGCCGAACTCATCGACCCGATAGCGGTCATGGAGACTCAGCGTGCGCCGCCCGTCGTAGGGGCAGTCGAGTTCGGCAAGCACGCGGTCGAGGGGATCGCCGTCGGCCCACAAAATCGTGGTCGGCACCGCGGCGTTGGTGGTGCGGCCGCGGGGCCGCGGCTTGCCGAGCAAGCGACTGAGCGAGCCGACCTTCAGCCCGAGGATGGGTTCGAGAGCGGCCAACGCCGCCAAGGATGCGTCGCGCTCCGGTTGGCTGCGGCCGTGCGACCAGTAGCTCAAGATGGTGGTGCTGACCGGATGGCCTGCCTTCGCCAATCGGTCCTGCAAACGATCCAACGTCAACCCCTGGTTGGCGACGGCCAGCTGCAGGGCCTCCGGAAACGACCCGGAGCCAAGGGCTGCCGCCAACTTGTCTGAGACCGGTCCAGCAGGCACCTCGATCTCCTCAGGAGTCATCGCTCCTCCTTCGGGATCGTTCACCGCGTACGTCCATCGCAGCATTGTGCACTCGTGATCCAGTTGGTGGCGCCCTTGTCTCCTGCCCGTCGGCCGTGGCTCACGCCGATTCGGAGCGCGCCCTGCCTTCCAGGAGCTCCCGCAGCTGCTCAGCAAGCAGAGGTTTGGGAAGCACCGCGTCCACCCCGAGTGCCGTGAGCGCGTTGACCCGAGACTCAGCCCAGGCGCTGACGACGATCACCCTCACGCCTGCAGCTGATTGCGGATGCCGGCGGAGCCACCGCAGGACGTCCTCGCCGGTCATGCGCGGCATGGACAGGTCCAGCAGCATGACGTCGTACGACCGTCGCGCCAGCGCTTCGACGGCCTTGGCACCGTCACTCGCCTGATCGACGGCATGGCCCATCCGTTCGACCACGCGGACCAGGACCTCACGCATGTCCTCGTCGTCGTCGACCACGAGGAAGCGCAGGGGCGTGCTTGCCGGGGTCACGGGTGTGCCACCTGTTGCGTTGGTAGGGAATCCATCGTCGAGGTTCCTTCCGGGGGCCGCGTCGCGCACGGGTGTGGGGCTATGACCGTTTAACGACGATGGGGGCGGGGGGTGACGGGGACTGTGGCGAGTCGCCGCGAATGACGAGCGGCGACGACGTGATGCGGTTCCTGCCTAAGGTGACGCCATGCCCCCTTCCGTCCGTGAGCAGCTGCGTGCCTTCGTCGACGAGCGCGACTGGTCGCAGTTCCACAGCCCCGAGAACTTGGCGAAGAGCATCGTGATCGAGGCGGCCGAGCTCCTCGAGTGCTTCCAGTGGGCAGATGAGGCGGATCCCGAACGAGTCAAGGAAGAGCTCGCCGACGTGGCGACGTACTGCCACCTGATGGCGTCAAGGCTCGGCGTCGACCTCGACCAGGTCGTGCTCGACAAGCTCGAGGTCACACGAGCCAAGTACCCGGTGGCCAAGGCGCGCGGCAGGAGCGAGAAGTATGACCGGCTTCCGGATTGAAGAGGTCAGGTTCACCGCAGCCCAGCTCGCGGCCTGGACCCCACTGGAACCTCGATTCAGGAACTGGCCGGTCGTCTACACGCTCGACGGCGCGGGCAAGATCTATGTGGGTGAATCGCTCAACGTGGCCGCCCGGTTCCGCCAGCACCTCGCGTCGCCGCAGCGCGGGGGATTGAAGAGCGCGCGGGTCGTCATCGACGACAGCTTCAACAAGTCCGCGTGCCTGGACTTGGAGTCCTTCCTGATCCAGTTGTTCGCCGGCGACGGTCAGTTCGACGTGCTCAACGGCAACCACGGGATCACCGACTCCGACTACTACGGGCGCGATGGATACCGGCGCACGTTCGCGGCGATCTTCGAGGAGTTGCGCGAACGAGGTGCCTTCAGTCGCCCGATCCGGGAGATCGAGAACACGGACCTCTTCAAGCTGTCGCCGTTCAAGGCACTGACTCAGGACCAGGCCATCGCAGTCGACGACATCCTCAGCGGGTTGTTCCAGGATCTGGGGTCGGGGGCATCGAGCCGGATCGTGATCCAGGGTGCCCCTGGCACCGGCAAGACCGTCGTCGGCATCTTCCTGATGAAGCTGCTGATGGACATCAAGCACGCCGATCTCACCGATCCGCCCGACAGCGACTCTCTGTTGTCGGAGTTCTTCGTGCCGGGCTATCCCGAGCTTCTGGTCGACTTCAACGTCGCGATGGTCGTGCCGCAGCAGTCATTGCGACGATCCATCCAGAACGTCTTCCGCAAGACGCCCGGGCTGTCACCGAAACAGGTGCTCGGCCCGTTCGAGGTGGGTGGTGCCAGCCAGCAGTTCGACCTGCTCATCGTGGATGAAGCTCATCGCCTCAACCAGCGGGCCGCGCAAGCGGCTGGACCCCTGAACAGGATGTTCGCCGACATCAACGCGAAGCTCTTCGGCCAGGACGACCCGGCGATCACCCAGCTGGACTGGATCGACCACCAGAGCAAGCATCAGATCTATCTCCTCGACAGTGCGCAGGCGGTCCGCCCTGCCGACCTGTCAGCCGCGACGACGCGTGCACTCCTGGAGGAGGTCCAACAGAAAGGACGGGCCTACCCGCTCACGTCCCAGATGCGGGTGCAGGCGGGCGACGACTTCGTCGGTTACGTACGCGGGCTCCTCGACGGCTCGACCACGAATCGCCAGGAGTTCCCGGGCTACGACCTGCGCCTCTTCGACGAGCTGGCACCCATGCGCGAGGCGATCCACGCCCGTGAATCCGAGGTGGGACTCTCCCGTCTGCTCGCCGGCTTCGCATGGCCCTGGAAGGGCAAGCACGATCCCGCAGCTCTGGACATCCACGTCGACGGGCTCCAGCTCCGCTGGAACACGCGCGACATCGACTGGGTCAACTCGCCCACCTCGATCGACGAGGTCGGCTCCATCCACACGATCCAGGGCTACGACCTCAACTACGCAGGCGTCATCATCGGCAAGGACCTCCGCTACGACACCAGCACGTCCCGCATCTACTTCGACCGCACCAACTATCACGACCCGCGCGGCACCACGAACAACCGCATGCTGGGCGTCTCGTACTCCGACGACGACATCCTGCAGTTCGTGCGCAACATCTATGCCGTGCTGCTCACCCGGGGCATGCTCGGGACGTACGTGTACGTGTGCGACGAGCCGCTGCGTGAGCATCTGCGGACGTTCTTGTAGACCTGCGTCCTACCCGCGGAGAGGCGCAGTCGCAGGGCGCGCTGAGCTCGAGTCACGCGAGCGGGCGTCGGGCGGCCATCGTCGCGGCGCTGGGCGGCTGGACCACAACGAAGGGGACTAGCGAGCGACGAGGGACGCGAAGGGCGATTGCGCAGTCTCGACTCCAAGTGCTCCGGCGAAGGTCGCCTTGAAGCGCCAGGATCCCGTACGGCTCGTCTGAATTCGCTGCTTTGCGGTGAAGCTGCCAGTCGATGACGTCACCGTCGACACCGTGCTGCGCAAGACCCACCTTCGGCCTACTCGCTGCCAGGCCTGAAGCTTCACCAATCGCTCAGCGGGACCTGCCACGGTGCTCAGGGTCCCTCGCAGAACGGCCTTCCGACCGGCTGTGATAGCGCTACGGGTCTTGAGTGTGAGGGACGTCGTTGCAGTCGGCGTCAGCGAAGGCGTGTTTGCGGTTGCGGTCCGGCCGTACTCGGTAACCGTCGCAACCAGCCTGACCGGCCGCCCAAGATCTTCCAGCGTTGCCGTGTAGGAGGAACCAGTGGCACCAGGAATCGGAGCATCGGAGCGGTACCACTGATATGTGGCAGCTGCAGGCCGGCTCCAAACGACTGCGGCCGTGATGAGAGTGCCGACTGTTGCAGTCGTTGCAGTGAACCCCGCGGTCCCGACGGGCATAGGCGGATGAGCCGGCGTGACCGGAGCGGACGACGCGCTGGCGGCCTGGCCGCGCCCATCGACGGCAGTCCCCGTCAAGACGAGTGTTTGCCCGATGTCCTCCAGCGTCACGGTGTAGGTGCTGGCCACGGCATCCGGAATTGCAGTGCCTGCCCGGTACCACTGGTATGTCTTCGAGGTGGATGAGACAGCTACCGACCACGTCACGTATCCCGTGAGCGCCGTCCCGACGGTGATCCCCGAAGACGGAGTTACGGACCCGGACCCGCTTAGACCGGGGCAGTACGTGTAGTTCCCAGTGTCACCGCAGATGTACGAGCCGGTGTCACTAGGGCAACTGTGGGCCGCGTGGCAGCCATTCTGATGGGCCATGGCTGGAGCGGCGGACCCCACCGCGAACACGCCCGCAATGATCATCGAAAGTACGAGCAGCAACCGTCCGAGCGTCATACGCAGGACCCTAGTGCCGAGGATTTGAAGTTGTTGGACGGTTGGCCTTCTTGAGGATCTCCTCGGCGGTCTTGGTCCAGACGAAGGGGTGGGAGCGGTCGTTCCACCCATCGATGAAGGCCCGGATCTTGGTGTTGAGGTCCTTGACGGA
>NZ_DATLWX010000047.1:0-72379 GCF_035576065.1 Nocardioides sp.
TCGGTCAAGGACCTCAACACCAAGATCCGCGGCTACATCAACGGCTGGAACGACCGCTCCCACCCCTTCGTCTGGACCAAAACAGCCGACGAGATCCTCAAGAAGGCCAAACGAGTGAAGACTTCAAATGCGGACCACTAGCGGCCAGGCACTGTCGGCACCGGCCTTTAGGGTGAGCGGTGCAATAGCACGACTAGCAAATCTCGGGGGGCGTAGGTGTCAGAACAACAGGATCCTGATCATCTCTTTGCAGAAAAGCTGCTGCAGTTCCAACCGCAGGACGACGGCGTAGGGGGGATGTCGTTCATCGGTGAAGTGGTCGGGGTCTCACCGCAGGCACGAAGGCATGCGCTGTTCGCGACGCTCGTAATCTCTAAGGGCAAGACCACTGGAGATGTCATCACGGCGAAGATCCCGTACCGCGTTGCCCGCTTCGCGAAACCGCGTCACCAGTCCGGTAGTGGTTGGGTGAAAGTCGGACAGGTCCTGAAACTCGCAGGCCGCTTGGGCCAACGTGACGGGCAGCCATTCCTCGACACGAGGTTCTTGACATGGGTGGAGGAGTTTGGCCCGTACGAGCGGGGTCGACGCAAGAACGCGGAGCTACTGACCGGTGATCCCGACTACGAGAAGAACTCGTTCGAGTACGCCGACAAGTTGCAGATCGCCGAACACCCCGGGTCGTTGAACTCGATTGTCTTGATCACGTCGCGAGGGACCAAGGGGCAACAGGACTTCACTGGCCGGATCAACCTCGACTGCTCCCCGGAGCAACGAATCAGCGTCAAGTATCGCGACGTACCCGTACAGGGGCCACGCATGGTTGAAGAGATTTGCGGTGTCCTCTATGGGCTTACCCCGGATCAAGGCGACATCGCTGTCATCGTCCGGGGCGGAGGCAGCTGGTCGGATCTGCGCGGCTTCGACGACCTGCTACTCGCCGAGGCCATCCGAGATTGCTCCATCCCGGTCGCGACCGCTATCGGCCACCGCAGCGATCAGCACTTGGCAGACATGGTCGCAAACTTCGCGTTCGCGGTACCGGGCGAAGCTGCGGTTGCCCTGCAGGAAGGCAAGAAGATCGCCGCGGAGCGGGCTAGGGAACGTCGTCACGAAGTGCAACGCGACCGCGCGGCGCCACCGTTCACTAACGAAGCGGTCCAGCCCGCCAGACCGTCCGCTAGGAACACTGAGGCCCGCGGCACCCCACCAGCGGCCCCGAAGCCTTTTGCACCTGTCCCGGCATCTTGGCCCGCACCGCCGCCGATGCGTCCGAGCAGCCCGCGGTGGTGGTCGCGTCCGTTCGACAAGGTTTCCTTGTGCGCGCTCATTGCCTCGCTCACGTGCCTTGGGCCGGTGGCACTCGCGCTCGGGCTCTCAGGCTGTTACCGCACCCGCGGGCATCGGCGGCGTGGGCGCTGGGCGGCGGTCACTGCCACGCTTCTCGGCGGCGTCGTGACCATTGCGATGCTCGCGGCGGGCTATGCCTTCGTGAACGACGCTCGCGTACAACCAGGAGCGTGTGTTGGAACGATCGGATCCTGGCAACAGGTCGTGGAATCGACGGTCGACTGCGACCAAATCCATCGCGGCGAAGTGGTCTACCGGGGCGACGTCGATCCAGCAACCCTGCGGAGTATCCGGCGTGGGAGCCAAGCGGATCGCTGCCTCCAACAGATCTCTCAGACCACGCGAAAGGTGCTGAAACGGAGTTCGCTCACTCTCCGGATCGTTCTCACCGGAGAGGCCTCGCTGGATGAGGAATTCGTTTGTATTGTCAGCAGCCCTCGGCCCGTCCGAGGTTCGCTATCGGAACGAGCCAAGCAGGACTAGTTGTCCTGGGGCACCGTACGGACCGGACAGAGGAGTGCTCTGCGCCTGACGGGCTGGGCCAGTTGTAGCTGTCGTGGAGACCGAGGACGGAGCTCATGCTTGTCTCGTGAGTCAGGCCATCGGCTGTGCTGAGCTCGAGTCGTGGCTTGTCTTGTAGAGACGGAGCCATTCCCATTCATCGGGCCGAGCCGCCTTCCCGTGACGCGCCAGCTGCCGAAGGACCGCGGGCAGGGTCTCTGGCGGGCACCCTCGCCCAATCGCGAGACACAAGTCCTCGCCGATCTGGTGGGCTATCGCCGACATTGCATCGGAGGGCTGATAGCCGCAGGAGGAACAGATCGGAGCCAGGTCGCTTGTCAACAACAGCGGATGGAGGGACCGCTCCGCGAGGGCGGGAATGCGGGCGTACATGTCCTCGATGAGGACGTCTCCCACATCACGCCCAGGGAGCGCCGAGTAGATCCCAGCGGCATCGACCATCTCAACGGGCAACCATCGTCCGTAGGCGCGGAGCATGCGTCCGGTGACTCCGCGAGCCGCCATCTCGTCGGAAGGTAGGAGGTAGCCCTCTTCGTCGTACATGCGGTCATCGCGACCGGCCCATACGAGGTGGTGCTTCTCCATTTGCACCTGCTCTACGCGGGTCAGGATGACGTTGCGTTTGACGATCTTGCGCACGGTGGCTCGCGGTGCCATCCGGTACACGTCGGGGTGGAACGGGAAGTCCGGGTCCGGGTGGGGTTGCCGGCTGGGGGTCACCTCGTAGACCCATCCTCCTCCGGTGGCGCCCGTAACGTGGTTGACGTAGCGGGCAGCGAACCCGATTGCGACGCTCAGGTCGGTCGTGAAGTACACCAGCGACGGGTCGTAGGGGACACTCCCAGGGACGAGCGTGCGCCGGTCGTAGTTGTACCGGAGGCCAAGGCTATCGGCCGAGAGGATTTCGGACCGCGTTCTCAGGCCAGGCACCCCACCATGGAAGTACCGCTCTCTCCGTCTGTGTGTCGCCATTGAACCTCCCGGGACTGACGTGACGCATAACCAGGATTGTGTCGGTTTGCTTTGGTTCTACAGAGGCAGACAGCCTTTGAGCCGTCCTGACAGTTCAGGCTCGGGCTGCGCAAACTCATCGGGTATCTCGTCCAGCGCAGGCTAATCCGTTTGATCTCGGAGGGGCAGCCAAAACGAAAAGGTACTACCCACGCCCACGGTGCTGTCGACCCAGATGGCGCCGCCCATGGCGCTAACTGGGTGTCGCGTGCCGGGTTCAGTAGAGGCTCACCGAGGTGACCAGACGCCTTGAGCGTCGTGTTGGCTCCCGACACGACGAGACTCGCACCCCTCGGCATGGTGACCACGGAGTTGCTCTCGGTCACCGTGACGTCGGTGTAGATGCTGGTGACGGTGACTGTGTTGTTGCTTGGTCCACCCCGATGGGCCCTCCAGCGTAGTCCAGGACGACTTCGGCGCTCGCATGAGCTCCCGGGCCGGGACCGTGATCGAGGAGTTCGTCCTCAGCGCCACATGAGGTCGGCAACCCGTGCCCGCACGTCAGCGCGGATCGGGGGCCAGCACGTCGTAGGTGAACTCGTCGGTGAAGGTCCCGTCGATCAACACGTCGCTCTGGCGGGTGTGACCGGTGCGCGTGACCCCGCCGCCTCGGCCACGCGTGCCGAGCGGGTTGAGAGTTGGACGCGTCGCCTTGTCGATCTCGAAGAGAGACGCAGGACCGTTCTCGAGGTGCTCGCTCAGCGCAGGCTGCTGCCGTCTTCGCCGTTCTACTGGAGTGAACGCATGGCCGTTCTCCAGGGCACCGATGCGTGACGGTGTGGAACAGCCACTCGCCTCGCTACCCCCTTGCTCTCCTCGATGAGCTGGACGACGACTACCGCACCTTCCCCGTCCACTGGTGAAGGATGCGTAGCAAGCTCCACAGGGACCGAACCGACATGGTCTGGGTCGTGGGCACAGCACGACCACCCGTACGCCCGCAGACCACTAGGGCCGGCGCACCGGCCTCGGCCTCGGCACTATTGGGCGGCCGTCAACATGTTCGGGCGTGACGTAGATGAAGCGTCCGGCGCGCCGCTCCACTAAGCGCTCCACCAGGCCGGCGCGGTGCAGTTCCGCCAGCGTTTCTTCCATGGCCAACTCTTCGGGGTCGATCTCGTTTGATGTCATGTTCTACCTGTGCCATCACGTCCCCATCAGCGGGAGTGCCGGTATGGGCTGGGATCTGGCGCAGGGGCTGGTCTGGGTACCCGCTTCGAGACCACGAGTGATGGCGAGGGTGGTGTAGCGATCGAGGTGACCCTCTACAGGGAGGCGGCTGAGGTCACGCGCGAGCAAGCCGCAGCGTCGGAGCCGATTCCGATGGGAGGCGTTAAAGCCGAACGCTGGGGACCTCGACGAGTTCCGCGAGCCTGTCAGGAGGGGCCGTAGGTCGCCGGACGCCTAGGGTGACGACGGGTGACACACACACCGCAATGCGCCGCTGTCGGCTGAGGGTAGACGGAGGCTGATTGAGCGGTGCCGGACCCGCCCCGTAGCCTTATGTAGCAGCCGAGATGGGCATCTCCCGTGCCTGCGCCTGAAATGGGTCAATCGGGCTGGGCAAGCGGAAGCTCATCGGCGCGAGCGGCGCGAACAACCGCAAACCGGGGAAGATTGCTGCTCGCTGGCACGTCAAGAGGGTCGGGCGGATTCCCGACGGAGGCAGGTGGCGGATTCACGGTCGTGGCAGCGGTGAGGTTAAGCCGCCGACCGGGTCAAGCCAGCAGGCGCGAAGCGCGGCTATGGACATCTGCACCTGCACTCGGCTGTCGACGGGGTTCTCGAGACTGGCGTACACAGAACCGCTCGCCGACGAACACCGGTGCCGCGTTCCTCGCCCGAGCGAAGGCCTGGTTTGCCGCACGGCATCAGGACGTGGCGGGCGCATCCTCGCTGGGCCATTCGGAGACCTTGATGTCGCCCTGGCGGAGGATCCCTAGGATCGGAGGATCAACCCGCAGCCGAGCAGCGCTAGTGGCGAGCGCTTCGCGGAGGAAGGGGAAAGCAGCGAAGGCCGCGACTCGTTCAATGAACTCGGAACTCACCCTTGGCGGTATCGAGCGGTCATCTTCGACGCAGTATCGAGCAACGACGTCAACTCGATAGCTGGCCGCATTGTCCTTGAACTCCAGCAGGAAGCGAACGTCGAGTTCGTTGCCTTCATGGCGAAGCATCGTAGCTAGGTCGAGGTCGCGCTCTGCCTCCGCCGACTCCTCATGCGAGGACTCGATGCGGCTTGCATTGAGCTCCATGAACAAGACGTCGATGATCCTGGTGGATTCAAGAAGCTCCTCGACCGAACCGATCTCGGCCTCCGATTCAGACACCGGAGGCGGTCCGTTCGTCTGCGGTCGTGATCATCACAGGTTTCCACTGACCGAAGGACACCTCAGCCCTGACTGGACGCGACACCGTCATCGTCATCAAGGCACCGGCCTGGAAGTCAGCCCGCACGCCACAGCGTGTCTCCAGCCGGTAGTCGACGACGGTGTGGTCCCGGCGGGTCGGGCGGCCAAGACCGTCGTCGTCGACGAGGTTTCCATTCTCAAGTAGCCACTCGCGCACCTCGCCCCACAACCACACCTCACTCCTTCCAAGAAGGAACGGCGCAGGGAAGCCCATTTGGCGATCACCACGAACCCAGTTGCCCACGGCCTGGCGGGTCACCCCGGTTCGGGACGCGATCGCGCCCCGATCAACGACGTCGGGGTACAGGCGAAGGGGAACGATGCCCAAGGTTCGCAGTCTCTTGTCAGCGTCCAGTGCCGCGGTGATTGCGTCCACCCCTGCTGCCGTCATGGTGACGAGGTGGGTGTCGCCGTGGCCGCCGACGTAGGCGTCCTCGACGGACATGAGGACCTCCTCGAGGTCCTCGGAAATCGGCTGAATCTCGAAGATCAGCTCGAACTGCTGCTTCATCAGTTCCTCGCTGCTGGGCCTGTGAGTGGTTGACACACTCTGGGGAAGAAGGGCTCCGTTGTCAACTGGAAACAGTGTAGCGCTCACTTGATGAGCGCGTGGCTGTCCGGACAATGTTCGGCGTTCCTGCGAATACGCCGCGCTGTGTTCCCAGCGCTCGCGGCTGAACCCGGTACGGGAAACCCACGCGCTGTGGGGTCATCGGAACACGGACAGAACAGTCGGTAGCCGTGACCGCCCTTGCGGATCTTCCAGCCCTGATCCAGCAACTCCATGACGGCCTCGTAGACCTCGGGCTGAAGTCGCTTGCGAAGGCGCGCACCATCAAGCCAGGTAGCCACGAGACACCTCCCTCAAGAGGAGGTGGGGTCGACGGATCACGACGGAGTCCTAGGAATGCGGTGCAGGTGGGCGGATGTGCGGTCGAGCGACGTTGGCGCGCCGGGCTCCCGAACCGCTTGGCAGCGTAGAGGGCCCCGGCGACGCGACCGGCCAAGACACGCCAACAAGCGGGAGCCGAAAATAAAGACGAGGGGCCCCGCGCCAACGGGGCCCCTCGGAAGTCGGGCCGGGCACCGCGCCAGGTCCCACCATCCACCAAGCGACATCGGATCACATCGGCGTACGCCGATGCGCGACAACACGCCGCTTCCCTTCCTAGCACGTGATCTGTTTCACAACACGAGCGTTCTAGGTCTCCCATATCGACGCGGCCCGCGGACAACTCGACCTCGAACGCATCCTCACCGCTTGGCCAAGCTGTAGGACCTTGCCGAGGCTGGATGAACTGAGATGTAATCGTCTCAACTGCAAGCATCCCAAAGGGGTCAGGGTGTCCGGTCAGCCTGCGCCAGCCCGCGGTCCAATGCCGCGACCCGTGGATCGCCGTGGAGCAACGTGCGGCGAGTTGCGAGCCTCATCCTTGCGTCGCTGCTGCGTGCACCGCGATGACCGACAACAGGTGCAACTTGGGTGCCTCAACGAGCGCTCGACCCATCGCAGGGTGCACGAACGGACGGACCCCGCACACAGGGTCTGCATGACTACCCCGACGCACAACGAGCCTTCGTCCAAGCCGACTCCCCGGCAGATGCTTGACGCAGCGCTGCTGGCCACTGGTCCGCTCCTCACATCTGAAGAAGTCGCGCATGCGCTCCGGCTCTCTCCGCGCACCCTTGCCGACTGGCGATACGGCCGAGGTCCCGCGAACGGACCGAAGTGGCTGTGCCTGGCTGACAACAAGCCCCTCTACCCCCTGTCCGAAGTAAATCGCTTCCTGCAGGAGCAGCTGGCGGCGGCGGACGCCAGGCGGGAGTCGACCTCGTGACCGGCGCCAAGCGCGGGCGCCCGGCCATCAAGCCCGGCGAACGAGGGAGTGTCCGAGCAACGAAGCGCGGTGCGACCTGGCAATGCCGTGTCCGGTATCGCGACCAGGAGGGCCGACCGCACGAGTTCAACGTCAAGGGCCGCACCAAGCACTCGTGCGAAAGCGCAGCTCACGAACACTGGGTGGATCTCAAGCGCGCTATCGCTCGAACGGATGCCCAAGACTCAGCCAGCTCATTGGCCTCGATTGCCGAGCGTTGGTTCGCGCACTTGGACCGCGAGGTGGAGAACCAATGCCTCTCACCGAACAGCGTGATCCAGTACCGCCGATGCTGGAACGGCACCCTTCGTCCCATGGTCGCGCACTGGGACGTGAACGAGACGACGCGCGCCGACGTGCAAGAACTTCTTTACGGGAACCTGTTCAGGCGAAACCAACGCGGCGAGTACATCTTTGACGAAGATGGATCTCGGATACCTCTCAAGGGCCCTCAACCCAGGCAGGTTCTGCGCTTGCTTCTCGGGTTCGCTGCGGACTTTGGCCACCGGCGCGATGGCATGAATCCGCTGGCAGGAACCAGAAAGCCCACTGCTTCGCCGCGCAATCCGCGGTTGCTTCGGGCCCTGACGCCCGAGGAGTGGCAGGAACTGCTGGAGATGGCTAGGACTGCGGCCTTGAGGCCACGTGCTGCGCCGCACCTCTACGTCGCCTTGGCGATCATGTACTACACCGGCGTACGGATCGGCGAGGCTCTTGGGCTAACCGTCGACAAGGTCGACCTGCGATCCGACCCGCCGACAATCGTCTTTGACGAGAAGCTGCCTGAGTCGTTCCGGGTCGGACAGAGGCAACTGCTCGAGATGACGAAGTCGCAAGATCAGCGCGTCGTAGTTGTGGTTCCGCAACTGGCAGAGATCCTTGCGAATGTGCTCGCTAGGTTGGACTACACGCGCGCCGGTGACCCCCTTATCGTGACGAAGCGAGGGACATTCGTGACGCACGCGAACGTCCGCACCACGCTTCGCGCCTTGGTGGCCGGCACAGCACTTGAGTGGATGCACCCCCACGC
This sequence comes from Nocardioides sp., assembly GCF_035576065.1. Classification (GTDB taxonomy): domain Bacteria; phylum Actinomycetota; class Actinomycetes; order Propionibacteriales; family Nocardioidaceae; genus Nocardioides. Next base: position 8,202 of record NZ_DATLWX010000047.1, read on the forward strand.
CCTACGTCGCACCTACCTGACGGCGGCTGAGCGCGTGTACGGCTTGGCGGGAGCAGCGGACCTCGGCGGCCACCTCGATGAGCGCGTGACACAACGGCACTACGTCATCATCGAGGGAGTCAAGGTGCTCGATCCCCGCGCCATGTTCGTGGAGGTCCCAGCGGACGCCGATGCTGAAGCGCGTCGTCCTCGACTCCGTGCTGTGGACTAAGGATATTCGGCCACCGATCACAGAGCCGGCGCGCTCAGAAGCGAGCGAAGCGCTCACGGGGACCCCTGCAAGTCGTGCCCGTCGCCCCAAAACTTGGATCGTTCGCGACGCCATGGGGTCCCCAGGTCGTCGCTGCGCGAAGACGTGTTGACCTCCATTGCGCGTGGTACTGACCCGCGGGCGGCAACTGATGGTTCGGGTGCGCAACCACAGTTCATTCCCATACCTACGCCAGCGGCGGGTATACGTCGGGAAGAGCCGTTGAGGGGAGGCCCGGGACCCGTCCGCTAGCGTCGCCGGCATGCAGACGGACCCTACAAAGTCTTGGCCTGTGTGGATGGAAGAGCAGCATCGGACCTTCTTGCAGCAGATGGTGGATCGTCCTGCGAACTCGGCGTGGATCGGTGTCGCAAGCCCCGACTGTCTCATTGGAAAACACCCGTTTAAGACCTATCGACGTGACGGCACAGTCGTGACGTTTCTGGATAAGCCAATCAGCGAGGTGTTCGTGTGGAAGCCGGAGCGCGAGGGCTGGGCTCCCGAGCTTTGGGTGGCTCCCGAGCGCAGCAACTACCGGCCGCTGTATGCCAAGTTCCTGTCGGTCTACTGGCCGGGTGCCGACATCAACGAAGTTCGAAACCACATCGACCACATTTTCCCGAAGGACCCCGGGGCACTCGGGGGGTTGTCACATGTTCGGCTGCTCGCCATCCCAACCCGCTCGAATGTGAGTGCCGGCACGCTCGAGAAGCAGATGAAGGCCAGAAACAAGCTACTGGGCCCTCGCGACAAGCTGACGCGCCTCGCGACGCTCTACTCGCTAGGCAAGGCCACCGGTTACGTCGGATACCGAGAACTCGACACCCTTGAGGGCCGACGCACAATCGCCGCAGGAATCATGCAGAGTATCCGTAACGCGGGGGCGTCGGCGGAGGAGATCACAGAGTCTGGCCTCGATGAGGAGCTACTGGTCGACAGGCTCTCGGACCTGCGCTGAACCGCCCGCTGATGCGGCGCGCGCTCTGGGCCTCCTCGGGGCCGGGCGCAGCGCTTGTGAGTGAGACAGACGACGCGTGGCGACATCCTCCAGGGAGAACCAAGCGCGTAACCCGCGCTCCTTGTCAGGCCGCGTCCTTACCGGTGGAAGCGCTAGCAACGCTACCTTCAGCCAGGCACTCCGGGAGTAGCGGACGAGACTCAAGCCGTGACGAGTCGACTACTAGGGTGCGAGCCGTTCGAAGCGCTCGTCAGCCTCGTCGAACGAGAGAGCATGCGGAGGCCGAGCACCCTCACCGATCCACTCGATCGCGGACCACCTCACGAACGGGTACTCCACTGTGGGTGCGGTACTGAGCACCGGTCCTAGATGACTCGCGCACAAGCCAAGGGAGGTATCTGCGACCCGACCGACCTCAAAGACAGCCGGGAGCCCACAACGTTCGCTGCCACCAGGCCACTCAAGGAATGCCTCGCAAGGCCATGGTTCGTTCGAATCCCAAGTAGAGGGGTCGCTGGGGTCGAACCCGGGGCCGAAGAAGTCTTCGCCACCCATGCCCTCACTGGTCATCGTCGCCTCCATACGAGTGCTGCGCTGAACATGCACGACCCGAGAATGCCTCGCAAGTCCGCCGCTGGTCCGGTCATTCGACTGCGTTCTCGGGTCCGTTTACAGGTTTGCCAACTCCGGCGCACAAGACCCCGACCTGCATTGCTGCAGGTCAGAGGCCTTGCGTGGGGCCGCCTGTCGGAATCGAACCGACGACCTAGTCATTACGAGTGACTCGCTCTACCGACTGAGCTAAGGCGGCGTGCTGCCCGGCACAGTCGAGACCAGCCGGGCAACTGGAGAAGGATAACGCCCGACCGGCGCCGGTCGAAATCAGTACCCGTGGTCAGCGCTCTTGCCGAGATGGCGGTAGTTCACTGCCACTGGGTGGCAGTGGACTACCGCTGTGTCCGAAGACCGAACTTCAGGCTCAGCAGTCCGTCGGGTCGGCAGGCACGTCGCCCTCGAGCAGGTAGGACTCGATGGCGGTGTCGATGCACTCGTTGCCCGAGTTGTATGCCGTGTGGCCGTCGCCGTCGCGGCGGAGGAGGACGCCGGTCTCGAGCTGTTCGGCGAGCGCCTCGGCCCACTTCAGCGGCGTCGCCGGGTCGCGGGTGGTGCCGACCACCAGGATCGGGGCGGCACCTTCGGCGCGGATCTCGATCGGCGCCTCGGTGGTCGTGCCCTGCGAGCCGCTGCAGCCGGTCAGCGACCAGGCGAAGATCGAGCCGAAGGTCGGCGACGCCTCCTCGAAATCCGCCACCAGCTCGTCGTCGACCTCGTCGAAGCCCACCGAGGAAGGATCGTCGAGACAGTTGATCGCGAAGATCGCCTCGGAGCTGTTGTCGGTGTAGCCCTCGGGTCCACGGGAGGCGTAGATGTCGGCGAGCTCCATCAGCGCCGTACCGCTGCCATCGAGGGCCGAGCGGAGAGCTGCGCTCAGCAGGAACCAGTAGTCGCGGTTGTACAGGGGCGTGACGATGCCGTAGAACGCGTTGCCGATCTGCAGCTCTCGGTCGTCGTCGGCCGGGAGCGGGTCCGCCTCGATCTGGACCAGCAGCTCATCGATCGTCGCGAGCCCCTCGTCCACCGAGTCGCCCAGGAAACAGGTCTCGGCGGTGTCGATGCAGTTCTGGATGTAGGAGCGCAGCGCTGTCTCGAAGCCGGCTGCCTGCTCGATGCCGAGCTGCCGGTTGTCGAGCGAGACGTCGACGGCGCCGTCGAGGACGAGCCGCCCGACCTTGTCGGGGAACAGCTCGGCATACGTCGCGCCCAGCTTCGTACCGTAGGAGGCGCCGAGGTAGGTCAGCGTGCTCTCGCCGAGCGCCGCGCGCAGCACGTCCATGTCGCGGGCGGCCTCGATCGTGGAGACGTGGTTGACGGCGTCGCCGCTGCGCTCGGCGCAGCCCTGTCCGAACTCCTGGACGATCTCGGCGTAGGCCTCCTCCTCGGCGGCGGTGTCGGGGTTGGGGTCGGAGGCGAGGTAGGCGTCGAGCTGCTCGTCGGTGAGGCAGTCGATGGGGGCCGACTCGCCGGTGCCACGCGGGTCGAAGCCGATGATGTCGAAGGCGCGGAGCAGGGGCTCGCGGAAGACGCGACTGGCGGCTGCGGCGTAGTCGGTGCCGGGCGCACCGGGACCCCCGGGGTTGACGACGAGGGAGCCCTGCCGGTCACCGCGCGCAGGGACCTTGAGGAGAGCGACCTCGATGGTCTCGCCCTCGGCGTCGGCGTAGTCGAGGGGCACGGTCAGCGTGGCGCACTCGAGGTCGCCCTCGCACTCCTCCCAGTCGAGCTCTTGGGAGTAGAAGGACTCGAGCTCGGGTGAGGGAGCCGATGAGTCCGTCGGCTCGGCAGTGGCCGAGGTGGAATCGGACGGGTCCGAGGGCGACGGGGCCGGCTCATCCTCGGTCCGGTCGAAGGCCACCGCGACCGCCCAGAACGTGGAGGCCACCAGGGCAATCACGACCACCAACGCCAACAGCTTCTTCATCGACCTGCTCCGCCCGGCAGCCGCAGGGCCACCATCATTGATTCGAGCGCCAGGAGTGGCGGCACGTTGAACTCCAGCATCTGCTCGCGCGCGGTGAAGATCGCATCGATCATGCGCAGCAGCTCTTCGGGTGTCACCTGTCGGGTGATCTGCGCGATCTCGGCGCGCATCTCTTCGTTGACCAGCACGCCGGTGGCGCCGACCGACAGCGCGATCGCGTCGCGGTAGACCGAGGTGAGGTCCATCAGGCACCGGTCGGCGACGTCGAGGACCCGGCGCTTGGCGCGCGTCTTCTGATCCTTCTCCAGCCCGCTCAGCGCCGGGGAGTACTCGCGTGGGCGACGACCGCGCTCGACCACGCCGTACGCCGCATCGAGGTCCTTCTTCTCGCGGCTGTCGAGCTCCGAGGTGATGGCCTCGGCCTCCTCCTTGGCAATCTCGCTGATGTTGGTCGCGGCCTGCATGCACGCGCCGATCGACGTCAGCGCGGCCGGCATCTGCACGACCTGGCGCCGGCGCATGCGGGTCGTCTCGTCACGGGCCAACGCACGCGCCCGGCCGATGTGACCCTGGCTGGCCCGAGCCGCGCTGGCTGCCAGCTCGGGGCTGACGTCGAGGGTGCGGACCAGGAACGCCGCGACGTCGTCGGTCGCCGGCGTCGTGAGGGTCACCAGCCGGCAACGCGACCGGATCGTCGGCAGCACGTCCTCGATCGTGGGCGCGCAGAGCAGCCAGACGGTGCGGGCCGTCGGCTCCTCGATCGCCTTCAGCAGCGCATTGCACGCCTGGTCGGTGAGACGGTCGGAGTCCTCGACGATCATGATCTGCCACCTGTCCCCGGCGGGCGACAGGGCCGCGCGGCGCACGAGGTCGCGCACCTCGTCGACGCCGATGGACAGCTTCTCGGTGCGGACGATGCGGACGTCGGCGTGGCTGCTCGTCGTCACGGTGTGGCACGACTTGCACGTCCCGCACCCGGTGCCGGTCTCGCACTGGAGCGCCGCGGCGAAGGCGATGGCCGCGTTGGACCGACCCGAGCCGGGCGGTCCGGTGAACAGCCAGGCGTGGGTCATGCCGTCGCCGGTCGCCGCTCGCTGCAGCGAGGTGATGACTGGCCCTTGGCCGACCAGGTCGTCCCAGACCGGGCGCCCCTGCCGCGTGATGGTCATGGCAGCAACCCCAAGATCTGCTCGCGGATCGCCTCGGCGATCTCGTCGGTGGCTCCGCGGGCGTCGAGCACGAGGTAGTGGGCGGGGTCGGCGGCAGCCAGGTCGAGGAAGCCCTGGCGCACGCGCTGGTGGAACTCCAGCGGCTGCCCCTCGATCCGGTCGCGCTCCTCGAAGCGACCGAGCCCGGTCTGCGGCTCGAGGTCGAGCAGGACGGTGAGGTGGGGCCTCAGGTCGCCGGTCGCCCAGCGCTGGACGTGCTCGACCTCGGCGACGACGAGGTCGCGGCCGGCGCCTTGGTAGGCGAGGGAGGAGTCGACGTAGCGGTCGGTGATGACCACCTCTCCCCTGGCCAGCGCCGGGAGCACGACCGTGTCGACGTGCTCGGCCTTGTCTGCGGCGTACAACAGGACCTCGGTGCGGTGGGACAGGTCGCCGGTGGCGGGGTCGAGGACGATCTGGCGCAGCGCCTGACCGACCTCGGTGTCGCCCGGCTCGAAGGTGAGGAGGACGGTGTGCCCCGCCTCCTCCAGCCAGGTCTTCAGCAGGCGTGACTGGGTGGACTTGCCGGCGCCCTCGCCACCCTCGAAGCAGACGAAGAGACCGCTGTCGGAATACACGCGTCGGCCCACGCGCACACCCTACGGGCGAGCACCGACCGCGGAAGCGCCTGCTGCCGTAGGCTTCGGCCCGGCTCACAGCGCAGGGGGGGAACATGGCGATCACCGAGGCACAGCCCGCGGTCGACGTGACCGACCGCGCTGCCGCGATCGCCCGGGCGACCCAGCGCATCCGCATCGTCGGCTGGAGCCTCGCGCTCGGGTGGTTGTGCTCGCTGGTCGTGATGGTGAGCGTCGGCGAGCGACCGGGGTCCTACGCGGAACTCTCGCGTGACCTGCGAGCGGGTCAGGTCAGCGAGGTCGAGCTGGTCGATCCATTCGGCCGGACCTGGGCGCCGCTCCCGGACGACGCGGTGTTCCAGGAGGTCACCCTCAGGTGGCGCGACGGCCTCTTTCTCCGTACGGCGACGGTGTCGAACATCTCGTTGAAGCCCGGGCGCGCGTGGCTCGACCGAGCCAGGAGGGAACCCGAGCGGGTCATCGTCGGATCGATCGAGGACCACCTCACTGCACTGGGCCCCGACGTCCGCGTGGTCCCAGGCGAGTTCCGCAGCTCGCCCTACACCGCCCAGGGCTTCGCCGGTCCCGGCTGGCTGCTCGGGCTCCACCTGTGTCTCCTGCTCGGCACCCTGATGATGATCGCCGGGCCCCGCCCCTGGCGGGCGACCCGGTGGGCGTGGGCCTGGCTGGTCCTGCTCGTGCCGCTCCTCGGCATTCCGGCCTACTTCCTGTTCGGCGGACCGACCGGGCTGTTCCGTCCGAAGGATCCCCGCCGGGTCGGGTTGACCGGAGGGGCGGCGTTCGGGCTCGCCCTGCTGGTCGGTGTGGCGCTCAGTGCGGTCTTTGCGGCTACCTGACCGGTGGACGTCAGGTGTTGCCTTCGCGATCGCAGGCGATCTCAGGCAGCTTGCTCCGCTGCTCGTCCGAGCAGGAGTCGCTGGGCGCGGCGAAGGCAAGGAAGGCCAGCAACGGCAACCACAGGCAGGCAGTCAGCCCGACGAACCGCATGCGTGGATTCGTCCACCAGCGCACGGCCAGCACGACGGCCAGAATCACTGAGACCGCGAGCAGTGCCACCGCGATGTAGAAGGCGGACTCCGTATGGCTGATCGCCTCGCACAGTCGTCCCTGGGCGGACTCTCGAGCAGGAATCGTCTGCGCCTGGTCGCTGACGCGGCACGTGCCGATGACGGCGGACAGCGCAGTGGCGTAGTGGGCAATCACGGCCACGACCAACGTCGCGGCCCCGACCACCCAGCGGACCACCGTCAGGCCTTCTTCGCAGCCGTCTTCTTCGCCGCCGGCGCCTTCTTGACCGTCGCCTTCTTGGCGGCAGCCTTCTTCACGATCGTCTTCTTCGCCGGGGTCTTCTTGGCGGCCTTCTTCGCGCCCTTCTTGGCCGTCTTCTTGGCCGGACCCTTGTCGCGTCGCTCCTGGAGGAGCTCGGCCGCGCGCTCGAGGGTGATCGACTCGACCGTGTCGTCCTTGCGGAGCGTGGCGTTGTATTCGCCGTCGGTGACGTATTCGCCGAAGCGACCCGCCTTGACGATGACCGGCTGACCCGAGACGGGGTCGTTGCCGAGCTCCTTCAGGGGAGGCGTGGCCGCACCCCGACCGCGCTGCTTGGGCTGGGCGTAGATCGCCAGCGCCTGGTCGAGGGTGATGTCGAAGATCTGGTCCTCGGTGGTCAGCGAGCGGGAGTCGGTGCCGCGCTTGAGGTAGGGGCCGTAGCGACCGTTCTGCGCGGTGATCTCCTCGCCGTCCTCACCGGCACCGACGACGCGCGGGAGCTCGAGCAGCTTGACTGCTTCGGCGAGCGAGACCGTGTCGAGCGACATGGACTTGAAGAGCGAACCGGTGCGGGCCTTGGCCGACTTGGGCGCGTCCTCGGGCAGCACCTCGGTGACATAGGGGCCGAAGCGGCCGTTCTTGGCGACCACCTGGAGACCGGTCTCGGGGTGGGTGCCGAGCACCGCCTCCTCACCGGCCGGGTTGGCCAGCAGCTCGCGCGCCTTGGCCAGCGTCAGCTCGTCGGGGGGCAGGTCGTCGGGGACGTTGGCGCGCACGAGGGCACCTTCGTCGCCCTCGGGGCCGGGCCCTTCGACGTACGGGCCGTAGCGGCCCACGCGCAGGTCGATGCCCTCGCCGATCGGGAAGGTCGCGAGCTCCTTGGCGTCGATGTCGCCCAGCTCGTTGACCAAGGTGTGCAGGCCTTCGATGTCCTTGCCGCCGAAGTAGAACTCGGCGAGCTCGGTCTTGCGGTCGCGCCGCCCGCCGGCGATGTCGTCGAGGACGTCCTCCATCCGGGCGGTGAACTCATAGGAGATCTGCCGCGGGAAGTGGTCCTCCAGCAGCCGCACCACGGAGAAGGCCAGCCAGGCCGGCACCAGCGCTGAGCCCTTCTTGTAGACGTAGCCGCGGTTGACGATGGTGCCCATGATCGAGGCGTACGTCGAAGGGCGACCGATCTCTCGCTCCTCGAGCTCCTTGATCAGCGTCGGCTCGGTGTAGCGGGCCGGCGGCTTCGTCTCGTGCCCGGCGGCCTGGATCGAGGCAGCCGAGACCGGCTCGCCCTGGGTCAGGTTGGGCAGGCGGGTCTCCTGGTCGTCCCGCGCCCCGGAGTCGTCGGTGCCCTCGACGTACGCCTTGAGGAAGCCGTGGAAGGTGATGACGCGACCGCTGGCGGAGAAGACGGCGTCCTCGCCGGTGGCGGCGGCCCCGCCGACGCGGATCGAGACGGACTGACCGGTGGCGTCCTTCATCTGGGAGGCGACGGTGCGCATCCAGATCAGCTCGTAGACCCGGAACTGGTCCCCGGTGAGGCCGGTCTGCGCGGGCGTGCGGAACGAGTCGCCGGCGGGCCGGATCGCCTCGTGGGCCTCCTGCGCGTTCTTGACCTTCGACGCGTAGGTGCGCGGTGCGTCGGGGACGTATTCGGCGCCGTACAGCTCACGCACCTGCTCGCGTGCGGCACTGATCGCGCCGCCCGAGAGCGTGGTGGAGTCGGTTCGCATGTAGGTGATGTAGCCGCCCTCGTAGAGCCGCTGCGCCACCGACATCGTGACGCTCGAGCTCATGCCGAGCTTGCGGCCGGCCTCCTGCTGCAGCGTCGTGGTGCGGAAGGGGGCGTAGGGCGAGCGGCGATAGGGCTTGGACTCGACCGAGCGGACGTCGAAGGTCGTGTCCGCGAGCGCCGCGGAGAGTGCCTCGGCGCGCGAGCGGTCGAGGTGGACGATCTCGCTCTTCTTGAGGACGCCGTCCTGCCCGAAGTCGCTGCCGCGGGCCACGCGGGCACCGTCGAGGGAGTGGAGCTTGGCCGGGAACATGCGCTGTTCGTGCTTGCTGCCCGCGTCGAAGGTGCCCTCGAGGTCCCAGTAGGACGCGAGCTTGAACTTCATCCGCTCGCGCTCGCGGTCGACCACCAGCCGGGTGGCCACCGACTGCACGCGACCCGCGGACAGCCCGGACATCACCTTGCGCCACAGGACGGGCGAGACCTCGTAGCCGTAGAGCCGGTCGAGGATGCGGCGCGTCTCCTGGGCCTCGACGAGGTCCATGTCGAGCTCGCGGGGGTTGTCGGCGGCGGCGAGGATCGCCGGCTTGGTGATCTCGTGGAAGACCATCCGCTTGACCGGGATGCCCTTCGGAGCGAGCTCGTCGAGGAGGTGCCAGGCGATGGCCTCACCCTCGCGGTCCTCATCGGTGGCGAGGTAGAGCTCGTCGGCGTCCTTGAGGAGCTTCTTCAGCTTGGCGATGTGGCTCTTCTTGTCGCGTGGCACGACGTAGTAGGGCTCGAACCCGTTGTCGACGTCGACGGCGAGCCGGCCCCAGGGCTTGTCCTTGATCTTGGCCGGCGTGTCTGCAGCGTTGTTCGGCAGATCGCGGATGTGACCGATGGACGACTCGACGACATAACCGCTGCCGAGGTAGCCGCCGATCATCTGCGCCTTCTTCGGCGACTCGACGATGACGAGCTTGTGTGCCACGTGAACTCCTGCTTCCTGGTGGTGAATCGCCGCAACCGTAGCGCGTGAGATCCAGTCGGCCACTTCCGCTCTCCGCTGTGGATGGCGCGGGGCCTCGGGACCATGACCTTGCGCGTCATGGCGTCGGCGACCCCGCGGACCGACAGTTGAGCCCTCATCACACCAACGAAGAGGAGCCCACCATGAGCACATCCGCCTACGCCGTCGCCTACCTCCGCGACGTGGACTTCGGCGAAGCGATCATCGACTACCTGTCCGCCATCGACACGACCCTCGCCCCCTTCGGCGGCCGCTTCCTGGTCCATGGTGGGGAGATCGACGGCATCGAGGGCGAGTGGGACGGGTCCGTGGTCGTCATCGAGTTCCCCGACCACGAGTCCGCTCGTGGGTGGTACGAGTCGCCCGACTACCAGGCGATCCTGCCGTTGCGCACGAGCCATTCCAACGGCGTCGCTGCCATCGTCGACGGGGTGCCGCCGGGCTATCGCGCCACCGACGGGCTTGCCCTGCTGCTCGCCGCTACGACCTGAGTCTCGCCGAGACTCAGGTCGTAGTGAGGAAACCTTCGTCGACGAGCTCGCGCACGACCGGCAGGTACGTCGCCCGCAGCTCGCCGCCGTCAGCGTCGGTGATCTCGGCGATCGCACCGAGGATCTGGCCGACGGACAGGTCACCGTCGCTGGCCCCGATCAGCGCGGCCTCGACCGTGTCGACCTGCCGCGCCCGGCGGAAACCGCGCTGTTGCCGGACCACGATGGTGGCCGGGTCCTCGGCTCCGGGAGGCCCCTGCGTCTCCTGGAGCACGTCGACGCGCGCCAGGAGGTGTGACGCGAGCTTGACCTCGCTGCGGGTCGCGTCGAAGTGGTCGGCGATCGCCGGGCCGATGGGCTGCTCGACGTCGTAGCGCCACTCCTCGAGCCGGTGGCGGCCGCTGCCCCCGGCCCGGAGGTTGATCCAGCCGAAGCCGACGCCCTCGATGCCCTGGTCGTCGAACCACGACAGCCACGTGTCGTAGCGGCTCGGGTAGTCGGGAGTGCCGTGCACGCCCGCATCCTTGAGCCACATCTCGACGTACTCACTCGGGTCGATGACCTCGCGCTGGATGACGAGGGCGTCGCAGTCGTCCCTCAGCCAGGAGGCGAGGCGTTCGTCCCAGTCGGTGCCGTCGACGATCGACCAGTTGGCCAGGACCTGGCACAACCCGCCCTCGGTCAGGTGAGCGGGCGCGCCGCGGACGATGTCCTCCACGACCCGGTCGCCTGGCAGTCCGGAGTCGCGGTAGACGAGCCGCTCCCCGGTGGCCGGGCTGATCACGAAGGGTGGGTTGGTCGCGATCAGGTCGAACCTCTCCCCCGCCAGCGGCTCGAAGAAGGAGCCCTCCCGCACGTCGACCGACACCTCGTTGAGGGCCGCGTTGAGCCGCGTCATCCACAGTGCGCGCCGGTTGACGTCGGTGGCGACGACCTCGTCCGCATGCGTGGCCAGGTGCAGCGCTTGTACGCCGCAGCCCGTGCCCAGGTCCAGGGCCCGGCCGACGTCCCGGCGGACCGTGAGCTGAGCCAGGCTGGTCGACGCGCTGGAGATCCCGAGCACGTGGTCGCTCCCGACACGCGTCGGGGCGCCGTCGAGGCCCGGCGTCAGGTCGGAGACGACCCAGAGGTCGACGTCGTCGGAGGAGTAGGGCCGGCAGTCCATGCGCGCCGCCACCTCGCCGACGCTCTGCTCGAGCAGACCGGCGTTGCAGAGCCGGTCCACCAGCCCGGGCAACGCGCGCTCGGCGTCCTCGCGGGCGACGGGCGCCTGCAGGAGGAACAGCCGGGTCAGCGTGCTCAGTGCGGAGCCGTCCGCCGTTCGGCGTACACCTGGAGTCGTCTCGTTGCGGCTGAGCGCCCGGTGCGCTTGGGGACCCAGCAGGTCGGCGACCGCGTCGTAGGTGAAGTCCGCGGCGACCAGGGCTCCGCGTAGGTCCGCGGCCAGCGGGAGCACCGGAGAGACGTCAGTCATGGGCACAGTGTCCCAGCGCGCTTCGCAACTGGCGGCGCGCGACATCACATCGACCGTCCCAACTGTCGGCCGCCGCCACTTAGAGGGGTACGCCGCAGCGCGGTCGCCGAATGACGACGACCCGCCGGGAGAGTCTCGGCGGGTCGTCGTGTGCTGCGGTGGATCAGGTGGTGGGCGGAGGCGTCACCGGCGTGGCGCCGGTGCCCGTGGTGCCCGGCGGCGTGTCGTCGATCATGGCGTCGTGGGTGCCGTGAGCCCCATGAGTCCCGTGGGCCCCGTGGTCGCCGTGACTGTGCTGCGTGAACGACGAGGAGCCGGTGTCATCACCGTCGTCGTTGATCGCGACCCCGCGCTGCTTCGAGATGTAGATCGACGCAGCGATGATCGCCACCGCGCCCAGGGCGATGATGATGCGGAGCACGTCGTTCTGGTCCTTGCCGATGCTCATGGACACGATGGCGCCCGCAATGAGCAGCGAGACGAGGTTCATCACCTTGATCAGCGGGTTGATGGCCGGGCCGGCGGTGTCCTTGAACGGGTCGCCGACCGTGTCGCCGATGATCGTCGCCTCGTGCGCCAGCGAGCCCTTGCCCCCGTGGTGACCGTCCTCGACCAGCTTCTTCGCGTTGTCCCAGGCACCACCCGCGTTGGCCAGGAAGATGGCCATCAAGGTGCCGGTGCCGATCGCACCGGCGAGGAAGCCCGCCAGCGCGGTGGCGCCGAGGCCGAAGCCCACGGCCACCGGGGCCAGCACGGCCAGGATGCCCGGCGCCACGAGCTCGCGCAGCGAGTCCTTGGTGACGATGTCGACGACCTTGCCGTACTCCGGACGGCCGGTGCCCTCCATGATCCCGGGGATCTCGCGGAACTGGCGACGGACCTCGTAGACGACCGCTCCCGCAGCGCGGGCGACGGCGTTGATGGCCAGTCCGGAGAACATGAACACCACACAGGCACCGAGGAGAACGCCGACCAGGACGGCCGGGTCGAAGACGTCGAACTGCAGGAACTCCTCATCGGCGGGCTGGGCCTCGACCAGCGCCTCGAACACCGAGGTGGCGTAGGAGCCGAACAGCGCGGTCGCGGCGAGCACGGCCGTGGCGATCGCGATGCCCTTGGTGATGGCCTTGGTCGTGTTGCCGACGGCGTCGAGCTCGGTGAGGATCTGCGCGCCCTCGGGGCTGATGTCGCCCGACATCTCGGCGATGCCCTGGGCGTTGTCGGAGACGGGCCCGAAGGTGTCCATCGCGACGATGACACCGACGGTGGTCAGCAAGCCGCAACCAGCGAGAGCGACTGCGAACAACGACACGATGAGCGCTGCGCCGCCGAGGAGGTAGGCGCCGAACACGGCGGCACCGATGACCAGGGTCGTGTAGACGGCCGACTCGAAGCCGACGGACAGCCCAGCGAGGATCACGGTCGCCGCACCGGTGAGCGACGCCTTGCCGACGTCCTTGACCGGCTTGTACTCCGTGCCGGTGTAGTAGCCGGTGAGCGCCAGGATGCCCGCGGACATCACGATGCCGATGACCACGGCGGCCGCGGCGATGAACCGCGGGTCGCCCTCCGCGGCGAGCAGGCCGTCAGAGATGTTGTTGAACTCGGCGAAGGTGCTGGGCAGGTAGATGTAGGCCAGCACCACGCTGGCCACCGCTGCGATGGCCGAGGACAGGTAGAACGACCGGTTGATGGTCGTGAGGCCGTTCTCGCCCGCCTTGGGCCGGGTGAGGTAGACGCCCGCCACCGCGGTGAGCGCGCCGATGGCCGGGATCATCAGCGGGAAGACCAGACCCTTGTCGCCGAAGGCCTGCGATCCGAGGATCAGCGCCGCGACCAGGGTCACGGCATACGACTCGAACAGGTCGGCGGCCATACCGGCGCAGTCGCCGACGTTGTCACCCACGTTGTCGGCGATGGTGGCGGCGTTGCGCGGGTCGTCCTCGGGGATGCCCTGCTCGACCTTGCCGACCAGGTCGGCGCCGACGTCGGCCGCCTTGGTGAAGATGCCGCCGCCGACGCGCATGAACATCGCGAGGAGAGCGGCACCGAAGCCGAAGCCCTCGAGCACCTCGGCAGCCGAGTCCTCGAAGAACAGCACCACGAGGCTGGCGCCGAGCAGGCCGAGGCCCACGGTGAGCATGCCGACCATGGCGCCGGTGCGCAGACCGATCGTCATGGCGGGCTCGCGGCCAGTGGACTCGGCCGCGGCAGCCACCCGGAGGTTGGCGCGAACGGCCAGGCCCATCCCGAGATAGCCGACGGCGGAGGAGAACCCGGCCCCCACGAGGAAGAACACGGAGCGGAAGATGCGCACCGTCATGTCGTCGGCCGGCAGCACGAGCAGCGCGAAGAACGCGATCACCGCGAAGATGCCGAGGGTGCGGAACTGCCGGGTCAGGTAGGCGTTGGCGCCCTCCTGGACAGCTAGGGCGATGGCCTTCATGTTGTCGGTGCCTTCACCGGCGGCCAATACCTGCTTGCGGAACACCATCGCCATCGCGAGCGCGCCGAGCGCGATCGCGAGGACGAGGATGACCAAAAGCTGGTTGGTGCCTTCAAGCTCCACGACAGCGGGAATGATCCCGGTCATGTGCGTCCTCCTGGGAGTTGATGCATCAGTTGCGAACGCGCGGGAGTCTACGCACCTGTGGCGGGGATCACGCGCAGGGTTGTGGCGGGGATCACACGTCACGCGTCGGCTCGGCCACCGGCACGAGCGCTACGAGCCGTGGACGCCGGCACCGCGCACACCGCTGTCAGGCGTACGGCGACGGGTCGGTCAACGCAGGACCGACGGGTCGGTCAGCGCAGGACCGAAGGGTCGGCGGAGTCGTGGATCACGAACACCTTCGCCAGACCGGTGATGCGGAAGATCTTCAGCAGGCGCTCCTGCGAGCAGATCAGCTCGAGCGAACCGTCGTGCGCGCGGACCTTCTTGAGCCCGCCGACGAGGACACCGAGCCCGGTGGAGTCGAGGAACTCGACGGCTTCGAGGTCGATCACGATGTTGTAGGAACCGTGAGCGACGAGCTCAGTGATCTGGTCTCGCAGCTTGGGTGCGGTGTAGACGTCGATCTCGCCCCCGACCGCCACAATGGCGCGGCCGTCTTCCTCGCGGGTCGCAAGGGTCAGATCCACGACTGCTCCTGTTATGAGGAAGGTCCACTCAGGGCAGTGCGCCCCGAATGCTGCCGGGTGCTATCAAACCATGAGTCACTCGATCACGCAGGCGTACTCCCGAGCTTGGGGACAGTCGGGGCCCGACGTCGCTGTCGGTGCCGTTTGCCACACTTCCCTCCGTGAGCGTCCCCGGCGGTCCCGAACGCCATCGGGTGAGCGACCTGGTGGGGCGACTGACCGACGTGCCCGGGCGTGAGGGGCGGCTGCGACACCTCGAGGTCGTCCCGCCGCGCCCAGCGGCCTCGGTGGACTGGCCGCAATGGGTGAGCGCAGATGTCCGGGCCGCCTTCGAGCGCTCGGGCGTGTCGTCCCCGTGGCAGCACCAGGCTGCGGCGGCCGACGCCGCTCGGGGCGGCCAGCACGTCGTCCTGGCCACCGGGACGGCCTCCGGCAAGTCGATGGCCTACCAGCTGCCGGCCCTGACGGCGATCCGTGAGAGTCGCGGGCGACGGGGCGAGCGAGGCGCCGGGGTCCTCTACCTCGCCCCGACGAAGGCCCTGGCCAACGACCAGCTGGCCAACATCAACGCCTTGGGCCTGGACGTGCGCGTCGCCACCCACGACGGCGACAGCACCCGCGAGCAGCGCGACTGGGCCCGCGACTTCGGCGAATACATCCTGACCAACCCCGACATGCTGCACCGCTCGCTGCTGCCCGGGCACGCACGATGGGCCAGCTTCTTCGCGTCCTTGCGTTACGTCGTGGTCGACGAGTGTCACCACTACCGCGGCGTCTTCGGTTCGCACGTCGCGCACATCCTGCGCCGCCTCCGACGAGTCTGTGCGATGTACGCCTCCGAGCCCACGTTCGTCCTTGCGTCGGCCACCGTCGCCGAGCCCGAGGTCGCGGCCGGTCGACTCACCGGGCTGGACGTGCTGGCCATCACCGCGGACCACTCCCCCCGGGGCCAGGTCTCGCTGCTGCTGTGGGAGCCACCGTTCACCTCGTATGCCGGGGAGAACGGCGCACCCGTGCGCCGGGCTGCGTCGTCGGAAGTGGCCGACCTCCTGGCCGACCTCGTCGCCGAGGGCGTCCGCACCCTGGCCTTCGTCCGTTCGCGGCAGGGCGCAGAGCAGGTGGCGGCCACTGCCGCGGAGCTCCTGGCGGAGGTGGACCCGTCGCTGCCCGGGCGGGTCGCCTCCTACCGCGGGGGCTACCTGCCGGAGGAGCGCCGCGAGCTCGAGGCTGCGTTGCGCCGCGGCGACCTGACCGGACTGGCAGCCACCAATGCACTCGAGCTGGGCATCGACATCAGCGGGCTCGACGCCGTCCTGATCGCCGGCTTCCCCGGCACGCGTGCCGCCCTGTGGCAGCAGATCGGCCGGGCAGGCAGGGGGGCCCAGGACGCGCTCGGGGTGCTGGTCGCCCGCGCCGACCCGCTCGACACCTATCTGGTCAACCACCCCGAGTCGCTGCTCGGCCAACCTGTTGAAGCCACTGTCTTCGACCCGAACAACCCCTACGTCATGGGTCCGCACCTGTGTGCCTCCGCGCAGGAACGCCCACTCACCGAGGTCGACCTGCCCATGTTCGGTGACAACGCGCGAGCCGTCGTCGACCAGCTGACCGACGCAGGGCTCCTGCGCAGACGGCCGCACGGCTGGTTCTGGACCGACCGTCGCCGAGCCAGCGACCTGGCGGACATCCGCTCCAGCGGTGGACGGCAGGTGCAGCTGATCGAGGCGGAGACCGGCCGGGTCGTGGGCACCGTCGACGGGTCGAGCTCGCACGGGACCGCGCATCCCGGCGCTGTCTACGTCCACCGCGGCGAGACCTGGCTCGTCGAGTCGCTCGACCTCGACGAGCACGTCGCGGTGATGAGTCGGGCCGAGCCCGGCTACTCCACCTCGGCCCGCGAGATCACCGACATCTCCATCGTCGCCGAACGCGAGCACCGCTCATGGGGAGGGTGTCGACTCGCGCTGGGCGAGGTCGACGTCTCCCACCAGGTGGTCGCCTTCCTCCAGCGCCGTCAGCCGAGTGGAGAGGTCATGGGCGAGGTGCCGCTCGACCTGCCCGAGCGGTCGCTCCGGACGACGGCGGTCTGGTGGACCATCGCCGCCGACGTCCTCGCCGAGGGTGGCCTGGCAGCCGCTGACCTGCCCGGTGCGGCGCACGCCGCGGAGCACTGCTCGATCGGTCTCCTTCCGCTCTTCGCCACGTGCGACCGCTGGGACATCGGCGGCGTGTCCACCGCCCTCCATGCGGACACCGGACAGCTGACCGTCTTCGTCTACGACGGACATCCCGGCGGCGCCGGCTTTGCCGAGCGCGGGTTCCACGCCGCTCGTGACTGGCTCAGCGCCACCCGCGAGACGATCGCCGGCTGCGAGTGCGAGACGGGCTGCCCGTCGTGCATCCAATCCCCCAAGTGCGGCAACCAGAACAACCCCCTCGACAAGCCCGGCGCCGTTGCCCTGCTCGACCTGCTCCTGCGGGACGTCGGGGCCGGCTCCGGGGCCGGGTCCGGGCCCGGCGAGTAGCCTGACCTTCATGGTCATCCTCGGTCTGCTGCTGGTCATCCTGGGCGTCATCGCGATCCTGTCCGCGATCTTCGTCAGCACGGGGACCAACGAGATGCTGGGCATCGAGATGGGCTCGCTGTCGGTCTTCCTCGTCGGCGTGGCCGCCGGAGCCGCTGTGCTGTGGGGCTACTCGATCCTGAAGTGGGGCACGAAGCGAAGCCTGGCTCATCGCAAGGAACGCAAGGAGATCGGCGTCCTCAACGAGCGGCTCAAGCGGGCCGAGTCCGAGCGTCACGACGAGACGCCCGACGGACGTCAGGACAAGACGCCCGACGAGCGCATCTGAGCCTCACGGCACCGGGCTCGCCCAGCCCGCCGGGCCGGCACGTGCCTGTGCGGTGACGTCGTAGTCACGGTCGAGCAGGCGAGGGCCGCTCACGCGCACAGCAACGGTGACCACCCCGCCCGCCTGATGGCAGCTCGCCAAGGACGCGTCGTTCGCCTCTGCGCTCCGGTCAGCGGCGGCGCAGGCGTCGAGACCCACTGCAGCCGCCGAGGCGGCGGCGAGCGCGGCCAGGTCGGCGGCTGCCTGGGCCGACCGATGGGCGAGCACGATGGCGGTCACCCCGCTCAGCGCCAGCCCGACGAACATGAGCAGCCCGGTCACCGCCAGCACGAGGATCGTGGCCGATCCGACTTCTCCTTGGCGGCCTCCGGGAATGGTGCGCCCTCTCACGGTTGCTCCATGAGGGCCACGGACCGGGCGCTGACGACCACGTCCGCCATGAAGTCGAACAGCCCGCCCGGACCTTCGACCTCGGCGCTCGAGGTGACCGTGACCTGACCGCCCTCGATCGCGATGTCGACCGAGGCACCTTCGGGTGCGATCCCCAGCGCCAGAGACCGCGCGGACGCCTGGTCATCTCCACGGGCGACGGCACGCGCGGCCTCACGGGCCGAGTCGACCACGCGGACCTGGGCAGCCCCGACGGCGAGCAGCCACACCAGACCCACCGTGACGGCGAGCAGGAGCGGCAGCGCGAGGGCGAGCTCCGCCGTCACTGCGCCGCGCTCTGCCCGTTCCTGCCGTCGGGGACCGGTCACTTGATCCCCAGCAGGCCCAGGACGTGGTCGAACAGCGTCTTGAGCAGCTGGTCGCCGAACCCGCCGCTGAGCAGCTTGTAGAGCAGGCCGGCGAATCCCGCACCGGCGGCCGTGCCGACGGCGTACTCAGCTGTCGTGATCCCTCGTTCCTCAGCGCGGTCGAGCGCACGTCGCCGCCTCGACTGGCCCTTGGTGATCGCGTTCAACATCGTGACTTCCTTTCGGTGGAGGCCCGCGTCGCGGGCCGTTGAGACGACCCTGCGGCAGGCCACCCGCATCGCGCCGGGGACCGGCGGTCCGCCTGTGGAGGGGCGCCCCCGGCACTCGGCTGTGCATGGTTCGCGGACCCCGGCCTCACCCATCGGGGTCAGGGGGTACGGCGGTGCGTGACCCACAATTGCGTCGCGGCATGTGGCTCACGGACCGCTCCGTGGCGCTCGCGGACCGCTCCGTGGCGATCGCGAGCGGACGGCCGTCACGGAACCAGCGACGTGAGCAGCCCGGCGACCGTGGGCACGATCCCGATGAGGAGGAAGGCGGGCAGCAGGCACAGTCCCAGAGGGACGGCTGCCTTCACCCCGACCGAGCGGGCACGGTCCTCGACGGCCGCCAGCGACGAGCGCTCGAGGTCGTCCGCCAACCTCTCGACCTCATCGGCCACGGGAGCCCCGCTGCTCTCGACGCGCGCGAGAGTCCGGCCCATCGGTGCCAGGACGTCGTCGTGGGCGAGCTCGCCCCAGACGACGAGCGGGTCGACTCCCATCCGGAGCCGTGCCAGCGCTCCCTCCAGACGCTGCGCTGTCGGACCGGGGCAGGCCGCGACGACCGCAGCGAGGGCGCCCGGGAGCGAGGCCCCCGATCGCAGCGCACACGAGAGGAGGTCGACGACGTGCGGCAGCTCGGCTCCGATGGCTTCACGCTCCTGTCTCACCGAGCTCGGCTCGGAGCGGGCCAGGGCGACCCAGGCAACCAGCCCTGCCACCGGTGCGACGACGAGCCCCGCGCGGCCA
Organism: Nocardioides sp.; assembly: GCF_035576065.1. Classification (GTDB taxonomy): domain Bacteria; phylum Actinomycetota; class Actinomycetes; order Propionibacteriales; family Nocardioidaceae; genus Nocardioides. Next base: position 27,487 of record NZ_DATLWX010000047.1, read on the forward strand.
CCCACGAAGACCGCGGCTGCGGCGCCCGCCAGGAGGCAGAGCACCGGTCGCCAGCGACCGGTCCGTGGTGGCAGTGCCGTCGGCGCCGACTGTTCGAGCGTGAGCCGCTGGCGCGGAGCCAGTCCCAGCAGCGCGGCCACACCGGCGGCCATCGCAGCGAGAGTGATCACCGGGGTTCGGCCTGGTCTGCGATGACCTCGATCCACCACAGACCCAGCACCCCGAAGGTCAGTCCCGAGGCCAGACAGCCCCGCCCGACCGGGGTCTCGAACAGGAAGGCCCAAGGGTCTCCGCCAGCGCCCGAGCCCATCCCCAGCGCCACCACCGGCAACGCGGCCACCAGCCGGGCTGTTGCCCGCGCGGAGGCCAGCTCGGAGGCGACGACCCGCTGGGTCTGGCGCTGCGCGCGGATGCGACCGGCAACCCGGGAGACGGCATGGGCCAGTCCGTGGCCGGAATGGTGGGCCACCTGCCAGGCAGCCGCCACGACGCTCAGGTCGGAAGCACCGGGGACGGCGGCCAGGCGACGCAGCGCAGTGGGCACGTCCGAGCCCAGCGACCACGCCTCCACGACCGGGCCGAGTCCGGGCCATCGGCCCGCCGCAGCACCCAGGGCGTGCCCGGGCGGCCGACCCGCTGCCAGCTCCGCGGCGATCACCTCACAGGCCTCGAGCACTCCGAGCGAGGTGAGGGCGCGGGCGCGGCGATCCCGGCGTCGCCGCCAGATCAGGTGTCCACCAGCGGCTGCGGACGCCGCCAGCACGGTGGCCACGGCAGCTGTCACCGGCAACCAGCCGCTGACCACACCCCACCCACCGAGACCCGCCGCCGCAACCACCAGTGGACGCCACGACCACGACGTGCCGCTCGGGCGCGCCGACGGGGTGGCGAGCCATACGGCCAGTCCGGCCAGCCCGGCCGCCAGCAGCGTCACGAGCCCAGACGTCCAGCGAGGAGGGCAGCCGAGGGGCCGCGCTGCGCACGTCCGTCGGGACCGAACTCCAGTGCGGGCGAGATCGAGACCATGCCGTCGACACCGCGGATCGGGACCCCGATCTGCGCCACGAATCGTCGGCCATCCCGAGCGCGGGACAGATGCACGACGGCGTCGAGGGCTGCTGCGAGCTGGCTGTGGGCCGCTGCGCGAGGCAGGCCGGCCGCAGCCGCGAGGGCCTCGATCCGCGCCGGCACGTCCGCGGCCGAGTTGGCGTGGAGGGTGCCGCATCCGCCGGCGTGGCCGGTGTTGAGGGCGGCCAGCATGTCGACCACCTCGGCTCCGCGCACCTCACCGACGACCAGCCGGTCGGGTCGCATCCGCAGGGCTTGGCGGACCAGCGCCCTCAGGGTGATCTCGCCGGCACCCTCGATGTTCGGTGGCCTCGCCTCCAGTCCGAGGACGTGACCGTGGTCCGGTCGCAGCTCGCTGGCGTCCTCGACGAGGACCAGGCGTTCGGTGGGGTCGACGAGCGAGAGCATGGCGGCCAGCAACGTGGTCTTCCCCGAACCGGTGCCGCCGCTGACGAGGAAGGCCAGTCGTCCGGCGACGAGCGCCTGCAACACCTCGGCGCAGTCGGGACTGACCGCCCCGGCGGCGATCAGCTCGTCGAGGGAGAACGCCCGCGCCGCCGGGACCCGCATCGAGATCGTGGTGCCGGGCCGAGCCGTCGGCGCCAGCACCGCGTGGAAGCGCGTCCCGTCGGGGAGCCGGACGTCGGCGTACGGCGTGGCATCGTCCAGGCGCCTCCCGCCGGTCGAGGCAAGCCGCTGGGCGAGCCGGCGCACGGCGGCATCGTCGGGGAACTTCACCGACGTCAACCGCAGCCCGGAACCGTCGTCGACCCACACCTGGTCGGGTCCGTTGACCAGCACGTCGGTGACACCAGCCTGGCGCAGCAACGGCTCGAGAGGCCCCGAGCCGAGCACGTCGCGGCGCAGCGCGTCGTGCACGGCCAGCACCGTCGCGTCACCGACCGGGCGCCCCGCGGCGCGCATCGCCTCCGCGACCCGGTGTGGTGACAGCTGTCCGGGCGTGGCCGCCAGCCGCTCGCGGACGTCGTCGAGCAGCCCCGGCTCAATCACTGGCGCCTCGAGCATCATGCGACCTCGGCCAGGAACTCCGACACGGCCCTGCGCAGGCGACTGCGCCGACCACGGACCGGCCCCAACCCGAGATCCACAGCCTCGTCGACGCCGCGCTGGTGCGGGACTTCCAGGCCGATCCGCACACCGGTCGTCGCGGAGAGCTCACTGGCCGACACCGGGCCTCGCCGAGGCGCCAGTCGCAGGTGTGAGGTGTCGCTGAGAGAGGCGAGGACCCGCATGGTCGAGACCACCCCGCCGATGCTGGACGGAGTCACCACGAGCACCAGGTCGCAACGCGCCATCAGCTCTGCGGAGACGGCGCCGGAGAGGCGGGCGATGTCGAGCACGACCAGGTGATGCCCACGTCGGCCCGCCGCCAGCACGTCCCTCAGCGTGGACACGGGTGGCAGCGCGGCCGATCCCGACGTCCCTGCCGACGTCCAGGTCAGCACCCCCACCCCGTCGCGCCTGGGCACGGCGTCGCGCAACGACCGCGACCCGAGCCGGCCGGCGGACGCCGCCAGGTCGTCCCAGCGCACCCCCGGCACCTCGTCCAGACCCAGCACCCGATCGAGTCCCGGGCCGAGCGGATCGGTGTCGAGGACCAGCGACGGACCAGTGAGACCGGCCACCTGTCCGAGGGCGCAGGCCAACGTGGAGGCCCCGACGCCGCCCGCCCCGCCGATCACGCCGAGGACGAGTCCTTGGGTGGGGATCTCCTCCACGTCCGCGAACAGTGCGGCGAGGTGCGCCTCCGCCGACGGCAACTCCGCGACCGAGCTCGCCCCCACGTCGAGGGCAAGCCGGAACGTCGCCGACCCCGGATCCCGGCACACGACCACGACCCCGGCTCGTCGCGGTGGTGAGACGGCGACGAGATCGGGCAGCAGGTCGTCCCCGACCAGCACGAGTGGCGCCGACGCCCACGACGCCAGCGCGGAGACGGCGTCGCTGCGCACCTCGGGCCGCACACCGGCCCCCGCAGCCAACCGGGCCAGGTCGTCGAGGAGGGAGGGGTCTCGGGTGAGCACGAGTGGCTGCATGACCCGACCCTGACCGAGACTCCGGACAGTGCTCCCAGCGTCGATGCGCCACTTGTGGATGAGGCGCGAAACACCCTGCCTGTGTGGCGATAGCGGCCCGGCAGGGGGCCTCTCGCGCCTACCATGAACGCATGTCCCGCCCCACCGCGGCGTTCTTCGATCTGGACAAGACGATCATCGCCAAGTCCAGCACGCTTGCCTTCAACAAGCCGTTCCAGGCCGGCGGGCTCATCAATCGACGCGCGATGCTGCGCAGCACGTACGCCCAGTTCGTCTATCTGGTCGGTGGCGCCGATCACGACCAGATGGAGAAGATCCGGCTGTTCATGTCCACCCTCTGCGCCGGCTGGGACGTCGCCACCGTGCGCGAGATCGTCGCGGACACGCTGCACAACATCGTGGATCCCCTTGTCTACGACGAGGCCGTCAACCTCATCGAGGAGCACCGGCTCGCGGGCCGCGACGTCGTGATCGTGTCCACGAGCGGGTCCGAGGTCGTCGAGCCGATCGGCGAGATGCTCGGCGCCGACCGGGTCGTCGCGACACGCCTCGAGATCGTGGACGGGAAGTACTCCGGCGAGATCGAGTACTACGCCTACGCCGAGGAGAAGGCCCGAGCCATCGAGGAGCTGGCGCGGGTGGTCGGCTACGACCTCGAGAACTGCTATGCCTACAGCGACTCGGCCACCGATGTCTTCATGCTCGAGACCGTCGGGCACCCCCACGCGGTGAACCCCGACCGGGAGCTCCGGAGGATCGCCCAGGACCGCGGCTGGCCGATCCTGGTCTTCAACAAGCCGGTCGAGCTGCGCAGCCGGATGTCCTTCCCGTCGGCCGGGCCGACGATGGCCGCGCTTGCCGTCGGCGGAGCCCTCGCCGCGGGCGGCGTCCTGTGGGCCAACTCCCGCAAGCGCCGCCTCGAGCTCTGAGCGAGCCCGGCTGAAACTCCCTTGACCCGACCGAGAGGCTGGAACGATGGAGCAGATCACCAAGCGGTTCATGAACTGGGCGAGCATCCTCGAGGACAACACGAGGGCGCAGGTCGCGATGACCAGCGAGATGCCGTTCATCCACCCCCACGTCGCGCTCATGCCCGACGCGCACCTCGGCAAGGGGTGCGCCGTGGGAGCCGTCCTGCCGACGCTGGGCGCGATCATGCCTGCCGCCGTGGGCGTCGACATCGGCTGCGGGATGATCGCTGTCCGCACGCAGTACGTCGCAGACGCTCTGCCCGCCGACCGGCGTCCGCTCCGGGAGGCGATCGAGGCTGCGGTCCCGCTGTCGGCCGGCGTCTACAACACGGCCATCTCCCGTGACCACACGACCGAGCGCATCGCCGACCTCACCGCGGCGGCCGACAGCGCCGGCTTCGACCCCGGGAAGTACGCGAAGAACTGGGCCTTGCAGCTCGGCACCCTTGGCTCCGGCAACCACTTCATCGAGGTCTCGCTCGACGAGGAGGACCGGGTCTGGCTGTTCCTGCACTCGGGTTCTCGTGGAGTGGGCATATTAACCGGACCTTCTGGCGTGTCCTGACGGAGGTTCAGCTGGCGAGGCCTTCAGGGTGGAGGTGTGGATCTCGCGTACGAACTTGAACCTGTCCGGGACGTATCGAAGCTAGACCTGCCGGACATCGGTCGAGTCTCCCGGCCACCAACAGGTATCCCTCCGTGGGACCTCGTGCTCCCGGACCCCGTGGCCACCGCAGTGTGTCGCGCGTTCTTGCGCGAGGTGCACTCGCACAGGACCGACCAGACGGTGCGCTCGTACGCGTATGACTTGCAACGCTATTTCCGCTTCCTCAGCGCGATCGACGTCGACTGGAACAACGCCGCTTCCACTGAGATCACCGACTTCTTCATCTGGATGAAGCAGGCAAAGAAGAAGGGCGGAAACAAGCGGGCTACAAAACGAGACCCGCGCGTTGCCCGCAACCCTGTGACGGGGAAGCCATACCTCGACGATTCGTTCACCCGCGCCAGCATGGACCACAACGAGACAGTCCTATTCCTCTTCTACGAGTTCCTGCGGAGGAAGGGCCAGGTTCTTTACAACCCAGTCGTGAGAGGACGCACCGACGGGAAACGGACCAACGCGCACCACAATCCGTTGCGGTCCTACGATCGTGGCCGCAGTGGGAGGAGCCGCCAGGGCAAAGGCCCGAAAAGATTGCCGCGGAGCATCCCCGACGAGCAGTTCGATGCGTTCTTCGACGCGCTGGGAAACGACCGTGACCGTGCCCTGGTCGCGATGTACGTCAGCAGCGGAGCGCGGCCAAGCGAAGTGCTCAACTTGGACGTCGCCGACATCGACCTACCTGACGGTTTGATCACGGTGATCCGCAAGGGCGGCAGGATGCAAGATCTGCCGATCTCATGGGACGCCGTTGCCTGGTACCGGCTGTACCAGAGCGCTACTGGCTACGAGACGTCCGGACCGGCTTGGAGAACGGTCCGAGGAAAGCCGGGCCGGCTCTCCTATGACGCACTTCGCGCCACCTTCAAGCGAGCCAACCGAAAGAACGGAACCAACTGGTCACCGCACGACCTGCGCCACACCGCGGCTACTCGAATGCTTGCGCAAGGCACCCCACCAAGGACTGTGCAGGAGATCCTCGGCCACTCGTCCCTAGCAACTTTGGAGGTCTACACCGTTCCGCGCCTCGACGAGATGATCGCCGCGGTACGCACGAAGGCGGAGCCCTCATCATCCACAGTCACCTCCCTTCTTTACGACGACGTCGACATGGCCGTTCTGTTCGGACAGGGCGGTGATGGGCAGTGACGGAAGTCCAGGTCGCGGCTCGGTACGCCGCGCGATCCGGCCCCTTCGCAGCGACGCGACGTGCGAGCACGCAGATCGACTTCGACGCCCTGCTGCGCAGCCACCACACCACCGAACGGTGGCCAGCCACGGTCGCGACGGTCGACCAACTCGCGGACAAGGCACTCGTCCTGGTGCCCGGACTCAGCAACCAAGGCCAGCGCATCCCCGGCTTGAAGCGAATGTTGCGCCATCTGGAGGAACACCCGGGTAGTACCTGGCAAGAGCGATGGACCGCCGCCGGCCACGAGGCAGATCACAAGCTCTGGACGTCCATCCCCGGCACCAAGCAGATGACCACGCACGGCCTACATCTGCTTCTTGTCCTGGGTGCCGTCCGCCCCAGCTATGCGTGGTTGAAGGCCAACCAGTTCAAGACTTGGTACCAGATCCTGTCCCTACGCGACGGCGGGGAATACGAGCAGCTGGAAGCGGTCTTCCCGAGGTTTGGCAAGAGCCACTACGACAATCGCGCTGCCGTCGTAGTGCTCGCGCACATCGCCTGCCGCACGGGTAAGCAGCCATTAGAGATCGACGGCGACGACCTTCTTGCGTACCAAGGGGCCATGCGGGCTCTTCGCGGAGAGGGCACGAAGGTGAAGGTCGCAGGGGCGCACCACGCCTGGGACTGTCTACGGGCGATGGGCAGCATCAACCACCCGGCCGAAACGCTGAGGCTCGCCCAGCTGCCGGGTCAGCTCACCGTGACGGAGTTGGTCGACCGTCACGGAATCGCCTCACCGCAAATGCGGGAGTTCCTCATCAGGTACCTGCGAGCCCGTGAAGGTGCACTCGACTACTCAACGCTCAGAAGTTTGAGTGCTGGACTGTGCGGTCTGTTCTGGCGCGATGTCGAGCTGCACAACCCGGGCATCGACTCCCTACGGCTGAGTGAGGACGTGGCTGACGCGTGGAAGAGGCGCCTGAGCCAGAAGGCCGACGGGAGCGAACGGCGGGGTCGCTTCAACGTGATGATGCAGGTCCGCGCCATGTACCTCGACATCGCCAACTGGGCGCTGACGGAGAGCTACTGGGTGCAATGGGTAGCGCCTTCGCCCGTTACGGACTCAGACGTGGCGGGCAACGGGAAGCATCAGCGCGAAGCCAAGGCCCGGTCCCACCAACGCACCCGTGAGCGCGCACCTGAAGTGGATCGCCTCCTGCGTGCCACCGAGGAACGGCTCCGGCTGACTACGCGCTGGATGGCAGATATCGCACCGGTCCCGTTCGGCACCGTCGTCGAGTTCCAAGGGGTTCCGTGCCGTCGGCTTGGACGAGGCCAAGTGGTGTTGCGCCCGCTGCACGCCGAAGGCCAGGCCGAGGACGTCAACATCACCCGTCGCGAGGATGAGGCGTTCTGGGCGTGGGCGACCGTCCATCTACTGCACCAGACCGGGTTGCGGATCGAGGAGCTCCTCGAACTCGATCAGTTCTCGATCCAGCGCTTCAAGCACCCTCAGACCCACGAGGTCATTCCCCTGCTGCACGTCTACCCATCGAAGGGCGGGACGGAGCGGCTACTGGCTGCTTCGCCGGAGCTGGTGCACGTCCTGGCTCGCATTGTCCATCGCCTACGTCAGCCCGACGGCTCGCTGCCGCTGACCGTTCGGTGGGACCCGCATGAGCGCACAGCCACGCTGGCTGCCCCCTTGTTGTTCCAGCGCCGTCAGAGCCGGTGGAACGCCCTTTCTTACGGCTACATCTACAGCCTGATGGACAAAGCAGGTGACTGGGCAGGCCTACGCCGAACGGACGGTAAGCCGTTAAAGTTCAGGCCGCACGACCTGCGACGCATCTTTGCGACGGACGCACAAAGCAGCGGCGTGCCAATCCATGTCATCGCGGCATTATTGGGTCACGATTCCATTGAAACGACCGCTGTGTACGCGGCCGTTTATGAAGAAGACGTCATTCGAGGGCACAGGAACTTCATCGCGCAACGCCGAGCAAGCGCGCCCCAGCCTGAACAGCGAGATATCACCGATTCCGAATGGGAAGAGTTCCAGCAACACTTCGTCGAAAGAAAGCTCAGCCTGGGGTCCTGTGGCCGCGCCTGGGGATCATCGTGCGTCCACGAGCACGCGTGCGTCCGATGCAGCCTTCTACGGCCAGACCCGGCCGTCCTGCACCGCTTTGAGGAGATCCGCGACAACCTACGGCTACGGATCGAGGAGGCCCGGACGAACGGTTGGCTTGGGGAGGTCGAGGGTCTCGAAGTCTCACTCTTGGCGGCCGAGGACAAGATCCGACGGATGACTGAACTGTCGGAGAGTCCCGAGGAGCCCACCTACTTGGGACTGCCCGCGATTCGTCCCCTGCCCTGAGTAGGTCCGGAGAAGGGAACAAGATCGCGATGCACCACATCTTGGTCGCGCAGAAGCAGTGCGCCCAGCGGTTCATCGAGCTGCCCGACCCCGACCTGGCGTACCTCGTGGAGGGCGACCCGGAGTTCTGGCACTACATCCGCGAGCTCAGGTGGGCGCAGCGGTTCGCGCTCCTCAACCGCGAGGAGATGATGGATCGTGTCGCCGCCTGCTTCGAGGAGTGGGTCGGCGAGACGGTCGTCGAGTCCGAGCGGATCAACTGCCACCACAACTACACCGAGCAGGAGCAGCACTTCGGCAAGGACGTGTGGCTGTCCCGCAAGGGCGCCATTGATGCATCCCTCGGCAAGCCGGGCCTGATCCCGGGGAGCATGGGCACGCGGTCCTACGTCGTCGCCGGGTTGGGCAACCGCCTCGCCCTCAACTCCTCCCCGCACGGTGCCGGTCGTGAGTACGGCCGCCGGCACGCCCAGCGGACGTTCACCTACGAGCAGCTCGTCGAGTCGATGGAGGGCATCGAGTGGTCGGGCTCGAAGGAGTTCATCGACGAGATCCCCAACGCGTACAAGGACATCGACGTGGTGATGAACGACGCGAAGGACCTCGTCGAGGTGCGACACACGCTGCGCCAGATCGTCAACGTCAAGGGCGACTGAGCACCATCAGCCGGGTCGGTGGGTGAGCGTCACCCACCGACCCGGCGAGAAGTCAACTCTTGTGGGTGGCTCCAGGTCGGCGTACAACAGGAGGACAACTCAAGAGTTTGCACGTGAGCCGGGTACCCACGCGGCGATCTACCCTCTCGAAGAGGGTGCGTGTCTTCGGGATACTCCCGGGACAGCGGTTAGATGTTGCACGCCTGGTAACCATCGGCACACGTGTCAGCGACGGCACCTGACCCACGCGGTCGGGTGCCGTTCGCATTCCCACCATCCGTCTACTCCGCCGGGCGCCTCAGCGGCGAGGCCTCCGCACCAGCGACGTACGCCTCGGCGGCATAGAGCACCCACGAGTGGACGCCCCGCGGCTCCCCCGACGCGTAGGCCCGCAGGTTGGACTCGTACTCGGCGCGCAACGCCAGGTGCCCTGCCTCCGGGACGACGAGCGACTTGGCGTCGACCCCGCGGGCGACGAGCACGAGGCGCTCGAGGGCGCGAGCCACGATCCCGTTGTGCGAGGCGAAGGGCGCCGCCGTGGCGAGGTCTGCGTGCGCGACACCGGCGACCAGCAGCGCTGGGGACGTGGTTGCGCTGAGCAACATCTCGGAGACCCCGCGCAGCCGGTCGGCCGAGGCCGCGTCGCGGGGCCGGCCCAGGGAGTCCTGCGGCAGCGATCCGGCCGCCACCACCGAGTGCAGCCGGGCGATCGCCTGGAGCGGAGCCGTCTTCAGCAGCGGTGCGAGGGCGAGCATCGACGCGGAGAGCCGCACGGAGTCAGCCGCGATCGCGTCTCCCGTGCCCTCCCGGACCTCGGCGAGCGTGGACGTCGAGCCCTCGAGGACCGCTGAGGCGTGGGCGCCGCGGAGCAGCGACTCGGCCGTCATCTCCGGGGAGGTACGGCGCAGTCCTCGGTCGCGCAGCATCACGTCGATGCCGTCCCGCGTTGCGGCGTACGCCGACGGCACGCCCTCCAGGTCGGCGAGCCAACGGAGCGGATCAGCGACGGAGTCGGTCATGGTGGGCGACGCTAGTAGCCTGCACCGGGTGACCGACGAGCAGCCCGACATGTTGCGTCTCTCCCAGTCCTTCGGCGCCGTCGCCGACGCCTACGACCGCGGCCGGCCGTCCTATCCGGCCGACGCGGTCGACTGGTTGCTCGACGGCGACGCCAAGGTCGTGCTGGAGCTGGGAGCCGGCACCGGCAAGCTGACGCGGGTGATGGTCGACGTGGGCCATGCGGTCTTCGCGACCGAGAAGGACCCCGCGATGCTGGCCGTGCTGCAGGAGCGGGTGCCGGAGGTCAGCGCCAAGGTCGCGGGCGCGGAGGAGATCCCCGCCAACGACCGCAGCGTCGACGTCGTCGTCGCAGCGCAGGCCTTCCACTGGTTCGACCACGAGCTGGCGCTGCCCGAGATGGCCCGCGTCCTGCGACCCGGCGGCCATGTCGCCCTGGTGTGGAACTCCTTCGACCAGCGCATCCCATGGGTCCGCAAGCTCGTCGAGGTCGCCGGCGAGTGGAGCGCGACATCAGGCGGCTCGCACGAGGTCCTCGCCGGCAGCGACCTCTTCGCCGAGGTCGAGAGCAAGACGTTCGCCTACTGGCAGGACGTCACCCGCGACACCCTCGTCGACATCGTCGCCTCGAGGTCCTACATCGCCTCCCTGCCGGAGGCCGAGCGCGAGGCCAAGCTCGATGCCGTGCGCTCGTTGTACGACGACTACGGCCGCGGCCACGACGGCATGCAGCTTCCCTACGTCGTCGAGTGCTTCCGGGCCAAGGTCATCGACCAGCGCGACTCCGCGGTGGAGGTGGCCGCCGCAGAAGGGTCGGACGCACCCCACGAGGACCGGTTCGTCTCCGACGGCACCGACACCGACATGCTGCTGATCGACTTCAAGTAGGCAGCCCACTCCTGGGGGATTCCCGCTGAGCACCAGACAGCGGTAGTTCACTGCCACCCAGTGACAGCGAACTACCGCAGTCGCAGATCGACGCTCGCGATCGGGGCTAGGTTGGCGCCATGATCAGCCGGCCGCGTCCCTGGCGCCGTACGCACCTCGGCACGGAGGCTGACCGCGCGACCTTCCGCACGCTCCACACCGCCTCGCTGGCCGCGCCTGCGCTCCGCGAGGGACTGAACGAGGACAGCGCCGAGCGCAGCCTGCGGCACCTCCGCGCACTCCTGGGCACACCGGCGGCTGCGCTGACCGACACCAGAGACGTCCTGGCCTGGGCCGGCATCGGACACCACCACGCCGCGGAGACCGCGCGTTTCATCGCCGACATGGGTGAGGATGCGCACACCCGGATCGCCGACATGGGCGTGTGCGCCGACTCCGGCTGTCCGGTCCGGCAGGTCATCATCAGTCCCCTCGTCGTGGAGGAGGTGCTCGCGGGCACCCTCGTCGTCGGCGCGCCGCACGCCACGGGCAGCCTCATCCGGGCCGCCAACGAGGTCGCGGCCTGGGTGTCCGGGCAGCTGGAGCTCGCCCGCCTCGACGACTCCCGCACCGCCCTGATGGAGGCGGAGGTCCGGGCGCTGCGGGCGCAGATCAGCCCGCACTTCATCTACAACTCGCTCGGCGCCATCGCCAGCTTCGTCCGCACCGACCCCGACCGCGCGCGCGAGCTGCTGCTGGAGTTCGCCGACTTCACCCGCTACTCCTTCCGCCGGCACGGCAACTACACGACCCTGGCCGAGGAGCTGCGCTCGGTGGAGCGCTATCTCCTGCTCGAGCAGGCTCGCTTCGGCGACCGGCTCGAGGTCACCCTCCAGATTGCGCCGGAGGTCTTGCCGGTCGCCGTCCCCTTCCTCTGCATCCAGCCGCTGGTCGAGAACGCCGTGCAACACGGACTCGAGGCCAGCGCCGACAAGCCCGACGGCATCGGTCGACTGACCATCGTGGCGCGCGACATGGACACCGACTGCGTCATCGAGGTCGAGGACGACGGCGCCGGCGAGGATCCCGAGCGCGTACGCCGAGCGCTCGCGGGCGATGCGTCCATGGACTCCGTCGGCCTCGGCAACGTGGACGCACGCCTGCGCAACACCTACGGCGACGACTACGGCCTCGTCGTGGAGACCGCGCTCGGCGCCGGCACGAAGGTGATCGTCCGCGTGCCGAAGTTCGCGCCGGGGGTCCATGTATGAAGGTGAAGGCATGACTCTCAAGGTCCTCGTCATCGACGACGAACGGCCCGCTCTGGACGAGCTGATCTTCCTGCTCCAGCGGGACCCGCGCGTGGGCGAGGTGCTCGGCTGCGGCTCGGCCACCGAGGCCCTCCGCCTGCTCCACGACCTGGAGGTCGACGCCGTGTTCCTCGACATCCAGATGCCGGGGCTCACCGGCCTCGACCTCGCCCAGGTGCTCTCGCGCTTCAAGTCACCTCCGCCGATCGTGTTCGTGACCGCCCACGAGGAACACGCGGTCGACGCCTTCGACCTCCACGCCGTCGACTACGTCCTCAAGCCGGTGCGCGAGGAGCGTCTTGCCGAGGCCGTACGCCGAGTGGTCACCGCCGGTGCGACGGTCCCGAGCGGCGACACCCAGATCGCGGTCGAACGAGGCGGGGTCACCAGGTTCATCGCGCGCAGCGACGTGACCCATGTCGAGGCGCAGGGCGACTACGCGCGGCTCCACACCGCCGGCGACTCACACCTCGTCCGTACGCCGCTCTCGACCCTCGCCCAGGAGTGGCGCGATGCTGGCTTCGTGCGCATCCACCGCTCGGTGCTGGTCTCACTCGCCCACGTCGCCGAGCTCCGCGTCGACGCAGGGAGGGTCAGCGTCGTGGTCGGTGAGCACGAGCTGCTGGTGAGCCGGCGGCACAGCCGCGAGCTGCGCGAGCTGCTGACCCGGCAGACCCGGTGACGGGCCCGTGAACGACATCCCGCGCGTCCGGGTGACCGGCCCGTCCCGCCGCCGCGCCTCGACCCATCGCTCGGGACGGCTGGAGATCGACGCCGGCACCGAGCTCGGTCGCGTCTTCATGCGCTCACTCCTGCGCGAGCAGCTGCGCCTGGCGTTGGGCATCCTCCTCCTGCTGGGCGTCACGGTCGGGGTGCTGCCGCTGGCCTTCTACCTCGCTCCGGACCTGGCCGGGGTCCTGGTCGGGCCGGTGCCGCTGGCCTGGCTGCTGCTCGGCGGCCTCGTCTATCCCTGGCTGCTGGTGCTCGGCTGGCTCTACGTCCGCCGGTCGGAGGCCAATGAGCGCGACTTTGCGGCCCTGGTCGAGGAGGTCGACAGGTGAACGAGGCGGTCCCCGGGGTCGTCGCTGTCATCGCCGTCACGGTCGCCACCCTCGCCATCAGCACGTGGGGGTTGCGCTTCTCCCGGACGACGAGCGACTTCTTCGTGGCCTCCCGCACCGTGCGCCCCGGGCTCAATGCCAGCGCGATCGGCGGCGAATACCTCTCGGCCGCCTCATTCCTCGGGATCGCTGGGCTGGTGCTCACCTTCGGCGCCGACATGCTCTGGTACCCGGTCGGCTGGACGGCCGGCTATCTCGTGCTGCTCGTGCTCGTGGCGGCTCCCCTGCGCCGCAGCGGCGCCTACACGCTCCCCGACTTCGCCGAGGCACGCCTCGGGTCCCGCGGGGTCCGATCGCTCTGCTCGTTGCTCGTGGTCGCGATCGGCTGGCTCTACCTCCTCCCGCAGTTCCAGGGCGCCGGGCTGACCCTGCAGGCCGCCATCAACGCGCCGCCGTGGGTCGGCCCGCTCGTGGTCTCCGTCGTGGTGCTCGTCAACGTCGGCTCCGGCGGCATGCGCAGCATCACCTTCGTCCAGGCGTTCCAGTACTGGCTCAAGCTCACCGCCCTGCTGCTGCCTGCGTGCGTGCTGCTCGCGATCTGGGCCGGCGACGGTGCCCCGAACCCGACCCTCGGCGGCGGGGCCGACGTGTGGTCCTACCCCCTCGGCGACGGCGGCGCCCAGGGCCTCTACGTCACCTACTCGCTCATCGTCGCCACGTTCCTCGGCACGATGGGCCTCCCGCACGTCGTGGTGCGCTTCTACACCAATCCCGATGGCCGGGCGGCTCGGCGTACGACGCTGGTGGTGCTCGCACTCCTCGGTGTCTTCTACCTCCTGCCCCCGATCTACGGCGCGCTCGGACGCATCTACGCCGCCGATCTCGCGGCGGCGGGCGGTTCGGACGTGCTGATCCTCGAGCTGCCGCGGCTCATGGTCGGCGGTCTGCTCGGCGAGGTCCTCACCGGCCTCGTCACGGCCGGCGCCTTCGCCGCCTTCCTCTCCACCTCCTCCGGGCTGGCCATCGCGGTGGCCGGAGTGCTCTCCCAGGACGTGACCGGCCGCCGGGTGGCCGGGCGGCGCCTCTCCGGCGTCGGCGCCTTCCGGGCGGGGGCGGCGGTGGCAGTTGTCGTGCCCGCCCTGGTGTCGGTCTCGGCTTCCGACGTCGGCGTGGCCCAGACCGTGGGGCTCGCCTTCGCCGTCGCAGCCTCGACCTTCTGCCCGTTGCTGCTGCTCGGGATCTGGTGGCGGGGGCTGACCCCGGCCGGGGCGATCGCGGGGCTGGCCGTGGGCGGGCTGGGCTCGGGGCTGGCGGTCGGATGGACGCTGGTGACCTCGGGGACGACCGGCTGGGTCGCGATCCTCCTGGGGCAGCCCGCAGCGTGGAGCGTCCCCTCGGCCCTGGCGACCATGGTGGTCGTCAGCCGGCTGACGCGCGGATCTGTCCCGTCCCATGCCGGCCGCTTCATGGTCCGCCTCCACACGCCCGAGGCCGTCGACCTGCAACGCGGCTGACCGTTCGTCGCCTGCAGGCGACCGTTCACCGATTCGAGCGGGCCGCCCGGCGACGTACTCACGCGTCACTCTCGCGGGCGCTCACGCCGGGATGCCACGGTGACGCCGATCACACCCGTGACCTGCCCACATGAAGGGACCTCTCGTGAGCACCGATTCCCACGACCAGGCCGCGCGCCACGACCCGGTCTACGACCGGCTCCACGCGACGCCTGAGTTCAACGAGCTCCGCAAGCGCTATCGGGGGTTCGTCATCCCCGCCACCGTGGCGTTCCTCGCCTGGTATCTCCTCTATGTCGTCATGTCGAACTGGGCCTCCGGGTTCATGAACACCAAGCTTTTCGGCAACATCAACGTGGCCCTGGTCTTCGGCCTCCTCCAGTTCGCCACGACCTTCGGGCTGGCGTTCCTCTACAGCCGCTACTCCAACGCCAAGCTCGACCCACTGGCTCGCGAGCTCGAACAGGCGTACATCGACCAGGTCGGTACCGACGGACAGCGAGGCCAGCAATGAGTGACCAGGTCCTGACCAGCGTTCTCTTCCTCACCGTCGTCGCGCTGACGGTGGCCATCACCTTCTGGGCGAGCCGGCAGACCAAGACCGCGGCCGACTTCTACTCCGGTGGCCGCTCCTTCTCCGGCTTCCAGAACGGTCTCGCCATCGGCGGCGACTACATGTCCGCGGCGTCGTTCCTCGGCATCTCGGGCGCCATCGCCCTCTTCGGCTACGACGGCTTCCTCTACTCCATCGGCTTCCTCGTTGCCTGGCTGGTGGCACTGCTCCTCGTCGCGGAGATGCTGCGCAACGCGGGGCGCTACACGATGGCCGACCAGCTCGCCTTCCGCATGCGGCAGCGTCCGGTGCGTACGGCAGCCTCGATCTCGACGGTGGTCGTCTCGATCTTCTACCTGCTCGCCCAGATGGTCGGTGCCGGCACGCTCGTCGCCCTGCTCCTCGGGGTCGACAGCGAGGCGATCAAGAACCTCACCATCGTCGGTGTCGGCGCCCTGATGATCTTCTACGTCGTCGTCGGCGGCATGAAGGGCACGACGTACGTCCAGATCGTCAAGGCCGTCCTGCTCATGGTCGGCTCCGCGCTGATCGTGATCCTCGTGCTGGCCAAGTTCGACTTCAACCTCTCCGCCCTCCTCGGCGCAGCGGCTGACAACTCGGGCAAGGGCGACGCGTTCCTGCAGCCCGGCCTCCAGTACGGCGCAACGCTGACCTCGCAGATCGACTTCCTGTCCCTCGGCCTGGCCCTGGTGCTCGGAACTGCCGGTCTCCCGCACATCCTCATCCGCTTCTACACCGTGCCGACTGCACGGGACGCGCGGAAGTCGGTGCTCTGGGCGATCGGCCTGATCGGGGCGTTCTACCTGATGACGCTGGTGCTGGGCTTCGGTGCTGCTGCGCTGCTCGACCGCGACGTCATCGACCCTGCCGCGGGTGGCAACCAGAACCTCGCCTCCCCGCTGCTCGCAGAAGAAATCGGCGGTGGAGCTGGCTCCACGGGTGGGGCCATCCTGCTGGCGCTGATCGCGGCGGTGGCGTTCGCCACCATCCTTGCCGTGGTCGCTGGGCTGACGCTGGCGAGCTCGTCGTCGGTGGCGCACGACCTCTACAAGGGAGTCATCAAGAAGGACAAGCCCGTCACGGAGAAGGAGGAGGTCCGGGTCGCCCGGATCGCCGCCTTCGCGATCGGTGCCGTCGCCATCGCGCTGTCCATCCCGGCGCAGCGGCTCAACATCGCCTTCCTCGTGGCCCTGGCCTTCGCGGTGGCGGCGTCGGCGAACCTGCCGGCGATCATCTACAACATGTTCTGGCGGCGCTTCAACACCCGCGGTGCCACGTGGAGCATCTACGGCGGACTGATCGCCGCGGTCGGCCTGGTGATGTTCTCGCCGGTGATGTCGGGCGCCCCGACCTCGCTGTTCCCGGACGCGAACTTCCAGTGGTTCCCGCTCAACAACCCGGGCATCGTGTCGATCCCGCTGGGCTTCCTGCTCGGCTTCCTCGGCACGATCAGCAGCAAGGAGCCCGAGGCGGAGGAGCGCTTCACCGAGCTCGAGGTCCGTGCCCTGACCGGCGCCGGCGCCGAGGGTCCTTCGCACCACTGATCACCCGTTGATTCACCGCAGCCGAGTCGAGTGATGAGCTCCGTGGCAGATGGAGCCACCTCATCACTCGACTCGGCGCATTTACGTTGAGAGAGTGAGAGACATGTCCGAAACCCTGTCCAACCTCGCCCGTGAAGAACGTCGCTTCGAGCCGCCGGCCGACCTGGCCGCCAACGCCAACGTGAAGGAGGAGGCCTACGAGCGGGCCGCCTCGGACAACGAGGCCTTCTGGGCCGAGGCCGCCGAGCGTCTCGACTGGGGCCAGAAGTGGGACCAGGTCCTCGACTGGTCCAACCCTCCCTTCGCCAAGTGGTTCGTCGGCGGGACCATCAACGCGGCCGTCAACTGTGTCGACCGGCACGTGGAGGCGGGCCGGGGCGACAAGGTCGCCCTCCACTGGGTCGGCGAGCCGGCGGACGACGCGCGCGACATCACCTACTCAGACCTCAAGGACGAGGTCTGCCGGGCCGCCAACGCCCTGACCGACCTCGGGGTGCGCAAGGGCGACCGGGTCGCGATCTACATGCCGATGATCCCCGAGGTCGTGGTCGCGATGCTGGCCTGCGCCCGCCTCGGCGCTCCCCACACGGTCGTGTTCGGCGGCTTCTCCGCCGACGCCCTCGCCTCCCGGGTGATCGACTGCGAGGCCAAGGTGATCGTCACTGCCGACGGCGGCTACCGCCGCGGGGCGCCCAGCGCGCTGAAGCCGGCCGTGGACGAGGCCGTCAGCAAGGTCGCTGCCGACGGTGGGGATCACGTCGTGGAGAAGGTCCTCGTCGTACGCCGCACGGGTCAAGACCTCGGTGACGGCTGGGACGCCGACCGGGACGTCTGGTGGCACGACGTCGTCGATGCAGCCTCGTCCGAGCACGAGCCCGAGATGCACGACTCCGAACATCCGCTCTACGTCATGTACACGTCCGGCACCACGGGCAAGCCCAAGGGCATCCTGCACACCACCGGTGGCTACCTCACCGGGACGTCGTACACGCACTGGGCGGTCTTCGACCTGAAGCCCGGGACGGACGTCTTCTGGTGCACCGCCGACGTCGGGTGGGTGACCGGCCACTCCTACATGGTCTACGGCCCGCTCGCCAACGGCGCGACCCAGGTGATGTACGAAGGCACGCCTGACTCGCCGCACAAGGGCCGGTGGTGGGAGATCATCGCGAAGTACGGCGTCACGATCTTCTACACCGCGCCGACCGCCATCCGGACCTTCATGAAGTGGGGCGACAACTTCCCCGCCGACCACGACCTGTCCTCGATCCGGCTGCTGGGCTCGGTCGGGGAGTCGATCAACCCCGAGGCCTATGTCTGGTACCGCAAGCACATCGGGGCCGAGAAGGCGCCGATCGTCGACACCTGGTGGCAGACCGAGACCGGGCAGATGATGATCAGCCCGCTGCCGGGCGTGACCGCCGGCAAGCCCGGATCGGCGATGAAGGCCCTGCCGGGCATCTCGGTCGACGTGGTCAACGACGAGGCCCAACCGGTCGGCAACGGCAACGGCGGCTACCTCGTGATCCGCCAGCCCTGGCCGGCGATGCTCCGCACGTTGTGGGGCGACGACCAGCGGTTCATCGACACCTACTGGTCGCGCTGGGAGGGTCTCTACTTCGCCGGCGACGGCGCCAAGCTCGACGACGACGGCGACATCTGGCTCCTCGGCCGGGTCGACGACGTCATGAACGTCTCCGGCCACCGCCTCTCGACCACTGAGATCGAGTCGGCGCTGGTCTCGCACCCCAAGGTCGCCGAGGCGGCCGTGGTCGGTGCCGCCGACGAGATGACCGGTCAGGCCGTCTGCGCGTTCGTGATCCTGCGCGACGAGTTCACACAGGACGGCGGCACTGGGTCAACCGAAGGCATCGTCGAGGAGCTGCGCAAGCACGTGCAGAAGGAGATCGGCGCGATCGCCAAGCCCCGCCAGATCATGATCGTCCCCGAGCTGCCCAAGACCCGGTCGGGCAAGATCATGCGCCGGCTGCTCAAGGACGTCGCGGAGCACCGCGAGGTGGGCGACGTGACCACGCTCGCCGACTCGACGGTGATGGACATGATCAAGACGAAGGAGGACTCCTCCGCCACTGAGGAGTGAGTGCGCCCGGGCGCCGACTAGGTGACGGCTTCCTCCGCCGCGTCCTCGTCGGCGTCCTCGTCGGCGTCCTCGCTCGCGCCGTCGGTGGCGAGGAGGAGCACCACGACGCCGACCAGGGCTGCGACCACGGACGCGACGATGATCCCGATCTTCGCGTCGTCGGTCAGCGCCTGGGACTCGGGGAACGACAGCCCGGCGATGAAGAGGGACACGGTGAACCCGATGCCCGCGATGGCGCCGAGCCCCGTGATCATGGCCCAGCTGGTCCGGTCGGGCAGTCGGCCGAGGCCCAGCTTCACCGCGATGAAGGACGCCAGCACGATCCCGAGCGGCTTGCCCAGCACCAGCCCGCCGATGATCCCCAGGGAGACTGGTGACGTCACCGCTTCGCCGAAGCCGTCGAGGGACACCCCCGCGTTTGCCAGGGCGAAGAGCGGCAGGGCGACGTACGCCGACAGCGGGTGCAGCGTGGTTTGCAACCGTTCGACCATCGGCACCGACTCGGCGATCAGGAACCGCAGCCGCCCGAGCTCGTCGGGGTCCAGGTGTTGGTCGGCGAGAGCCGTGCGGGCGTAGCTGCGCGCGACGTCCTCGTTCAGCAGCGCCCTGGCCGGCGTGATCAGTCCGATCGCCACCCCCGCCAGGGTGGCGTGGACGCCTGACTGGAACAGGGCGAACCACAGGACGACCCCGATGCCGATGTAGGCCGGCACCGACCAGACCCGGAGTTTCCGCAGGACGATCATCACTCCGAGCAGCGCGATCGCGAGCGCCAGCCACCACAGGTCGAGCTCGTCGGTGTAGAACACTGCGATCACGATGATCGCGCCGATGTCGTCGACGATCGCCAGGGTCAGCAGGAAGAGCCGCGCGGCGGAGGGGATCCGGCGTCCGAGCAGACCGATCACCCCGACGGCGAAGGCGATGTCGGTCGCCATCGGGATGCCCCAACCGCGACCGGCCTCACCGAAGCCGGTCACCGCGATGTAGATCGCGGCCGGGACCACCATGCCGCCGATGGCGGCGACGATCGGCAGGGCGGCGGTCTTCGGGTCGCGGAGGTCACCGCTGACGAGCTCGTACTTGATCTCGAGACCGACCACGAAGAAGAAGATCACCATCAAGGCGTCGTTGACCCAGTGCTGGAGCGTCTGCTCGATCCCCACGCTGCCGAAGTCGATGCCGAGCGGGGTGTGCCAGAAGGTGTCGTACGACGACGCAACCGGACTGTTCGCCCACAGCAGGGCGATGGCGGCGGCCAGCAGGAGCAGGACCGAGCCCGCCGTCTCGACCCGGAGGAACTCACGGATGGGCCTCGCCACGAGCCGGGCCAGCGGCTTGTTGCTTGCGAGGTAGGACGGCCCGGCCTTCCAGACGTCGTCGTCAGCGATGTCGGAGGACCCGTGGGGGGTGATGGGCATGGCCGGCTGGCGCCTTTCGGGTCGGGGAACTGCACCTCCGCGGCCAGCTGCGCCACGGGCCGACCAGACTTCCCGGCTCACCTGCGACCAGCCTATCGGCCCGTGGCGGGAGGCGGGAGCGGCAGGCGCGCTTGTGTAGGGTCGAGTTCACCAGCGCGCGACGTACACGCGCCACCCGAAACGCGTGAGGACCTGCAGATGGCAACCGTTCAGGCCAAGCCGACATCCGTTCCGGCCACCCCCACCGACAGGGGCGCCGAGCCCACGATCGGCGGCCTCGTCATCGACGCCAGCCGCGACATCTCGACGCTCATCTCCAAGGAGATCCAGCTCGCGAAGTCGGAGCTCAAGGTCAGCGTCAAGCACGGTGGCGTGGGCATCGGCCTCTTCGCCGGCGCCGCCTTCATCGGTCTCCTCGCCGTCATCATGCTCTCGATCGCGATCGCCTACTTCCTGTCCATGACCGGTCTGCACCTCGCTTGGTGCTTCCTGATCGTCTTCGGCCTCTACCTCCTCCTTGCCGGGCTCCTCGCCCTCATCGGGCTCAGGCAGGTCAAGCAGGTCAAGGCTCCCGAGCGGGCGATGGCCCAGGGCAAGCAGATCCCGGACGCCCTGCGCGGTCGCGCCTGATCAGCCTGCGCATTCCCCGGTGTCGACCTCGGTCGACGAGGTGACACCGAGGGCGGCGCTCTCGGCGATCTGCTCGGCCGTCAGCGCATAGCCGGTCTCCGGGTCCGTGACGGACGCCGCGAAGATGAGTCCGACCACGTCGCCGGCCGAGTTGACGATCGGTCCGCCCGAGTTGCCCTGGCGGATCTGCGCGCGCAGGGAGAAGACGTCGCGGAGCACGGTCCCCTCGCCGTAGATGTCGGGCGAACGCAGGCGCTGTTGGGACCGGATCCGCCCGGTCTGCACGTCGTAGGGACCGTCCAGTGGATAGCCGAGGACGGCGACACCGTCGGAGGCCGCTGCCTGCTTGTCGAAGACGAGGTGGGGCAGGTCGGCGTCGTCGAGCGCCAGGACCGCCACGTCGATCTCGGGGTCATAGACCACGACGGTCGCCGGCACGCTCGACCCGTTGATCTCGACCTCCGGGTCGTCCACACCGGCGACGACGTGCGCGTTGGTCATCAACCGGCCCGGTGAGTACAGGAAGCCACTGCCCTCGACCCCGCTGCCGCAGTTGTTGCTGCCGCGGACCTTGAGCACGCTCGGCTGGGCGTCGCTCACGTCGGGGTCGGTGAGCAGCCGTCGTGGCCCCGGCCCGACCTCGACGATCCGCTCCGGCGCGAAGGGTTCGAGGTAGCGCGGGAAGAAGGTGGTGCCGACCACGTTGTTGAAGGCGGCGAGGACCTCCGAGGCCTGGTCGGGGAGGACCTCGTCGACCTCGGAGAGCACGGTCGACTCACGCACGATCGGGGTGATCGCACCGATCCGGGAGCCGGAGATCGCCACGCCGAGCGCCCACGCGACCAGCAGCACTGCCACCCCGCTCAGCGCCGCCCCGCCGACGGCGTCGACGGCGCGGATGGGTTGCCACTTGATGCGCGCCCGCAGCCGGGAGCCGACGTACTGCAGCAGCGCCTGGCCGACCGAGGCCGAGAGGATGACGATGAACAGCGCTCCGAGCGAGACCCACAGCGAGGGCTCGGCGTCACCGAGGGCGATCGGGGCGACCCACACGCCGAAGAGGCCGCCGAGCAGCAGCCCCGCGGTGGCGAAGGCGCCGGTGACGAAGCCCTGCCAGTACCCCGAGAGGGCGTAGACGCCCACGAGTGCCACCAGGCACCAGTCGAGGATGTTCACGCGTGGCTACTCCTCGAACCTGGTGTTCGGCCGCGTCGGCGCGGTCGGTGTGGGATCACCTTGCAGCATGTGGTCGGGCAGGTCACGCATCCGCGCGGTGTCCCACTCGCCCGACCAACCGAGGAAGTCGAAGAGCCGGGCGATGATCCCGGCGGTGAAGCCCCACAGGATGACGTCGCGCCCGGGCCCGATCAGGAAACCGGGGCCGAGCCAGCCGGAGGGATGACGCACGGTGATCCGGCTCTCGGGATCCAGCAGCTCGTCGATGGCGACGTGGTGGATCGCATGCACCTCGTCGGTGCTGACCACGTGGACGTGGCCACGCTCGCGCCAATATCCCAGCACCGGGGTCACGGCGAAGTTGGACGGTGGCAGCCACAGCTCGGGCAGCTCACCGAACACCTCTATCTCGGCTGGGTCGAGCCCGATCTCCTCCTCCGCCTCCCGCAGCGCCGCCTCGACGGCGGACTCCCCGGGGTCGATCGTGCCGCCGGGGAAGGAGACCTGCCCCGGGTGCGACCGCATGTGGTGGGCGCGCTCGGTGAGCACCAGCTCGCCCCTGCCGTCGCCGTCGAGGTCGGCGAACAGCATGAGCACGGCGCCGCGCCGGGCATCGCTGCCCTCGGGGGGCATGAACCGCGTCAGCTCGTGGACCGTGATCGCCTCCGCGCCCTGCGCCACCGGCGCCAGCCAGCCGGGCAGGCTCACAGCACGCTCTCCCCGAGGTGCTCCTCGACCAGGTCGACCAGCTCCTCGATCGAGTCGACACCACCGACGCTGGCGTGTGCGACCTTGCCGTCCGCGTCGATGAACAGGAAGAAGGGCAAACCACGCACCGCGGGAACCCCGCCCGCCCCGTTGAGGCTGCCGCCGGGATCCGCGACGGATGGGTAGGTCACGCCAGTCTTCGCAGCCAGCTCGAGCGCAGCCTCGGGATGGACGTCCTGATAGTCGATCCCAAGTACGCCGACGCGCTCGCCGTACTTCTGGTGGAACTCCTCAAGGACCGGCATCTCCTTGATGCACGGACCGCAGAACGCCTGCCACAGGTTGATGACCAACGGGCCGCGCAGGGAGCTCATCGTCACTGTCTGACCACCGCCCAGGCACGGCAGGTCAATTGCCGGCAAACCCTCCGACGACTCGCCCTCGCCGGTTCCTGGTCGGCAATCGACCATCCCGGTCCTCGCCTTGGCCTTGCGCAGTGCCGGAGAGTCGACCACGACGTTCGAGGCCGGCGTTGTCTGCGGGTCTCGCACGGATGCGCAACCACCCAGCACGAGCACCAGGGCGAGCGCGAGGGCGATCCTGCGGATCACGCCGGTCCCTGGGTCGTCACGAGTTTCTCGGCCTCGATCGGATCGGTCGGGCCCGCGCCGAACGACGGGCACAGCCGTGCGACCGGGCAGGCACCGCACGCAGGCTTCTTGGCATGGCAGCGGCGGCGGCCGTGCCAGATCAGGTGGTGGGAGAGCGGTGTCCAGTCGCGACGGGGGAACAGCGCGCCGATCGCGTGCTCGACCTTGACCGGGTCGGTCTCCTCGGTCCACCCGAGACGGCGCACGAGCCGGCCGAAGTGCGTGTCGACGGTGATGCCGGGGACGTCGAAGGCGTTGCCCAGGACGACGTTGGCGGTCTTGCGGCCCACGCCCGGCAGGGTCACGAGGTCGTCGAGCCGGCCGGGGACCTGCCCGTCGTAGCGCTCGACGAGCGCCTGGCTGAGCTTGAGGAGCGACTCGGTCTTGGCCCGGAAGAACCCGAGCGGGCCGATGATCTGCTCGAGGTGCTCGCGCGAGGCCCCCGCCATCGCCGTCGGGTCGGGATAGACGGCGAAGAGGGTGGGGCGGACCGCATTGACGCGCCGGTCCGTGGTCTGGGCGCTGAGCACCGTCACGACGAGCAGCTGGAACGGGTCGTCGAAGTCGAGCTCGCAGTGGGCGTCGGGGTAGGTCTCGGCGAGGATCCGGTTGACCTTGCGGGCTCGGCGCACGAGTGCGGTGTCCGGCGGGGTCACGGGCAGGCTCGCTCGGGGCGCGGTAGGTCGGGCGGACACACGGGCAGCCTACGACCCACCGCCGACAGGCCCTCGGGGCGCTCAGATGTGGTCTGATGGACACCTCGCTCCCGTGTGACACAGACCACGGCTAGGATTCCCACACCCGGCGCCGAGGGCATCGGGTGAGTTTTCATGGCCAGGACCAGAGCAGGCCCAGAGTTGGAGGACACCGGTGGACAACGACGTGTTGCGTCAGGCCCCGCTCTTCAGTGCGCTCGACGACGAGGCGGCCACCGCGCTGCGCAACTCGATGAGTGAGTCCAAGCTACGTCGAGGCGACGTGCTGTTCAGCGAGGGCGATTCGGGCGACAAGCTCTACATCGTCCTCGACGGCAAGGTGAAGCTCGGCCGCTCCGCCACCGACGGCCGCGAGAACCTGCTGGCGATCATGGGTCCCGGTCAGATGTTCGGCGAGCTGTCGCTCTTCGACCCAGGCCCGCGCTCGGCGACCGTCACCGCGGTCACGGACGCCACCTTCGCCTCGCTGTCCCACGAAGACCTCCTCCGCTGGCTCGACGGCCGCCCGATCGTCGCCCGCGGCCTGCTCTCCCAGCTGGCTGCCCGGCTGCGCAAGTCCAACGACGTCGTGGCCGACCTCGTTTTCTCCGACGTCCCGGGACGCGTGGCCAAGGCGCTGCTCGATCTCGCCGACCGGTTCGGCCGCACCGCCGACGACGGCGTCCACGTCCACCACGACCTCACGCAGGAGGAGCTCGCTCAGCTGGTCGGCGCCTCCCGCGAGACGGTCAACAAGGCGCTGGCCGACTTCGCATCGCGCGGCTGGGTCCGGCTGGAGCCGCGCTCGGTCGTGATCATGGACGTCGAGCGCCTGTCCCGCCGAGCGCGCTGAGTCCGAGACGGACGCGCTGGGCCACGCTCCGCCGCCGCTTCATCGTCGCGACCAGCGAACCGTCGGCCTCGTCGTACATCAACGCCTTCACGCCCGTGTCGACCATGTAGAAGTGCCGGTCGGTGGTGTCGAGGAAGTGCCAGGCCACCGTTTCCGAGCCCTTGTGGACGTGGCTCGGGTCGCCTGCGGTGATGACACCGAGCTCCACGCCGGCGATCGTGCACAGGTCGCGAATCGTCCGCTCGTAGTCAGGCATGTTCTCCTCGTGGAAGCGGCGCGCCTTCTCCCGTCGGCGCTCCAGCTCGGCAGGGTCGATCTCGGCCGCACGCGCGTCGATCCACCCGACGAGCTCGGCTTGCGGCACCAGCGTCAGCGTCGGTCGGCTGAGCAGCCAGGAGGCCATGAGGTCGGTGAGGTTCTCGTGCTCGGCCAGCTCGTAGAACGCGTCATCGGCAGCGTCCAGGTCGATGCCGCTGTCGCCCTCGCTCCGGAGGTAGGCCTCCCGCTCTGCTGCGGGCAGGGAGTCGATGGCGCCGATCGTGCGGTCGAAGATCTCGGCATGCCGGGGCGCCCCGATCGCACGAAGGCCCTGACCCAGCCGTGGGACCACGGTCCTGGGGAGCTGGGAGTTGAAGAGGAACTGGTCGTGGCCCCCGTTGTTGACCTCGGCGAGGTAGTAGTCGACGTAGTACGCCGCCAACGCGTCCTGGCTGATCTCGTCCTCATCGAGGAACTTCTCGACGAGGGCATTGACGACCGTGACGTTCGAGTAGACGGTCGACGCTGAGTCTTCGGCGGCTTCCTCCGCCGCGATCGCCAGTGGGAGGGCTGTCTTCATGGGATCGTCGCTCACGGCCGGAATGTTATTGCCGGTGACGAGGGCCAAGGTCACCGCCTACGCCTGAAGATGTTCGGCCCGACCACCACCCGAGCCGGGGGTCGCGTGCGTCGTACAAGGTGAGAGGAGGTGCCCCGTGGCCGACCGGCCTGATCGTGGAGCGTTCGACGAGTTCGTCCACGCCCGCAGCGGCGCCCTGGCGCGCACGGCCTTCCTCCTCACCGGCAACCACCACACGGCTGAGGACCTGGTCCAGCACGCGCTGCTCCAGACCGCCCGCCACTGGGAGGGCATCTCCACCTCGCCCGAGGCCTACGCCCGCCGCGTGATGTATCACCAGAACATCTCCTGGTGGCGCAAGCGCCGCTTCGCCGAGACCACTCTCGGGGCGTACGACGCAAGCCACCCCTCCCCTGACAGCGACCTGCGGCTGACGCTGGACGCCGCGCTCGCCCAGCTGACCCCGAAGCAGCGGACCGTCCTCGTGCTGCGCTTCTTCGAGGACCTCACCGAGGTGCAGACCGCTCAGGCCATCGGCATCTCGGTCAGCACCGTGAAGTCCACGACCCGCAACGCCCTCGCGCGCCTGCGCGTCCTCGCGCCTGACCTCGCCGACCTCCAGGTGGTGGACCGATGAGTCTTCACGATCAGCTCCAGCAGCTCGCCGACACCGCGCCCCGGCCGGCCATCGACCACGCCGTCTGGGACCGCGGGCGTGCGCTGCGCCGCCGCGACCGGATCGTCACGTCTGCTGTTGTGCTGGCCATCGTGGTGATCCTCGGCGGGTTCGTCGCGGTCGTGACCGGTCCGCCCCGGGCCTTCGCGCCGGCCGGCGACACCGTGCCGGAGGGGGCGATCCCGAGCCGGATCTACACGGATGTGCCCGAGGACCTG
Source organism: Nocardioides sp. (assembly GCF_035576065.1). Lineage (GTDB taxonomy): Bacteria > Actinomycetota > Actinomycetes > Propionibacteriales > Nocardioidaceae > Nocardioides. Next base: position 54,268 of record NZ_DATLWX010000047.1, read on the forward strand.
GTCGAGGGACCGGACCCGACGGACGGCGAGGTCAGCTGGTCGGACGAGGTTGCCGAGGAGGATCTCGCGATCGGCCAGGCATCCGCTGCGTTCGCGGCTCGCGCTGGGTCGTTGCCAGTGGTCATCGGGGCGAAGGACGGGGCTTATCACCACCTGGACCTGCCGGGTTGGCTCGGGGTCTCCCGGATCACCCAGCTAGGTGTGCCGTCGGGTCTCGCGCTGAGTCCGGACGGCACCCAGCTCGCCTATGCCTGGTGGGACGCGACGGATCCGGAGGACGCGTCGATGCCTGGGGGCGTCCGGGTCGTTGAGCTTGCGTCTGGGGAGATCCGGACGGTTACTTTGAAGGGTGGCAACGGCATCCATGTCCGGGCAATCTCCTGGTCGCCCGACAGCCGCTGGCTCGCATGGGCAGGTGTGGACACGGCTGCTGAATTGCGCCCCGGGGGTTACAGCACGAAGGTGGGCGGTCGCATCGGACCCGGGGCGTCAATCAGCGCGACGGTCCCGGTGGGGTCGAATGTTCAAGGAGCCGTCGCTGTCACCAACTCCGGCACGTTGGTCTTCGCCGGCGGCGAGCGGGTGACAGTGACGGCGGAGGGAACCACCAGCAAGTACCGAGTGGACAGGGACCTGATGGCAGAGCGGGTCGCGACCGCATCTCCGGACGGGTCGGTCGCCATCGGGTCGTTCGCCGCCTCCGACGTTGCCGTGTTCCTCGACCCCGAGACCGGGGTGGTGACGCCGCGCGAGCTCGCCAAGGACCTCGAGCGCTACCCCAACGGAGCGTACGTGCAGCCCCTCGGGTGGCCGACCTCCGACCTGGTCCTGTCCATGGTCAACCCAGCCGGCCGTGACGAGCTCAGCTCGTCCGGCAACTCCGAGCTGATCGTGATGACGTCTCCGTCGCGCTCCGAGGACGTGTGGACCTACCGGGTCGTCGGCACTGTTGATGATGAGTCGTTCAATGACGCACTGTCCCTCTCCGTCGCCGTCGACCTGATCCCCGACCTCGACGGCACGTCCAGCCAGGAGCTCACCCACGACTTCGGTGAGCCCGACTGGCCGGGGCAGCGCGACATCTCCTGGATCATCGGCCTCGGCGTGGCCGCCGGGCTGAGCGTGCTCTACGGCCTGCGGTGGGTGTGGCGTCGCCGTACGCGCCTCACCTGACCCATCACATCGTCGGACGCAAGCAGGGACGTCCGACGATCCGGCGGCCGGGGCAGCCGCTTCGTCGGACGTCCTGGGCGCGGCAACGCGGCGGCGTCGCGATGGGACACCAGGACCACGCTCAGCGGTCGAGCGCCGACCGACGTGTGTCCGCGTGTCTACGCGCGGGCATCCGTCAGGTGGGCCAGCTGCGCGCGGACCGACAGCTCGGCGGCGCCCCACAGGACCGGGTCGACGTCGGCGTAGACGATCTCGACGATCGCGCGGGGCAGGTCCTCGTGCGGGAAAGGCTCTCCGTCACGCGCCCGGGCGTGGAGGGTCCGCAGCGCGTCCCTCACCTGGTCGAGGCGCGTACGCCGATGGGCGATGTAGTGGTCCAGGGCACCCAGCGCGTCGTCGATGACCGGCCCGTGACCCGGCCAGATGGAGGTGATCCCCTGCGCGGAGCAGAGCGCGTGCAACCGGTCGAGCGAGTCGAGGTAGGCCCCCAGCGACCCGTCGGGGTGCGCGACGACGGTCGTCCCGCGGCCGAGCACGGTGTCCCCGGTGAGCACCGCGGACTCCGAGGGCACGACGAACGACAGCGAGTCGGCCGTGTGGCCGGGCGTGGCGAGGACGTGCACCTCGAGCTCACCGACGGTGACGACGTCCCCGCCGGCGAGCCCTTCGGAGCCGAGGCGACAGGCAGGATCGAGAGCGCGTACGCCGCACCCATGACGCTCGGCGAAGGTGCGCGCAGCCTCCGAGTGATCGGCGTGGTGGTGGGTCAGCAGCACGCCGACCACGTCCCCGCCGACCGCGGAGATGGCCTCGAGGTGCGACTCGATGGCGGGGCCGGGATCGATCACCATCGACTGAGAACCCGAGGAGAGCACCCAGGTGTTGGTGCCGTCGAGCGTCATGAAGTTGGCGTTGGGGGCCAGCACGCACGTGGCCGAGCTCCCGAAGGTCCCACCCGCCCAAGTCATCGTGCGTCCAGCAAGGCCTCGTACGCAGGGGGTGTCGAGAGCACGAAGCCCTCACCCGTGGAGACGATCTCGGGGGTGAATATCTCGACGGCGCGACCCGACGCGGCTCGGTGCGCAGCCTCGGCCGTCGTGTGCTGGCCGACGTCCAGGCAGGTGAGGAAGGTCGGCGGCATCATCATCATCTTTCCCGCCTCGACAGCGGCGACTGCCTCAAGCGGCTGCATCCACGTCACCGACGACGACTCGCTCGAGACGTCACGCGTCGTCTGGGAGCCCGGGAGCATCGCCACGAAGAACCACGTGCGGTAGCGCCTGGGCTCGAAGACGGGTGTCAGCCAGCCGGACCACGCTCCCAGCAGGTCCGTCCGCAGGACCAGGCCGCGGCGGACGAGGAAGTCGGTCATCGACAGCTCACGCGTCTCCAGCGCGACCCGGTCGGCCTCCCAGTCCTCGCCCGTGGTGTCCTCGACGACTCTGTCGGCCGAGGGTCCGGCCAACAGAACGCCCGACTCCTCGAAGGTCTCCCGCACCGCTGCGCAGACCAGCGCCCGAGCCAGCGCGGGTTCGCACCCCAACGTGGTGGCCCACTCCTCGACCGACGGACCGGCCCACGCCACATCCTCGGAGAAGTCGCGGGGGTCCACCCCACCCCCGGGGAAGACGCACATGCCACCCGCGAAGGCCATCGTCGTCTGCCGGCGGAGGAGGTAGACCTCGAGTCCGGGCGACCCGTCGCGCAACAGGATGACCGTGGCAGCATTGCGCGGCTCGGCGGGCGCTGCCTCACCGGCGGCGTAGGCGTGAGCCTGGTCGATCAGGGACTGCGGCAACGGAGGGCGCCTCAGTGCGGACACGTCAGCCCGCGACCTCGACGATGAGCTCGACCTCGACGGCGACGTCGAGAGGCAGCACAGCGACCCCGACGGCCGAGCGGGCGTGGCGACCGGCGTCGCCGAAGACCTCACCGAGGAACTCCGAGGCACCGTTGGCGATCTTCGCCTGGTTGGTGAAGTCGGGCGTCGACGCCACGAAGACCGTCGCCTTGACGATCCTGGTGATCTGGTCGAGCGAGCCGATCTCGGCCTTGATCGCCGCCAGCGCGTTGAGCGCGCACTGGCGGGCGCACTCATAGCCCTGCTCCTCGGTGACCGAGCCGCCCACCTTGCCGACCGCGATCATCTCGCCGTCGCGCGCCGGCAGCTGGCCGGCGGTGTAGACGAGGTTGCCGGTCCGCAGTGCGGGGACGTATGCCGCAAGCGGGGGCACCACCTCGGGGATCGTGATCCCCATCGACTCGAGCTTCGCCTCGGCGCCCATCAGGAAGCCCCACCCTTCGGACGCTTGAGGAAGGCCACGAGACCGCCCTGCGCGTTGGTGTGGATCGCGACGAGCTCCCAGCCGTCCTGGCCGAAGTTGTTGAGCATGAGCGCTTCGTTGTGGAGCGGGATCGGCGCCACCTGATATTCCCAAACAGTCATGCGGCTGACCCTACTGCGACCCGGGCGGGCGTCCACCCCAGGCTGACGCCAGACCCCAGAACCGCACCCCGCTAACCTCCGGGGATGGAACGCAACGACACCGTCGAGGACCGCCGCTCGGACACCGGCCGCAATCCCTTTGAGAAGTTCGTCGACGCGATCAACGTCCGCGTCAGCCGAGCCCCGTTCTTCGGGGTCATCCTCATCGCCATTGCCCTGTGGGCCCTGAGCAAGCCGCTGTGGTCGAGCACGACGAAGTGGGAGCTGGCGCTCCACACCGGCTCCGCGATCTTGTCGCTGCTGCTGCTCGTCCTGCTCGAGAACGCCGGGCGCCGCAGCCAGGAATCCGCTCAGGAGAAGCTGAACGTGCTCGCGGAGGCATTGTCCGACCTGATGGCGCACCAGGCCGGCGACTCAGAGGAGATGCGTGCCTCAGTGGAGAAGCTGCGCGAGGCGGTCGGGCTCGAGGAGCGCCACTGAGCCGGGCTCTCTAGGCCGCGAGCAGCCTCAGCGTCTCCTCGCGGGCCGGTACGGCGTCCCGGTCGGTCCCGGCGTGCGCGCCGGCGACCGGGTGCACCATCACCTCGTCGACCCCGAAGTCACTCGCCAGCGCCTCGATGCGCGCCCGTGCGGAGATCGGCTCGTCCACGATCCAGCGCGTCAGCATTGCCGCGACCATGCCCTGGTGTGCCGCTGCCACCGGCGTCGCCTCGGCGTCCTCGACCAGTCGTTGGAAGGACAGCGGACCGCCAGTCCTCAGCGCGACCATCGCCTGCGCCTGCGGCAGGGCCAGGCGGCGTGCCGCCTCCACGGTCGGGGCCACGGCAGCGTTCACGGTGAGGAAGGTGCGCGGCTCCGGATGGTCGGCTGAGGGCTTGTACGTCGATCGGTAGAGCTCGAGCGCCTCGGACGTGCCATGACCGGCGAAGTGGTGGGCGAAGACATAGGGCAGCCCGCGGTCCGCGGCGAGGCGGGCCGAGTAGTCGGAGGAGCCGAGCAGCCAGATCGTCGGCACGCTGCCGGCCAGTGGGGTGGCGCGCAGGGGCTGGCGGCGCCCACCGACGGTCATCTCGACGCCGTCCGGGTGCATGAGCGTGGCCACGTCCTCGACGTACTGGGGGAACTTCGTGACTGCGTCATCGGCGGCTGATGTGGCCCCACCGCGCAGCACGTAGCGGGTCAGCATGTCGGTGCCGGGCGCGCGCCCGATCCCGAGGTCGATGCGTCCCGGGAAGGCGGCCTCCAGCAGCGCGAACTGCTCGGCCACGACGAGCGGCTCATGGTTGGGCAGCATCACGCCCCCCGACCCCACCCGGATGCGCGACGTCGCTGCGGCGAGCAGGGCGATCAACACAGGCGGGTTGGTCGCCGCCACAGCCGGCATGTTGTGGTGCTCGGCGACCCAATAGCGGCGGTAGCCGAGCTCGTCGGCCACCTTCGCCAGCGATCGGGACGCAGCCACCGCATCGGCGGACGTCTGGTCGGTGCGCACCGGCACCAGGTCGAGGACGGAGAGCGCAGGGGTCACGCCCAGCCCAACGACGAGATCTGCCCACTATTCCTGTTTGACCTCACGTCCACCTGAGCTTTTAGCGTCTGCCATCGTGACAGTGATGACCGAGACCGAGCCCAGGACCGGGACCCGCGAGCGCCTGCTCAGCCCGACGTATGCCGCCGTGACGGTCGGCATGTTCGCGCTGATCGGCTTCGTCGCGTTCGAGGCGATGGCCGTGACCACCGTGATGCCGACCGTCGCTCGCGACCTGGACGGCGAGGACCTCTTCGCGCTGAGCTTCGCGGCGCCCCTCGCCAGCGGGGTCATCGGCATGGTCGCGGCCGGGATGTGGAGCGACCGCCGCGGCCCAGTGGCGCCGCTCCTCTGGTCGATGGTGCTCTTCTCGCTCGGCCTGCTGATCTGTGCAGCGGCACCCACCATGGAGATCCTGGTCGGGGGACGCCTGGTCCAGGGACTCGGTGGCGGAGCCCTCATCGTCGGTCTCTACGTCCTGGTCGGGCTCGTCTTCCCGCCGCGCCTGCAGCCCGCGATCTTCGCCAGCTTCGCCGCTGCCTGGGTCCTGCCGGCCCTCTTCGGCCCCGCGCTGGCCGCCTTCATCTCCGACACCGTCGGGTGGCGCTGGGTCTTCGGCGGTGCTGTGATCTTCGTGGCAGCCGCCGCCGTCCTGATCGCACCCTCGTTGCGCGGACGTCGCACGGACGTCGACGTCGAGGCGTCCGGTGCGGGTCCGCTCATCTGGGCCACGGTGGGCGCGGTCGCCGTACTCGCCCTCGAGCTCCTCGGCTCCGCACGCGGCGTCCTCGGACTCGGTGCCATCGGTGCGCTCGTCCTCGTCGTGCTCGCCCTCCGGCGGCTGCTTCCCGCCGGCACGCTCACCGGAGCGCGCGGCCTGCCGTCGGTGATCGCCACCCGCGGGCTGATGAGCGCAGGCTTCTTCTGTGCCGAGGCCTACATCGTCTACGTGCTGCAGTCGCAGTGGGGACTGACACCGGGGCGAGCCGGCATCGCGCTGACCCTCGTCGGGGTGACGTGGGCGGCGGCCAGCCAGGTGCAGGCCCGACTCGGCGACCGGATCTCCCACGTGCGGGCGATGGAGGTCGGGTCGGTGCTGCTGCTCCTGGGAGTGCTGGCCCTGGCCCTGACGGTCTGGCTCGACGGACCTGCGGTGCTCGCCGGCGCCACCTACGTCCTCGCCGGTGCCGGGATGGGTCTGGGCTACCCCCGCACCAGCGTGGCCATGCTCGACGCCTCCACCGACGGCGACCGGGGCTCCAACTCGGCCGCGTTGTCGATCGCCGACTCGCTGGGCGCAGCTCTGGCGCTGTCGATCTCGGGGGTCGTGTTCGCCGTGGCCGAGCGCGAGGGAGCCAATCCGTTCCTGTCGGTCTTCGTCTTCGCCGTCGGCCTCGGGGTGCTCGGCGTGGTCACCTCGCGCCGGACGGCGCCTGTCCGTACGTGACGAAACCGGCACAGTCAGACCGCTCCGTGGCACCGTCACCTCTCTCAAGGTACGGCGAGTCTCACCGCCACTCGTAGGCGCCGATGTCGACTGGTCCCACGACGGGGCGGGGCACCAGTCTCGTCGGGTGCTCGTACTCCGAGGTGGCGCGCCACTGCTCGGGCACCTGGACACCTCGGTTGATCGCGGATGACGTGGACAGCAGGCGGAAGTCGTCGGTCGCGGGGTTGACGAACTCCTGCAGGCCCACCCTGATGTTGGCTGAGGCCGGGACACCCGTGAGGTTGGTCAGCGACCCTGGTCCGACCATCAGGTTGTTGTGCAGGTTGGCCTGGCTGCCGGTGGCGAGACGCACGAAGGTGCCGGCCGTCCGACGGTTCACGAAGGTGTTGTTGACGACCCAAAGCTCTCGCGAGCCCGTGGCGGGGAATCCCTCGGCGGCGTACGAGACGAGGGTCGAGTTCGGTGAGTTGGGTCCCTGGATGATGACGTTGCCCGCGATCAACGACCGGCCGCCGTTGGGCAGGTCGATGGAGTAGCTGGTCGCGGCGTCTGCGTCGGTGATCCGGTTGCCGATGATCGTGTTCTGGGCTGCCCGGGACTTGAGCTCGTGCCCGACCTTGGCCCCCCAGATGTAGCTGCCGCTGACGGTCAGGGACCGCACCGCGCCGATGTAGAGGTTGTGGCTGTAGCCGTCCCCCGCGCCATTGCTGAAGAAGCGCGAGTCCCGGATCACGATGTCGCTCGTGGGACTGGCGCCGGTGAGGATGCCGTTCTGGTTGTCGTGGAACCAGCTGCGTGTGACGGTGAGCCCGACACCCTCCTGACGGATGCCGGCGCCGTTCTTGTCGGTCACGGCGGCGCCGCTGAACTCGATGCTGTCGACGACCGTGCGGTCGCCGGCGATCACCCAGATGGCCTTGCCCTGTGCGCTCTTCCCGCCCGCTTGCAGGTGCGCGAGCCCGCCGTCGCCTCGCAGGGTGAGGTCGTCCTGGGTCCAGGTGGCCACGTCGCCGACGTAGGTGCCAGGATCGATCAGCACCGTGTCGCCGTCCCTGGCGACCGCCGCGGCGGCGCTGGGCGTAGCGAGTGGTCGGCCGGGCCCGACCCGCCACGTCTGTGCCGTGGCGTTGTCCCGCACTGCTGCCTGCGCCCCGGTCTGCGCGCTGTCGGCTGCCTGGGTGGGTGCTGCGAACGGCACCAGGGCCATGGTCACCAAGGTTCCTCCGGCCACCAGGCCGGCACTTCTCTTCTTGAAGCTCATCTTGTGTCCTCCCGAGACTTCCCGCCACCCGAGTGTGGGGTGTTGCGGTCGGCGACGTGCCATCTCGAGCGTGCGCTCCTGAGGGTCGACGCGCAACCCCGCCGGGCACTCAACGCCCGCGTCACGTTGGAGCCGCAAGTTCCTGACCGGAGCGGTCACGAGGATGCAGCGCGAGCTGGTCCGCGGTGTGCGCTACCGCTCCGACCGGATTCCAGCGACGACAGAGGCTGCGAGTGGGTTCATCGGGAGCACACACGCCTGGACAGCGTGGTAGAGGTCGGGCTTGCCGGTCCACACCGTGTAGTCAGGGACGTTTCTCGCGTCCAGGGCGTGGTGCCACGAACCCCCTTGGAGATCAAGGAGGTATCGCTTCGCGAACTCCCACCAACGTTCGTAGTCCTCTTCGAAGCGGCTCTCGCCAGTGCGCTCAGCAAGCGTCGCTGCAGCCGCGATGGCTTCGCAACAGACCCAGTGCATCCGGTCGCGCGTGACCGGTCGACCGTCCCAGTCGGCGGTGTAGATGAACCCATCGGCGCCATCGACAGCCCAGCCGTCGGCCACGGCACGGTCGTAGAGCAGCACCGCAGCTGAGAGCCGGTCCGACGCCTGCCCCGGAGCTGCGTCAAGGTGCAGCAGGAGCCTGGCCCATTCGAGCCCGTGCCCCATTGTTGCCCCGTACGGCCGGAACGGGTCGGCAGCAGCCTCCCGGTTGTAGTCGAGCAAGACGTTCCAATGGGCGTCGAAGTGCTCGGGAATCCGCCAGTTGTTGGACTCCGCCCAGTTCACCACGCGAGCTGCGACGAGGTCGGCCCGCTGGATCAAGGTTCGGTCTCCCGTCACCTCCCCAGCCGCGAGGAGCGCCTCGACCATGTGCATGTTCGCATTGATCCCTCGATAGTCGTCGAGTACGTCGAAGGCGCGGTCCCAGCTGTCGACGAACATCTGCTCGCGAGGTTGCCAGAACTTCTCGTCGAGCACGGAGAGCACGCGCTCCATCAGATCCTGAGAGCCGGAGACGTCCGCGGCCATGGCGCTCGATGCCGCCAGCAGGACGAAAGCGTGGTCGTAGGCGCGCTTTGCATCATCTACCGGCCCCTCAGCACCCACCGTCGCGAACCAGCCACCGCAGTTGGTGTCCGAGAGCGGTCCGGACAGAGCCGCAACACCGTGAGCCGCAACCTCGAGCTGGTCCACCTCGCCATCACCGCCCGTCAGGCCGGAGAGCACTGCTAGAGCAGCCACGTGAGTCATCCGGGCGGTGATCCAGGTCGCGACCGGACCGGGCTCCAGCTGGCAATTCGCGTCCAGCCAGCCGAACCCGGCATCGACTCTCGCGACGCCGGTGAGCGCCGACAGCCGCTCCGCTTCGCTCTTCAACCAGGCGTGATGATGCGGCCCGCGACGAAGGGGCAATGGCGTTCCGCTCGAGTGACTCACAACCATCAGTGTGCCGGGCGACGCTGAGCACCCGTCGCCGAGCACGGTCGGAATCAACCCATTCCACCCGAGCGAAAGTATGCGTCGGCGGCACTTGTCCGGACCGCCCTGCTCAGACCCAGCCCTGCACAACGTATGCGAGAAAGGGCACGGTTCCGCTGCTTCCACCAGGGGGACCCTTCCTCAACAGATCCCTCAGCCACTTGTCCTTGTGCCCGGTAGGCGAGTGGACTCGGGTTGGGCGCGCAGGGGGTCTAGATGCGTGAGCTGGGCGTGGACATGACCGGCGAGCGGGCCGGGATGGGACCGGTCAGCCCTCGCCACGCTTCGAGGAGGCACCGAGAAGATCCCAAAGGTTGCCCCAGGGGTCCCGGAACACGCACACGCGCCCATAGGGCTCGTCTCTTGCTGGCCGCACCACTTCGCACGCCGAGTCCATGATCCGAGAAAGCGTTTCGTCGAAGTCCTCAACTCGAAGGAACAAGCCGACGCGACCAGCGAACTGCTGTCCGATCGCTGCGGTCTGTTGGTCGCCATCCGCGCGCGCGAGCAGGAGCCCGGCACCGCCGTCGCGAGGGTGCACTACGACCCACCGCTTCGGACGGCCATCAGTCGTTGTAGACGGTGAGTCCTCGGTCAGGACGAACCCGAGCGTGCGAGTGAAGAAACTGATGGCGACGTCGTAATCATCGACGATTACAGACACGAGTTCGAGTGGCATGAGGCAGAGATTAGGCCGCCGGCGAAAGTACAGCGCGCCCGGAGGCGCACCTGCATGCTCGCAGCGGATTTGGCGACGCGGCGTGTCGGCCAGTGAGTAGGGCCGAAGGTGTCGCTACACGGTCGGAGTCCGCAGCATGCCCAACGGGCAAGGCTTTGCCGGGCCCGAATGCGGACCGGCCGGTCCCTGAGCGTTGCTGTCTACCGGGAGTCTCCTAGTCATGAGCGGATACACGAATGCGCGGCAGACCGTGTCGTCATAGTCCTCGCGTCCGACCTCGTCGTCGAAGCCGACCCCTTCCAGCACCCTGGCGCTCGCGTCGTTGCCCAAGGCGACCAATCCGCGAAGCGGGACGTCCACGCGTGCGCTCGGTGCCAGCCCACGAGAGCTCCGGCGATTTCACTCGCAATGCCGATAGTCGGCGACTTGACCGCGCGGGCCTCCGGCATCGGTCCGCTCCAGCCGTTCCTCGACGACCCGAGGAAGTCTGGATCAACGATCCCAGCCGGGTCTTCATCGCCAAGCGCGGCCGCCACGAGCTGACCAACCTGATGCTGTCCTCCGCGCAGGTGCGCGAGCTGGTGGAGCGGATGGCTGAAGTCCAGTGGCCGGTGCATCGACATCTCGCAGGCTTGGTCTAGCCCCAAGTTCTCGAAAATCGCGCTGGGCAGAGAGTCGGACACCCGATCGGCGCGCAAGCTCCCCGATGATCGGGTACCGCAACAACGTTCGCCCTCGTTTTGACTTCAAGTGCACGTGAACCGTTTTCCTCGGCCCATGCTGTCAACCCGACTGCCGCGCTTGCTGCCGCGGGGCTACCAATTGATCTTCGCAAACCGCTCATTCTCCGCCGTACTGCCAGCGATCGCAGCATCGGACATGGGCGATGGCATGAGCATGGTCGCGATCGTGTGGCTGGCATTGCAGATCGTGCCGCAAGAGGCGGCTGGCCCGTTCATAGGTGCCGCGGTCGCCGCCTATGTCCTACCGGGAGCGGTCGGTGCGCTGCTGTTCAGCCGCTGGTTGCGGCGCCTTCCTGCCCGCCGGCTGTTGCGGGCGAACGCCTGGGTGCGTGCAGTGTTCCTCGGGTGTGTGCCCCTCGCTTGGACTGTCGGCGTGTTGGAGCCTGCGCTGTACCTGGCACTGCTTGCTGGATCCTCGTTGCTGCACGGGTGGGGCGGTGGGGCGAAGTACGCCCTCGTCTCCGAGCTGCTACCTGCTGATGAGCATCTGGCCGGCAATGCCCTGCTCAGTACGTCGGGATGGGCGTCCACGATTGGTGGACCCGTACTGGCTGGAGGGCTCACCGTGGTGATCAGCCCGGCGTGGATCGTCGGGCTTGATGCCTTGTCGTTCGTGTTCCTGGCCATTCAGACGGGCCGTGTCCCGGAGTCGAAGGCATCCGCCTCGTCGTTGGATTCTGGCCCCTTGCGAGACGGCTGGCGCATCCTGGCTGCCCGACCCGAACTGCTCGGCCTTCTCGCGCTCACCTGGTTCTTCAACTTCTTCTACGGACCCGTCCGCGTGGCTCTGACGCTCTTTGTTGGTGAGGACCTTCGAGGAGGCGCCAGTCTTCTCGGGCTGTATTGGGCGGTGTTCGGCATCGGTGCAGTCGCCGGCGCCCTCGCCATCGGGGCTGTACGCAGACTTCCGATGTGGCCGGTCATGATTTGCATTGTCGCCGGTCACGGTCTGGCCATGCTCCCCTTCGCCCTCCCAGCTCCCGCCGTTGTCTCCCTGCTCGGATTCGCTTTCGGCGGACTTGTGTATGGCCCTTACAGCGCCCTAGCCTTCACCCGCTTTCAGGCCGTCACGCCGGCGTCCTGGCTCACCACGGTCCTTGCCTTACGCAGTGCACTGCTCCTCACCGCATCACCGATAGGAGCGGCGCTGGGTGGCCCGCTCACAGTCGCCGCAGGCCCCAGATCGGTCCTAGCCGGTACTGGCGTCGCGATGATCATCCTTGCCCTACTGGCAACCGCATTGTGCGTCCTGAAGAGCAAGAGCATCGCCCCGCAGAGGCCGTCTGAGCTACCCCCGCTGGCGGCACCCAATGCTTCATGCAAGGCGATGCCGCTGTTCGGTTCCCGTGGGTCCCGGATGTGTAGTCAGTGTCCGAAAGGCGGCTACTAGACACTCGACTGCAGGAAGGGATCGCGGCAACTCCGGGCGGGCGCTACCGCAACGCGGCACATCCGCCTGCCATCCGTAGCGCGACGGATAAGGGTTCCTTGAGGACGCGCACTCCCTTTCGCAGCGCCACCCACTGCCCGACCTATTCGATGTACAAGTTGGGACAGGGTCCTTCGTCGAGCCTGGGATGTAGCCCCTTCTCGACCGCCAGGTCGACACCGTCATTGCAGGTGCGGTGACTTCCGACGTAGAGGTGGTAGTCATAGCCGCTGACGATGTACATCGAGTGATCAGGCGTGCACCACAGCCAGTCGTCGTTCGCACCGCGCAGCGCTCCGCGGATGCGCTCCAGGGTTGTACCCAGATCCAGGACGCGCGTCTGGTCGTGGTCACAGTCCGTGACGAAGGTCTGCGCGCCACTCTCGCGAGCCATCACTTCAATGGCATCGAGGTGTGCCTGCTCGACGGACTCGTAGACTTCGCGGGTCAGCACGACGCCGTCGAAGGTTGAACCAATGTCTCCGAAATCGCTCCAGGTTCCGTCGTCGTAGTACCCAGCCACAGACCGGTTCGGGTCGTACTTGATCAGATGGCAGTGGAAGCTCAGCTCGCGCAGTTGCTCGCCCACTCGGCGCCGCCACCAGCGGGCCAGTGACAGCGGCAGCCACGTCTTCAGCCGCGCAAGCACGATGGTCAGCGCGTCATCGCCACAGAGCTGGGGTGGCCTCACACGGTCACGAATGCCGTGGGACCGGAGACGACGAACGGTGGCCGCGTCGGAATCACCCATCCACCGGCCGAGGATCACCGAGTGCGCAGTGCCGTAGTAGGCCTCGATGCTTTCCGGGAATGCACGGCGCTCGTCGTCAGGGTCCCACTCGAAAAGCAGCAGAAGCTGCAGTTCGGGGATACCGGCCTCCGTCTGCCAAGCAGCGAACTCGTCGGCAGGAAGCGATGACAAGTCCTCCGCTGCCGCCAGCGCCCACTGCGGCGGAAGCAACTGGTCGCGGACAGCTTCCCAGTGCTCCGTCGCCACCTCGTCCGCCATGCGTTCAGGCTAGGTGCGGTGGAGGAGAAGCGCACCGTAGATCTGACACGAAGGCCCTCATCCAAGGCGGCGATAAGACGCACGTCGCGGCAGATGGGCTGCCGCGCACCAACTGGAGCACTGAGTAGCCTCGAGCACGTGGCTACTGTTCCGACCGGCTTCCGCGACGCCCTAAGGATCGAGCTAGAGGCCCTCGTGGCTGGAGAGCGGCCGGACCTACTCGCGTGGGTTCGCGAGTACGGAGGCCCGGAAGTGTCCCTGATTCGCCAACCTGACGAGATCTGGACGCATTCGGCGACAGACATAGAGGAGCGCGCGGACGGCAGCGCATTCGGCGTCCTGCCACTGTGGACCACGGGCGAGTCTCCCAGTGACTTGAGCGCCGAGTTCGAGATCGATCCCGGCGGGACGGCCACGATCGAGGACGTCCGCGTCCTGTAGATGTCTCCACCCAGCGTCAGGGACGCGCCGATGCGGCGACATCGGCGTCCGAGTACCCGACAGGCGGCGGTGTGACGCTGCCGATGCACGTCAGGCGGGAGCGTCTGCCGGTGATGGAGATCCCCAGTGTGGTCGGCCGTGTGGCTCGCTCCGCCAAAGGTCCCAGGCCGGACAGCCGATCCTGTCGGTGGGCGCGAGCGCGGTCATAGCGATCGGGTGGGGGATCTGGTCGCCGTACCCTGCAGGAGCGGAACACCTCAGTCGCAACGGTCATCGCCATGACAGCTCCGTCGAGGGTCATCACCTTGGCGCTCCGCCTGATCACCGGGGATCACGTGTGCGAAGGCGCCGCGTCAGACCAGCTCGGGTTCGGTCTTCGACCTGACCTCGTCCTCGGAGACGCCGGGGGCGAGCTCGACCAGCTTGAGTGCCCGCTCACCCAGCGTGCCGGAGGCGGCCACCTCGCCGGTCGCCGGGTCGATCACGTCGATCACGCAGAGGTCGGTGATGATCCGCTGCACCACCCGCTTGCCGGTGTATGGCAACGAGCACTCGTTGACGATCTTGAGACCGCCGTCCTTGGCGGTGTGCTCCATCAGCACGATCACCCGCTTGGCACCGTGGACCAGGTCCATCGCGCCGCCCATGCCCTTGACCATCTTCCCCGGGATCATCCAGTTGGCGATGTCGCCGACCGCGGAGACCTGCATCGCGCCGAGGATCGCGGCGTCGATCTTGCCGCCGCGGATCATGCCGAAGGAGGTCGCGGAGTCGAAGAACGACGCTCCGCGGCGTACGGTCACGGTCTCCTTGCCGGCGTTGATCAGGTCAGGGTCGACCGCGTCCTCAGTGGGGTAGGCACCGACGCCCAGGATGCCGTTCTCGGACTGCAGCACCAGCTCGACGTCGTCGTCGACGTAGTTGGGCACGAGCGTCGGCAGGCCGATCCCGAGGTTGACGTAGGAGCCGTCCACCAGCTCCGAGGCGGCGCGGGCCGCCATCGCCTCACGTGTCCAGCTCATGGACGTACTCGCTTCGCTCCGTGCGCCCATGAGGCACATTTCGCACTGCGTTGGATTGTTCGCTCGCTGCGCTCGCTCATCAGGAACTCACCGTCCGCTTCTCGATCCTCTTGTCCGCTGCCTGCTCGGACGTCAGCGCGACCACGCGCTGCACGTAGACACCAGGGGTGTGGATGTCGTTGGGCTCCAGCTCGCCCGGCTCGACCAGCTCCTCGACCTCCGCGATCGTGACCCGGCCGCACATGGCGGCGAGGGGGTTGAAGTTGCGCGCCGAGTCGCGGTAGATGAGGTTGCCGTGCCGGTCGCCCTTCCAGGCGCGCACGAGTCCGAAGTCGGCCACGATGGCGTGCTCGAGGACGTATTCGCGCATCCCCTCGGCCGTCTCGAACACCTGGGTCTGCTTCGGCGGCGAGGCGACGACGACGTTGCCCTCGGAGTCGTACTTCCACGGAAGACCGCCCTCGGCGACCTGCGTACCGACCCCGGTGGCGGTGAAGAATGCCGGGATCCCCGAGCCTCCTGCCCGCATCCGCTCGGCCAGCGTCCCCTGGGGCGTGAGCTCGACCTCGAGCTCGCCGGAGAGGTACTGCCGCGCGAACTCCTTGTTCTCCCCCACGTAGGAGGAGATCATCCGCCGCAGCCGCTTCTCCATCAGCAGCCTGCCCAACCCCCAGTCGTCGACGCCGCAGTTGTTGGAGACCGCCTCGAGATCACTCGTCCCGGCCGCCAGCACCGCCTCGATCAACACCGACGGGATGCCGCACAAACCGAAGCCACCCACCGAGAGCGTCGCCCCGTCCGGGATGTCCGCGACCGCCTCAGCGGCACTCTCCACGACCTTGTCCACGCACTTCCTCCTTCGCCGCACCGGGTCCTGCGACCCGGCGTGGGCCACCCTAGTCAGCCCGACCCGGGGCCCACCATGGCGCTCGGCCACACACTAGGCTCGTGAGCGTGTCCCTCGAGCCCACGCCCGGCGGCCCCGGCCCGGAATGGCCCCGTGCGCAGCTTCACGTCGTGTCCGGCAAGGGCGGCACCGGCAAGTCCACGGTCGCCGCAGCGCTCGCGCTCGCCCTGGCCTCCACCGGCAAGGACGTCCTCCTGTGCGAGGTGGAGGGTCGCCAAGGCATCGCCCGCATGTTCGACGTGGACCCGCTGCCCTACGAGGAGCGGCGCATCGCCCGCGGCCTGCCCGTCGGCAGCGTCGCGCCGGGCGCAGTGCACGCCCTTCACATCGACGCGGAGTCCGCCCTGCTCGACTACCTCGCGATGTACTACAAGCTCGGACGCGCCGGGAAGGCGCTCGACCGCTTCGGTGTCATTGACTTCGCCACCACCATCGCGCCCGGCGTCCGAGACGTCCTCCTCACCGGCAAGCTCTATGAGGCGGTGCTACGCAACGCCCGCAACAAGCAGGCACGCGCGTACGACGCCGTCGTGCTCGATGCTCCGCCCACCGGCCGGATCGCCCAGTTCCTCAACGTCAACGGCGAGCTCGCCGGGCTGGCGAAGGTGGGCCCGATCAAGTCCCAGGCAGACAAGGTCATGACCCTCTTCCGCTCACCCAGGACCGTCGTCCACCTGGTGACGGTGCTCGAGGAGATGCCGGTGCAGGAGACGGCCGACGGGATCGCCCAGCTCCGTGACGCCGGGCTGCCGATGGGCGGTGTCATCGTCAACCTCGTCCGTCCTCGAGACCTCGGCAAGGAAGACCTGCGGGCGGCCCGTGAGGGCAGCCTGGACCCCGTGCGGGTCACCGCCGACCTGAAGGCCGCCAAGATCGACGTCACCCACGAGCTGGTGGGCGCGTTGCTCGTCGAAGCACGCGACCACGCGGACCGGCGGGCTCTCGAGGACGCTCAGCGGGCCATCGTGCGAGGGCTGGGCAGGCCGACGTACGAGCTCCCGCGGCTGGCCGACGGAGTCGACCTCGGCGGGCTCTACGAGCTGGCCGCTCGACTCAAGGACCAGGGGCTCGCGTGACCACATCATTGGGCTCCTCGAGCGCGCCCCGTCGGGCCCGCCCCCGCGTCGGACCCCTGGCTGCGACGACCGAGCGAGCCCCGCGCCTGGACATCGACGCTCTCCTCGACTCCCCCTCGACCGGGATCATCGTGTGCTGCGGGTCTGGGGGCGTCGGCAAGACCACGACGTCTGCGGCGCTGGCCCTGCGCGCGGCGGAGCGCGGGCGCAAGGTCGTGGTCCTGACCATCGACCCCGCGCGACGGTTGGCCCAGTCGCTGGGGATCGAGACCCTCGACAACACCCCGCGTCCGGTGACCGGAGTCGGCGCGAAGGCCGGTGGCTCCCTCGACGCGATGATGCTCGACATGAAGCGCACCTTCGACGAGGTGGTGCTGAGCCAGGCCACTGCGGAGAAGGCCCAGGCCATCTTGGAGAACCCCTTCTACATCGCCCTGTCCAGCTCGTTCTCGGGCACCCAGGAATACATGGCGATGGAGAAGCTCGGCCAGATCCACACCGAGGCCCAGCGCGACGGCACCTACGACCTCATCGTCGTCGACACCCCGCCGAGCCGCTCGGCGCTGGACTTCCTCGACGCCCCGGAGCGGCTCAGCAGCTTCCTCGACGGTCGCTTCATCCGGCTGCTACTGGCGCCTGCTCGTGGCCCGGCCCGGCTGATGACGGCCGGTCTCGGGCTGGTCACCAACGCGTTGACGAAGATCCTGGGAGCCCAGGTCCTGCGCGACATGCAGACCTTCGTGGCTGCCTTCGACACGCTCTTCGGCGGTTTCCGCCAGCGGGCGCAGAAGACCTTCTCGTTGCTCCAGGCCGACGGCACGGCCTTCGTCGTCATCGCTGCGCCCGAGCCGGACGCGCTGCGGGAGGCGGCCTACTTCGTCGAGCGGCTCACCGAGGACGAGATGCCGCTCGCGGGGCTGATCATCAACCGGGCCAGCTCGGGCCTCGCGGTCGACCTGTCGGCGGACGAGGCGACGGCAGCGGCCGACCGACTCAACGCCGCCGCGCCGGACTCCACGACGGCGGGACTGCTGCGGCTGCACGCCGATCGGGTGCGCATCGTGATGCGCGAGAAGCACCTGCGTGAGCGGTGGGCGACAGCACACCCCGACGTCGCGAGCGCGGTCATCCCTGCGCTGTCCACCGATGTGCACGACCTCGCCGGGCTCCGGCGGGTCGGCGACCTGCTCGCCGGCGGCTGACCCACGAGAGATCAGCCGGCGGCGAGTCAAGGATCGGGGCCCAAGAATCAGACGGTGACGATGCCCTCGTGCTCGGTGCGGGCGGACTCCAGGACGGAGCGCCACGAGGCTGCCGGACGACGACGGATGAGGGCACGGCGCTCACGCTCGGTCATGCCGCCCCAGACACCCCACTCGATCTGGTTGTCGAGGGCCTCAGCAAGGCATTCGGTGCGCACGGGGCAGGAGGCACAGACCTGCTTGGCCTTGTTCTGCTCGGCTCCACGC
>NZ_DATLWX010000048.1:0-35064 GCF_035576065.1 Nocardioides sp.
TCGCAGCCACCCTCAACAAGCGCCCACGCCCTACCCTCGACCTACAGACACCAGCCCAAGCGCTGGCCGAGCTGCTCGCCAACCCGGCAGCGGCATGAACCGTTGCCTAGACCGATTGACCCTGCCCCGTTGCAAAGGCCCGGAAGTGCCGGACTTGGTATAGAAGTACTGCCTACGAGGCCGACTTGCGGCTGACCAGGAGCGAGTGGATCCGTCGGGCCGTTGCGGCGGGGTGCTCAAGATCTGCCCACGAAATGCGAATGCACACCCACCCTGTGGCAGCGCAGATGCGCTCCTCACGAAGTTTCTCACGGCGAAGGTACTGGTCTAACGTCTCCTCGTGACGCCGGAACTTGTCGTACTTGATCCGTCCGTCAAACTCGAGGAAGACACCGTGGTTACGCCACAGAAAATCAACGATGCCCAGAAGATCGCCGAACTCATTGCGAACCTCGACCTGGGGCTCGGCCTTCGGCAGGCGTTGCGCATGGCACAAGTGGTGAACTCGACTCTCAGCCACGCTGGACATGCGGACGTCGGCCAACGAGAGAACGATCCGCGTGGTCAGGCTGTCGGGCCAATGATCGGTCTCCTTGGCCAAGGTGGTGAGCTCACCAACGGTGCTCAGTCCCTTGTGCAGCAGGCCGTTGACCAGCACCAGCCCTACCTCCACCGTGTTGGCCGCCATCACCTCGATGCCCGCCCGGGCTGGAGAAACCACAGGCACGTCGTCCTGCACTCTGGTCTGAGTCTCGGGCAACAGCGAACTGTGGTGCGCCACACCCGCTTCCCGCCGACCGCCGCCGCTGTCATCTGTTCGGGCCAGGTGCGTCTCGGTGAGGTCGACGCCCCACAGCGGGACGTCGTACTCAGCCAACGCAGAGTGGTGGCTCAGGACTGACGTTGGATGCGCGGTCTTGAGTACGGCGCGCGCCCGCACCCGCGACATGGCGACGTCGTCGAGCCCACGGACGAGATCCGCGTCCACGTATGCGCCGTACCGAACCCTGACCAGGATCCCCGCCTTGACCATGCGCCACACGGCACGATCGTTGTATCCCTGCGCGATCAGCTCTCGGCGCAGCAGGATGTCCTGGCGAGTGATCGGAAACTCATCTACCGACATGTCCTAAGGGCTGCCCGTCCGCCCGAATCGCAAACCGACGCGAATGGGGCTGTGGACAACATTCTCGTGCTACTTCATGACGAAGTCCTGCACCTCATGACCTTTGCAAAGGCCACTAAGTGCAGGAGTCCCCGGTTAAGCGGGGACTCCTGCACTCAAGAGGATGCTCCTCACCAGAGGACGCGGAGCGTCCCCGAAAGACCTACCAGGCCTGGAGGGCAGCGGTCCGGCGGGAAGCCTCGGCCATCTCGGCGGCCTTGAGGGCGGTCGTCTCCAGACCACCGTGCTCGGCCCACCACTGCTGGCCGGCGGCGGGGAGGGTGTGGATCGGGTCGTAGTACTCGTAGGTGCGCGAGAGGGCGTCTTCCGAGGTGGCCTCGATGGACGTCTTGTAGTTCTTCGTCCAGTAGGAGATGCCGCGCTCGGTGTCGTAGTCGGCGAGCTGGTGGACCCAGCGCTTGCCGACGAACGGCACGTCGCACACGATGCGCGGCGTGGCGAAGCCCGGCAGGTAACCCATGATGTGGTGCTGCAGCTTCTGCGCCTCGGCGACCGAGACCCGCCAGTGCTCCGAGAACGGGATCATGTCGCACATGTAGAAGTAGTAGGGCATGATCTGCGCGCCGTCGAGCAGGCGGAAGCACAGGTCGAGGAGCGTGTGCGGGTCGGCGTTGACGCCGTTGAGCAGCACACCCTGGTTGCGTACGTCGCGCACGCCGGCGTCGAGCATCGCGCGCGTCGCCTCGGCCACGATCGGGGTCACCGAGTTGGCGTGGTTGGCGTGCGTGTGGATCGCCAGCGAGACGCCGCGCGAGCGCGCCAGGGAGGCGACGCGGGCGACGCCGTCGACGACATCGGGCTGCAGCCAGTGCTGGGGGAGGCCGATCAGGGCCTTGGTGGCCAGCCGGATGTCACGGATGTTCTCCACCTCGAGCACGGACGTCAGGAACGCCTCGAGCCGGGGCCACGGCATGTTGGCGACGTCGCCGCCGGAGACGACCACGTCACGGACCGACGGCGTACGCCGCAGGTAGTCGATCATGTCGCCGAGCCGGTCGTTCGGCTTGCCGGTGAACTTCAACTTGTCGATGACGGCCGTCGAGTTGCCGACGAGGTCCATGCGGGTGCAGTGACCGCAGTACTGCGGGCAGGTCGGCAGGAGCTCCGCGAGCACCTTGGTGGGGTAGCGGTGCGTCAGGCCCTCGGCCACCCACATGTCGTGCTCGTGCAGCGAGTCGCGCGTCGCGTGCGGGTGCGAGGACCACTCGGTCCGTCGGTCGCTGAACACCGGGATCATGTAGTTGCGGATCGGGTCGGCGTAGAACGCCTCGGTCAGCGACCCGGCTCCCGCCGGGGTGACGTCGGGCACCATCGTGTTCATCATCTGCGGGGGGATGAGCATCGACATCGTGGCCCGCTCGGCCTGGTCGCGCTCCAGGTCGGCGTAGAACCGGTCGTCGACGAGGTCCCCGAGGAGCTCGCGGAGCTGCTTGACGTTCTTGACGCAGTGGGCGCGCTGCCACTGCACGGAGGCCCAGTCCTCGGCCGTGGCCGTGGCCCACCCGGGGAAGCGCGTCCAGTCGGGCTCGACGAGCTCGACAGCCTGGTAGGGATAGGGCTGGGGAGAGTCACTGTGCCGACCTGTAGGGGCGACGGTGGTCTCGATGCTCATTGCGGGCTCCATGCGGCTGCGGGCTGGGTGGTCGTGTGAGGAGATCTCTGGGCGCGCCAGTTGTGTGCGACACGTCTCATCTGTCAGAGTACGAGGATATTGTCCGGCAAGTCCAATGACGCGCCGTAATATTTACTGTTCCGGTTCACATCATGCGGAGGATGAACGGTATGGCGCGCGCGTCCACGAGCGATCCCACCGGCCTGCACCGCGTCCTCGACGACGCGCTCGTGCTGCCCCAGGCTGCCCAACGCCTCGACACCCGCGAGGAGCTGTGGCCCGACGAGGTGCGCATCCGGGTGGAGAAGCTCAACCTCGACGCGGCGTCGTTCCGTCAGCTGGAGCGCAAGCACGCCGGTGACGGCGAGCAGGTGCGCGCCGAGGTGCTCGACATCGTCAGCACCCGCGGGAAGATGCAGAACCCGGAGACCGGCTCGGGCGGCATGCTGGTGGGCACGGTCGAGGAGGTCGGTCCCGAATCGACGCTCGGCCTGTCGGTCGGCGACCGGGTCGCCACGCTGGTCAGCCTCACCCTCACCCCGCTCGTCATCCAGGACGGACTCAGCAACTGGGACGGTCGCGGCGAGCAGGTCCCGTGCGACGGATATGCCGTGTTGTTCGGCCGCTCGATCGCGGCCGTGATCCCGGACGACCTCCCGGCAGACCTGAGCCTGTCCGTCATGGACGTCTGTGGCGCCCCCGCACTCACCGCCCGGGTGGTCGCGGACTACGCCGAGCCGACCGTGGCCGTGATCGGCGGCGGCGGCAAGTCGGGTTCGCTGAGCCTGGCCGCCGCCCGTCAGGCCGGCGCGGGGCGCCTCATCGGCGTCGTGCCGCACCAGGCCGAGGCAGACCTGCTGCGCGCAACCGGCCTCGCCGACGAGGTGGTCATTGCTGACGCGCGTGACCCGATCGCCCTGCGCGACGCCGTGAAGAAGGCCGGGGGACCGGCGGACGTCACGGTCGTGTGCGTCGACGTCCCGGGCTGTGAGGGCGGAGCCATCCTGGCCACCGCGGAGCAGGGGACGGTCATCTTCTTCTCGATGGCGACCTCGTTCTCGGCGGCCGCACTCGGCGCGGAAGGGCTGGCGGCCGACGTGAAGATGATCGTCGGCAACGGCTACGTCCCGGGTCACGCGGCCTACGCGATGGAGCTGCTCCGCACCAACGAGGGTGTCCGCAACCTCTTCGAGGGGCGTCTGTGATGGCGGGCGGCAAGCTGCAGCTCGACGCGGCACAGATCCGTCAGGCGCGCACCCTCGCACGTCGCGTGGGCAAGCCGATTGTCAACACCGCCAAGAAGCACACCACCGTCTCGGTCGAGCGGGCCACCCTGCGGCTTGCGGGCCTCCAAGGGGCCGACTCGGAGGGGACCCCCTGGGTCAACCGGCTGGCCGACGTGGTGCGTGCTGACGTCGGCCTGGAGCACGGTGTTGCGCTCCCCGTCTGGGACGCCCTGCGACGCGGCGAGGCGGGCGACCTCCTCGAGCTCGCACAGAAGGCGTCCGCCGGCTCCATCACCTTCCGCCTCCCTCAGGACAAGGACGCCGTCCGCGCCAGCGCTGCCGCGCGGACCGCGGTCGGCAAGGGCATCAAGCAGATCGACCGCCGCCGCGTCGAGCGGGAACGGATGATCGCCAAGGTCGGCGACGCGCCGCGCAAGCCGTGGATCTACCTCATCGTCGCCACCGGCGACATCTACGAAGACATCCCACAGGCGCAGGCTGCGGCTCGCGAGGGCGCTGACGTCATCGCGGTGATCCGCAGCACCGGGCAGTCGCTGCTCGACTTCGTGCCCGAGGGCGCCACGCGGGAGGGCTTCGCCGGCACGTACGCCACCCAGGAGAACTTCTGCCTCATGCGGGCCGCTCTCGACGAGACGTCCAGGGAGCTCGGCCGCTACGTGCGGCTGACGAACTACGCCTCTGGCCTGTGCATGCCGGAGATTGCTGCACTGGCCGGACTCGAGCGGCTCGACATGATGCTGAACGACTCGATGTACGGCATCCTCTTCCGCGACATCAACCCGATCCGCACCTTCGTCGACCAGCGCTTCAGCCGGCAGGTGCACGCCCGCGCCGGCATCATCATCAACACCGGCGAGGACAACTACCTCACGACTGCCGATGCGGTCGAGGCGGCCCACACGGTCACGACGAGCCAGCTCCTCAACGAGTACTTCGGCAAGGAAGCCGGCCTCGAGGACTGGCAGCTCGGCCTGGGCCACGCCTTCGAGATCGATCCCGAGGTGCCCGACTCGTTCCGGCTGGAGCTCGCCCACGCGATGCTGGCCCGCGACCTGTTCCCGAAGGCCCCTTTGAAGTGGATGCCGCCCACGCGGCACATGACCGGTGACGTCTTCCGCGGCTACCTCCTCGACGGGTTCTTCAACCTGGTCGGCGCGCTCACCGACCAGAGCATCCTGCTTGTCGGCATGATGACCGAGGCGGTCGTCACTCCCTGGCTCTCCGACCGCGACCTCGCCCTGCAGAACGTCCGCTACGTCATGAACGCCGCCGGCAACCTCCACGAGGACTTCCATCCCGCCCCGGGCGGCTTCATCGTCAACCGCGCCAAGGAGGTGCTGGGCGACTCCATCCAGCTGCTCAGCGACATCGAGAACCACGACAACGGCCTGCTCGACGCGATCGCGGACGGCACCTTCGGGCTGATGAAGCGTCCCGCCGACAAGGGCCGCGGCCTCGACGGTGTGGCGAAGAAGGCTCGCGACTACTACAACCCCGCGACCGAGATCTTGGAGGGCACGTCGTGAGCGAGCCAAGCGAGGAGGGCCACATCATCCGCCCGTACGGCGACACGACCGGCGACGGCATGGTGCAGCTCTCCTTCACGCTGCCCATGGCCAACTCCAAGGTCGCGGAGGGTGCAGCCGCGCAGCTCGCCAACAAGATGGGCATGGACCCGGCGATGGTGGTGCACGCCAAGTCCATGGGCGACAACTTCACGTTCTTCGTCGTCTACGGCCGCGTCAACCACCTGGTCGACACCAGCATCGTGGAGGTCGTCGAGCGCGACTACCCGCTGCTGACGCCCAAGGAGGCCAACGCCGCGATCAAGCGCAGCCTCCGGCGTCGGCTGGTCGTCGTCGGCGGCTGCATCGGCACCGACGCACACACCGTCGGCATCGACGCGATCCTCAACATCAAGGGCTTCGCCGGCGAGAAGGGTCTCGAGTACTACCGCGAGCTCAAGGTCGTGAACCTCGGAGCCCAGGTCTCGGTCCCGGACCTCGTGGAGGCCGCGCGTGCCGAGAAGGCGGACGCGGTCCTGGTCTCCCAGGTCGTCACCCAGCGTGACGCCCACCTCCTCAACACCCGCGAGATGTCAGCTGCGTTCCGTGAGTCCTATTCGGCGGCCGAACGTCCGCTGCTGGTCATCGGTGGACCTCGCTTCGATGAGACGATGGCCGACGAGCTGGGGGTCGACCGGGTCTTCAGCCGGGGCACCACACCCGGTGAGGTCGCCTCCTTCATCGTCCACCGCCTCACGACTGCGCGCACCAACGACAGGACTGCCTCATGACACGCGAGGGTACGACGATCACGCACCGCCGCTACGTGCCGTACAACCACGCGCACTACGCCGGCAACCTCGTGGACGGCGCCTACTCGCTGGGCCTGTTCGGCGACGTGGCGACCGAGATGTGCATCCAGCTGGACGGCGACGAGGGGCTCTTCGCCTCCTACTCCGACGTGCAGTTCACGGCTCCCGTGCACGCCGGGGACGTCCTGGAGATCACGGCGACCCTCGTCAAGGAGGGCACCCGGAGCCGGGTGATGGACTTCGTGGTGAGCGTCGTCGCGCGGGGCGCTGCGACTGTCGAGGCACCCGGGGCTGCTGTCCTGATGACACCGCCCGTCGTGGCCACCACCGCCACTGGCACGGTCGTCGTCCCCCCTCGCTAGCAGCTCGTCCGGAGGTCCAGACCTGCGTCCGGCGTGTCTCGCGCCGACACGCCGGAGCGCGAGCAAAATCGGGACCAGAGTTCTCGCCGGGCCCATGTCGCTGACCTGCGATTTCGCGTGTTCTCGCAGGTCAGCGCCCGGTTGACAGTCCGCCCGAGGCGAGCGAAGGTTCCGTGTCCGCCCACGCAGATCGTGGCCAGCGGACCGACGTCCGAGTGGCCGGAGCGGAAGATGTGAAGCCAGCATCTGAGCCGAACCTGTTCACGGAGGTCGGTCTCGCGCCACGAGGACGGACACGGGAGGGGCGCACGCTCCGTAGACAACTTCCTGCGGTCCTCAGCCAGAGGTCAATGGGTTGGTCCGAAGGGCGTGTGCACCTCCCGTCCAACTGCGCCTGTGGTGCGGATGGATAGCGTGTGGCCGTGGTCCTCCGCTGCCTTGCTGCTGCCGTCGGCGGTCTGCTGCTGTCGTTGGGCTTCGCGCCGATCGGTCTGTCGCCCGCGCTGCCGCTCGGCGTGGCAGTGCTGCTGCTGAGCGTGCACGGCTGCCGGCTCACCCGGGCCTGGCTGCCGGGCTGGTTGTTCGGTCTCGCGTTCTTCGGGGCCCATCTGTGGTGGCTGCGGGCCGTCGGGACAGACGCGTGGGCGACGTTGTCGTTGGCGCAGTCGGTCTACTTCGTGCCACTGGGTGTGGTCTGCGCTGCTGTGGCACGACTGCGCTGGTGGCCGCTCTGGAGCGCGTGCGCCTGGGTGGCGGTCGAGACGTGGCGAGGGTCCTGGCCGTTCGGTGGTCTCACGTGGGGTCGTCTGTCGTACGGCACGGCCGACACCATGTGGGCCTCGGCCCTGCCGTGGCTCGGGATGAGCGGGGTGAGCCTGCTCATCGCACTCACCGGCGCCACCCTGGCCTGGTTGGTGACCAGCAGGTTGCGGCGGCCACTGGCGGCCGGGGTCGCCGTGGCCGGCCTGGTCGCGGTGACCGCCCTGCCGGTCCTCTTCTCCTACGAGATGACGCGCGGCCGGACGCTGTCAGTGGCAGCCGTCCAGGCCGACGTCCCGGGCGAGGGCACCGACGTCGTGGGCAACTACCGCGAGATCACCCGATCCTTCTCCGAGGCCACCGTCGAGCTTGCGGAGTCAGACACGGACGTCGACCTGGTCGTGTGGTCGGAGAACTCCACGGCTGTCGATCCCTTCACCGACTCCGAGACCGGACAGGCGATCGAACGCGCGTCACAGGCGATCCAGGTGCCGATCCTGGTGGGGGCGATGGTCGACTCGCCCCGCGAGAAGGAGGTGCTCAACCAAGGCATCGTCTGGCAGCCGGACCTGGGCGGAGGCGACCGTTACACCAAGCGTCACCCTGTGGCGTACGGCGAATACATCCCGTTCCGGGGCTCGATCATCCCCGACACCTACGGTCAGCTGGACCTGATCGGGCGCGACATGGCCCGCGGAACCAGCGTCGAGCCCCTGCGGATCGCGGGTGCCCTGGTGGCCGACGCCATCTGCTTCGACGTGTCCTACGACGACGTCATCCACGGCCAGGTCGCCCAAGGCGGACAGCTGATCACCGTCCAGACCAGCAACGCCCTCTTCATCAACACCGCCCAGATCGACCAGCAGTTCGAGATCAGCAGGCTGCGGGCCCTCGAGACCGGACGGTACGTCGTCGTGGCGGCCATCAACGGCGTCTCGGGGATCATCGCTCCCGACGGCGAGGTCATGGAGGTGGCGGACCCCCGCAGCCGGGCGGTCCTGGTCGGCGACGTCACGCTGGCCGACGGGTCCACCCCCGCGGTCGTTCTGGGACCGTGGACCGGCCGCATGGTGGTCCTCGTCACCGTTCTCGCCTCGGGGGGTGCCCTCATCACGTATCGTCGTCGGGCACGACATGATGACACCGGCATGATCCCCGGACGCGAGCAGCGTCTGCAGCCGAGCGAGAACGGATGAGGAACCACCCGTGAGCACAGCCGAACTGGGCCGGGTCGTGATGGTGGTCCCCACCTACAACGAGGCGATGAACCTCGAGCTGATCGTCGGCCGCCTGCGCCGGGCACATCCGGACGTGGACGTGCTGGTGGTCGACGACAACTCGCCTGACGGCACGGGTGACCTTGCGGACCGGATCGCTGCCGGCGACGCGCAGGTCCAAGTCCTGCACCGGACGGTCAAGGCCGGCCTCGGTGCCGCCTACGTCCACGGCTTCACCGTCGCGCTGGGGCAGGGCTATGACGTCATCGGCGAGATGGACGCCGACGGGTCGCACCAGCCGGAGCAGCTCCACCGGCTGCTGAGCGCACTCGGGCGCGCCGACCTGGTGATCGGGTCCCGCTACGTCCCCGGAGGAAGGGTCGTCAACTGGTCGCGCCACCGCGAGCTGCTCTCGCGCGGCGGCAACCTCTACGTCCGCCTGCTTCTCGGAATGGGCGTCAAGGACGCCACTGCGGGGTTTCGCGTCTTCCGCCGAGCCACCCTGGAGAAGATCGACCTCGCGACCGTGATCTCCACCGGTTACGTCTTCCAGACCGACATGGCCTACCGAGCGATCACAGCAGGGCTGCGGGTCGTCGAGGTGCCGATCGAGTTCGTCGAGCGCGAGCGTGGGGACTCCAAGATGAGCGGTCAGGTCGCGACCGAGTCGCTCAAGCGGATCACCACGTGGGGGCTGCGCGAGCGCCGCAAGCAGCTCCGCGGCGCCATGCACAGGCGGAGGCACACCACGTGAGCCGGCGCAGGTTCCCGGTCTGGCTGCTACTGGTGGCCTTCGTCGTCGTGCCCCTGCTGGAGATCTTCGTGCTGATCCAGGTCGGCCAGGTGATCGGTGCCTGGTGGACGATCCTGCTTCTCGTCGCCGACAGCATCCTGGGCACCTGGCTGATCCGCCGTGAGGGTGGCCGCGCCTGGACGGCGCTCCGCACCGCCCTCGGCACCGGCGCCATGCCGGCCCGGGAGCTGGCCGATGGGGCGTTGATCCTGGTGGGCGGCACCCTCATGCTCAGCCCCGGGTTCGTCACCGACCTGTTGGGCATCGCCCTGATCCTGCCCATGACCAGACCGCTGGCCCGCCGGGCGTTGACGCGGGTGGTGGCTCGCCGCCTGATGGGCAGCGGCATGGCGGCGTACGCGCCACGGACCGGGCCCGGCGGTGGCGTCCGCGACGCCGGCGGAAATGCACGACGCCCCCACCCGGACCCGGGTGGGTCCGTCGTGGAGGGCGAAGTGGTCGAGTAGGGCCGTGCTGGCCTGCTAGGAGACCTTGCGCTTCTTGGCGTTGGCGCGGTGCAGGTGCGCCGGGCCGATCTCGCCGCCGCGCAGCAGGTCGAGGCGTTCCTTCAGGATGTCCTCGAGCTCTTGGG
This sequence comes from Nocardioides sp., assembly GCF_035576065.1. Lineage (GTDB taxonomy): Bacteria > Actinomycetota > Actinomycetes > Propionibacteriales > Nocardioidaceae > Nocardioides. The sequence continues at coordinate 10,086 of NZ_DATLWX010000048.1, forward strand.
TCGAGCGCCGCTCCAGGAGCATGTCCCAGTGGGTACGCGCGGGCTTCTCGACCTTCTCCTCCGGCAGGATGCCGGCGGTGCTGAGTGCCTTTGCCCCACAGCGCGGGCACTCCCAGTTGGCCGGGACGTCCGCCTCGACCGACATCGTGATCTCGAACTCGTGGCCGTTCTCGCAGCGATATCCCGACTGCTGCCGGGCTGCGAACTCGATGCCGCGCTCGTCTTCGAAGCTCTGGCCGCCGAGCCGTGCGCCGCGTAGTGTGCGCTCCGCCATTGTGCCACCTCCACAGTGTGCTGACTGTCCGTCCGGTTGGGTGAACGAACGGTACTGAGACGCACGGATCGGGTTGTCCTGACGCCGATCGAGCAGGCGCTTCACGTCTCGATTCGTTCAACGTTAGCGCTGTCGCAAAGGTTACGGGGAATCACGACGGTTGACGCCACCTGTTGGGGTGCACCGGGGCGGAGGCTCAGATGACCTCAGGCACGGCGTTGCCGGCCTCCCGGATGCCGCGCTCGGTGTCGACGCGGGTGAGCAGGAGACCACCGACCACGAAGAAGAAGATCAACGCGAAGAGCGCCGGTCGGTAGGAGTCGGTGATGGCCAGCACGATGGCGAACGTCGCCGTCCCGAACCACGAGGTCCCGCGGTCCATCGCGTGGTAGAAGCTGAAGTACTCAGCCTCCTTGCCCCGGGGGATCAGCAGCGAGAAGTATGACCGGGCCAAGGCCTGCGTGCCGCCCAGCACGACGCCGATGGCGGCGCCCATGATGAGGAACAGCGGCACGTTCTTCTCCGGTAGGAACAACCCCACCGTGACGATCACCATCCAGATGACCAGACCCATCAGGATGGTCCTCTTGGCGCCCTGGCGAGCCGCCAGGCGTCCGAAGAGCAGCGCCCCGAAGAAGGCCACGAACTGCACCATCAAGATGGTGGCGATCAGGATCTCCTGCGGGTGGCCGAGCTCCTCTGCGCCGAACACCGAGGCAGAGGCGATGACTGTCTGGATCCCGTCGTTGAAGAACAGGTAGGCCAGCAGGAAGGTCAGCGCCATCGGGTAGTTCTTCATGTCCTTCAAGGTGCTCGCCAGCTGGCCGAAGCTCCGCGCCAGCGCGTTGCCTTCGACCGGCGCGACCTCGATAGGTGGGTAGTTGCTGAGCTTGAGGAACGGGATCAGCGTGAACCCGGCCCACCACAGCGCGGCCGAGAGCATGCACAACCGAGCGGCGAGACCCTCGTCCAGGCCGATCGCGTCACGTCCGAGGTAGACGGCCAGGTTGAGCACCAGCAGCAGGCCGCCGCCGAGGTAGCCGAAGGCCCAGCCACGCGAGGAGACGCGATCGCGGTTGGCCTCGTCGCTGATCAGCGGGAGGATCGAGTCGTTGATGACACCCGCGGCGCCGAAGCAGAGGTTGCCCATGACGATCCCGACAGCGGCCAGCGGCCAGTTGTCGCCGGTGGCGAAGAAGATCAGTGAGGCGAAGGCAGCACCGGTCCAGGCGAAGAACGCGAGCAGGCCCTTCTTGTTGGCGGTCCGGTCCACGTACGCGCCCAGCGGCGGGAGCAGGATGGCCGAGAGGATCGTCGAGACGGTGATGAGCCAGAAGAACAGCGAACCAGGGGGCATGCTGAACGGGCCCACGTCGAAGCGCCCGTTCTCGCCAACGGCGTTCTCGGCGAGGCTGATGAAGTACGGGCCGAAGAAGACGGTGGCGATCGTCGTCGTGTAGGCGCTGTTGGCCCAGTCGTACCAGTACCAGGCCTTCTGATCCTTCTCGTGTTCGAGCGGCCTGAGGTCGGCGACACCGCCGGGTGCGTGGCTCATGATGGTCCCTCCCATTGGCCGCGGGATCGCAGCACGTCGCTGAGTATGTCGGTGCGATCGGTCACAAGGCCATCGACACCACGATCGAGCAGCACTGACATCTCTGCCGGATCGTCGATGGTCCACACGTGGACCTGGAGTCCGTTGGCGTGCGCGCGGCGGATGACTCCAGGCGACGCCACGGTCAGCCGGCCCTGACGGTGGGGAATCTGCAGCGCGTCGGGCCTGCCCGGCGTCAGCATCCGCGCCAGGCGGGCGGTGGGGGACAGCACGTAGGCAGCCACTTCGAACGGGTGCGCGGACGTCGCGACCCGGCCCTCGGTCAGGCGCCGGAACGTGGAGAGACGACGGGCCGAGAAGGAGCCCACGAGCACCCGGTCCCACGCGTCGTGGACCGAGATGAAGTCCGCCAGCGCCGGCACGGACCCCTCCGACTTGATGTCGATGTTGAAGCGCGCCTTCGGGAACTCCTCGAAGAGCTGCGTGAGTGTCGGCACCCGCTCGCGGCCACCGATGAGGGCGGCCTGCACATCGGCGTACGACGTGCTGGAGATGCTGCCGGTGCGATCAGTGACCCGGTCCAGCACCTCGTCGTGGAAGGCGAGCAGCATGCCGTCGCTGGTGACGTGGACATCGGTCTCGAGGTAGACGTATCCCAGGTCCACGGCATGACGGAAGGCCGCCATCGTGTTCTCCAACCCCTCGAGCTCGGGGTGGAACGCGCCGCCGCGGTGCGCGAAGGCCAGCACGCCCGGGTGGTCGAGGTAGACGCGAGTCACCCGAGCAGTATGGCGGGGCTCAGGCGACTTCAGGTGAGCGCCGCCACATGAAAGGAGTAGTAGTCGTGACTCTTGACAGACCGGAGCGCTCCAGGATCGGCCGCGACATCGGCGTGCAGTCGGACTGGAGATGGCGAACGCCACGGTCCAGGGCTGACTGGGCGCGGGCGCTCACCAGGGCGCGGTAGATGCCCCGACCGCGCCACGCCTCGATCGTGGCGCCGCCCCACAGTCCGGCGAAGTCAGTGCCCGGCACCACCTCGAGCCGACCTGCACAGACGACGTCCCCTTCCGCTTCAGCGATCCATGCCTCGGTCAGGCGCTCGTGCTGAGTCAGGCTTGCGATCAGGGAGGCTGCCGACGGGCCGTCGCCGAACGCGGCCAGCTGCATGGCAGTCATGCGGTGCACGTCCTCGGTGAAGGTGGAGGCCTCCGGATCGAGCCGGCGCAGCATCACCTCAGCCGGGATGTCGACGGGCACCGCCAGCGCGGACGCCTCGCCGACCATCACGGTCTCCTCGGGATCGGCGGTGAAGCCGGCTGCGAGGAGATGTTCGCGGAGGTCGGCCGGCGCATCGTGCCCACGGCTCTTCCACTCGAACTCGTCGAGGTCCGTCTCGTCTCGGAAGTACGCCACCGTGCGCAGGATCAGATCATCGAGCGTCGTCCCCGTCAACCCGTCCAGGTCGCGGTAGGTGACGAAGCCACCCCAGTCGAACCGCGCGCGGACCAGCGGCCCGTCGGACGTGACGTCGGTGGCGGTGAGCACCTCCGCCTCGCGGCGCAGCTGGGCGTCGTACGCCTCGAGAAGAGTCACCGGCTCTGGAGTCACGCTCCCCATTCTTCATGAGGGTTGGAGGGCAAGGGAACACCTTTTCCCATGAGGCCTGCTCCATTCAGCCTGCCCCGCCCGCCGCCCCACTACCGGAATCGCTCTCCAATGCGCGGCGCGCCATCAGTCCGAGGCCGATCAGCACCGATGCATCGTCCGGGCCAGTCGTCTCAGTGATCTCGATGGTCCCGCTCGTCCGCACCAAGCCACCGAGCTTCAAGCACACCGCCGCTGTGCCGTCAGTGTCGATCCAGCAATAGCGACGCGCGAGCACCCCGATGACCTTGAGCCGGTAGCGCCGGCCGTTGACCTCGGCGTCCACTCTGCCCGTGATGCCCGTCTGGCGGAACTCGCCGACACCGCTGCCGTCGACTGCTTCGGCACGCACGCTGCGTCCAAGGAGGCCCAGCGTCGTGAAGGTCAACCGCTGATGTCCCAGGTCCAGCTGGGCCGAGCGCTTGAGAAGACCCCTGAACGAGAACGTGCCGTCGGGTGTGCCTTCCTCGAGCAGACTCAGCGATGAGTCGATCAGAGCCGGTTGGGTCACAGCAATGGTGCGCATCATCGTCCGCCCTTCTCAGATGCCTCGGTTGAATCGGTCGGGGATTCGACGATCTCGCGCAGCGTGTTGAGGTGATCGTGGAAGGCGGTACGACCTTCGGGTGTGAGGCTGAGCCAGGTGCGGGGCCACTTGCCGACGTGGCCCTTGCGGATTGCGATGTAACCGGCCTGTTCGAGGGTCGAGGCCTGGCGGGACAGGAGCGAGTCGCTGATCTGGAGGGTGTCGCGGAGGAACCGGAACTCCAATTCATCGGCTTGGGCCAGGCCGGCGAGTAGGGAGAAGCGAACGGGCTGGTGCACCAGGTCGTCGAGGCGCACCCGGGGGTGCGCGGTCATACGGTGCGCCGGAGCTGCTGGGCCCACAGCAGGAACGGCACGGCGCCCACGATGCCCCCGAGGGTGAAGGAGAAGCCGATGGTGCCGTCGAGCAGGTTCCCGAGGAGGAACAGGGCGGCGGCGCTCCAGAGCCCGAGCGCCCACTCCAGCCAGTTCGGGGTGCTCCGCGTCCGCACCTGCAGGTACCTACGCAGGTAGGGGACGTTGGTGCCCACCGCAACGGCGAGGGCAACCACTACGAGAGCTGCTCCCACCATGCTGGCCACCCCGCCGGCGGCGTTGAGATCGACGGCCACCCCGACCAGCAGGATCGTGAGACCCATCCCGACGTACAGCGGATGCTCCTGCGGGCACCGGGCTCGCACAGCGGTCCCGATCTCTCCTGCGTCTTTCAGCATGGCTTCGGCATCCTGCTTCGTCGGTTCCATCGCCCGCCCGGTTCTCTCGTTCAAGTAGTTGTCAACATGGAAAGTACATTCTCAGGAATGTGCTGTCAACGGTCTGGGCGGCACCGAGACCAAGAGCCTGTGCCGCGGGCATACCGACGCAGACGGTCAACATGAGATGGAGGTGATCCACAGCCATCTCGTGGATGGACATCCCCGCATTCAGGCCGGCAGGGGAGTACGCCGACTCGCTGGAGCTGAGCCAGGCGCCGTTGGACTGCTTGGCGCCGCTCAGATGTCGCGGAACGTCTCGATGTTGGCGCCGAGCTGGTTGAGCCGCTCGGCGAGGTCCTCGTAGCCACGGTGGATGACATAGGTCGAACGCAGGACCGAGGTGCCCTTGGAGGCGAGCATCGCGAGCAGGATGACCACGGCGGGACGCAGGGCCGGCGGGCAGACGATCTCGGCCCCTGACCAGTGCGTCGGGCCCTCGATCATGACCCGGTGCGGGTCGAGCAGCTTCACCGAGGCGCCGAGCTTGCTGAGCTCGGTGAGGTAGATCGCGCGGTTCTCATAGACCCAGTCGTGGAGCAAGGTCTGTCCATCGGCCACCGCGGCGATCACCGCAAAGAACGGGAGGTTGTCCAGGTTGAGGCCCGGGAAGGGCATCGGGTGGATCTTGTCGAGCGGTGCGGTCAGGTCGCTGGGGTGCGTGGTGATGTTGACGAGGCGGGTGGCGCCGTTTGCCGCGACGTATTCCTCGGTGAGGGAATAGCGAAAGCCCATCTCCTCGAGGATGGCGAGCTCAAGCTCGAGGAACTCGATCGGCACCCGCTCGATGGTGATCGAGGACCTGGTCACGATCGCGGCCGCCAGCAGGGACATCGCCTCGATCGGGTCCTCGGACGGGGAGTAGTCGACGTCGACGTCGATCGACTCGCAGCCGGTGACGCGCAGGGTGGTGCTGCCGATCCCGTCGATCTCGACACCGAGCTTCTGCAGGTAGAAGCAGAGGTCCTGGACCATGTAGTTGGACGAGGCATTGCGGATGACGGTGGTGCCCGGGTGGAGGGCCGCGGCCATGAGCGCGGTCTCGGTGCCGGTGTCGCTGCGCTCGGTCAGCACGATCGGGCGTTCCGGCTCGATCGCCCGGTTGACGGTGGCGTGGTAGTGCCCCTCCGACGCCTTGACCTCGAGGCCGAACGGTCGCAGGGCCGCCATCAACGGCTGGATCGTGCGGATGCCCAGGTTGCAGCCGCCGGCGTAGGGGAGGTCGAAGGAGTCGCTGCGGTGCAGAAGCGGGCCGAGGAACATGATCACCGAGCGGGTCCGGCGGGCCGCCTCCTCGTCGATGTTGGCGAGGTCGAGCTCTGCCGGCGGGACGATCTCGAGGTCGTTCTGCTCGTTGAGCCAGCGCGTCTGGACGCCGAGGGAGGCCAGCACCTCGAGGAGGCGGTTGACCTCCTCGATCCGAGCGACCTTGCGCAGCGTCGTGGTGCCACGGTTGAGGAGGGACGCGCAGAGGAGCGCGACACCCGCGTTCTTGGAGGTCTTGACCGCGATGGAGCCCGACAGGGTGGTCGGTCCGTTGACCCGCAGGTGCGTCGGGCCGGCCCCCAGCGCCACGATCTCGGAGTCGAGTGCGGCACCGATCCGGGCCAGCATCTCGAGGGAGAGGTTCTGGTGGCCCTTCTCGATCCGGTTGATGGCGCTCTGACTGGTGGCCAGCAGCTCAGCAAGCTGGTGCTGGGTCAGGCCACGGTGCTTGCGGGCGTCCCGGATGAGGTTGCCGATGCGTCCCTTGTAGTCCGTCTGCATGCGGAGAACGTTATCTCAGATATGAGATACGACAAGAACGAGTCACCCCGTTGGGTCGGCACGCACCTGCCGCGGGCGAGGCGACCGTGCAAGGATCCCAGCATGCGCGCAACCACCATCCATGCCCCCGGCGACATCCGCGTCGAGGAGGTCCCCGATCCCACCATCACCAAGCCGACGGACGCCATCGTCAAGGTCACGGCCGGCTGCATCTGCGGTTCCGACCTGTGGCCCTACCGCGGCCACAACGACATCACGCCGGGAGACACCATCGGCCACGAGTGCATCGGTGTCGTGGAGGAGGTGGGGTCTGAGGTCACCGACTTCAAGGCCGGCGACTTCGTCATCGTGCCCTTCGACCACTGCGACAACACGTGCGCCCACTGCCTCAACGGCATGCAGGCCGGGTGCGTCAACCTGGGCTTCACCATCAGCGGGCAGGCCGAGTACGCCCTGGTCACCCAGGCCAACGGGTCGATGGTCAAGACCGACGGCATGCCCGACGCGGCCCTGCTGCCCTCGCTGCTGGCGCTCTCCGACGTGATGGCCACCGGCTGGCACGCTGCGGTGGCCGCCGGCGTCAAGCCCGGCAGCACGGCAGTGGTGGTCGGGGACGGCGCGGTCGGGCTGTGCGGGGTGCTGGCGGCAGCCCAGATGGGTGCCGAGCGTGTCATCGCGATGTCGCGGCACGAGTCCCGCCAGGCCATCGCCCGCACCTTCGGCGCCACCCACATCGTGGCCGAGCGCGGCAAGGAGGGCGCCGCCCGGGTTGCCGAGATCACCGACGGCATCGGCGCGGACGCGGTGCTGGAGTGCGTCGGCACCGACGACGCGATCAAGACGGCCTTCGCCGTCGCCCGTCCGGGTGCAACGGTGGGCTTCGTCGGCGTCCCGCACGACGTGGAGCTGCCCGTGCGGAGGATGTTCCAGAAGAACGTCGGTCTGGCCGGGGGTATGGCGCCCGTGCGCAAGTACCTCCCCGAGCTGCTCGAGCTGACTCTCTCGGGGGCGATCAACCCCGGACTCGTGTTCGACCTGACCCTGCCGCTCGACCAGACGCCCGACGGCTACCGCGCGATGGACGAGCGCCGGGCGATCAAGGTGCTCATCCAACCGTGAACGGGTTGCGACTGGGTCCGCTGCTGAGGTACGTCGACGACACGTCCGCGTCAGTGTGGGTCGAGACCGAGGCGACGGCCACGGTCAGGGTGGCCAGGGGCGCGGTCACTGCGACCGCGCGGACCTTCGCCGTGCACGACCACCACTACGCGCTCGTGGAGCTGCATGGACTCGAGCCGGGGTCCCGGGCGGACTACACCGTCTCCATCGACGGGGAGCAGGTCTGGCCCGAGGACGACGCCGCGACGTCCGTCATCGCGACCCTCAAGCCCGGCAAGCCCCTGCGGATGGCGTTCGGCTCGTGCCGGACGAGCGTGGGTCATGACGCCGCCGGGGTCAAGAGCCATGGGGTGGATGCGCTCCGCAGCTATGCGCTGCGGATGTCGGACGCGGTCCCGGTCGGAGCCGAGCACCAGGAGGACCGAGACCTGACCGACCCACGATGGCCCGACCTGTTGCTCCTGCTCGGCGACCAGGTCTACGCGGACGAGACGACCAAGGAGATGCGCGAATTCATCGCCGCCCGCCGGGACATCGAGGAGCCGCCGTGGGAGGAGCTCAAGGACTTCGGGGAGTACGCCCACCTCTACTCCCTCGCCTGGTCCGACACCACCAACCGGTGGCTGCTGTCGACGCTGCCGAGCGCGATGATGTTCGACGACCACGACATCCGCGACGACTGGAACACCTCCCAGGCGTGGCGTGACGAGATGCAGGCCACGTCGTGGTGGCACGGCCGCATCGTGTCCGGCCTGGCGTCGTACTGGGTCTACCAGCACCTGGGCAACCTCTCGCCGACCGAGCGCCGGGAGGACGAGATCTATCGGCTGGTCCTGGCCCACGAGGGGCCCGACGAGCTGGATCTGAGCGACGTCCTGGACGCGTTCGCCGACCGGGTGGACCGCGAGCCCGCGAGCTATCGCTGGTCCTACTGCCGCGACTTCGACACCCAGGCCCGCCTGGTCGTGGTCGACTCCCGCGCGGCGCGTGTCCTCGAGCCGTCGCAGCGGGCACTGCTCGACCCCGACGAGCTGGCCTGGCTCGACGAGCGGATGCGCGGCGACGTGGACCACCTCCTGATCGGGACCTCGCTGCCCTTCATGCTGGCGAGGGGCCTGCACCACGTCGAATCCTTCAGCGAGGCGCTGGCCGAGGGGACATGGGGACCGCGCGGCGCCAAGATGGGCGAGAAGCTGCGGCAGACCGTGGACCTCGAGCATTGGGCGGCCTTCCAGAAGTCTTTCGCTGCAGTGTCCGACATGGCCATCGAGGTGGCCTCCGGGAAGCGGGGCCGGCCCCCGGTGAGCGTCACCTTCCTCGGCGGGGACGTCCACCACAGTTACGTCAGCGAGGCCCGGCTCTCGCGGCGTCGCGCGCGCGCGGGCGACCCGCTCCGGAGCGCCGTCCTGCAGGCAGTGTGCTCGCCCATCCGCAACCCGCTCTCACCCAGGATGCGGTTCGTGACGGCAGCGCTCTCCTACGGCGTCGCCGGTCCGTTGGGCCGCATCGTGTCCAAGTCGACAAAGGTGCCCGACGGACCGCTGAGATGGACGTACGCCAAGGGGCCGTGGTTCGACAACAACCTCGCGTGCCTCGAGCTCGAGCCGGCCGGCGTGCGCATGTGGTGGGTCAAGGGCGAGGTGGTCGACGACCCGAGCCTGCCTCAGCTCGTGAAGGTGGCCGACTACCGGCTCGGCGACTAGCGCGAGCTGCCGACCAGGACGCGGCCGTGGACGCAGGCACACGTGTCGGAGCAGGGGAGGTAGGTGTGCTGTCCGTGTCCGCAGCCGGCGCACGGACGATCGTGCGAGAGGCGACTGGTGTCGGTGACGACGGTGTCCCACATGATATTTCCACGCTTCCTCGGTTGGTTGAATACCTACAGTGACACCGTCTCGGGCTGGCCGTGGCCGAACCGGCCGGCCCCGGTGTCATCGAGCCCCCCCCAACCACCCGATCTGACTAGACCACGTGACCGACCGGCCGATCCGGTCTCTGCGGGACGCGCGCTTCGCCCATCTGCGAAGGTGAACGCATGTCCTCCACCGTCCTGGTCACCGGAGCCACCGGCTTCGTCGGTCGCCGTCTCGTGCCTGCCCTCCTCGAGCAGGGTCATCTCGTCCGCGCCATGACCCGCAACCCCGGGTCCTACAGCGGCCCGGCGGATCCCGTCCGTGGTGACGTGTCGGACCGTTCGTCGCTTGCCGACGCGCTGGCAGGGGTGGACGTGGCGATCTACCTCGTCCACTCGCTCGACCATGCCGACTTCGAGCAACGCGACCGCGAAGGCGCAGGCAACTTCAGTGCGGCGGCCGCGTCGGCCGGCGTGTCCCAGATCGTCTACCTCGGCGGCCTTGGCTCCGAGGACCAGGACCTGTCGGCGCATCTCCGCTCCCGGCGCGAGGTCGAGGAGCTGCTCGCCGCAGACGGTGTGCCCGTCACCACCCTGCGTGCCGCCATCGTCGTGGGGCACGGCGGGATCTCGTGGGAGATCACCCGCCAGCTGGTCAAGAACCTGCCCGCGATGGTCGTCCCGACGTGGGTCAACACCCGCACCCAGCCCATCGCCCTGGACGACGTGGTGCGCTACCTGGCCGGCGTCGTCGACAACGACCGCGCCCTCGGGCGTACCTTCGAGATCGGCGGCCCCGAGTCGATGACATACCTCGAGATGCTGCAGAAGGCAGCCGTGGTGTCCGGGACGGCCGCGCTGCCGATCGTGCAGGTCCCGGTGATGACGCCCCGCCTGTCGTCGTACTGGCTTGCCCTCGTCACCGACGTCGATGTCACGACCGGTCGCAACCTGATCGACTCCATGGCGACCGAGGTGATCGTCACCGACACCTCCATCCACGAGGTCGTGCCCGGGGAGCCGATGTCGTACGCCGAAGCGGTCCGCGCCGCCCTGAAGGAACGCGCCGCAGACGACCGTTGAACGAAGCCTCACTCCCAGCTGGGGCCGGTGCCGCCGACTCGCTCCTGCAGCTGGGCGGAGACGAAGGCCGCGTTGGCGCGCAGCACCTCCAGCGGAACTGTCGGCAGGTTCTCCTCCCAGTCGAGGAGTGGCGACCCACGCAGCTGCAGCATCCGGTCGGGACGGCCGAAGAAGAACAGGTGCAGGTGGGCCCCGCCGTCGCCGTACTTCGCCAGCTGCATGCGTCCGACGCTGGGCAGCTCCTCAATCGCGGCCGAGAGGGCGACGACCAGCTGGCCCATCTCCGCGGTGAGGTGGTCGGGCACGGTGGTGAGGTCGCAGTGCTCGCGGGGCATCAGGTTGCAGGTGAAGGGGAGCCGCATGTGCTGATCGAGGGTGACAAGCCAGCGTTCGTTGCTCCACAGGATGTTGTCGGCGATGCGCCCGGGGAGCTCCTCGGCGGCACACCAGCACTCCGACGGGTCCTCGCCCCGACGAGCAGGCTCCTCGTCCGCCAGCGGCTGCAGCGGCTTGATCCGCAGCGAGTCGAGCTCGAAAGGGAAGATGTCCCACCCCGGCATCTCTTCGACGGCGACGGCCAGGCGCCCCTCGTCATCGGTCGCTGCCATCACGCGGGCATGGAACTCGTCGGCGGTCTCGAGAACATCGCGGTCTGTCATGCGGACCATCCAAGCAGTCACTGGACCCCTCGCGCGGGCCAGGAGGGGATCCGGCGAACACCGACCGCGTCACCGTGCCGCTATCGTGCCGAGTCCGTCCAGGACCGTCATCGTCGAGAGGTTTGCCGTGTCGATTGCCCTGTGCATCACCATCGGGCTCGCTGCCGGGCTGCTGTCGCTCTGGCTGGACCGCAGGTGGGGCTGGAAGGCGGGATTCGCCGCGGCGGTGGCCTTCACAGCCGTCGTGCTGGCCGGAGCAGCTGCCACGGACCTGGCGCTGCGGCAGAGCGCTGCCGCCCTGGTCGCCTCGAGCGTTCCGAACCTCGTCGCTGGTGCAGTCACGGGTCTGCAGAGGCGCTCCGCCACCTGAACACGAGTGCAGGCAGCTCTGACCTCCGGACCCAGGCGCAAGCCGGTGCACCCGCGTCTCGATCGTGACCCGTGGCGGCGGACGACGCGCGCGGCGTCGTGGCACGATCGTGTCGTGCGGGTTGCCTCGGCTGTGTTCCTCTCGGCGCTTCTCGTGCTGCCGCTCGGTTGCGACGCCGGGCCGGACCCGGCCGAGCCGGAGCCGGTCGCCCCGGACTGGCAGGCGGTGACGCTGCCTGGTCCTCGCGGCCTGCCGGGAGAGATCGCTGTGCGGGACGCAGTGCGCTGCGGGGGAGCGTGGACGGCCGTGGGCGGCGTACAGCTGGCGGAACCGCTGGAGACGCGGGACGCGCGCCCTGCAGCCTGGCGGTCCCAGGACGGCGTGGCCTGGACGGCCCTCGACGTGACAGCGACGACCTATTGGGGTCGGCGAGCCGTCCTGTCCACCGTCGCCTGCGCCGACGGGCAGGTCGTGGCGGTGGGGGCGAGGTCGGGGGGAGCACACGGCAACCCACGCGTCACCACGTTCTTCGAGAAGAACGGCGGACTGGACGACCAGCGTGCTGCCTTCAACCTGTATGGCGGCGCCACGGCCACCAACGTGGGGCCGATCACCGGTGCCGAGCCGGGCTGGCTGATCACCGGCAACCGGATCAGCGGCCCGGCCGTCTGGCACTCCTCGGACGGGCGCGACTTCACGATCGAGGAGGACGTGCCAGGTCTCGCTGACGAGGAGGGCTTCAGCTCCCTGGCCCAGGCTGCGGTGTGGGACGGCGCGGGCTGGGTGGTGGTCGGCGGGGGGAATGCGCGGTCCACGCTGGACCGGGAGCCGCTCGTGTGGATGTCGCCGGACGCCACGACGTGGGAACGCATGGAGGTGCCCGGCAGCGAGGAGTTCGACGACCTCGAACGGGTGGTGACGGTCGACGACGACCTGGTCGCCCTGGGCCTGCGAGGTGACGCCTTCGGGGCCTGGCGCCGCGATGACGGCGGCTGGAGCATGGGGGACACCTTCGGCTCGCTGCCCGACGAGGCGAGGAGCAGCCCCTTCGTGTCGTCGCTGGTCGCCAGCGCGGAGGGGCTGTGGGCCGCCACGAGCGACGGGGTCAGCTATGCCGTATGGCACAGCGCCGACGGCGACGTGTGGGCCCCCGTCGAGGCTCCGTTCACACCGGTGGAGACGGGCGGCGAACGCATCGTCACGGTGGCGGCAGACGACGACACGGTCCTGCTCCTGGCCGACGACGGGTTCGGTGGTGGGCTCTGGAGGGTCACGGAATAGCGCGGCTCCTGCGTTGTTGAAAGTTGCATGAAGAACATCGGCTTCCTGTCGTTCGGTCATTGGAACCCGTCACCCCACTCGATGGCGCGGACCGCAGCCGACGTGCTGCACCAGTCGATCGACCTCGCGGTCGCGGCCGAGGAGCTGGGGGCTGACGGCGCGTACTTCCGCGTCCATCACTTCGCCCGCCAGCTCGCGTCGCCCTTCCCGCTCCTCGCGGCTGTCGGCGCCCGCACGTCCCGGATCGAGATCGGCACCGGGGTGATCGACATGCGCTACGAGAACCCCTTCTACATGGCCGAGGACGCCGGCTCCGCCGACCTGATCGCGGATGGGCGACTGCAGCTCGGGATCAGCCGCGGGTCACCGGAGCAGGTGATCGAGGGCTACCGCTACTTCGGCCACCACCCGGCGGAGGGCAGCGACCACGCTGCGATGGCACGCGAGCGCACTGCGACGTTCCTCCGGTTGTTGGAGGGGGAAGGGTTCGCCGAACCCAACCCACGGCCGATGTTCCCGAACCCGCCGGGCCTGCTGCGGCTCGAGCCGCACTCCCCGGGGCTGCGCGAGCGCATCTGGTGGGGTGCCGCCACCCGTGCCACCGCCGAGTGGACAGCTGAGCAGGGCATGAACCTGATGAGCTCGACCCTGCTCACCGAGGACACGGGTGTGCCGTTCCACCAGCTGCAGGCCGAGCAGATCGAGCGATTCCGGAGCGCGTGGAAGGCGGCTGGGCACGAGCGTGGACCCCGGGTCTCGGTGAGTCGCAGCATCATGCCGCTGGTCACCGAGATGGACCACGCCTACTTCGGCAACGAGCGCCGCAGCACCGACCAGGTCGGCATCTTGGATGGCGGCAGGGCACGGTTCGGCAAGACGTACGCCGCCGAGCCGGACGTCCTCGTCAAGGAGCTCGCCCAGGACGAGGCCATCGCGGCGGCCGACACCTTGCTGCTGACGGTCCCCAACCAGCTGGGGGTCGACTACAACGCGCAGCTCATCGAGAGCCTGCTCACCCACGTGGCTCCCGAGCTCGGCTGGCGTTGACCCTCAGAGCGACCGCAGCCCGGCGGTGATCGCGACCGCGACCGCTACGCACAGCACCAGTGAGTGGCGGCGCCAGAGCAGGACTGCAGCCACCGCCACCCCGACGGTGTGGGCACCGATCGACCAGGACCGGCCACTCGCGAACGCCGAGGTGACGACCAGCGCGCAGAGCAGGCTCGGAGCCAGCAGCAGGACGACCCGGTCGAACCACGGGGGAAGGACCCGGCCGCCCAGGAGCACCGGCCCGCAGGCCTTGATGAGGACGGTGAGGACGGCAGCGCCCCCGATGAGCAGCCAGACCTCGTTGTACGACAGCGTCATGGGTCCCTCCGCACGAGACCGACGAGCGCGACCGCGCTGGCGGCCAGGATCGGCACACCGGGCGGCGTGATCGGCACCAGCGCAAGCGCGAGGAGACCACCGGCGGCTGCCACCGGGCGCAGGGCGGGGTCGCGCAGCTCGGCGATGAGGAGGGAGAGGAAGAACACCGGATAGATGGCGTCGAGACCAAGCCGGTGCGTGTCACCGAGCGCGTCTCCGAAGACCGCGCCGGCGATGGCACCGGTGGTCCAGGTGACGTACTGGGGCAGCGTCGTGCCGAACATCAACCAGCGGTCGAAGGTGCCGTCCCCACGGCTGGACAGGGCCCACGAGGTGTCGACGCTGGCCTGGGCCTGGGCCGCCCGTTTCAGGGCACCGCCCGGGAGGGACGGCGCGAGCGCCATACCCATGGCAAGAAATCGTGAGTGCATCAGGCCCGCCGCGATCAGGGCCGCAGGGATTCCGCCGCCTGCGCTCACCACCGACAGCATCGCGAACTGCGCGGACCCGGCGAACATGATGGCCGCGGTGACGATGGCCTGAGCCGTGCTGAACCCCGCCTGCTTCGCCAGCACGCTGAACGACAGACTGATCAGGAACCCGACCATGCCGAACGGGACTCCCAGGCGCAGTCCACGGCGAAACGACGCCCAGTGGTCGTCGGCGGGGCCTTCGTCCCCCCTGCCCGGCGTCGTCACGGCTGCAGTCTAGGAACTCGCGGCGGCCCTGACTCGTTGCCCCCATGCCGCCCACGAGAGACGATCGCCTCGCACGTCCGACCGCACGGAGGAGCTCCATGACACAGACGCACGCTGCCGACCGCCACGACCTGATCCGGGTGCAAGGTGCGCGGGAGAACAACCTCAAGGACGTCAGCGTCGAGATCCCCAAGCGCCGCTTGACGGTGTTCACCGGGGTGTCGGGATCGGGCAAGAGCTCCTTGGTCTTCGCCACGATCGCGGCGGAGTCGCAGCGGATGATCAACGAGACGTACAGCGCCTTCGTGCAGGGCTTCATGCCCTCGCTCGCGCGCCCTGAGGTGGACTTCCTCGAAGGGCTGACGACGGCCATCATCGTCGACCAGGAGCGGATGGGAGCCAACCCTCGATCCACGGTCGGCACCGCGACGGACGCCAACGCCATGTTGCGGATCCTCTTCAGTCGGGTGGCGACGCCGCAGATCGGTCCGCCGACGGCCTACTCGTTCAACGTGCCGACGCGCAGGGCGAGCGGCGTCATGTCGACCGACAAGGGCGGCCGGGTCGAGAAGAGCGTGGTCCGCGACGCTGTCTACCTCGGCGGGATGTGCCCTCGCTGCGAGGGCATGGGCACCATCAACGACATCGACCTGACGGCGTTGTACGACGACACGTTGTCCCTCAACGGCGGTGCGCTGCGAGTCCCCGGCTATTCGATGGACGGCTGGTACGGCCGTCTCTTCGAGGGGATGGGGCTGCCCATGGACAAGCCCATCGCGACGTTCACCTCGAAGCAGCTCGACACGATGCTCCACGCGGAGCCGACCAAGATCAAGGTGGAGGGGATCAACCTCACCTTCGAGGGGATCATCCCGAAGATCCAGAAGTCGATGCTGTCCAAGGACCCCGAGGCGATGCAACCGCACGTGCGCCGGTTCGTGGAGAGCGCGGTCGCCTTCCAGACCTGCCCCGACTGCGAGGGGACGCGGCTGACCCAGGAAGCGTTGTCGTCGAGGATCAAGGGCCAGAACATCGCCGAGCTGTGCCAGATGCAGATCAGCGACCTGGCCGAGTGGATCCGCGCCCTCGACGAGCCCTCGGTCACGCCGCTGGTCAAGGGGCTGCAGCACCTCCTCGACGCCTTCGCCGACATCGGTCTGGGATATCTCTCGCTCGACCGCCCCGCGGGCACCCTGTCCGGGGGTGAGGCACAACGGACCAAGATGATCCGGCATCTCGGGTCGTCGCTCACCGACGTCACCTACGTCTTCGACGAGCCCACCATCGGGCTGCACCCGCACGACATCGAACGCATGAACAAGCTGCTCCTCCAGCTCCGCGACAAGGGAAACACCGTGCTGGTGGTCGAGCACAAGCCAGAGACGATCTCGATCGCCGACCACGTCGTCGACCTCGGACCGGCGGCCGGCACGGCGGGCGGCGAAGTCTGCTTCGAAGGAACTGTCGACGGCCTGCGAGCCAGTGACACGACCACCGGACGCCACCTCGACGACCGTGCTGTCCTCAAGGAGCTGGTGAGGGCTGCGGCGGGCAAGCTCTCAGTCGAGAAGGCCTCAACCCACAACCTGAAGGACGTCAGCGTCGACATCCCGCTGGGCGTGCTCTGCGTGATCACCGGCGTGGCGGGGTCGGGCAAGAGCTCCCTGATCGGTGGCTCGGTGGCCGGCCGCGACGAGGTGGTCGTGGTCGACCAGGGAGCGATCAAGGGCTCGAGGCGCAGCAACCCGGCGACGTACACCGGGATGCTCGAGCCGATCCGCAAGGCCTTCGCCAAGGCCAACGGGGTGAAGCCCGCGCTCTTCAGCTCCAACTCCGAGGGCGCCTGTCCGACCTGCAACGGTGCCGGCGTGATCTTCACCGAGCTCGGGGTGATGGCCACCTTCGAGTCGCCGTGCGAGGAGTGCGAGGGCAAGCGCTTCCAGGCGGCCGTGCTGGACTACACGTTGGGAGGCAAGAACATCGCCGAGGTCCTGGCCATGTCGGTCACCGAGGCCACGTCGTTCTTCGACGGGGGAGAGGCCCGGACCCCGGCCGCTCACAAGGTCCTGGAACGGCTCTCGGACGTCGGTCTGGGCTATCTCAGCCTCGGGCAACCGCTGACGACGCTGTCCGGCGGGGAGCGCCAGCGGCTCAAGCTGGCGACGCAGATGGCCGAGAAGGGCGACATCTACATCCTCGACGAGCCCACGACCGGTCTTCACCTCGCCGACGTGGCCAACCTGCTGGGTCTGCTGGACCGGCTGGTCGACTCCGGCAAGTCGGTCATCGTCATCGAGCACCACCAGGCCGTCATGGCGCATGCCGACTGGATCATCGACCTCGGGCCGGGTGCCGGCCACGACGGGGGCACCATCGTGTTCGAGGGCACGCCTGCCGAGCTGGCCGCGAGCAGGTCGACGCTCACCGGTGAGCACCTGGCGGCGTACGTCGGGGTCTGACTCCGCCTACGTAGGGTGGCCCGGTCAGGAGGACACGCGGTTCTTGCCGGCACCCTTGGCGGCATACATCGCGGTGTCCGCCTGCCGGAGCAGCTGGGCTGCCGCGGCGTCGCGCTCTGCGGGGGTGTTGAGGGGCGCGCTCGACCCGGCACGACGGTCATGGCCGGACGCTGCCGGGACGGGTTCGTGCCGGGCGACTCCCACGCTGATCGACGTGTCGATGGGCTGACCACCGATCACGGTCTCCGCCTGCATCGAGGCGACCACGCGCTGCGCGACCGCATCGGGATCCCCGGAGCCTTCGAGAACGATGGCGAACTCGTCTCCGCCCAGGCGTGCCACCGTGTCCGAGGTGCGGACGCACTCCAGCAGGCGCGCGGCGACCAACTTGAGCACAGCGTCGCCGGCGTCGTGTCCGAGCTGGTCGTTGACCTGCTTGAAGTTGTCGAGATCGCAGAAGAGCACGCTGACGTCGGCGTCTGGATGGATCAGCGCCCGGTCGAGCCGGTCGGCGAAAAGGACCCGGTTGGCCAGGCCGGTCAAGGAGTCGTGGAGAGCACGATGCCGCAGCTGGTCCTGGGCCTCGGCAAGCGCGGTGAGGAGCCGCTGGTTCTCCGTCATGGCGAGGAACTGGTGGGTCAGCACCATCCCGACGAGAGCGACCCCGAGGAGCAGCTCGACCCGCGGCGCCCCGTTGCGCAGCAGGTCGGCGACCACGACGGCGCCGGCAACGAGGAGGGGCAGGTACGTGAGTCCGATCCGCATGCCGGAGGGGCGCGGCAGCGCGGCCTCGATCGTCCCGTGGGCTGAGTCGACGTCATGACGCGCCCAGACTCCGGCCACGCCCATCAGCAGGAAGCCGGCAACCCAGCCCCCGTTGCTGACGAGGTCGGTCGAGGAGAAGCTCGACGTGCTGGTGAGGTAGACGAAGGCGCTGTCGGCAACGGCGAACACCGTCAGACCCAGCGCCAGGATGAGCAACGACGTACGTTCACCGGTCCTGCCCCGGGTCAGCGCGATCAGCACCAAGGTGGCCATGATCAGGTCACCGATCGGGTAGGCCAGCGACAGCACGAGGGCGAAGACACCGTCTCCTGCTCCCGCTTCGACGACGGCCCCCAGCGCCGTGACCCACGACAGCACCAGCAGCGACAGGGCGATGATCCCGCCCGCGATCACGTCGCGGCTGCGCGCGACGAGCTGGTTGCCCTGCGTGCCGAGCCACAGCAGGAGGCCGAACCCCGCGGCAAGCGGGAACCCGAGGAAACCCACATCGGCCAGCGACGGGAAGGGCACTGACCGACCGAGCAGCTCGTACCACGTCCAGACGCACTGGCCCAGGCACCACGAGCCCATGCCTGCGGCGAGCCAACCCCAAACGGCCCGGTGTCGGTCCACGTTGCGTCGGGCGGCGACCGCGCAGGTGAGGGCGGCGAATCCCGCGGCCAAGATCTGACCGACGTTGCTGATGAAGTCGATGGCGAAGGCGCTCAGGCCAGGAAGTCGGAGCGCCCCGACGTAGAGGATGCTGAGCAGCAGCGCTGCACCTGCGTGGGTCCAAGCTCGCATGGTCGCGTCCTTCCTCGCCTTCCGGGCCAGGTCAGCCTGACACCGCGAAGGTCGGAGCGGGGCGAGTTGCCGGAACTGTTACGAGCGGCCCTACTGGCTGACCAGCGGCTCGTCGGCAACCGCGCCGCCCTCACGAGGCAGGCACACGCGCATCGTCGTACCCCTACCCGGCTCGCTGTCGACCTCGATCGTGCCCTCGTGGGCGGTGACGATGGCGTGCGCGATGGACAGACCGAGGCCGGAGCCCTGGATGGCGTTGTCGGTTGCGGAGGAGGCCCGGAAGAAGCGACTGAAGAGCTGGTCCTGCTCTTCGAGGGGGATGCCGATGCCGGTGTCCGAGACGGTGATGAGCGCTGCCTTCTCCTCGTCCCGCAGGGTCACCTCGATTCGACCCCCGTCAGGGGTGAACTTGATCGAGTTGCCCACGAGGTTGACCAGCACGCGTTCGACCTCGTGGGCGTCGGCCAGCAGGGTCACGGGCGAGTCCGGCACGTCCATGACCAGCTCGACCGAGCGGGTGAGGAGTTGCGTCTCAAGCAGCAGGCACACCGCCCGCACTACGGCGCCCAGGTCGGTGGGAGCCCGCTGGAGGACCAACGCGCCGGCCTCCACCTGCGAGAGCGTGAGCAGGTCCTCGACGAGTCGGATCAACCGGTGGCCGTTGCGTGCGATCCGGGCAACGACTTGCCGCTGCTCGCTGGGGAGGTCTCCGAGCGTGCCGTCGTGGAGAAGCTCCACGTAGCCGATGATGCTGGTGATCGGGGTGCGGAGCTCGTGGCTGACGTTGGACACCAGCTCTTGCTTCACTCGGTCGACCTCGCGAAGCTTGAGGACGGAGGCGTGCTCGTTCGCGAGGGCCAGGCGCAGTGCTTCATTGGCGGCATGCCGATCGGTGGTGTCCTCACCGACGCCGAGGAACCCGACAATGCGACCGTCATCGTCGGTGACCGAGGTGAGGCTGAGGGAGACGCGAACCTTGCGCTTGCCCTTTCCCACCATCTGCCAGTCCCAGGGCTCCCTGGACGCAGCCATCCTGGTGGCGAGGCTGCGGAAGTCATCCCCTGGAAGGCCCAGGCGGCGCGCCTGCTTGCCGGCCTCGTACTTCGGGTAGAACATGTTGGCGCGCCGGCCCAGGACCTCATCGGCTCGGTAGCCCAACATCAGCTCGGCGCCACGGTTGAAGCGGGTGATCCGCCCATCGGCGTCGCTGGTGATGATGAGCGTTCGGTGGGCCGACTCGAAGATCCGTTCCATCGTCGACGCCGACCGGGTGGCCTTGTCGGTGACTCGTTGCAGCCGAGCGACGCTGCCCGAGATCAGGATCGTCACGTAGGCGCTCGCCACCAGGAACAGGTAGAGCAGGATGGGGCCGGAGACGTCCTGTACCCCATCGCCTGCCTGCGCCAGAGGTCCGCGCCCCAAGAAGGTGAGGAGGTAGGCCAGGATCGACACCACGAGCAGCTGTTGGTGGGCCGACCGAGGTGATCCCCGGTTGGCGCCCCAGCTCAGCACGGCCGGGATCAGGAACAGCATGGGCAGGTCGGTCTGCGGCATTAGGACGAGCGCCACGATGGTCAGCAGGATGGTCCACTGTGCGATCAGCTCCGTCCTCGTTCCCGAGGCGACCCGGGACGCGCGGTCGAGCACGGGGAGCACGGCCAGCTGCGCAGCCAGGGAGCTGAGGAACGACATCAGCCCTGTCAGCAGAGCGTCGCGCGGCGAGACCTCCGCCAACGCGAAGACGCCGCCCAGGGAGCCGCAGAGAAGCGCCCCGGCAGCGCTCGCGACGATGAGGCGCCGCTCCCCGCTCTGGGTGCTGATCTCGAACTGCCGGTCGCCGCGGGTGAGCAGGTACCACACGAGTAGCGCCGGCCCGGTCACTGTGATGCTGCCTGCGACGCCAAAGACCGGTGACACTTCGTAGGTGCGGGTGAGGGCGGCGCCGATGACGACAGTTTCGACGAGCAACGTCCACCACAGCCAGCGGGGACCGAGGTAGACGACCAGGGCGACTGCAAACCCCACTGCGGGGAAGCCGCCGAAGGAGCGGTAGTCCAGTCCGTCCAGTGACAATGGGACCACGATCATCACCAAGCACAGCGCGACCACCAACGCACGCTTGCGCGACCAGTTGGTCGTCATGAGTCTCCATTCCTCAAATGACATGATGAAGCATGGGTCGGCGTGCTGAAGCCGAACGCTCAGTTGAGCCGGCCCGACAGTGTTGTGAGGGTTCGTCGCCGGTCAGGACGGCTGCGCGAAGGCCCTGGCCACGGCGTGCCGCCGGTCGGCCGCGACAAGCAGGTCGACGTTGTCGGTGCACTGCTCGATGCTGCCCAGCCCGACAGGCAGAGCGCGTACGAGCGGGTCGCGAATGCTGTCGACGAGCCCGGACACCAGGCGGGGGTGCACCTGGCTGTACGGCCGGTCCCAGAACGGGACCGACGCCGCCTCGGGAACTGGAAGCCCCGAGTCTGCCTGGATCGCGAGGAGATGCTCCAAGGCACCGCAGAGGTGTTCATTGCGGAGGTGCCAGTCGTCGGCCACGAGCACCTGACGCAGGATCGGACCAAGTGCCGGGGCACTGCGCAGCTCCTCGAATGCGGTGCCGCGCCACTTGGAGTACGGCGCCCAGCGCCGACCGAGCAGGAAGGCCAGGTGGACAACGGCGTCCACGAGACGCGCGGCGATGATCCGGGAACCCATGTCGTCGCCACGGTCGCCAGCACGCCCCATGAGCGGCAGCTCTTGATCGATGCGTTGCCAGCCGGAGGCGATGACATAGCGCCACACGTCGTCCGGGTACCACGCCAGGGCCGCACGCAACTCGGAGAGCGACCCGTCGGAGTCCTTGAAGACGCGGCCGCGCGTGACCTCGAGGGCGGCCTGCCCGGACACCGAGAGCCAGTCGGACACGGACGGAGACCGTCGCGGGTCGAAGCCCAGTCGATCGTGGGCGAAGCCATCGACAGTCAGGACCTCCAGCCCCAGCACCGGCTCGTCCTGTCCCGTGAAGACGAAGCGCGTCGGCCAACCGGCGTGGGTCGTGGGGAGCCTCGTCGACAAGACGGATCGGACCGCCCGCTCGTGTTCTGCAGGCACGAAGACCTGCAAGCGGAGTCCCCAGTCATGGTCCCGGGACATGTGGTCATCAAGACCAAGAACCTCCGAACCAGTCCCGATGCGGGCCGCGGCGCGGGGGAGACCGGGAAAGTTCTCGTCGAGGATGGGAGCCACGACCTTCTCCCAGTAGGACTGCGACAGTTGCAGACCGTTGTCGGGCGGCCCGGATCCTTGGCTCTGCACCTGCATGACCCTACGAGTGACCATCCCCAGCCACGTCGAGCCCGGCGATCAGGGCCGCGATCTGCTGCCACGCCGCTGCAGGAGCTAGGTTGGCGCGGACGGATCGGGTCGAGGGGGCGGGCACGTGTCGGCATACACGGTCGAACCGACTCACGAACGAGCATGGACCGACGAGCAGATGGACGAGTTGTTCGGTGAGGGCTTCCCGGCGTTTATCACTGCTGATCCCGAGGTGAAGAAGTACATTGCTCGCGTCCGCGAGTACTTCCCTCACCTCGACATCATCCTCGTGAGCGCAGCAGGAGACCCAGCGGCGACCGGGTGGGGTGTGCCCATCGCATGGACTGGTGCCGTCGCCGACCTGCCGCAGTCGTTCGCTGACATCCTTCGTCTCGCGGTGGAGGGCCACGAGTCGGGAACCGACCCGGACACGTTCGTCATCTGCGGCGGCGTCGTCCACCCTGACCTCAAGGGCACTGGCACCGCCACGGCACTACTGCGTGCGCTGGTCGAGTCGGGTCAGAAGCACGCGATGAGTCGAGTGCTTGCGCCCCTCCGGCCGACTCGCAAACATCTGTACCCGCTCATCAGCATCGACCAATACGCCTCCTGGCTCCGCGACGACGGACTGCCGTTCGACCCCTGGCTCCGGCTTCACGTGCGCGCCGGCGGACGGGTCATCGCGTTGGCTCCCGAGGCGCAGACCATGACGGGATCAGTGCAGGCATGGGAGGAGTGGGCAGGGATCGCGCTGCCCGCCACGGGCGAGTACGTCATCAAGGACGGCATGAGCGTCCTCCGGATCGACGCCGCTGCGGACGTCGGTATGTACGTCGAACCCAACATCTGGGTTCGGCACCTATGACGATGCACTGCTCGCGCGGAGACGGACCGATGTCGCGGAGGCAGTCAACGCGGCTGCCATCCGGTGTCCGTGGTCGCCTTCCAGGTGCTGCAAAATGACCTCGGCGCCGAGGTCGAGGTTGCGCGCCAGCCGGTCCAGCGGGAAGCCCCGAGTTTCCAGCACGGTCGCGAGCCAGTCGACCTGGCGATCCAGGTCCACCCATCCGTCCACCGCCCCGGCACCCCAGAACAGAAGATGCTGGTTGTCATGCACGCACCAGGCGATGCCGGCGTCGCCGTACCGCTCTGCCTCGTCCGGGAACTCGTCGCGGTAGCGGCGGCAGATCTCCTTGGCCAGAGGGACGAGCTCGACCACCGTGTCTCCCAGCCGGGCCTCGGTGGGCGGAGGAGTGCCCGAGGGCGGATCCGGACGGCGATTGCCGTCCCTCACTGGGCGACCACGTCGTAGGTGTGCATCTGCTCCAGTCGTTCCAGCGTGATCGCCTCGGCGAGCTCGGCCGGGATGCGTGCGTGGGAGGTCTTGTGGTCGTCGCTTCGCATGTAGGCCTTGAACGCGTCTCGGTCCTCCCACCGGGAGACCATCAGCACCTCGGCCGGGTCACGGTCCGAGCGCCACACCTGCAGGTCGATGAACCCCTTGTGGGACTCCACCAAGCCGGCGCGCGCCTGGAAGGCCGCGACGAGCTCGTCGGACTGGGACGGTTCCACGGTGAGCCGGGACACAGATACGTACACCCGGCTGACCCTAGTGGAGACGGGACTCCTGATCCCGCTGATGGGGGAGCGGAGCCCGCGGCCGCCTACAGGACGCGCGGTCCGGGAACCGGCGCAGCCTCGGCGGTGTATCCCGGGGGACACGAAGGAGGAGTCCATGTCACGACGTACGACGCTCGCCGCACTGCTGCTGACCTTGATCGTCCTTGTCGCCCCGCCGGCGGCGGCGAAAGGACCGACCGAGGTCAAGGTCCACGACCCCGGGACGGGAGAGACCACGCTGCTCGACTTCCCAGACCGCGGCGAGATGGGAGCGCTCCAGCTGCTCGTCGGCTGGCCGAGGGCCAAGAAGGAGCCGCGGGCGGCGGGCGAGCTCGTTCACGTCGCGACCCTGACGTGGCAGCACTGGGACGGCATGGTCGCCTGGGTCGACCGGATCTATTCAGACGGCACGGGGACAGGGTGGGTGAAGCGGCGGGACTACCTCTCGGGGTCCGGGACTGTTTCGTGGGGGCGGACATCGGCATACGCCATCAAGGCAGTGCTCTCCGAGATCCAGAGCCCCGAGAAGGGCTCGACAGCCACGATGGTCGAGCGTGCGGGCGGGATCGACCCGTGCCGCGGCGCCTCAACCCTCACGCGGGCTGGACGCAGAGTCCTTTGGGATGGGAGTCGGCCTTAGCGCTCTTCTTGCCACAGGCCTCTTCCTCGCCGTGATCCGGCGTGCCAGACGAGGGACGCGTGCGACTGTACGCCGCAGAGACCGCTCCTGTGCGGGTTTTCACTCGGGGGTGGCAAGCGCGGTGAGTCCACGCGCGCAGTGGCGCCGACCGTACCGATCGCCGAAGCTCCTACGAGAGTCGGTAGGGCAACTGATCAGACGGTGACGATGCCCTCGTGCTCGGTGCGGGCGGACTCCAGGACGGAGCGCCACGAGGCAGCCGGACGACGACGAATGAGGGCACGGCGCTCACGCTCGGTCATGCCGCCCCAGACACCCCACTCGATCTGGTTGTCGAGGGCCTCAGCAAGGCATTCGGTGCGCACGGGGCAGGAGGCACAGACCTGCTTGGCCTTGTTCTGCTCGGCTCCACGC
>NZ_DATLWX010000049.1:0-19202 GCF_035576065.1 Nocardioides sp.
GACCTCGCCCGGATCGCAGCCACCCTCAACAAGCGCCCACGCCCTACCCTCGACCTACAGACACCAGCCCAAGCGCTGGCCGAGCTGCTCGCCAACCCGGCAGCGGCATGAACCGTTGCCTAGACCGATTGACCCTGCCCCTTTGCAAAGGTCAGGAAGTGCAGGAGTTCGTCAGGAAGTCCCTTCAGCGACCCAGGGCACACCTGAGCTCCGCGCGGACGCGTGGTCCTCGCGCGGCTGGACCAGCGGAGCTCAGGTGTGCTGCGGGAACCCGAGGTTGAGGCCGCCGTGGCTCGGGTCGAGCCAGCGCTGGGTCACGGCCTTCTCGCGGGTGAAGAAGTCGACGCCGTGCGGGCCGTACGCCTTCGCGTCTCCGAAGAGCGAGGCCTTCCAACCGCCGAAGGAGTGGTAGGCGACGGGCACCGGGATCGGTACGTTGATCCCGACCATCCCGGCCTCGACCTCACGCTGGAAGCGGCGGGCCGCCCCGCCGTCGTTGGTGAAGATGGCGCTGCCGTTGCCGTAGGGCCCGGAGTTGATCAGCTCGATCCCCTCGGCATAGCCCGAGACACGCACCACTGACAGCACCGGACCGAAGATCTCGTCGGTGTAGGCGGTCGACGAGGTCGGCACCCGGTCGAGCAGGGTCGGGCCCATCCAGAACCCGTCGGCCTCGCCGTCGACCTCGTCACCACGGCCGTCGACGACCACGCTCGCGCCGTCGTTGGCCGCCACGTCGACGTACGACGCGACCTTGTCGCGGTGCTCCCGGGTGATCAGCGGGCCCATGTCGCAGCCACGCCGGCCGTCGCCGACCTTCAGGGTGGACATCCGCTCCCGGATCTTCTCGATCAGGGGATCGGCGACCGCGTCGACGGCCAGGACCACGCTCACCGCCATGCAGCGCTCCCCGGCAGAGCCGAAGCCGGCGTTGACGGCCGAGTCGGCCACCAGGTCGAGGTCGGCGTCGGGCAGGACGAGCATGTGGTTCTTGGCCCCACCGAGCGCCTGGACCCGCTTGCCGTGGGCCGTGCCGGTCTCGTAGACGTATTGCGCGATCGGCGTCGAGCCGACGAAGGAGATCGAGGCGATGTCGGGGTGCGTGAGGATCGCGTCGACGGCCTCCTTGTCACCGTGCACGACGTTGAAGACCCCCGGCGGCAGGCCGGCCTCGGTCATCAGCTCGGCCATCCAGTTGGCTGCCGAGGGGTCCTTCTCGCTGGGCTTGAGGATCACGCAGTTGCCGGTCGCGATCGCGATCGGGAAGAACCACATCGGCACCATGGCGGGGAAGTTGAAGGGGCTGATCACTCCCACCACTCCGAGCGGCTGCTTCACCGAGAAGACGTCGACGTCGGTCGAGACGTTCTCCGAGACCGAGCCCTTGAGCAGGTGCGGCAGCGCGCACGCGAACTCGACCACCTCGAGCCCGCGGGCGATCTCGCCGGCGGCGTCGGAGAGGACCTTGCCGTGCTCGGAGGTGAGGATCTCGGCGAGCTCGCCCTGGCGGGCCGCGAGCAGCTCTCGGAAGGAGAACATCACCGCCTGGCGCTTGGCGACGGACGCCTGGCCCCACGAGGAGAAGGCCTTCTTGGCGACGGCCACGGCCGACTCGACGTCAGCAGCGGAGGCGAGACGGACGTGTCGCTGGACGACTCCTCGGGCGGGGTCGAACACGTCGCCCAGCCGCTCGGAGCTCCCGGCGCTGGGACCGCCGTCGATCCAGTGGTCGAGGACGGGCAGGTCGGAAGAGGTGGTCATGAGAGCTCCTTGGTGAGCAGGGTGAGTACGTCGTCGTAGATGGCCAACGCGGTGGTGGCCTCGTCGTCGGTGACCACACACGGTGGCACCACGTGGATGCGGTTCTCGACCGCGAAGGGGATCAGGCCGCGCTCGAGCATGGCTGCCTTCGCGCGGCCGATGACGGCGGGGGCGACCGGTTCGCGGGTGTCGGGGTCGGCGACCAGCTCGAGCGCCCAGAAGACGCCCTCACCGCGGGCCTCCCCGACGATCGCGTGCTTGTCGGCGAGCTCAGCGAGTCCCGGGCCCAGCACGTCGCGACCGACGCGCGCGGCGTTGTCGACGATGCCTTCGTCCTCCATCGCGTCGATCGAGGCGATGATCGAGGCCATCGCCAAGGGGTGCCCGCTGTAGGTGAGTCCGCCGGGGAAGACGATGTCGTCGAAGTGGGCTGCGATCGGGTCGTTGATGACCACACCACCGACCGGGACGTAGCCGGAGTTCACGCCCTTGGCGAAGGTGATGAGGTCGGGGACGACGTCGTAGGCGTCGAAGGCGAACCAGTGGCCCGTACGCCCGAAGCCGGCCATCACCTCGTCGAGGATGAGCATGATCCCGTGCTTGTCGGCGATCGCACGGACACCTTCGAGGTAGCCCGGAGGCGGCATGAGCACCCCGGCGGTGCCGGGCACCGTCTCGAGCAGGATCGCGGCGACCGAGGCCGGCCCTTCGGCTTCGATGACCCTGGAGAGGTGGCGCAGGGCCCGCTCGCTCTCCTCCTCGGGGGTCGTGGCCCAGAACTCCGAGCGGTAGAGGAACGGACCGAACACGTGGACGTGCCCACGGGCGTATTCGTTGGGCACGCGCCGCCAGTCCCCTGTCGCCACCACCGCCGCCCCGGTGTTGCCGTGGTAGCTGCGATAGGTCGAGACGACCTTGTCGCGACCGGTGAACAGACGAGCCATCCGGATGGCGTTCTCGTTGGCGTCGGCGCCGCCGTTGGTGAAGAAGACCTTGTTCATGCCCTCGGGTGCGCGGTCCGCGATCCGCTTCGCGGCCTTGCCGCGGGCCATGTTGGCGGTCGGCGGGGAGATCGTCGTCAGCAGCTGGGCCTGCTGCTGGATCGCGGTCACGACCTTCCGGTGCTGGTGCCCGATGTTGACGTTGACGAGCTGGCTCGAGAAGTCCAGCCACTCGCGTCCGGCGTGGTCCCACACCCGGCAGCCCAGGCCCCCGGCCACCACCATCGGGGCCAGCGCCCCCTGCGCGGACCATGAGTGGAAGACGTGGGCTCGGTCGAGATCGACGACGTGTTGGTCGAGATCTCTGGTGCCTGCTGCCTGCGTGCTGGCCTGTGTCATTGCCTGTTTCTCCTGAGGGAACGTACGGGGGGACCGGGCGTGCCGACGGACGGGCTCGTGAGCACCGTCCGTCGGCTCGCACGGATCTGGTGGGGTCGGTCAGTTGCCGCCCTCGTTGAGGGTGACCTCGATCGGCGCGTAGTCCTCGCCGTCGACGTCCACGCCCTCCTCACGAAGCTCGTCCAGCGCCTGCTCGACGTAGTCGTTGGTGTACGCGGTCTCCGGGGGCTCCTCGCTGATGATGGTCGCGCCGGTCTCGTTCTCGGTGTTGAGCGCGATCTCGACCGTCTGGTCCCAGGCGGCCTCGTCGATGATGCCGACGCCGTTGGTGGACGGCCAGATCAGCTTGTTGATCTCGTTGGTCATCCACAGCTGGTGGCTGGTCCCGAGCTGGGAACCGGCGGCGGTGACCGCCGCCGCGCCGGCCTCGGGGTCGTCGCGGACGAAGGCCCACCCCTTGATGGAGGCCTTGATGAAGGCGGTCGTCTGCTCGGCGTACGCCTCGTCCTCGAGCTGCTCGGTGGAAGCCCAGATCGCGTCCTGGAGCATGGCGGTGCCGACGTCGTTCCAGTCGATGACGTTGAGGTCCTCGGGCTGGAAGAGCTCGCCCGTCTCCGGGTTGACGCTCTCCAGGACCTGGGCGTACTCGTTGTAGGTCATGGCCTGTGCGGCGTCGATGTCGCCGGCCAGGAAGGCGTTCATGTCGAAGGCCTGCTGCACGAGGTTGATGTCCTCGACGTCGACGCCCTCCTCCTGCATCCCGGCGAAGAGCTCCCACTCGTTGCCGAAGCCCCAGCTGCCGACGTTCTTGCCCGCCAGGTCGGCCGGCGACTCGATGCCCTTGTCCTTGAAGGAGATCTGGGTGGTCGCGCTGCGCTCGAAGATCTGGGCGACGTTGGTGATCCCGGCCCCCTGCTCGATCGAGCCGAGCACCTTCGGCACCCACGAGATCGCGTAGTCGACGTCGCCGGCTGCCAGCACGTCCTGCGGGACGATGTCCGGTCCGCCCTCGGCGATGGTGACGTCGAGTCCCTCGTCCTCGTAGAAGCCCTGCTCCACGGCGGCGTAGTAGCCGGCGAACTGCGCCTGCGCGACCCACTGCAGCTGGAGGGTCACCGGGGTGAGATCGTCGCCGGACCCCTCGCCGCCGCTGCCCGAGTCGCTGTCTCCGTCGCCGCCGCAAGCGCTCACGCTGAGCGCGAGCGACAGGGCGACGACGCCGACCTTGAGCACGGACAGCGTCCGCGCACGTGGTGTGACTCTCATGTCTTCTCCTCGGGGTGGGTGGTGATGGGACAGGTGCGGTCAGGTCTGGCGGATCAGGTGCGGGGCGCGTGCCGGGCGAACCACAGCTCGACGAGCAGGGTGACGACGTAGAAGGCCAGGCCCAGCACGATCGAGCCGGTGACGTAGGCCCAGGCCAATGGGTAGTTGCTGCTCGCGGCCGCCGAGGTGATCGCCTTCCCCAGGCCGCCGACCGGGCCGCCGAAGTACTCCGCGATCAGGGCGGAGATCACGGCGAGCGACGACGCGATCCGCAGGCCGGTGAAGACGTACGGCGTCGCGGTCGGCAGCGTCACGGTCCGGACCACCTGGGTCGGGGTTGCGGCGTACGCCGCCATCAGCTCGCGGTGCACTCCTGAGACCTGGCGCAGCCCGCGCAGGGTGTTGAGGTAGACCGGGATGGACACCGCCAGCGCGGCCACGACGATGCGCCCGGTGTCCACGGCAGCCCCGAACATCGTGTAGAGCACGGGAGCCAACGCCACGATGGGCACCACGGACAGCGCCGCGACGACGGGCACCGCCATCTGGTCGACCACCTTGACCATGCTCGACACCACAGCACCCAGCACGCCGACGAGGCCACCGAGCAGCATCCCCAGGAGGGCGTTGCGGCCGGTGACCACCATGCCGTCGACGATGTTGGACCGCGCTGCGGCCAGCTGGTCCCAGATGGCCGACGGCGCCGGCACGATGTAGGGATCGATACCGAGTCCGTCGACCGTCAGCTGCCAGCTGCCGAGGAAGGCGACCCCGACTGCCAGCGGGGCGAGGACGGCGCTGAGCCGGAGGTCGCTCAGCCGAAGGCCGTTCAGCCGCGGTGGGCGGGTCGGCGCCTGGGTCGAGACGGCTGCACTCATCTGTTCTCCACCGCTCGGGCCCCGACGACAGGCGCGCCGTGGAGGTGTTCGCGCACCGCCGCCACCGTGTGGAAGAACTCGGCCGCGTCGCGCACCTCGTCGGTGCGCTCGTGCGAGGTGCCCATCCCGTCGCCTGCCGAGACGATCTCGACGATGCGGCCGGGCCGCGGCGACATGACCACGACCCGGTCGGAGAGGAAGACCGCCTCGGGGATCGAGTGGGTGACGAACAGGACGGCGGCGCTGGTCTCGCGACAGATGCGCACCAGCTCGTTCTGCATCCGCTCGCGGGTGATCTCGTCCAGGGCACCGAAGGGCTCGTCCATCAGCAGGAGGCGCGGCCTCTCGGCCAGTGCTCGCGCGATCGCGACTCGCTGCTGCATGCCGCCGGAGAGCTGGTCGGGGTGGTGACGACCGAAGTCCTGCAGCCCGACGAGCTCCAGCAGCTCGGCTGACCGTGCGCGGCGCTCGCTGGCGCCGACGCCGTGCAACTTGAGGGGGAGCTCGATGTTGGAGGCCACGGTGCGCCACGGCAGCAGTCCGGCCTGCTGGAAGGCGATGCCGTAGTCCTGGTCGCGGCGCGCCTGCCGCGCGGACTTCCCGAAGACCGTGACGGAGCCTGAGGTCGGGGTGTCGAGGTCGGCCACGAGACGCAGCAGGGTGCTCTTGCCGCATCCGCTGGGCCCGATGAGCGAGACGAACTCCCCGGGCGCGACCGAGACGGTGACGTCCTTGAGGGCGACCACCTCGTCGCGACGCCGTCCGAAGACGCGGTCGACACCGACCACCTCGATGGCCTGCGCCTGGGACGTCGGGGCCTGGGCCGTCGGGTCCTGGCCCGTCGTCCCCCGGCTGGTGTCGCCCGTCGTCTGCTTGCTGGACGTCATCAGATGGTCTCCGTCAGGTGGAAGGGGCGCAGGGCGAGGGTCAGGAGCCCGACGGCACCAGCGGCGACGAGGCCGACGGCCACCGCTCCGAAGATCGGCGCCCAGGCCTTGGCCGGGTCACCGCCGGCCGACTGGGCGTATTCCACGACCATCCGGCCGATGCCGCCGCGCAGCCCGATCGAGACCTCGGCGACCACCGAACCGATCACGGCACTGGCCGCTGCCAGCCGGAGTGCCGGGAGGAGGAAGGGGACACTGGCGGGCAGCCGCAGGGTGATCAGCGTGCGCCACCAGCCGACGCCGTAGGTGTGCATGAGCTCGAGGTGCGTGCGGGCCGGCGACTTGAGTCCCCGCAGCCCGCCCACGGCCACCGGGAAGAACGCCAGGTAGGCGGCGATCAGCGCCACCGAGTGCTCGTTCTCCCAGGTGAAGGACCCGAACTCGATCTGAGCCCCCCAGCGGCGTACGAGCGGAGCGATCGCGATCAGCGGCACCGTCTGGCTCAGCACGATCCACGGGAGCATCCCTGACTCGGCGATCTTGAAGCGCGTCATCAGCAGCGCGAGCGCGATCCCGACCACCACGCCGACGAGCCATCCCCTGGCGGCGATCGACAGGGTGAAGGCGCTCGCCTCCAGCACGGCTTCCAGGGCTGTCGGTGCTCCGGCCAGACCCGTGGCCGGCTCGAAGAGGCGTTGCACCATCTCCCACGTGTGCGGCATCGCCAGGTCGGTCGCGCGGGGCAGGATCAGCGTGCGCTCGCCCACCAGCACCCCCTGCTCGGGGCCGAAGGCTTTGTAGAGGTCCCACAGTGCGGCGACGAGCACGACGCCGAGCGCGCCGAGCAGGCCGGCGCGGAGACGTCCCAGCACTCGGGTCACGCCTTCGCGACCACGTGGTCTCGCAGCTCCGGCATGATCGTCTCGCCGTACACCCGCATCGTCTCCTCCTTGTTGTCGTGCTGGAGGTAGCCCGCGAACTGGTGGACGCCGATCTCCTTGAGTGCCTTGAGCTTCTCGATGTGCTCCTCGGGGGTGCCGAGGATGCAGAACCGCTCGACGATCTCGTCGGGCACGAAGTCGGCGTGCGTGTTGCCGGCGCGGCCGTGCTCGTTGTAGTCGTAGCCCTCGCGACCCTTGATGTAGTCGGTGAGTGCTTGCGGTACGCCGCCACTGTCGCCGTATTTGGCGACGATGTCGGCGACGTGGTTGCCCACCATGCCGCCGAACCAGCGGCACTGCTCGAGCATGTGCGCGCGGGACTCGGGGGTGTCCTCCCCGACGTACATCGGTGCGGCCACGCAGAAGGTGATCGAGTCGGGATCGCGGCCGGCCTTCTCGGCGGCGTCGCGCACCGCTCCGATCATCCACGTGGCGATGTCGATGTCGGCGAGCTGCAGGATGAAGCCGTCGCCCGCCTCGCCGGCCGCCTTGAGTGCGAGAGGCCCGTAGGCCGCGATCCACACCTCCAGCTCGGAGCTGCGCGCCCAGGGGAACTGCAGGGTCGTGCCGTTGTGCTCGACCGGCCGGCAGTTGGCGAGCTCGCGGATGACATGGGTCGCCTCGCGGACCTCCTTGAGCGTGGTCGGCTTGCCGTTGAGCACGCGCACCGCGGAGTCGCCCCGCCCGATGCCGCACACGGTGCGGTTGCCGTACATCTCGTTGAGGGTCGCGAAGACGGAGGCGGTGACGGTCCAGTCGCGGGTCGCCGGGTTGGTGACCATCGGCCCCACCGTGATGCGGTTGGTCGCGCCGAGGATCGCCGAGTAGATGACGTAGGGCTCCTGCCAGAGCAGGTGGGAGTCGAAGGTCCAGACGTAGTCGAAGCCGTGCTCCTCGGCCTGCTTGGCCAGGCCGACGGTCCGCCACGCGGGCGGGTTGGTCTGCAGGACGACGCCAAAGTCCATCTGGAGCTCCTTCGTAGGACAGGTGTGGGCTTGGTTGTATTGAGGGACAGGCTCAGGTGAGGTATTGCGTGAGGCCGCGCTTGAGGAAGCGGCCGTGACCCGCGCGGCCGTGGAACTCGCCGCCTGCGACCAGGACCGACCCACGCGAGATCACGACGTCGACGTGTCCGTCGATCTCGTATCCCTCCCACGCCGAGTGATCCATGTTCATGTGGTGTGTCTTCTCCACGCCGATGCTGGTGTGCCCGGCAGGGTCGTAGACGACGATGTCGGCGTCCGCGCCCGGGGCGATGACCCCCTTGGTGCCGTACAGGCCGAACATCCGAGCCGGGGTGGTCGAGGTCAGCTCGACCCAGCGCTCGAGCGTGAGCTCGCCGGTGACCACACCCTGGTAGAGGAGGTCCATCCGGTGCTCGATCGAGCCGATGCCGTTGGGGATGGCCCGGAAGTCGCCCTTGCCGAGGTCCTTCTGGCCCTTCATGCAGAACGGGCAGTGGTCGGTCGAGACCATCTGCAGGTCATTGGTGCGCAGGCCCTGCCACATGGCGTCCTGGTGACCCTCCTCACGGGAGCGCAGCGGCGTCGAACAGACCCACTTGGCGCCCTCGAAGCCGTCCTTGCCACCGGCGCCGAGCTGCTCCTCCAGGGACAGGTAGAGGTACTGCGGGCAGGTCTCGCCGAAGACGTTCTTGCCGCGGTCACGCGCTGCCGCCAGCTGCGCGACGGCCTGCTTCGCGCTCACGTGGACGACGTAGAGCGGGGCGTCGGTCAGGTCGGCCAGCATGATCGCGCGGTGTGTGGCCTCCTCCTCCATCTGCCAGGCGCGGGCGATGCCATGGTAGTAGGGAGCAGTACGGCCCGATTCATAGAGCTGTTCGGCGAGTACGTCGATGGCCGGGCCGTTCTCGGCGTGCATCATCGTCATCAGGCCCAGCTCGGCGGCCTTCTGCATCGCCTTGAGGATCTGCGCGTCGTCGGAGTAGAAGACCCCCGGATAGGCCATGAACAGCTTGTAGCTGGAGATCCCCTCGTCGACGAGCGTCTCCATGGCTTTCAGCGACTGCTCGTCGACTCCTCCGATGATCTGGTGGAAGCCGTAGTCGACCGCGCAGTTGCCGCCGGCCTTGTCGTGCCAGGCCGCCAGTCCGGTCTCCACGGCCTCGCCGTACTTCTGCACCGCGAAGTCGATGATCGACGTCGTGCCACCCCACGCGGCTGCGATGGTGCCGGACTCGAAGGTGTCGCTGGCGTTGGTGCCGCCGAAGGGCAGCTCCATGTGGGTGTGGGCGTCGATACCTCCGGGGATGACGTATTTGCCGGTTGCGTCGATCACGGTGTCGACGCCAGCAGCGAGGTCGTGTCCCAACAACGTCGAGCCGGGTTGTAGCACGGCGACGATGCGCTCGCCATCGACCAGGACATCGGCGGCGGTGCGGCCGGTGGCGCTGACCACCGTGCCCCCCTTGATCAGCAAGGTGCTCATTTCCGGTCCTCCTTCAGGCGCGGGCGATGGCGGTGTAGGAGTCGGGGCGGCGGTCGCGGTAGAACTGCCAGTCGTCGCGCATCTGCTGCACCATGTCGAGGTCGAGGTCGCGGACCAGGATCTCCTCGTGCTCGCCCGAGCCGCGCTCGCCGACGAAGTTGCCGCGCGGGTCGATGACCTGGCTGGTGCCGTAGAAGTCGACTGCCAGCTCGCCGTATTCGTTGTCCTCGCGGCCGACCCGGTTGGGCTGCAGCACGAACATGCCGTTGGCGACCGCGGCGCACGGCCCCTCGACCTCCCAGAGGCGGTTGCTCAGACCCGGCTTCGTCGCGTTGGGGTTGAACACCATGTGCGCCCCGTTGAGGGCCAGCTCGCGCCACCCCTCGGGGAAGTGCCGGTCGTAGCAGATGTAGACACCGACCTTGCCGACGGCGGTGTCGAAGACGGGGTAGCCGCCGTTGCCGGGGCGGAAGTAGAACTTCTCCCAGAACCGGTCGAGGTGCGGGATGTGGTGCTTGCGATATTGCCCGAGGATCGTGCCGTCGGAGTCGACGACGACGGCGGTGTTGTAGTAGACCCCGGTCATGTCCTCCTCGTAGATGGGCAGGATCATCACCATCTCGAGCTCCTTCGCGAGCGCCGCGAAGCGCTGCACGATCGGGCCGTCGGACGGCTCGGCGTAGCGGTAGTACTTCTTGTCCTCGGTGATGCCGAAGTAGGGGCCGTAAAACAGCTCCTGGAAGCAGATGATCTGCGCGCCCTGCGCCTTGGCATCGCGGGCGAACTGCTCGTGCTTGTCCAGCATCGAGTCCTTGTCACCAGTCCAGGTGGTCTGGGTGATCGCTGCACGAACGGTCGACATCTTCGTCCTCCCGGGTGATGGCTACGCTGCCGTCTGGAACGTTATCCTCTTGGTTGAACATTTCCCATCCCTATCGCGTGGGTAAATTTCCTCCCCCCTCGACGGAGCGAACGGAGCAGTCGCCGTGACCCGCTCGCCCGACCTCGACGCGCTGACCGACCGGTCGCCGCAGGGCATCGCGGGCGCGTTCGGGCGCGCGATCCGGTCCGGGGAGCTCGGTCCCGGCGAACGCCTGCCGACCGTGCGCGAGGTGGCCGCCGAGCTCGGCGTCAGCCCGGCCACCGTCAGCGCCGCCTGGCAAGCACTGCGGCGTACGGGAGTGGTGGTCTCGCGGGGACGCGCCGGTACCTTCGTGCAGGAGACGCCCCGCCCCTGGCTGAGCCCGCGGCAGCGCGGCCTCGTCGGTGCCAGCCCTGGCGGGCTGCGGATGGACCTCTCCCGCGGCACCCCCGATCCCCTGCTGCTGCCGTCGCTCGGCCCGGCGTTCGGCCGGGTCTCCGCCCGCGCCGGCACCGGCGTCTACCAGGACGAGCCGGTGCTGCCGCAGCTGCGGTCGGTGCTCGAGGGCGCCTGGCCCTATCCCGCCGAGGTCATCACCGTGGTCGACGGGGCCACCGACGGCATTGCCCGAGTGCTCGAGCAGTGCGTCCACCTCGGCGACCGGGTCGCGCTCGAGTCCCCCGGCTACCCGCCCTTCTACGACCTGGTCGAGTCGCTCGGGGCCGAGATCGTGCCGGTCGAGGTCGACGACTGGGGGCTGCGACCCGAGTCGCTGCGCGCCGCCCTCGACGCACGCCCGGTCGCTGTGGTCCTGCAGCCACGTGCCCAGAACCCGACCGGCATCTCGATGTCCCCCGAGCGCGCACGCAAGCTCGCCGCGGTCCTCGCGCGGCGCCGCCACCAGCCGATGCCGTGGATCGTGGAGGACGATCACTCCGGCGCGATCAGCACCAGCCCCGACGTCTCTCTGGGCACCTACCTGCCCGAGCGCGTCGTGCACGTGCGCAGCTTCTCCAAGTCGCACGGACCCGACCTGCGGATCGCCGCGCTGGGCGGGCCAGCCGAGATGGTCGACCAGCTCGTGGCCCGGAGGATGCTCGGGCCCGGCTGGACATCTCGGATGGTGCAGACGATCCTCCACGACCTGCTGACCCAGGCGCGGTCGATGGACGAGGTCTCCGAGGCACGTCGTCAGTACTTCGGTCGTCAACGCGACCTGGTCGCGCGGCTCGCGGAGCAGGGGATGGACCTGAGCACGCCGGACGGCATCAACCTCTGGCTCCCGGTGGACGACGAACGCGCCGCCCTGCTCCACCTCGCCGCGGCCGGCATCCGAGTCGCCGCAGGAACACCGTTCTTCCCCAGCGCGACCAGCGCGCCCCACATCCGGATCACCTCCGGCCTCGTCGACCCCGAGCACGCGGCCGAGGTCGCCACCGCACTGGCTGCGGCTGCTGTCGCGATCAGGCAATGACAGGTGCCGTCCGGCACTACGATGAGCGCCGAATCTAGTTGGGCACTACGGGGGAGAACACATGAGCGCGCCGCAACGAGCACCTCTGCACCGTGGTCTTGTCGTACGCCTCAGCCTGGTCGCCCTCCTTGCGGCGCTGGTGCAGGTGCTCGCGGCCTCTCCTGCGTCGGCTGGCACGCCAACCGGAGACGTGAACGACGTCGTCAGTCGCGAGCCTGGCCGCGTGCACATCCGAGGCTGGGCCCTCGATCCCGCAGATCAGGGCATCTCGGTCGACATCCATGTCTACTTCAATTCACCTGGGGCCGAACACGGGGTGAACCTCGGCCCGGCGAACGCCTATCGGCCGGACGTTCCCGTCAACTCGGGCTACTCGGGGAACTACCACGGATTCGACGCAGTCATCGACGTTCCGCTCTCCGGCGACCTCGAATGGCGGGTCTACGCGATCGACCCGCACGGCGGACCGAATCCCCTGATCGAGGCTGGTCGGGTCACCATCGCGGACCCCTCGCCTCGAGGCGCCTTCGAGGGCGTCAGCTCACCCGGCCACCGCCAGGTCGCGGTGTGGGGCTGGGCGGGCGATCCGAGCAACCCGCAGGCCACGCTGGACCTCGAGGTCTACATCGGCGGGCCCGCCGGCACTGCCGGCGCCGAGCGGCACCTGATCAACACCTCGGTCGAGCGGCAGGACGTCACCGCTGCGCACGGGTTCTCTCCGCGCCCCGGCTTCGTGAGGACGCTGACGACCGCCAAGACCGGGCGACAAGTCGTCCACATCTACGCCGTCAACCATCCTGGGTCACCGGGCACGAACAGCCATATCGGCTCCAGGACGATCGACGTCTTCGTCGACACCACGCCACCGGAGACGGCGATCACCTCGGTGCCGAGATATGCGACGACGAACGACGCGATCCGCGTGGAGTTCATCGCCTCCGAGTCCAACGCGACCTTCCAGTGCAGGTGGGACGAAGCGCCGTGGGCCGCCTGCGCGGGCAGCACCACCGTCTCGCTCGCCCCGGGCAACCACATGATCTCGGTGCGAGCGAGCGACGTGTACGGCAACGTCGATGCCAGCCCCGCAACCGCTGTCGTCACCGTCACCGCCGCGCCTCCCCCGCCTCCACCGCCCCCGAGCGCACCGGCCGGGCCCACCGTCGAGGCACGCGCGGTGAAGAAGAAGTCGAGGCTCCGCATCGACATCGGCCCCGACTCGGGCAAGGACAACTACCGCGTGGTGATCCAGCGCAAGGTCGGCACGAAGTGGCGCAAGGTCGACCGCGTCCGCACCCGCGGCGACCGCGACGTCGTGGTGGTTGACCTTCGCCGCGGGACGTACCGCGCGGTGTTGCCGTCGAGCTCCTCAGGAGCCACGGTCCGCAGCAGCACCGTCCGCCTCAAGCGCTGAGCTTCCCCTGCCCTGGGGTCATCATTCGCCCAGGCGTCTGCTCGCCATTCGCGCCGCCATCGGCCGCTGCCATTTACGCAGGTTTACGCATTGCACGTTCCTGCACGGCCATCTCCATAGACCGATGCCTCTCCAGTTGCCATTTTGTGCAGTGCGCCTGTGACTCCGCGGGTGCCATCCAGTGGCCGCAATCCGGCCACGACCCGAGAGGAATCCCCGTGAAACGCTCAAAGACGAGCACTCCACAGCTGGCAGGTCTGGCCGTCCTGGCCTTGACCGCCGCAGCGTTGGCGGTGCCGATGACCTCGGCGGTGCCGGCCTCTGCCCAGGACGAGCCGAGCTCGCTGGCCGCAGCCAACGACAAGGTCGCACGATGGATCGCCAAGCACGAGGGCAAGGTCAAGCTGGCCGAGCAGGACAAGCTGGTCCGTGCCGCCACCCTCCAGGGTGGCAACGGCACGGTGGCGGTTGCCTACGAGCGCCTCCACCAGGGCCTGCCCGTCATCGGCGGTGACTTCGTCGTGGTGACCGGCGCCACCGGTGCGGTCCTCAACACCGAGGTCGCCCAGACTGCCCCCGTCGACGTTGCCTCCATCACCCCGACCCTGACCCAGGACCGCGCGGTCGAGATCTCTCGCGAACAGGTCGACTCGGTCTCGGGCGTCGAGGCCACCACCCTGGTCATCTGGCAGGACGGCGCCACCAGCCGCCTCGCCTACGAGACGACCGTCTCGGGTGTCGACGGCGGCGAGGCCTCGCGCCAGTCGGTGTACGTCGACGCGCAGGACGGCGCCGTGCTCGGGACCAAGGAGCACGTGGTCCACGGCAGCGGCACTGCGGCGTACAGCGGCCCCAACCCGCTGCCCATCGCCACGACCCTCACCAGCGGCACCTACCGGATGACCGACCCGACCGCCCCCAGCCTGACCTGCCAGGACCAGGCCACCAACGTCACGTTCAGCGGCAGCGACGACCTGTGGGGCAACGGCAACGCCACCAACAAGGAGACCGGCTGCGTCGACGGCCTCTACGCCGCCCAGCAGATGAAGGGGATGATGTCGTCGTGGCTCGGCCGCAACGGCATGGACGGCAACGGCGGCTGGGTCCCGATGCGCGTGGGGCTCAACGACCAGAACGCCTTCTACGACGGCACGCAGACGCAGTACGGCAAGAACACCGTCGGTCAGTGGATCACCTCGATCGACGTGGTGGCCCACGAGTACGGCCACGGCGTCGACGACAAGACCCCCGGCGGGATCTCCGGCGGCGGCACCCAGGAGTTCATCGGGGACGCGCTCGCCACGGCAACGGAGTACTACGACAACCAGGACCCGGCGTTCGACGGCCCCGACCACACCATCGGTGAGGAGATCAACCTCGTCGGCCAGGGTCCCATCCGTGACGGTTCCAACCCGGCCAACGCGGGCGACCCGTCGTGCTGGACCACCTCGATCCCGACGATGGGTGTCCACGCGGCCGCCGGCCCCGGCGACCACTGGTTCTACCTGTTGTCGCGCGGCGGTGTCTCCAAGTGCGACGGCACGTCGGTGACCGGCATGGGCGAGCAGGCAGCCATCAAGGTCCTCTACAACGCCATGTTGATGAAGACCAGCACCTCGAGCTACCTGAAGTACCGCACCTGGACCCTGCAGGCCGCGAAGAACCTGGACAGCACCTGTGCCCAGTTCAACAAGGTCAAGACTGCCTGGGACGCGGTCAACGTGCCGGCGCAGACCGCTGACCCGACCTGTGGCACCACCCCGCCCCCGCCCCCGCCGCCCGGCGGGAACCTCCTGGCCAACCCGGGCTTCGAGTCTGGCGTTGCCTCGTGGACCGGGACATCCGGCGTGATCACCTCCAGCACCGGCCGCCCGGCGCGGACCGGATCGTGGAAGGCGTGGCTCGGCGGCAACGGAGTGACGTCGACCGAGAACCTCAGCCAGACCGTCACCATCCCGGCGACGGCCACCGCGGCCAACCTGTCCTACTGGATCCGCACCGACACCGCCGAGACCGGCTCCACCGTCTACGACACGATGCGAGTCCAGATCGTCGTCGGCGGAGTCACCACGACGCTGCGCACCTTCAGCAACGTCGGCACCAACTCGACGTACACGCAGTTCAGCCACAGCCTGCTCGCCCACAAGGGCAAAGCCGTGACCGTGAAGCTGCTCATGAACGAGGACTCCTCGCTCCAGACGAGCTTCGTCGTCGACGACACCGCGGTCAGCGTCAGCTGATCTCTCTTCCTCTGTGCCCCGGTGCGGCCCCCCGCCGCACCGGGGCACAGCCCCGCCTTGATCTGATCCCCGCCCTTCCACAAGACCCGGAGAACCCCATGCGCACGTCCACCCCTGCCCGGTTCCGTTCGACGCTGATCGGCGCCGCCGCGGCCACCGCCCTTGCAGCCTCGGCCCTCACCGGCGTGACCACCGCTCCTGCGGTGGCCGCTCCCTCGCCCGACCTCTCGGTGTCCAACGCCACCGCACACCTGCAGCAGTTCCAGAACATCGCAACCGCCAACGGCGGCAACCGCGCCACCGGCCGGCCGGGCTACAAGGCCTCCCTGGACTGGGTGAAGTCCAAGCTCGACGCCGTTGGCTACGCCACCCAGGTGCAGTCCTTCTCCACCTCCTCGGGGACGTCGTACAACCTCATCGCGGACTGGCCGGGCGGCAGCGCCGAGAATGTGGTGATGGTCGGTGCCCACCTCGACAGCGTCGCGAGCGGCCCCGGCATCAACGACAACGGGACCGGCTCGGCCAGCATCCTTGAAGCAGCGCTGGCTTGGGCAGCAAGCGGCAACGTCCCCCGCAACCACCTGCGCTTCGCGTGGTGGGGGGCTGAGGAGCAGGGCCTGCTCGGCTCGAACCACTACATGCGGACCCTGCCGACGGCCGACAAGGACCGGATCAGGCTCTATCAGAACTACGACATGACCGGCTCGATCAACCCCGCCTACTTCGTCTACAACGACAACGCCGCCGGCAACTTCGCCCGGGACAGCCTGACCGCCTACTACGACTCCAAGGGCATCCCGTGGGAGTACACCGACCCCCAGGGTCGTTCTGACCACGCGTCGTTCCGCAGTTACGGCCTGCCCACCACCGGCATCTTCTCGGGCGCCGAGGGGATCAAGACCACGGCCCAGGCCCAGAAGTGGGGCGGGACGGCTGGCCGCGCCTACGACCCGTGCTACCACAGCTCCTGCGACACGATGACGAACCTCAGCAGCACCGCCTTCGACCGCAACCTCGACGCGATCGGTCACATGATCTGGCTCTATGCCGACAAGACCTTCAGCACCCTGCCCGGGGGCAACATCCTCGCCAACCCGGGCTTCGAGTCCGGCGCAACGTCCTGGACCGGCACGACCGGAGCCATCACGTCCTCCTCGTCGAAGCCTGCACGCACCGGCACGTGGAAGGCGTGGCTCGGCGGCAACGGGGCGACCTCGACTGAGAACCTCACGCAGACCGTCACCATCCCGGCGACCGCCACCGCGGCCAACCTCACCTACTGGATCCGCACCGACACCGCCGAGACCGGATCCACGGTCTACGACACGATGAAGGTCCAGATCGTCGTCGGCGGCGTCACCTCGACGCTGCGCACCTTCAGCAACGTCGGCACCAACTCGACGTACACGCAGTTCACCCACAGCCTGCTCGCCCACAAGGGCAAGGCCGTGACAGTGAAGCTGCTCATGAACGAGGACTCGACACTCCAGACGAGCTTCGTCGTCGACGACACCGCCGTCAGCGTCAGCTGATGATGTAGACACGAGTCAGCGTGAGCTGACTCGTAGACACGCGGACTTTGCTCGCTGCTGCCCCACGCCCGCCGGCGTGGGGCAGTGGCGATTCCTGACCAATGTCCGCGCGTCTACGCCAGGCCCGCGCCTCACCTCTTGTCGAGCGCGCGGAGGTACCTCCCGATCATGGCGCTCTGGACCATCCGCGAGACCGGCCCACCCAACTTCGCCAGTCGCGACGCAGGTCGCGAGAAGGCCGAGATCGTGAGCTCAAGGCGGCCGTCGCCGAGGCGGCGGAGGGCGAACCGTTCCTCGCCCACCACCGGGTGCCCGGGCAGGGTCCCGTAGGCGAATCCCTTCAGGTCCGGTTCGTCGATGACGTAGACGACCCGGCACGGGATGCGCAGCGACAACCGGCCGGGCCCGAGGCGCAGCACCGCCAGCGAGGCGGCCTCCAGCGGGAGGGGTGAGGCCCACACGTGCATCCCGGAGCGCGCCTGCACCTGCCAAGACAGGAGGTCGCCGGCCGCGCCCTCGAAGTCCCGCCTCTCCAGGATGGCCGAGCGCTCGACCCAGGTGAACCCGGCGACGGCGCCGGCGGCCGTGGCGCCGACGTCTTCATAGGTGTACGGCGCTGCCCGCAGCTCGGCTGCCTGGTGTGCGTCCAGCCGGTGAACGTCCATGCCTGCAACCTTGCCGCACGGGGCAAGGTCACTGACGGCCGTCCTCCAAAGCGCGCTTGAGCCACTCGTTGCGCACCTCGACCAGGCGTCGCAGGTAGCGAGCCAGGAACAGCCGATCGACCAGGTGGCCGACCGGCTCCGCCGGCGAGGCAAACGTGATGTCGCGACTGACATCCGGAACGGCACACCGAAGTGAACCGCCCGCCACGTGACGGACTCCCCGAGCTCGAGCAATCCAACGGTTCGTCCCGCGACGACCCGTTCGCGCGACGCTCCCATCGACCGGGTGTGCGCATCGACCGCCAACGACAGGTCGAAGCACTCCTGCAGTGTGGCCGCGATGGAGGTCTCGAGATGCAGGTGCGGCACGGGGCGGCGCACCCTAGACCGCGTCGGCCTCTCATAGGTTGGGCTCATGGGCCTGACCTCTTCTCCGCACGACGACTCGACGGTTCTCGTCGCTGAGATGCGGATCGCTCCGCTGACGCGGGAGCACGCACTCGACATCTGCACGTGGCACTACGACGCGCCGTACGAGTGCTACGACATGACCGGCTCAGACCCTGACTGGCTGATGGAACCGGAGTCCGGATTCCACGCCGTGCTGGCCGGGGACGAGCTGATCGGCTTCCGTTCGTTCGGCCCCGACGGGCAGGTGCCGGGATGGACGTATGACGACACGGCACTCGACACCGGCGGAGGGCTGCGGCCCGGACTGGTCGGACGGGGTCTCGGCCGGCGAGCCATCTCGACGGGTCTGGCGTTCGGCCGAGCACAGTTCGTGCCTGCGGCGTTCCGCGTGACGGTGGCCACGTTCAACCTCCGTGCCCTTCGTACCGTGGAATCTCTTGGCTTCCGCCGCATCGGGCAGTTCCGCGCAACGACCGACGGGAGCAGCTTCGAGGTGCTCGTTCGCCCGGAGGAGTGACTGCGGCGCACGTATCGCTGCATGGTGCGGGCTCGTACGGGGAACCGGCGTCATCGCGGCGACGAAGGCGCACTTCCTATGCTGGGGACGTGGCGGACGACATCGAGGGCGAAGGGTGGCGGCTCGTTCTCCCCGTGGCCGGCGTGCGCCTACGGGCCTAGATCGATGCGCTGATCCCAGATGCGGACTGGTTCTGGCGTTCGCTGCAGCGCGAGTGCGGTCACGAGTGCTGCGGGGTTTACGGCGTATGACTTCTCAGCAGAGCCAGTCGCCTGAGCCTGTGGCTGGGGAACGATCGATCCTGGTGGCCTCATCGGCCGCGACACCACCCCCGGTGACGTGCCGACCCTCGTGGCCGAGCTTTGCCCGGCGGCCCATGCGATCCGAGAGCTCGACTGCCCACGAGCAACGCACTCCGATCACCTTCGCGCACTGGCACGCTGTGAGTGTTGGGAGCGGTTGACCTGAGGTCGACCGGCAGGGTGAGATCGCTGGCCTGCTGCCGTGCTCGTGACTCCTGGCACGCTTGACCCCACTGCGTGGGTGTCTTCGCGGAGACCTGTCCGGTC
>NZ_DATLWX010000050.1:0-34074 GCF_035576065.1 Nocardioides sp.
CGGTCGGGGTGTCGGTAGGCGG
This sequence comes from Nocardioides sp., assembly GCF_035576065.1. GTDB lineage: Bacteria > Actinomycetota > Actinomycetes > Propionibacteriales > Nocardioidaceae > Nocardioides. The sequence continues at coordinate 23 of NZ_DATLWX010000050.1, forward strand.
CGACCATCCGTTGGTAGATCCACCAGGTCACCTCGACTTCAGCGTGATCGTCGGTGGCGAACAGGGCTTCCAGGCGCGTCTTCTGCTTGTCGGTGAGCAGGTCTGCGCCGGTGTGCAGGATCCGTCGTGCTCGGTAAAGGGGGTCGTCCTTGCGGCCGCGGCTTCCGTGGATGGCTTGCTGGACCCGTCGTCGGCAGCGGTCCAGGGCGTCGCCGGCCAGCCGTACGACGTGGAAGGGATCCATGACCGCGACCGCGTCGGGGAGCTCTTCGGTGGTGGCGGTCTTGAAGCCGGTGAACCCGACCATCGCGACCACCTCGACGGCGTCGCGCCAGGACTGCTCACGTTCGGCGAGCCAAGTCTTGAACGCTTGCTTGGAGCGACCCTCGACCATGTCCAGCAGCCGCGCTGGGCCGGTGCCGTCACGAATCCCGGTGAGGTCGATGATCACGGTGACGTACTTGTCGCCGCGCCGCGTGTGGCGCCACACATGCTCGTCGACACCGATGGCGGTGACGCCGTCGAACCGGGCAGGATCGTCGATCAAGACCCTTCTGCCTTCGGCCAGGACCGCGTCGTTGGCGGTGTTCCACGCGACCCCGAGCCCTTCGGCAACCCGGGCCACCGTCAAGTGCTGACACACGATCGCCTCGAGGGCCCACCGCAGCCCCCGGCGCGACAGCTTCGCCCGCGGCGCAGCCGCGCTGCTGGTGTCTTTGGCGCCACACGTGGCCGCAGCCCGTGCACCGGTAGCGACGCACGGTCACCAGCAACGTTGTCGGCCGCCAGCCCAGCGGCTCGTGGGCCAACTCCCGGGTCACCGTGTCCCGCGGCGACCCTTCGCCGCCACACCGTCGGCACCACTTGTCCGCCTCGACGATCCGGCAGGCCAGCACTGCACGATCGGGATCGAGTCGTTGGCCTGTGACTTCCAGACCGAGCTCATCGAGCCGGCAGAACTTGGTCAGATCAGGGCAAGCGAAGGTAGCGTCAGACAAGTCGAGGTCTTCCAGATGGCGAGCGTCAGAACTGCCATCATCGGGAGGCCTCGACGGCTACCCAGCCACCGCCCCCACCTCAGCCACTACACCGTCATCTGTGATGAGCCGCTTTGACAAGACGGACTACCCCGCGGGTGTGCTAGCAAGGCGATGGTGTGTCCTGGGTCTTGCGAATGCGGACTAGTGGATTCTCGTGCCACGCGAGCCTTCAGCAGGCGGCGTGGAACACGCGGGTACCCGCCGAAGTTCAGGCGGAAGGTCCTAGACCAGCTGGAGCCAGGGGATTGGCCAACGAGTGCGACTGACCGAAAGCCTCGACGGGTCCGCCTCGGGATGCACGCAAGGGGGCTCAGGCCTGGCGGCTAGTGTCGCCTCCACCCACCCGCGGTATCCCATCGGGGCTACGGCGTCAGCCGGTGCAGGTCGCGGGGAAACAACGTGACCTCCCGGACGTTGGTCGCCTCGATGAGACGCGCCACCCAGCGCTCCAGCCCGATCGCGAAACCACCGTGCGGCGGCATACCGTGCTTGAACGCCTGGAGGTATGCCGCGTAGTCGGCCGGGTCCTCGCCGCGGGCGCGGATCGCGGCGTCGTAGTCGCTGGGCCGGTGCAACCGTTGGCCGCCCGTGACGAGCTCGAGTCCGCGGAAGATCAGGTCGAAGCTGTTGGACCACTGCGGGTCGCTCGGCTGCGGGTGGGTGTAGAACGCCCGCTTGCGCATCGGGTAGCCCTCGACAGCCAGGAAGTCCGAGCCGTGCTCGGCCAGCGCCCACGCACCGAGCGCGCGCTCGTGCTCGGGTGCGAGGTCGGGTTCGTCGACGGGAGCGCCGACCAGCTTGAGGGCGTCGGCGAAGTGGATGACCGGGATCTCGTCGGGCACGGCGGGGACGACCGCGCCCGTGCGTTCGAGAGCAGGTGCGGCGTACGCATGGAGAGCGGCGACCATGCCGGCGAGCACCTCGCGGAGCACGGCGAGCACGTCGCGGTGGTCGTGGATGAAGCCGAGCTCGACGTCGAGCGAGCGATATTCCGCGAGATGGCGGACGGTGTCGTGCGGCTCGGCGCGAAAGACCGGCCCGACCTCGTAGACGCGCTCGAAGACACCCACCAGCTGCTGCTTGTAGAACTGCGGGCTCTGCGCGAGGTAGGCCGGCCGGCCGAAGTAGTCGACGGCAAAGACGTTGGCGCCCGACTCGGTGGCCGACTCGACGAACTTCGGCGTCGCGATCTCGGTGAAGTCAAGACCGTCGAGCGTTGCTCGGAACCCGCGGAGCGACGCGGCGGCCAGCTCCCACTTCGCCCGCTGCGCCGGGTGACGCCAGAGCACGGGGGCGTGGTCGAGCAGCGTAGGCAGGGAGACGTCGAGGGCGGGCCGCCACAGCTCAGCGGCCGGCGTCACGGCCGGCTCGGTGAGGGCCTCGATCGTCGCCTCGGTGAGCTCGACGCCGCCCGGCGCCTGTGGGTTGGCGGTCGCCGTACCGACGACACGCACAGTCGTCTCCTCCGGCGGCACCTCGGTGCCGGCCGGCAGCACGACCTGGGCGAGGCCCGTGCGGTCGCGGACGACGAGGAAGGTGATGCGCGCGAGCTCGCGGCGCCGGTGCACCCAGCCCTCGAGGGTGATGACCGAGCCGGGCTCGGCGGTGGGCAGGGATGAACAGAGTGATCTCATGACGACCTCCAGTTGGCGTGGCCCTGGAGGTGTGGACGGGGGCAAGGTCGCGGTGCCACCACACCTTTGCCGGCTCTGTTCGCCGGCCTCTCGTCGGTCACGCCGGACGCACGGACGACCGAAGTGGTGCGGGGGTTGTCAGTCCCCTCGGTCGACGCGTCCCATGGTGACGTCGGCAGGACGCGAAGGCAAGTCGGTTGTCGGCCCGGACGGCGCGATCAGCCGGCGAACGTCCGGCGGTAGTGGGAGGGAGTCATCGAGACCGCGCCGGTGAAGAGCCGGCGGAAGGTGCTCGTGTCCGCGTAGCCGACCCTGCGGGCGACCTCGGCCACGCTGAGGTCGGTGCCCTCGAGCAGTTGTCGGGCTCTCGCGACACGGGCGGACTGCAGGAAGTCCAGCGGGGTCTGGCCCGTCTCGTTGCGGAAGCGTCGCAGCAGGGTGCGCGTGCTCATGTGGTGCGTGGCCGCCAGTGCCGGCAGGTCGTAGCGCTCCGCCATGTGGTCCACGAGATGGCGCCGCACCTCGGTGGAGAAGTCGCGCCTCACTCGCTGGTGGAGCGTGTCGTCGACGTACGGGGACTGCGACGAACGGCCTTGCTTCGTCAGGGTGATGTTCGAGGTGGGGCGCGCGACCGCCTCTCCCGCGTGCAGCCGGACCAGGTGCAGGGCGAGGTCCACCGACGCGCTGAAGGCGCCGGTCGTCGTGATCGGGCCGTCCTCGACGAGCATGGCCCGAGGATCGACCGTCGCTTCCGGATGACGCCGAGCGAGGTCGTCTGCGAAGAGCCACGACGTGGTGGCTCGTCGACCGTCCAGCAGTCCGGCAGCACCGAGGAGGAAAGCCCCGACGCAGACACCGGCGATGGGGATGCCGCTGACCGCCACACGCTGGAGGAGCTTGACGTCTGCCGACCGCTCCAGCAGGCGATGGTCGAGGTCCTGGCCGGGATCGAGGTCGAAGCCGGGGACCACGAGCAGGTCGAGGGCGTAGTCGATCCGTCGTGCTCGGACTTCGACGCCGTTGGCCGCGCGCACCTGACCGGGCCGGGCGGCGTGGATCGAGGTCCGGAACGGTTCCGGTTGCCCGGTGTGGAAGGCGACCCGGTTGGCGACGGCCAGCACGTCGACGAGGCCGAGGCCCTCGGACGCCAAGCATCCGTCGTAGAGCAGGACCCCGATACGGGTCGCCGACCGTGGCATGTGGCGAAATTACCTCGAAACATGGCAATTGCGCCACTAGCGGAGACCTGTCGCCGCCGGAGAGCATGAAGAACCGGCACTCGCCGGTGGAGACCGAGGAGACCAGATGAGATTGACGATCCTGCTGTTTGACGGGTTCACCGCGCTCGACGTGGTCGGCGGCTACGAGGTGTTGGCCAACGTGCCGGGCGTGGAGGTGGAGTTCGTCGCCGCCACACCCGGAGTCGTCGCCGCGGACACACGGCGCCTGGGCCTGCTGGCCTACCGGAGCCTGGATGAGGTGTCCTCGACGGACATCCTCTACGTCCCCGGTGGCCCCGGGGTGGTGGCCACGATGGCGGACCCGGCGATCTGCTCGTGGATCGCGCAGGTGCATGCGACGGCGACCTGGACGGTCGGGATCTGCAACGGGGTCGGGCTGCTGGCAGCGGCAGGCGTGCTCGACGGTGGCGTGAGTGTCACGACCAACTGGGGCTGGCGCGAGCGGATCGCGTCGTACGGCGTCGAGGTGGTCCCCGAGCGGTTCCACCGTGACGGGTCGGTGATCACCGGCGCTGGGGTCTCAGCCAGCATCGACGCGGCTCTCTTCCTGGCCGCCCTGATCGCGGGTGAGGACGTCGCGCGCCTGGTCCAGCTCGGCATCGAGTACTTCCCGGAGCCACCCGACTTCGCCCGGGCCTCTCTCTCAGAGGTGTCGGACGAGGAGAAGGAGCTGTTGCTCGCCATCGAGGAGGGCCCGATGATGGAGCGTCTGAGCGCGGCAACCCTGCCTCTCGAGGCGACCGCCCGATGAGCCTCCTCGCGAGTGACGAGCTCATGGTCCGCAGCTCACAGCGCTCGGAGCGGCTCCGCCTGCTGAGCCACTCCACCGAGCCAGCGCTGAAGGCCGTCGTGCTCACCTGCGCCGACCATCGCGTCGACCCGGCCCACGTGCTCGGACTCGAGCCGAACGACGCCGTCGTGCTGCGCAACCCCGGGGGACGCGTCACCGGTGACGTCGTGCGCAGCCTGCTCGTCCTGTCGGCGGTCGCTGCGGTCGAGCAGCTGAGCGGCGGCGTCGAGATCATCGTGATGCACCACACCGACTGCGGAATGTCCCGGCTCGGCGGCCCGGAGCATCGCGGCCTGCTCGCCGACTACCTCGGCACGACAGCCGACGGCCTCGCGGAAGTCCCGGTCATCGACCCGGCGCTCAGCCTGCGGCACGACGTCGCTGCCCTTCGAGCGCTGGTCGGTACGACCCCGGTGATCGGCCTGCTCTTCGACGTGGGGTCCGGCACGGTCCATCGACTCGAGTGATGCGTGCTGGGCTCAGCCCACCAGGTATCGGTTCGTGTGGTGGGTCACGAACCCGAGCCGCTCGTAGGCCGCGATACCGGCGTCGTTGTCGGTCTCGACGTGCAGCCACGCGGTGGTCGCGCCCAGCGCCGCTCCCCAGTCCAGGAGGTCTGCGATCACCTTCGTCCCCAGCCCCTGACGACGGCGCGACGGCTCGACGAAGAGTGCGTGGAGGCCGAGCCAGTCGCCGTCGAGGGCGGCCTCCCCGCGGGCCACGACGACCGGGCCGTCGGCGTACTCCACCAGGCAGCGCCCCTCGGACTCCGTGAGGCGGCCCTCCCCGGGAGCGGGACCGGCGGCGCGCAGGGCGCGGGAGACCGAGGCGAGCTGGCAGTGCGCGTCGCCGCTGCCCAGCGGGGTGAACCCGAGCGGCGCGAGGGCGGCCTCGATGTCGCCGTCGGCCTCCACCTGGATCATCGGGGTCTGACCGAGCTCGGCGTAGAAGGACCGGACCTGCTGGGCCGCATTCGCCAACGGCACCCCGGGGTCGGCCATCGCCAGCGCCGAGTTGCCCCGCCGCCGCAGCCGCCCACCGAGCGGAGGTGCGGTCCGCAGCACCCAGCCGCCCAGGGGCTGCGTGGTGAGCTCCGGCCAGATCGAGGCGACGTGCATCTCGACGTCATGGGCGGAGACGCGGTGGCGCACCGACGGGCGCGGGGGGACGGGCTTGCCGGTGACGATGTCGGCGATCGCCACCTCGACCGGGCCGCGGTCGGAGCGGATCACCACGGTGTCCGCCCCCCATGACGTGCAGATGCCCAGCACGTCGGTCGCCCGACCGTCGGGCAGGAGGTGACGGACCACGACCCGCTGGCCGACGACGTGCGGGCCGAGGGCGTGCCGTCCCACGGTCGGGGGTTCCGGCGCGTCGGTCATGACGGGATACTAAGGTTGCCTGCGTCCCACCCCGTGCCCCTGTAGGAGGAACCGGTGACCTACGTCATCGCCCAGCCGTGCGTCGACCTCAAGGACCGCGCGTGCGTCGACGAGTGTCCGGTCGACTGCATCTACGAGGGCAAGCGCATGCTCTACATCCACCCCGACGAGTGCGTCGACTGCGGCGCCTGCGAGCCGGTGTGCCCCGTCGAGGCGATCTTCTACGAGGACGACACGCCGGAGGAGTGGAAGGAGTACTACACGGCCAACGTGGACTTCTTCACCGACCTGGGTTCTCCCGGGGGCGCCGCCAAGATGGGTGAGATCGACAAGGACCACCCGATCGTCGCTGCGCTGCCTCCCCAAGAGCACGCGGAGTGAAACCTGAGCGCGCCAGCGCTCAATCGGCACCGTCGGTCTCGACCCGACTGCCCGACTTCCCGTGGGACAAGCTCACGGCCCACGCCGCCACGGCGCGCGCGCACCCTGATGGCATCGTCGACCTCTCGGTCGGCACTCCCGTCGACCCGACCCCCGAGGTCGTCCAGGCCGCCCTGTGCGCGGCGGCGGACGCGCCCGGTTATCCCACGACCCTCGGTCTTGAGGCGACGCGTCAGGCGGCGATCGACTGGTTGGCGCGCCGCTTCGGCGTCACCGGCCTCGGTCTGGACGGCGTGCTGCCGGTCATCGGCTCCAAGGAGCTCATCGCCTCGATGGCCCTGCACCTCGGCGTCGGCGCCGGTGACCTGATCGGCTACCCCGCCCTCGCCTATCCCACCTACGAGGTGGGCGCGGCCCTGGCCGGCGCACGGGCGATGGCCACCGACTCGCTGACGTCCTTCGGCCCCGAGACACCCAAGCTGCTGTGGCTCAACTCGCCCTCCAACCCGACCGGTCGGGTGCTCCCGATCGACCACCTGCGCAAGGTCGTCGACTGGTGCCGCGAGCGCGGCACGATCCTGGTCTCGGACGAGTGCTACCTCGAGCTCGCCTGGGACGCTGCGCCTGGTTCCGGGCCCATCAGCGTGCTGCACCCCGATGTCTGCGGGGGCTCCCACGAGGGGATCCTGAGTGTCCACTCGCTCTCCAAGCGCTCCAACCTCGCGGGCTACCGCTGCGCGTTCGTCGCCGGCGACCCCGCCCTCGTCGGTGAGCTGCTCGCCGTACGCAAGAACCTCGGCCTGCAGATGCCCGCACCTCAGCAGCGGGCGATGATCGCCGCGCTGGAGGATGACGCGCACGTCGTGGAGCAGCATGCGACGTACGCCGCACGCCGGGCCCGGCTCCGGACGGCGCTCGAGGGCGCCGGCTTCACCATCGACCACTCCGAGGGCTCGCTCTACCTGTGGGCGACCCGGGACGAGGCGTGCTGGGACACGGTCCAGTGGTTCGCCGACCTCGGGATCCTCGTCGCGCCGGGGGAGTTCTACGGCGCGGCGGGCCGCCGGCACGTCCGGGTGGCGTTCACCGCCAGCGACGAGCGCGTGACGGCAGCGGTCGAGCGCCTGCCCAGCTGACTCGGCGGCCAGGACGGGCCGGTCACGGGACCTGTTCGACCGAGATGTAGCGGTCATCCCTGTCCGGCTGGCCGTACGCCCGGTCGCGACCCGGCCCCCCGTCCAGGACGTCGGCGCGCAAGGAGCCGGCAAAGGTGTCGTTGCCGCCGAGGCCCTGCGCGACGATCGGCAGGTAGTTGTGGGTGTAGATGGTGTCCGGGCCGTTGGTGCCGCGGACGAACCACCGCTTGCCGTCAGTGGCGTTGATGTGCTCGAACCCGGGCACGCGGAGGCGCACCGTGACGCTTCCCGCCTTGGCGCGTGCGGTCCCCGCGCCCAGGTCCACGTGGGCGACGACGTTGCGCAGCAGCCGCTGACCGTCGTGACCGAAGTAGAGGTAGAGCTGGTCCCGACCGGCCCCGCCCGAGACGACCTGTCCCTTGCCGGACAGCGCCGTGTCGCTGACCGTGTCCTGGCTCGGGCCGCCCCCCAGCTGGTCGAGGCCGCCCCCGCCGTTGAGTTGGTCCTGCCCGGGCCCGCCGCGAGCGACGTCGTCGCCGTCAGAACCATGGAGGCTGTCGCTCCCAGGACCGCCCAGCAGCACGTTGCCGACGGTGTCCGACAGGAGTCCGGCGTTGTCCGCGCCGCCGATGTAGTCGTCTCCGCCGCCCCCATCGATGTGGTCGCCGCCCCCGAAGCCGAAGAGCTGCTGGTCCTCGTCGGTGCCGACAAGGACGTCGTCGTGGTCGCTGGCAAGGACCCGGAGTACCTCGCCCACCACCTGGTCGGTCCCCTCGCCGACGGCCGCGCCGCCGGGCAAGTCCAGGACCACACCGGCTGTCGAGCCGCGGAAGGACAGCACGTCGTTGGAGCCGCCGGCGCGAGGGTCGGCACCGGGGTCCAGCAGGTCGTCGCCCGGGCCGCCGGTGAGGGTGTCGCCGACGAAGTCGAAGGCGGGGGGCCTGATGGCCACTTTGCTGTCGGTGCCGCCGTGAAGCCGGTCAGATCCCTCGCCACCATCGAGGCTGTCTGCCCCGGCAGACCCGCAGATGACGTCGTCACCGCCGAGACCGTCGATCTCGTCGTCGCCGTCGAGCCCGTCGATGACGTCGGCGCCCGGCGTCCCCAGCAGGACGTCATCGGCCGGCGTCCCGCTGATCGTGGGGGCCGCGCACGGTCCCGTGGCGGCGCTCGAGGGAAGCGCTGGCTGGATCAACACCGACACCATCAGCACGGAGAGCGTGACGAGCGAGGCCACGGCGGCTCTGAGGGCCACGACGCGCCTCCTAGTCCTGCGGCCGGCCTTCGAAGGCGACGGCATCGCTGACCCTCACCGCGTCGACGCCGGCCAGCCGGACGATCGAGAGGTCGCCGCTCTCGCCACGGAGCATCACACCCTGCCCGTCGGCGGCGCTGACCTGTCCGACGAGCCACTCGCCGCCGACGAGGATCTCGACCCCCATGCCCTCGTCCTGGGCACGCCGCAGAGCGGTGCCGATCGTGTAGACGACAGCAGCGAAACCGGCCATGGGGTGCCTCCTGGTTGAGGTCGTGCGCGACGGTGCGGGTGCAGCGATCGTAGGCGACGACAGCGCTCAGTCGGCTCAGTCGGCGACATCGACGTGGACGTGATCGCGGTGCTCGAGGATCGCCCGGTCGCCACCGGAGGAGGAGGGCACGTCGTAGTTCGTCCAGCCATCATCGGAGCGCGACCCGGCGTGCCAGATGCGGTCGTCGAAGATGATGGTGTTGATCGAGAGGCGATCGGACTGTGCCACCAGGTAGGACGCGATCGCCCAGCCACGCTTGCGGTTCTCGGCGTTGATCGGGCGCACGAAGACGTCGATCGCCCGTCCCTCGTAGTGCGCCGAGCCCGACATGTGGCCACTCGAGACACCGCCTGGTTGGAAGCCACCGAGCGACAGGCTGCCGAAGACCGAGTCGAGCTCCTCGCGCACGACTGCCGCCCGCTTCACCAGCCCGGCGTCGTCGAGACCGTCGCTGGACTCATCCGCGTCCCCGCTCGTCTCGCACCAGAAGGCGCGGGGGCTGTTGCCGGTGAGTGCGGAGGCGAGAGCACGGGCGTCTTCCTCGTGGTCGGCGTAGGCGTCGGGGTAGGCGGACCGCTGCACGGCCTGGGCCGCCTCGGTGATCGCCATCGTCTCGTAGCCGCCGATCTCTGCCAGCGCGTCGTAGAACGCGTGGGTGGAGTAGGTCGGGTCCCGGATCTGCTCGACCGTGCCCCACCCCTGGGACGGTCGCTGCTGGAACAGCCCGACCGAGTCGCGGTCGCCGTAGTCGAGGTTGAGGATGTCCGACTCCTGGTAGGCCGTCGCCAGGGCGATGCTCGCGGCGCGGGCCGGCAGGCCTCGCTGGACCGCGATGGCGGTGATCAGGGCGGCGTTCTCCGCCTGCTCCTGCGAGAGCTCGACCCGCACGCCCGCCACCTCGGCCGTGCACCCACTGGGTCGCGACAGGGGCCCGACGTCGCCCTCGACCAGGGCCCGCCCGGCCACGAAGACCAGCGCGGCCGCCAGGCCGACGCCCACCAGCTTCCCGGCCGTCGTGAGTCGCGGTCTCGTGCCGCGTTGTCCAGCCACGGCTCAGCTGTTGCTGTGCAGAGCAGCGTTGAGCGTGATGCCGGTGCCGACCCGGTCGCGCGCCTCGACTGCGCCCGTCTGGCTGTTGCGGATGAAGAGGACGTTGTCGGCGCCGGAGAGCTCCTTCGCCTTCACCACCGTGCCATCGGGCAGCGTCACCTTGGTGCCGGCAGTGACGTAGAGCCCCGCCTCGACCACGCAGTCGTTGCCGAGCGCGATCCCGATGCCGGCGTTGGCACCGAGCAGGCACCCCTTGCCGATGCTGACCCGTTCGGTGCCCCCACCGGACAGCGTGCCCATGATGGAGGCGCCGGCTCCGATGTCGGACCCGTCGCCCACGACGACCCCGGCCACGATGCGGCCCTCGACCATCGACGTGCCCAAGGTCCCGGCATTGAAGTTGATGAAGCCCTCGTGCATGACCGTGGTGCCGCTGGCGACGTGGGCGCCGAGGCGCACGCGGTCGGCGTCGGCGATCCGCACGCCGCTGGGCACCACGTAGTCGACCATCCGCGGGAACTTGTCCACACTGAAGACCGTCAGGTGGTGGCCGGCCGCCTTGAGTCGAGCCCGGGTGAGCTCGAAGCCGTCGACCGCGCAGGGGCCGGCGCTGGTCCACACCACGTTGGTGAGGAGGCCGAAGACGCCGTCCAGGTTGATCGAGTTGGGCACCACCAGTCGCGTGGACAACAGGTGCAGACGGAGCCAGACATCGGCCGTGTCGACCGGCGCCGCGTCGAGGTCCTCGATCTCCACCAGGCGCACTTCTCGGCGTACGCCGCGGAGCTCGTCCTCGCCGGCCAGGGCGGTCAGCGACGCGGGAGCCTGGCTGCCGTCGTGCTGGCCGAGCGCCGGGGAGGGGAACCACACGTCCAGGACGGTGTCGTTGGCGTCGAGGGTGGCAAGGCCGTAGCCGCAGGCAGGAGTCACGCCGCCAAGCCTACGGACTGGCCTCGCGCGGGCCGCCGCAGCTCCTGCTCAGCGCACGACCGAGTCGGTGAAGGTGGGCCGACCTCTGCCGAGGAAGAAGATGCCGGGGAAGTTCTCGAAGCCCAGGCTCGGGTTGCGCTCCAGCACCGAGGAGTCGACCGACAAGGTGCCGGTGCGGTCGTTGCTGACGAAGAAGACGGCGCCGCCGCCCTCCTTCGCGCTGTTGCCCACGATCGTCGAGCCCATCAACCGGATGTGGAAGGTGTTGCCGTCGGCGTAGATCGCGCCGCCGCTCCCGCCGCCGGGCGTGCCGGCCTGCGCCGGGTTGGCGCCGCGACCGATCGCGCGGTTGTCGGTGAAGGTGCTGTCGACGATCCGCCACGACACCCCGATCGAGGACAGGGCGCCGCCGTTGCTGCAGACGCCGCCCGTGAAGGTGCTGCGCCGGACGACGACCGGTCGGTCGCGGCTCTGGTCGAGGACCCGGACCGCGGCGCCGCCGACGTCGGGTCCGGTCGCGGTGCAGCGGTTGTCGACGAAGTCGGCGTTGACGATCCGCAGGCGCCCGCCGCGCACGGACACGGCGCCGCCGCTGCCGTCGGCGAGGTCGGAGGAGGACGCGTAGCCGTCACGCAGCGTGATGTTCTTGATCACGAGCCGTGGAGTCGCTTGGTCGTCGCAGTGGTCGGTGGTCCAGATCAGCGTCTCGTCACACGTGTCCTGGCGCAGGATCCGCCGCTTGCCGCCACCGCTGAGGGTCACGAGCCCACCACCGTCGATGACCACGCGTTCGCTCGTGTTGAGCACCTCCGCGGTCTGCTGCATGACGATGGTGACCGGGTCGGGCCCGCAGGCGAAGCGGATCACCCCACCGCGCCGGACCGCGCGCACGACCGCGGCCGACGTGCAGCCGGTCGGCGTACCGTCTCCGACCACCTGATCGGCCATCTGATTTGCCATCGTGCTTCGAGGCGTCGCGGCGGCCCCGACTGGTGCGGGCGTGGCCGCGGCAGGACCCGCGCACGACAGAAGGATGGCGACCAACGCTGCGAGGCCCTTCACTGTCCCGCCCGCCCGTCGATGCACTCGCGGATCAGGTCGGCGTGGCCGCAGTGTCGGGCGTACTCCTCGACCATGTGCACGATGATGTCGCGGACCTCGGTGGGCTCACCGTGGACGTCGACAATCTTGTCGAGATCGGTGCGGTCCAGGACCTCGCGCGCGTAGGCGACCTCCTCGCGCCACAGCGCCCAGGCCTCCTCGACCAGCGCATCGTCGGTCTCGCCCTCCCAGGTGAAGCCGGCGTCGAGGGCCTCGTCCTGGAACATCCGGGGGATGTCCATCCGCTCCTCGATCACGCGCCGGAACCAGCTCTGCTCGACCCGTGCCATGTGGCGGACCATCCCGAGCAGCGACATGTTGGACGGCGGCACGGACCGGGTCCCGAGCTGGGCGGGTGTCAGCTCCTGGCACTTCAGCTCAAGGGTGGTGCGGTACACCTCGAGGTAGCCGACCAAGGTGTCCCGCTCACCGCGCACCGGTCCCGCTTTGGCGCGGGGGTCCTGGTCGCGGGGGAGCCAGCTGCCGTCGTACCCGGGGTGTGCCATGCCCCCAGCCAATCACGTCTGCGGCGGCTGAAGGTCAACTGATTCGCGCTGCCGCGCGCGGGCGCCGTACGATCCTCGACAAGGCGTCCGAGCCGTCATCAGCGGCGAGCCTTCCGGAAGAACAGTCCCCGCGCGCCGGCGGCGGACCCACTAGAACCGGACGGGTGGCCCGTCACAGCCAACAACGAGCGGCACCGCCCCAGAGGCGGCGCAAGCGAGGTGGTACCGCGGCATCCGTCGTCCTCGTGGCCAACAGCCCGAGTGAGAACGACGCCCCGCAGGAGTCCCACGATGACCTACCCCAAGGTCTCCCACATCTCTTCGACCACGGTCACCAGCGCGCCGAACTTCCCGGCGATCGAGGAGGCCGTGCTGGCCTTCTGGGACGCCGACGGCACCTTCCAGGCCAGCATCGACCAGCGTGACGCCGAGACCGACGGGGAGTTCGTCTTCTACGACGGCCCACCCTTCGCCAACGGCCTGCCGCACTACGGCCACCTGCTCACCGGCTACGTCAAGGACCTGATCCCGCGCTACCAGACCATGCGAGGCAAGCGCGTCGAGCGCCGCTTCGGCTGGGACACCCACGGCCTGCCGGCCGAGCTCGAGGCGATGCGCCAGCTCGGCCTGAAGACCACCGACGAGATCCACGAGCTCGGCGTGGAGAAGTTCAACGCTGCGTGCCGCGAGTCCGTGCTGAAGTACACCGGCGAGTGGCGTGACTACGTCACCCGGCAGGCACGCTGGGTCGACTTCGAGAACGACTACAAGACCATGAACCCGGAGTTCATGGAGTCGGTCATGTGGGCCTTCAAGCAGCTCCACGACAAGGGTCTGATCTACGAGGGCTTCCGCGTCCTGCCCTATTGCTGGAACGACGAGACGCCGCTGTCCAACCACGAGCTGCGGATGGACGACGACGTCTACAAGATGCGGCAGGACCCGGCGGTCACGGTCGGCTACGACGTCACCACCCCTGGGGACCTCCACCACGTCAAGGTGCTCGTCTGGACCACGACTCCGTGGACGCTGCCCTCCAACTTGGCCGTCATGGTCGGGGAAGACATCGACTACGTCGTGGTGGAGTCCGCGTCGCCCACCGGCGCGGCCGAGCGCTACCTGATCGCCGAGGCTCGCCTGGCGTCGTACAAGCGCGAGCTCTTCCCCGACCACGACGAGCCGACGGTCGTCTCGCACCACACGGGTGCCGACCTGGTCGGCCTGGAGTATGCCCCGCCGTTCTCCTACTACGCCGGCCACGAGCGCGCCTTCCGCCTCGTGCCTGCCGAGTTCGTCACGACCACCGACGGCACGGGGCTGGTGCACACCGCCGGCGCCTTCGGTGAGGACGACAAGGTCGTCACCGACCGCGAGGGCATCGAGGCGGTCATGCCCGTCGGCAAGGACGGCCGGTTCACGGCACCTGTCGATGAGTACGCCCGGATGCTGGTCTTCGACGCCAACCCGCACATCATCGACCACCTCAAGGCGGCCACCCTCGGCGAGCCCGGGGGAGCGGTCACGCCCGGCACCGTCCTGCTGCGCCGCGAGACCTACGACCACTCCTACCCGCACTGCTGGCGCTGCCGTGAGCCCCTCATCTACAAGGGCGTCTCGTCGTGGTTCGTCGAGGTCACCGCGGTCAAGGAGAGGCTGCTCGAGCTCAACGAGGACATCCGCTGGGTGCCCGACCACATCCAGCACGGGTCCTTCGGCAAGTGGCTCGAGAACGCCCGCGACTGGTCGATCACCCGCAACCGCTTCTGGGGCTCGCCGGTGCCGGTGTGGAAGTCCGACGACGAGGCCTACCCGCGTCTCGACGTCTACGGCTCCTTCGAGGAGATCGAGCGCGACTTCGGCCGGCTTCCGGTCGACCCGAGCGATCCCTCCGGCACCCCCGACCTGCACCGTCCGTTCGTCGACGAGCTGACCAGGCCCAATCCGGACGACCCCCGCTCGCCCGAGGAGGGCCAGTCCACGATGCGTCGCGTCGATGACGTGCTCGACGTGTGGTTCGACTCGGGGTCGATGAGCTTCGCCCAGGTGCACTACCCGTTCGAGAACGCCGACTGGTTCGAGGGGCACTTCCCCGGCGACTTCATCGTCGAATACATCGGTCAGACCCGCGGCTGGTTCTACACGATGCACGTCCTGGCCGGCGCGATCTTCGACAAGCCCGCCTTCTCGACCTGCGTGAGCCACGGCATCGTGCTCGGCAGCGACGGGCAGAAGATGAGCAAGTCGCTGCGCAACTACCCCGACGTGCGCGAGGTCTTCGACCGCGACGGCGCCGACGCGATGCGCTGGTTCCTGATGAGCTCGCCGATCCTGCGCGGCGGCAACCTGATCGTCACCGAGCAGGGCATCCGCGACTCGGTGCGGCAGGTGTTGATCCCGCTCTGGAACAGCTGGTACTTCTTCAGCCTCTACGCCAACGCTGCACAGAAGGACGGCGTGTCGTACGACGCAGTGCGGAGCACCACCAGCGCCCACCCGATGGACCGCTACGTCCTCGCGAAGCTGCGCGACTACGTCGAGACGATGACCGACCAGCTCGACAACTACGAGGTCGCCGGCGCCTGCGACTCGACGCGCTCGTTCCTCGACGCGCTGACGAACTGGTACATCCGCCGGTCACGCGAGCGCTTCTGGAACAGCGACTCGACCGACGCCTTCGACACCCTCTTCACGGTGCTGGAGACGGTCTGCCGTGTCACGGCACCGCTGATGCCACTCGTCACCGAGGAGGTATGGCGCGGCCTGACCGGCGGGAGGTCGGTGCACCTGACCGACTGGCCGCTCGCCGACGAGCTGCCTGCCGACCCCACCCTCGTCGCGGCGATGGACTCCATCCGCGACGTCTGCTCCGCAGGCTCCGCGCTGCGCAAGGGCGCGAACCTGCGCAACCGGCTCCCGCTGGCGTCGCTCACCGTCGTCGTGGCCGACCCCGAGCGGCTGGCGCCCTTCACCTCGATCGTCGCCGACGAGCTCAACGTCAAGGACGTCCGGCTCCTCGACGTCGACACGGACGAGGCGCACGCGTACGGCGTCGAGCAGCGTCTCACCGTCAACGCACGTGCGGCCGGTCCACGCCTCGGCAAGGACGTGCAGCTCGCGATCAAGGGCTCGAAGTCGGGGGACTGGTCGCTCGCGGAGGACGGGACCCTCACCGCCGGCGGGCTGGTGCTCACCGACGGCGAGTTCTCGCTGGAGACCGTGGCTGCCGACACAGGCGCTGACACGGCCACCGGCGTGCTCCCGGGTGGTGGCTTCGTCGTGCTCGACACCGCGCTCACCCCCGAGCTGGAGGCAGAGGGCGTGGCACGCGACCTGGTCCGCTCGGTGCAGCAGGCCCGGCGCGAGGCAGGTCTCGACGTCAGCGACCGCATCGCGTTGACGGTCTCCGGGCCGCCTTCGACACTCGAGGCCGCCAGGACGCACGAGACGCTGCTCGCCCAGGAGACGCTCGCCACGACCGTGTCGTACGCCGAAGCGCCGGCCATCGGCGTCGAGGTGGCCCGCGCCTGAGAGGGCTTCCGATCCCATCGTCGGACAACCGCTGCGTCGGACACACGCCGGACGTCCGACGACCCGGTCGTTGTGGGAACCACAGCGTCGGACGTCCCGGTGGACGTCCGACGATCTGGCTGGGGCGGGGTGGCGCCAGGGGTGGTTGGCAGGAAATCGTCGGAAGCCTGCCGTCCTGCCACTGTCGCGGTGACGGCGCCGAGTCGAGACTCCTGTCATGTCCAGTGATCAGCTTCTTCTCGCCGCCGTCGACAAGTACTTCCGCGCGCTGCATGCGTGCGACACAGACCTGCTTGACGAGGTCTTCCATCCCGCGGCGTCCCTGTTCGACGTCGACGGCGGGGAGGTCTGTGTCGACCCGCTCGCCTCTTGGCGTCAGGACGTCGCCACCCGGCCCTCGCCCGCGTCCGCTGGCCAGGCGCGCGAGGAGGAAGTCGTCTCCGTGCTCTGGCTCTCCCCGGACTGCGCCACGGTGCACGTACGCCTCCGCGTGCTCGACGAGGTCTTCGTCGACCACCTCTCGTTCGTTCGGGACCGCGACTCCTTCCGCATCGTGGCCAAGACCTGGCACCTCGAGCGCACGCTGGCCACGACCGTGTCGTACGCCGAAGCGCCGACCATCGGCGTCGAGGTGACCCGCGCCTGAGCTGCCGGCGCCGTCCGCCAGGGTCGCGGGCGCTGATCCAGTGCTGCTACCGAACAGTCACGGGGTCTGACGCTCTGGCAACCCCCTGACTGTTCGGTAGCGCTGCGCCGACGGCGTCGAGAGTGGCTCCGCGCCCGTGCGTTCCGCCGCTACCGGACCACCTTCAGCTTGGCCTTCTTCGTGCTCTGGCCGGTGCTCGCCCTGACGACGTAGCGGCCGGGCTTCAGCTTCTTCTTGCCGATCTTGGCGGTCAGCCTGAAGGTGTTCTTGCCGGCGCCCAGGGTCCTCACGAGCTTGGCGACAGGCTTGCGCGCGCCCTTCATCTTGACGGTGAACGTCACCTTGGCGGGGGCGGTCAGGACGACCGTCGCCTTCGTCTTCCGCTTCGCCGCGCTGTCGGAGCCGACGGCACGGATCCTGGCCGGCTCGAGCCTGAACCCAGTGATCGCCGGCGCTACGCCGATGGGTGGGACCACCGCTGGGGGCACGGTCGGCGGGGCCGGTGGAGCGGGCGCCGCTGCGATGGTGATCGTGGCCGTTCGCGTGGTGGCGTTGCCCACCGCATCGGTGAGCGTCACGGTCACCTCGTAGGTGCCGGCTGCGGCGTAGGCGTGGCTCACCGAACTCCCGCTGCCGTTGGCGCCGTCACCGAAGGTCCAGCCGATGTCGGCGATCTCGGACCACGAGTCCGAGGCGCTGACCGACATCGTGACGGTCTGTCCGGCCGTCCCGGTCAGCGGGACGGCCAGCGATGCGACGGTGGGGCCGGCCGCATCCAGTCCGACAGCCTGGACCCGGTCGAAGAAGCCGTCGAAGCGAAGCCAGACCGCGATGCTGTTCCCGGCGGGGTCGACAGCGATCTGCGGGACCTGGCCGTTGCGACCGTTGGCCGAGAGCACCGTGGCGTTGGACCAGTTGGAATCAAGGGGTCGGGAGCTGGCTTCGACGCGGTCCCAGGTGCCGTGATCGCGGACCCACACTGCGGTGGTGGTGCCGTTGGCGTCGGCGGCGAGCTGCGGCGTACGGGCGTCGCTTCCGGCGACCGACAGGGTGTCCGGGATCACCTTCCAGCCAGCCGCGGCCGGACGGGTGCTGGCCTGGATGCGTTCGTTGCTGCCGTCTGATCGCGACCAGATGGCAGTGAGGTTGCCGGCCGCGTCATAGGCGACATGCGGGTCCGTGGCCGACTGGCCGGCCTCGGACAGCGGCACGGCCGCGGCCAACCAGTTCAGTCCGTCACGTCTGGTCCTGGCCTGGACGCGGTAGTGCGCCCCCTCCAGCTGCCGCCAGACGGCGGTGACGTCGCCGTCTGCGTCGACCGTGACCTCCGGAGCACGCGACTCCGCCCCGGCGGGCGAGATGGTCATGGCGATCGGCCAGGAGCCGTTGGTTGAACGGGTGCTGGCCTGGATGCGGTGGGTGCCGTCGAAGCGTGCCCAGACGGCCGTGACACCGACTCCGGACGGACTGGCATCGACGTGGAGGTCACGGACGCTCTGGCCGGCCTCGGAGAGGATCGTGGCCGCTGACCAGCCACTTCCTGCGGAACGCGTGCTGGCCTGTGCGAGGCGGCTGCCACCGATGAGCTTGTTCCAGACGGCGGTGGCGTTGCCTTCCGCGTCGACGGCCACCTGACGATCGCCCACATCATCCTGAGCAGCAGACGCCAAGGTGACGGGCATGGCGATGAGTCCACTGGCGAGCCGGATCTGGGCCTGGATCCGGTCGGTCACCCCGTCCGACTGGTGCCACACGATGGCGACGGTGCCCTCTGGATTGGCGGCGATCTGCGGCCGGATCGCGTCCTGGCCCGCCGGTGAGATCGTGAACGGGGCGGACCAGACGCCACCGGGAGGGCGGGTGCTGGTCTCGACGCGTGAGTTGGAGCCGTCGCTCCGGGACCAGACGGCAGTGGCCCTGCCGGCGGCATCGACCACCACCTCGGGCGCGAAGGCTGCGCCACCGAAGTCGGAGATGTTGGTGGGCGCCAACCAGGTCGGCGCGGCCGCTGCGGGTGGCACGGTGAGGATCGTGGCGGTGAGGACGAGCAGGATCAGGGTTGCGAGACGTGAGCGCCGGGCCATGACGTGTTCCCCCTGGGGTGGCTGACGGCTATTGCCGCAGCAGGAGACTCGAAGCGCAAGTGGTGGTCCAGACCGGTGGACAGGAAGAGACGTTGCCGCGTCACCGGGCTCGATCTCCGGGCTGGTGCTCCAGGAGGGCGAGTTCTCGCTGGCGACCGAACGCGGGACACCTGTTCAGCTGTCAGCGGCTGCCCACCAAGCTGAAGAACACGGCCGCGAACGATCCGACCAGCAGGGTCGGCAGGGGCACGAGCCACACCGGCAGGCGGGGGAGATCGCTCCACACGAACCCGACGACCAACCCCGTGAGCAGGAACGGCACTGTGGCTTGGCCGATGTTGTAGGCGACCGCGTCTCCGCCAAAAGCGATGCCGAAAAGGGTCGCCCCGACCAGCGCGGCCACCAGCGAGATGACCACGGTGGTACGTCGTCTACCCGGCGGGCGCTGGTTCGGTTTGCTCCACAGCTCCCACCCAGTAGGCGGCGGACCCCAGGCCGGGTCTGGCTGCCACCCGGGCCCGGGCTGCCAACCAGCCGGAGGTGTCGGCCAGTTCGGCGGCGGGTTGTAGCGCATGGGTGGTTCCTGTCTTCCGGCCGATCCCGAGCGGTTCGTCGGGGCATCATTCCACTTCGGTCCGCGCGTCCGACGATCCGGTCGTCGGCTCCAACGTCGGCAGTTCGCGACCGCGCTGCCCCCGCTGAGCGCGACGCAGTGCGCCGTACCCCCGAACTGCCGACGCATGGTCTGGCTGTGGAGGTCATCAAGGCTGGACGCTCAGCCCAGCGACACCACCACGGTGGGTACGGGCACGTCGACACCCATCGGGGTCTCGACCTCGGGCGTACGCGTGGTGACGTCGTCGCGCACGTCGAAGACGACCTCGCCGGTGTGCTCGATGCTGGCCATCAGCATGCCTTGGACCTTGGGTCCGTGGCCCATCAAAGGGATGAGCGCGACGTCGGCGGCGTCCGACCAGCGCAGGGTCGCAGCGCTGCTGCGCAGTCCCTTGGTCGTGCACCCGGAGAGCGCAGGGGGAGTGACGGCCAAGGTCTGCTGCTCGCCGCGTCTGCGCAGCTCCAGGCACACCCGGCCGAATCCGTCGGGGTCGGCCATCCGGTAGGTGGCCCGAGCTTGATGGCGGCGGTCCGGGCTGGTCTTCCACGGACCGGCCCACGAATAGACGAAGTCGTGCTTCACGACGTGCTCATGGCACCCGTCGAAGGCGTCAGGGTCCCATCCCCGCACCCCCGCCAGGGCGCGCACACCGGCATGGACGACCTCGAGGGCCAATGCGGCGCGTCCGGCGGCGTCCATCTCCTGGATCGACGAGGGGAGCGTGACGAACGCCCGCTCCGGGCCGTCGTCGGGCTCCTGTTTCCACAACGTGAGCCGGACGTCGGTCGGGTCGAGCCCTGCGGTCACGGAGATCCAGAGCGAGCTGCGGGGCCCGTCGACGTGGACCTGCTCCAAGGCCTCGGTGTAGAGGGCGACGACGGGACGCGCCGCCCGGAGGAAGGCGTCGGTTGCTGGATCCCCTGGCTGCTGGGGATGGCCGCCCCACATGCGGTCGGGGAACCCGGTCTGTGGGTAGGTCTCCACGGTGCGAAAGCGAGCCATGCGACGCATGGTGGCAGACCGCGCCGTACCCCGGCCGCCGACTCGAGGTCCTGGGCGGTTCCAGTCATCAGTTGACGGCGACCGCCCACGACCTTGCCCTGTACGGCGAATGGTTGGATGAGTGCCATGAGCCTTGACCTGACTCTGGACCTCGCGAGCGACGCCGTGACCCTGACCGAACAGCTCGTCAACATCGAGTCCGTCTCCCACAACGAGGCCGCGATCGCCGACGCCGTCGAGCAGGCGCTCAGCGTCCTGCCACACCTCACGATCACCCGGCGCGGGCACACCGTGGTGGCGAGGACGGACCTCGGCCGGGGTGAGCGCGTGCTGATCGCCGGTCACCTCGACACGGTCCCGCTCAACGACAACCTCCCCGCCCGGCGCGAGGACACGGAAGACGGCGGGATCCTGCACGGCCTCGGCACCTGCGACATGAAGGGTGGCGACGCGGTGATGCTCAAGCTCGCCGCCGACGTGCCCGAGCCCAACCGCGACATCACCTTCATCTTCTACGAGGCCGAAGAGGTGGACTCGGTCCACAACGGCCTGCGCCTGCTCGCCGAGAGCGACCCGGAGCTGATGACGGCCGACTTCGCGATCCTGATGGAGCCCAGCAACGCGAGCGTCGAGGCCGGCTGTCAGGGCACCATGCGTGCTGACGTGCGCACGACGGGGGAGCGCTCGCACTCGGCGCGCAGCTGGAAGGGTGTCAACGCCATCCACAAGGCGGCGCCGATCCTGACCAGGCTCAACGATTACGTCGCGCGCCAGCCCGTGATCGACGGCCTGACCTATCACGAAGGGCTCAACGCCACCGGGATCAGCGGGGGCGTCGCCGGCAACGTGATCCCCGACGAGTGCGTCGTCCAGGTCAACTTCCGCTTCGCACCCGACCGCGACGCAGCAGACGCGGAGGCGTTCGTCCGCGACTTCTTCGAGGGGTACGACGTCACGGTCACCGACATGGCCGTGGGTGCCCTGCCCGGGCTCGACCGACCCGCCGCGAAGGCATTCGTCGAGACCGTGGGTGGCGAGGTGGCGCCGAAGTTCGGCTGGACCGACGTCGCCAGGTTCACCGCCCTCGGCGTACCAGCCGTCAACTTCGGCCCCGGCGACCCGATGTTCGCCCACAAGCAGGACGAGCACGTGCCGATGGAACACATCACCCGCTGCGAGCGGGTCCTCAAGGAGTGGCTGGCATGAGGGACGAAGGCACGACCGCCGACGAGCGATTGCTCGACCGCGGCCAACTGGACACCCACACAGACATGTGGCGCGTGCTGCGCATCCAGTCCGAGTTCGTCGAGGGCTTCGGTGCACTGGCTGCGATCGGCCCCGCCATCGGCGTGTTCGGTTCGGCTCGGACCCCGGCGGGCCACCCGGAATACGCCCAGGCCGAGCAGGTCGGACGACGGCTCGCCGAGGAGGGCTTCGCCGTGATCACGGGCGGTGGACCAGGGGCAATGGAGGCAGCCAACAAGGGGGCCAACGAAGCGGGCGGGCTCAGCGTCGGGCTCGGCATCGAGCTGCCCTTCGAGACCGGGCTCAACCAGTGGGTCGACAAGGGCATCAACTTCCGTTATTTCTTCGCTCGCAAGACCATGTTCGTCAAGTACAGCCAGGGCTTCGTCGTGCTGCCGGGCGGCCTCGGCACCTTGGACGAGCTCTTCGAGGCGCTCACGCTCGTCCAGACCCAGAAGGTGACCTCGTTCCCCGTGGTGCTGCTCGGCAGCGCCTACTGGCAGGGCCTCGTCGGCTGGCTGCGCGACACCGTCCTCCAGGAGGGCAAGATCACCGCCGCGGACCTCGACATGTTCACCGTCACCGATGACGTCGAGCTGGCTGTGGAGCTCATGGTCAAGGCTCGCCAGGGCCGTATCAAGACACCTGCCGCCGAGCGGCCGGAGTGAGGCCATGATGTGGTTGTTCGCCATCCTGGTCGTCCTCGCCATGGGCGGCGTCGCGATCGTGGCCTCGGGCCGTGCCGGGGCCCTGCCCGAGGAGTTCGACGACCGCCCCGACGTCCGCGTGCCGGCGGGACCCCTCGTCGGTGACGACCTGCGCCGGGTCCGTTTCTCCCTCGCCTTCCGCGGCTACCGGATGAGCGAGGTCGACACCTTGCTGGCGCGCCTGGCCGGCCAGCTCGACGAAGCCCGCGACCAGGCCCGCGACCAGGCCTGCGACCAGGCACCACATGGCGTCACCGAGCCCGACTGAGGCACACTCGGCGCCAATGTTCCCCGAAGTGCTCGTCTATGTCCTCACTGCCCTGGCGGCGGTGGTGGTCGTCCTGACCCGACTCCGCCTCGGTGGAGACACGACGGCCGGCCGGGTCCAGATCAGTCATCGACTGCTGCTGGCGCACACCCTGGCCGGCACCGCGGCCTGGGTGTCCTGGGTGGCCTTCCTGGCCTTCCCGGTGGAGACGGTCCCCGGCAGCCTCGGCACGGGCATCGTCGCGCTGGGGTTGTGGTGGCTCACCACCTTCTTCGGACTGCTGATCCTCGCCCGGTGGCTGCCCGCCCGCGGCAAGCACGCCAGGTCCGGAGCCACCGACTCATGGAGCAAGGGTCCGTGGCTGTCCGTCCTGGCCCACGTCGGGCTCCTTGGGGGCGTGTTCGTCTTCACCTACGCCTACGTCACGGCGACCGTATGAATCGGCTGCTCGCCCGGCTGGCGATGATGACGGCCGCGATGCTGGCGGGTCCCGTGCTGGCCGGTCCGGTCCAGGGCAGTCCTGTGCTGCGCAGTACGCCGCCGGCGCTGACCAGCACGGCGGCGTACGTCGAGGAAGGCCCACCCCGCGCGGTGGTCGAGCGACGCGTCATCGGCCACTCGGTCGCGGGCCGTCCGATCCGCGCCTGGCGACTGGGGGAGCCGGGCCGGCGCCGCATCGTCATGATCTCCACGATGCACGGCAACGAGCCGCACACGCGCCAGATCCTCACCAGCCTGCGCGACGGCGCCCGCATCCGCGGAATCGACCTGTGGGTGATCCCCACCTACAACCCCGACGGGCTCGCCCGACACTCCCGACGCAATGCCCGGGGGGTCGACCTCAACCGCAACTACCCCTACGACTGGGTCGACCTCGACGGCAACTACGAGTCCGGGCCGCGTCCGGCGAGTGAGCCGGAGACGCGGGCCGTGATGGGCTTCCTGCGACGCATCGACCCCGTCCGGGTGATCAGCTTCCACCAGCCGCTCAACGGCATCGACACCGACACGAAGGACCCGCGGTTCGCCCGGAGGTTGGCTCGAGCACTCAGGCTGCCGCAGACCAGGCTGGACTGCGGTGGGGTCTGCCACGGGACGATGACGGGTTGGTTCAACGCGCGCTTCGAGGGCTCCGCCCTCACCGTGGAGTACGCCGCACACCCGACTCGGCACCGGATGACGGCCCAGGCGCCGCGCCAGTTGCTCAGGGTGCTCGGCGCCAGCCGCGGCAACGCCGGAGCGTCATGAGGACTGCGCGTCCGAACGCGCAGTCCTCATGACGTCAGCTGCCCGCCTCGCTCAGCGGCCGTGGAAGACCGGCTTCTCCTTCGCCACGAACGCGGCTACGGCGGTGGCGTGGTCCTCGGTGGCACCGGTGAGGTTCATCATCCGACCCTCGTTGGCCAGCGAGTCGGCGAAGGAGTGCTGGGAGGAGTAGGCCACCGAGCGCCGGATCGCGGCGAAGGCCAGGGTCGGGCCCGCGGCCAGGCGCGCGGCCAGGGTGTTGACGGTCCCCTCGAGGTCGGCCGACGGGACGACCTGGTTGGCCAGTCCGAGCGTGAGCGCCTCCTCGGCCGGGATCGTGCTGGGGAAGTAGAGCAGCTCCAGCGCCTTGGCCTGCCCGACCAGTCGGGGCAGGTGGTAGCTGGCTCCCGTGTCGCAGGACAGGGCGACGCCGGCGAAGGCGAAGTTGAAGCCGGCGGTGTCGGCCAGCACCCGCATGTCACAGGCCAGGGCGAGCGAGGCGCCGGCTCCGGCCGCGACCCCGTTGACCGCCGCGATGACCGGCTTGGGCATGGTCGCCAACGCGGTCACGATCGGGTTGTAGTGCCGCTCGACCGTGGTGAACAGCGCGTCGCTGTCGCCGGTGCGCAGCAGCTCGATGTGTTCCTTGAGGTCCTGCCCGACGCAGAACCCGCGGCCCGAACCCGTCAGGACGACGCACCGCACGGCGTCGTCGCCGGCGACGGCCTGCACGATGTCGCGCAGGAGCTCCTTGGTGGCGATGTCGAGGCTGTTGAGCCCCTCCGGCCGGTTCAGGGTGATCGTGGCGACGCCGTCGGCGACCACGAGCAGGACGGGCTCCCCGCCGTCACCGACGGACGGGACGGACGGCTGGCTGGTCGAGTCGGTCATGACCGCAGTCTGCCCGACCGGACGGGCGACCTGTCCCCCGACCAGTTCTCGACCAGTTGCCCGACCCGGTGCCCGGGCAGGAGGCGCCGTACGCCCCACGAAACGCGCAGACAGACGAGCCGAGGCGACCTGTGGTCCGCATCACTGCGGGCATGGGGGATAATGGACGTCGTACGACGCCGTCGAGGGGGCCACGCCACCTCGATTTCGCATGTGGAGCCACTCTCGAGTGGGCCACTGGAGTGAGAATCAGGAAGGTGCACCCATGGCCGCCATGAAGCCCAGGACGGGTGACGGACCCCTCGAGGTGACCAAGGAAGGTCGCGGCATCGTCATGCGCGTCCCGCTCGAAGGCGGTGGCCGCCTCGTGGTCGAGCTCAACGCCGACGAGGCTGCGGCGCTCGGGGATGCGCTCAAGGAGGTCGTCGGCTGATCGTGGCCACGACTTCCCAGCTCCCCGTCCAGGTCTCCCCACCGGAGTTCGCGCTCAGCCCGGCACTGCCGCACCAGATCGGCGGAGCCGAGGTGTGGGCGCTGCCCGTGATCCCGGCCGACGGCGAGGGCGGCTCAGTGGCGCTCGGTCCCGGCGCCGACGAAGCGGGCGACCTGCTCGGGCTGGACCTGCTCGGGATCCTCGAGGTGCACAAGGCCACCGGTCGCACCGGCGAGGCGATCACCGTCCCGGTCGTCCACGACGACGTCCAGCTCCTGCTGCTCGTCGGACTGGGAGAGCAGTCCGTCACCGACTTCCGCCGCGCCGGCGCCACCGTGGCGCGTGCCACCAAGGACCGCGCCAGCGTCGCGTCGTCGATCACCTCGATCGCCTCCGGCGAGGCGCTGGGTGCCTTCGTGGTCGGCGCGATGCTCGGTTCCTTCGGTTTCCACTGGCGATCCACAGGTCCCGCAGAGTCGCCGGTGGCTCGGATCGTGCTGGCCGGAACGACCGACGAGGACGCAGACGACGAGCTGGCGCGCGCGCTCGCTGCAGGCGGCGCCGGCTGGCGTTCGCGCATGCTGGCCTCGGTGCCGTCCAACTTGAAGAACCCCGCCTGGCTCGCCGAGCAGGCCGAAGAGCTGGCGGCATCCGCCGGTCTCGACGTGACCATCTGGGACGAGGCGCGACTGGCTCGGGAAGGCTTCGAGGGCGTGCTCGCCGTCGGCCGCGCCTCCGCCACCCCGCCACGACTGATCCGTCTCGACTACACACCGCGTGGTTCGACCAAGAAGACACCGACCGTCGTGCTGGTCGGCAAGGGGATCACCTTCGACACCGGTGGCCTCGACATCAAGCCGCCCGAGGGCATGCTGTCGATGAAGCGCGACATGTCCGGCGGGGCCGCCGTGCTCGCCACCATGGCTGCGCTGCGCGACGTCGACTGCCCGGTCAAGGTGATCGGCCTCGTCCCGGCTGCGGAAAACGCCATCGGCGGCCGTGCCATGCGCCCCGGCGACGTGATCCGTCACTACGGCGGCCGCACGAGCGAGGTCACCAACACCGACGCCGAGGGCCGTCTGGTGCTGGCGGACGCCATGGCATATGCCGTCGCGGAGCTCGACCCCGACGTCCTCGTCGACGTCGCCACCCTCACCGGAGCCATGAAGGTCGCGCTCGGACAGGGGACCGGCGGCTACTTCGCCAACAACGACGGCCTCGCCGGGCTGCTCGCCGACGCGTCCGCGTCGTCGGGCGAGCTCCTGTGGCGGATGCCCCTCGTCCGCGACTACGAGGAGAAGGTCAGCTCCAAGGTCGCCGACGCCGACAATGCCGCCGGAGGAGCGGCTGCGATCACTGCAGCCCTGTTCCTCCAGCACTTCGCCGGCGACGTCCCGTGGGCCCACATCGACTTCGCGTCCATTGCCGAGGCGCCGGACGAGCGCTACGAGTGGACCAAGGGTCCGACCGGTTTCGGTCCGCGACTGCTGCTGGCCTGGCTCGGCTCCGATTCCCCACTGGAAGGGATCGTGTGATGAAGGGCTTGACCGTGCGGTGGTCGCTCGTCGATGCCGAGGACGGCGTCGAGCAGGAGCTTGCGGCGTACGTCGCAGACACCTCCCACGCCCGGTTCACCGGGATGGCGGGCCTGCAGTACAAGACGTGGCGCCAGGTGCCGGGCCAGTGGTTCGAGGGCTGCTACGTCTTCGCCACCGACGAGGCACGCGCCGAGTTCCAGTCGGCCTTCGAGCTGACTGCCGCTGAGTCGCCCGGCTCGAAGATCATCGGTTCGTCGCCGATCCTGATCGAGGCGTGCGACATTGTCGCCATCGCCGAGGGCTGGGACGGCTTCACCGCCGCACCCCGCGCCTGACTCTGCCCTGTCGCCCCACCATGGGATGTCGCTGAATGGGCACTTCCCGGGGTCAATTGACCGTGGTAGGTGCTCGTTGACCGACATCCCATGGTGAACAGTCGGCTCGCAGACCGTCTTGCGTCAGGCCTCGGGCTTCCAGACCTTCTTGGCGAGGAGCAGCCCGTCCCCGACCGGCAGCAGGACGGACACGAGGGCCTCGTTCTCGGCGATCGTCCTGCCGAGCTCACGGATCGCAGTCGTCTCGTCGTCGCGCTGGGCGGGGTCGGCCACCCGGTCGTGCCACAACGCGTTGTCGAAGGCCACCACGCCGCCGGGACGCAGCAACCGCACTGCTTCGGCGAGGTAGGCGGCGTACTCCCGCTTGTCACCGTCGCAGAAAACCAGGTCGTAGTGACCGTCGGTGAGGCGCGGCAGGACGTCCAGGCCGGCGCCGGCGATGGTGCGCGCACGGTTGCCGGGGATGCCTGCATCGCTGAACGTCTCCTTGGCGAGGCGTTGGTGCTCCGCCTCGATGTCGACGGTGGTCAGGACTCCGTCCGACCGCATGCCCCGGAGCAGCCACAGGCCCGAGACACCGGTGCCGGTGCCGATCTCGACCACGGCACGGGCATCCAGCACCGAGGCCAGGAAGCGGAGGGCTGCCCCACCGCCCGCGCCGATCGGGGAGACTCCGACCTCCTCTGCTCGGGCACGCGCCGCGGCGAGGACGTCGTCCTCCGCAACGAACTGCTCGGCGTAGGTCCAGCTCGCGGGCTTGATCGGGGTGGTGATGATGTCCTCCTGGAGACAGGTGACGCGGGTGCGCGATGCCGGCGGGTTGGTCTGGCGCCGACTCTATCGCTCCTGCTCGGCGTGGACGGGAACACTCAAGTCCGTCCGGCCGTTGTGTTGAGCACGACGGGTTCACAGCGTCTTCTCAGACCCGGCGCATAGCTTGAGGAGGTCAGGACCTTGTTCGGTCAACAGCTTCAACGCCAGGAGGCACCCGTGAGCGACGCACGCGAAGCAGTGGTCGGGGTCCCCACGTGGGACGAGATCGTCGAGCACCACTCCGATCGCGTGTTCCGTCTGGCCTACCGCCTCACGGGCAACCGTCCGGACGCCGAGGACCTCACACAGGAGGTCTTCGTCCGGGTGTTCCGTTCGCTGGACACCTACACTCCGGGCACCTTCGAGGGCTGGCTGCATCGCATCACGACCAACCTCTTCCTCGACGGGGCCCGCCGCAAGCAACGGATCCGGTTCGATGCCCTCTCCGACGAGCGGGCAGCCCGTCTGGAGAGCGCCGATGTCGCACCCGAGCTGGCCTACGCCGACCAGCGCTTCGATGACGACATCGAACGAGCCCTGGCGACTCTTCCTCCCGACTTCAGGGCCGCCGTCGTGCTGTGCGACGTCGAGGGCCTGACCTACGAGGAGATCGCGGACATCCTCGACGCCAAGCTCGGCACCGTCCGCTCCCGCATCCATCGCGGACGCGCGATGCTCAGACGCGCTCTGGTGCACCGAGCTCCGACCGAGGGTCGCGAGCGTTACGCCGGCCCGAGCATCGAGGCCGAATCCCCTCGGGCCGCCAGGACAGGGTCATGATGCACCTCGGGTCGCGTGTCAGTGCGCTGCTCGACGGCCGACTGCCGCCCGACGAGG
The DNA here is from genome assembly GCF_035576065.1 of Nocardioides sp. Taxonomy (GTDB): domain Bacteria; phylum Actinomycetota; class Actinomycetes; order Propionibacteriales; family Nocardioidaceae; genus Nocardioides. The sequence goes on from NZ_DATLWX010000050.1 coordinate 28,931, forward strand.
AAGAGCGTGCGTGGGCGCACGTCCATGACTGCCACCCGTGCCGCGACCTGGTCGAGCGTGAGGGCTGGATCAAGACCCGGTTGGCTGGCCTCTCCTTTGCCGACCGCGCCGACTGCGGGGCGCCGGACCGGCTCAAGGACTCGCTCCTGGCATCGTGCACGCTGCCTGCCGGCCAGACGTCACTGGTCGCGGCACACTTCGCAGCCGCCTCGACCGGCGCCCGCTCTCGTCACCGATCGCTCGTCGCGATCGGCGGTGGCGCCGCTGGTGCCGCCGTGGTCGGGGTCCTTGCGCTCGGCGCGGCAGGCACCCCCCAGCTCGACCGTCGAGTCCCCAGCGACCTCTCGCGGCCGACGCCCAGCTCCAACCCGGGCCTCTATGACCGCCTGACCGAGCTGCCGTCGCGCAGCGTGGCTCCGCGCGTCCAGGACACGAGTGACACCCCGCTGACCAGGATCGCTGCCTACATGGAGATGGAGTCTCAGGGGTCACCGGTCAGAATGACTCCGTGAGCGACGACAAATACGGCCCGAGCACCCCCGAGCCCGACTCCAGCGGTCCCGACCTGCACCGCGAGGACGACGAGCCCACGCAGCCGATCTCGGGTCCGAGCTGGACCTCGCCGTCCCAGTCGCATCCCGCCGCTGCGGATCGTCCTCCGTCCCGAGGGCCCGACGACCGGCCCATCGGGCACGAGCACCCCGATTCAGGCGCCCAGCCCGGACTGCACGCCGGCGCCCAGCCCAGCCCGCAACCCGGACTGCACGCGGGCCCGGTCTCGCCCGTCCCGGCGCAGCCGTCGCCGTGGGGTCCGCGCCCCGGTCCGGCACCCATGCCATCGGCGTACTCCGCGGCACCCACCACGCCGATGCCCGTGTCTCGGGAGCAGCCGGCCAAGGCACGGGTGCCCGGCTGGGTCTGGCCCGTGGTGGCGGCGCTGTCGCTGCTGCTTGGCCTGACGGGCGGCTTCCTGGGAGCGCTTGGCTACGACCAGCTGGACGACGGCCCGTCGAGGTTTGACGGTGGGCTCGAGTCGGTGCAGACGCGCAACTCGGCTCCTCTCGACGCCGACAACGGATCGATCGCGGCCGTGGCCGAGGAGCTCCTGCCGAGCACGGTGCAGATCCTTGCGGCCTTCGAGGGTGAGGACGAGGGTGCCACCGGGTCCGGCTTCGTCCTCGACCGTGAGGGTCACGTCGTCACCAACAACCACGTCGTCGCCGCGGCGGCCGAGGACGACGGCCCGATCAAGGTCGTCGACAGCCTGGGCGTGCGTCACGATGCCACCGTCGTGGGACGCAGCACCGTCTACGACCTGGCCATCCTGCTGGTCGACGACCCCGCGGGACTGCAGCCGGCCGCCCTGGGCTCCTCCTCCGTCCTGCGCGTCGGTGACCCGGTGATCGCGTTCGGGTCTCCGCTGGGCCTCAGCCAGACGGTGACGTCGGGGATCGTGAGCGCCATGGACCGGCCGGTCACCACGGGCGACGCGGAGAACATTGCCTCCTACATCAACGCGGTGCAGACCGACGCGGCGATCAACCCCGGCAACTCGGGCGGGCCGCTCGTCAACCTCGCGGGCGAGGTCGTCGGCGTGAACTCCGCCATCGCGACCGCCGGAGGCGGCGGGCTGGGCGGTGGCAGTTCGGGCAACATCGGGGTCGGGTTTGCCATCCCGATGGAGCAGGTCCGGATCACAGCCGACCAGATCCTGAGGACGGGCGAGGCCCGCTATCCGGTGATCGGCGCCAAGGTGCAGACGGGCGGGCCAGGCTCCAGCGGGGCGAACATCGACGAGGTCAACGAAGGCTCTCCGGCCGAAGCGGCCGGCCTGCGCAAGGACGACGTGGTGACCGAGGTCGAGGGCAAGCTCGTCGCCGACGGGATCGCCCTGATCGTGGCCATCCGCACCCATCAGCCGGGCGACACCATCGAGTTCACGATCATGCGAGACGGCGCAAAGAAGTCGATCGAGATCACTCTGGACGGCGAGGTCGGCTGAGAGTCAGGCCTCGTCGCCGCGGCCGGTGTCGCTCTCCACGAACGGGTGGGCAGAGACGAAGGTCTTGGTCTCGTCGTACATCCGCTCGATGTACTTCTCCAGCTCCGTTGCCTCCACCCGCCACTGGCCACGGCCGCCGATCTTGATGGCGGGCAGGTCGCCGCGCCTCACGAGTGCGTAGACCTGTGCGCTCGACGTGTTGAGCACTTCTGCCACGTCGGCCAGCGTGAGGAAGCGAGCGGTGGGGGCCATGGCGACATGGTGCCACTGGTGGTGTCGGGGGCGGTACGCCGCTCCGCCGGCCTGTGCAGAACGGTTGACCTTTCTCGCACCTGTGGACAACCCCTCGTGAGCCACGGGGTCGGCGGTCCATGATGTCCCGGTGTCTCGGATCACAGCTGCTACCGACGTGCCCACCGCCACCCGCGCCCAGCCGCCCGGCTGGCGAGACCCGAGGTTGTGGATCGGGGTGGTGATCGTTGCGGCCTCGGTGATCGCCGGGGCGCGCGTCCTGGGCTCGGCCGACGACTCCGTCACCGTGTGGGCAGCGACTCGCGACCTGGCACCGGGCGACACCCTCCGGGCGCAGGACCTGACCTCGCGGCCGGTGCGCTTCAGTGACGCCGCTGATCTCGAGCGATACCTCCGCACCTCCGAGCCGCTGCCCGAGGACCTCCGGGTCGTCCGCGGCCTCGGTGCCGGAGAGCTCGTTCCCGCCGGGGCGCTCGGCTCCGGGGACGCAGCTGACACCGTGATCGTGTCGTTGGCCTTTCCGCCCGAGCTGATCCCCACCAACATCGGCACCGGTTCGGTGATCGAGCTGTTGGTCATCCCCGAGGACGGTGCCTCCGAGGACACTGCCTCCAACGGTGTCTCCAACAGCGGCGCCCCGGACGACACGCGTGGCGCCGACCTGACACAGACCTCCGAGCCGACCACGGTCCTCTCCGACGTGGTCGTCATCGATGCCCCGTCGGCTGCCGACTCCCTCGGCAGCGTCAGCCGGGGCCGACAACTGGTGCTGGGGATACCGGAGTCGGAATCCGGGGCGCTCGCCGAGATCCTGGGTGCCAGCGAGGACCAGCGCGTGCGCGTGCTCGTCCGCGGTTGAGGCAAGGGCAGAACGATGATCTGCGTGCTCATGATGGCCTCCGGGGCTGGTTGGGAGTCGGACGCCTTCGCCCGGCTGACAGGGACCGATGGTGTCGTCGTCCTCAAGCGCTGTGTCGACGTCGACGACCTGCTCGCCACGGCGACGAGTGGTCAGGCCGACGTGGCGGTCGTCGGACTCGACGCTCCGGGGCTCGATCCGTCGGCGGTCACCCATCTGAGGCGCTACGCCGTCCGTCCGGTCGCAGTCTCGACGGCGGCCGTCGACGACCTCGACGTCCGTGCTCGCGCTGCACGCCTCGGGATCGCGGCGCTGGTGGCCTGCGACGACCTGGAGCCGTTGGCCGAGGTGGTCACAGAAGTCGAGGACGTGGCCGACACACAGGTGCGTGACGGACACGACCCCGAGCCGCCCGCTCACGACGGAGGCGCCGGTGGCCGGCGGATCGTTGCCGTGTGGGGTCCTGGTGGCGCCCCGGGCCGCACCACCGTTGCCGTGTCCCTGGCCTCCGAGCTCGCGCGGCGCGGCAGCCCAGCGGTCCTTGTCGACGCTGACCCCTACGGCGGCGGTGTCGCGCAGCAGCTGGGCATCCTCGACGAGGTGTCCGGGTTGCTGTCTGCTGCTCGGTTGGCCGGGGCCGGCCAGCTTGCCGAGCGCTTCGGCTCCACCGCTCGCGCGGTCGGGGACGGGCTGACGGTGATCACCGGCCTGCCGCGGGCAGACCGGTGGATCGAGGTGCGCCCGACACACCTGGAGTCGGTGCTCAACGAGGCGCGGGCCGTGGGCGACGTCGTCATCGACACCGGCTTCAGCCTCGAGGACGACCCCGCGGGGGACTTCGCTGCCCGCCCGTCCCGCAACGCCATGACCCTGACGTCCCTGGGGATGGCAGACGAGATCGTCGTGGTGGGTGCGGCCGACCCTGTGGGCCTCTCGCGGCTGGCCCGCGGACTGGTCGACCTGCGAGAGGCGACCGGCGGCGTTCCCGTCCGCGTCGTGGTCAACCGGATGCGCTCCACCTTGGGTTGGTCGGAGCGCGAGATCGCGGGGATGGTCGAGGGCTTCGCGCGCGTGTCCGGCCTGCACTTCCTGCCCGATGACCAGACCGCCGCAGACCGCGCCCTCGTCGTGGGCGCGTCGTTGTTCGAGGGCGGCGAGACGGCCCTCGTGCGTGCTCTGGGTGGGGTCGTCGATGCAGTCTTCCCGGCGTCGGCCAGCAAGGAGCCTGCTCGGCGACGAGGAGCGCGCCGGGGCATGTTGCGACGCTGAGACCACAACGGCGCTAGGACGTTCGATGGATATCCACGTTAGTGCCACAAGAGATCCACAAATCGGGTTCACTGGTGTCAGCCCCCCCGGCTGTCTGACACGTCCCCCGAAGGATCCTTGTGAGTCGATCGCGCGCGCGCTTCATCGCACCCTCCGTCCTGGCCATGGCCCTCTCGTTCCCAGTCCTCGCGGCCTACGCGGGTGCGACGAACAGCAACGACAGGATCAACGGCAGCGGGGGCGCCGACCGGATCGTCTCGCTCGGGGGCAACGACAAGATCAAGAGCAAGGGCGGCAAGGACACAGTCATCGCCGGCACCGGCAACGACAAGGTCGACGGGGGCTCGGGTGCTGACTCGGTGCAGGGAGGGCCGGGCAACGACACCATGGTGGGCGGCACCGGGGACGACGCGCTCGCTGGCGGCCCGGGCGACGACCAGATCGCCGGCGGCATCGGCAACGACAAGCTGCTCGGTGCGGTCGGTCTCGACTTCCTCGATGGTGGCGAGGGCAACGACTCCATCCAGGGCCAGGGCGGCAACGACACACTGGTCGGCGGCTCCGGCTTCGACACGATCCTCGGCGCCGAGGGCAACGACACGATCGACGCGGGACCCGACAATGACACGGTCGATGCCGGCACGGGTGACGACACGGTGGTCGGTGGCGACGGCAACGACGACCTCGACGGCAACGGCGACAACGACAGCATCGACGGTGGCCTCGGTGACGACGCCATCGCCGGCGCCTCGGGCGACGACG
>NZ_DATLWX010000051.1:0-31740 GCF_035576065.1 Nocardioides sp.
GGCCGCGACGATCGCGCGGAGGGTGCCTCGTTCGACCTGGCCGTGAATGGCGGCGGCCGCAGCTCGGGGGTCGGTGTGGCAGCACCAGAAGCCGCCGTCGCGGTTGCGCGTCTGTTCCACGGCGGTACGACGGGCCTGCCGCACGTCAGCGCCGGTGATGGATCGGCTCGCGGACCGCGCCAGTGCTGGATCGTCTTCCGCTCGCGAACTTCCAGCCGCGGCCTGCTCGTGGCATGATTGTGGCATGAGTCGCACACGCTTGAGCACCACGGTGGACGCCGGCCTCCTCGAGAGCGCCCGCAAGGCGTCCGGGAAGCCTGACTCCGCACTTGTTGACGAAGCTCTCGCTGCCCTGCTGGCTCGCCACCGCTCGGCCGAAGTGGACGCCAGCTACGCCGCGTACGACGCGCACCCTCTCGACGAGCCAGACGAATGGGGAGACTTGGCCTCGTTCCGACGGGCGGTCGCGGCGTCATGACGGACCTTCCCTCGCGAGGGGAGATGTGGTGGTGTGAGATGGCGGAGATCGGCCGCAGACCCGTCGTCGTCCTGTCTCGAGACGCAGTCATTCCGCGCCACCGTCGCGCACTCATCGCCCCCTGTACCACCACCATCAGAGGCCTCCCGAGCGAAGTCCTCCTCGAACCCGGTGACGACCCGGTGCCACTTCGCTCGGCGGTCAATCTCGACTCGATCGAAAGCGTCTCGATCGCGATCCTTGTCGAACGACTGGGACGAGTGGCCGAGGCCCGGATGCGAGAGATCTGCGCCGCCCTCGCAATCGCGGTCGACTGCGCAGACTGAGCGGCGGCTCATCGTCGGTAGCGGATCGCCTTACGGCGCGCGTCCGCCAGGCCGTGCGGGAGGCGACAGATCCCGGCACATCAGGCCGGCCGTGCACGCTACGACTTCCGGGCGCGTCCCTTGATCTCGGCGATGACCGCCGACTTGGCTTCGGCGTAGGCGTTCATGTCCGGCCAGTCCTGATCGATCAGGGCGCGCTTGGTTCGCTCGTACAGGTCGCGATCCTCCGGATCCGAGCGCAGGCGGTCGCGAAAACACAGGAGATCCAGCGCCTCCAGGTCCCCGATTCCGTGGATGTGCACATGGACATCGCGGGCCGGGGTGCGCACCATGCGGTGTCCGGGCTCCCGGACGCGGAGTTCGTAGCCGGCGTCCACAAGCTGGTCGAGGTAGTCCTCTTCGGCCGTGATGTCCTCAACGGCGACGAGGATGTCGAGGATCGGCTTCGCTGCTAGCCCCGGCACCGATGTCGAACCAGTGTGCTCGACTTGGACGCCTGTTCCCAGAGCGGTGGTGATCCGACGTTCGTGGCTGCGGTACCAGCTGGGCCAGTTCGGGTCGTAGTCGGCCAGCACGAGGTCGCGCTTTTCGATACCACCAACGAGTTCGACCGCCGTGACGTCTGCTCGGCGAGGTTTGCGGTCTGCGGGCATTGCCCGAAGTGTTCCATGATCGCCGGGCAGGACAGGAACTTCGGTCATCGGACGTCGTGATCTTCAACCACCCAAGGCGGAGCGGCCGGAAGTCGTCCCGTGTCGGCGAACGACGCCTACGCCGGCGAGCTGGCCACGACGAGACGCCAGGCCCCCAAGTCGTCACCGGAGACAGATCGCGCCGACGTGACCACAGCGGGATCGGGATACGGGCGTCCGCCGATGACCTGACGTAGCCCTAAGGTGACGGAATGCAGACGATCCGTCGATTCGGAGTCGACGCCTACGCTCAGGCTCTCGAGTCGTGGACCTGGCTCGAAGGACTTTCAGGTATGACTCCAGCCTTGACCAACGCGTTCGGCGATGTGTTCTTGCAGAGTCAGGATGGCTCGTTCTCGTTCTTGGACACGGTCGAAGGGCGGCTACAACTGGTGTGGCCGGACGCTGCCGCCTTCCAAACCGACATCAACACTCCTACGGCGCAAGACCACTACCTCATGATCGGGCTGGCACAAGCTGCCGCAGACGCAGGGCTGGAGCCCGCCCCCGACCAAATCTTGTCGTTCAAGACGCCGCCAGTTCTCGGCGGCGAACTCTCGATGGAAAATTTGGAGATCGCCGACTTCGTCGTGACCGTCAACGTCGCTGGCCAGGTACACGGTCAGGTCAGGTCCCTTCCGCCGGGAGCCCCCATCACCGGCATCACAATCACCTGAAACGCGAAACCTCCCCCACGCTGCGATCGGCGTGATGGTTCCGAACAAGTATCGGCATCTGGGGGGTCTGGAACGTCGAGGTGCCGGGCGACCTCAGCCCGGCGAGACGTCGTCGTCGGCGGTGATGGCCTCGTCGGGCTTGCTGGTCAGCACGGTGTCGATGTAGCTGCGGGCCGTGTCGAGGATGCCGACCTCCTCGCCGGCCTGCTCCGAGAGGTACCACCGGTGGACGAGGATCTCGTGGAAGACCTCCGCCGGCTCGAGCTTGCCGCGCGCCTCGGACGGGATCATCGCCATGATCGGCTCGTAGATCTCGGTGAGCCACTTGTTGGCGACGAGGTGGCGGTCCTCGCGACCCAGGTCGTGATGAGCGATGAAGGACGCGAGGTCGTTGAGGAGACGCCGGGCCTGGTTGTCCTCGACGGTCATCCCGGTCAGCGCCTGCAGCTCGCGTCGGTGGTGTCCGAGCTCCACGACCTTGGGCTGGATGCGGATCCGGTCGCCGTCGAAGTCGGTGATGATGTCGAGCTCGTCGACGTCGAAGCCGAGCTGGTTGAGGCGCTCGATCCGCTCCTCGATGCGCCACATCTCCTCGGAGTTGAACTCCTCGGTGCGCGTCAGCTCGTGCCACAGGTTCTCGTACTGCTCTCGCAGCCGGGCGATGATCGCAAGGGCATCGAGATCGGTGCCCACCGCTCCGCTGGCCTGCAGGTCCATCAGCTCGGCGAAGATGTTCTCGGTCCCGACCGTGATGTCGTGCTCGCGCATCCGGTCGCTGACGGTGTCGTGGTGCTCGCCGGTCTCGGCGTCGACGAGGTAGGCCGCGAACTCGCCCGCACTGCGACGGAACAGGACGTTGCTCAGCGACACGTCGCCCCAGTAGAAGCCGGCCAGGTGGAGCCGGACGAGCAGCACCACGATCGCGTCGACGAGGCTGGGGAGGTTGTCGGCCGTCATGCCGTGGGAGAAGAGGCTCCGGTAGGGCAGCGAGAACTGGAGGTGCTCGGTGAGCAGCGCGGCGTTCAGGTCCTCGCCGGCGGCGTCGGTGCGCCCGGTGACGACGCCTTGGGGGACCACCGTCGGCATGCCTTCGCGCTGCAGGTTGCGCAGGAGGCGGTACTCCCGGAACGCGATGTCTTCTTGGGTCTCCTTGACGGCGTACGTGCGCTGACCCAGCCGGACGATCCGCACGATGTGCCGGCTGAGCCCCCGTGGCAGGGGGACGACGTGGTCGTCGGTCCACTCCTCGAGCGGCGTCGACCACGGCAACGTGACGATGGCGGGGTCGGGCCTGCTCGCGACGATGCGCAGGGCCATGTCGCGAACCTACTCGACGCGGCGCTCGACGCGCGTCGAGGAGTCGAGGGTGTTCAGTCCTCGGGCAGCTCGGCGAAGGCCCGCTTCGTGGCGTTGTACCAGTCGAGCGACTTCTTGGGACGCCGCCAGCGCCCCTTCATCGCGTCGCGCGCCTCCTGGTGGGTGGCGTCTCCGGCCTTCTCCGCCTCCTTGAGGTGCTGGTCCTGGGACTTGATGACGTCGTCCGCGGTCTGGCTGGAGTGCTCGAGGTCGCAAGGGCCGCCCAGCTGGCGACAGGTCATGGTCTTGGTGGCGGTCGTCATGGGGTTTCCGTTCGGTCCGGGTGAGTGGGTCACCTGTATGACGATCGCCGCTCCCGGGTTGTGACAGGGCCGTCACAGGTCGTCGGACAATGCCCAGACGTCCAGCCGCGGCCCGTCGCTGGCCGGGATGACCGACGACGCCCTGTCCGTCATCTCGACGAGGGGCGCGCCGGGCTCAGTGCCGAGGAGGTGGTCACCGAGATTCAGCGGGAGCGAGAACGAGGGGCTGGCCGCCCGGCGCGCGACCACCAGCACGGACCCGTCGGCGTGCTCGCGCACGAAGGCGATGGTGTCGTCGTCGACGTGCGCCCACCGCTGACCGCCTCTGCGGAGCGCGGCCCGCGAGCGGCGTACGCGTGCCAGCTCTGCGTAGGCCGTCATGGTGGCGGTGTCCCAGGACGCCTCGTCGCCCCAGGGCATCGGCCGCCGGGAGTCCTCACCGACGACGCCTTCGAGCCCGAGCTCGTCGCCGGCGAACAGCATCGGGACGCCCGGCATCGTGAACTGCAGCCCGGCCGCCACGCGGTGGAGGGCGGGATCGCCGCCGACCAGGGTGCGGATGCGCGCGGAGTCGTGGGAGCCGACGAGGTTCCAGCTCGAGGTGGTGGCACGCCAGCCGAGCACGCCCTGCCAGGTGCGGAACGTCTCGACGACCGCGGGTCCGGTGCGACGAGCCACCTGGACCGGTCGGCCGAACGCCCTCGCGGGGGTGTCCTCCGAGCGCAGCCACGACCAGACCGGCCACGAGAACCCGGAGTAGTTCATGGTCGCGTGCCAGCCGTCACCGTCGACGTCGCCGGAGGCGTCATGGTTGTGCTCGCCGATGACGAAAGGGTCCTCCCGCAGCGACTCGGACGTGCGGCGTACGGCGCGAGCGACCTCATGAGCCACGTCGAGTGCCCCGAGGCGGCCGGTCATGTTGGCGACATCGATGCGCCAGCCGTCGACGTCGTACGGCGGCTGCAGCCAGCGCCCGACGACCGAGCCCGGCCCCTCGACCATCGCCGCACGCAGGTCGGGATCTCCGTGGTTGATCTTGGGCAACGTGGCGAAGCCCATCCAGTCGGCGTAGGAGCCGTCCTCGCCGAAGTAGTAGAACGACCGCGTGGCCGACTCCGGATCGGCCTGCGCGCTGGTGAACCACTCGTGGGTGTCGCCCGTGTGGTTGGTCGTCAGGTCGCCGAGGATCCGCCACCCCCGCTCGTGCACGGCGGTGCTCAGGCGTTCGTAGGCCGCATCGCCCCCGAGCAGCGGATCGACCTCGACGAAGGTGGTGGCGTTGTAGCGGTGGTTGCTCTCGGCCGGGAAGACCGGGGTGGTGTAGACGATGTCGGCGCCGACCCGCTCCAGGTGGTCGAGGTGCTCGACGATCCCGTCGAGGTCGCCGCCGTAGAGCTGGACGGCGGTGCGCGGGTCGTCGAGCTCGAAGACCACGGTGTCGTCCCACCTCGCGGGCACCGCCCACGGCGGGGTCGGACGGTCATCGGCAGTGGTCGAGCGGGCAAACCGGTCGGGGAAGATCTGGTAGACGACTCCGTCCCGGGCCCAGTCGGGCGCGGGAGCGTGCGAGCTGAGCTTGAAGTCACCGGCGTCCGGCACGTCGATGTCGACGAGCCCGGAGCCGGTCAGCCAGAGCTGGGTGCCGTCGGGGCGGACCAGGAGGAAGCGGTAGTGGGTGACCGGGTTGTGCACCAGCAGGTCGCCCGACCACCAGACCGTGTGATCGTCGCCGCAGGTCCTCGCCAACCGGAGGAAGACGGGCTCGGCGTCGTACGTCGTGCGCAGCCACACGTCCTGGATCGGGTCGTCGGGGTGACTGCGCATCCGGAGGGTGACCGTCTCCCCGAGCCGGGGTGCCTCCGACTCGACGTAGGTCGGAGACCCGTCGTGGTGGGGCAGTCGTAGGAGGTCCGGCACGAGCGGAACCCTAGTCAACTAGCATGTGCGCGCGCCCGCTGGTGCGCGCCGGTGTAGCTCAGTTGGTAGAGCGCCATACTTGTAATATGGATGTCGCGGGTTCAATTCCTGTCACCGGCTCTCTGGGCTGAGGCCCTCCTGCAAACCCGTTGACCTGGGGTACGTGCACGACGAGGGTGCACGCATGTCCATCCACCAGCACCCCCTCGCCTACCTCCTCGGTCTGGAGGGGCTCGCCCTGATGCGGGCCTTCGCCGGTGACCACGACCGCGACTTCACGCAGGCGCGCATCGCCGAGGTCCGGGCCCTGCTCGACCGTGCCGACGACTTCGGCGACGGGGTCGACCTCGAGCCGATGCCGAGCGCAGAGGGGTACGACGTCTGGGCGCCCGCCTACGACAGTCCGGACAACCCGTTCTTCGCCATGGACGAGTCCGTGCTCCTGCCGATCCTCGACACCCTGCCGCCCGGCGACGCCATCGACGCGATGTGCGGGACGGGCCGCTACGCAGGCCATCTCGCCGCGCGTGGCCACCGTGTCCGCGGCTTCGACTCGTCGCCCGGGATGCTCGACCTGGCCCGCACGAAGCTGCCGGACGTGGAGTTCGACCTGGCCGACGTGGCGGCGATGCCCGTGCCCGATGCGTGCGCGGACGTCGTGGTGAACGCGCTGGCGATCAACCATGTCGACGACCTCGGTCCCGCGTTCGCCGAGGCGGTGCGGGTGTTGCGTCCCGGTGGCCACCTGCTGCTGTGCTCGATGGTCGGATACTTCCCCGGCTCACGGCTCTCGCCGCTGCTGGAGCACAACTCGAAGGGCGAGATCGGCTACATCCGCGAGTGGAACCACTCGACGGGAGAGATCCTCCGTGCTGCTCTCGGCGCCGGCTTCACGGTCCGCGACTGCCAGGAGCTCGTGGCGGAGCGGTCGTCGGACGAGTACGACGGAGAGCTGGAGCTGCCTGCGCCGGGTGAGCCGATGAGCATCTGGCAGCTCCACCCGTGGGTGCCGACGGCCGCCAGCGCCGTACGCAACGACCGGGTGTGTCTGGTGGGGTGGCACTTTGAGCTTCCACGTCCCCCAGCCACCCAATGAGAGGTGCCCCGGTGAACAACCCGACTGAGTTCTTGGCGAGGTTCTGGGGCATCGACGACGCCAGCGTGACCCCGATGGACGGGGGCATGAACTCCGACACCTGGCTGGTCGAGCATGAAGGGTCAACCTATGTGGCGAAGGCGGTCTCGCCCGAGATGGCCGCTGCCTTGGTGGCAGGTGGTGAGGTTGCGACGACGCTCGCCGAGGCCGGGTTCGTCACCGGGCCTCCTGTTCCCACCCGCGACGGCAGGATGGTCCTGACCGAGCCGGCACTGGCGCTGCTAGCCCATGTGCCGGGCCGGGAGCTGGGCGGAGAGTCCGACGAAGAGCAGGGATGGATCGCCAGCACGCTGGCGGGCGTCCACTCCGCAAGCTCGCCCACCCTCGGGCCCAACACGGCCACGTTCGCGTTGGACTGGCTCTCACCCCAGATGCCCGGGGTCGGCGATCATCAGTGGCTCACGGCGGCAATTGAGGCAGTGCGACACGAGACCGATCCGCTGACCCTCACGTGGTCGGTGCTGCACACCGACCCTGCGCCCGAGGCGTTCATCCACAACGACACAACAGGGGTGACCGGCCTGATCGACTGGACCGGGGCACGGCGGGGACCCGTCCTCTACGACGTGGCATCTGCCGTCATGTACCTCGGCGGTATCGAGCACGCCTCCGCATTCCTCAACACCTACCAGTCGCAAGGCCCGCTCTCCGCCGACGAGATGCGACACCTTGAGGCGTTCAGCCGCTTCCGCGAAGCGGTCCAGGGCGCCTACTTCGCTGGACGGCTCGCCTCGAACGATCTCACCGGCGGAATCGAGCACGCAGACAACGAGAAGGGTCTCTCCGATGCGCGGCGACGACTTGGCGCGCTCGGCTTTGCCGCCTCATAGGCAAATCGACCCGGTCACACCGACAAGACCACCCACGCGAAGCCGACGACCACGGCGATGACCGTCACCCCCAGTGCCGTGAGCAGCGCCGCGACAACCGCACGACCCACGGAGACCGTCTTCCGGGTCGCCAGGGTCGCCGTCACCAGGCCGCCGATCCAGCTGACGCACATCCAGCCGAACGAGGAGTACATCAGGAGGAAACCCGTGCCGATGCCGCACGCATAGGTCCGGCAGGCATCCTCGTCGTCGAGCAACAGCTCCATCGAGTAGCCGACGGCGTAGAACGACACCACCGCCAGCACGGGGGTGATCACCGTGAGCAGACCGACGGCGGCGAGCAGGGCCAGGAACCGGTCGGGCCTGGACGGGCCGGGAAGCTCGGGATGCCAGCCCTGGGCTGTCACCGGACCTGCCTGACCGCGAACTCGCACGCCGGGTGGGCGATCGCGTCCTGGGCGGCGACCAACCGCAGCTCGCGCTCGCCCGACTCGAGGGTCGCCTTCAGCACGGCGAAGACCGACGACGCCGTGCGGGCCAACGCCTCGGCGGGGGAGCCGGTCTCGTGCAGGTGGGCAGTGAACATGGCGGCGGTGATGTCGCCCGACCCGTTGGCCTTCATCGCCAACCTGGGTGTCTCGACGAGCCAGGCACCGTCGCCCGTGACGGCCAGCATCCCGATGGTCTCTGAGGTCTCGGCGTCCCCGTCGAACACCGAGGTCACCAGCACCGTCGCGGGGCCCATCTGCCGGGCCAGGTCGGCCGAGGCCAGCGTGTCCGACAGGGAGGTCGGCGCGGTGTCGGTGAGGAAGCCGAGCTCGAACTGGTTGGGCGTGATGACGTCCGCCTGCGGCACCACCAGCTCGCGGATGATCGGGGGGATCGCCGGGTCGACGAAGCAGCCGGACGTGGCGTTGCCCATCACGGGGTCACACGTGTACGTCGCAGCAGGGTTGGCTGCCTTGACCTGGGCCACCGCGGACAGGATCACCTCGGCGATCCCGGCCCCACCCTGGTAGCCCGACAGCACGGCATCGCACGAGGGCAGGACCCCGCGTTCGGCGATGCCGGTGATGACCGCGGCGACGTCGTCGGGCGACAGGAGCGGGCCGCGCCAGGCGCCGTACCCCGTGTGGTTGGAGAAGTGCACGGTGGACACCGGCCACACCTCGTGGCCCAGCCGCTGGAGCGGGAAGACGGCCGCGGAGTTGCCGACGTGGCCGTAGGCGACCGAGGACTGGATGGAGAGGATCTTCACCAGGTCAGGCTAGGGCCACCGGGATTCACGCGACCTGCAGCGACCTCTTCGACAGGCCCAGCCAGAAGCCGTCGATGACCTGTGCGCCCGGCTCGTCCGGGGTGGTGGCGGCGCCGAGTGTGACGAAGAGCGGGGTGTAGTGCTCGACGGTCGGATGGGCGTACGCCATGCCAGGGGCCTTCGAGGCGTATGCCGCCAAGGCATCGACGTCGCCTCGCGCCATCGCCTCGGCAGCCCACGCATCGAAGTCGTGCGACCAGCCGGGCACCGCGGCGTCGATGCTCCAATCGGTGAGGAACGGCAGGCCGTGGGTGAGGAAGCCGGACCCGATGATGAGCACGCCCTCGTCGCGCAGCGGCTTGAGCCGCTCGCCGAGCGCCAACAGCTTCACCGGGTCGTGGGTGGGCAGCGACATCTGTAGGACAGGGATGTCGGCGTCGGGATACATGATCGTCAGCGGAACCCAGGCGCCGTGGTCGAGCCCGCGGCTGCGGTGCTGGTGGACCGGCTCGTCGCTCGGCATCATCGCGGCCACCCGTCGGGCCAGTGCGCTGGAGTCCGGCGTCTCGTAGGTCATCCGGTAGTACTTCGGGGCGAACCCGCCGAAGTCGTAGACGAGCGGCGCCTGGTTGGCCGACAGGCTCACCGGCGCCGACTCCCAGTGAGCGCTCACGATCAGGATCGCCGAGGGGACGGGGAGGTTGCTGGCCAGCGACGCCAGCTGCCCGGACCACACGGGGTCATCGAGCAGCGGCGGGGCACCGTGCCCGATGTAGAGGGCTGGCATGCGAGGGCTCACGCGGACATAATAGTTGAAACTCGGACTTTATTCGACCGGACGGGATGTGACCCGACGCTCAGGCGTCCGGCAGCGTCCAGTCGACCGGCTCCGCACCCTGGTCGGCGAGCAGCCGGTTGACCCGGCTGAAGGGCTTCGACCCGAAGAAGTCGCGGTAGGCCGACAGCGGCGACGGGTGCGCGGACGCGACCCACGGGATCGCGCCGAGCAGGGGCCCGGCCTTCTGCGCCGGGCCGCCCCAGAGGATCGCGGCGCAGGGACCGCCTCGCTCGGCGAGCGCGGCGATGGCGCGCTCGGCGATGGGCTCCCAGCCCTTGCCGCGATGGCTGTTCGAGTCGCCGGGGCGCACGGTGAGGACCCGGTTGAGCAGCATCACGCCCCGGTCGGCCCACGCGGACAGGTCCCCGTGGTCCGCAGGCTCGATCCCGAGGTCGTCGTGCAGCTCGCGGTAGATGTTGGCCAGGCTCGGCGGCAGCGGCCGGACGTGCCGGTCGACGGCGAAGCTCAGGCCGATGGGGTGTCGAGGGTTGGGATAGGGATCCTGTCCCAGGACGAGGACACGTACCTCGGCCAGTGGGCGCTGGAACGCTCGGAAGACCAGCTCGCCGGCTGGCTGGTAGCCCCGCCCGGAGGCCACCTCCTCGCGGAGGAACTGCCCCATCTCACCGATGCGCTCGTCGACCGGGGCGAGGGCCGCGGCCCAGTCGGGCGCCACCAGGCCCTGGTCGACCAATCCCTGCAACGCGCTCACGCGGCAGGCCCCGTTGACGGTCGCGACAGCCGGTCGAGGAAGGCGACCAGCAATGCCTCGCGCATCGCCGTCGAGGCCAGGTCGAGCATGGCGTTCACCGGCGCCATCCGGCTCGGCAGCTCCAGCGACCCGTCGGCGGAGGCTCCCACCAGGCCGGACGCGGCCAACAGGCCGTCGAAGGCCGCGTCGCTCAGGGCCGCCGGATCGAGGGCCGCGATGAAGGCCACGACGTCGTCGTCGACCACCACAGGTCCAGCCTCCCGTGCCGCCGTCACGGACTCTCGCAGCGCAACCGTGAAGTCGTCGAGGTGCGCCCGGGTGGCTGCGCTCACCGACAGGTGCACGGACGCCGGCTGCCCCTCGAAGGCCAGCTGCGGCTGGACGTACCACCCCCGCGAGACGAGCTCGTCGGTCACGGTGAACGGATCGCACGAGTCGTCGGTCGCGAAGGTCACCAGCGTGGAGTCGGGTGCCACGACGAGGCGCAGCCCGGGCTCGGCGGCGATGGCGTCGACGATCCGGTCGACTGCCTCGAACACCTCGCCGGCCAGCCTGAGGTAGCCCCCGTCGCCGATCGTCGTGACGACAGCCCACGTCCCGGCGATCGGCCCGCCGGAGCGCGTCGACTGGGTCGTCTGGTTGAGCATCGTGTAGCCGGGCCACGCGGCGGACGCGAAGAACTGCGGGCGTCGAAGCGCGGCGTCGCGGTGCAGCAGCAACGAGGTGCCCTTGGGTGCGTAGGCGTACTTGTGGGTGTCGACCGAGATCGAGGTGACGCCCTCGACGGCGAAGGTCCATTTTCGCACCGGTCGGCCCAGCCGTGCGGCGTACGGCAGCACCCACCCACCGATGCAGGCGTCCACGTGGCAGCGCACACCGGCGGCCGAGGCCGCTGCGGCGATCTCGCTCACCGGGTCGATGACCCCATGGGCGTACGACGGAGCGCTCGCCACGACGAGCACGGTGCTGTCGTCGATGACGGCCGCCATGGCCGCCGGATCGGCACGGAAGTCGGGACCCACCGGGACCGCGACGGCACGCACCCCGAAGTAGTGGGCAGCCTTGTGGAAGGCAGCGTGCGCCGTGGACGGGATCACCATCGTCGGCCGCTCGATGTCGGGCCGCGAGTCCCGAGCCCCTTGGACGGCGAGCAGGATGGACTCGGTCCCGCCCGAGGTCACCGTGCCCACCACGGTGTCGGGAGCATCCAAGAGCCGCGCCGCGAAGCCGATCAGCTCGTTCTCCATCGTGAGCAGCGACGGGAAGGCAGTGGGGTCGAGGGCGTTCGACCCGGCGTACGCCGCAACCGCCTCGCGTCCCACCCGGTCGACCTCCGCGTCGCCGCCGTCATAGACATAGGCCAGGGTCCGTCCGCCGTGGACCGGCAGGTCGCCGGCCTGCAGCAGGTGGAGCCGCTCGAGCGCGTTCACGCTGCCACCCCGGAGCGCACGGCTGCCGCGACCTCGTCGGCGTCGAGCGTGTAGCGGCTCAGCCACCACAGGCTCAGCACGATCAGGACGGCCGGCAGCACCGAGAACCCGAGGGTGATCGCGGTCAGGGCCGATTCCGGCTGTGCCACGTCCCCGCCCTCCGAGGAGACGTAGCCGCCCGCGGCGAGCACGACCGCGAACACTCCCGGTCCGAGCGCCAGGCCGAGGGTCTCCCCTGCGGTCCACACGCCGGTGTAGACGCCTGCGCGGTTCTCGCCGGTGCGGGCGGCGTCGGTGGCGGCGGCGTCGGGCAGCATGGCCATCGGGAAGACCTGGCAACCTGCGTAGCCCACACCGACCAGCGCTGTGGCGGCGAAGACGACGGCGGCGGGAGCCACCTGGGCGAACGCGGCGAGGGCGGCGCCGGCAGCGAGGATCAACGAGGCCACGACATAGCCCTGCTTCTTCCCGACCCGCTCTCCGAACGCGGCCCAGACCGGCGTGAGCAGCAACGCCGGCCCGACGAAGCATACGAACAGGAGCGTCGAGGCTCCCTGGTTCTCGAGAACCTCGCGAGCCAGGTAGTCCACCCCGGCGAGCATGCACCCGATCGCCAGGCCCTGCAGCATGAAGGTCGACAGGAGCAGCCGGAAGTCGCGGGCGGTCGCCACGATCCGCAGCTGGTCGCGCAGTGACCCGGCCCCGGCCTCGACGGCACCGATCGGGGCGCGTCGGGTGCCGAGGTACGCACTCACGACACCCACGGCGATGATCAGCGCCATCACCAGTCCCATCACCCGGTAGCCGGCCCGACCCCCGACCGCGTCACGGATCACCGGCGCGGTGGCGCCGGCCAGCATGATCGTGAAGGCGAGGATCGCCACGCGGGCCGTCATCAGCCGCGTGCGCTCGTGGTAGCTCGAGGTGATCTCCGCTGGCATGGCGACGTACGGCACCTGGAAGAAGGCGTAGGCCGACGCAGCCAGCACGAAGAACACCAGCACCCAGGCGGCCTCGAGGCCCTGCGACCCGAGGTCGGGCGCTGCGAAGATGAGCGCGAAGGCACCGGCCAGCATGATCCCGGCGCGGAGCAACCACGGGCGACGCGGTCCTGCCGGGTCGACGGTGCGGTCAGAGATGCGACCTGCGATCGGGTTCAGCACCACGTCCCAGGCCTTGGGCAGGAAGACGATCAGTCCCGCCCAGAGCGCGGCGATGCCGAGCTCGTCGGTGAGGTAGGGCAGGAGCATCAGGCCTGGCACGGTGCCGAAGGCGCCGGTCGCCACCGAGCCCGAGCCGTAGCCGATGCGCACGCTGCGGGGGAGTGCTCCGGGCGAGTCGGCCACGTCAGGACCCGAGCGATCGCGAGCCGGCCGAGCCGTAGCGGCGCACGGGGTTGGCCCCGATGGACTCGGGACCACCGGACGTCTTCTTGGCGGTCCTCTTCTTCGCGGCCGTCGTCTTCTTGGGTGCTGCCTTCTTGGCGGTCCTCTTCTTCGCGGGCGATTTCTTTGCCGCGGGCTTCTTGGAGGTGGCCTTCTTGGTGGAGGCCTTCTTGGCGGTCGACTTCTTCGCCGTCGGTCCGGGGCTGCTGCTCGACCACTTCTCGATCCACTCGTCCATCACCCGCCAGGTGGAGTCGCGCGCTGCCCTGCCGGTGAGCATCCCGAGGTGACCCCCCGGCACGATCTCGAAGCGCACCTCCGCCGACCCGGTCAACAGGGGCACGACTGCCTTGACCGCCTTGATGGGGGCGATCCCGTCGGTCGCACCGCCGAAGACGAGCACCGGAGCCACGATGTCGGAGAGCTCGATGCTGCGGTCACCGAAGGGCATGGACCCCTCGACGAGGGCGTTGCCCTTGATCATCCGGTGGTAGAGCTGGCCGAAGCTGCGACCGGGGTAGGCGATCATGTTGGCCATGAAGCGGTCCACGGCCTCGATCTGGGCGAGGTAGTCGGCGTCGTCCAGGTGGGTCGCCACGGCGAGCGGCTTGGTGACCATCTTCTGCACGCTGGCGAGCTGGAAGGCCCACTTCACCAGCGGGGTGGGGATCCCGCCGAGCGCTTGGTAGGCGCGGGTGATGCCACCACGGCCCTCGGTGAGGTTGAGGAGCGGTCGCATCGGGGCCACCAGAGGCACCTTGCGTACGTCGACCGGTGAGCCGACCACCGTCAGCGACGCGATCGGCAGCGTCGGCTGGTCGGCTGCGGTGAGCATCGCGAAGATGCCCCCGAGGCTCCACCCGATCACGTGCACGGGACGCCCGCCGGCATGGTCCGAGACGGCGTTGATGGCAGCGGGCAGGACCTCGTCGACCCAGTGCTCCATGCCCAGCTTGCGGTTGCGGAAGGACACCTGGCCGTACTCGACGAGGTAGGTGCGTCGACCGCGGGTGACGAAGTGCTCGACCAGCGAGCAGCCGCGTCGCAGGTCGAAGCACAGCGCAGGCGCGGCCAGGGGCGTCACGAGCAGGATCGGATCCCCCGACTCGACCACGCGTGCTGCCGGCCGGTAGTGGTAGACCTCGCGCAGCTCCCCGTCGTCGATCAGCGTCCGCGGCATCGGCCGCAGATCGGCCAGTCCGCCGTACAGGACCTTGTGGGCGACGTTGGTCGCAGCCGAGACCAGCTGGTCGGGTTTGGGTGGAAGGAGGTCCATGGGCTCAGAAGATACGCCGGGTTCCTCGCCCGAGGGGATGTTGCCCAGGCGCGAAGGCAGGACTAGACACGACACATGAAGAAGACCCTCGCCGCCCTGGGCGCGGCCGCTGTCGGTGCGGTGGCCGTGCGAGACCTCACCCAGAAGGAACACGCCCTCAAGCGCAACTTCCCGGTGATCGCCAACCTGCGCTACATGCTCGAGACCATCGGCCCCGAGCTGCGGCAGTACATCGTGACCAGCAACGACGAGGAACGACCCTTCAGCCGCGACCAGCGGCGCTGGGTCTACGCGAGCTCGAAGCTGCAGAACAACTACTTCGGATTCGGCACCGACAACGACCTCGAGGGCCAGACCGGCTACCCCATCATCAAGCAGCGCACGTTCTCCGACGTCGCCCCTTCCACCCACGCCCACACCGGCGAGGAGACCCCGCTTCCGTGCGTCAAGGTCATCGGCCAGGCACGGGGACGCGCCAAGGCGTTCCGGCCCGAGTCGATCGTCAACATCTCGGGGATGAGCTACGGCTCGTTGAGCAGCGCGGCGATCACGGCACTCAACAAGGGCGCGGAGCTGGCCGGCTGTCTCCAGAACACCGGCGAGGGCGCGTTGTCGCCGTACCACCGCCAGGGCGGTGACCTCGTCTTCCAGATCGGCACCGCCTACTTCGGCTGCCGCGACGCCGAGGGGGTCTTCGACCTCCAGCGGTTGGTCGACCTCTGCGCCGGAGCCCCGGTACGGATGATCGAGGTCAAGCTCTCCCAGGGCGCCAAGCCCGGTCTGGGCGGCATGCTGCCGGGGGTCAAGGTGACCGAGGAGATCGCCGAGATCCGCGGGATCCCGGCCGGGGTGGACTGTGCGTCACCGAGCCGGCACAAGGTCTTCCACGACGTCGACTCGATGCTCGACTTCGTGGAGATGGTCGCCGACGCCACCGGCCTGCCCGTCGGTATCAAGAGCGCCGTGGGCAACATGGACTTCTGGGACGACCTCATCGCCGCGATGAGTCCCGAGCGCATGGTCGACTTCATCAACATCGACGGCGGCGAGGGTGGCACCGGCGCCGCGCCGCTGGTGTTCGCGGACTCGGTGTCCTTCCCGTTCCGGGTGGGCTTCTCCAAGGTCTACAAGCGCTTCGCCGAGGCTGGGCTCACCGACGACATCACCTTCATCGGAGCGGGCAAGCTCGGGCTGCCCGACAATGCTCTGGTCGCCTTCGCCCTCGGCTGCGACATGGTCAACGTCGGCCGGGAGGCGATGCTGGCCATCGGCTGCATCCAGGCCCAGAAGTGCCACACCGACGAGTGCCCGACCGGTGTCGCCACGCAGCAGGCCTGGCTGATGCACGGCCTCGACCCGGCGTCGAAGTCGGTTCGTGTCGCCAACTACGTCAAGACGCTGCGGCGCGACCTGCTCAAGGTCTCCGAGGCGGTTGGCGTCGCCCACCCTGCCCTGATCACGGCCGACGACATCGATCTGATCGACGGGCTGCAGTCGTCCCAGCCGCTGCGCGACGTCTACGGCTACGGGCGCAACTGGGGCACGGTGGGGCCGGAGCTCGCAGCCGAGATCACCTCGATCATGGCCGGCACCCACGCTCACCACCCCGGCTAGGACGTCACAGCGGGGTCACTCCCCGCGAGCTGGCCGCACGGTCTTGCCGTGCTCGGGCCGGATGTCGGCGAGCGCGGAGAGGAAGCTCGTGGCCCATGCGCTGACGTCGTTGTCGACGACCTGCTTGCGCATGGCGCGCATCCGCCGCGTCGTCTCCTTGGCGGGCGCGTGGTAGGCCTCCATGAGCGCGGACTTCATCCCGTTGATGTCGTAGGGGTTGATCAGATAGGCCTGACGCAGCTCGTGCGCCGCGCCGGCGAACTCCGACAGCACGAGGGCGCCGTCGTCGTCGTAGCGGCAGGCGACGTATTCCTTGGCGACGAGGTTCATGCCGTCGCGGTAGGGCGTCACGACCATGATGTCGGCGGCACGGTAGAGCGCGGCCATCTCCTCGCGGGGGTAGGAGGAGTGCAGGTAGGAGATGGCGGGACGGCCGATCCGGCCGAGGTCTCCGTTGATCCGTCCGACCAGGCGGTCGATCTCGTCGCGCAGGATGCGGTATTCCTCGACCCGCTCGCGCGAGGGGGTCGCCACCTGCACGAAGACGACGTCCTCGACGTCGAGCAGGCCGTCGGCGATCAGCTCGGCGAAGGCACGCAGCCGCGGGTAGATGCCCTTGGTGTAGTCGAGCCGGTCGATGCCGAGGAAGACCTTGCGGGGGTTGCCGAGCGCCTCGCGGATCTCGTCGGCCCGCTCCTGGACAGCAGGTGTGCGGGCGAGCTCGATGAACCCGGCCGCGTCGATGGAGATCGGGAACGCGCAGGCCTTCACGGTGCGGCCGTCCGGGAGGTAGACGAGGTCTCGGTGGGTCTTGTGCCCCACCCGGCCCCGCACCAGACGGACGAAGTTGCCCGCCCCGCCCGGGAGCTGGAAGCCGATCAGGTCGGCTCCCAGGAGTCCCTCGAGGATCTGTCGACGCCACGGCAGCTGGCTGAACAGCTCAGCGGGAGGGAAGGGGATGTGGAGGTAGAAACCGATCCGCAGGTCCGGGCGGAGCTCGCGGAGCATCTGCGGCACCAGCTGGAGCTGGTAGTCCTGCACCCACACGGTCGCGCCCTCGGCGGAGATCTCCGCAGCGCGCTCGGCGAAGCGCCGGTTGACCCGGACGTAGGCGTCCCACCACTCCCGGTGGAACCCCGGCTTGGCGACCAGGTCGTGGTAGAGCGGCCAGAGGGTGCCGTTGGAGAAGCCTTCGTAGAACTCCTCCACCTCCTCCTCGCTCAGGTGCACCGGCACCAGCTGGAGACCGTCTTCGACGAAGGGCTCGAGGTCGGCGTCGTCGGTCGATCCGGGCCAGCCGATCCAGGCGCCGTCGTGGGCGCGCATCACCGGCTCCAGGGCAGAGACGAGACCACCCGGGGAGCGACGCCAGTCCGAGTCCCCGTTGGGCAGGGTCACCCGGTCCACCGGCAGTCGATTGGCAACGATCACGAGGTCGGCTAGCCGGGGTTGAGGCACAATTCCACCCTAACCGTCCGCTTCGCCGCCCGACTCACCCAGAGGGTGGGGCCCGACTCACCCACAGGTGGGGACGCGACTCGCCGAGAGCGAATGACATCGGTGTTGTTCGTCGCCTACAGTGAGTGGAAGCAGGAGACCCCGACTCAGGAGCTGTGCCATGGACGCCGCGAACGTATACGTCTCACCCGAGGGTGACGGCACCCCCGGCTTGAGCCAGCGCGATCGCGACATCCTCGAGTTCGAGCGCCACTGGTGGAAGTTCGCCGGCGCCAAGGAGCAGGCGGTCCGCGAGAAGTTCGACATGGGCTCCACCCGCTACTACCAGGTGCTCAACGCCCTCATCGACCGTCCCGAGGCGCTTGAGGCCGACCCCCTGCTCGTGCGACGCCTCCGACGGCTGCGTGCCTCGCGCCAGCGCCAGCGTTCGGCTCGCCGCCTCGGGTTCGAGGTCTGACCCACGTGTTCGCGCCTACTTCCCCCAGCGAGGCACCCATGACCGCGACACCGGCACGACGGCCCCGCTCCGAGTGCGGTGCTGCCTTCCCCTCCCCGCTGGTGATGCTGAGCGTCATCGCGATCGCCATGGCGGGCTTCACGTTCGCCGCCACCCGCGACGCACCGGCGACCGAGCGCAAGATCACCACCGCTGCGGCGACCCCTGTCGAGACGCCTGAGCCGACTGCGGTCCAGCCGACGAAGAAGCCCAAGCCGCAGCCGGTCGTCAAGCGCGGCGAGGTCTACGTCGAGGTCTACAACAACTCCGGCATCAAGGGGCTCGCAGCCACCACCGCAGCCAAGGCGACCCAGGTCGGTTGGCAGGTCGTGGGCGAGGACAACTGGTACGGCGCCATCCCCGCGTCCACCGTCTACCACCCCCAGCGCCTGCAGGCGGCTGCCAAGCAGCTGGCGCTCGACCTCGGCATCGCTCGCACGGCGCTGGCGGTCGAACCCATGAAGATGGACCGGCTCACGATCGTGCTGACGGGCGACGCCGCCTGATGGAGGCCTGAGTCGGCCCACGTGATTGGGTCTCCTCATGGAGTTCACCTCCCCGGCAGCCGAGCAGCGATACGGCGAGCTCGTCGCGCGCGTTGACGAAGTGGTCGTCGGCCTGGATTTCGACGGCGTCCTGTCGCCCATCGTCGAGGATCCGGACCGGGCTCACATCCACGCGGACGCGCCCCAGGTGCTCGTCGACCTGAGTGGGATCGTGCGGGCCGTCGCGGTCGTCACCGGGCGCCCCGCTCGTCAGGCGCTCGCCCTGGGTGGGCTCGACGAGGTCGGCGACACGATCGGCGAGCACGGCAAGGAGCTGTTCATCTTCGGCCAGTACGGCAACGAGCGCTGGTCGTCCACGAACCGGCGGGTGGTCTCGCCGCGACCGCCGCACGGGTTGGCCAGCTTCTGTCGTGAGCTGCCCTCCCTGATGAGGCGTGGTGACGCCGCCGAGGCGTTCGTCGAGGAGAAGGGGCTCGCGGTCGCCGTACACACGCGTCGTCTCGAGGACGCCGCGGCGGCATACGAGCGACTGCTGCCCCCGATGGCCGAGCTGGCCCGGGCGAACGGCCTGGTCGTCGAGCCCGGACGCAACGTGATCGAGGTCCGGGCCCCCGGTCAGCACAAGGGCCACGCGGTGCAGACGCTGGCCGAGGAGCAGGCCGCCGGCGGCTTCCTCTATGCCGGTGACGACCTCGGCGACGTCGAAGCATTCGAAGCCGTCGCCGCACTGAGGGACCAGGGCCTGGCCACGTTGCTGGTCTGCGCCGCATCCGACGAGCAGTCCGCGCTGGTGCCGCTGGCAGACGTGGTGGTCCCGGGCCCCGACGGCGTGCTCGAGCTCCTTCGGCGGTTGATCGCCGATGCCGGCAAGGCCCGGCGAGGCTGAGCGCCTCCGCCAGCATGTGGACACGATGTGCACATGCTGAGACGGCCTGTCTACTCTGAAGACCTCATCACGAGGGACTGAGGGAACGGCCCGACGAAGTCCCGGCAACCGCCACGAACCTCCTGTCGCCTGCGGCAGTCGCGGAAACGGTGCCAATTCCGTCCCGGCGCGAAAGTCGCCCGGGGTCGATGAGAAGGAGGACTTCGCCATGTCTGTTGTCGCACAATCCGCCCCGTCGAAGACGTTCCGCGCTGGAGCCTTCGGCAACGCCCGCGTCCTGGTGTGCCGCGAGTGCAGCCACGAGGTCGACCTCGGCCCGCACTACGCGTGTCCGGAGTGCTTCGGTCCGCTGGAGGTGGCCTACGACTTCCCGCAGGTGACTCGCGAGGAGATCGAGGCAGGTCCGGCCAACATCTGGCGCTACAAGGCCCTGCTGCCGGTCCCGAGCGACATCGAGCAGAGCCCCAACATGGAGCCCGGCTTCACCCGCCTGCTCAAGGCTGACAACCTCGGGCGCGAGCTGGGCATCGACAACCTGTGGGTCAAGGACGACTCCACCAACCCGACCAACTCGTTCAAGGACCGGGTCGTGGCCTGTGCCCTGAGTGCGGCCCGCGAGCTCGGCGCCAAGGTCTTCGCCTGCCCCTCGACGGGCAACCTCGCCAACGCGGTCGCGGCGGCGGGGGCCCGCGCCGGGATCAAGACCGTGGTCTTCATCCCGAGCAACCTCGAGCAGCCCAAGCAGGTCAACTCGGCCGTCTTCACCGACCGGCTCGTCGCCGTCAACGGCAACTACGACGACGTCAACAAGCTCGCCTCGGAGATCGCCGGCGAGGAAGAGGGCTGGGCGTTCGTCAACGTCAACGTGCGCCCCTTCTACGCCGAGGGATCCAAGACCCTCGGCTACGAGATCGCCGAGCAGCTCGGCTGGCGACTGCCCGACCAGATCGTCATCCCGGTGGCCTCTGGCTCGCAGCTGACGAAGGTCGACAAGTCGTTCCAGGAGCTGATCAAGCTGGGGCTCGTCGAGGACAAGCCCTACCGGGTGTACGGCGCCCAGGCCACCGGTTGCTCCCCGGTCAGCGTCGCCTACAAGGGCGCCACCGACGCCATCCGTCCGGTCAAGCCCGACACCATCGCCAAGAGCCTGGCCATCGGCAACCCCGCGGACGGGATCTACGTCCTCGACGTCTGCCGCCGCACCGGCGGCGCGGTCGAGGACATCAGCGACGACGAGGTGCGCGCCGGGATCGTGCTGCTGGCCCGCACCGAAGGCATCTTCACCGAGACCGCCGGTGGGACCACCGTGGGGGTCCTGAAGAAGCTCGTCGAGACGGGTCAGCTCGACACCACGCTCGAGACGGTCGTGATCAACACCGGCCACGGACTCAAGACCCTCGACGCCGTCTCCGACCGGGTGAGCGCCGCCGCCACCATCGAGCCGACCTACTCTGCCTTCACCGCCGCCAACCTCGTCTAGCCCTCTTCTTCTCTAGGAGCCGTCCATGACCGTCTCGGTCCGCATCCCGACCATCCTGCGCACCTACACCAATGGCGAGTCCGAGGTCACCGCCGACGGCGACACCCTCGCGGCTGTGCTCGACGACCTGGACGCGAGCTTCGCCGGCATCAAGGGCCGGGTGCTCGACGAGGCGGGCAACCTGCGCCGCTTCGTCAACGTCTACGTCGGCAACGACGACGTGCGGTTCCTCGACAACCTCGACACACCCACCCCGGACGGCACCCAGATCTCGGTGATCCCGGCGGTCGCCGGCGGCTGCTGAGTTCGCCGTACGCCCCTCGCGGACCGGCGCAGGCCGGGATGCAACCGCTGGACCGAGTGCCACGTCCAAGCGACCATGACTCCTGTGAAGACCACCGTCCGTGCCCTCCTGCTCGCCCTTGCCCTGACCTCCGTGCCCGTGGCCGCGCACGCCACAGATCCTTTCGAGCCGGCACCCACGGACGACCCGAAGCTCGTCGCCGCCTGGGAGGCGTGGGAGAGCAAGGGCATCGACGACTACGCCACCACGGTGCGCCACCACTGCTACTGCCTGCCCATCCCGCCGGTGCGGACGGTCGTACGCGACGGTGAGATCCACAAGGTGATGCAGGACGGGCGCCGGCGCCCGGATGGCAAGGGCCACTCGATGGACCAGTTGTTCCTGATGCTCCGCGACGCTTACGACAACGCCGACCGCGTCGAGGTCACCTACACCCCGCGCGGCGTCCCGAAGTCGATCTCGATCGACTGGGACGAGGTCATGGTCGATGAGGAGCAGTCCTACAACGTCACCCTGGTCCGACGCTGACGGCAGCCCCCGCCGGGGTCACGGGGCTCGTACGTCGATGAGCGCGGCGTGGCCCCGGCCGTCGATCCTGACCTCGGCGATCGCTCCCTCCCGCAGCACGTCCTCCATGGCGGACGCCTCGTCCTGGGGCAGGAAGAAGCTGTCGATCCCGCACTCGACGGCCCAGTCGCGGTCGTCGCACGCGATGTAGGGCGTGTCACCGGTGGGACGGTCGCGACGGAGGTCGTCGGCGACCCACACGTCGCCGTCCTTGCGCAGGACCACGTAGATCGCCCCGCGCTCCCCCTCGTCGGCCATCCAGGTCTCGCTCTGGCCATCATCTCCGACCAGGTCGAGATCGGGGTAGCCCAGCGCCACGTAGGCGCCGCGGAACGGATCGATCGGGTCCACGGGGACGACACGGAGCAGATAGGTGTCTCCCGTGACGCGTGCCGACAGCTGGGGCGCTACGGCGACGCCGGCGAGGATCGCTTGAGCGGCGACCACGACTGCGAGGGTGGCGATCTTCTTCATCGGCCTGTTCCTTCCTGCTGGGAGTCCTGGTGGGCGTGGAGCGTGTCTGGGCCGACGTCCTCCAGGGACGCGGCGATCTCACGCCGCGCCCGGTCGAAGAGGAAGCCGGTGGCCAGGAAGACGAGCCCGAGCACGAGGAACAGCCACGCTCCCTCGACGATGGCCGCGAACACCGCGAAGCTCTGGAAGGTCGTGAAGATCACCAGCCCGACCATGGCGATCACGGTGAGCACCGGGTTGTCCCGCAGCGTGCCGATGGCCACGAGTGCCACCGCCAGGGCCACGAAGGCGACCACGCTGACCGCGGCGTGGGCCCAGTCGGCAGCATTGACGTCCGAGGTGTCCGTGCCGGTGTCCCACAGCACCATCAGCACGGCTGCGGCCAGCACGGCAACGGCCACGAGCGGTTCCAGCCGGGCCCGGCCGCGTGCGATCACCATGGCAGCCGCGACGAGGGCAGCAGCCACGACGAGCGACCCGACCAGCCAGGCGTCCCACTCGAAGTCGTCGGCGGTCGTGTAGGGCACGGCCGCGATGAACAGGGCGATCATGCCGAGCAGAGCACCGACCGATCGCCATACCTGCCCGAATCGGGTGAGTCCGCGATCGTGGACCACGGCCAGGGAGATGGCCGCGACGGCCGCCGTAGCGAAGGCGACGACTGCGCCCGCCGCGGTGCCGTTGTCCCACAGCGGCTGCGAGATCCACCATCCGACGCCCGTGATGACTCCGACCACCAGCGGCATCAGCGCTCGGAAACCGTAGGCGTGGACCAGCGCGCCCGCGGCCCAGAAGCCGATCAGTGTGGGGGAATAGGCCGGGACCTGCAGGGACTGCGCGGCCTGGAAGATCACTGCGCCGAAGGCGAGCGCCGCCATCAGCCGCAGCGCGCCGCGCACCGACCCCGTGACCCGGGTCAGCTCCGCGGCGCCGATGAGGGCCAGCCAGATCGCCGCGACCGCGACGAAGCGGAGCATCGGCGGCAGCTGGTCCAGGTTCGCGGCCACCAGCCAGATGAGCCCGACGCCCACGAAGGCGCCGCCGAGGAAGAGGAGCAGTCGGCCGAGCGAGAAGCGGCGGTGCGTGGTCCCGGCGTCGAGGTAGCGGGCGGTGATCGCCTGCGCCGTGTCCGCGTCGACGAGGCCGTCCATCTGCCAGTCGGCGACCTCGCGGCGCAGCCAGCGGTAGTGCTCACTGCTCACGGGGTGTTGGTGTTGCCTGGTCTGCATGGTGTCCATGGGCTCATGGTGGCCCTCTTGACCTCTCCTTGCCTGAGTACGCGCCCCCAGCTGGGAGACGCGTTCGGATCAGCGCCCTCGCCGGGGCCGCACGAGGTGGCGCGAGCCGTCCTGACCACGGCGCCGGTCCGGGCGAGGAGAGCGGTGGAGGCGATCCGCACGTGCCGCCCGTGCAGGGCTAGGGTCTCGATCGTGCCTCTCCGCGACTCCGTTGCCCACGTCGGACGCCGCGCAGCGAAGCGGCTACGTCCCGCGCCGCGCCCCGCCCCCGCAGCCGACCAGAAGGTCGAGCGACGCGAGCGGTTGATGTCGCTCGACCTGACAGAGCTGGCGGTCGAGTTCGGCACCGACAAGTGGGGCGTGCACCGCTACACCCCTCACTACGAGCGGCACCTCCAGCACCTGCGCGGTGAGAAGTTCACGCTGCTCGAGGTCGGCATCGGCGGCTATGCCCGGAAGCGGCGGAGCGGTGCGTCGCTGAGGATGTGGCGCTGGTTCTTCCCGCGCGCCCGCATCGTCGGTCTCGACATCGAGGACAAGTCGTTCCTCGACGGGGGGCACATCACGACCTACCTCGGCGACCAGACGGACCCCGTCATCCTGCAGCGCATCGTCGAGGAGCAGGGCGCGCCGCTGGTCGTGATCGACGACGGCAGCCACATCCCCGAACACGTCCGCGCCACCTTCGCCATCCTCTTCCCGCTCCTTCCCGACGGCGCGATCTACTGCATCGAGGACATCCAGACGTCCTACTGGCCCGCGTGGGGCGGAGCCGTGGACCCGAAGGCTCCGGGCACGTCGATGGACCTGGTCAAGGACCTGGTCGACGGCCTGAACTTCGAGGAGTTCCTCGTCGAGGGCTACGAGCCGAGCTACACCGACCGGCGCGTGAGGGCCGTGCACTGCTATCACAACCTCGTCGTCATCGAGAAGGGTGACAACGTCGAGGGCAGCAACCGCGACACGGCAGCACGCACCTTCCACGGCAGCAACGACGACCCCGCCCAAGAAAATTCTGTGGAGACCACATGACCGTCCTGCTTGCGACCTGCGCCGACCTGCCCGACGGCGAGCCGGGGTTCGAGGCGCTCGACCGGGCCCTGGCCGCGCGCGACATCGACTTCGCCTGGGTGCCGTGGGACGACAGGGGAGTCGACTGGGCCGGAGCCTCGCTCGTGGTGGTCCGCGCGACCTGGGACTACGCCACCCGGGCCGAGGAGTTCCTCCGGTGGACCCGATCGCTCGACCAGTCCCGGCTCCTCAACGGCGCGGACGTCTTCGAGTGGAACCACGACAAGGCCTACCTCACCGACCTCGACCCGTTGCCGGTCGTGCCGACCCGACTGACGTCCACGCCCGCCGAGTTCGCCGCGGCCATCGCGGAGTTCGGGACGGCCGTCGTCAAGCCCCGGGTCAGTGCCGGCGGCGCAGGCCTGATCGTCGCCAGCGACCCACTCGACCCCCGCCTCGGGACACCCATCCAGAGCCACCCGACGTACGAACCGGTCGGCGGTCCCTGGATCGCGCAGCCCCTTGTCGAGTCGGTGCGCACGCGCGGAGAGGTGTCGGTCTTCGTGCTGGCCGGTGAGGTGATCTCGCAGGTCGACAAGGTGCCTGCCGGTGACGAGGTGCGGGTGCACGAGGAGTTCGGCGGAGCCTCGCAGCCGGTGCCGATCGACCCGTCGGTCGCGTCCGTGGCGCTCACCGCCAACGACTGGCTGACCCAGCGCTTCGGCCGCGAGCTCGACTACGTCCGCGTCGACCTCCTCTGGTATGCCGACGAGTGGGTCGTCTCCGAGCTCGAGCTCATCGAGCCCGGGCTCTACCTCGACGTCCTGCCAGCCAATGCCGAATCCTTCGCCGAGCTGCTCGTCACCCGCCTGTAGGAGCGCTGTGGCCGCCCTGTGGGCCGCTTGTAGCCGACCCCTTCGCCGAGCTGGTGGCGACACGACGAACGTAGTTCGAAAGGACTAGGCCAACGCGACCGATCAGTCGTTATGGGTCCGTCCGCTGGCTGGCTACTGTGGCGCGTTGCTTGGGAGGGTCGTCGTTGTGATGGCCTCGAGCGCAAGAGCCCGGGGGGTCTCCACGTGTTTCGTTCCAGTCGCGCGCGCTCGGATGAGCGCGGCGCCGCAGCAGTGGAGTTCGCGCTCATCGCGATGCCGCTGATCCTGCTGCTCTTCATGATCGTCGAGGCGAGCTTGCTGATGAAGGACTACGTCTCCGTCAGCAGCGCCGTCCGCACGGGGGCACGGACGGCCTCCGCCTCCGCCGACGGCGGCCCGGGCACGTGTCAAGCCAGCGCCAACCCGCCGCCGTGCACACCCGCGGGCGCCCCCGCCTTCGCCCAAGCCGCGGCCGACTCGATCCAGACGACTGGAAACGCGCTGAACAACGAAGACATCGACTGGGTGCTCATCTACAAGCCGGGCGCCAACGGCTACCCGTCAGGCCAGAGCACCCTCACGTGTGGCTCGAACTGTGTGAAGTACGTGTGGGACGCGGGACTCTCCAAGTTTCGCTACTCGAGCGGGAGCTGGGCCTCCGCCTCGGTCAATGCGTGCCTCAACGACCCCCTGCGCGACAGCGTCGGAGTCGGTATGCAGGTCACCCACACCATGGTGTCGGGCTTCTTCGGCTCGACCAAGACCGTCCAGGATCGCACGGTCATGCAGTTCGAGCCCCTCGAGCAAGACCGCTGCAAGCCCGGCACGCCGAACGCGCACTCATGAAGGGGAATCACATGAGCCGGCGTAGTCGCCTCGTCAGCCGCCGGGACCGCCGCAACGAGCGCGGCGCCGCAATGGTGCTGGGGGCCATCTTCTTCGCGTTCCTTGCCCTGCCACTGTGCGCTCTCGCTGTGGACACGGCGCGCTGGTGGGTGGAGACGCACCGGATCCAGGCGGCCGCGGACGCCGCGTCGACTGCCGGTGTCACCTTCATGCCCGAAGACTTCGCGAAGGCTGAGGCCCGAGCCCTCGAGGTCGCCGCGCAAAACGGCTACACCGCCGGTGGCGGGACGACGATCACGGTCGAGGGGGGCGCGAAGCCCACGCAGCTGAAGGTCACGATCAGTCAGTCGGTGGACAACTTCTTCGCGAGCTCGTTCGGAATCCATCAGAGCACCATCACGCGCGGCTCGGTGGCCGACTTCAATGGTCCAGCACCCATGGGCAGCCCGTGCAACACCTTCGGCAACGAGCCGGCGGGTAGCGCAACGCTGGGGCCGCAGGGCAGTGTGTTGAAGTCGCCCCCCCACGCCATCTGCTCGACCAATCCCCAGTTCTGGGGCGCGATCGCCGGGCCGGAGACCTGGAAGGACCAAGGTTCCCAGTTCGAGACCCGCAAGTGCGGTGGGGGCGAGGACGGCTGCGCCAGCAGTGCAAACGGCGCCGCCAACGAGGAGTACGACCCCCGCGGATTCATCTACATGATCCGGGTCAGCGACGCTGCGGTCGGCCAGAGCATCAAGCTGCAGCTCTACGACCCGGCGTACGTCGACGCCGGTAGCGGTGCCTGCAACGCTGGCCCGACCGGAACCTTCGCCGCGACCGAGAACTATCGGTACCCCTATGCCACCACGGACGCGCACGAACGCTACAAGAACGCGGCGAACGCCTTCTGCTCCGGCGACTCGGACAACGGCTCCAGGAGATTCGGCGGCGAGTCCGCGACCATCACCTCGTTCGCGCTCCGCGAGCCGGTCGACACCTTGAATCCCTTCGCCGCGCCGGCCCACCAGCCCGCCCAGTGCACCAAGCAGTTCCCGGGCTACCGCGACACAGGGGCGGACAGTGCGCTGCGCAATCTCGACGCGGGCAACGGGCCGGACTTCAAGATGGACATGGCACGCGTCTTCCACCAGTGGGTGGACCTGTGCACGTTCACCCCCAGCCGGGCTGGCGACTGGTACCTGCAGGTGCGCAACAACGTCGACATGCCCAACGGCAGCATCACCCTTGACTCCACCGGCGCCTACGCGGGCAACCCGGCTGTGGTCGCCCAGGTCGGCGACGACCCGCACGTCAAGGGCAACGGCAACAACATGTTCGGCATCCGTGCCATCTCGAACGCACCGGCCGGCGCTGTGTCGGTCTCGTCCTTCGAGAAGATGCGCATCTATGCCAATGCGGACTCCGCGACCACGACCTTCAACCTCGTGCGGGTGGTCCCTGCCGCGGCGAACAAGAAGCTGGTGGTCAGCTTCTTCGACGTCGGGGAAGCCACAGGGGGCAGCCCCGGCTCGGTGCAGCTGCTGCCGCCCGCGGAGAGCAACCTGACCACGGTCAACGGCTGCATCGGAGACGGGGTGACGGACGGAACCCTGTCCAACTGCACCATCACCGGGATCACCTCAGCGAGCTACAACGGCAAGTTGCAGTTCCTCCGGGTCCCGATTCCCAGCACGTACACCTGTGAGAGCGTCAGCGCCGGTGGATGCTGGTGGCGTGCCATGGTCAGCTTCCCCGGAAGCAGGGTCACGGACGCGACCACCTGGACGGCGCGCGTCGAGGGCGAGCCGATCCGGATCATCGAGTAGATCCGGTGGCCGGCTGCACCTGAGAAGGTTGCCGCCGGCCTCCAACCAAACGGGGCACCATGGCGTTGAGGTGGTCATGGAGCAACGAAGGGGCGACCGAGAGGCGTTCACGGCCTGGGCGACGGCACGTCGTCCGCAGCTGCTGCGCACGGCCGTCTTCCTGACCGCGGATCCGGGCCGTGCGGAGGACCTCGTCCAGGAAGCGTTGACCAAGGTGGCGCAGCGCTGGCCACGCCTTCGCGACGCGAATCCCGACGCCTACGCGCGCCAGATCCTGGTGCGCGACAACATCTCGTGGTGGCGCCGCGGCCGCCACGAGGTGATTTCCGAGGTGCCCGACCCGGGGCGTACGCCGCCAGGTGATGTGCTCGTCGAGCGTCGGATCCTGCTCCTCGATGCCCTGCGCCGGCTCACCCCGAGACAGCGCACCGTGCTCGTCCTGCGTTACTTCGAGGACCTCTCCGAGGCAGACATCGCCCTCGCCCTCAGTGTCTCGGCGGGCACCGTCAAGAGCACCGCACACCTGGCCCTGCGCCGGCTGCGCGAGTGCGCCCCCGAACTCAGCGAGCTGCTCTCCCAGGAGATCTCATGACCGACTCCGAGCTGCGTGACCTCTTCCGCTCCGCCGCCGCCGATGCCGGCAGACACGACCCCCTGGCCGTCGACCGCGCGTGGCGTGACGGCACCCGGCGGCGGATCGGCGCTCGCGCCGCCCT
This sequence comes from Nocardioides sp., assembly GCF_035576065.1. Taxonomy (GTDB): domain Bacteria; phylum Actinomycetota; class Actinomycetes; order Propionibacteriales; family Nocardioidaceae; genus Nocardioides. The sequence goes on from NZ_DATLWX010000051.1 coordinate 28,874, forward strand.
GGCGGGGACGATCGCCGCCACCGCGGCAGCGGTCGCCGGAGTGGCCCTGGTCGACGGACGGACCGGGGGAGTGGCACCTGCGCCGGGGCCCGCTACCTCGTCGACGGTGTCGCCGTCATCGGAGGACCAGCACTCCGGCCCGGTCACCACCTATGACGGGGCGCCCGTATGGGTGGCGCCGAGCGTGGCCGAGGAGGCGGAGCTGCCGTTCCTCGAGGGGACCGGCCTCCCGGCAGAGATCGACCTGTCGGTGGAGGGGCCGCCCGCGAGCGAGATCACCGGGGCCGTCGGGGCCCTCGCCGTGGTGGGCGAGGGCGGTGAGCTCTCACGGATCGTGGCGATCGGGGCCGACGGTGCGGCGTACTCGCTCGAGACAGGCACGCTCGAGCCCGTCGCGGACGAGGGTGGCAATGTGATGCCGGCCCTGTCCGACGAAAGCCTTTCCCCGGACGGGACCCACCTGTTCCTCCGCCAGGAACGCTCGCTGCAGATCTACGACTTCACTGCCGGCGCCTGGACCGCGATGGCCACGCCACGATGGGCAGCGGAGACGGCCCGCTGGACCGAGGACGGGATCTGGGTCCCGAGTGAGCCTGACGGTCGCGACGGGACCGTGTTCGGCATCGAGGGCGCGCACACCATCCCGCTCGGCGAGCGCACCTTCGACGACTCTCCGCGCTGGAGCCCGGGCGAAAGCGGGGGCGAGGGCTACGGGCCGGAGCGGACCGAAGGCGAAACGACGGCACGGAGCTACGTCCTGGCCGGCTCCGTCGACCTGTTCGGTGTCGCCTACCCCAGTCTCGACGCCGTGGCGGTGACGATCGAGGGGCGGCCGCGGTTCCTCGTTGTCGGGCGGGGGGATGGACCGGTGCCCGGCGGCCAGACATTGCTGACGAACTGCACGGCCTGCCAGCAGCAGTGCTGCCCGGTCGCGGGGTTCCTGCGACCGGACGTGGTGGCCTTCCTGTCCGGTTCCAGGCTCCTGGCCTGGGAGGTGCCCGGCGGCGGAGTTCGCCGGGTCACGGAGGTCACCGGCCTCGAGAGCGGCACGGAGTGGTACGTCGCGTCCTGGGCCTTCTCCGCCCGCTGATCCACGTTTGCACTCTCAAGGGGCGAGTGCTAAACATGATGCTGGCAGTCTCGCTATGAGAGTGCCAACGCGAGACTGGTGAAGCTGAGGTCTCACGCGCCGGCGGGAATGGTCCGTCGGAGAGCGGAGACCGTCCGTCGCGGGCAGCCCGCCGGTCCGCGCACCCTGACTCAAGACGAAGGAAGTCTGAGACATATGCCTAAGCTGATTGCTTTCAACGAGGAGGCCCGCCGTGGTCTCGAGCGAGGGATGAACACCCTCGCCGACGCGGTCAAGGTCACGCTCGGCCCCAAGGGTCGCAACGTCGTGCTCGAGAAGAAGTGGGGCGCGCCCACCATCACCAACGATGGTGTGAGCATCGCCAAGGAGATCGAGCTCGAGGACCCGTACGAGAAGATCGGCGCCGAGCTGGTCAAGGAGGTCGCGAAGAAGACCGACGACGTCGCCGGTGACGGTACGACGACGGCCACCGTGCTCGCCCAGGCCATGGTCAAGGAAGGCCTGCGCAACGTTGCGGCCGGCGCCAACCCCATGGGCCTCAAGCGCGGCATCGAGGCTGCTGTCTCGGCGCTGTCCGAGCAGCTGCTCTCCATGGCCAAGGAGGTCGAGACCCGCGAGCAGATCGCGGCCACGGCCACCATCTCCGCCGGTGGCGACACCACCGTCGGTGACGCCATCGCCGAGGCGATGGACAAGGTCGGCAAGGAAGGCGTCATCACGGTCGAGGAGTCGAACACGTTCGGCATCGACCTCGAGCTGACCGAGGGCATGCGCTTCGACAAGGGCTACATCTCGGCCTACTTCGCCACCGACCTCGAGCGGATGGAAGCGGTCCTGGAGGACCCCTACATCCTCATCGCCAACTCCAAGGTCTCCACGGTCAAGGACCTCCTCCCGCTGCTGGAGAAGGTCATGCAGTCCGGCAAGCCGCTGCTGATCATCGCCGAGGACGTCGACGGCGAAGCCCTCTCGACCCTGGTCGTGAACAAGATCAAGGGCACCTTCAAGTCGGTCGCCGTCAAGGCTCCCGGCTTCGGTGACCGCCGCAAGGCCATGCTGCAGGACATTGCCATCCTCACCGGTGGACAGGTCATCTCCGAGGAGGTCGGCCTGAAGCTCGAGTCGGCTGGCATCGAGCTGCTCGGCCAGGCCCGCAAGGTCGTCATCACCAAGGACGAGACCACCATCGTCGAGGGCGCTGGCGACCAGGGCCAGATCGAGGGCCGGGTCAACCAGATCCGCGCCGAGATCGAGAAGTCCGACTCCGACTACGACCGCGAGAAGCTGCAGGAGCGCCTGGCCAAGCTGGCCGGCGGCGTTGCAGTCATCAAGGTCGGCGCGGCCACCGAGGTCGAGCTCAAGGAGCGCAAGCACCGCATCGAGGACGCCGTCCGCAACGCCAAGGCCGCCGTCGAGGAGGGCATCGTCGCCGGTGGTGGTGTCGCGCTGCTGCAGGCGTCGGTCACCGCGTTCGAGAAGCTCGACCTGGTCGGCGACGAGGCCACCGGCGCCAACATCGTCAAGCTGGCGCTGGAGGCCCCGATCAAGCAGATCGCCATCAACGCCGGCCTCGAGGGTGGCGTCGTGGTCGAGAAGGTCCGCAACCTCAAGGTGGGCGAGGGCCTCAACGCCGCGACCGGCGAGTACGTCGACATGATCAAGGAGGGGATCATCGACCCCGCCAAGGTCACCCGCTCGGCGCTGCAGAACGCCGCGTCCATCGCGGCGCTGTTCCTCACCACCGAGTGCGTCATCGCCGACAAGCCCGAGAAGGCCG